>NZ_JBBOYD010000001.1:102500-1302500 GCF_038007965.1 Niallia sp. FSL W8-0635 | reverse complement strand
AAAAGTTCTTTTGCTACACTTACTGTTAAATAGCCTAATTTTTTGGGACTCCATAAAGTACTAACCTGCATCGCTCCATTTTTCAAATAGGAACCCACTAAATTAGGACTTGATAAACCAACAACTGCAACCTCTCCTACTTTATTAGCATCCATTATTGCTTGTGCAGCTGCCGGAGGTCCTACCGATGAACCTCCAATAATCCCCTTTAAATCCGGATATTTCTCTACCAGTTCTTTTGCGATCATATAGGCTTTTTGTGGATTATCATTCGATTCCCCTACTTCCAAGAGCCTCATATTAGGATAGTTTTCTTCTTGTTGAATCACCATCCACTTAATCCATTCCTTTAAAGTTGCCGCATTTTCTGAACCGGTAATAATGGCATAAGAGCCTTTTTCCTTCATATTTAAAGATAGAGTATCCATCACATGTCTACCTAATGTTTCTGGATCAACAGAGCTGACAAAATATTTCCGATACTTTTCATTTGTATCCGAGTCCCATGTTATAACAACAATCCCTCTTTGTTTTGCTTCTAATAATATAGGGCCTAATTTTTCTGGATCATTTGCTGAAATGGCAATCGCATCAACCTCTTTTTCTATGTATTCCTTCACAAGCTGCTCTTGTTGCTGCCAATCCGCAATTAATGGACCGGCATATAGTACATGGACATTCAAATCTTTCCCAGCTTCTAAAACTCCTTCTTCCACTGCATTAAAATAGGGAATACCATTTACTTTTGGAATGACAGCAATCGTATATTCCTTTTCAGTGGCTGAACTTTTCATTTCTTTTGTTTGACTCCTATCATCCTGATAAATAATTTCATATTTTTGATTAGAAGAATCGAAAGTGCATCCGCTTACAATATTCAAAAGTATGAACATGATCATTATTGATTTTAGCTGCATTTCTTTTCACCTAACTTTCATTAGTCTCTAAATGAAATATTTTTTCTTGAGGAAGATTAAATAAAGTGCTTTCTTTTTATTATATAAAAAATAAACAAAAAAATATATGTTTGTTTATTTTTATTTTATTCAGTTTTATTTTGAATACCATCCGATTTTCTGTACAAATCAAAACAGAAGAGATTAGTACGCAAAAAAACTAATCTCTTCTATATACAAGTCTCGCTGTTTACAAATTTATATTATTATAGAATTTCTTTAAACATAGAAATTACTTCTTCCTTTGTAGGTTGAAATGGGTTTCCAGGTGCACATGCATCTAGTAATGAAAAACTCGCTAGTTTATCCAAATCAACCTCATCTACACCTAACTCTGATAATTTGGTTGGAATTTCTACTGTTTGGCAAAGCTTTATTATGGCTGCAATTACTTCCTCTGCACATTGGCTATCCGTTTTTCCTATAGTAGGGATACCAATTGCTTGTGCTATTGCTGGAAATTTATGTGGGTCTCGCTTCGCATTTTCTCTTTCCACAATAGGTAGGAGCATGGCATTACATACACCATGAGGTAAATCATATACCCCTCCAAGTTGGTGAGCCATGGCATGAACAAATCCTAATCCCGCATTATTAAATGCCATACCTGCTAAGAACATTACATACACCATTTGTTCACGTGCTTCAATATCATGTCCGTCCTTCACTGCACGGGGTAAATAGGTGAATATTTTCTCTACCGCCGCTAACGCAGTAGCATCTGTTACTGCATATGCTCCTGGAGTAACAATTGCTTCTATCGCATGAGTTAAAGCATCTATACCTGTTGCCGCTGTTAATGCAGCAGGCTTATCTACCATTAGCTCCGGATCATTTACTGATATTGTTACAAGACAATTTTTATCAACCATTACCATTTTAACTTGGCGCTCTTCATCAGTAATGACATAGTTAATAGTGAACTCACTTGAAGTTCCAGCAGTTGTATTTATCGCTACAATTGGTACTGATTTATTTGATGTCTTTCCTACCCCTTCATAATTCCTAATATCTCCACCATTCGTTACATAAAGACCTATTGCCTTTGCAGTATCTTGAGGAGAACCACCTCCAACAGATACGATAAAGTCACATCCATTGTCTTTATATACTTCTACTCCTCTATATACATTCGCGATTGATGGATTAGGCTTCACTTCTGCATAAACAGCATACTCAATTTCTCTATCCTCCAATACTTTTTTCACTTTAGCAACAATTCCACTCCCATTTAGAAAAGCATCTGTTACTACTAGCGCTTTTTTTAATCCCAACTCTTCTATTTGTGGTCCAACATCCTGTAAACAATCTCTCCCCATTAAATTTATACTAGGGACATAAAATACATGAGCACTCATTTTTATTTACCCCCTCTTATTTGTTCAACATTTCACAAATTAATTTATAAAGAAGGGCAATATGCCCTACTCTTTTATAGATTTAAAATTCCTTCTCTAGGCACAACCTGAAATGCATCTGCTAAATCTTTTAGCTGCTGGTCTGTAATGGTTTGTTTTATCTTAGAGGAATCCCCAATGATTGTATAAATTTGTGCTGCTTTTTCTGCTGTTTCAATTAAACCAAATGTTTCGTCCATGGTTGAACCAGCACCAAAGATTCCGTGATGTGGCCATACTACTAAACGATGCATCAGCATTTTCTCCGCTGTTTTTTCCCCAATTGCATCTGTTCCAGGAACCATCCAAGGCAATATACCAATTGCATCTGGAAAAACAACAATACATTCTGTACACATTTGCCACAATGTTTTCGTAAAGCTAGCTTCATCTAAATCATGAATAAATGTCATTGCGAGTATATTAGTCGCATGATTATGCATGATAATCCGGTGGTTAGGGTCTACTCGCAAACGGGCAATATGACTCATAAAATGGGAGGCTAACTCGCTTGTAGGATTGGACCCATCCTCAAAGCCCCAAAGTATGTGAACCTTTTCTCCATTATTATCTACTTTTAAAACACCAAGTGTATTTGCAGGATCTTTTTTCACATTTTTAAAATACTTGCCAGAACCTGTAACGATAAAATATTTCCCTGCTAATTCTAACACTGGAAACTTCAATGGAAGAGACCGGTTACTTTTGCTGACATCTAAATACTGTTCAACAATTTCCTCCTCTAAAAGATAACTAATATTCCCCCCATTTCTTTCATCCCAGCCCATATTCCACATGTTTAATGTTGCTTCACACATTTCCTTTATAAATGGTGCTTCTGAGATATTTTTCTTTTGCATAATCGCTACCATTCTGTCACTCCCTTTATTTTTCATTAACTAGTATTTTTATATTCTTTGTTTTTCACATCTTCATATTACTCTCGAAACAAAAATAAGTCAACATATACAAAAATAAAAACAGAAATACTTTATGTATTTTTTGTGAATTTTATTTTGTTTTTGTTTGTTTTATCATAATAGCTTTACCATTCAAAAACAAAAAGAAGACAGCACCAACATTTTTCAATCTGTTGGTGCTGTCTATAAATTACTGCTCAAACTACTATTTCTTAAACATTTTCTCTTAAGATAGTACTGCCTTAAAGGATATATTCTTTTCCTGAAACCAATTTTCATATTCTGCTGGTATATTTTCATCCGTAATAACATGGTGTATCTGATCTAGATTTGCAATATGAGCAAAGGTTTTCACTCCAAATTTACTTGAATCTACAAGGAGCGTTACCTCAGATGATATATTCATCATCTGTTTCTTTAATAATGCCTGCCATTCATTCGCATCACTTAATCCGCTTGCTACATCTACCCCTTTACATGATAGAAATAGCTTGTTCACATAATATCTGTCTAGGGAACGCTCTGCTAAAGGTCCTACATAAGATAAAGATTTGGATAGAAGCATGCCACCTGTTGATATTACTTTAATTTGTTCTTTCTTACTCAATTCCAATGCAACCTTAATTGAATTAGTAATAACCGTAAGTGGCATATCTGGTAGTTGGGCTGCCATATACCAAGCGGTGGTACTGCCATCCAATATAATTTGTTCTCCTGCTTCAATACTTTTTACAGCTTCTCGAGCAATTGCTTTCTTTTGCTCGGCATTTGTTACCTCTCTTACGATAAAGGGAGTATCTGCAGGTTCTTTTTCAATACTCACAGCCCCACCATGACTTCTCATCAAAAGCTTTTCCTGTTCAAGCTTTTCTAAATCTCTTCTAATCGTTTCTTCTGTTACAGAGAAAATCTCACTAAGCTCCGTCACACGAATGCTTAGTCTTTCATTTATAAGCTCCACAATTTTTCGTCGTCTTTCCGCTACAAGCACTTTCGAAGTTCTCCCTCCATTTTTGTTTTCTTGGGATTATGTTGTTATATGTTTATTACTATAGCATATTTTTAAACTATTCAACATATGGGTTTATTTATAACTTCAAATACTCACATATAATTATAGGAAAAGAGTAAAAGTCCAATACTTTTACTCTTTTCCCGACATTTATCTATGAATAATCATTAATCTTATCTTCATCTCTTCAAAAGAACTTCTTCCTCATATGCTTTCACTTCATTTATCCAAGCCTCACGCACTGGCACATCCATTTGTTCACAGTAATAATCCCAAATAGCCCCAAATGGATAGGTTTTAAATTCTTCCATTAATGCTAGTCTCTCTGTAAAATTCCCTTCCTCTTGTAATTGTTTTAATTTTTCATTTGGAAGTAATAATGCATTTAAAAGTGCTTTAATCATATTTCTTGTACCGATTGTCCATGCTGCCACTCTGTTAATGCTAGCATCAAAGAAATCAAGGCCGATAATTACTTTGTTTAATGCATCATTACGTACGATTTCTACAGCAATTTCTTTTAGTTCATCATCCAAAATAACAACATGATCACTATCCCATCTTACTGGTCTAGATACATGCAATGCTAATTTATCACTAAATAAAAGCATGGAAGAAATTTTGTTAGAAACGGTTTCTGTTGGGTGATAGTGACCAGTATCCATTAGACATAATTTATTATTTTTCAACGCATATCCTAAGTAAAATTCATGTGAGCCTACTACATAGGATTCTGACCCAATTCCAAAAACCTTACTTTCCACTGCATCCAAGTTATATCTTTCATCTGTCGCTACAGCATAAATTTTATCTAAGGAATCCTTTAATCTTTTTCTTGGAGTTAAGCGGTCACTTGGAATATCTTTATAGCCGTCAGGGATCCATATATTCGTTAAAGCAGGAGTTCCTAGTTCTTTCCCAAAATATTCAGCGATTTTTCTACTAGCAATGCAATGCTTAATCCAAAAATCACGAATTTCTTGACTTGGATGAGCTAATGTTAAGCCATCTGCTGCATTTTCATGGGAGAATAGAGTCGGATTAAAATCTAGCCCTAAACCATTTTCTTTTGCCCATTGTACCCAATTTTCAAAATGCTTTGGTTCTAGCTCATCTCTTTCTACAGCAACTCCATTTGTTTCCGCGTAAATAGCATGCAGATTAACACGATGCTTCCCAGGAATAAGAGAGAGCGCTTTCTCTAAATCGCTTCTTAATTCCTCTGGATTCGTTGCTTTTCCAGGATAATTCCCTGTCACATCAATACCGCCGGATAATTCTCTTTGATTTACTTCAAATCCAGCAATATCATCCCCTTGCCAGCAATGAATGGAAATTGGAATATTTCTTAGCTTTTCCAATGCTTCTTCTACATTTACTCCCCATTGCTCATATTGTTGTTTAGCTAAATCAAAATTTTCTTTAATAGACATGTTTATGTCCCCCTTTTATTTGATTGCATCTTCCGCAGCTTTGTATTCTTTTATTTCAAATGATTTCTTTATCATTTGTCTTGCCTCTGATAAACTATCTATTTCTCCTAATGCAATGAACTGTGAAACAATGTTTCCAATTGCTGTCGCTTCAATTGGCCCAGCATATACATCCTTTTTTGTGGCTTCTGCAAGTAACTGATTTAACATTTCATTTTGACATCCGCCGCCAATAATATTAATACTAGGAAAGGATTTTTCGAAAATTTCTTCTATTTCATTTACAGCTGTAATATAGCTTTCTACTAAACTTTCATAAACACATTTTGCTATTTCTCCAGGTGTTGATGGAACCTGTTGCCCTGTTTCTATACAATAGCTCTGAATTTCTTCCACCATATTGTCAGGATTTAGAAAACGATTATCATTTACATTCACAATACTTCTAAAATCATGTGCTGCATTAGCTAAATCAACAAACTCAGCAAAAGAGTATTGATTATTGTAATTTCGTCTTACTTCCTGAATCATCCAGAGTCCCATAATATTTTTCAAAAAGCGAAAGCGGTAATCAATCCCACCTTCATTTGTAAAGTTATAATCTAATGCCTTCGTTACACAGATAGGAAATCTATTTTCAACTCCAATCAGAGACCAAGTCCCTGAACTGATATAGATTGTATCATTAAGTTCGGGTACGGAAATTACTGCAGAACCTGTATCATGTGTCGCAGGTAAAATAACTTTCATATCAAAGCCAAATTCCTCTACCAATTCAGCCTTCAAATTTCCAAGAACAGTATTTGGCTTTTTAATTTCTTGGAACATTTCACTATTAATTTCTAATATATCGAGAATCGTTTTGTCCCATTTTTTTGTAAAAGCATTTAATAACTGGGTAGAAGAGGCATTGGTGTATTCATTTGCCGGAATCCCTGAAAGCAAATAGTGTAAATAATCAGGTATCATTAAAAAGGTTTTCGCCTTTTCTAATACTTCTGGCTGTGTCTTTTTTAAAGCGTATAATTGATAAATGGTATTAAATTTTTGGAATTGAATTCCTGTTTCTAAGTATAATCTTTCCTTCATGATTTTCTGGAATACTTCTTCCATCATGCCATCCGTTCGATCATCCCGATAAGCTACGGCATCTGTCAATCGTTCTCCATCTTCATCTAGTAATACAAAATCTACTGCCCATGTATCAATGCCGATACTTTCTGGCTTAATGCCTAGATCGTTGCATTTTTTTATTCCTTTTTTCACTTCTAAAAAAAGCCTATCCATATCCCAACAGTAATGCTGTCCTTTTTTGATCATCTTATTTTCAAAACGATGAATTTCATTAAGCTCTAATTTCTCATTTTGAACAGATCCGATAATTAGCCTTCCGCTTGAGGCTCCGATATCTACTGCAAGCGTATATCTTGTCATTTCCACCTCTCCTTAAAAAGGATTTAGAAAACGTTTCCTTGCATTTATTGTAATGGTTTTCAACCTTTGAAAAAATAACGTAACTTTTCTTTTTTATTGTCCTTATTTTCCAAACAGCCAACGGTTTTTTTCTAGTATTTCTACTGCTTTAATAGAAAAAATTGTCTTTACAAAGAAAAAACTAGCAAATAGATTACTTTGCTAGCTTTAACCGAAATTCTTTTGGCGTCATTCCATATTTCTCTTTAAATATCCGATAGAAATAGCTAATATTATCATATCCTACTTCTTCAATAATCCGCTTAATCGAAAGATCCGTAGTCTCTAACAGTATTTTCGACTTACTAAGCCGCTTCTCCTGCAGTAGCTCCTTAAAAGTATAGCCTGTTGCTTTTTTTATATTTTTGCTCAAAGAAGACATTGATTGATGTAGCTTTTCTGCTAGTTCATTTAGCGTTCCATTTTGATACTTCTCTTCGATATAGGTCAAAGCTTCAATCACGAGATACTGATTTTGCAATACTCCCTCATTTTGTTGAATTTTATCTGTATTTTTTATAAGCTCTATAATCAATAACCCCATATACAGCTTCATCGTCGATTCCGATAAAATGGAGTTATTTGTTTCTTCTTTTAATAGTTTCCCAATGATGTCTTGGATTTCCATGACATCTGAGACCTTGTAATATAAATATTGTCCACTTTCCGTATGATTAAATAAGCTATTAATAAGAAAATCGGTTAGTTTATTTTCTTCATGTAAATATTGAAAAATAAATTGAAAAAAAGGTGGCTGGATGATGAAATTAACGACAATATCTTCCCGATTACATGCCTGAATTTCATGCTCCATATGCTGATTTAAAAATAAGAGCTCTCCTTTTTTTAGGGATATATGGTCATTACCAACTTTTTGCTTTAAGCTCCCACTCACTACATAATTAATCTCAATATAATTATGCTTATGTTTAGGAAAATCAATAAAACGTGTATGCTTTCTCACCGTAATCATTTTATCTTTCCGCAAAAACTTTTCACTTTCAATAATAAAATTACTTTGACTTGTATAAATATCTTTCATAACACCTTGCTTTTGTTGCACAATACTTTTTTCTTCCTCTGTTAATTCCATTAATTGCTTCAATAAAGCATTTTCCAAGAAGGTCAACCTCCTGTTTGAACGATTTATCATATAATTGGTGAGTTTGTTACACAGAACTTTTGACTTTTTCAATCACCAATCGAAATCGTTTACATTCATTCTACTATAGTATAAGACTTGCTTCTTCTAATATCTACTTAACAATAGAAGGAAACTTCCTTTCACAACTATTTTCCATTCCTATTACAGCAAAAAAGCGGGGATAGAATAAATCCCCACTTTTTATATTATCTAGTGAACGCTGCAGGTACTCCTCCATCAACTGTCAGCATACACCCTGTTGTTTTCTCTGCTTTTGAAGAAGAGAAATAGCAAATCGCTTCCGCAATATCCTTTGGAAAAATATTTACTAATAAAGTAGTTCGTTTCTTATAGTGCTCTTCTAGTTGATCTGGGTCAATTCCATAATTGGCAGCTCTTTCTTCACGCCACTTAGATCCCCAAATAGCAGATCCTTGTAACACAGCATCTGGTAATACCGTATTAACACGAATGCCAAATTCTCCTCCCTCTGCAGCAATACATCTTGCTAGATGTGCTTCCATTGCTTTCACCGAGCTATATGCAGTAACATTTTTCCCTGCATATACAGAGTTTTTGGAACCGATAAATACCATGCTTCCCCCTAAACCTTGCTCTTTCATTTGTTTAAATGCTTCTCTCGCAACTAGAAAATATCCTGTTCCAAGAACATTTACATTTAAATTCCATTCTTGTAAAGAAGTTTCATCAAATGGACTAGATGTTGCAAGTCCAGCATTATTGACGATAATATCCACTCCTCCAAATGTAAGAGCTGTTTTCTTGTAGGCTTCTTTCACAGCTTCTTCACTTGTTACATCCATCTTAACTGCTAGCGCACGTTTAGAACCGTACTTTTCATTGATTTCTGCCGCTACCTTTTCTGCACCTTCTATATTAAGATCCGCAATAACAACATGTGCTCCTAGGTCTGCAAATAGTCGGCAAGTTTCACTACCAATACCACCCGCTCCTCCAGTAACAAATGCAACTTTACGAGAGAATTCCGCTTCTTTTGGTGCTAGAGATAATTTATATAATTCCAGTGGCCAATACTCGATTTTAAATGACTCATTTTCATTTAATGATACAAATTCTCCTAAAGTAGTAGCACCCTTCATTACAGAGATTGCACGATGGTATAATGCTCCGCTCACTTCAGCCATAGCAAGCGTTTTTCCCGTGTTAACCATTCCAATTCCAGGAATTAAAATAACCCGAGGAGCTGTTTCTGAAATTTGATCTCCAGCTTCTTTATTTCTTTCAAAATAAGCAATATACTCATTTTTAAAGTTTTCCACACCTTTTTTTATGCTTTCTTTTAAACTAGCAATATCTTTTGTAGCCGGATCCCACTCTATATATAAAGGTTGTCTTTTCGTATGTACAAGATGGTCTGGGCAAGCTGCACCTATTTGTGATAAACGCTTTGCATCCTTGCTATTCACGAATTGAAGTACTTCTTCCTCTCTATCATAGGTTAAAAGCATCTGTTTTTCTTCGCTAATTGCTCCTCGAATTACTGGTAGCACTTGGCTAAGAATCTCTTCTGCCGATTCCTTCGATAAAGCAGAATATTTCTCTCCACCAAAAACTTTTTCTTCTTCTATTTTATTATGAATATAGCTTTCTGCTTCGTTAATAAAAGTGATTGTTTTTTCATAGCTTTCCTCAGCTGTCTCTCCCCAAACAACAAGACCATGCTTTTCCATTAATACTAATTCTGCATTCGGGTTATTCTGTACACCTTCTGCAATCATTTTTGATAGTGTAAAACCTGGTCGGATATAAGGTACCCACACAAAACGATTCCCATAAATTTCTTCGGCGATTTGTTTCCCATTATCTGCACAGCAAATGCTAATAATAGCATCTGGATGGGTGTGATCGACATGTTTATATGGTAAAAATGCGTGTAATAAGGTTTCGATAGACGCTCTTGGATGCGTACTATCAATCATACAATGTGATAAATAAGCAACCATTTCCTCATCAGGCATTTCTTTTCTTTCGATTAATGGTTTAATATCCTCCAGCTTAAGACCTGTAAAATTATGCGCTTTCATTGTTGCTAAGTCTGAACCGCTTCCTTTTACCCACATTACTTCTATCTCTCTTCCACGAAAATCTTTTTCAATTGTCTTCATGGAAGTATTTCCGCCACCCCAATTACATACAGCTCGATCTGAACCAATTAAATTAGATCGGTAAACTAACTCATCTAAACCTTTTTTTAATTGTGAAGCCCTTTCATTATTCCATAAATTCTGAACCATAATAATTCTCCCTTCACAAACTGTTTTTTTATACCCCGATTACATTATACAATATGTTTGTTTGTTTTTGAAATGTTTTATTTATTTTTACTTATAGTTATTTTGTAAAGATTAATCCAAATCATGGCTATTTATATTGATGAGAATGTAATCTTGGTTAGTGTTTTCAGCTTTCATTTACTGGATATACCACTTTTCCCTTACCTATCAATATCTAAAATTCAAACAAAAAAAGAAGCTTAGATAGGTCACCCTAACTTCAGCTTCTTTCCACTTTATTTCCCTAGCATTTCGAGTGTTTCTTCTACACCAACTGCATACTCCTCAAACTTACCATCTTTAATTTTTATCATTGTTGGTGTTCCGGTAATTTCAATTTCCTCTGCACTTTCTGGTGCTTCGTTTCCATAAGCAGTATTATGTGTTGCGATGATTTGATTATCTTCATCTGCTACAATACCCCAGGCAATTTCTTGATTATTTTGAAAATCCTCTATATTTATCCCATCGTTCCATACTTCTTTGCCATCTTCCATTTTTCCAATTACTTTATTAAACTTCTTATGGTGTGCTTCCCAATCATACCAACTAGATTCATTATTTTTGTTCTGCATGTCCACAACATAAATGGGAATATCTCCACCATTGCTAAACTCTATAACATCATTTTCAATTTGTTTGCAATATGTACAAGTGGCTTGCCAAAAATAAACAATATACTCCTCATCTTGCTGGGCAAACGTAGCCGATGCATTTATTTTCTTTATGTCTTCCATTGTATGTATATTCTTACTGTTTAACCACCATATAGCTACAAAACAAATAATAATGATTACTGCGATTGCACTAAAAATAATCGTTGGTTTATTTTGTTTCTTCATTCATCCATCTCCTTTTCTACAATGGCAATACTTATATTCTATCTAAAAAGCCGTCCAAATAAAGCATCAAACTAAACCAAAATTCAACATAATTGTGAACGATTATGAATCAATTGATAACTAATTTTGCCTACTTAGGAGAATCTAGATAGCTAATTCACTATATTCGTATTATTCATTCCTTCTATGATAAAATCAGGATATCTGATAAAGGAGTTGAATAGTGTGAAAGAAAATATTATAAATCGTTTTATATCGTATGCAGTGGTTGATACGCAATCAAATGAAAGCAACTCAGAATGTCCATCTACTCCAGGACAGTTAACACTAGCAAATTTATTAGTGGAAGAACTAAAAGAAATTGGAATGGCCGAAGTAACGATTGATGAAAACGGATATGTTATGGCAACCTTGCCGGCTAATACAGATAATAAGGTTCCAACGATTGGATTTCTAGCTCATTTAGATACAGCCACAGATTTCACGGGGAAAAATGTTCGTCCACAAAAAACAGAAAAATATGACGGGCAAAATATTGTATTAAATAAAGACTTACATATCGTTTTATCCCCTAAAGAATTTCCAGAATTAAAGAATTATGTTGGTCATACATTACTCACTACCGATGGAACAACATTGCTTGGTGCAGATAATAAAGCTGGAATTGCTGAAATTGTAACAGCCCTTATTTACCTAAAAGAAAACCCAGACATTAAACATGGTAAAATTAGAGTTGCCTTTACACCTGATGAAGAAATTGGAAGAGGACCTCATAAATTTAATGTAGAAGCCTTTGATGCAGATTTTGCTTACACAGTTGATGGTGGCCCATTAGGTGAATTACAATATGAAAGCTTTAATGCAGCTGGAGCAAAGATTACCGTAAGCGGCACGAATGTTCATCCAGGGACAGCAAAAGGAAAAATGGTCAATAGTATCAAAATAGCAATGGAATTACAAAACCGTTTACCTGCGAATGAAGCACCTGAATTCACAGAAGGCTATGAGGGCTTTTATCATTTGCTTTCTTTTGAAGGAGATGTAGAAGAGACAAAGCTTTCTTATATTATCCGCGATTTTGATCGATCTTCTTTTGAAGACAGAAAAAATACCCTTCAGGCAATCATACATGAGTTAAATGAAAAGTATGGCGCTAATACGGTAAAACTAGATTTGAACGACCAATACTACAATATGCGTGAAAAAATAGAGCCGGTAAAAGAAATTGTAGACGTCGCATACCAAGCAATGGAAAATCTCGGTATTACACCTATTGTACAACCAATCCGTGGTGGTACAGATGGCTCCCAGCTTTCTTATATGGGACTACCAACACCGAATATATTTACAGGTGGAGAGAATTTCCACGGAAAATATGAATACATTTCTGTAGATAACATGGTGAAAGCGACAAATGTAATCGTAGAAATTGCCCGCTTATTTTCAGAACGAGGAGAATGATAGAAAGAAGGCTCTATGCCTTCTTTTTATCATTTAAATGTTCCTACGAAAAGTGAAGGGAATTTACTCAATAACAACAATATAACCTTTCATTATTAAGCCATCTCACCCTGAATATATTTCGAATACCGAATTAAACTTTGTACTTTTAATAGTTTAGTATATAATAATTCAGTGCCAAAATCCCTATATTCCATGGATTTAGTGGTGAAAGAAAAGATTAGAGGAGTTTTGCAATGAATACAATCAGTAAAATGCAAGAAGAAGTTACACAAAATACAGAATTACATCACTATATATTAGAAACATTTGGACTTCAATCCAAGAAAAAAAGAGTGCGCAAAAAACTTTTTAAACAGGTAATTGCTCAAGAAAAGGTTCTTAAAAAAGTAGTGAAAGAGTTTAAGCAAACAGATCAAGAACAGTCTATTCCGACTCCAAAGCATGAAGAAAGCACTGTTTCTTTTGATACCTTGCCAATTACTACTCTATTAAAAATTGGGAAGGAATTCTTTAAAGAAGAAGAGAGTGTACGTTTTTACTATAATAAAAACAAAGAACCTTTCTATAAAAACAAAGAAATGTTAGTTTCTTGTATATCAACAAATTATGCAGCTGCAACTGCTGAAATTCAAAAAGAAATCATAAATAAATTATAATTCTTTTAAAGTAAGTGATTCAATTCTGATAGCCACTTCTTCTAATCCTTCCATATTACGAAGTGGCTACTATTTTTTTCACACCTTCCACTGTAAAAACGTAACCGCATTCAATCCGCTTGTTCAACACCTCACGTTCTGCTATAATTTTCATGTACATATTTATTAATTCATTTATTTTAAACCACTACGAAAAAGGAGGCTTACATATGATTAAAGTTGCACCCTCCATTCTCTCCGCTAATTTTGCGAAGCTAGGGGAGGAAGTTAAAGATGTTGAGTTAGGTGGAGCTGATTACATTCATGTTGATGTAATGGATGGCCATTTTGTTCCAAACATCACCATCGGTCCACTTATTGTCGAAGCAATTCGACCCGTTACATCATTACCTTTAGATGTTCATTTAATGATTGAAAACCCCGATTCCTATATACCGCAATTTGCAAAAGCTGGGGCTGATATCATCACAGTACATGTGGAAGCATGTCGCCATCTACACCGTACTATTCAATTGATTAAAGAAAACGGGGTAAAATCCGGAGTAGTTTTAAATCCAAGTACTCCTGTTGAAATGATTAAACATATTATCGAAGATATTGACATGGTTCTTTTGATGACCGTTAATCCTGGATTTGGCGGACAAGCCTTCATCCCTAATGTACTTCCGAAAATTAGAGAAGTTCGCCAATTAGCAGATCAATTAAATCCTGCACTTGAGATTGAAGTTGATGGTGGAATTAATGCTGAAACAGCCGTTTTAGTGAAAGAGGCAGGGGCTAATGTTCTTGTTGCTGGGTCATTCATCTATAATAATCCAAATCGCGAAGAAGCAATTAAAGCGATACGTGGATAATTGATACGTCTATTAGTGTGAGCATACTGTTAGCACTACCATATAATAGGAATCTAAAGAGGAGGAATCTATTATTTTTTAGATTCCTTTTTTCTATCCCCTCTCTCTTAACTCCCTTTTATACGCGAGTCTATATTCCGTAAATTTCTCCCCTAAAGCTTATTTCTATTCCAATGACTTATTAATAAGCCAAGAATCCAAAAATAATTATATTAGAAATATTTATTATTTTCATAAAACACTTATTATTTTGACTTCAAAAAGAAAAAAAACATATATTTTCCTATCTACATGTTTCATCAAAAATTTTTTTGACAAATCTAGTATCTTTTCAGTATTATATTAAAATAATAGAGGAGGTTTCATCATGTCAGAATCAAATAAACAGAAAATTGTGGACAGTGTTCCCCAAAAGGGATTTTTTGGGCACCCTAAAGGATTATTCACACTTTTCTTTACAGAATTTTGGGAGAGGTTTTCCTATTATGGAATGAGAGCCATCCTGGTTTATTATATGTACTATGAAGTATCTAAAGGCGGATTAGGTATCTCGGAGGGAACTGCAATTGCTATAGTTTCTATTTACGGTTCCCTTGTCTATATGTCCGGTATTATTGGCGGATGGTTTGCAGATAGAATTTTTGGAACGTCTATGGCCGTTTTCTATGGTGGTATTTTCATCATGCTTGGTCATATTGTTTTGGCAGTTCCAGGCAGTATTACGATGTTCTTTATTTCAATGGTCTTAATTGTTATCGGAACAGGATTATTAAAACCGAACGTATCAAGCATTGTTGGGGAGATGTATAGCCCAGAAGACGCTCGTCGTGATGCTGGTTTTAGTATTTTCTACATGGGTATTAACCTTGGTGGTTTCCTAGCACCAATTATCGTCGGAGAGATTGGAATGAATTATAGCTTCCATCTTGGTTTCGGACTTGCGGCAGTTGGTATGTTATTAGGATTAATTGTATTCATGGTAACAAAGAAGAAGAATCTAGGACTTGCTGGTACAGTTGTGCCAAATCCATTGTCAAAAGATGAAAAGAAAAAAGTATTTTCTTCCATTGGTATTGGTATAGTTGTCCTTGCCATTATTGTAGCCATTACTATTTCTTTAGGTTGGCTTACATTTGATTCATTTATCACGATTATCGGAATTCTTGGATTCTTAATTCCAGCGATTTATTTCACAGTTATGTATCGCAGTCCAAAAACAACTCGTGATGAGCGTTCTAGATTGATTGCGTATATTCCATTGTTCTTAGCTGCTGTTATGTTTTGGGCTATTCAAGAACAAGGATCTACAATTCTTGCTACCTACGCTGATAAACGAACACAATTAGAGTTTGCTGGTTTAAGTCTTTCACCGACAATTTTCCAATCCATCAATCCATTGTTCATCATTATTTTT
Organism: Niallia sp. FSL W8-0635; assembly: GCF_038007965.1. GTDB lineage: Bacteria > Bacillota > Bacilli > Bacillales > Cytobacillaceae > Niallia. Next base: position 1,286,620 of record NZ_JBBOYD010000001.1, on the reverse strand, counting down.
GCACCAGTATTTGCGTGGATTTGGGTGAAGTTAGGTAATCGTCAGCCTTCTGTTTCTAAGAAGTTTTCCATTGCGTTATTGTTTGCTGGTTTATCCTTCATCATCATGATGTTACCAGCCTATATAAGTGGAGAGAGTACACTAGTAAGCCCATTATGGTTAGTATTAAGCTATTTCCTTGTAGTAGTTGGGGAGCTATGTATATCTCCGGTAGGTTTATCCGCAACAACGAAGCTTGCGCCAGAGGCCTTCTCTGCACAAACGATGAGTCTTTGGTTTTTATCAAGTGCAGCAGCGCAAGCGTTAAATGCACAAATTGCTCCGTTATTTACAAAAATATCAGAAGTTGCATACTTTGGTCTTTTAGGTGGAGCAGCTATTTTCTTAAGTATTATCCTTTTCTTTTTATCACCAATGATTCAGAACAAGATGAAGGGAATAAAATAAACATAGAGATAAGTGGGGGCATCCTCCACTTATTTCTTTTTACATACATTTACGAATTAGAAAATGAACAAGAGATAGCAAGTATTATCCCCCACTTCCTTCATATCCCCCTAGCTATTCTTAGTGCCGCTTATTTCAAAGCCACACCCATATTTGAAGAGTTTACTAGGCTTCTTTTAAGTAGCTTTAAGGCTCGATGCTGTGTTGTCTTCACCTTGCTTTCAGACCAGCCTAAATTGATTGCTGTTTCTCCAATAGACATTTCTTTTAAATACCTACAATAAATGACCTTTTTTTGATCCGCTGTACAGCATCTAAGTAACTGTTTAATCCAATCCAGCTGTTCTTTTTGCAGTGTAATCTCATCAGGAAGTGGCTGTTCATCTTTTATATGAATAGGAATTTCGCTATCAAATGAATAGAAACTTTTTTGCTTTCGAAAATGATCAATGGCTATATTTTTTGCAATCGTATATAACCAAGTTCTCGCACTGCTCTCCCCTTTAAAGAGACACTTTGTTTTAAGAACTCTTATAAAAACCTCTTGAACTAAATCTTCTACCTCCTCCTTTTTAACCCCTAAATATATTAGAAAATGAATTAATTCTTGATTATATTGTCTATAGAGCTCTTCAATCGAACCCACTTCCCCCACTCCCAACAAAACCCAGTGAATCAATGGACAGATAGCTATCAAAAACATTTCTACTAAAATAATGAAAAGAATATAAAAAATTCCATTAACAGATTTTAATGTTTGTTATCTCTATTCGAGTTCTTCATTTAGTTATTACTACCTTAATAGTGTTTATCCATTAAATTTGTTACAAAATAGTTAACTGAGCTACCCTTTGTAACATTAATGAAATATATTATACATCTTAATGTAATAAAAGTCCCATTTTTTTCATTAAATTTCGTTGTTTTTCCATTATTTTTTAAAATGTCTTATAGAAGCGTTGATTTTGCTTTGATTTGGTTGGGAAAACTGTTAAATTGTCATTAAAAGAAAGTCACGTCTCTTATTGCATGAAATTTTTTATATTTATTTTTGATTGAATGAGAGTTGATCTGATTTTTTTTACGATAGATAAGCCATGATTGGAATCCCCATGAATGCATATAGTATCTGCTTGAATAGGAACCTCATCTCCTTGAATCGAGACTACTCTTTTCTCTTTGACCATGTGAAGTATCTGTTCTGCTGCATGAACCGGATCCTGTATGAGAGCTTGTTCCTGTGTACGTGGAGTTAAGCTTCCGTCTGACTGATATGTACGATCTGCAAATACTTCGTTAGCTGTTTTTAAACCATATCGTTTACCAGCCCTGATTAGTTCGCTGCCCCCTAAACCAAAGAGGATATATTCAGGATTCACCTTATAAACAGCTTTAGCGATTGCATCTGCTAATTGGCTATCCTTCGCTGCCATATTATATAATGCACCATGAGGCTTTACATGTTGCATCTTTCCACCTTCTGCTTTTACAATCGCCTCTAATGCTCCTATCTGATAAACAACAAGATCATATACTTCACTGGCTGCCATTTTTATTTCTCTTCTTCCAAACCCCAATAGATCATGAAAGCCAGGATGTGCTCCAATCGCTACTTTATTCCCAAGAGCGAGGCTTACCGTTTTTCTCATCGTTGTTGGATCACCTGCATGAAAACCACAGGCAATATTAACACTTGTTACAAAGGGGATTATCTCTTCATCATTCCCTATATGATAAGCACCATAGCTTTCTCCTAAATCACAATTTATATCAATCGACATTTTGAATTCCTCCAGTTCATTCCATCTTTTTTATTGCCTATTAAAATATCCCTTCGTTTAAAATAATTTTCTTTTTATCAGTTCCTTATTTTCCTTATCTATGCTGATTCTAGATAAGATACCTGTAAACCTGCTAACTTTTTCTACTTTCTTAAAATCTAAAAATGCGATAGTCCCACCAAAAGAGAGACTACCGCATTTTTGATTAAATTATATCTGTTGAGACTATTATTTATTAGTAGTCTTGTTTTTCTTTATTGTTTACACTTTTCTAATCTTTTCAATTTCATCTGCAACAAATTGAACATTTGTTCCAACAATTACTTGAATACTTGTTTTTCCAACAATATTAATCCCTGGTACACCAGTAGATTTTATTTTCTGTTGATTCACCGCATCCATATCTTTTACTTCAATTCGCAAACGTGTAACACAATTATCAACAGATGTTACATTACTGTCTCCGCCAAGACCTTCATAAATTTCAGAAGCCATCACTGCAAATTTATTATCCGTTGTAACGGCCACTTGATCTAAAGATTCATTAACTAACTCATCATCTTCTCTACCTGGTGTTTTAAAATTAAATTTAGTGATAAGAAAACGGAATAATGTATAGTAGATAACGGCAAATACTAGTCCTTGAACAATTAGCATATATGGGTTATTAGCTAATGGCAATTGAGAACTTAATACGAAATCAATTAATCCTCCACTAAAGCTAAAGCCTGCTGTCCAATGAAAGCTCGCTGCAACAAAGAGCGAAATACCCGTTAACAAAGCATGAACAACGTATAGTGCCGGTGCTGCAAACATAAATGCAAATTCAATTGGTTCTGTAACCCCCGTTACAAAGGCAGCGATTCCTGCTGCAAGCATTAAAGAAGCCACTTGTTTTTTTCGTTTCGTTTTTGCTGTATGATACATTGCAAGAGCTGCTGCTGGAAGCCCAAACATCATTACTGGGAAGAATCCAGCCTGATACATACCAGTAATTCCTTTTTCACCATTGCTGGACCAGAAATTATTTATGTCATTTATCCCTGCAATGTCAAACCAGAACACTGCATTCAAAGCATGGTGTAAACCCGTTGGAATGAGTAAACGGTTAAAGAATCCATATATACCAGCTCCAACTGCTCCAATTTTACTGATTGCTTCCCCAAAAGAAACAAGTCCTGAAAAAATAGCTGGCCAAATAAACAATAAGATAACGGAAATGGCAAGCATCGAAACGGCACTAAGAATTGGAATTAGGCGTTTCCCACTAAAGAAGGCAAATGCAGGCGGAAGCTGTGTTTTGCTAAAGCGATTGTATAGTGCTGCCGCAACAGCACCTGCCAAGATTCCGATAAATGCATTTTCAATTTTAGAGAAAGCTAAATTCACATCTTCCACATTAATCCCTTGTAACATCGCTACAGAGGCAGGGGATAATAATGTTTTGACCACTAAGTATGCAACTAATCCACTCATTGCAGAAGCGCCATCCTTATCCTTTGACAAACCTAATGCTACCCCTACTGCGAATAAGATTGCGATATTATCTAGTATGGAAGATCCTGCTTTAATTAGAAAGGATGCAATCGGACTCCCCGCGCCCCATCCACTTGGATCAATGGCATAACCAATCCCCATTAATAACGCTGCTGCTGGTAAAACAGCTACTGGCAGCATTAATGCACGCCCGAGCTTTTGTAAGTATGATTTCATTCAACTTCCCCCTATAATAAAAATAAATTAATATAATGCCATCCTCTACTGCCGTTCTAATATGAGACCTCTATTCACCTTATCTTTTGGGCATCCCTCCTTTAAAGAGAAATTAACTAGTCTTTTTGAAAATATTGTTGCATTGCTTGCTTTATATGGCCGTCTGCCTCACGAAGATAATGAAGTGCTTCCTCCTTTGTTCCTCCTGCTAGCACACGAAATATGGATACTTTTAAATCGTCATTATTTTCTTTTAGTATTCGCGTTGCTTCTGCCTCACTAATATCTGTTGCATTCATCAATGTCTGTACAGCCCGATACACAAGCTTATTATTAATTAATTTCATATCAACCATTTCATTACGGTAGACCTTTCCCAATCTCACCATCGATGCGGTTGATAGCATATTCAACACCATTTTTTGAGCGGTTCCTGCTTTTAAGCGTGTAGATCCTCTAATAACTTCTGGGCCAGTTATCGCTTCAATTCCATAGTCACAAATAGAGGAAAGGATGGTGTTTTCATTATTGCTTATCCCGATTGTCAGTCCATTTCTTTCTTTTCCAAAATGAATGGCTGCAAGGACAAACGGGGTTGATCCACTAGCCGTCACGCCTATTAATACATCTCTTGCTGAAAACTCATAAGTTTCCAAGGTTGTTTGTATAAGCTGTTCGTCATCTTCTGTCTCTTCCAAAGAAGTCCACATTGCCTCATATCCACCTGCTAAGATACCAGTCCAGCGATCGTGCTCAATGGAAAAAGTGGGACCAAGCTCCACAGCATCCACTACCCCTAATCTCCCACTAGTACCTGCTCCAATAACAAAGATTCTCCCCCCTTGTTTCCACCGTTCTACAATTCCGTCAACGGCTAAAGCAATCGTTGGCAAAGCTTCTTTGACTGCCTTCGCAATTCCTTCATCCTCTTGGTTCATAAACTGGACAATTTCGATTGAACTCCATTCATCTAACATTAAGCTTTTTTCGTTCCTCTTTTCTGTCGTTCTATGATTCTTCATGATTGTGACCTCTTCATATCAATGACAAATTTATAGCGATCTCCTCGATAAATCGATTTAACATATTCAAATGGAGTACCATTTTCTAAATAACTGTATCGTTCCATTAGTAATACAGGAGCACCTTCTTTTATGCCAAGAGGTGTGCTTTCGTTTTTTTGAGATAAAGTCGACTCTATCGTTTGTGTCGCATGACTAATTTTTAAATATAAAGTCTGTTCAACATATTCATAAATAGAGCCATGTAAAGTCTCTTCCTGAAGATCTTTAATCACTGTAGTCGGTAAATACGACGTTTCAAGCGCCATTGGAATATCGTCTGCTATTCGTAATCGGCTAAACTCATACACCGTATCTCCCTCCTCTATCTGTAGCTTAGAGGCTATCCCCCTTGGACATGGAATCGTCTTAAAATCTAAAATTTTCGTTTGCGGTGTTAACCCCCTTGATCGCATGTCTTCTGAGAAGCTAGTTAGTCCAGAAAGCTCCTGCTCTACTTTAGGGGTAGCAACAAAGGTTCCCTTTCCCCGTTGCCGAACAAGAACCCCCTCTGCCACTAAATTATTAATTGCTTGACGCACCGTCATCCTGCTGATACCATATTTTTCAGAAAATTCCCGTTCTGAACTAATCGGATCTCCCGGTTGTAGATTTTTAATGATTTCTTTTATCTCCATCTCTAATTGATAGTAAATGGGAATATGCGAATCTTTTATGATCAACTATACACACTCCCTTTACTTTCTTTTAAAATCGAAAGTGCTTCCTGATCAGCTATAATCGTAACATCTGGATGTTTTTTTAGAATAGATGCAGGTAGATCCTCCTTTACATCTGTATGAAATAACTGATTTAGTATCGGAGCTTTTTTCACTCCGGAAACAAGTAAGATGATTTTTCGACTTTTCATGATCGTAGATATCCCCATAGAGATAGCGTGTGTTGGCACCTCCTCCATCTTCGTAAAATATCGAGCATTTGCCTCTCGCGTTGATTCAGCCAGTTTTACAATACTTGTAGGAGAAGAAAATGAAGTACCTGGTTCATTAAAACCGATATGCCCATTTTCCCCTATCCCTAAAATTTGCAAATCTATTCCACCTAAGGAATCAATAAGCTTTTCATAATTTCTTCCTGCCTCTTCTTCTTCCACACTTTTAGCAGATGGTAAATACGTTTGATTTTCTGGGATGTTAATATGGTTAAATAACTGCTCTTTCATATAGTAGCTATAGCTTTGTGGATTGTCCTTTTCTAAACCAATGTATTCATCTAAATTGACAGTCATAACTTTTTCGTATGACGTTTTATTTTTGGTGAAATCCTTAATTAAATTCTGGTATGTTCCTATCGGTGTTCCTCCAGTTGCTAGTCCTAGAACACTGTTTGGTTTCGTTTTAATTTGCTCAATCATTATTTCTGCTGCTACTTTACTCATTTCATCATAGCTTTGTACTTCGATTAATTTCATGCTGTTACTCCTCCATTCGAATAAACAATTTGTCCATTACAAATTGTAAGCATCACTTGATTTTTCTCATCTAATACGACTAAATCTGCGTCTTTTCCTTTTGCAATACTACCTTTTTTATCCAACACTCCTATTTGCTTGGCCGGATTATAGGACGCCATTTGTACTACATCCTGTAAAGTACATCCTGTAAAATTCATCATATTATTTATTGCATCAATCATTTTTAATGTACTGCCAGCAAGGGAACCATTTTCCAATAATGCCTTCCCATCCTTAACAATTACCTTTTGACCGCCCAGTGATGAAATACCATCCTCAAGCCATTTGGCGCGCATACTGTCAGTAATTAAAATGATATGATTAACACCCTTTTGTAAAAAAGCTAGTTTCACGATTTCTGGATGGATATGAACGCCATCCACAATCATTTCTGCCATCAACTCAGAATGAAGCAATGCAGCACCAGCCACTCCTGGATCTCGATGATGCAAGCCTCTCATACCATTAAAAAGATGTGTAACATGATTTACTCCAGCTTGAATACTTGTTAGTACTTGTTCATATACAGCATCTGAGTGACCCATGGATGGAACAATATTTTCACTCTTTAAATAACGAACAAGCTCGAAATTCTCATCTTCCTCAGGTGCCATTGTAACAAGTTTAATTTGATCATTTGATAATTTTCGCCATTTTTTAAATAATGCTACCTCTGGCTTTTTAACGGATTGAATTGGTTGAGCCCCAACTCTTTTTTCTGAGATAAAGGGTCCTTCTAAGTGAATTCCGATAATTTCCGCTTTTCCCGTTTGATCAGCAGATTCGATATACTGGCCAATAGTAGACAATGCCTTTTCAATACTTTCTACATCCTGTGTCATTGTAGTTGCTAAAAAGCTAGTTGTTCCTTCCATCGGCAAGGTATTCGCCATCGTTTCTAAGGAATTCAGCGTCCCATCCATCGCATCCGCATCATTTGCTCCATGAATATGGATATCAATAAATCCTGGAATTAAATTCATCCCCTTAGGAAATTCTATTACTCGAGCACCACTCCAGTCTTTTTCATGAAAGGATTCCATTAAACCAATCGTTTCAATTTTTCCATCCTTCACCACCACATATCCATTAGGATTAATCCCTGCTTCTGTGTAAATACATAAGTTTTTTAAAACTAATTTCTGTCGTTCCTCTGAAATCATGATTTCATTAACCCCTTCTAAAATTGTCGTCAACTATATATCTAGATGTCTATACCAGTTGCGCCGTACATAATCATTATTACATATACTACTAAAAGTATTCCTATAAATCTCTAAACTTGTCAGGAAATTTAACAAACTTTTTACTAATTCTTTTCGGAGTATCTTTCAGTAATCGCTTTCATATCAAATTATAAATTATTTCATTTTCCTGAGTCAACCCTCATTTGGCCACATCTTCGTCTTTCTCTTAATTGTATTTGATAACAGCCAAAGCTTTCTTTTTACAGCTTCAGCTGATATCAATGAAATAAGATTATTTTTTGCTTTGTCTGCACTTTCTATAACCAAATACCATTTAAATTCCCCGCTAAATCTTTCTAACACTTTCCCGATAAATAATTTCAAATCCTGATACAGTTTTCATCGGAGTATCCTCACCTCTTATAAGACTAAGCATCTTTCTAGCTGCAAGATTACCAGCATCTTTATAAAAAAACTTAGCCGTTGTTATACCGGGGTGAATCATTTCCGTCATTTCATATCCACCAAAACCAGTAATTGAAAGATCATTCGGAATCGAAACGCCCCTTGAATAAACCGCTTTCATTGTTTTGATTGCAAGATTATCTGTTGCACAAACAATTATACTCGGACTGAATGTATCCATTATTTCTGAAACAATAGAAAACGACTCTGAACTATTTCGATTTGTTTCAAAAAATCTTACATCCATCCCTTCACCATCCTCTATACTTTTTTTAAAGCCGTCTTTTCTTTCGATTCCAATCGCAACATTTTTTTCATTAACTCCAAGGAAAGCAATTTTTTTATGTCCTTGAGATATAACATATTTCCCTACTTCATAGGCTGCTTCGTAATCATTATGAATTAAACTAGGAATCTCCTTATGCTGCTGTCCTACTATTAGCACTGGAATACCTACCTGCTTTATAATTGCTAAGTGATGTTCCGTTATTTCCGTCGCTAATAAAATAATTCCTGCTACCTTCTGTCTAACTAAAGAGTGGATATTTTCAATTTCCCGTTCTAAGTCAAGATTGGAATGGGAAATTAACATTTGATAATTCATAGTCTTTAATTCTTCATCTATACCAATTAATGTTCGTGAGGAAGCATATGAATCTAGTCGAGGAACAATAGTCCCAATGATATTTGTTTTCTTTGCCTTTAAGCTTTGGGCGAATGCATTAGGCATATAGCCCGTTTCCTTAATAATATGTTGTATTTTTCGTTTTGTTGCCTCACTTACAGAACCATCATTTAAATAACGAGAAACTGTACTCTTCGCTACACCTGCAAGTTTTGCAATATCACCAATCGTTGTCACCTATAAACCTCCTTATACATTGCATTAACAAAAATAAAGGGTAAGTGCCTCCTATCTCCCTATCATCACAAAAACAGAAAGCCCTTTCATTTACTGGTACTTATGTATCTAATTTCCTTCTAGCCGCTTCCACTCTTGCCTACTTCTTTTCTACCTTTATTATACAGGATAATAATAATATCGTATTAACTATTTTTTCTACTTATGGAAGTATAGCTTTTTGCTCGTTGATTCATAATGATTGCTAGTAGGAGCTTCATTTAGCTTTAATTATAAAGGTAGGGTAACCAATGAAAAATATATCACCATTTCCAAAAAAACATAAATATAACTATGATTTATATCAAAGTGATCGCTATTTAAATCAGCCTCTTATTTCTGTTATTACACCCGTATATAATAATGAAAAAACGATCAAGCACACCATTGAATCGGTATTACAGCAATCTATTATGCCACAAATTGAGTATATAATCGTTGACGATGGTTCTAAAGATCAGACTCGTTCCATTTTAAAATCATTTGTTAAAGAACATCCAAATATTAAACTCGCCCTTCTTGCCAAAAATAGCGGGACCCCTGCCTATCCTAGAAATTTAGGAATCGAGCTTTCATCTGCCCCCTATTTAACTTTTTTAGATGCAGATGATTGGTTTGAGAAAACCGGTTTAGAAAAGCTTTATAGTGTTTTGAATGAAACCGACGATGATTATGCCGTCGGAAAGACAATTAGAGTTACATCTAATAAAAGCGCGATTGTAGCAGAACATGAATCATGGAAAGAAAGACGAAGTATACATCCAACAAGTATCCCACATATTTTTCATCATCTAGGACCTAGAGCAAGATTGATGAAATCTAGTATTATTAAAAAAAATCAAATTAAGTTTCCAGAGATGAAATATGCAGAGGATAAGCAGTTTTTCATGGAAGTCCTTACTAACTGCAAGAAAATTTCTACAACGGAGTCGATTGTCTATTATTTAAATCGCTTGGATGACAATCAAGAGTCTTTGACCAGAAGAACAAACGCTTTAAATAAAATGCGTTGCAATAGAAAAGTCATTCACTATTTTAAACAGAAAGAGATGGATGAAGAAGTAAAAAAAATGATTTTTAATCGGCTTTATGAATTTGATTGCTTTAATGGTTTTATGAATCGATATCATACACTAAGAAGTGAGGCTGCTCAAACTTATAAAGAAAAAATGGATGAATTTTTAAAAAGAAAAGCATATATTTCAACCATGAAAAAAATGTTACGGACGACTTCTTCCTTGGATTATGAAATCAGTGACCATTTTTTTCATCCCTATAATAAAGTTTGTTATCAATTATTTCTTCAAAAGCGCTATAAAGATATCGAAACATTATTTAAGTGGATGAATCTAGAAAAAAGTAAAAAGCATATTGTAAAAGATGGTATCGCTTATTGGGTTTCCCCTTTAAGCACACCGTATAACTATATTAAAGTGCCCATGTATGCAGAATTAGTAAATTGCGAATACGCTAACGGCTTCTTCCGGTTCGATATTGGCATAGCAGGTGATTATCCAGAAGACATGGAGCAGATACTTTTCCGGGATCGAAACAATATGCATAAACAGTTTTCCTTTCAGCTTGAACCATATGAGGGAGCTTTGAAAAGAATTATGATACCCGAAGCATTCTTTGCTCCTTTTGGGAAATCCGTTTACACTATTTATTTATCGTATCGAGACTATCACAAAATGCAGTTACATATTCCGAATCCAAAGCTTCGGTTAAAAAAACAGCAAACAGATAACCATCATTTTTATAAAACGATTCATAATCATTTGGCATTAAAGGTTCTTTGATAGACAAAAATTAAGAATAGATTAGTTTGAAATTATATTTTCATACAGTGAAAATTGTATTCCGAGACGGACAATCACATTCTTTCCACGTATAGTGAACGTCCGTCTCTCTAAACCAATCTTTTTTTATTTTTTCACTGTATTTTTTTGCAGTGTCTCTATAAATCGATGAAAGGCTTTTGTACCTTCGTCATCCCTTTTAAATACACCTGCATGATGCAAAATAGTTTCAAATACAATTCCTATTTCCATTTGTAAAATGGAGTGTACATTTTCTTTTGTAATCTGTGGGTTTTTCTCTTTTACTGCTTTTGCCCAGTTTAAATGTTTTATGATGGTAGGTTCTTCCTTGATGCTTTCCTCAAAATTAGCATATAAAATTTTGTCTGCAAGCAGGCTCATTTCTTCTTTTAAACGTCCTGGCAACACTGCTAACCCCATCACTTCAATAAGACCGATATTCTCATGTTTAATCGCATGGACCTCTTCATGTGGATGGAATATACCGAATGGATGGTCCTCATTTGTGCGGTTATTGCGCAACACTAAATCGATTTCATATAATCCATTTTGCATTCTGGCAATCGGGGTAATTGTATTATGGCGAGTACCATCTGTGTACGCAATAATATCTACCCTTTCATCACTATAGTTGATCCATTCCTTTAAAATACAATCAGATGCTTCCACTAATTCTTGTATATCTTCTCCTTGTAATCGAAGAACAGACATTGGCCATTTGACGGTTCCTGCTTGTATAGTGGGAAAACGGTCAAGGGTAAAGACTGTTTCTATTTCAGCCTTTGCCATCGGAAAATCATGAAATCCCCCTTGAAAATGCTCATGTGTGAGAATCGAACCCCCAACAATTGGAAGGTCTGCATTGGAACCAATGAAATAATGTGGATATTGTTTAACAAAGTCTAATAATCTTGCAAATGTCCTTTTGGAAATAGTCATTGGTTCATGCTGCTCGGAAAAGCATATGGCATGCTCATTATAATAAACATATGGCGAAAATTGCAGAAACCATTGTTCCCCTTCTAATGTTACTGGTACAATACGATGATTTTGTCTAGCAGGATGATTGACTCTTCCTGCATAACCAGCATTCTCTTTGCATAGCAAACATTTTGGATAAGACCCCTGCTTTAGTTTTTTCGCTGCAGCGATTTCTTTCGGATCTTTTTCTGGTTTGGATAAATTAATCGTAATCTCTAGTTCCCCGTAACTTGTTTCTGCCAACCATTCTTCATTTTTGGCAATTCGATCGGTTCGAATATAATCTACCTTTTTCGAAAAATCATAAAACCAACTTGTTGCTTGCTTTGGTCCCTTTTCTTTGTATAACATTTCGAACCTATTATTTATTTCAGATGGCAATGGGACAAAGGATCCCATTAATTTTGTGTCAAATAAATCCCTGTTCGTAATCGTATTTTCTTCTAAGCGGCTATTTTCTGCTGCCCAATCTAGAATATTGTCTAAAATAATGCGCAAATCTGTTTCCATTACTGGATTCTGTTCAGATGGGATAAAATCATCCAATTCTAAGATTTCAAGTATTTTATTTCGTACGACATCTATATCCCAGCTTGTTATTAAGTTTGATTTTAGTCCATAATGAAGCAATTGTTCTACAAGATGAAAAATAGTTGTTGTCATCTACCATCGCTCCTTTCTTCTTCGTTATTCCTCATTATCTATCTTTATAGCCTTCCGGATTTTCTTGGAACCATCTCCATGCACTACCAATCATTTTTTCTAAAGAAGTATATTGTGGTTCCCAGCCTAATTCTGCTTTTGCTTTTTCTGATGAAGCAACTAACCGGGCAGGATCCCCTGCTCTTCTAGGTGCAATTACAGTTGGGATAGGATGTCCTGTTACCTTTCTAGTTGCTTCAATTACTTCCTTCACTGTAAATCCTGTTCCACTACCTAAATTGTATATTCCGCTTGTCTCATCTTTTTCTAATTTTTCCAATGCAAGTATATGGGCATTCGCTAAATCAGTGACATGAATATAATCCCTTATACATGTTCCGTCATGTGTATCATAATCATCGCCAAAGATGCTAATAGCTTCTCTACTTCCTAATGCCACTTGTAAAATAATCGGAATAAGATGTGTTTCAGGAAAATGATCTTCTCCTATTTTTCCGTCCATATGTGCTCCAGCAACATTAAAGTATCTTAGCGCAACATAATGAATCCCATATGCTTCTTCTGTCCACTTTAACATTTTTTCAATCGCAAGCTTTGTCTCACCATATGGATTTGTTGGAATGGTAGGGTCACTCTCTTGTATCGGGAAATTCTCCGCTTCACCATAGGTTGCTGCAGTCGAAGAGAAAACAATTTTCTTCACATCATTTGCATGCATGACCTTTAATAGAGACATAGCACCATATACATTATTGTCATAATACTTCAATGGATTCGTCACACTTTCCCCAACTAAGGAGTCAGCAGCAAAATGGACAACCGCATCAATCGTATGTTTCTTAAACACATCGTCTAAGAAATGTTCGTCTCGTAAATCGCCAATATAAAGAGTTGCATCTTCTAATACGGCTGCTTTATGCCCGGTTTGAAGATTATCAACAACAATTACTTCTTCCCCTCGGTCTAATAATTCAGACACCATATGACTCCCGATATAGCCTGCACCACCACATACTAAAATCGCCATTTCTTATTCCTCCTTTATTAACTCCTACTCTCCAATAATTTCTTTTGCGCCATCTCCAACTTGAACAACATAAAAGTCTGCCTTTAATCCTGTCTGCTCTTCGTACTTCCCTCCTACTGTTTCGATAAAGGCATCAATATATTCGTTATTCACAATACTGATCGTACAGCCACCAAAGCCTGCACCTGTCATACGAGAACCAATGACACCTTCTTGCTCCCAAGCTGCCTCCACTAAAGCATCCAATTCTTTTCCGGTAACTTCATAGTCATCTCTCAAGGAAATATGTGATGCGTTCATCAATTGTCCAAAGGCCGTTATATCACCAGCTTGTAGTTTTTTAACCGCCTCTATAGTTCTAGCATTTTCATATACAGCATGCTTCGCTCTCCGTCTATCGACATCTTGCTTGATTAGATGTGCATTCCTATCAAATTCAACTGGCGTTAATTCTCCTAATGAACGAATATCTAAATCTTCCTGCAAGTCTTTTAATGCTCTTTCACATTCTCCTCGTCTCTCATTATATTTAGAATCAGCTAAGCCCCTACGTTTGTTAGTATTAGCAATAATTAACGACGCATCTTCTAAATCAAGTGGGCTGTAGGTATAATCTAGCTTATCGCAGTCTAGTAAAATAGCATGTTTTTCTTTTCCCATCCCAATCGCAAATTGATCCATAATGCCACAGCTTACACCAATAAATTCGTTTTCTGCCTGCTGACACATTTTCACTAGAGAGATTCTGTCAATTGATAAAGAATATAACTCATTTAACATAATAGCCGTCACTACTTCAATGGAAGCAGAGGAAGATAAGCCTGCACCGTTTGGAATTTTCCCTTCATATAAGACATCAAATCCAGAATCTAGTTTATACCCATGCTGTTCAAGTATCGCAATAACTCCTTTTGGGTAATTCGCCCAATCATCTGCTTGATCATAAACTAATTTATCTAAGGAAACCTTTAAAACACCTAATTGAGTAAAATTAGTGGAATAGAACTGAATCATTCTATCCTTTCTTTTTCGAACGATCGCTGTTGTACCAATTGATAAGGCACAAGGAAAAACATGCCCTCCATTATAATCTGTATGTTCCCCTATTAAATTCACACGCCCCGGCGCGAAAAAAGTACGTATTTTTGTTTCTCCTTCGCTAAAAATATCTGTAAAAGTTGCAAGTAAATTCTTTGTCATTTTTATCTCTCCTTTATATATGAACGATTATTTACTATCACGTTATTATTGAACCGTTTACATTTTTATTTTATGCTTCAATCCTTACACTCTCAATGGTAAAATAAGAAAGGATAAAGGGTAATAATTTGCTGTTTCATTTTATTATTTCTTATAAAATTCAATTATGAAACCATTTTCTAAATTACAATATCAAGGCAAGTATCTACCTATGTAACCTTCACTTAAGAAAGGGGCTTTCTCTTTGCCTAAAAAAGATAATAATGTATTTGCATATAGGTTTACGGAAAAAATTACAAAAGAGGTTGCCCAAATTTGGTCGATTGGATGGGAGAACCAGTCCTCGCATCTTTATAATTGGAAGGGAAAAAAGCGTAAAGAAGAAAGTATGTATGTTTTTCAATATACCATTTCCGGAATGGGAGCTATTGAAATTGGCGGGAAAGATCATAAATTGACTGCTGGAAAGGCATTTTTAATTGATATTTCAGAGGAATACAGATATTACCTACCACAATATAGTGAGCATTGGGAATTCATTTTTATTACCCTATATGGGGAAATGGTAAAAAAATGTTGGCATTCCTTTACCGAAAATAACCAATTCATTATACAATTAGGTTCTGACTCTTCACCGATTCAGCAACTTCTTCACATTTATCAACTAGCAAATGAAAAAAATATAACGAATGCTTACCAAGCTTCCAGCCTTGCTTATGCATTTGTAATGGAAGTATATCAATATAAGCAAAACATGGGAGCTATTCCATTACCGGAAAGTATATTAAATGCAACACTATTTGCGCAAAATCACTATGATAAACCAATTGGACCTGATGATATGGCTGAGGCTGCTAAACTTTCCCGCTTCCATTTCACCCGTTTATTTAAAAAAGTGCTTGGTATTACACCAATCCAGTATTTAACGAATATCAGGATTATAAAAGGAGCAGAGTTATTATATCAAACAAAATATTCCATCGAGGATATTTCCGTTCAAATAGGCTTTGCAAACGCAAACTATTTTACAAAGGTATTTCGAAAATCTACTGGCATGACACCAGGCCAATTTCGCAAGAAGAATATTCGTCCAAGTGAGGATATTCTTCTCTAAATCTTATTTTTCATCAAACATTTCCAAGCTGAACATCCCTTTTTCATAAATAAAGTTCAGCTTCTTCCCCGGTGTCAGCATATTTTCAAGAATATCTTTAGAAGCTTGAAGAGCAAAGGATATGCGAATAAACTGCTCTTGATCCGCTTCTTGCATCGCATCTGAATTTTGACTATAAATGGTTTCTAGCTGTTTTTGATAATGGAGTATTTGATTATAAATAGCCTCATATATCGTTTCCATTTCGTTATTCATTCAAAAAACTCCTTACACGTAAGATGATTTTATCTTAGCATATTTTTGCTTTGGTTTTACTAA
The DNA here is from genome assembly GCF_038007965.1 of Niallia sp. FSL W8-0635. Taxonomy (GTDB): domain Bacteria; phylum Bacillota; class Bacilli; order Bacillales; family Cytobacillaceae; genus Niallia. The sequence continues at coordinate 1,270,468 of NZ_JBBOYD010000001.1, read as the reverse complement.
AATCGAAGCAAATATTTACAACTAATCATTAGATTAGGGAATCAAATCCCGACAATCCAAAAAAATCGACAAATTAATTTAAAATAATTCATGAAAACAGTTTCAAAATAAATATATATCTATTAAAATATAAATAAAGAATTTTTTTTCTAAATAAAATAATTTTTATGAAATATTTTTTACATTCTCGCAAAAAGGAGTTTTTATAATGAGCTTATCATCCCTATATTTAGGTGTAGACATCGGTACAACAAGTACAAAATCTGTTCTATTTGCAGAAGCTGGTAAAGTATTAAGCATGCATCATGTAGAATATCCCTTACATAGCCCTGCACCGGCAATTGCTGAGCAAGACCCAGAGCAAATTTTTCAGGCTGTATTAGAGACAATGAAGACTGCTATAAAAAAGGCTAAGGTTGATACGAAAAATCTAAAATTAGTATCCTTTAGCTCTGCCATGCATAGTGTCATTGCATTAGATGAAACCGGAAAGCCTTTAACACGATGCATTACTTGGGCAGATAGTCGTGCTTCTTCTTGGGCGAAAAAAATCAAAGAAGAACATAATGGCTTAGAAATATATCGTAGAACAGGAACACCGATTCATCCTATGTCCCCTTTATCCAAATTAACTTGGTTAAGAAATGATCAACCAGACATTTTTACAAAGGCGACTAAATTTATTGGAATTAAAGAATATATCTTCTATCGCTTATTTAACAAATTTGTCATTGATTATTCCATTGCTTCTGCAACTGGAATGTTTAATCTAGAACAATTAAATTGGGATACAGAAGCATTAGAGGTTGCTGGTGTAAAACCTGAGCAATTAGCAAAGCCTGTTCCTACTACCCATTATTTAACGGGACTAAAGGATAAATACGCAACAGAAATTGGCATCCCGGCAGAAACACCATTTGTTGTAGGGGCAAGTGATGGTGTTCTTTCTAATCTTGGAGTAAATGCTATTGACCCAGGCGTTGTTGCAGTGACAATCGGTACAAGCGGTGCAATTCGTACTGTAACCGATAAACCGGTAACAGATCCAAAAGGAAGAATCTTTTGCTATTGCTTAACAGAAGATCATTGGGTAGTTGGAGGCCCTGTAAATAATGGTGGTATGACTTTCCGATGGGTGCGCGATGAATTGGCCTCTTCAGAAGTGGAAACAGCAAAAAGACTTGGAATTGATCCATATGAAGTTCTAACAAAGATTGCTTCCCGGGTCACACCTGGTGCGGATGGTTTATTATTCCATCCATATCTAGCTGGAGAAAGAGCGCCATTGTGGAATTCTAATGCAAGAGGATCCTTCTTTGGACTAGGCTTACATCATAAAAAAGAGCATATGGTTAGAGCTGTATTAGAAGGAGTTATCCTAAATCTTTATACAGTTATGTTAGCTTTACAGGAAGTGATTGGAGCACCAAAGCAAATTCAAGCAACAGGTGGATTTGCTCGTTCTGAACTATGGAGACAAATGATGGCAGATATTTTTGATCAAGAAGTAGTCGTTCCAGAAAGCTTTGAAAGCTCTTGTCTTGGGGCCATCGTTTTAGGCATGTATGCATTGGGAGAAATTCATGACTTCTCGATTATGAAACAATTAGTTGGTAGTACACACTCCCATCAGCCAATTCAAGAAAATGTTGATATCTATCAGGATTTAACAGCTATTTATATACGTATATCTCGAGCATTAGAGCAAGAATATGATGCAATAGCATCGTTTCAGAATAAATGGGTGAAATAAGGTTTTCTGCAGCTAGTAGGTAGCTCAGATAATTTGGAGAAAAGGTTAGATTATATTCTCCTGTTAAAAGCACGCCAAATGACATGCAAAAACGCTTGGACTTTCCAAGCGTTTTTATATTTTACTATTATCTTTTTGAACAAAAGCACCCTATAGTTTAAGTGCATTTGTTCACAAACTTAAAAAGTATGGCAAACCTTCTTTTTATTTTTTCGATTGAGCACAAGAAAAAATAGAAATAACAATCGTGTCAACAAAACCATCCTTACTTCCTACATATTGACAATTGTTCTGTTTTTTGTTTTTTAATCCAGCAAGGTAACTAAAAACAAAATTATAGATACAACACCTACCGAGATACTAATAAGGAAAAAGCGTTCCTGTTATTTCAGAAACGCCACCGATTGCGGAATATTGGTAATTGTAAAAAAAGTAACTATTTTATTCCATTTGAAATACGTTCAGTTAATAATATCGCCCTTGTTTTTGTCTAAATTTTTGCGCCATTTACTTCGCTCCGTAGTTGTCAGTTTCGCCCACTCAGTTTCTTCACCAATAATTCTTAAAGGATCTTGAGAACGATAAGATCGTGTTAAGTTACCCGGGAACTTTTTGTCAGTAACATTTGGGTCGTTTTCAAATTCACCTGTTGGTTCTATTTTAAAAACGCGTTCTCTTCCTTCTCCTTTTGCTAATGCTGCTGCAAGTCCTGCACCATTAGCATTAGCAGTGAAATAAATGTGGTTCATTTTAAGCCCAGGTTTGTAATTTGAATTTCCACCCGCTGTCAGCAAATCACCAACCTGTAAATCTGCCTTTGTCCCATGATAAAAAGGTCCTTCATCAGTAGGTACACCGTTATATGAGTTTGACAATTCATAATTTCTTTTTGCATTATCAGAATCACATAACTCCTCATAGCATTTGGCAATGTTTAAATATAACGTTGAGTATGCACTCTTAACATTATCATCATTTATATTTAGTGCACACTGTAAAGAGGTTTCCATCCATTTCAATTTGTCTGTAATACTCTTTTGTATACGAGCCAAATGATAAGCTGCAATAAACCTTTCATAGTCGTCTTTTGCTTCCTGCCATGCTTGATGAAACATTGTCGTTGCACCTTCAACATTTCCGCCATCTTCCATGTTCATCCCACTCATACAGAGTTTAATAACGGCGTTGTTTGGGTCAAATTTTATATTCATCTAATCTTACCTCCAAATTAATGAAATCACATTTTTGAACTACATTTCTTCAAAACCCTTTATCTAAAAGACCATGCCTTCCCTGTGAAATTTTTAAAAAATAAATTTATTCCGCTAAATGTCTTAAGCATTTCTATAATAAGACATACAATAGCCTTGTTACTTTATATATTATTTTATTATTTAAAAAAGTTTGTTTAGGAATTCTATATATTCCTCTTCTTTCATTGTAATATCTATTCTGTCAACCCTATCTGAATTAGCAAATAATATCGGTGTTTGGCTGAATTTGGTCCTTGTTGGTCCAATAGCACTCAAAATGAAATTAAGTACCTTAAAGCAATTTGTATCTAATCCACTTTCCGCCTCATTCTTTATACTAATAGTTACAAATCCCTCAACTCTTGAAAATCTCTTTCTTTGTGGTGATATACCTTGCCTTCTACAGTATCCTTTTAATGCCTCTTTAAAATAATCCATCTTATTATCCATTTTTCTGTAATCACCTCATTCTGATTTAATATACTAAACCTAACTTTAGTTCGATGAGTGTTTTACCGATTCCTTCTTGCGCTATCCTGCCCCGTTAGTTTAAGTATACTTTTTCACACTTCCCCTTTTGATATGACATTCAAAACAGATAGGAACTCTTCTATTGTCGAATATCTATCTAATTCTATCTAATTTAACAGCTTTACTTGCTTCTTGATAAAGTTCCTGTCCTGCATCCCACTTTGAAATGGATCGGTCAAGTTCTCCACCTAACATCCCAAATGCGATTGCTGCCATGTTAAATACATTTGATTTTTCGTCTATTCTAGCACCTAATTTAAATTCTTCTGGTGGCATGAATCTTGATGAACCCCATATTCGTCCCATTGTATTAGTAAATGGTTTTTTCTTATATAAATCAATATCACAAATCTTTGTAACAATAATGTTTACCTTCTTAATCTAACAACAACTATAGACTGTCTCTTTTCTATAAAAAAGCCCTTCAGCAACCATACATGCTAAAGGACTTTTGGTTTTATTTTGATTCTACACTATGTCCACCAAATTCATTTCGTAAAGATGCAACAACTTTACCTGAGAAAGTATCTTCTTCTAAAGAACGATAACGCATCATTAAAGATAATGCTGTAACTGGCATAGCAGTTTGTAAGTCTAATGCTGTTTCTAACGTCCATTTTCCTTCTCCGGAGGAATGCATTACTCCTTTAATTCCTTCAAGCTTTGGATCCTTAGAAAAAGCATTTTGCGTTAATTCCATTAACCAAGAACGAATGACAGAGCCGTTATTCCAAACCTTTGCCACTCCTTCGTTATCAAAATCATACTCACTTTTTTCCAACAGCTCAAAACCTTCTGCAATAGATTGCATCATGCCGTACTCAATTCCGTTGTGAACCATCTTTAGAAAATGACCGCTGCCAGATACACCAGCATACGTATATCCATTTTCCACACATAGTTCTTTAAATAGTTCTTCTACTTTATCAAATATTTCTTTATTCCCACCGATCATCATACAAGCGCCATTTCTAGCCCCATCTACCCCGCCGCTTGTGCCAACATCTAAATAGAAAACACCAAGTTCTTCTAAATCAAGTCCTCTTCTTTTTGAGTCCTTATAATGAGAATTTCCACCATCGATAATAATATCTCCCGATTCCACATATTTCTTTACTTCACGTAAAACATTTTCCGTTACTTCTCCAGCAGGAACCATTAGCCAAATTACTCTTGGAGCAGGTAAATTTTTCACTAACTCCTCAATTGTATATACTCCAGTTACATTTTTATGAGAAATTTCTTTTACAGCGCTTTCATTTATATCAAAAGCTGTTACACTATACTTATGATCCACCATATTTAAAGCTAAGTTATATCCCATTTTTCCTAAACCAATAAGACCTATATTCATGCGTTATTCTCTCCTTTTGAAAAAATATTTCTCTCTATCTATTATTATACGGAATTTTTTTTGAAATTAATACCCCCTTTACGAATATTTTTCGAAAATAATTCTTATAACAAGAAATTTTTTTTCAAGAGACTAATTGTGTTATACTACAACTATATTAATTTGGAAAGGAAAGAAGTCGATGGCGCAAAATTGTCTTGGGAAAATTCGTTCCTATTACGCTAGACTAAGTGAAAAAGAAAAAAAAATCGCTGATTATATTCTTGAACATCCAGAAAAAATCATTCATTCCACCATCAATGAATTAGCAGAAGATTTAGGCGTTGCAGATGCAACTGTTTTTCGTTTCTGCAAACGAATTGGTTTTAAAGGCTATCAAGCAATGAAAATAGCTTTAGCTTCTGAAGTAATTGAACCTATTCAACAAATCCATGAGGAAATTAGCGAAAATGATAGTGTCAAAACCGTTACCGAAAAAGTGTTTAAATCAAATGTACGAACACTAGAAAATACATTGGAAATACTCAACGGACATTCCATTCAAAAAGCGGTTGAATTACTTTTACAAGCAAAACGTGTGGAGTTTTATGGTACAGGTGGTTCAGCAGTTATCGCAATGGATGCTTTCCATAAATTTGTTCGAACTGGAATTAAAGCGTTTTCATTCGTTGACTCTCATTTTCAGCTCATGTCATCTTCTCAGCTTTCAGAAAATGATGTCGCTGTCATTATTTCGCACTCTGGCACTAATAAAGATACTATTAACATAATGAAAACAGCAAAAAATAACGGTGCCAAAACAATTGGTATTACCGGATATCCGAAATCACCAATTGGTCAGAATTCAGATGTAGCTCTATTCACAAGCTCTGAAGAAACTGAATACCGTTCAGAAGCATTATCCTCAAGAATTGGTCAGCTTAGTTTAATTGATGCTTTATATGTGAATGTGATGATTTTAAATAAAAGTGTTGCAAATCAGTCATTAGAAAGAATCAGAAATGCTATATCCGATACAAGAATATAAGGTAACAACTATATTTTCTACTTCCGAGTTTCAACAAAGCCAAAAAAGGGAGTTAGTTATGGTTGATCCATAATTAACTCCCTTACCCTATTCAAGCTGCTATATTATCTCCATATTAATAAAAGGAGTTTCATAATCAAGCTGTCCTTTAACTCTTTTTATGTTTATTTTTTGGTTCTTCAAAAATGAATCAAAATCAATGATTACAGGCATCCGATTACTGCCAATCGCAAACCATGCTTTTCTTTCATTTGGGAGATATGCTGCTGTGTGTAGCGTACCAGACCATGCATTATACTTGTTTGAAAATACCTCTTTATCCTTATCATTCAATATTTGAAAAGCTTCATACACATTGGAATGACTATCTTGCTGTCCTTCGATTTTCTGTTTTCTTCGTATCGAATCATCCATTTGATAGCGATTTTCTTCCTTTAACATTTCAAAGTGATTAGTACTTATATTCGATTTTCTCGCAATGACCGACCTTGGGGTTGCTTCAACCACATATGCTTCTCCACCTGGATCTAATAACACATAGCTAAAAGAAGTTCGATGAGGTATTTCTTTTAATAAAGCAATTGCTTCCTCTACATTTGCACATGTTTCTAAGATCATTCGACCTATCATATTACATATAAAACCATCCCCAGAACCAACTCGATTTATAAAATTATAGCCCATCGCTAGGCCTTTTTCATTCATGCCATCAATTCTTCCAGTTATTTGCATAGATGGACCAATAACTGCATAACCAGTGTCTGTTGGCTGATAGATCATATAACGTCCTTCATATGAACCAGGATGGCTATCATAGTTTCTAATTAAGTAACGCGTGCCTGCTAATATAGAACAGCCGCTTCGTCCATATTCGACGTAATGTCCGCCAAATTCCCTTAAAGCATCTTCTATTTTCCATTGAAGAGCATCCGCTAATCCATGGATTTCCGCTAGCATTCCAGGAATAAACTTGTTAAGAAGCTGAATAGACTCTTTTTCATTTATGGTAAAATAACGTTTCCGCTTAGATGTCCAGTGCTTTATCCGATTAGGCAAAATGGGAGAATCCTTCAATAATTGCCCTTGCATATATCCAAAATCATAATGACTTCCCCGAAACTGAATGAAATCACTATATACTTGTTTCATTAACATTTCCCCTTTAAATAACTTCGATATGGAGAGTTATAACTATACTATATTTTTATTTAATGACAAGTAAATTGCTTTTGGTAAATATTTTCGAAATTAGGAGCGTCCATTGTTTGTTTATAAACAAACAATGGACGCTCCTAATTTTCTTTAAACTAAAAAGAGGCAAGAAAGGAAATGATCCTTCTTGCCTCCACTATAGGCTTTTCTATTAAACAACTAAATCTAATATTAACACTCCTGCAAATGCCACGAATGATAATACCGTTTCGAGAACTGTCCATGTTTTAAATGTTTCTTCTACTGTTAACCCTAAGTATTCTTTTACCATCCAGAATCCGGCATCATTTACATGAGAGAACATTAGGGAACCAGCACCTGTTGCAATAACTAATAGCTCCACATTTACTCCAGACATTCCAGCAATGATTGGAGAAACAATTCCTGCAGCAGTTGTTAATGCTACTGTTGCTGAACCTGTAGCGATTCGAATTAATCCAGCAATTAGAAAAGCTAATACTAATGGTGATAATGATAAGCTTTCTGACATAGCTCCAATCGTACTTCCTACTCCACTATCAATCAACACTTGTTTGAACGCTCCACCTGCTCCGATGATTAATAAAATCGAACCAACTGGTAAAAAACAATCTTCTGTAAATTTTTTAATACTCTCTTTATTCATTCCCTGACGTATACCAAGGAAGTAGAAAGCAAAGAAAACAGCAATTAATAATGCTAATAATGGGCTACCTAGAAAGGCAAGTACATTTCTTACCCCTTCAGAGAAAATCGTCAAATAAGGTGCAGCGGTTCCAATAATCATTAAAATAACCGGTAATAAGATAGACAGAAAAGATACGCCCGTACTTGGCAATTTATCTTCTGCTAATGGTTCTGCTGTGATAAGAGATGATTCTCCCTTTGGAAAAACACGCTTATTAATCCACTTCGCAAATAACGGTCCACCAATGATTCCAGCGGGTAGTGCAATAATCAAGGAATATAATAAGACAGTTCCTAAATTAGCATCAAAAATTCCGATTGCAGCAATCGCTCCTGGATGTGGCGGAACAAGTCCATGTACAATAGACAATCCAGCAATACCAGGTAATGCTATCAATAGGATGTTCTTCTTTGTTGCTTTTTGAATAGAAATAACGAGTGGTAATAATATTAAAATACCAACCTCAAAAAATACAGGAATTCCAATAATGAAGCCAGAGAAAAACATTGCCCAAGGTAATTTCTTTTCTCCAAAAACGTTTACAAAAAAGTTAGCAATTCTTAATCCTGCTCCAGATTCTGAAAGCATTTTCCCCAAAATTGTTCCTAATGCTAATATTCCAACTAAGTGACCTAATGTGCCACCAACACCAGTTTCATAAGCGCTTACAATCTTATCAAAAGATAATCCTGAAAAAATGGCTAGAAATAAACTTGCAACTGTTAAACTGATAAAAGCGTGCCACTTTAATAGTGAAACTCCTAAAATAACAATAACAATTGATAGTAATGCAATAATTAATAAATAGGCATCCATCTTTGTACCCCTTTTCTCTTACGTTTGAAAGTGTTTTCATTTAATAATCTTATTATACGAAAAAATATTTCTTTTATCAACCCATTATTAAAGAAAATTTTTTATTCTTAAAATTCCAGAAAAATTGAGTTTAATCCTTGTCATTATTCCAAGCTTTGCATTAGGAAATTTTTCCCAAAAAATTTCTTTAAATGTAAAACCAATCTGCCTTCTATTACGTCTATATAATGGAGATCAACTTATAGATTACAAGCAAGGAGCTAAATCATCATGAAAAGCCTTAGATGGAGAAAATATTTAATATCCTTTTTTTGCCTCAGCCTTTTATTTTTTGCATTTAAAATTTTTGAAAGTGAAAAAAAGAAAGCTGCTGAACCGCCAGCCAAAAAACCAGAGGTAAAAATACAATATGATAAAAACTATAAAACTATTGAAATAAATTCATATGTAAAGGATAAAAAGCACGGTGGGTACTGGACTAGTTATCCTATCCTTCCAGATAAAACGATAACTTCCTCATTACAGCAATATATTGCAAATAAGATTATCGAATATGATCAGCATATTCAAAAAGCCAATATCCCAAAAACACAAGAAACTTCCTTACATATTTCTTACTCAATCACCCATTACAGCAAGCAAACCATCTCTATTCTTTTTGAAACCTATGAATATATAACAGGGACTAACGGAATTTCGAAAACAGAAAGCTTAACATTTGATTTACAAACACATAAACAACTTACACTAAAAGATCTTTTCCAAGAAAACAGCCATTATTTATTTAGCCTTTCAAAAATTAGTTATTTTGAACTAATGAAGGATAACGTTCTTGCAGCTGACGAAGGATTATTAAAACTAGGAACAGCTCCTAAAGAAGAAAACTTTCAAAATTTTGCGGTTCTAAATGATTCCATTCTTTTCTATTTCCCTGAAAATCAAGTCGCTACAATAGAGCTAGGAGTTCAAGAACTAGCTATCAAAAAAGAAATCTTAAAAGATAAACTGTTGCCAATCTATCAAGATAAAGAAAATAATAAAAATCAACTTACCGAAACAACTCCTAATAAAATGGCCACAGAATTACCAGATGTAGCGAAAATTGATCCGTCAAAAAAAGTCATCGCCTTAACTTTTGATGATGGACCAAGTAATAAACCAACAAAAAAAATCTTAACCGCGTTAAAGAAATATAACGGTCATGCAACGTTTTTTGTTCTAGGCGAACGGGTGCAATATTATCCCGAAGTCATTCAGCAAGCTATAAAGGAAGGCAATGAAATCGGAAACCATTCTTGGGATCATCCTCTACTCACTAAAATGACAAAGAAAAAAGCCTTAAAAGAGTTTCAGGATACAGATAAATTACTAAAAGAAATAACCGGCTTAGAACCCAGCCTCATTCGCCCACCATATGGAGCAATGCAAAAGGATCTAAATAAAGGGCTGGAGAAAGAGATTATTCTTTGGACCATTGATCCAGAGGACTGGAAACAGTCACCGAAAAAGAAAATTGTCGACAAAGTTATGAAAGAAGCAAAGGATGAAAGCATCGTTCTCATGCATGATATTTATGATAAAAGTGCAGATGCAGCTGTAGAAATCATGGAGAAGCTTACAAAAGAAGGCTATCAACTAGTGACTATTTCTCAATTACGTGATATTCAAGAGGAACGAAAAAACAATTGAGAGGAGGAGATTAGTTGTTTATGGGATAAGGAAACAAATATACCTGTTTCCTTCATGAGCACCAAAATTTTGGTGCTTTTTATATACCGTTACTTTAATAACACAAAAACCTATTTAATGATGGACAACCAACTAACTAAGATGATTTACATATTATAAAAGCAAACAATGAAGGAGGTTCACTTATGCAACCAACAATCATTACTGGGCTTAACGGAGTGATTTATCAAAACTTTCCTCAGCCAACATATGGAGCTTGGAATCAACTGCTGTTAGGAAATGGAGATAGTTATTACTATATGATAGGTGGACAAATGTTCAAGATCGCTCCCAGACCACAAGGAACCCAAGCATATTATCCATATTTAGGTCCGAATGTTCCTTTGAATAGAAGACGGTTGTTTTGATTTTTTGTTTTATCTCTCTCCCTTTTATCAAGGCATGAAGTTACTTCTATTCTCTCCTTGTACTGTTTCCTAATACGTTGATAGTCAATCTAGTTTAAATTAAATTGGATGACCACCAAATTTCTTTACTATTAATATAGCAATGTGCATTTATACTAGGAGAGATTACATATAAACAATTTTTATCCAAATAACAATTATTAAGGAAAAAATTAGAGAGGTTGTTACCCATGAACATAATCAATCTATACGTCGATGATTTAAGAGACTGTCCAATTGGCTATACAATTGCAAGAAATATGGAAGAAGCTATAGATTATCTTAAAAATTATAAAATTCATATCCTCTCTCTTGATCATGACTTAGGAGAAGATTCAGATGGCCATCTATTGCCTACTGGGTATGATTTGGTGAAATACATCTGTGAAAATGGGTTGCGTGCTGATAAAATCTACCTTCATACTGATAATGGAGTTGGAAGAGAAAATATGTTTCATACTCTTAAAGCAGCTCAAAAAAGAGGTTTTATAGATGAAAATATTGAGATTTATCATTACTCTATTACTCCAAATAAATATTCTGGATAATGCTAAATAACTATTCAGTTAACACAATCCGCCTCCAGTTTTAAACCAAGGAGGTCTTTTTATTTTTATGACCAAGAAAACGAACTTGTTCCATCTGAAAATAATATATAAAAAGGCTCAAATCCCTTAATAAAAAAGAATTTGAGCCTTTTTGTAAAGAATGACCTGTACTGGGTTCGAACCAGTGACCCCTTGCCTGTCAAGCAAGTGCTCTCCCACTGAGCTAACAAGTCATATTATTAATATTTTTCTCTCCCCCAATCATACCATGTCCTCTTCCCTTATTCTAGAAAAAAATAAAAGTGACAGTACAAAACCATCACTTTTTCACGCTTGCTACATCCCTTCAAGCAACTGCTTTAACTGGCTGGTAATCCTAGTCTCCGAATCTTCATCTAGTAAATAGGATTGATTATCTTGCTTTGTAATTTGATTATCGGTTACATAGGCTCCTGTTAACATATTGGTTGCACCTAAATTTGCTAAAACAGGTTTTAATGCGTAATCCATTACTAATAAGTGAGCATAGCTTCCTCCAAGCATTAGTGGAAGCACTGTTTTGTTTCGAAGACTCTTCTGTGGCAATAGATCAAGAAACGTCTTAATAATGCCTGAATAAGACGCTTGAAATACAGGTGACAAGACAATGACACCCTCACTTTGTTCCACTTTTTGTCTTGCCTCCATGATTTCTTGATTCATAAAATCAGCAGTAATCAAGGCATTGCTTGGTAATTGATGTACTTGTATGACATGGACTTCAACCTTCTCTTTTTCTAAAAAGTCAGCAGTATATTGTAAAATACCTGTTAACCTTGAGTCTATTTTATGTCCACCCGCTATGATGGTTACTGTCGTCATTGAAGTCTCCCCTTTTTAAAAATTCTTACTATGCATATTAGCTTTTTTCATTATTCTAACATGATTTGCAGGATCTGTGCTTAAACCCTGTTTACAAAAAACACATCACATAAATCACTCTTCTTATAATTATGTTCACAGTTTAGACATATTCTTTTGAACAACTTGTGAATTAATTCACAAAAATATTTATTTCTAATAAGTATTTGATATATTTAACTTGTAAATAATAAAAACGAAAAATAAGAAGGGATGATTCTTATGTTTATAAAATTTTTAAGAGAAAATAAAATTGCAGCTGGTATATTAACCATTATTCGTTTATTCCTAGGCTATTCTTGGTTTACTTCTGGATTTGGTAAACTAACTGGTGGGGGATTTGATGCTTCTGGATTTTTAACAAACGCAGTTACTAACCCAGTAATGGGCCCAGATGGTGGAGCAGTCTATGGCTGGTACACCAGTTTTGTAGAAGGGTTTGCATTACCGAATGTCGGATTATTTAATGTTCTTGTCCCAATTGGAGAAACATTAGTCGGTCTTGGATTAATCTTAGGATGTTTAACAACCGCAGCAGCCTTCTTTGGAGTAATAATGAATTTCTGCTTCTTACTCGCAGGCACAATTTCTCATAATCCAACTGACATCTTATTGGGTATGATTATCATGATTGCTGGAGCAAACGCTGGGTATTATGGGTTAGATCGCTGGGTATTACCTTATGTTAGAAAAGCAATTTTAAAAAAAGAAGAAGATACCGAAGAATTTAATAAAAAACCTCGTTTAACATAATAATGAAAGTGCACTTACTAAAAATGGTAAGTGCACTTAGTTCTCTTGTTAACTATTCGCTATATAAAACCAGTTTATCCACTTTCAGACTTCTCTGACAATCTATCACCCGTTGATTTTTACTTCCTTTGAACAAGAGACTTAAATCTCTTTGTTCAATCATAAATCGCCCATCTACTAATACATCTAAATACATACTTAATTGCATAAATTCATCTTTATATTTGGTCATTAACTCTTCCCAGAGAAATCCTGTATAGCACCAAATATTTTTATTTTTTTGTTTGCATTTTTTGGCTAATAGTATAAGTTCCCTTATTTGTAGCATTGGCTCTCCACCACTAAAAGTAATATCATTTAATGGATTTCGATTCACTTGACTTATCATTTCGTCGATTGACATCTCGATTCCACCATCTATTCGCCAGCTCTCTGGATTATGACACCCTCTGCAATAATGGGTACACCCTGCTAAAAAGATAGTAGTTCTTAAGCCCGGACCATCGACAATACTATCTTCAACAATTGATAAAACCCTCATCGATGCTTAACCCTTTCCCGCTCTTCTGCACGCTTAGCCGTATTCCATCGATCAAGTGATCCAACAAGATAACCAGTTATTCTTCTTATCCTTTCAATCTTTGTCTCTTCCTTTTCTCCACACTTAGGACATTCGTTATCAATAATCCCTTTATAGCCACAGCTTATGCAGCGATCCACTGGATGATTAATACTTCCATAGCCAATCCCCGACTCCTTCATTGTCCGGACAATTTTCTCCATTGCATCAATATTTTTACTGGCATCACCATCTAGTTCGACATATGTTATATGACCAGCATTCGTTAAAGAATGAAATGGTGCTTCTCGTTTTATTTTTTCATAAATAGAGATTGGGTAATAGACAGGGATATGAAAACTATTAGTAAAATACTCTCTATCAGTCACCCCTCTAATAACTCCAAACTTCTTTCTAGCTGCCCGTAACGCTTTCCCCGCAAAGGATTCTGCTGGAGTTGCAAGCAGTGAATAGTTCAGCTGATAAAAATCCATTGCTTGATCCGCTTTTTGGCGCATAAACTGAACAATTCGTAATCCAAGTTCATACGCCTCGTCGCTTTCTCCATGGTGAAAACCAAGCAAAGAAACTAAACATTCTGCTAAACCAACAAACCCAATCGATAATGTTCCTTGTTTTAAAAGTTCATCTACTTGTGAATCCATCTGTAGCTCTTCTCCACCTTGCCAAACGCCTTGTCCATATAAAAATTTAAAATTTGCTGCTTTTTTCTTTCCTTGGTAATGAAATCTATCTAGCAGTTGATCTATAACCAAGTCTATCGTTTCATTCAATTTATAAAAAAACGATTCTATTGTATTGGACTCTAAAGCAAGTAAAGGGAGATTGATACTTGTAAAAGATAAATTCCCCCTTCCAATCGTTTGTTCACTTCCATGCATATTCCCCATCACTCTCGTCCTACACCCCATTGTTGCCACTTCTGAATGCGGAGTGCCGTCATAATAAGCTAAATTAAATGGTGCGTCGATAAAAACAAAGTTAGGAAACAATCTTTTACTTGTTGTCTCGATGGCTAAACGAAATAAATCATAGTTTGGATCCTCTTTTTGATAATTTATTCCATCCTTTACTTTAAATACGATAATAGGGAAAATCGGTGTTTCTCCAGCACCAAGACCTGCTTGTGTTGCGAGTAGCAAGTTCTTCGTTAACATCCTTCCCTCCCTCGATTGATCTGTCCCTAAATTTACTGAAACAAATGGAGTCTGCCCCCCACCCCTCGAATGCATCGAATTACAATTATGTATAAACGCCTCACAAGCTTGGTAGGTTTCTCTTTCTGTCCATATCCAAACGCTCCGTTCCAACTCTTCCACATCATCGATTAAATCACGTAAACGTTGTTTATTTTGGCAGTATGTTTTGTATACATATGGTGCTAGATCGTAGTCTAACATTGGGATAGCTTGTCCTCCGTGTTGCTGATTTTGGTTGGCTTGTAAAATGATTGACGTAAGCGCCATTGCACTCATGATAGTTTTAGGCTCCCTCATAAACCCATGACCAGTATTAAACCCATTCTTTAAGATTTTTGCTAACGGGATTTGACAGCATGTTGTCGTTCCAGAAGAATAAAAATCAAGGTCATGAATATAAATATACCCTTCTTGGTGGGCATTCCTCCCCTTTTTCTTTAACAAATGCTCCATTGTATAATATTTAGAAGCAGTAGCAGCAAATTGCATCATATGACTCATCGGTGACATTCCATCAATATTTGCATTTTCTTGAATAAAATCTTGATTATTGCTTTTAACTATTTCATCAAACTCATGTACTAATTGAACCTCATTGCCCATTTAACTCACTCCACTCATAAAGGAATCTTTATCCATTATAATAGCAGTTCCACAAAATAATCTATATATTGTGTCGTTTTCACAAAAAATACACAATATATAGTCAACCCTAATAAAACCCCCCTCCTCTCCAGTCTAACTTTACACTATTCATAAAGTGTTTTTATTGTTACACTATTGGTAAATTCAGTGGCAAAGGAAGGATAACTATGGCGATAAAAGGGACAATAAAAGAGGCAACGTTATTTAGTAACGCATTGGGAGAAGAAATCACTTTACTTATCTATCTTCCCCCATCCTTTTCTCCTCTTTATAAATACCATTTGCTTATTGCACAGGATGGAAAAGATTATTTTCAATTTGGTCGAATCGGAAGAGTGGCGGATGAATTACTTGCAAACCATCAAATAGCGGAGACCATCATTGTTGGGATTCCTTATTCCTCTGTTCAAGATCGTCGGGAAAAATATCATCCAGATGGTCCCCAAAATAAAGCATATATCCGCTTCTTAGCACATGAACTTATTCCCTATTTAGATGAACAGTTTCCAACCTATCAAATGGGATTAGGACGTGGACTTATTGGAGACTCTTTAGGGGCAACTGTATCACTAATGACTGCTTTAAAATATCCACATACATTTGGAAAAATCATCCTGCAATCTCCATTAGTAAATGAAGAAGTATTAGAAAGGATTCGCCAGTTTGATTCCTATCATTTACTTGAAATCGATCATATTATTGGGACAGGTGAAACTGCAGTCCAAACAACTATTCAAACAACGGAAGATTTCCTTACTCCAAATAGAGAACTTGCACAACTTTTAAAATCAACCAACTCCGAGTATACCTATGAAGAATTTAATGGCAACCATACATGGAAGCATTGGCAACCATATATCGCCAAAATGCTAGTGCGAATGTTTCCTTCTTAAATATATAGTTTGTCAAACATTAGATTTTTTCTGAAATCTTTGAACTTAAAAGAATAATTTTGTTATAATATCTTACATATAGAACATTGAAATCGTAATAATAGATAGTCCATTTTCTATATCTTTAAATAACGTTTTTACTATGAAATGGAGGTCCTTCAAATGAAATACGGTATTGCTATTTTTCCTGGAAAAGAGTTACAGGATTTGGCCAATTCCCTTCGTAAAAGGTATGATCCGAAATATGCTTTAATCCCGCCACATATTACTTTAATCGGTGACTTTGAAGCAGAAAATGAAGAGATTGAAGAACTAAGTAAAAAACTAACAACGATTGCAAGCCATTATCATTCTATTCCAATTAAAGTAACAAAAGTCAGTTCCTTTAAACCAGTCAGCAATGTAGTTTATTTAAAGATTGAACCAAGTACAGATTTAGAACATCTTCATCAAGAACTAATAAGTACATTGGGCGTTAGTCCAGAGCATCCATTTGTCCCACATATTACTCTAGGACAAAATTTATCAAGCGATGAACATTTGGATTTATATAGCAATTTACGGATGCAAAACTTTCATTTCGAGGAAAAATCTGACCGATTCCATTT
Organism: Niallia sp. FSL W8-0635; assembly: GCF_038007965.1. Lineage (GTDB taxonomy): Bacteria > Bacillota > Bacilli > Bacillales > Cytobacillaceae > Niallia. Next base: position 1,253,594 of record NZ_JBBOYD010000001.1, on the reverse strand, counting down.
ACTTTATGAATTGGAGAATGGATCATGGACGGTATATGAAACATTTCGGTTAGGAAAGGATTCGTGAAAAAGTGGAAGTATGTATCGTTAAAACAGAGAAAGAATTAGAAGATGCCTTTTATGTACGTCAAACTGTTTTTGTAAAAGAACAACATGTACCAGTCGAAGAAGAAATAGATGAGTTTGAAAAGGACAGCGTCCATTTTGTCCTGTATGATAACACTAAAAACCCAATTGGTGCAGGTCGTTATCGAACATTCGATGAGTATGGAAAAGTGGAGAGAATATGTATCCTTTCTACAAATCGAAAAGGCGGCGCTGGGAAAGCAATCATGAACAAAATAGAGGAATATGCCATAAATAGCGGGGCACCTTCACTAAAACTAAACGCTCAAACGCATGCGATTCCATTCTACAGCAAATTAGGATATGAAGTCGTTTCCGAGGAATTTTTGGATGCTGGTATTCCTCATAGAACAATGCAGAAGAAATTATAATAGTTGGTTGTCCGAAGATGCCATCTTTACTCCGAAAGGGTCTAGTTGGTGGCATAATTGGGCAACCTTTTTGTTTCCCATCCATTTTTGGCACTAAACCATAATAGGTTTAATTTTCACCTATTTGCCTACAATAGATGTAGGAAAGGGTGAGTTGCATGGAATTCACACAAATATTCATTGAACTTATTATTGGCTATTTCTTGCTTCTTCTTTTAACAAAAATATTAGGTAAAACACAAATAACACAGATTACTACCTTTGATTTTGTTTCTGTATTAGTGCTAGGTGAGCTCGTAGGGAATGCCATGTATGATTCAAAAACAGGCATAAAAGAAATTGCTTTTTCGATTCTTCTATGGGGAGCTTTAATTTATGTCACAGAATATATTACTCAAAAGTTTCGGAAAACTAGAAAGCTTTTAGAAGGAAAACCATCTATTGTTATAAATAAAGGCAAAATTGATTTTCATGAACTAAAGAAAAATCATTTGGATATAAATCAGTTACAACATTTACTCCGTGCAAAAGATGTTTTTTCGATCGCCGAGTGTGCTTATGCTATTTTAGAAACGGACGGTACGATAAGCGTGTTAAAGAAATCTGCATTTTCGAATCCAACAAAACAAGATATGAATTTACCCCCTGAAATTATTTCACTTCCGATAAGCGTCATTTTAGATGGTGAAATCATAACAGAAAACTTACCTCGAATAGGTTGGAACGAGGACCAATTAATGCAAGAATTAAAAAAACATAATTTTGACTCCCATAAAGATATCCTTTATGCGGAGTGGCGCGAAGGTTCGCCTTTATATGTACAGAGCTACAAAATGAATTAAATCCCTTTATACTTGTGCATGAAAATAAGTACCTTTTCCAGTTAGTTGAGCAATTAACTTCTCATTGACTACTTGTTTTTCATGCAATTTATTTTTTTGATAAAATAATGGAGAAGGATAGTTTGTATCTTGATTAGTAGGAAGATTAGCGATCTTTGCAACAGGGTATGTTGCTTCCTTCTTATATGTTTTTGCTTTGCTAACAATATCTCTAACCGCATACTGTTCTGCTTGAAAATATGTGATTGGTAAGATATATCCCATCTTAAATCTGTCCCTTCTTACAATATTATTCTATCCTTTTCCCTTTTTTCCCACATGTTAAACCAGTTTTCTACCCTTTAAACAATCCTCTGTTTTTGATATGATAGATATTATTTCAAAAAAGTCACGAATACATGTATTAAAAATAGATTCGAGGTTTCCTATGTTAACAGCTTTTTATTATGATAGACTCATTTCATTGAATACAATTGATAGACAAGAATTACAAAAAATTTATGAAGCAGGAAAAAATGGGTTTCTCGCATGCTCTGTATGTGGAGAAGCGGTAAAGCTTTATTTAGGAATAAAAAGCTCTCCCTATTTTTATCATTATTCTTCTAAACAACCATGTATGACAGAAGATATACCCAAAGTCCAACAAGAAGATGCCGTAACCCTTGATGAAGACTATGAAGAAAAGAATGGGTTTCGTATTCCAAAAAGTAGAAGTATTTCAAAAAGTCTTACAGAAATCACTCCTTTTAAGCAACCTATGTCCGTTAACACAACCATTCATAAATCTGAATTAGCAAATAGCAAAGCCATTACTTATCCAAAAGAATCTTATCTAACCATTCTCGCCCAAAATGGTTATTCCCTAGATGCTACCCAAAGCAAAGCCGTTACCATTAATGATGGACCAATTCTTGTTCTTGCAGGTGCAGGAAGTGGCAAGACTCGTGTATTAACGATGCGGGCAGCTTTTCTTATTCACGAGAGAAACGTAGATCCGTCATCCATTATGCTTGTTACATTTACAAATAAAGCTGCAAACGAAATGAAGGAACGTTTATTACACTATCCAATGATGAACAAAGGATTAGTGCAAAAAATCGTTTCTGGAACATTCCATAGCATTCTCTACCAAATATTGATTTTTCACGAACGAGAGAAATGGCAACGAAATCAGCTATTAAATAGCAATTGGCAACGAGAACTTATATTAAAGGAAATTGCCCGGGAAAAACAAATCGATGAAAAAGACTTTCCATTTGATGCAGCTCTTCAATTAATAAGCGCTTGGAAAAATAGTATGCTCTTCCCTAAAGATGTCGAGCCGACTAATGACTGGGAACAAAAAGTCGCACAGTTATATTCCGGCTACGAGGCAAAAAAACAACAGAGAAATCTATATGATTTCGATGATATGCTTCTTGGTGGCTATCATTTTTTTCTCGAAAATCCAACTATACTAGAATCTTATCAGAAACGCTTTACTCATTTCCTACTAGATGAATTTCAAGACATAAACAAAGTACAATACGAGTGGATGAAGCTAATGGCGAGCTCTGCTAAATCTATTTATGCAGTAGGCGATGATGATCAATCTATCTATTCTTTTCGTGGTAGTGATCCAAAATACCTGTTAGATTTTGAAAAAGATTATCCAGATTCTCAAACGATTATTCTTGACTATAATTACCGCTCTTCACAAGAAATCGTGTCCGCAGCAAAATCAACCATTAGCCAAAATACAAAAAGACGTGTAAAAAAAATGATTACAGGCTACTCTGGAACACACCCGCTTGCCTTCTATCCTTATGACGAGGAAGAAGAAGCTACCATGATTTTGACAGATATGCAAGAAAAGATAAAAACTGGTTACGAACCTAAAGATTTTGCGATTCTATTTCGCACAAATACAAATAGCCGTGCTATGTTTGAGCGACTTGCTTCTTCTAGTTTGCCATTTAGATTGGAGCAGGATACAGGCTCCTTCTACCAACGATTTATCGTAAAAAGTATGTTGGCTTATTTAAAGCTCATTCATGATCACGATAATCAACAAGCTGTAATTGATATTCTTCCAACGCTCTTTTTGAAAAAAACAGTATTGCAGGATATTAAAGCAATGAGTATTTTAGAGGATTGTAGCTTTTTAGATTGTCTCCATTTAGTTAAAACTGGCTTTGCTTTTCAGGAAAGCAGGCTAAAAAAGATTCCAAATACGCTAAAGCGATTAACGCATTATTCACCTCTTGATGCCATTACTTATATTGAAAAAGAATTAGGCTTCCAGGAGTTTATTAAAAAACGGGGCAACGAAGGAAATCAATGGGATAAAGGGTCCGATGATATTCGCGATTTAAAAGTCGTTGCACGTAAATTTAATTCCATTAAAGAATTTGTACAGTATACAGATCATATGCTTGCGATGAATGAAGAATTACGTAAACAATATAAAAATGAATCCAATGTAATAACCTTAAGTACCATTCATCGCGCAAAAGGATTGGAATATAAGGCAGTATATATACTTGGTACTGTTGATGGCTCTATCCCACATGACTTTGCATTAGAATCATTTCGAAATAATAATCTTATGCCTCTTGAAGAGGAACGTCGTCTTCTTTATGTTGCGATGACAAGGGCACAACAAGAACTATATCTTTCCATTCCTATGTATCTAAGAGGCAAAAAAGCTAAGGCATCTCGTTTTTTATCACCCTTGTCGATGTCTCCGCTCCTTTAGATTAATTATTGAAAACTACGTTGTATCATCCATTTCCATTTTTGGCTAAATAAAAAATAGGGTAACTTGTCATTCCTTTTGATCAGTTACCCATTTTCCCGTTACTTTTTGTTAATCATTTTAGATAGAGTATTGAAATCAAGCTGTTTGCCATCTTTTACGATAGATTCAACAATTTTATCTTCCGTTTGCTTAGGAACAGATTTACCAGCAATTTGCGAAACTCTGCGAATAACACTTCTCACTGTTTTTTCATCTTTAAAATTAGCATTTTGTAAGGAATTAGCTAGTTCCAAAATATCTTTCATATTTACACCAGTTTTTGACTCTATGTTTTTAAAAAAATTATTGTTCATACACGTGTTTCCTCCTTAGGTGAGCTACTTTACATTGTATGAAGCAATACAAAAAAGGTGAAAACACTCCAATCAGAAATCAAAAAATGAACAAAATGCATATTTAAGAATGGGCCTTCTCAAAAAATGAAAAGGAGCTCCCTTTAAAAAGAGAACCCCTTTTTCCAATAAATGATTAGTTGTAGAAGCTAGCTCCAACGATAACTAAAAGGATAAATAAAACAACGATTAAAGCAAAAGAAGAGATTCCTCCTCCGCTATAGCCGCCGCCATAGCCATATCCGCCATAACACATTCCTACTTCACCTCGCTTCTCCTTGTACTCATTAACAGAATATGGAGAATTAAAGTTTATGTATAGGCAAGCTACTAATAACGGACAGAATGTACGATTGTCATGTATACTTACCAAGCTTAAATAAGACGCTTAGAAGAAATGACGCTTCCCTTTTACTAATCCTATCAATCCTTTTTTCATAGAACAATGAGTTATATTACCCTTTTGGTTTAAAAATGAGCGCACCGATAAAACCAAATATGATGGCAGCAGATATTCCTGAGCTCGTTACCTCGAACATCCCAGTTAATACGCCAATAATGCCATGCTTTTCTGCCTCTTGCATTGCTCCATGTACTAATGCATTACCAAAGCTTGTAATAGGAATCGTTGCACCTGCCCCTGCAAAATCTGCAAATGGCTCGTATAATCCAAATCCGTCTAATATTGCACCAACAACAACTAATGTTGTTAATGTATGGGCTGGGGTTAGCTTGGCAACATCAAACATTAGCTGACCAATTACGCAAATAATCCCACCTATGACAAATGCCCAGAAAAACATTGGAAGCATACTAGTTCCTCCTTTTTCTTGTAATTCATTCCATATAATAAATAAACATATGCTACAGCTTGATTAGATTTCAATTGAAACAGCGTGAGCGATACAAGGTATTGTTTCATTTTGTTGAACTGTTAATGGAGAAAGAAGCGCACCAGTTGCAACTAATAGAATTCTTTTATATATCCCTTTTTTCATTTCATTTAATAAATGTCCATATAGTACGGTTGCCGAACATCCCGCTCCACTTCCCCCAGATTGAACAGGTTGCTCATTGGTATAAATTAATAAACCGCAATCTTTGAATTTATTTTCATCTATGCTTAATCCTTTTTCTTTTAGAAGAGCTATAGCAGTTTCTCTTCCGATTCTTCCTAAATCACCTGTAACAATTAAGTCATAGTGAGAAGGATCAAGATTTAAATCCTGGAAGTGTGCAAGTATCGTATCTACAGCTGCCGGGGCCATTGCTCCACCCATATTAAATGGATCTGCTAATCCCATATCCACTACTTTCCCAATAGTGGCAGCAGTTGTATACGGCAATTGATCATTTGATTGCTCATTTGTAATTAAGGCCACACCTGCTCCGGTTACAGTCCATTGTGCTGTCGGGGGTTTCTGTCCACCATATTCTGTTGGATAACGAAACTGTTTTTCAACCGCTGCATTATGGCTAGAAGCACCTGTCAAAACATTCGTAGCTCCTTGGTAATTCACCATAAAGGACGCAAGAGCTAAACCTTCCATAGACGTAGAACAAGCGCCAAACAAGCCGAAATAAGGTATTTTCAAATCTCTTGCAGCAAAGCTTGACGGTGTAATTTGGTTGATTAAATCACCTGCTAAAAAAAACTGGATATCTTCTGGTTTTCGTTCTCCCTTTTTTAAAGCGGTTTGGGCAGCTTCCTCTAATAATATCCGATGGGCTTGCTCATAGGAGGTTTTCCCCATCCATAAATCATCATGCAAAATATCAAAGTCTTTCGCTAACATTCCATTTCCTTCAAAGGGTCCTCCTGACACGCCGGTAGCTTTTATTACTGGATGATTTTGAAAAACCCAGGACTGTTTACCTTGAAGCATTAGAATCCCCCCGTCATCATAATGAAGATTGTTTTAATAAGCGCGACCACAAATGCGGAAAAAACACCGAATAAAATTACCGAGCCAGCCAACTTAAATATATTTCCACCTACCCCTAGTACAAATCCTTCTGTACGATGTTCAATTGCGGCAGATATAATACTATTACCAAATCCTGTTACAGGAACAGCACTACCTGCTCCTGCAAACTGTCCTATCCGATCATATACACCAAACCCAGTCAATAACATCGAAAAAAATATGACAGTAGCTGTAGTTGGATTACTAGATGTTTGTTCCGTAAAATGGAAGAAATATATATATATATAAGAAATAACCTGTCCAATCATGCAAATAAACCCACCAACAAAAAATGCTTTTATACAATTTTTTAATACAGGTCGTTTCGTTTCATATTGTTGTTCAAATTTTTCATACTGCTGTTGTGCCGGTGTTTTGTTTTTTTTCTTACTGTCTGCCAATTGAATCCCTCCTTACGTTAACTCATTATTTAATTTGATAATCTCTTTTAAACGCTTGTCTGCTTTATCTTCACTAAAGTCTGGTTCTTGAATTTTATCCCTTAAACGGATTGTCTCTAAGAAAATTTTAAAATCACTGGAAACAGTAAATTTCTCTTCTGGATATTTTGATTCCAGTTTTTCCGTTAATTCTTTTTCAATGCTTTTCATTTTAAAACGGGCCATCTGCTTTACTTTATAGGCTACAAGTGTATCCTTCTTACCTTTAACCACTGCTACATCATAAATGGACGAAATAGTATTTGTTTCTTCCTTAATTCCTTGTACCAATTCTTTTTGACCTGCTTCAGGTTCTGTATAAATAACGACTGGTTCTGGATCTACCTTTTTCAACATAGACCATCTGCTATTCGGCGTATCTTTCTCACAACCTGTTAATAAAACACATATGCTACAAATCAAAATAAAAAAAGCGCACTTTTTATTTGTCATATTCTTCCCTTCCTATGTAAATGATGAATTGATGTATATATTTTCTTCTTTTCAGGCTTTATTTATTAGAGGTTTAAGCAACAATTAAAATCCAATTTTTACAAAATCATTTTTCACGAAAAAAAATACCCGCTCAAAGTCGGGCATTTTCATTATTTCATTAATTTTTTTCCACAATTACATCCAGATTTCTTCTTTTTTGCTTTCGTTGTTGCTTTTGTTGTTGCTTTAGGCTTTACCGTCTCTTTTACTTTAAATACTTTTTTTTCTAGCAACTCCAATCCCTCCATTAATGTACTCTGCACCACATAAAAACACTGTTTTCATATGTGCTTATCACATTGTATGATGGAAAAATATGCATGTGTAAACAACTAGCCTACCTCGTTCAACTATTCAACAAACACTCTTTGTAAAATAGCTTCAATCAAGGATGCGCCACCTGCAATGGCAAAGACAAGAATAAAAGGTTCACAAATGCTTGGAAAGAAATAATATAAAAGAGTAAGAAAAATAGCTACCCACACACCCGTACACCAATAACAGCTAATAAGCTCCCCAAAGAACCCGCGGATTTTCCCTGATTTAGGTACAATATATACTTCTATTTGACCTTCCTTATTCTTTTCTTCTACTTCATCTAAAAAAAACTTCCGGAAAAACTCTGTAATTTGATCAAAAACAACTAATCTTGTTAGCCGAAAGCTTGCCAGTATTAATAAAAAAAACTCCATCCAATGGATATCCATCTAGATTCTCCCCTCCAATCGACCAAGATATTATGAACGGATGGTCAAAAGCCCAAATTTTGAGAAAAAAGGCGTTTGTCCGTAACCCATAAGGCTCTTCGGCAATATGTTAGTAATGTAAGAAACATAAAGAAAGAAACAAACAAGGAGGAAAACAATTATGGGTTGTGGAAAAAAAGAAGATATTTACGGTACATCCAGCTGTGTTTGCGAAGTGGTTCGTGCCATTAAAGATATCCAAGATAACGCTGAAGACACTTGCGAATGCGAAACTAACTGTTTCTCAGAGCCTCTAGGATCACTTGTATCTCCAACAAAAAGAAATAAAGCAGATACTCGTGTATTCGTTTTAAGCACTGCAGATGGCTCTCCATTCCATGCATTTTATACAGGTTCAGACTGCAACTGCGTTTCTATCTTTTTCCGAGTAGAGGATGTTTTTGATAACTGCTGTGCAGTATTAAGAGTTCTTGCTCCAATCGGTAAAGACGGAGAAACACTTGATATCGTTGGACACAAAGGAATCGACTTAAGCAAAATTTGTGAATTAGAAGGTTTTGTTCGCACTTCAAGCTGCATCACAGTTGACTTAAGCTGCTTCTGCGCAGTTCAATGTATCGCTGACGTTGACTTAAACATTTGTGACTAATAAATTTGTATATGCTTTACCCCTCGGAGGACGTCTATCTTGGCGCCTCCATTTTTATGTTTACTCCTTTCTTTTTCCTTACATTTTATGCACGGAAAGAAGTTGGCATGTTATCAGACAAGTTTCATTCATGAATATTCACAAATTTGTAAATATGGGAGAAAATGAACCATTTTGGGCAAATAGAAAAGAGTTATCTCAAATCGATAAATGATTATAAATATATCATTAGCAAGTAAGAATATTTCGATTTTACTGCTATCATATTTATACTCAAATTCAATTTGAAATAACTCCTTCATAAAAGGAAGAACGTTTTTAAATTCCAATCATTCTGACTTCCTGAATTGTAGAGATTTTTAAAGTGACGACTGATTGATCCATTAATTTTATGTCAACATTTTCCTCTGTTAAATCAACAACAAAACCACGAATATTCTCTTTAGCCGTTATTACCAAACAAGGAACTGGTGGTAACTGCTTCGGAAAATGAAGTAAGTACTCTAATTTCTCAACTATCCCCATTTCTTTAAAACTCTTCAATCGTTTAAAGGCTGGCTTTCTTGGAGTTTTTTCCACTTGTTGTTCTTGATAATGTTGAATTTGTTCCTGAACATTTTCAATTGAAGCTGGCTTTTCCGTGCTTTCTTTCGTTAGCTCTTTTTTCTCCTTTATTTCCTGGAGCATTTCTTCTTTTTGTTTCTTCTCCATCAAATCTTTGTATTGTTTCTGTTTAGAAATTTTTGCAGAATAGCTAACTTGCATATTGCCTTCCATCTTTTTTGTACCAGACTGTGAAAGGTAAGGCTTACTATTCTCACTATACACCATTGATCACCTCCTAAAACAAAAACGATAATTTTATAGGATTCATCCTAATGTATGCATGATTTGCCTAATATGTAACTTTAATTAGTGAAAAAGGAAGAGGTTGTGGATAAACAAAATGGAGGTTTGACGGAGGAATAGAAAAAGCAACCAAACGCCAGAATCAGCTGATGGTTGCCTTTAACCGAATTAACCAACAATATGGAAACCTGAATCTACATGAATATTTTCACCAGTTATTCCTCTTGCTAAATCACTAAACAAGAATAATGCTGTATCTCCTACTTCTTCAGGCGTTGTTGTTCTTCTAAGTGGAGAACGTTCTTCAATTTCTTTTAAAATCGAATTAAAATCACTGATTCCTTTTGCAGATAATGTACGAATCGGACCTGCAGAAATCGAGTTTACACGAATTCCTTCTTTTCCTAAATCAGCAGCTAAATAACGAACACTTGCATCCAAGGAAGCTTTTGCAACACCCATTACATTGTAATTTCTAATTGCGCGCTCTCCGCCTAAATAAGTTAATGTCACAATGCTTCCGCCTTCTGTCATTAAGCCTTTTGCTTCTTTCGCAACAGCTGTTAATGAATAAGAACTAATATTATGAGCAAGCAAGAATCCGTCTCTAGTAGTATTCATATAATCGCCTTGTAATTCTTCTTTATGAGCAAAAGCGATACAGTGAGCAATTCCATGAATTGTCCCTACTTCTTTTTTGATAGCTTCAAAGCAAGTAGCGATTTCTTGATCATTTGTTACATCACATGGTAACACAATGCTATCTGTTGAATCTAAAGTAGCAACAAGGTCACGAACGCTTTTTTCTAATCTTTCCCCAGCATAAGTGAAAATTAAACGAGCACCTGCTTTATGCAAGGAAGTCGCAATTCCCCATGCAATACTTCTTTTATTTGCAACACCCATAACTACATAGGTTTTGCCCTTTAATGAAAAAGTCATTCTTATTCCTCCTATATACTATTACAAGTTATTAGTACCTAGTACTAATTTTACTACAAAAAAATAAAAAAAGAAAGCATTGTTCCAATAGGCTCTTTAATCATTTTTATTGTTGGTACTTTTTCTTGAAAAGGGCTAAAGAGACTGCTTCTCTGTTACCTTTTGCTGCTTCTTTTTGCTGAAAAGGGCCAAGAGACTGCTTCTCCGTTACCTTTTGCTGCCTCTTTTTGCTGAAAAGGGCTTAGAAACCGCTTCTCTGTTACCTCTCGCTCATTTTTTCCTCCAACGGGCAATGATAATGCTCAACTATTAAACAAAAGCTCTCCCTCCTTTACATCCAAAAGGAAGGAAAAGCCTCTTCATTCTCTTATTTAAAATTAAACTCCAACTGTCGCTTTAATTCTGTTACATACTCATGGGACCCTGTAACAAGAAGATGATCATTAAGTTGAAGCTCTGTATCTCCATGAGGTATGACAAAATCGGCACCTCTAAAGATTCGGACGAAAATGACATCTCCGGTAAACGGGAATGATCTTAAGGACATCCCTTCAAATTCCTTGTTTCTTAATATTATTTCATGCAAGGATGTCTCCGTATTACCAAGCAATGCAAAAATATTTGGAGACTGAATTAATGCCGTTAATAATGCTTTCGTAGATGTCAGCATAGAGAATACTTCTATATCTTCCCTGCGTAATTCCTCTTCCATTTCCATATTTTCCACCCGACAAATTACTCGATCTACCCCTGCTCTTTTAATCATAAGACTCATCTCTGCATTTAAGAAGGAATCTCCTGTCGAAATCACAACAATATCTGCTCCGTAAATATCTGTTTGTTGTAGAATCTCCTCCGAATAATTTTCCAATTCCACGATTTCAAACAAGGAATCTGCTAATTGAAAATCGTATTTTTCTTGTTGTTTATGATAAAAGGTGACATCATACAACGTAGATTTCAACTCTTGATAAACCTGCATCGTTACTTGGTTAACCCCAATAATAGAAACATTTATCACTTTTTCGCGAGCTGCTTCTTTTGGGAATAGCTTTTTAAAGACAATCGGCGTAATGATACAAGATATAATTGCAACTAGAATAAAAATTCCGCTCATTTGCGGGGTTATGATATTTAATCGTTCTCCTATTGTTGATGCCGCAATAACGAGTGAAAGTGTCGATGTTAATAAAAATCCAGAAGCTATAATCGTTTTTGTATCATACCATTTTTTCAAATAATAGACAGGTAGCAGCTTACTTACTAATAAAGCAATTAATAATAACGGAATAAATAATAATAATTTAGGATCTGTAAATAACGACCATATATCCATGTCAACTCCTATCATCACAAAGAAGATAGGAATAAGGAATCCATAACCAAAGGAATCTAGCTTATGAACCAATTCTTCATTTGGCGAAAGTAGAGATACTAGTACCCCAGCCAAGAATGCACCTAAAATATGTTCAGCTCCAACAGATTCTGATAATGCCACAAGAAAAATAATTAGCGCAAACACTGCTCTAGTACCAATTTGTACCGTCCCTCTTGAGAGAGTATCCATAATCTTATTGTTCTTTATTCTACTACCAACAAAGTAGAGAATTAAACCTGCGACAAAAAGAATTAATAATAGCCAAGTATTTCCCCCTGTTTCATGTATCGATGCAAATACTGCAAGTAAAATCATTGTTACTAAATCTGCAATTACCGCTACAAGTAATATAATTTGCCCAATAACAGACTTCATAATATTGGCTTCTTTTAAAGTTGGTACTACCACTCCTAAGGAGATAGTAGCAATAATAATTGTCATTAAGAATGCACTATCGACAAATCCAGCGAGTACAAATAAGAAACTTAATCCAATTGATAGAACGAGAATCGCCGCAAAAATAATGGTTGCCGTTTGAAATGTTTTTGGCTCTAATTTACCATTAGGCAATGTCTCTCTTTTTTTCTTACTAGAAAAAGCGGAAAAATCTATCTCTAGCCCACTCAAAAACATTAAAAAGATAAAGCCTAATGTTGATAGTGTTTCAAGCCACATATCCTGTTCGACTAGATTAAATCCACTTTTTCCAATTATTAATCCCATGAGAATTTCTGCAACAACGACAGGAATAATATTTAATTTGAGTCGTTGCAAAATAATTGGGGTTAATAGAGCCACCGTAACCACGATAACTAGTGATGCGAAAGAAGCACCGTGTTCCATCGCTATCCCTCCTCTTTATACACTAATTTGTTAAATAACTCATAAACATTGTTGCCATGCCAAAATAAATTAGAATACTGATAATATCATTAATCGTTGTAATAAATGGACCGGAAGCCACTGCTGGGTCGATATTAAATTTGTGCATAATAAGAGGAATAATTGCACCAGCTATTGTAGCTACAATCAATGTTCCAAGAATCGAAATTCCAACAAGTATTCCTAGAAATAAATCACCCTTCCATACATACACAACAATAGTAACAAGTATTCCACAGATTGTACCAGTAATTAATCCTGTACCTGCTTCTCTTACAATTAACTTCCAGCTATTTTCTTTCCCAATATCACCTGTTGCAATCCCACGAACAGCAACTGCTAATGCTTGAGTTCCCGTATTCCCAGCCATTCCAGCAATTAATGGAATAAAAACGGCTAGAATCGCTACTTGATCCAATGTTTCTTCAAACCGGCCAATTAGGCTTGCAGTAAACATCCCGAGAAATAATAAAATAATAAGCCATGGGAGTCTCTTCTTTGCAGCAGAAAATGGATGCTGATCAACAAAATCCATATTAGATACAGCAGCAAATTTCGAATAATCCTCAGACGCTTCCTCTTGCATAACATCCACAATATCGTCAATTGTAATAATCCCAAGTAATCTTTTTTGAAAATCAACAACAGGCAGTGCTAAAAAGTCATAGTCTTGCATTTTTTTAGCTACTTCTTCCTGATCTTCACTTACAGAGACAGAATGAATGCGATCACTCATTATTTCTTTTATAAGGGTTTGATTATTACTTACAATTAAACTTCGTAAAGAAACGACGCCCACTAATTGTTTTTGTTCATTAACAACATAGATATAGTAAATGGTTTCTGCCGTAGGAGCCTCTCTTTTCAAAATATCCATAGCAGTTGCTACTGTTTGTTCTGCCGATAAACTAATATAGTCTACCGTCATAATACTTCCAGCAGTTGACTCTTCATAGTGCATCAGTGCTTTGATGCTCGCTGCAGTTGGTTGATCCATTATGGCCAAATAGCTTTCAACTTGCTCTTTTTCTAATACATTTAATATATCTACAGCATCGTCTGCAGACATATTAGCCAATGTTTCTGCTACATAATCCGGAATAAGCTTAGCAAAAATCTCTTGATATTCCCAATCATCCATTTCTAAGTTCTCAAACATTTCTGCAATTTCACTTGGAGCTAAGTATTCAAAAACTTTAGCTCTTTCTTCTATCTCCATTTCCTTAAAAAATGAAGCTTGGTCATAAGGATGTAAATCAAGGAAATTTTTACGGAATTCCTGTAAGTTTTCATTTTGTAAAGAATGGAGAATTACCCTACGCTGCGCTTCCTTCGTTAAAATCTTATCTGACACCTTCCTTCCTCCTCTCTTTGAAAAAATAATATGTTTTTTATAGTAACAAAAGATAGACGATTTGTCTTTTATTTAGACACGATGTCTTTATCCCTTTATCTTTCCCCAAAAGCAGAAACAATTAACAAAAATGCTCGAACAGCTATTGGGTATAGTAAAAAAGAGAAATAATGAAAGAGGGATTTTATGAAGCTTGATATCATCGGAGATATTCATGGATGCTATGAGGAATTTAAACTTTTAACAGAGAAATTAGGTTATATATGGAACCAAGGTTATCCACAGCATCCAGGAGAAAGAAAATTAGCATTTGTAGGGGATTTAACGGATCGCGGTCCTGCTTCCTTAGCTGTAATAGAAACTGTCTATTTATTAGTCAAAAGTGATTTAGCCTATTATGTACCAGGAAACCATTGTGACAAGCTATATCGATTTTTTCTAGGAAGAAATGTAAAAATTGCTCATGGCTTAGAAACAACAGTAGCCGAATGGGAACAATTAAATAAAAAAGAACAGCAAAAAATCAAAAGAATGTTCAGAGAGTTATATGAAAATGCACCTTTATATCACATTCTTGATGAGCAAAAGCTTGTCATCGCTCACGCTGGTATTCGGGAGGACTATATTGGTCAATATCATAGTAAGGTAAAAACATTTGCACTTTATGGTGATATCACAGGGGAAGCTCATGCTGATGGTTCACCGGTAAGAAGAGATTGGGCTAAACATTATAATGGAAAACCGATTATTGTATATGGTCATACACCTGTAAGAAATGTAAGAGAAATTCATCGCACCTATAACATTGATACTGGGGCTGTTTTTGGTGGAAAATTAACGGCTCTAAAATATCCAGAACTAACAATCGAATCTGTGCCTTCCAGTATGCCCTTTACTCCAGAGAAGTTTCGTACATTTGATGTAGAAGTAGTAGAGAAGAATGGCAGGTGAATAAATAAAAAAAGAGTTAAAGATCTTTTTTCTGATCCTTAACTCTTTTTCATTTTTTGCTCTAAACTTTTCATATCGGCCGGGAGATCAATTGTAAAGGTCATCGTTTGTTTCGTTACTGGATGTATAAACATAAGAAAAAAACAATGTAGCGCTTGCCGCTCCATATCTTTTCTTTTCCCGCCATATAAATCATCACCTAAAAGCGGGTTTCCTTTATAGGCAAGATGAACACGTATTTGATGTGTTCTGCCTGTCTCAAGGGATAATTCTACAATAGAAAAATGATTATTCTGTGCTAAAACTCGATAATGGGTAATAGCCGTTTGTCCATCTTCTCTAACTTCTCTTTTAATAATACTATCCGAGCATCTCCCAATTGGTTCATTAATCGCATCACTTAATGGAGCTATTTCTCCTTCAGCAAAAGCAATATATTTTCTTTTTACATCGCCTGCTTTTTGCTGTTCACTTAGCAAATGATGAATATGGCGATGCTTTGCGATGAGAACCAATCCCGATGTATCTCGATCTAATCGTGTAACAATATGGGTCGTTGCCTCAATTCCCTGCTCATGATAGTAACTGACTAAAGCATTAGCCAAACTGCCAGTAGGATGCTCTCTAGAAGGAATTGTATTCATTCCATAATCCTTTTGCACAATCAGTATATACTCGTCCTCGTGGATAATATTTAAAGGGATCTTTTCAGGAATTAATCCACTACTTGGCGACTCAGGTGGAAAAAGAACAAATAATTGATCGCCACTCTTTAAGGAATAACGAACATTCTCTTCTCTTCCATTTACAAGTATCTTCCCGCCCTTAAATTTTATATCTGTTAATGCAGCCTTTGAAATACTTTGTGACTTCAAAAACTCTTTAATGGTAATGCCTGATTGATCCTCTATAACCCACTCTAACGTAAAGCTCAAGCTATCACTCCTGTCTATTGCTTACTCAGAAATGAAAGAATCATGTACTCGTTTCCAAAATGGGAACGGACGAAACCTCGCAAACCTTACTTTTTCCTCTGCCACTCGATATTGAATTGAATGTACTTTTTTATGTAATAAATTCAAATGATCAATAGAAATTTGAAAATCTGGTTCATTAACCGGCTTTAATACACAAGTATGATGTTTCGGTAAAATGAGCGGTGATCCAACCGTTCGAAATACACGATTATTAATGGAAGCCATTTCTGCTAGCTGTATCGCTTCAATTGAGGGATGCAAAATAGCTCCGCCTAACGCCTTGTTATAAGCCGTACTTCCTGAAGGCGTCGATACACAAAGACCATCCCCTCTAAATCGCTCGAAATGTTTACCGCTCATTTCCACATCCATGACAAAAGTTCCTTCGATACTTTTCACTGTAGATTCATTTAAAGCTAAGTATCTTGTTTCCTTCTCTACATTCTGATAACGTACAATCACTTCTAATATTGGATATTCGATGATGTTATATGGCGTCTTTGCTATCGCAATCACTAGTTTTTCTAATTCAGCCGGTGTCCAATCTGCATAAAATCCCAAATGCCCTGTATGCATACCAACAAATGCTGTTTTGTCTAAACGATTACTATAGCGATGAAACGCATATAGTAGGGTCCCATCTCCCCCTACAGAGATAACAATATCCGGCTCTTCTTCATCATATTGCAATTCAAAATCAAGTAAGTATTGTTTGATTATTTGCACTAAGTTTTCTGATTTTGAATCACCCTTTGAGGTAACGGCAAATTTCATTGTTTAGTAGCTCCTCTTCTCAGTTTAGAAATGCAGAATATATTTAAATTTCTATTGTTATAACACAGAAAAAAATACTAACTATTCTTGTCATTTTCTTTTTTACGATTAAAGAAAGCTTGTGCCTCTTGGATTTCTCCACGGATTAAAGACATTTCTTTATCTAAACGAAAAGCAGCTTCTGCAGCTCCTTGTAGCCTCATTTTAATATCTTCAGGAAATTGGCCTTTATATTTATAATTCAGGGAATGCTCAATAGTTGCCCAAAAGTTCATGGCAAGGGTGCGAATTTGAATTTCAACTAGAAGCTTTTCTTCGCCATTTATAGTTTGCACGGGATAGACAATGACAACATGATAGGATCGGTAGCCACTATCTTTACTATGTAATATGTAATCTCTTTCTTCAACAATTTCAAAATCATTTCTTTGTCTCAAT
Source organism: Niallia sp. FSL W8-0635 (assembly GCF_038007965.1). Taxonomy (GTDB): domain Bacteria; phylum Bacillota; class Bacilli; order Bacillales; family Cytobacillaceae; genus Niallia. The sequence goes on along the minus strand of NZ_JBBOYD010000001.1, from coordinate 1,236,320 downwards.
AGTTCTACTACTCTTATAATATCATCAACAAATGGACACATCATACGGAGTCCTGCAATATCCTGCATCTCCGTGTCTAGTTTGTCTAATGGTATCCCCTTTTCATTTGCCTTATCCAATATACTTGCAATTGGTTTTACTCGACCTGTTACAAATTCGATTGGGGAATGTTCGTCTTCATGATCAAATTGACGTCGCATTCCTTTTAATTTAACCTTCAATTCATCTACTGCCTGTTTATATGGAGCCAAAAATTGATCCCATTGTTTCATATATATAACACCTCATTTCCAAGGTTTCTTTTCATACGAGGCATTTCTTTTATAGAAGATCTGTTAATTGTTTCTTATTATCTCTAACAGAAAAGCTAGCACCAGCCCAAAGTTTTTCAAGCCATATTGCAACTTCAAAAAAAGCTGTAATTGGTAATCCCCCCTGTTATTAAGCAATCTAACAAATCATGATAGAAAAACAGTTGAAACCGCTTTTTCCATTTCCTCTCCATAATTTCCATTTCCTCGAATATTATCAATTAAATATTCCAATTCATCTGTAAAGTTCTCAAGCAATAATTCTCCAGTAGCATCCTTAATTAGGAAAGCAGCCTTTGACTCAAGCGCCACTTTACAGTCTTTCCATACCCTTTCAGGAATTTCTAGATAAACATATTCATTCTGCTTTTCAAGTAAATATATGAACGCAAGAGAATCAGAATCAACAAGGATTTGCCCATTTGCTTTTGTATTCTCTAAATTTGCATCCTCCTGCAATTGAAATACCAATTCATTTTCTCTTATATAGCTCTCTTTAATTGTCCATTTTTGTTTCATCATTCACCCTCCAACTATGCATTATTTTACCACAACCAAAAGAATTATCATAGAAAAGCGCAAGGCACCCGTTTAGGGGCGTGTGGGGTGGAGCGACCTTTCCTGAGATAAAGGAAACACGGGGAACGATAGTGAGCCGATGTTGACTTATCGTAGGGAACGGGCGCGAAGCCCATCTGCCCCTGGGTGCCTGGAGCTAGACAAATAGAAAAGCGCAAGGCACCCGTTTAGGGGCATGTGGGGTGGAGCGACCTTTCCCGAGATAAAGGAAACACGGGGAACGATAGTGAGCCGATGTTGACTTATCGTAGGGAACGGGCGCGAAGCCCATCTGCCCCTGGGTGCCTGGAGCTAGACAAATAGAAAAGCGCAAGGCACCCGTTTAGGGGCATGTGGGGTGGAGCGACCTTTCCCAAGATAAAGGAAACACGGTTAACTTTAGTGAATCGGTGTTGACTTATCATAGGGAGGTAGCCTCAAATCACCAACACTAGATTAGCGTATTAAACAAGCAAAAAGGATAAAAAATACAATAGGAACAAAATGAACTAGAAAATAGCTTGTTTTCCCATCTCCCCTTATAATAATAAACAAGATCAATTTAGAAAGGATTTACTTATGTCTCAGAATCAAAACATTGAAATTGAATTTAAAAATATATTGACGAAGGAAGAATATGCAGCACTTCTAGCTCATTTTCACATTAAAGAAGAAGATTTATTTGAGCAAGAAAATCATTATTTTGATACAAGCAATTTTGCTTTAAAGGCAAACCATTCTGCTTTAAGGATTCGGCAAAAGAATGGAGAATATGAATTAACATTAAAACAGCCTCATCCAGATGGCCTTCTTGAAACAAATAAAGTACTTTCCAAAGAAGAGAGCGATACCATTTTCAGAACGGGGAAAATAAAGGATGAGCAAATTTCTAGACTTTTAGAAAAGATGAATATCGATCCTGCTGCGATTTTATATTTTGGAAGTTTGCGAACCGTTAGGGCAGAGAAAACAATTGGAAATGGTTTACTAGTTTTAGATCATAGTTTTTATTTAAAAAAGGAAGATTATGAGTTAGAATATGAAGTAAGCAATCGGGAAGAAGGAGAAATATATTTCACAGAACTATTATCCACCTTAAAAATTCCCGTTAGAAAAACGAAAAATAAAGTACGTAGATTTTATGAAGAAAAATATAAACAAAAATAATTATTGGTTTATCTCCTTTATAACTAGTAAAGAAAAATGATTAAATCACTGAAAAGCGAATCAAGTATCTTTTACAACATGAATTGTAGCAATAAAGTATCTTACTCACTTTATTGCTTCCTTTATGTTAATGCAAAAGTTTATGTATATTGTTTTATAGTTCTTACTTTAACGATGGAGGAAAGCAATGAAAATTGATCAATTTAAAGTAATGCTTGAACTCCAAGCTTTACAAGGTTTAAATTCCCAAAATACTACAAATAATGCATCTACCCTTTTCCAAGAATTTCTCAGCAATATGTTGACATCAGAATCATCGTTAACAAATTCAATAAAAAACAACACACTAGGGGCTTCTTCTTCATCCTTACCTTTAGGACTATCGAATAATGTTTCCCTTATGCCATTGAGCTTAACAAAGCTTACTTCTTCATCGACAACCTCTACTGATTTCGATGAGATGATTCAAGCGGCTGCGGAGAAATATAATCTTCCTGAAAAACTTATAAGCTCGGTTATAAAAGTGGAATCTAATTTCAACCCCAATGCTACGAGCTATGCTGGAGCATCTGGATTGATGCAATTAATGCCAAGTACAGCCAAGTCCTTAGGGGTACAAAATGTATTTAATCCATTAGATAATATTATGGGTGGAAGCAAGTATTTAAAGCAAATGTTAGAAAAGTATAATGGAAATGTTGAACTTGCTTTAGCTGCATACAATGCAGGACCTGGTAATGTAGATAAGTATGGTGGCATTCCTCCTTTCAAAGAAACGCAGAATTACGTGAACAAAGTGACACAGCATTATATGGCATAATTTCTATCTCGATCTATTTACAAGCTATTTATTTGTACAATGAAATGTCGATTGTTACAATATAATTAAAGAAATGCTATAAAAAGAACGATAAAGGAGTTTTAAATATGGTCGAGAACATGTCGACACCTTATGAACGAATCGGTGAAGCCACATTAAATAAACTTGTAGATACGTTCTACAATCATGTTGGTCAACATCCTGACCTAGCTCCTATCTTCCCAGAAGATTTAACAGAAACAGCTCGTAAACAAAAACAATTTCTTACGCAATTTTTAGGTGGTCCATCCCTTTATTCAAATGAACATGGTCATCCAATGCTAAGAGCAAGACATTTACCTTTTCAAATAACGGAAAAACGGGCACATGCATGGTTAGCTTGTATGGATCAAGCAATGGAAGAAGTAGACCTAGATAGTGAACTGCGAGAAGGAATTTTTTCAAGACTCGTGCTGACAGCAAAACATATGATCAATTCGGAGGAAATCGAAACTAAAAAAGGTGATAACACGTGATGGAAAAAGACTTTTCTATATCCAAGCCGAAAACAGCTGATGATAATTGCCAAGAAAGCAAACCACTTGAAATATATATGTTTATCGATCCACTTTGTCCCGAATGCTGGGCACTTGAGCCTATTATGAAAAAATTGCAGATTGAGTATGGACGATATTTCTCCCTTAAACATGTATTAAGCGGAAGACTATCTTCATTAAATTGCAGTAAGAAAAGCAAGCATGCTAATCTTGCTGAGTTTTGGGAAAAAACCGCTAGTCGTTCTGGAATGTCATGTGATGGTTCATTATGGTTTGATAATCCAATCGTTTCTCCACATTTACCTTCGATTGCTCTTAAAGCAGCTGAATTACAAGGTCGGAAATCTGGCATGAAATTCTTACGCAAACTACAGGAGCTTTTGTTTTTGGAGAAAAAAAATATTGCCACATTTGATGTACTGAAATCATGTGCCAAAAGTATAGGAATAGATGTAATAGAGTTTGTATCTGACATTCATTCAAATAGTGCAGCAAAGGCATTTCAGTGTGATTTAAAAATCACAAGAGAAATGGAAGTAAATGAAATTCCAACACTAGTCTTCTTTAATGAAAATATTGAAGAAGAAGGTATTAAAGTTACAGGTTACTATCCTTATGAGGTATATGTTCAAATCATCGAAGAAATGCTGCAGATCCAACCAGAAAAAGCAGCTCCACCACCTCTTGAAAGCTTTTTAGAATGTTTTAAGTTTGTTGCGTCAAAGGAATTATCTGTTGTTTATAATAAATCAATACAAGAAATTGAAAAAGAAATGAAGAAATTACAATTACGTCAACTAGTGGAACAAATACCAGCTAAATACGGGGTATTTTGGAAATATATCGGTTAATAATGGGGGATGTGGCAATCTTTAAAGATGCCATGTCTATTTTTTATTTATATGCCTAATTTCATTTCTAAAAAAATAAAAAAGGACTTGCTGTCTCAAGGCAAGGCCTTTTTTATTTTTTTACGAACAAAGGGGATGGGAGAAATTTTTCACGGTCAAACAAAGGGGTATAAGTTTGTATGTGATTAACTTCACAACTAAATAGTATCACAAGTTAATCCCAAATCGCAATATACATAGCCCTTTGTTCACAAAACCGTCAAAATTAGCACTGTTTAGATTATTAAAAAAGACCAAACAAAAAACGGGGAATTAAGCTAACTCTTCCCCGTTTCCTTTTCAATCATTATTATAGTTCATTCAATAAGCTTTCCATCTCATTTAATTTCTCTTCAAACACCTTACACGCTTCCTCAATCGGCGTTTTACTAGTCATATCTACTCCCGCTTTTTTAAGTACTTCAATTGGATAATCGGAGCTTCCTGCCTTTAGGAACTCAATATATCGTTCCACCGCAGGCTTTCCTTCCTCTAATATTTGTTTACTCAATGCAGTTGCAGCACTATAACCAGTTGCGTATTGATACACATAGAAATTGTAATAGAAATGTGGAATTCTTGACCATTCTAAGCCAATTTCCTCGTCAATTACGATATCTTCATCTCCAAAATACTTTTGATTTAAGGCATAATATTCCTTTGTTAATAAATCAGCTGTTAATGGCTCATCATTACTTGCCTTTTCATGAATTAATTGTTCAAATTCAGCAAACATCGTTTGACGGAATACGGTACCTCTAAAGCCTTCTAAGAAATAATTAAGTAAGTATAGACGTTTTTGTTTATCCGTAATGGTTTTCAGTAAATAGTCATTTAATAAGGATTCATTACAAGTAGATGCAACCTCAGCAACAAAAATCGAATAATTCCCATATGGATATGGTTGTGATTTTCTTGTATAGTAGCTATGCACAGAATGACCAAATTCATGAGCTAATGTAAATAAATTATTAACATTATCCTGCCAGTTCATTAATATATAAGGATTTGTACCATAGGCTCCAGAAGAATATGCCCCACTTCTTTTCCCCTTATTTTCCGGAACATCCACCCAGCGATTTTCAAATCCTTCTTTTAAAATAGAAGTATACTCTTCTCCAAGAGGAGCCAAACCTTTCACCACTAAATCTTTTGCTTCTTCATATGGTATTTCCATTTTCACATCTTTTACTAATGGTGTATAAAGATCATACATATGTAGCTCCTTCACACCTAGGACTTTTTTACGAAGCTTCACATAGCGATGCAATAATGGTAAATTTTTGTTTATCGTTTCCACTAAGTTTTCATACACTTGTTCTGGAATATTGTTCGCAGCAAGTGCAGCATGTCTTGGAGAATTATAGTTTCTTATCTTTGCATTGAATGTATGATTTTTCACTTCTCCACTTAAGGTTGAGGCAAAGGTATTCTTAAATTTTCCATAGGTGTCATAAACCGCCTTAAAAGCATCATGGCGTACACGTTGGTCTGCACTTTCTAAAAAGCGAGAATACCGACCATGTGTAACCTCTACCTCTTCCCCATTCTCATCCTTAATACTTGGGAATTCCAAATCAGCATTATTTAACATTCCAAATGTATTACTAGATGAATCCAACACTTCGGAAGCTTGTGCTAATAATGCTTCCTGTTCTGCACTCAAAACATGGGGACGTTGTAAATTGATTTCTTCCAACGCCTTTTTATACAGCTGTAAATCTTTCTTTTCTTCTAAAAACCCGTTAATTACTTTTTCATCAATCGATAATAATTCCGGAACCATATATGCTAGTGCACTTGCAGCTTGTGCATATAAGCTTTTAATACGCCCATCTACACCTTGATAGTAACTATTCGTTGTATCTTGGTCATAGCGCATATGTGCATATGTATATAATTTTCCAAGTCTTGATAATAGTTCATCTTGATATTGTAAAGCTTCATAAAGAACATCAGCACCATCAGCTAACTTGCCTTGATAATCAGTTGCCTTTTGAGATAACTTCTTTACTTCTTCCAATTCTTTGTCCCATTCTTCATCCGTTGCGAAAATATCCTCTAATCTCCACGTATCTTCTGTTGGAACCTCATTGCGCAATGGTAATTTCTTTACACCTGTTTCAGTTGACATGTTCATCCTCCACTCTTCTTTCGTGATACGAAAATACATCTTAATAGATACTTCTCTTTTTATTAACTATTTCCTTCTTATTCTAACAAATTTCCCGTTTAATTCCGATTTTGTAGCTTACATATCTATACCACTAGCATATGTATTTTCTACTTTTTCATTTATCGTTATGCTTATCAAAAAGATTTTTCAATTTGTTATAAAATACCACTTCCTCTTTTGTCTGTAATCGATAATCTCTTATCTTTTTTACAGGAAGAAGTCTAAAAAAATCTGGTTTTATTTCTTCCAAAACTTCGAGGCTTACCAGAATGCGTAAATATTGCTGAACTACTGTTTTCCATTCTAATTTTGGTAGAAAAGGAAATTCTCTTATTTTTACTTGTCCCTTATTTATTCTTTCTTGGAAACATGTATAGATTTTTTGCAATGGATATATTTTCATTTCTCCCCCAAGGTAAAAAGTATCTAGACAAATATATGCCTGCCAAAATATTGGGGGAGTTTCAATAAGGAAACCCTCTTTTAAAGGGATGCCGATAAATGGGGGCAAAAAATGGGGATGTAAAGCTCTAGCATATAGCTCTTTTAAAAATTGATCATTCATTTTTGTTAGGTAATGTAAATCCTTCGTCTTTTGTCGATGTATCATCTCTCGCCAATAAGAGTAATGTAACTTCCTACTAGGAAATGTTGGAAGGTCTCCATCTATTTTTACTAATGGATAGGAATACGTGGAGATAAATGTTTGGGAGATAGAGATGGGGATAGGATTTTGAAGCAAATAAAAGACTTTATCAAATGGACAATATGTTGGAAGAAGATACTGCCCCTGATATGATGTGAAAAAGTGATAAATAAATGCGGAAAGTTTCAATTTGATAGGGTTCCATTTTTTCAATTGTTGGAAGCCAATAATCCAAATGGGGTGAATGTTTATTTTTTGATAGCCAGCTGTACGTTTTTTTACTAACTGCGGAGAAATGACAGCACATTGATATTCGATAACGTACTTTTTATTATTCCAGATAAAGCTAATATCGGCTCGTTGCTTTATTTCTGAATAATACGGCTCTAGTTGCGGCTCTAGTTTTAACTGAAGGAGCTTTTCATACAATTGCAGCTTACCTTGCAAATGATAAGAAGACTCTGCCTCTCCATTTGCTTTACACCATTCTTTCCTTTCATGCGCAAAATGAGTAATCTTTTTTTCACCCATTTTCAGAATGACACGGCCTTTACATTCTGGACAATATGTCGGTATGCTTTTCAACACTTTTAATTCGTCCTTGTCTTTGATAGTAAATAAATTTATAATGCTTCCTTTTTCGGTTATAGCTGTAAACAAATAAAAAATCCCTCCTTTTGATTTCTTCTTTTACTTATTCTTTTTCGTCCTTACTATTCCTTCAAAAAGATTATTTTTATTTATAAATAATGCAAAAAGCTATCTTTGTCCATAAAAGATAGCTTTCCCTGCTATAATAATGGAGACAATAATCTAGAAGTAGATTCGAGCATTCTATATCCATAATGTCTTTTATTAAAGCTGTCCACTTCTAATTCGATCGAATGTTTGATATCTTCTATATAATCTTTAACTAGTTTTTCTGTGCTTCTTGTTTTATATAAAAAAGCACTCACTTCAAAATTCAAATGAAAGCTTCTCATATCCATATTGCAAGTTCCGATGGAGGCTATTTCTCCATCAACTATAATTATTTTGCTATGCATAAACCCACGATTGTATTCAAAAATCCTTACTCCCGACTCTAATAATTCTGGAAAATAAGAACGAGAAGCATGGAAAACAATTCGTTTATCTGGTTTACTTGGAACAAGTATTCGAACATCTACCCCACTTAAAGAAGCTATTTTAATGGCAGAAAAAATATCTTCATCTGGAATGAAGTATGGAGTAGCAATCCAAATCGATTCTTTAGCGGTCGTAATCATGCTGAAAAAAATATTTTTGATGACACTCCATTCATTGTCAGGCCCACCAGCAATCAATTGTACTCCACCATGTGAATTCCCCTCAGAAACAGGTGTTAAGTATTCCTCTGTTAAAAAGCTATGATTGGTCATATAGAACCAATCTTGAAGAAAAATTAATTGTAAGGATCTCACAGCATTTCCTTTCACCAGTAAATGGGTGTCTCTCCAATAGCCAATCGAAGGATTTCTTCCCAAATACTCATCCCCAATATTTAACCCACCAACAAAACCGACATTTCCATCAATAATAATGATTTTACGATGATTTCTAAAATTAAATTTACTATTAAAAAAAGGCATTTTAACAGGACCAAAAGCAATAACCTCGATACCCGCCTCTTTCATTTCTAATCGAAACCTTTTAGAAAGCTGCCAGGAACCAACTGCATCATATAAAAACCTTACTTGAACTCCCGCTCTTGCCTTCTCCACTAATATCTGTTTTATCTCTTGACCAATAGCATCATCTCTTACAATATAATATTCCATGTGAATATGGTGTTTTGCTTGCTTTAGTTCAGCTAAAATAGTATTAAATGTCTCCTCTCCATCTGTTAACACCTGAGTGGAGGTGCCAAAAGAGATGGGACTATTCCCCAGTTTCTCTGCTAGATGAAATAAATTGCGTTGATGTCCATCCAGTATCTTTCGCTTTTCTTCTTTTTTGGAGCTAATTTCTTGCTCAATCTTAAGAAATGCTTCTTTATCCAAAAAGTACTTTTTCCGATACACTCTTTCTTTCTGATAGTTCCTACCAAAGAATAAATAGAAGACAAAGCCGATAATCGGAAAACTACCTAATACTATTAACCAAGTTAGCGTTTGAGTTGGATGTCTATTTTCAAAAAAAATGACAAAGCCGATAAAAATAACCGATAAACTAATAACTAAACTTAACTGTCCGTAAATACCACCCTGAACGGAGAAAAATAAATTAAATACATAAACAAAAAGAGCTGCTACAGCAAAAAATAATCCTAACCTAGCAGTATGATTCATGACAGACACCGCCATTCTCCCATTTACTTACATTAAGCCTATATTTATCAATTATTATTATTCCCTTATATTTACCCACAATGTCAATAAAGTACACTCATTATAAACTTCTATATCTCTTGCTTTAAGAAGCTGTATTGTATAGAACTCTTTAGGATAGTGTGGACTTCCCATTTTCTATAGCTGTCTATATCTATTCAAAAAACTCCACACTTATACATGCTTTCTTCTTTACTTATGTAAAAAAACTCCACAATGCAAGGTGATTACCGAACAGTGTAGAGTTTCCGTTAAACTTCATTATATTTAATTTTGAACCCCAATTATTTAATGAAAGTACTTTCGCAACTCCATAAATACTTCATTCTCAATAATAACTTTTCCATATTCTTGAAGAACATGAATGGTCATTTTGGAATCCTCTTGAGCATATTCAAGTATAATACTTAAAGCATTTTCAACTTCCTCTTCCGGTATTTCCTCATCAAGGAATTGTACAAATAAGTAATATTTTTCTTTATAGCTGTAAAGCTTTGTATCAATTCCTTCTAATCCTTGTAATTTTGATAAGGAAATGATATCTTCAAAATCTTTAAATGTTAAAATAAACTCAAGACTTTCATCATACTCTTCTTCCCCATCTTTAATAGTGAAGTGTTGATCCATTAAGTCTTCAAAACGTTCATCAATTGGTAAATCCTTTAGCTTATCCTCTGGAATAGAAATTTCAAACTTCTGTCCGTCTTTAGAAAGTTGTGCCTTAGTCACCAGAATTTCTAACCCTTTCTCTAGTGCTTGAACTTGAATCCATAATGGTCCATCAAATATGAAGTCTTCTTCTTGATGGACTTCATCCATCATTTCCCAAAACAATTCTTCACTGCGTTCCCGATTATACCAAATCTCCTCACGCTTAAATCCACGCTCTTCTATATCAATATACGAAATATAAAACTTTACTGTATGATCATTAATTCTTTCAATTTCCATACGCTTACACTCCCTTCAGACTATGATGGAAGGGACAAGAGACCCCCATACAGATTTGTTTTATTCCTTACAATAAATCTTTCTGAAATAAAAATTTGTATTTTCCTCGTATTGTACCTTGTACCTTATATTTTATGATAAAAGCAGTATAAATGGAATTAAAATATCTTGGGATTAAAAAAAACCATTAAATGCCTATCCATAAAACATTCACAATTTTTAATTTTTTAAAATAAAAAGAACTTTATTCAGCATAGAGAGATTATTTCTTTTTTAATACCATATTCCTGTTTAGTTATATTTAGTAGTATTACCTCACAGAAATTATTTCAAACTAAAAAGAAAAAGCAATAACTAACAGATTTAACCAAATATAACCATTTATTCACGGTGAGGTCAGAAATGATTTCTCGCACCTTATTAAGGGCAACACTTAGACCTTTACGAATAAAAGAAAAATCTGACCAAAGGATGACAAATTGCCATCGCTTAAAGTCAGATCTTTTTTTATACTTCTTATTATTAGTTAACTAATCGTTGAGCTTCTCTTAATTGGAAAGTACGAACTTTTCTTGGTAAGAATCGACGTATTTCATCTTCGTTGTATCCTACCTGCAGCCTTTTTTCATCAATAATAATAGGACGTCTCAATAGTCCTGGATTATTTTGGATGATACCAAATAAATCTTGTAGCGGCATTGTTTCTAAATTCACATTTAGTTTTTGAAAAGTTTTACTTCTTGTTGAAATAATTTCATCTGTTCCATCTTCAGTCATACGAAGAATTTCTTTTATCTCGTCAATTGAAAGTGGTTCAGAAAATATATTTCTTTCTTTATAAGCAATTTCATGTTCCTCTAACCATGCTTTTGCTTTTCTGCAGGATGTACAACTTGGTGAAGTGTATAATGTTACCATTTTACAAATTCACGCTCCCTTTATTTAGACATGTAATTAACTACATTCATTATAATTATAAATAACTTGAATCTCTTTTTTCGAAAATTCTTAAATTATAATTAATTCAATCAAGTAATTTATATTAATTATTATACACTAATTGTTTGCATTATGGTATATGTTTTGAAAAAATTATCCACAAGTATGATTATTTTCTGTTAATAAATTGCTACTCTTACGTGATTTGTTGTTATTCTCCTCCTTTATGTAAGAAAACTCGTGATTATTATACGAATTTCCCTTAAAATTTATTGCTTATCATTATAGACGTTTGAAAACAAAAAAAGTTTCAACTATTTATCGTTTCTGTTAAAATATTTGTTCTTTAAATATACTTTATTTTTCATTACCCTATTTTCATTATCTTTAAACCTCTTCCTATTCTCAATTAAGAATGTTTTAATGAAAATAGGAAGGGCTTTTTCTCAAAGGAAATTTCCCTATTATTCAAATCGTTTCCTTCTCTTAAAATAACCTAGTTAAATTTCATCAAATATATTTTTGTGTTCTTCTTTATTATTAAGCTGTACAACTTTTTCAACCGGTTCATAAGGTTCACCGTAAAAATGGATGTCCTTATACGTATGAATTTTATTATAAGTCTTTACCATTGACTGATATACGACATCTTCTCCTTCGTTATTAGGTGCCCAATAGAGAATTTCCATTGCATTAACTTCTCTAGTTGCCAATGACATACGTCTGTATCCAATCGTTTTCGCATGTTTAAATCCTTCACGTTGATAAAACTTTAATCTCTTTTTCGTATCACTATCTTTATAATTAATTGGTTCTACTTCTAATATAATAGGTTTTTGCTTCGCTTTAAGCTTTTCCACTAATTGATGTCCAAGACCTTGACCTCTTGCTTCATTGGAAACAAATAAGTAATCAATAAAGATAAAATCCTCTGCTTCCACATACATTAACACATGGTACTTTCCTTCATCCTTATGATAATATTCCGGAAAATCCTTTAATAATGCCTCCATATGTTCTTGTGATTTCATTTCTTCTACAGGAAAATATTCATTTAGCTTATCATACCAATGCATGCATTAATCTCCTTTTTGTTCTTTATTACTCGGCTTATAATTAACATTTTTCGTATAATTATTCCCAGCATTCCAAAGTAAAAACTCAGAAACCCCTTGATCATTTAACGCTTTTATCTGCTTTTGGATTTCCTCTTTTCCATATACTTGATAATTATTTTTCCCTAGCCAAGTGGCTGTAAAATCTTGAAGCCAAGGTCTTGAAATAGGTGCATTTTCTATTTGGTCTAACTTTTGCTTTTCTACTTTTATATATTCGCTTATGAGTTCATAAGGATGGAGATCAGGTTTTTCAATGCCGAAATAGTCTGTCCAATGACTTGGATATATCATAGAAGAAATAACATCAACATGGCTACTTATCTTTGAAAAATTTTGCCCGATTCCTGGTGCTTCATCCAAAGTTGCTGTGTATCCAAATATATCAACTGAAACTTTAACGTCAAATGGTTCTAATTTTTCTTTGGCATATTGAACAAAGTCTGTAACAGCCTCTACCCTTTTGTCCCCATCAGATATATTTAATTTCTCATATTCACCTTTAGAATAGCTTAATTTATCTCCTTTGTTTTCAAAGCCTTCTGGAAAGCGAACATAATCAAATTGTATCTCTTGAAAGCCCATTTTAGCTGCTTCGATTGCAAGATTAACATTATAATCCCAAACCCTTTTTTCAAAAGGATTAACAAACGCTTCCCCTCTCCCATTTGTCCAAACCTTTTTTCCTTGGACAAAAGACCATTCTGGTTTTTCCTCAGCTAGTACCGAATCCTTGAAAACAACAATACGAGCAATCGGATAAATTTTCTCTTTTTCAAGCCGTTCTAATAAAGACGTCATATTTTTTATAGAGTGACTGCCAATGTTCCGATAAGGAGAACTTTCTTCTGGCATAAAGGTTAAATTACCATGATCTTCTTTATAATCAATTACCATTGCATTTAAATCTGTATTTTTTACTAAATCGATTAATTGATTCCACTTGCTCCCTCCAATGGAGTGAGAATTTACATATATACCTCTTACAGCATCAGGATAGGAAAAGGTAAAAGTATTTGTTTTCAATCTTGGCAAAGAGAGTGGCAATTGTTTTTTCATAATTTCCATTTGTTTTGTTGGCTGTTTAGGTATAACATTCTCCCCCTTAGCAAAAGCAACATTGGGGATTAATAAAAATATACTTAACCCGAAGGATATTAGTTTTTTATTCATAGTGATAACTCCCATCTATGTACAGTATAAATTATCTACTACCAGGGTATAAATTATGTATTCCTTTTATTGTAACAACTCAAACAAGCTAATGCTATTACTGTTTTCTTCCCTTTATATAGATAGGAGCTTAGCTAAATATAAAAAAGTCGACAACCTCATTATGCTCTGAGATTATCGACTTGGTAGATATTATTATTGTTTCACTTATGCTTTATATTTATTATATTCCGCTTCAGAGCAATAAACAAAATGGCCTGGTTTAATTTCTCTCATTTTAAGTTCTTCGCCATCATTGTATTGATGAACGGAAGGATCATAAACCGTTCTTTTTCTTGTACGCTCTGTTTCTGGATCCGGAAGAGGAATTGCTGATAATAAGGACTGTGTATATGGATGAATAGGGTTATTATATAACTCCTCTGCAGGAGCAAGTTCCACTAATTTTCCAAAATACATAACACCAATACGGTCACTTATATACTTAACCATGGATAAATCATGGGCAATAAATAAATACGTTAATCCTTTTTCCTTTTGAAGCTTCTTCATCAAGTTAACAACCTGTGCTTGAATAGAAACATCTAATGCAGAAATCGGTTCATCTGCAATGATAAAGTCAGGATCTACAGCTAATGCACGCGCAATCCCGATTCTTTGTCTCTGTCCACCTGAGAATTCATGGGGATAACGATTAGCGTGCTCTTTATTTAAACCAACTGTTTGAAGCAGTTCGTATACCTTTTCCATTCTTTCACTTCTGTTCTTCGCTAAACCGTGAATATCAATTCCTTCTGCAATGATATCAGCAACAGTCATTCGCGGATTTAATGAAGCATATGGATCTTGGAAAATCATTTGCATTTTACGATTAAATTTCTTTAAATCTGCTCTTGATTTTCTTCCATGCACGTCTTCTCCATTAAATAAAACTTGACCGCCTGTTGCATCGTATAGGCGAATGATCGTTCTCCCAGTCGTGGATTTCCCACAACCAGATTCTCCTACTAATCCAAGTGTTTCTCCTTTGAAAATATCAAAAGTTACATCATCTACTGCTTTAACAAGGTTAGGAGTACCAACATTAAAATATTGCTTAAGATTTTTTATTTCTAATAATTTTTCAGCCACTTATTTCTCCTCCTTTACTAAAACTGGTACTTCAAAGGTAGAGGGTAGCTTTCTTATTCTTTCTTTAACAGAAGCAGGTGGTTCTACTGTTGGTGCATTAGGATGTAATAACCATGACTTTACAAAATGTGTTTCTGACACTTGGTATAAAGGTGGTTCTTGTTCGAAATCAATTGCTAATGCATACGGATTTCGAGCTGCAAAGGCATCTCCGACTGGAGGATTTGTTAAATCTGGTGGTGTTCCCGGTATCGCCGCAAGCTCATCTTCATTATCATTATCTAAGCTTGGCATTGACGCAAGAAGTCCCCAAGTATAAGGATGTCTTGGATCGTAGAAAATCTCATCTACAGTACCCATTTCTACAATTTGCCCTGCATACATAACAGCAACGCGATCCGCTACATTTGCAACAACCCCTAAGTCATGAGTAATGAAGATAATACTTGTATCCATTTTCTCTTGTAAATCTTTCATTAAATCCAAAATTTGCGCTTGAATCGTAACATCTAATGCTGTTGTTGGTTCATCAGCAATTAATAAATGAGGATTAGCTGCTAAAGCAATGGCAATCATCGCACGCTGTCTCATTCCTCCAGAAAACTCGTGTGGATATTGGTCCACTCTTTTTTCTGGTTTTGGAATACCAACTAAGCTTAGAAGCTCAATTGCTTTCTTCTTGGCTTTTTCTTTGTTCATTTGCTGATGTTTAATCAGCACTTCCATAATTTGTGCTCCAATTCGCATGGTCGGATTCAAGGATGTCATTGGATCTTGGAAAATCATACTCATTTCTTTTCCTCGGATGCTTTCCATCTCTTTATCTGTTTTTTGTACGATATCTTCTCCATTAAATAAAATCTGTCCGCCTTTAATATGACCTGGAGGCATAGGAATTAATTTCATTAACGTTTGCGAAGTAACACTCTTACCTGATCCAGATTCACCAACAATTGCTAATGTTTCTCCTTTATATAGATCAAAGGATACTCCACGAACTGCCTGCACTTCTCCTCCATACGTATGGAATGAGACTTGTAAATCCTTTACTTCTAATAATTTTTCCATTTATCTCACTCCTTACTTACGTAGTCTTGGATCAAGGGCATCACGTATTCCGTCCCCAATAACATTAAATGCAAAGATTGTTAAACAAATAAACATTGCCGGGAAGAATAAACGCCATGGATAATATTGCATTGCACCGATTCCATCATTAGCCATTGTTCCCCAGCTAGCTAATGGAGGAGTTAAACCTAGTCCAAGATAGCTTAAAAACGCTTCTGTAAAAATAGCGTTTGGCACAGTTAGTGTTAAAGTAACAAGGATTGGCCCCATTGCATTGGGAATTAAATGCTTGCCCATAATTCTTGAAACGCCTGCTCCTAATGTTCTAGAAGCAAGTATATATTCTTGACTCTTTAAAGATAATACTTGTCCACGAACCATACGGGCCATATTTATCCAACCGGTAATACTCATCGCTAGAATCATTGTCCAAATTCCTTGTCCAAGCACAACCATTAGAAGGATTACAAGTAACAGGTAAGGAATACCATATAATACGTCGGCTATACGCATCATCACCTCATCGGTTTTTCCACCTTTATAACCTGCAATTCCTCCCCAAATTACCCCTATCACTAAGTCGATAAATGCAGCAGCAATCCCAATAAATAGAGATATCTTTGCACCATACCAAATACGTTCAAACATATCTCGACCCAATTCATCGGTACCAAAATAATGCTCTGCACTTGGTGGTTGGTTGGTTTTTGATAAATCATTTTCATAATAGTTGTATGGTGTGAGGAATGGCCCAACAAATGCCATGACGATTAAAAGAATTAATAGTACAAGTCCAAATACTGCAAGTTTATTTTTCTTAAAACGAGTAAATACATCTTTCCAAAAGGACAAACTTGCCTTTGAAATCTTTTCCGATTCAACACTGCTATTGCCTACTATTTCAAATTTATCTTTCGAAATTTCTTGCATCTTTACTCTCCTTTCTTCCCGCCCGATAGTTTAATTCGAGGATCTATTAATCCGTACAATAAGTCGACAAGAAGAACAGATACTAACAGGATAATACTATAGAAAACAGTTACTCCCATAATTGCTGTATAATCACGGTTATTTATACTTTTTACAAACTGTGATCCCAGCCCTGGAATACCGAAAATTTTCTCAATAACAAAGCTTCCTGTAACAATCCCAGCTGATAAAGGTCCCATGTATGAAACAACTGGAAGGATTGCATTGCGGATAGCATGCTTAACAGTAATATTAAAGCCACTAATTCCTTTAGCTTTTGCTGTTTTAATATAATCATTGCTTAATACTTCTAGCATGGAAGATCTAGTTAAACGGGCAATGAATGCCGTTGGACCAGCTGCTAAAGCTATTGCTGGCAAGACACTTTGCATAAATGTTCCCCATCTTGCTACAGGGAAAATACCTAGTTTCATCGCAAAAATATATTGTAAAAAGGCAGCCATAATAAAGGAAGGTACAGATATTCCTAATACAGCAACAATCATGGCTAAATAATCTTGCCATTTATTATGCCTTAAGGCTGCAATTACTCCTAAAGTAACACCAATTGCTAAAGCAATGAAAATAGCTTCGATTCCCAGCACTAATGAAACAGGGAATCCTTCATTAATTAATTGATTAACAGTCTGACTCTTATATTTAAAAGATGGACCGAAATCCCATTGAACTACACGTAGCAAATACTCTCCATATTGAACATACCAAGGTTGATCAAGACCATAATGGGCATTTAAATTTGCTTCGATTGCAGGTGGCATTTTCTTTTCCGATGTAAATGGGTTACCCGGTGCCATCCTCATGAAGAAAAACGTTGCTGTAATGATTAACCATAAGGACAGCGCCATAAACAGCAAACGTTTTGTCAAGTACTTTATCATGGTTTTACCTCCATTTTTTTCTAAAACACCGCCAATTAGAAAGCAAGAGGATGTCTTAGGGAACGAGCTTACTTGAAAGTATCACTCGTTAAATAAGACAGCCTCTTTTATCTCTTAAGCTTTGTACGTTCATGAATAGTTTCTTCTTATCTAATTTACACAAACAATTTAATAATACTTCTCCTAGAATATACTATCCCATTTGCGGATTAGACTTTGACTTACCTATACATAATCGTGGATTAAAGTAATTCCTTTAATTATTCAAAATGTGCCCATTTTAACTGAGCTTCCCCTAAACCTGATATTACTACATCTTTAAGGTTCTCTTTTTGTACCCATGTATTTGTATAGAAATATACAGGTGCAATTGGAAGTTCATTCATTAAAATAGTTTCTGCATCTTGTAATAATTGTTTACGTTTAGCTTCATCTGTTTCTTTTTGTGAAGCATTAAGAAGCTTTTTGTATTCTGGATTTTCCCAGCCAGTGTCGTTATTTCCTCCGTTTGCATCACGATACAATTCTAGGAAATTAAATGCGTCATTGTAGTCACCAGACCAAGACATACGTCCGATTTGATAGTCACCAGAATCAATTTTTTCTAAGTAAACTTGCCATTCTTCGTTGTCTAATTCTACATTAATGCCAAGGTTCTTTTTCCACATATCTTGAACAGCTTGCGCAATTTTGGCGTGTGCTTCACTTGTGTTATAAGATAATGTGATTGCTGGTAAATCTTCTACACTAGCATAGCCTTCTTCCTTCAAGCCTTTCTCAAGAGCGGCTTTTGCTGCTTCGATATCATTATCTTTAAAGTAACCTTTTTCGTTTTCAGCGAACATTGTTGGAGGAACAACTGCCATAGCAGGGATTTGTCCACCTTGTGTAATTTGCTCAACAATTGCTTTACGATCAATTGCATATGTTAATGCTTTACGAATATTTTCATTGTTAAATGGCTTTTCTTCTGTATTAAATTTATACCAATAAGTTCCTGCTATTGCTTTAATATTAAGGTCCCCATTGTCTTTTAAAGCTTTAATTGCATCTGTAGGTAATGAACCAAATGGTAAACCAGCCCAATCTAATTCATCATTATCAAACATGCTTAACTCTGTTGTTGGATCTTCTACCATAGTCATTTCTACTGTTTCTAATTTAACTGTGTCAGCATCCCAATAGTCTTCATTCTTTTCTAGAAGGATTGACTCACTATGATTCCATTCTGTCATTTTGAAAGGACCATTTGTTACATAGTCATCTCCAGCATCTTTATACCAATCTGGATTTGCTTCTGCTACATTTTTATTCACTGGGAAATAAGTATAGAAAGCTAGTAATTGTAAGAAGTAAGGTGTTGGATTCACTAACGTTACTTCTAAAGTCTTTTCATCTACTGCTTTAATAGCAACATCATCAAGACTACCTTCACCATTATTTGCTGCTTCAGCACCTTTTATGGAATACAGTTGATATGCATATTGAGATTGGTTTTGAGGATCGATTGCCCATTTCCAAGCATATTCAAAATCTGCTGCTGTTACTGGATCACCATTTGTCCATGTTGCATCTTCACGAATTTTGAAAGTGTAGGTTAATTGATCATCTGAAACCTGAATATCTTCGGCCATAGCTGGCTGAGGAACTCCATCTTTATCAATACGAGTTAATCCTTCAAATGTTTGAATTAACACTCCACCTGATGTTGAATCTGTAGCTAATGCTGGATGTAATGTTGGTGGCTCTGAAACAATGTTCAAACGTAGGCTCTGTGAAGATTTATCACTCCCACCTTTGTCATTACCACACGCAGCAAGAAAAGCACTTAGTACAAGCACTAAGCTCATTAGTACAAGCATTCTTTTTCTCATGTAATTACCCCCTAAAAATTTTTTCCTCAAATGGAACTTCGAAAATAGCTTTCCCATTCTAAACCTTAGAATACACAAGCAATCATTTCCTAAATAGTCAGTCAATTATAACAAACGACTATTAATTGTATAAAACGACCTTAAATGAAAACTCCCATACATAGCGCATAAAATATTATTTCAAAATAACTATTTCGCTAGTTCAATCTTTTATGTATTCTTATGTGTTTTAAATAGTCTGAAATATTACTACCTAATCCATTCGTAATGACAATTATATAATTGGAATATTTTTTACGCAAGAATAATGTAGAATTTTGTAGAATAAAAACAAATCAGAAATATGCAAATCTACTGAATAATTATATTAATATAAATTTATTCGAATTATTATAATTAATAGAATCCATTTACCTATACATTTCATTTAAAATCCCCCCCATTAAAACCAAGCCTTCTAAAAAAATCACTATTTTTTTCTGTTAAAAACGACAAACTTTGAGAAATCAGCCTTTGAATATAAACTAATCATGCTAAAATGGATATAATAATGATTATAATTAAGTTTCTGGGTTCTCTTTTTTTTACTATACTAACTAGCAAGTTGCTTTCTGAATCGAAAGTTACTTCAACATAGAATTGCTGGTAGAAAGCCTAGTAAATGAAATGAATCGCTTGTTTAAGCGAAACAAACGTGTCCAGAATACATATTGGAGGAAGTATATTTTATGAAAACTATCTTTTCGGGGATTCAACCAAGTGGTACCATTACATTAGGAAATTATATTGGTGCTTTAAGTCAATTTGTCGAGCTTCAAGACGAATATAACTGTTTCTTCTGTATCGTTGATCAACATGCTATTACGGTACCTCAAGATCGAATGGTGTTAAGAAACAATATACGTAGCTTAGCTGCCCTATACTTAGCAGTGGGCATTGATCCGAATAAAGCTACTCTATTTATTCAATCGGAAGTACCTGCACACGCTCAAGGTGCCTGGTTAATGCAATGTATCTCTTATATTGGTGAATTAGAAAGAATGACGCAATTCAAAGACAAATCTACGGGTAAAGATGCAGTTTCTTCTGCGTTATTAACATATCCACCTCTTATGGCGGCAGATATCCTTTTATATAGCACAGATATCGTTCCAGTAGGAGAAGACCAAAAGCAGCATCTAGAATTAACTCGTGATCTTGCAGAAAGATTTAATAAAAAATACAATGATATCTTAACGATTCCTGAAGTTAGAATTCCAAAAGTAGGCGCAAGAATTATGTCTCTTCAAGATCCTACGAAAAAAATGAGTAAATCGGATACAAATAACAAAGCAACCATTACATTATTGGACGAACCAGCACAAATTATTAAGAAAATCAAAAGTGCTGTTACAGATTCAGAAGGCATCGTTAAGTTTGATAGAGAAAATAAGCCTGGCGTTTCCAACTTGCTTTCGATTTATTCGATCCTCTCTGGAGAAAGCATTGAAAGTCTTGAAGCAAAATACGAAGGTAAAGGCTATGGAGACTTCAAATCAGATTTAGCAAATGTTGTTGTGGAGGCATTGAAGCCAATTCAACAGAAATATAATGAGCTAATGAATTCGACAGAATTAGATGATATTTTAGATGAAGGTGCAGCAAAAGCAAATAAAGTTGCAGGTAAAATGATTAAAAAGATGGAAAACGCGATGGGATTAGGTCGTAAACGTCGTTAATTCCTTCCTATGAAAAAGTTAATACTTAAAAATATGAACTTGTATACAGTCTAAAGCCCGATGAAAATTCATCGGGCTTTTTCATTCCTTATTAATTTTTCATGTTTTTTGAAGATGGCAACTATTAATTTACCTTCGGACCATGTTCCATTTCCCATAGCTTTTCAAAAAAAGGCTGACCTTTTATAATATTCTCACAAAAATGCTCATGCTTTTTTGTCCAACCGTATTTTGTGCATTCATATAGTTCATTCCATGCATGTTCAAAATCTAAATGCTGAATCTCAAAATAACGTTCTGGACTCCATTCTGTATACCAATAGCGAACCTCTGCCACATTTTCAGAAGAATATAGTTGATCTAATGCCATAAATAACAATTGCTTTAATTGTCTTTCCTTTCTCGTTAAACCGTTCATCACATGAGGCTCAGGAGATAGGATATGGAATTCTTTCTTTTCTTCATTATTTTGATAGTTATAATAAATCGTTTCTTGATTTTCCAGTAATTCATAAGCCAATTGTTCTTGTCTAGGTATCATTCGACTCTTCCGAATCGGAACAGAATATCCTATTGTATCTACTACTAAAAGTCCTATTCCATCAGAAACTACAAAACAATAATCCAATTGAATTCTTTCATGATTTTTTCGTAGATATGCTTTCTGATAAATTTCTTCTAATAATTGTCGTGGTAACTCCGCCAGGTCATTTTCTATGTAATTAAATAAACAAGAGTCTACTTTTAATAGCGGTACCTGATCCAATAATTCAACACCATCATCTTTTCTCCATTCATGGAAGTGACAAACATTATATCCGTTTTCTTCCCCTTCAAACCAATTTACCCAAACATCATGAAGATACTGCATATTTTTATCCCTCACTTCAACAACTGTTTGTCCATAAGTATTGGCAGAGCTTAGTATATTTATTCCTATTTTCAAAGGATTATTTTTTATTCCTCTATTTATTATGAAAAATAGCTATCTTTCGTGCATTCACTTTGCTAGGTACTTTTCTTCTTAGATACTCACTAAGACGAATGATAAGCAGAACCTATTATCATAATATGTACAAACTTTCCTTTACATGTCTTTTTATTTCCTTTTATCCCATTTGTGTTATTTATCCGGTTAGCCTATTCTAGTAAAAATAAAATAGACGAGCAGTTTTCTATACTCGTCTTTGAACTCTTTAAATAAATGCTTCACTTTTTATCGTAAACTGCATTTTTCCTGTTATTTTTCTTTTTCTCTTTTCATAATAGGAATTAACAAGATGAAATCCTGTGTTATAACCAATCATCTGAGGATATCGTCCATATCCATACAAGAGTTGATCATGTTTCTCCTCTGTTTTTTTAACATCTAAATATTCCTTTAGCTCTTTATCCCAAAATTGCTTTATTTTATCTTCATCATATAGGTGACACCAGCTTGCATTATAAGCTTCCCCACAGTTTTCTTTAACAGCAAGCTCTGCTAGCCCTTCCATAACAATAGAATCTAATAAAGTATACTCTTCTATTGCCTTTTGTTGATAATGAATACGACATACATGGTGGTATTCATGAATAAAGAGCGCTTCTAATTCTTTAACGTCTGTTACTTCTCCAATAAATAAAAAAAGCTGATTCGGGAACGATACTCCAGATTTATTTTCCTCTCCTCTCCAAGTCATCTGAAAAGGAAATAGATAAATAGGTATATCTGGTCCATTCCATTTTTTCTTATACTTATGAAATATTCGCTCTATTTTACTCCATGTTTCTAATTCTTTCATTTGCTCAAAAGTCTGTTTTGAACGTCTTGAAGGCTTATACATTCCAAATCCACTTAAATATCGATAAATATTTTGAGGCTCATCTCCATCAAAGGACGCTTGCATGTTTTCACATATAGTAGTCGGCTCATAAAAATGATCCTCGAGCCATTTTTTTGTATCGATTACCCCCACCAAAATATCCCCTTTATTTCATATTCTTCTGTTCATTTAAACAGTATATGGATTATGAATGGATAAGTTCCAAGACAACTAATCACGGAATATGAAAAAGGGATATGGGAAGAAGTACAATTAAAGTACTTCTTCCCATATCCCTTTGGATAAAAAATTATCTATGTGTTTCTTTCATGATTCTGCTTCCACATCCACAAATAATAGAGTGCTTCAATTTTTTGATTGGCTGTTTACACTCTAAACAAATTATCTCGTTTTTTTGTTTATGCTTTTGCACACTGTTCACAGGTTCCGTAAAACTGGAGACTATGGGAGCTGATATTGAATTTAGATATGGATTTCGCAAATGATTCTACCTCCCTTAAAGTAGGATACCAAATATCTACTATCGCACCACAACCGTTACAGACGATATGATAATGTTCATCTTTTTTCCATTCATATTTACTTAATCCTTCACCAAATTGGATTTCTTTTAATAATTCTAATTCCGTGAATAAATGGACGTTATTATAAACCGTTGTAATACTTACTGATGGCATATTCTCATTTAGAACATGGTAAATTTCATCTACTGTCCAATGCTTATTGTCTTTTGTAAGTATATTTATTAATTCTAGCCTTTGAGGTGTTAGCCGAACATTCTTTTCTTTCAACAAGTCTTTAGCCTTTTCTATACTAAGCATAGAATTCTTCCTTTCTATGTAATTTCTCCTTATATACTAGTTCACCATCAAAAAGAAAGCGTTTTCTTTTAACGTTAATCATTTCCGAATTTTCTACCTTAAATAATAGAATTATAGTTTTAATTATATACACTTTATAATAATAGTCAATATTAATTTAAAATTATTATAATTAAAGATTTTATCGTTTCTTTTTTACAATAAAAAAACTGCTAAGACTCGATTTTAATCGAATCCTAGCAGTTTTAATGTATGACCTATTTTTAAGTAGTTGCCTTTTAAACAAACCTACAAAGATTACATAAATAACCGAAGTATTTTATTGATATTTTTTAAACACAATTGTAGCGTTATGGCCGCCGAATCCTAATGAATTACTCATAGCTACATTTACTTCTTGTTTTCTTTGAGTATTAATTACATAATCTAAATCGCAATCTGGATCTGCTGTTTCAAAATTAATGGTTGGTGGAAGAATGCTGTCTCTTATTGCTAAAACACTAAAAATGGCTTCAACTCCACCTGCTGCACCAAGTAAATGGCCAGTCATGGATTTTGTGGAACTCATCGGAACTTTATAGGCATAATCTCCAAAGACCTCTTTAACAGCCATTGTTTCAAATTTATCATTATACGCTGTGCTTGTTCCGTGTGCGTTAATATAAGAAACATCTTCTGGTGCAAGTCCTGCATCATTAATTGCCATTTTCATAGCTCTTGCTCCACCTTCTCCTCCTGGTGCAGGGGAAGTAATATGATAAGCATCTCCTGTGGAACCATATCCAACTATTTCTGCATAGATGTTAGCACCTCTTGCTAAAGCATGCTCTAGTTCTTCTAGCACAACAATCCCAGCACCTTCTCCAATTACAAATCCATCGCGGTTTGCATCAAATGGTCTACTTGCCGTTTTAGGATCTGGGTTAAAGGATAAAGCCGTATTTGCACAGAAACCAGCTACAGACATCTTTGTAATAGGAGCCTCTGCTCCACCAGTAATCATCGCATCAGCATCTCCACGCTGAATAACTTTAAATGCATCTCCGATAGAGTTTGTTCCCGTTGCACATGCCGTAACAGTACAAGAATTCACTCCTCTTGCACCTAATGTAATCGAAACTTGTCCAGATGCCATATCTGGAATTAACATCGGTACAAAGAAAGGACTTACTCGTTTATAACCTCTTTTTTGGAACATTTCATATTGATTTTCAAAAGTTTCCATTCCGCCAATCCCTGAACCAATCCACACTCCAATACGAGGAGCATTTTCATCCGTAATTTGTAAATTAGCATCCTTTACAGCCATCATGGAAGCTGCAACTGCATATTGTGTAAAGCGATCCATCTTTCTAGCATCTTTTTTTTCCATAAAATCTTCTGGATTAAAATCCTTCACTTCTGCAGCAACTTTTGCTGGATATTCATCTGCATTAATTCTTGTTAGTGGTCCAATTCCTGACACACCAGCAACAATATTATCCCAGGTAGTTATTGCATCATTCCCAAGCGGTGTTACAGCTCCAATACCAGTAACAACTACTCTTTTATTCGTACTCATGTCCTATTCTCCTTTTCTATATCCAGTTTATATAAACGTGTTTTTTTCATTTAAGCGATATTTTATTTCCCCCAGCGCATAGCAATTGCTCCCCAAGTCAAGCCTCCACCAAAGCCGACCATTACAAGCACATCATCTTCTTTAATTTTGCCAGCCTCTAACTCTTCCACTAATGAGATGGGAATAGACGCAGCACTTGTATTTCCATATTTATGAACTGTTTTGGATAATTTATCTTCTGGCAAATTCAATCTTTGTCTTGAAGCTTCCATGATACGAATGTTCGCTTGGTGTGGAATAAGGAAATCTACATCTTCCTTGGACAAGCCTGCTTTTACCAACACATTTTCACTGCTTTCGCCCATTTGACGAACGGCAAATTTAAAAACTTCTCTACCATTCATGTAAATATGGTCTTCATCATCTAAATAAAGATGTTTTCCACCAGAACCATCTG
Organism: Niallia sp. FSL W8-0635; assembly: GCF_038007965.1. Lineage (GTDB taxonomy): Bacteria > Bacillota > Bacilli > Bacillales > Cytobacillaceae > Niallia. The sequence continues at coordinate 1,210,366 of NZ_JBBOYD010000001.1, read as the reverse complement.
CACCTAATTCAAAAGAAAGGATTCCTCTTCCTTCTGAAACTTTGCCTAAAACTGCCGCTCCAGCTCCATCACCAAATAGAACAGCCGTATTACGATCTTCCCAATTTGTAATTTTAGAAAGCTTTTCTACACCAATTACTAACACATATTTATAAACGTCTGTATCAATAAATTGCTTAGCTGTTACCATTCCATACATAAAACCTGCACATGCAGCGCTTAAATCCATTGCTGCTGCTTTTTTCGCACCTAATTTTTCTTGAATCATACATGCAACAGAAGGAAAGGACTGATCAGGAGTAACTGTTGCAACCATAATCATATCAATATCTTCTGGATGAATACCAGCATCGTCAATTGCTTTCTTAGCTGCGGCCAATGCAATATCCGATGTATTAGTATTGTCGTCTGCAATTCTTCGTTCTTCTATACCAGTTCTTGTTCTTATCCATTCATCATTTGTATCGACCATTTTTTCTAAATCAAGGTTTGTTAAAATTTTTTCTGGAAGTTCACGGCCAATACCAATTATTCCTGTACCCAAAGCTTTCAGCTCCTTTTATATTCACCGGTTATCCGGTATGTCTTTCTCTTTTATCTCTTATATATTACTCAGTGATTCTAAAAAATAAAAATAAGCCTGTGTTGTTTCACTTAGTTTACCCTAAATTGTCCAATCTGGACTTAATAAGATGAATTTACTATTACATTAATACAGTAATATATTATTATCAATTATTATGACTTGGTACTAATTTTATCAAATTACTCCTGTATTTTGCAACATATTTTGTTTTCTATTATATTGGTCTAAGCATTTTCCGATGTTTTTCATAGCATATTAAGAGCTTATCTAAGATCGTATGTTATAGGAGGTAGAACATGGAGGATCATAAAGACGAACGCTTTGATGAGAAAGAAAAAAATGAGATGAAATTAGAAGAAGAAGCAGAAGTTGATCACTTCTCTCTATTTATGTTTGGTACAAACAGTCGTTCCTTAAGAAAAAATAAGAATGTAGACCATTCTCAACTAACGGAGGAAGAGCCTTCCATTAGGAGAAGAGTTAAAGGAGATGATTGGATTTTTGGTAGAGGTAACGAGAAGTCCAATCAGGTGGAGGAAAATGAAGAAAATGAAGAAAATGAAGAAAGCGCAAACTTTGATGCGATTGCAACCTTCTTAAATCAAATTGACCTTGAACTCCTTATGAAGAATGTAGATATGTTTATGACATCTGCTAATGATTTAAAGCCTATATTCAAAAAAATAACCCCTTTTATAAAAAAATGGATGGATTAACTCGTAATAATCTGATTACTGTTAATCCATCCCCTTTTTATGGATTATAATAGATTTATTAAAAACACTCATTAGATACCACCTTTTACTTAATAGCAGTATTTTATATGTTTTTCTTTCCCCCATAAAGACAAGTTATCCCTTCCTTACAATGAAGAAACATCTTTTCCATTTTACTCGAAATTAGTCCCTTTAATCTGAAAGCTTAACCCTTTTATTTCTCATTTGGGAGTTTTCCTGTCTTTTTATAATGATTCAAATCTTTCTGTATGGATTCAACAATATCATAATCGATACTTGGACTAAAATTGCCTAAATAAATGGTACCTTCTTTTATTCCACAGGATTGAGTACCAGGTTGAAGTTCCCCTTCATCAAATGCTGTGGCAATTTGTTCGTAGAGTTTAGGGATATCTTGAATCGTGCTTGTTAACACCGTATATTTGCCAATATTGGATTGATCAGAAATATATCCAATGGCATGCAGTCCCTTTTTTTTGATGTTTTCTACTATTTCCACACTAAATCCATAACCAACAGGATAAACAATATCTACATTCTGTCTTATTTGATTATCTAATAGGTTCATCGCCTTTTCGCGATTATCCCAATCATTCACAAATTCTTTAATAACTTGGGCACTTTTATTGACATAGTGGACCCCATCTTCAAATCCCTTTACTTCTTCCTGCCAATCATAAGCACCGATTACGCCAATAGTATTTGTTTTCGTCGTTTGTCCCGCTACCATCCCACCAAAGAAACCCATTGGGTAATTTTCAAACTTTATATTAGTTGTATTTTCTTTTGTTGCCGGTTCTCTTCCATTTAAACTGACAAAGTGAATAGAGGGATATTTTGATGAAAGGATATTAAAATACTGAACAAAATCACTACCATGTCCAAAAATCAAATTTACACCTTTCGCCTCAAATTCTTTTACTGCTCTTTCCGTAATGGTATAGGAATCAATCGACTCTTTATAAAAGACATCCACATCAAATTTAGTATGGATATTTAACAATCCTATATAGCCTTTTGTTCCCCACACTTGATCACTTACTGTACCACTAACAAGGAGCCCCACTTTTTCAATCTTTCCTTTTTTACCAACAGACCCATTTAAAAAAAGGAAAAGAAAAAGAACACATACAATTAGAGGAATGATAATTAAAATCTTTCCTCTAATTGGTTTATTCCGAATGTTCATTAATGTTCTTTTCATTATTAATACTCCTATAACACTATTAAATTCTATACAATAAATGATGCTTTCTCTGTTTATCTAAATTCGCTGAAATGCTGCTTGTATTTATTACAATTACCTCTTTTAAATATACAGAATATTCTACATCTTTACAAATGGTTTCAGGTATATCCCATTTTAAATGTTCTAAGCATCTTTGCCAATGATTTGTTACATTACTTTTTAATAGAATATTATTATTTTGTCCTTTTTTTGTCTGTTTTACTACTTCCATTACTGCATCATCGATAAAAATTGCATCTTTTGGATATTCTCTTAAGCTAAAATGAATGGATTCTTCTCCTTCTATTAACTGTTGGAACAAAAAATTATTTGGTTGCCAAGGTCCATACAATGTAGGCATATGTACCATCTGAATCGGATAGTCATTCCACTCTTCTTTCATTGTGGAAAATAGCTCATTTTCTTTTTCTAAAGACATAATATTTACTAGAAAAACTAGTTTTTTCGCAATTAGAAATTTCTTGTCAATACGATCAATAATATGACTTTTAATTATCTCATACACAGAATGTAGACTTTCTATTGTATATAGGTCAAAAAAAAGAAAATCACTATGTGAATCTTGAAGGATTGAATCAAGGTGATTCCAGCTTATTTCACTGAAATTAGCATTTCTCCCTATCTCCATCCTTTTATCTTCTATATCATCAACATGAATGTTTGGGAAAGACACACCGATTATCTCCTCTCCCTCTTCTAACAATGCTCCGCATATATGAAAACCGAGGAATTGATATGCACCGAATACTATTGCCTTCTTCATAAAAAGCCTCCCATAAAAAAATACTTAATGTATACATATGCATGCAAATGCTAAATATTTCGTAGTACCTTAAGAAATGCAATGGTAACGCTGATTCATTCTGGTAAGGAAATGACTAAAGATGTTGTTCAAAAAATAGTTACCTGAACAACATCTTTTTAATTCAAAGATTTTTTTCATACTTTCTAAAAAAAGAAGCAATTTGTTTCGGCATCGCACTTCGTTTTTCTGGTAAAACATAGGATACAAAAATGGGCAAATTTTTTTCTTCCCAAATGACAGAGGCTTTTTTTAAGGCATGGGATTGATAATAGGATCTACCATTATGCAAAATTTGAATAATTTTTGTTGGTGTTTCTGTCGCCTCTAACTCGTATTCCTTTTGATCCTTTAATAAATCCATTAATTCATGTTTATTTGTATTAAAAGCAATACTGATTTCATTCGTTAATTTTTTTATAAAAAACTTATGCTCCTTTTCCCTTTCTAAATGTTCTTTTAAAGATAGAATAGGGTTTAATAAAACAACAGAACGTATATTATTCTTCATCTCCATCATTAGCTGGATTGCAGTTAGCGCCCCCATTCCTTCTGCAATAATATGAATTCGATGATTTAGTATTTCTGTACGGATAATATGTTCATATAGTCTTTTAGCCAACTGTAGAGCTTTTTCGCTCCCCCAATTTTTCCCGTATAAATTGGAATAGAAAATGGTATATCCATTATCACGTAAGGACTCGATTAAATTTCTCTTTCCTTCATTTTGGTTCCAAAAACTATTTGTATCGGTAACAAAATTTCTTTCGTCTCCAATAATTAAGATACCGAAACCATTAGGTCGATGAGGATAGTGTATCATGTTCCATTCGGTATCTAACTGGAAGTTCCGGTTCTCCATTTTAAAAACTCCTTTTTAGCATTTTCCTTTTAATAATGTATGTCTCTTTTATTAAAATGTAAGGGAGTTTGCCTATATTTCAAGAAGAAATGCGGAGTTACATGACCAAAGGACATTGATTCTTCCCATCTTTAAATCTTAAAGAATGGATTACTCACAATAAAGGTTGACTATTTATGTTTTGAAATAGTGAAGAATTTAAGAAAGCTATATCATTCACATTTATTATTTATCTACTATGTGGTAAGATAATTATGATAAGCAAGCTATAAAGAGGTGATTTCGGTTGCGTTACATAATGACAATTTTTTGGACATTTTTACTTGCTCAAATGTTAGTTTATGTTGTTGGTTCAATGAATGGGGTTCCTTTTAATTTTTCAATGGGGCTAATTCTAACAGCTGTCTTTTCTGTAATAGTTTTCATTTTATCAGCAGTTATTCCAAATGAACCTACTCATGAAGAGGGTTCTCATTAAGAGCATTACTTGCTAAGTAAATGGTGTTTAAATAATATGCACAAATAGGGAGAGAATTCCACTTGATCGTGTATTTTATTTAAACACCTTTTTTATTGTTCTCACAAAAAAGCAGCCTAAATACAGAAAATAACTTTCTTACTATATTCAGGCTGCTTAGACTAGAAAAATATTTTATTCTTTACGTTTTAAAACGATTTGTTCATCTTCTTCGTCAATCTGCACATGATCGTTTTCTTTTATCTTTCCACCAATTATATCTTTTGCTAATAGCGTTTCAATTGTTTTCTGCAAAAATCTTCTAAGTGGTCTTGCTCCAAATTTAGGGTCAAAGCCATTTTTCGCGACAAATCCTTTCGCCTTTTCTGTCATTTCAATGGTGATATGCTGATCAGTAAGCCGTGCTTGCAATTGAACAACTAGCTTTGAAACAATATCCTTAATATTCGCTAATGTTAACGGCTTAAATAAAATAACTTCATCAATTCTATTTAAAAACTCTGGTCTAAAATGACCATTTAATTGTGCCATGACTCCATCTCTTATTTCTTTTGGAATCTCATTTGTTTCTCCGGTTTCTAATAATAAATGAGACCCAATATTTGATGTCATGATAATTACGGTATTTTTAAAATCAACCGTTCTACCTCGTGAGTCAGTAATTCTCCCATCATCTAGAACTTGAAGCAATATATTGAAAACTTCTGGATGAGCTTTTTCCACCTCGTCTAAAAGGACCACAGAATAAGGCTTTCTTCTAATCGCTTCCGTTAACTGTCCGCCCTCTTCATACCCTATATAGCCTGGAGGAGCTCCAATTAAACGAGATACAGCATGCTTCTCCATATACTCAGACATATCAATTCGAATCATTTGCTCTTCACTATCAAAAAGGGTAGCTGCTAATGTTTTGGCTAGTTCTGTTTTCCCCACACCAGTAGGTCCTAAAAATAAGAAGGAGCCAATTGGTCTATTCGGATCTTTTATTCCTGCTCTTGCTCTTAATACAGCATCACTCACTAGCTCTACAGCTTCTGATTGTCCAACTACTCTTTCTTGCAGAATTGCTTCTAAGCGTAAAAGCTTTTCTCGTTCTTTTTCTACTAATTTGGATACAGGAATCCCTGTCCATCTAGCAACAATATTAGCGATTTCCTCTTCTGTCACTTCTTCCCTCAAAAGGCGATTTTCCTGCTCTTGTTTCGCTAATTCTTCCATTTCCTGAATTTCTTTTTCTAATTTCGGAATACTTCCATGTCTTAATTCTGCAGCTTTATTTAAATCATAGTTATTTTCTGCATCCTCTAGCTCTCTCTTTTTCCGTTCAAGCTGTTCTTTTTTCTCTTGTATGGATTGCAAAGCATCTTTTTCCTGTTGCCATTTCGCCTTCAAGGCATTGGAACGTTCCCTTAAATTAGCTAGTTCTTTTGCAATTACAGCTAGTCTCTCTTTGCTTTGCACATCTTCTTCTCCATGTAATGCCGCTTCTTCAATTTCAAGCTGCATGATTTTTCTTGTAAGTTCATCAATTTCAATCGGCATGGAGTCTATCTCTGTACGAATCATCGCACATGCTTCATCAATTAAATCAATGGCTTTATCTGGCAAGAAGCGTTCTGTTATATAGCGATCGGATAAAGTAGCTGCTGCAATAATGGAACGGTCTTGAATATTTACACCATGATGAATTTCAAATCTTTCCTTTAACCCTCTTAGAATAGCAATCGTATCCTCAACAGTTGGTTCCGAAACAAGAACCTGCTGAAAACGACGCTCTAAGGCAGGATCTTTCTCAATATACTGGCGATGTTCATCTAATGTTGTGGCACCAATACAATGAAGCTCTCCCCTTGCTAACATTGGTTTCAACATATTTCCTGCATCCATCGCTCCATCGGCTTTGCCAGCCCCAACAATCGTATGCAATTCATCAATAAATAAGATGATTCGTCCATCACTATTTTTCACTTCTTGTAAAACAGCCTTTAACCGCTCTTCAAACTCTCCTCGAAATTTGGCTCCAGCCACTAAAGCCCCCATATCTAATGAAAAAATCGTTTTATCCTTTAAACCTTCTGGAACATCTTTGCGGACAATTCGTTGTGCTAGCCCTTCCACAATAGCTGTTTTCCCCACACCAGGTTCCCCAATTAAAACGGGATTATTTTTTGTCTTTCTTGATAAAATGCGGATTACGTTCCGGATTTCATTATCTCGACCGATTACTGGATCAAGCTTACCCAGCTTTACTTCCTCCACTAAATCCCGACCATATTTACTAAGCACTTCGTATGTTGCTTCTGGATTTTTACTAGTCACTCTCTGTGTCCCCCTTATCTCTTTTATTGCTGTTTTTATTTCTTCTAATGGAATATCCTCTTGTTTTAAAATCTTTCCTACTGTAGAATGTTCTATTTTATACGTGGCGAGAATTAGATGTTCTACTGACAAATATTCATCTTCCCATACGTTCATCTCTTCTTCTGCTTTTGCTAAAAGCTGTTGCAAACCAGCAGTTATATAGACCGTTCCTTGCTTAGAACCACTAATGGAAACTTGTGGCTTTTTCTTCAATTCTTTCGTTAATTTATCGATAATCCTATTCGGATCTTTTTGTAATTTGTGTAGTATGGAAGTCAATAGATTATCCTGCTGATGAAGAAAAGCCAAAAACAAATGAATATCATCTATTTCTTGATGACTTTCCTTTATCGCTAGGGATTGGGCTTCTGTAATTGCTAATTGAACTCGTTCTGTCATCTGTTCTACATTCATTTTCCAAGACTCCTTTTGACCTTTTTTGACCTTTATTTTTATTATAGAATAATTTATCCATATGTAAAGGGATCTCTCTTTTACAAAGAGTAATATTCAACATAATGATATCTCACAGGGAGATATTTATCATGAAGCTGACTCTTTAAGAGAAATCCCTTTTATTAAAAATCTATTTTGTTGATTTTCTGCTCCATCAACAAAATGTTAAAACCACAATGGTTTCACATAAATGAAAGTATTTTAAACCAAACAACTACTTAATTTATCACTTATTATGGTCTTCTTTGAAAAGACCATAATCGATTATGGTTGGATGTTTCTGGAAAGCGATCTCCTGCCTTCATTTTTAACTTTTGAGGGTTATTTACGTTACTTCCGGTTTCACCAATTTCTATATAAACTCCATTGTTTGGTGCCTTTTGTCCTGGACGAAACTGTCTATTTTGACCCAAAATAAACTCCTCCTTTATCCATTACCATTTGAGCAGTTAAGTAAACAACAAGAGAAAGCTGTTATTACTTAACTGTTTATTATTATTGCCTTTTTTCAAATGAAAATTACGGAAAATAATTACTGGTATTGAAGGTGGTTAGTTATAAATCGTTTACACATACTAAAGATATTGAATAGTATTTCCACAGAAAAAGACGATTAACAATGGTTAACCGTCAAAGACTTTTTCATTTTAAAATTTCCACTAATAGTGCTTTTTGCGCATGTAATCTGTTTCCTGCTTGTTGGAAGACGTATGAATGATTGCCATCTATAATTTCCGTTGTTACTTCTTCTTCTCGATGGGCTGGTAAGCAGTGTAGGAAGATATAATCTTCTTTAGCATGCTTAACTAGCTCTGCATTTACTTGAAATCCTTGGAAATCTTTTAGTCGCTGTTCGTTTTCTTCTTCCTGTCCCATGCTGGTCCATACATCTGAATAGATGGCATCTGCTTCTTTAACAGCTTCCACAGGATTATTTGTCAGTTCTACCTTACTGCCACTTGTTTTTGCAAAAGAGTAAGCTAATTCTGCCACTTTTGCATCGACTTCATAATTTGGTGGTGTAGCTATGGAAATATTCATTCCTACTTTTGAGCATGCTATTAGCAAGGAATGCGCAACATTATTTCCATCTCCTATATAAGCGAGCTTTTGACCTTTTAATGTGCCTTTTACTTCTAAGATAGTAAGTAAATCCGCTAATGCTTGACATGGATGGTAAAGATCCGTTAATCCGTTAATGACTGGAATTGTTGCATGTTCGGCTAATTCTTCTACAATTGTATGAGAAAACGTACGAATCATAATCGCATCCACATATTGGGACAGCACTTTTGCCGTATCAGAAATTGTCTCTCCTCTTCCAATTTGAAGATCACGGCTATTTAGATAAAGGGCATGACCTCCCAACTGATGCATTCCTGCTTCAAAGGATACTCTCGTTCTTGTTGAAGATTTCTCAAAAATCATCCCCAAAGTTTTCCCTTTTAAAGGAGCAATCACCTCTCCCTTTAAGTGTGTTTCCTTTATTGCTTTTGCCTTATTTAGTAATTCAAGAATTGTTTCTTTTGAATAATCAGCTAATGTTAATAAGTCTCTTCCCTGTAAATTCAGCTCTGATGCAATCATCATACAGTACTCACTCCTTTTCTTATATCTTCATGCCATTCCTGTATAGAATGAACCGTTAATTCTTTTTCTTTGAAGGAAGAAATAAATGCCTCTAGGCTTTCTTTTTGTGTAAAAGTGATAATCCGATTTCTTGTCGCTAATTCACGAGAATGTTTATCTTCTTTTAAATTGGTTGGATTGTAAAAGGCAATAGTACCTTTATCTGCTAATAACGATTCCACGGTATTATTATCTGCAATTTCAACTAAAAGTTGGACCTCTTCAGCTTGCTTACAAATTTCTTGTACATGCTCCGTCGTTTTTACGACAATTTTCATCTCCTGTTTCGGGACTTTCTTTAAAGTCGGATGAAATACTTTTTTCAATGCTTCTTCCACAGTGGCAGCGAGGGCAATTCCCTCACCTGTTGAACGCATTTCTGGCCCTAATTTAGAATCTAAGCCCTTTAAGGCATAATTAGAATAAACAGGATATTTAATACAAGTAAATTCAATATCATCTGTAAATGCCTTTTCTTCTTCTGTAAACGTATATTTCCCAAGCAATATTTTTGTCGCAATTTGTACTAAAGGTACCCCTGTCACTTTACTTACAATCGGAACTGTTCTACTAGCACGAGGGTTAACTTCTAGTACATAAACCTCTTCATTATTAATAATATATTGGATATTCATTAATCCTTTATACCCCGTATGTCTTACTATTTTCTGAGCGTAAGCAATCATTTTTTCTTTTACGCTTAATGATAAATTCCTAGCCGGCAATAAAGATAGGCTATCCCCTGAATGTACACCTGTTTTCTCAATATGCTCCATAATAGTTGGAATACAAATATTGATGCCATCAGCAGCTAAATCTAATTCTGCTTCAGAGGCCTCCATAAATTGATCAACAAGAACAGGGTAAGGTACATCTGTTTGTAAATAGAATCGTAAGGACTCTTCATCATTTATACGTTCCATTCCTTTACCGCCGATTACATAGGATGGTCGAATTAATACTGGAAAGCCTATTTTCTTTACTGATTCCATTATCTGCTGTTCATTTTCCGCTATATCTCCCTGAATATGGGGGATATCTTCTTCCTCTAATAGCTTATAAAATAAATCTCTATCTTCTAAAACATCAATGGTGCTACTGTTTGTTCCAAGAATATGAACGCCATATGCTTCTAATTCTTTTGCAACATTAATGGCTGTTTGACCACCTAATTGGACAATGACATCCTTAATGCCTTCTGATTCAATCACATTCATAATATCTTCCACTACTAATGGCTCAAAATACAGGCGATCTGCAGTGGCAAAATCAGTACTAACGGTCTCAGGATTATTATTAATAATTATGGTTTCGATTCCTTCTTCTTTTAAAGCAAATACTCCATGAACGGAACAATAATCAAATTCTATTCCCTGGCCAATTCTTATTGGGCCACTACCGATAACAAGTACCTTTCGTTGCTCGCTTTTCTTTTGTTCATTTTCTCCATAGTAGCTAGAATAATAATAATTTGTTTTTGCTTCAAACTCAGCAGCACATGTATCCACCATTTTATAAATAGGAAGTACTTCTAATTGCTTTCGCTTTGCTCGAATCTCTTTTTCTAAGCAATTCCAAGCACTTGCTAAAAAGGCATCACTAAATCCTTTTTCTTTCCACTTCAGTAACTCTGGTTTTGTTACTGTTTGGAGCGAAGAATCCATAATTTCTTTTTCCATATCTATTAGTCTTTTAAAAATATGAAGGAAGAATAAATCAATTTTTGTTAAATCATGGATTTTAGTAACGGACTCTGATTTTCTAATGAGTTCTAGAATTACAAAAAATCTTTCGTCGGTTTGTTCAAGCATTTTTGTATATAAAGCTTCCACTGACATATCGTTTAAGCCAGGAAGCGTTAGATCATTTCCTTTTATTTCAAGGGAACGAATTGCCTTCAATAACGCCCGCTCAATATTCCGATCAATCCCCATTACTTCTCCAGTTGCCTTCATTTGTGTGCCAAGTCTTCTTGAAACAGTTGGAAACTTATCAAATGGCCATTTCGGAATCTTTACCACTACATAATCTAATGCAGGCTCAAAACTTGCAAATGTATCCCCAGTAACTGGGTTTATCAGTTCATTTAGCGTGTAACCAACTGCCAATTTTGCAGCCATTCTCGCAATCGGATAGCCGGTTGCTTTAGAAGCAAGGGCAGATGATCTGCTTACTCTTGGATTTACTTCAATTAAATAATATTTCTTACTGTTTGGATCTAATGCAAATTGGATATTGCATCCGCCAATTATTCCTAAAGCAGAAATGATTTTAATAGAAGCAGAACGGAGCATTTGATATTCTACATCTGTCAAAGTTTGCGATGGAGCAATAACAATGCTGTCCCCAGTGTGTATTCCAACTGGATCAATGTTTTCCATATTGCAAATGGTAATACATGTATTCATGCTATCCCGCATTACCTCATATTCTACTTCCTTAAAGCCAGCAATACTTCTTTCCACTAAGCATTGACCTATTGCACTTTCTTTCAAGCCCCCAGCTACGAGTTTCGTGAATTCTTCCATATTCCCAGCAATACCACCACCAGTTCCGCCTAACGTATATGCTGGGCGTACAATAATGGGAAAGCCAATTTCGTTTGCAAAGTCTACAGCTTCTTCGACTTTATGCACAATTTTACTTTCTGGCACTGGCTCATTTAATTGATACATTAATTCTCTAAAGGCTTCTCTATCTTCTCCTTTTTTAATGGATTCGATAGAGCTTCCCAACAATTTAACTTGATACTTTTCTAAAATATCTTGCTCACTAAGTTGAAATGCTAGATTTAATCCAGTTTGGCCACCTAAAGTAGCAAGGATTCCATCAGGCTTTTCTTTTTGAATAATCATTTCTAGTACGTCTACAGTTAAAGGTTCAAAATAAATTGAATCAGCAAATGTTTCATCTGTCATAATCGTAGCTGGATTATTATTAACAAGAATGACTTTATATCCTTCTTCCTTTAAAGCCATGCATGCTTGCGTACCAGCATAATCAAATTCTGCTGCCTGACCAATTACAATTGGTCCTGATCCTATTACAAGTATGGTTTTTATCGTCGTGTCTTTAGGCATATGCAAAAACTCTCCCATTATTTGCTTTAACATTTTCTATAAATTCATCGAATATATAACACCCTTCAGAAGGACCTGGATTTGCCTCTGGATGGAACTGTACGGTCTGTAGTGGATAAATACTATGAGACAATCCCTCAACCGATCCATCATGAAGATTGTAAAATCTCGCTTCACAGCCAGTAGCTGCTAGACTTTCCTCTTTCACTACATAACTATGATTTTGTGAGGACATAATCACCTTCTCCTTCTTCCGATCCATTACAGGATGATTTGCTCCTCGATGTCCAAATGATAGTTTCGTAGTTTCTGCACCAAGCGCTAATGCAGAAAGCTGATGACCTAAGCAAATACCAAGTGTTGGATAATGCTTAATCAACGCTTTAATAGTTGGCAAAATCCCCATTAATTCCTTTGGATCCCCAGGTCCATTTGAGAGAAGGATGCCATCAGGCTGCAAGGCTTTAATACTAGTAAATTCTGTATTATACGGTACAACCGTCACTTTACAGTCACGTTCTAATAATGCGGTTAACATACTTTCCTTTTTTCCGAAATCAACAAGAACAATATGATACTCTCCCTGTCCAAACGTTTTAAAACCAATTTCCGAAACCTTTGCTACTTTTACATCTTCCTTTAAAGTAAAGGTATTAATAGTAATCTCTTTTTCCGCGGTCATCACTGCCGGCATGGAACCCGTTTGTCTAATATTTTTTACAATGGATCTAGTATCCACATGCTCTAGCATCGGAATATCCCATTTGTTCAAGTAATCCTGTAAAGAATATTCAGCTTGATAATGATAAGCTTCACTATTTGATTCATAAACAATAACACCAGCTACATGTGGTCGTTTACTCTCAAAGTCTTCTTTATTGATGCCATAGTTTCCGATCAATGGGTACGTAAAAACGATAATCTGGTCTTTATAGGAGGGGTCAGTTAGCACTTCCTGATACCCCGTCATTCCAGTAAAGAATACAATTTCTCCTTTTATATCTTGAACATTGCCATTTGTAACAAAATCACCTTTATATTTCGCACCGTTGCTTAAGTGAAGATAACCTTCCATTGTGTTTACACCTCGATAATGAATGTATAGTTACTCTTTATTTCTTATAATTATACATCATCATGCAAAAAAATACATATTAGATTGTAATTTTTGCATGAATATTTAAACTTTTCTCTAAAATAGTAAATGCTTTTTCAAAATCTTCTTTTGGAGTATTAAGACTTGGTAATAATCGTATAACCTTTTCCCCTGCATTTAAAACAATCAATCCTTCTTTTCTTAATTCTCCTAAAATTGAATTCACTGGCATCTCTAATTCAATTCCAATCATTAATCCTATTCCTCTGATATCCTTTACCAGTTGATTTCCTGCTAGTTTCTCATTTAGAAGATTAATAAACCATTCACTTTTCTTTTGTACTTCTTCTAAGAAGGATTCCTGAAAAATGATTTCCATTGTTTTTGTCGCTGCTGCCATCGCCAATGGATTTCCCCCAAATGTTGTTCCATGGCTACCTGGTCCAAAATATTCCTTTAGTTTTCCATCTGCCACAATAGCACCCGTTGGTATACCATTTGCCATCCCTTTTGCAACACTGATAATATCTGGCTTAATTCCAAAATGTTGAAAAGCAAAGGCTTTACCAGTTCTGCCTATTCCCGTTTGAATTTCATCAATTATTAGCAAAGCATCCTTTTCTTTACAAAGTGATTCTACCCCTTGTAAAAACTCTTTAGAAGCTACAAAAATGCCGCCTTCTCCCTGAACAACCTCAAGCATCACTGCCGCCACATCTTCTGTTAACTGTTGTTCTAATGCAGCTAAATTATTAAATGGAACATATTCAAATTTATCTAACATTGGTCCAAAGCCTTGTTTGATTTTATCCTGTCCTGTCGCTGACATTGTTGCAAATGTTCTGCCATGAAAAGATTGCTGGAAAGTGAGTATTTTTGATTTTCCCGTTGCCTTTCTAGCCAGCTTGATTGCTGCCTCATTAGCTTCTGCTCCACTATTTGCAAAGAAAACAAAATCCAATCCAGAAGCATTTGTTAACATTTCAGCAGCTTTTTCCTGTAATTCTATTGGGAAAAGATTTGAAACATGCCAAAACTTATTTAATTGTTTTTCTACAGACTGTTTTACTTCCGGATGACAATGACCTAAATTACAAACACCAATACCTGAAGTAAAATCTAAATAAACGCCACCATCTTTACTATATAAGTAGCTTCCTTTAGCTGATTCCGGCTCAATTTCCCATTTTGAATAGGTTGGAAATAAATGGCTCATTCTACAATCCCTTCTTTCACAACGATTTTTGTTCCTAGTAATTTTTCCCCATCAAAAAATTGTTTTTTTCCAGATACGATCATTACGCTATTTAAACCACTTTCTAGTGCCGCTAAGGCTGATGTTACCTTGGGAATCATTCCACCTGTAATCTGACCATTTTCGATAAAATAATTAATTTCCTCATTCGCCATAACGGATTGAAGCCTTCCATCTATTAAAATTCCTGGTACATCTGTTACAAAGAGACATTGGTCTGCATGTAAATACTTAGCAACTGCTGATGCAACATAATCTGCATTGATATTTAGTTTCCTGCCATCTTCTGTAATCCCAATAGGGGTTATAACTGGAATCAAATTTTCTTCTAATAAGGAAGAAATCAGCCTTTTATTCACTTTCGAAACAGCTCCTACTAAACCAAGCGTTTCTTCATCAATTATAGAAGCATTGATACAATTATCATCTGTCCCATTCAGACCTATACCATTTAAACCGTTGTCCCTTAACAACTGCACTAATTTACGGTTTGTTTTTCCCGAAAGCACCATTTCCACAATTTCTAGTGTCTCTTTTGTTGTTTTACGAAGCCCATTATGAAATGTTGCTTTCACCTGAAAATAATCAAGCATTTCATTAATGTCCGGACCGCCACCATGTACAAAGACTAGTGTGTAGCCATTATCCTTTAGCTTTTTTAAACTAATAAAAAATTCTGTTGTTAGTTGGTCTATTACACTTCCACCACATTTGATAACAATGGTTTTCATTTGATTATCACCTCAGGTTCTGTAGCTCGCATTTATCTTGACATAATCATAAGATAAATCGCAGCCCCAAGCTTTTCCTTCGCCATCTCCATTATGCAAATCTACAAATATCTGAATAAAATCCTGCCCTAAGTAATCGATTGCCTCTTGCTCTGAAAAAGACTGCGGTTCACTTTTCTTAAGCATGATAATATTCCCAATGGCAATATCTACACTTTCAGGATTAACTGCAGTATTGGTTTGACCGATAGCAGTGATAATTCTCCCCCAGTTTGCATCTGATCCATAAATAGCTGTTTTCACTAAATTGGATCCAACAATTTGTTTGGCAATAACGCGTGCTTCCTCATCATTATTACTTCCTGAAACCTTTACCTCTATTAGCTTCGTTGCCCCTTCTCCATCTTTAGCAATCTGCTTTGCAAGACTTTCACATGTAGTAGAAAGAAGCTCCAAAAAGATTGGATAATCAGGATGCGCCTCTGTAAGTGCTGCATTTTCCGCCATCCCATTTGCCATAACTAATACCGTATCGTTTGTTGAGGTATCCCCATCCACTGTAATTTGATTAAAAGTTGTTGGAATTACTTTACTTAAAGCGCTTTGCAGAACTTCAGACGAAATATTTACATCTGTCGTAATAAATCCAAGCATTGTTGCCATATTAGGATGAATCATTCCAGATCCTTTTGCCGTTCCTCCCATTGTGACTGTAATGCCATCGATACAAACGGAGTAGCAGCATTTCTTCATTACTGTATCAGTAGTCAGAATTGCCTCTTGAAAGGCTTCCGCATTTTTCGGCGTTGCATCAAAGATTAAATTATTAATACCTTTTTCAATTTTATCCATTTGTAGATATTCACCAATTACACCAGTTGAAGAAACAGCAACATAATCTTCTTTGATTTGGAGATAGTCTGCCATCATTTTTCTCATTTGATAGGCATCCTTCATACCTTGCTCTCCTGTACATGCATTTGCACATGCACTATTAACAACTACTGCTTGTAGAAGCTTTTCCTTTGCAATAGATGCTTGCGTTACTTTTAAAGGTGCAGCCTGAAAGTAACTTGTTGTATATACAGCGGCACAGTTTGCTGGAACTTCACTTACAATTGCGCCAATATCTTTTTTGTTATATCTAAGTCCGGCGTGTACTCCCGCTGCTTTAAAGCCAATCGGGGTAACGATGCTCCCATCCTTTACTACTTCTATATGTGATGAATGTTCATGAATATTGTTAATAACCTGCACGTAGGCTCCTCCTTATGGGTAAAGCGGAAGAAACTGTAATCCAGTTGTTTCTTCATAGCCATTCATCACATTTGCATTTTGAATGGCCTGACCCGCAGCACCTTTCATTAAATTATCAATAACGGAAACAATCGTTAATCTTCCAGTACGTTCATCCACATTTATTCCAATATCACAATAATTGGAGCCTGTTACTTCTTTTATTGAAGGATAGGTATGAAGTGGTCGTACTCGCACAAAAGGACTATTCTTATACATTTCCATATATAAATCATGTATTTGTTCATTTGTTACACTTTTATTTAATGTAGCGTAAATAGTTGCCATTAACCCTCTGCTTGTCGGCAAGAGATGAGTAGAAAAAGTAATAGCTTTCATCTCGGAATTCCAATCAGCTAGCTGCTGCTCTATTTCTGGAATATGCTGATGTTCATTCACTTTATAAATTTTAAAATTCTCACTCATTTCAGCGAACATATTAGCCCTGGATGGACTCCTTCCCGCTCCAGATATACCAGATTTTGCATCCACAATAATACTATTTGGTAAAATCATATTTTCCTTCACTACAGGTGCTAATCCTAATAGAGTTGCAGTAGGATAACAACCAGGGTTAGAAATTTTCTTACTTGAAGCGATATTTTCCTTATTCCATTCGGAAAGCCCATATACAAAGCTATTGACAAGCTCAGCGGAAACAGGCTCTTTTTTATACCATTTCTGATAATCATCTGTATTCCTTAAGCGAAGATCCCCAGATAAATCAACCATTTGTATCTCTTTATCTACGAATTCTTGCACCAACTTTCCAGATATACCTGTAGGAGTAGCGAAAAAGACAATATCACATTCTTTTGCTATTTTTTCTGGATTAATTTGTTCTAGTTTGTTCTCTACAATATTAAATAGATGGGGATATTCATTCCACACTGGGACTTCATCTCTCGTTGTATGTACAGACTTGATTGTAAACCATGGATGACTATGCAAGATTCTAATTAATTCCGCACCACCATAGCCAGTTGTACCAATTATAGCCGCCTTCATAACTTCCTCCTTTCGATTGAACGAATGTATATTTAATCATTTTTATTTATAATTATTAATCTAGGATTCTCTTATTATAAAAACTACTGCACATAAAATCAACACTTTTTCATAAAAGTGGTAGTATTCTTATTTTTCTGATAATAAACAAGGTAATAGGATGATGAATTTACATTGGTGGTTTGTGTTGAAAGGATTTTGGTTGATGATTGTGGAAAGCTGTTTGGATTATATATGGTTGGGTTTGGATCATATCTGTTTATTTTGGATTATATATCCTTGGGTTTGGATCATATCTGTTTATTTTGGATCATATATCCTTGGGTTTGGATCATATCTGTTCTTTTCATGCCATCATGCTTTCTCAAGAAAACCTTTAATCCTCTATCTTTACGGAAAAATTCTATTTTAATCCATAAAGATAGAGAATTCTTCTTTCAACATCAACATCATATGAGGTATTTATCTAGGGGTGTCAGAAATTTTCACAAATAGCTCATCTATAAATCTTCTACCAGTATATACGTAGCTTTCACTGGACCATGGACACCGACAACTAAATCCATTTCAATATCAGCAGAGTTACTTGGTCCTGTAATATAGTTAATACAAGATGGAAGTACTTCTCCGTTTTGTACTTTATCTCGTAAGATTTTTGCGGCTTGCGTCATCCGTGGAACAATAGAACTTTTTGGAACGATAACAATACTATTTATAGGTAAAAAGCTTACTGTTCTCCCCCGATCCTTTCCGCTATAGACAACAACAGTACCGGATTCTGCTAACGTAATTTCACTTATGGTAATTCCAATATTCGCCTGCTCTGCCTTTGCGATATTTTCTTTCCCTAATGAAGCATCCCACTCAAATACCTTCGTATCTTCATGGGGTAGCACTACCTTAAATAGCTCATCAAGTCCATATTGTTGATATCGTGTATCCTTCCAAGTAACAATATTACCTCCACCATACTGTTTGATTAATTGATGCAGTGTATCGGTGAGTTCCTTTTGAGAAGTAATAATCAAATCTGTATGAATTAGTGTACATTGCGATTTTAAAACCTCAACCAGTTCATCCTTCGATGCCTCTTTAAGTACTTCTTCTTGTGGATGATAAGCCCATTGTGGTTTTTCTAGCTTTGTTTTTCTTTTTCTACCCATTCTAGTGGCAATAGTATCAAGGAAAGCCTCTCTGTTCTGAATAGTTCCCTTCATTATTTCTTCTCTCCTTTCTCTCGATTCTTGAACCAATCACGAAATCTCTCTTTATTTGGTGCAGGAAGATCTCGAATATCTGTCCATTCCTTTAACATTCCTACTCCTTTCGTAATTTTATCTCCTTTTACTAATGGTTTCGTCACTGCAGGAGCAATTCTAGAGCCAATATTATATAGTTTTGGTGAAGCTGCTCCGATACCAAAAGCTTTAAATATCATTTTTTCAGAGATCGGCGCTTTCCCTTCCTTTTCCACAATTACTTGTCTATGCTTATGCAACAGTTCATGTAGTGGAATTTTAACTGGACATGCATCTGTACATGCCCCACATAGAGTGGAAGCATATGGTAGCTCCTTGTACTCTTCATAGCCACCTAACAACGGAGAAAGAACTGCCCCAATTGGTCCAGAATAAATGGAACCATAGGAATGCCCACCAACATGTCTGTATACAGGACAAACATTGACACATGCTGCACAACGTATGCATTGCAAGACAGATTGGAACTCTCCGCCAAGAATATCTGATCGACCATTATCCACAATCACTAAATGAAAGTCGTCAGGCCCGTCCACATCGCCATCTTCTCTTGGACCAGTCAACGCTGTTACATAGCTAGTTAATTTTTGACCAACAGCACTTCTCGTTAGCATTCCAACCAATACTTCCATTTCAGCAAAAGTAGGGACTATGCGCTCCATTCCCATCACGACGACTTGTGTTTTTGGAAGAGCTGCGACTAAATCTGCATTTCCTTCATTCGTTACGAGCGTAATCGATCCTGTTTCTGCCACAGCAAAATTGCAGCCTGTAATCCCCATATCCGCTGTTAGGTACTCATTTCGAAGGACCTGTCTTGCATGCCATGCTAATTCTTCTGGCTTTTCCGTATTGGTATAATTTAATTTTTTCGTAAATACGTCACGGATTTGTTCTTTGTTTTTATGCAATGCTGGAACAACAATATGGGAAGGGGGATCATGATCATCCACCTGCAAAATATATTCTCCTAAATCCGTTTCAATGACCTCACATCCAGCCTCCTCTAACTTTTTGTTTAAGGAGATTTCTTCTGTTACCATCGATTTTGCTTTTACAACTTTTTTTACCTTTTTTTCAACAGCTATTTGTTCAATATAATCACTTGCCTCTTCAGCTGTTTTCGCAAAAAAGACATGACCTCCACGCTTTGCTACCTGTTCACTTAGTTCGAATAAATAGTAATCTAGATTTTCTAATACATGCTGGCGAATTTCTTCTCCATGGGATCGCCATTCCTCCCAATTTCCCATCGCCTCTGTAACATTATTTTTTCTTGTTTGAATGGTTTGCTGTGCTTTTGATACGGCACCTCGCATAAATTCGTTGTCCAGTTCTGTTGACACTCTATCCTTAAATTTTTGTGAGCTTGTTTTCATCGACATACTTTTCATCCCCCTGTTATGCTCGACTATTTAATACCTCTGCTATATGTAAAGCTTTTATTGGTTTGCCCTTTCGATCCATTCTTCCTCCAATATTCATCAGACAGCCTGCATCTGCACTAACAACATATTCAGCATTAGTTGATTCTACACAAGCTACCTTCTCATCCACCATCTGTTCTGAAATTTGCCCCATTTTCACCGAAAAAGTCCCGCCAAATCCGCAGCAATTCTCCTTTAATGGTAATTCGGTATAATCTACCCCTCGAACATTTTTTAAAAGCTTAATAGGAGCATCCTTCACCCCTAGCAATCTCGTCATATGACAGGATGTGTGGTAGGTAACCCTTCCGTGGAAAGTTGCCCCTACATCTTCTATCTTTAAGACATCGACAATAAATTGCGTTAATTCAAATGTTTTTGTGGCAAGTTCTTTGGCAATTGGCTCCCACACAGGATCCCCTTTAAAAATATGTTGATATTCATGAAACATATAGGCACAAGACCCAGAAGGACATACAATAAATTCTGCATCCTGAAAGGCATTCATCATTGTTTTCATTGCTTCTTTTGTTTCCTTTACATAGCCACTATTATAGGAGGGCTGCCCACAGCATATTTGTGTTGTCGGAAAATCTATTTCACAGCCTAATCTTTCCAATAATTCAACCGTTGCCTTCCCAACATCACTTTGAAACATATCGACAAGACAGGTAGCAAACAATGTCACTTTCATTCTAATCCCCCATTTTCTATTCATTGACTATCCTTTTTCCTAGGAAGAGCATGCTTCTATTAATTTTCAAAATCCAAATAAACACTCTAATGAACAGGTCATCTGATGACTTAATAAAACACATATTAAGCGGTTTCAAAATTATATAATTCTATTAATTTGTATGAATGAATACGAACGAACATGATAAAATAGCCTTTTCTCTGCTATTCTTTATGTCCCCTTCTCCTCTTTCGCAAAATATTTAATTAAAATACTCTCTACCTTTTCTAGATGCTGATGCATCGCACTAACTGCTTTTTCTTCCTCTTGATGGAAAATCGCCTGGTAGATGAGCAAATGTTCATTATAAAGCTGAGCCATCGTTGTCTGCCTAGAATATAGCCAAATTCTTCTCGTTTCTTTCATTGTTTCTTGCATTAGTTCGGATACATTCATCAATAGATTTACAAGCAATGCATTATTCGTTGCTTTAGCTACAGCAAGATGAAATTCCAAATCCGCAGTCTCTCCTAGCTCCTCTCCTCCATTTGCACTTTGCATCTTTTCTAGCGCTGCTTTCATTCCTATTAAGTCCTGCTCCGTTCGATTTCTTGAAGCAGCTTTTGCAGTTCCTGTTTCAATCATTCTTCTTACTTCTAACAAGTTCATAACATCCTTCTTATTCATAAGAACAGCCTGTGGAAAAGAAAACACTACTTCCTCTGGATGATACGCTTTCACAAAAGTTCCTTCGCCTTGCTTCATATCAATTAATCCCTTTGCCTTTAAAGCAGTTAATGCTTCCCTAATGGCCGAGCGGCTAACCTGAAATGTTTCAGCCAATTGTTGAACAGACGCCAATTTTTCTCCAGGCTTAAATTTGCCCTTTTTAATTGCGTCATACAATGCATCCGCTACTTCCTCGTAAATCTTTTTTGGTTTTATTTGCTTAAATTCCATCCATTCACCTCCTTTGAAGGAAAAAAATGACTAATCTAAATGTCCATCGTTATTTCCATGGCCAGTCTGATCCAGTTTCCTCTTCTAATAAAAGTACTTCTACCTTTTCTCCCTTTTTATAGCCTGTCGTATTATTTGGTAGGATTGTTAAAGCATTGGCAAAAGCCAAGCTTGTTACGATATTCGATTTATCCACTCCACTTGGTACTGTATGTAATAATCCATCCACTTCTCGGTTAACTGTACTACGGAAAAACCGGGTGAAAGCATTCCCTGTTAAAAAATCTTCTCCCAATATTGCAGGAGCGGATTGTAAATGCGGTTTAGGAGAACATAGATATCTTCTAATGATTGGCTTTGCAAAAATTTCAAATCCAACATAACAAGCAGAAGGATTTCCTGATAGGCCATATAAAAGTTTTCCATCTAGATGAACAACTGTTGTTACACTTCCAGGTCTCATCGCCACTTTGTTAAAAAGCACTTCAGCTCCCATTTCTTTATAAATGGCTGGAAGTAAATCATAATCGCCTACCGATACCCCACCTGTTGTAATTAAAATATCTACTAATGCAAGCTTTTCTTTCATTGCCTCATAGCTTTCAGTAAATACATCTTGTAATTTCCCAAAATAGACAGGAGTTGCTCCTGCTCTTTCTATTTGCGCCATTACCATATAGGCATTACTGTTTCTAATTTTCCCTTTTTCTAATGGTTCATCTACTTCTAATAATTCTGTTCCAGTAGCAAAAATTCCTACAATCGGCTTTTTAGCGACAGGCACTTTCTCATAACCAAAGGTAGCAAGTAGTGCCATAATCCCTGGATTAATTTTTGTTCCTTTCCCGACAAGCAGTTTCCCCTTTTTCACATCTTCCCCCTGAAAAGAAAGATTATTTCCTTTCTCTACTTCATGATCAATTATTATATAGGGCTGATTATTTTCACTGCCTTCTTTCACGACTTCAAACATTACTACTGCATCACACTCACTAGGAAGCATGGCACCTGTCATAATTCGAACCGCTTCACATTCACCAATTCGCTTTTGACAAACTTGGCCTGCACCTATTTCATCAACAATTGCTAGGGTAATTGGATTATCCTTGCTTGCTCCTTTTACATCGACAGAACGAATCGCAAAACCGTCGTATGCAGAACGATCAAAAGAAGGAACATCTTGATTCGCCACAATATCTTCACTTAAAAATCTTCCATTACATTCATAAATGGATACTTCTTCTTTTTCCCCCTCTTTTTCAAATTGCATTACTCTAGTAATAGCTTCTTTTACAGATATCGGAGTTCTTCTTTCTACCACATTTATCACCTTTGAAAAGAATTTATTAATGGATTACACTTCATCCACCAATATAGGACATTTCTATTTTTTTTCGTTGCTTCGCTGTTTCTTCCGTTCTTTCATCTGAATATCGATCCCTACGATTTTCCCAAATGGTTTTTATAAAAGCATTGACAGCAGCATCATCTGCCCCTTGTCTGATAAAATCACGAAGATTATGGCCATTTCCGTTAAAAAGGCATGTGTATAAATTCCCATTAGCCGATAACCTTGCTCTTGTACAGCTTGAGCAAAACGATTCAGAAACAGATGTAATAAATCCTACTAACACATTGGAATCCTTGTATTTATATTTTTTTGCTACTTCTCCAAAGTAATCAGCCTCTACTGCCTCTAATTCGAAGGATTCTTGCAATTTCCTATAAATTTCTTTCTTTGTAATAACATCCTTCATTTTCCATCCATTCGTACTTCCAACATCCATATATTCAATAAATCGAAGTTCAAGTTCATTCTCTTTACAATAGGTTGCCATTGGAATTATTTCTGAATCATTCATCCCTTTTTTAATTACCATATTAATTTTAATTCCTAAACCAGCTTTTTTTGCAGCCTCTATCCCTCTTTTAACAGGAGTGACCCCTACATTTCTTCCGTTCATCTCACCAAATAATTCATCATTGATACTATCTAGACTAATATTTACACGCTGAAGACCAGCCTTCTTTAAGTCATTAGCATATTTAGGAAGAAAAATCCCATTTGTCGTTAATGCAATATCATGAAGACCTTCTATTTGTACAAGTCTTTCAATTAGTACTGGTAAATTCTTTCGTAACAATGGCTCTCCACCAGTCAATCTAATTTTTCCAACTCCTAATTGTACAAAAAGCTTTGCGATTCTTTCTATCTCGTCATACGTTAATAACTCACTTGGAGGAAGAAAGGGATAATCTGGACCAAAAATTTCTTTAGGCATACAATATTGACACCGCAAATTACAGCGATCAATAACACTAATGCGTAAATCTCTTAGTGGTCGATTTAACTGATCCTTCATATTCAATCTCACTCCTTTACTAAACATTCACAAAAAGTTCACTTGTATCTTTCTATCATACCATTTTTCGCAATATACAGTATATTAAAAACAAAGAAAAAAAGAAGGTTTCCCTTCTTCTTAAAAATAGCTGCTTATCTTACACCTAATGCAATTTTTGCATATCTGGACATTCTATCCTTTGTCCAAGCAGGTGACCAAACAATATTGACTTCTGTTTCTTTTACTTCTGGAATATCCGTTAAAGCTGCTTTTACTTGATCAACGATGACTCCTGCAAGTGGACATCCCATTGCTGTTAATGTCATTGTTACTTCCAATAAGCCATCTTCTTTGAGCTCCAAATCGTAAACTAATCCTAAGTTTACAATATCAACACCAAGTTCTGGATCAATAACAAGCTCTAGTGCACCCATTATACTATCTTTTAATTCTTCATTCATGCTAAGGCACCCCTTAAATTAATTTATGTTCAAGAATTATTTTCTCAAGTGAAGTTCTTTATATTTACACTATAACAAATATCGATGATTTAAAAAAAGGATTTGAATCACTCTTTTTTACAATCCAGCAGCTAAATGTTTTTCAAACCATTCCACTGTTTTAAGCATAGCACTTCTACTTACTTTATGACCTGTATTTTCTTCCGAAAGGTATACTAGTCGATCTGGTACTTCGTCATACAAAGGCTTTATATGCTCATAGAACTGATGAGAATAGGCATAAGGTACGACTTCATCCTTTTTTCCATGCCAAAACATAAGTGGTCTATGCTGCAATTTCTCAGGTGCTTTACTTAGGTCTAGCTCTTCTAATTGCATAATGAGTGCTTCGATTTCACTGTCGCTAAGTGGGAGCTCATATCCTCTTTTTTTCACTTCAGAAATGGTATAATGAGCAAATTTCTCATAATATGGCATTCCCATTAAGCTTACTGCTGTGTTAATCCAAGGATATTTTCTTAATGCACCTAATGTAACAATCCCACCCATACTTGTTCCAACAATACCAATATGATGTTCATCGATAAGATTTTTCTT
This sequence comes from Niallia sp. FSL W8-0635, assembly GCF_038007965.1. Lineage (GTDB taxonomy): Bacteria > Bacillota > Bacilli > Bacillales > Cytobacillaceae > Niallia. The sequence goes on along the minus strand of NZ_JBBOYD010000001.1, from coordinate 1,185,015 downwards.
GCTAAAATAATTTTTTATCTCTTCCATTTCATCAATCGTTTTCATTACTATATTCCAGAAATGAAGATTTAATTCCATAGCAGTCAATCCTTGTTCTCTTTCCCCGTGATACATACAATCAGGTAGAACTACACGAAATCCCTTCTCTGCTAAGTGATAGGCAAAATGGAGATTGTGCTCCTTTGCACTTGTGAATCCATGTGTAAATTGAATATATGGTCTTTTTTGATCATAGTGGTCTTTTTTTACAATATGCAAAACAGGAATTTCTTCAATATGTAGTTTTTCAACCAGAATCATCCCTCGACCCTCCTTTTTTGGAAAAAATAAATGATTCATGTAAAATAAAGTGTAAATAATAGAAAGGAAGTATATCTTCTATTTCATTGATTTTACATAACTTAACAAGCTAAAAGTAGAATTAACGAATAAAGTGTAATAATATTCTATATGTATTAGTAAGTGTAACATGAAGTGGCATTTTTTTCGAAAATTACGCCCTCTCAATGATGGAAATTAAAATTACTATACTGACACTAAAGGAGACACTATGACAGAAAAACACCTAATTGCCTTAGACCTTGACGGGACCTTATTAAAAGATAATAAAACTATTTCTCCCCTTACAAAAAAAGTCATTCAAAAGGCGATAGCAGATGGGCATGAAGTGATGATTGCAACTGGGAGACCATTCCGCGCAAGCGAAGCAATTTATCATGAACTAGATTTACATACTCCTATCGTTAACTTTAACGGAGCTTTTATTCATCATCCAAAGGATACAAGTTGGGGTTTTTATCATTCACCCCTTGATATTAAAACAGCCCGTGATATTGTCGCTGCATGCAATGACTATCCTTTTCATAATATAATTGCGGAAGTAATAGATGATGTTTACTATCATTATCACGATGAAAAATTAATCGATATTTTTTCCTTAGGTAATCCAAAAGTCACAATCGGAAATCTACTGGAATTTTTAGAAGCAGCACCAACTTCTATCCTAATTCACGCGGAAGAAGAGCACGTTCCTGCAATCCGCAAGCATTTATCTGAAGTCCATGCAGATTTAATTGATCATCGACGTTGGGCAGATCCATTTCATGTTATTGAAATTGTTAAATCTGGAATTAATAAAGCAGTTGGACTTCAAAAAGTTTCTGATTATTATCAAATCCCTCAAAAAAATATTATCGCATTTGGGGATGAAGACAATGATTTTGAAATGATTGAGTATGCTGGTAAAGGTGTAGCGATGGGCAATGGAATAGATGAGTTAAAATCGCTTGCCAATGACATTACTTTATCCAATGAAGAGGACGGAATTGCCATTTATTTAAATGAAGCTTTAAATCTTCGTGCCCTTTAACAGTTGGGTAACTTTACCGTCATTAAACCCTGCCATTTCGTTCATACTATCAATGAAGCAGTAATTTACTGTTTCAAAGGAAAATGATACGCTTCTTTGTCTTTCCAATTATACTCTAACACTCGGAGGGATCATGAATGGGAAAACGAAATAAATCGAAACGCTTTGTGCAACAAGGAGTAGACTCCGTATCTAAGCATTCCGAACGTATCCCTTATCATATGACATATGCGGAAGCTGAGAGCTATAAAATGTCAAATGAAAGCCAATCTCATGGAGGATTAGAATAAAATGGGAAATAGACTTTTTCAAGAAGCAAGACAAGCAGTTGAGGTAGCAAAATATGCAAATGGCAATGACGTAGCAGGATTAGTTGATAAAGCAAAGAATGCGATTAGCTCTGCTTACGCTAATACTACAATAGCCGAACAGCAACAGTTAGCAGAATTACAAAAAGAGCTGGATGAATTGCAGACACACTAATAAAAGAAAGCTGTCCATATAAAGGTAACTCTTCACAAGCTTACACAAAGAAAATGCTTGGGAGACATGCCTTTATAGGGCAGCTTTTAAAATTATTTAATCAGGAAAAGGTTTCTAATACTACTGAATATGGTTCTTTTCCCTCTACCGAAAAATATAAAATTATTGTTCCATTTTTCGGTAGTTCTTCCTTATTTAAATGAATTTCCAGTGAAAATTTATGGTTGCTTAATGGCAATTTCTTTTTTGGAATTAATTCATTATGACCGTCCTCAACTGTATAATACACGTCTTTACCTTCAGCAAATATTCCTTTCACGACATAATTTCCCTTCGTACCACTAACAGATAAATTTTGTACTGTGACTTGTTCTTTATTAGAATTCGCTGATGCAGCTGTCGATATATATGGAATAAATCCACTAATAATAACACATAAAACAACCGCCATTATTTTCTTCAAATGAACAACCTCCATTATGATTTTCTAAAGAAACCGAGTACCGCTGTCGTCTGCACAACATTGGTGAATGCATGTGGATCCACTTCCTTAATGACATGTTCAATATCATATAGTTCATATCGTGTCACAACAATCATTAGCATTTCCTTAGGTTCATTAGAAAATGCTCCCCTTGCCGGCAGAATTGTAATACCCCTAACTAATTTTTCATGGATGGCAACCTTTAGCTCTTCTGTTTTCTTTGTTATAATCATTACGGTTAATTTTTGATGCGCTGTATGTATCGTATCAATCACCTTTGTTGCAGCATAGAGATTTACTAACGTATATAACGCTTTTTCCCAACCGAACATAGCACCAGCTGTTATGATTATCGCACCATTTAATATAAAGAAATAGGTACCGACTGGCTTATCTTGCACACGCGAAAGAATCATAGCAATAATATCCATTCCACCGGTCGATGCCCCCCACTTTAACGTTAAACCAACGCCAACAGCCGCTATAACCCCACCAAAAACAGCATTTAACAAAATATCATGTGAATAGCTTGTTACTGGAATGATCTCCATAAACAAAGACATAAAAACTACACTTAAAAAACTAAAACAGGTAAATGATCTTCCTACCTTTATCCAGCCAAGTATAGCAATTGGAACATTGAGAATAAATAATAATATCCCAGTAGAAATTGGCGTTACTTTTGATACAAGCTGAGCTACACCTGCAAAGCCACTTGCGTACACATCAGCAGGTATAAGAAAATAATTCATGGCAATAGCATTTAATAATGCTCCGAAAATTACAACGACTAATTTTTTTGTTAATAACCAATACATATGTATCCTCCATTACGATATATAGTAATTTTTACTATTTTTGCATTTACTATTCATTGTTTTTTCTCTTAAAATTTTATAAACTACAAATAAGTATGCCTTGTTAACAAAAACAAGGCATTTTCACAGAGATTATTGTTATTCATCATAACTGTACTCCAATTACCATATGCTTTTATAAAAAAAAGAAAGAAGTGGAATGAATATGACTTTTAAAATCCTAGCAGATAGTGCGAGTGATTTACCTCTATCCTATTATGAGAATCATGAGGTTACACTATTACCGCTAAAAGTTAATTTAGACGGTAAAGAATACGAGGATTTAAAATCAATAGAACCAAACACTGTCTATAATGCTATTCGCAGTGGACAAGTTCCAAAAACATCACAAGTTTCTCCAGCATTATTTAAAGATGTTTTTACAGCATTAGCTCAAAATAATGAAAAAGCTGTATATATTGCATTTTCTTCGCAATTATCTGGAACGTACCAAACAGCAGTAATGATATCAGAGCAAGTGAAAGAAGAATATCCTGACTTCGACCTTACGATTATTGATACTAAATGTGCATCATTAGGTGCTGGTTTAGTCGTTCAAGAAGCGGTAAAACTCCGCGATCAAGGTAAAGACGTAAGTGAAATTATACCACGACTAAAGTTCTTATGCGAGCATATGGAGCACTTATTTACAGTGGAGGATTTAGAATACTTAGCAAAGGGTGGACGTGTTTCAAAAGCCTCTGCATTTCTTGGTGGATTACTAAACATAAAGCCTTTACTGCATGTAGAAGATGGAAAACTAGTTCCTCTTGAAAAAATTCGTGGCAAAAAGAAGCTCCTGCGCAGAATGATCGAACTAATTGGCGAGCGTGGCGATAAATTAGATCAACAAGTATTTGCCATAAGCCACGCAGATGATGAAGCAACAGCTTTAGAAGTGAAAGAAATGATAGTAGAAAAATTCCACCCAAAAGAAGTATTTATTTCTTCTATTGGTGCCTCTGTTGGTTCTCATACAGGTGCTGGAACGATTGCTATATTCTTCTTAAATAAAGTTTCAGAATAACAGCTTTCACGAGAATAAAGTTTACTCCTTTCACTCATACTATCAATGTTCTCTTGAACAAAAGTTGATGCTGAAAGGAGTATTTTTTTATGCCACATACTTCTGATAATGATAAAAAAGCAAAAGACAATAATGCATTGCGTCATGAAAAGAACATGATGCGCGAAAAGAACCGCAAAAACGGTAAACATCAATATAGCAAAAAAACAGATCATTTATAATATTGCTATGGAGGGGCTGTCAATGGGATTGGCAGCTCTTTTGATATGTTTTGTTGTTGGTGTGGGGATTTATGGTTTCTTTGTTTGTTACCTTTTGATGCTGTTTTTTGTTAAGAAAGGCGTAGAGAGCGATTCTCTGTTACCTTTCCATGCGGATTTCTGCTCTAGTGGGCTTAGAAAACACTCCTCTGTTACTTTTCCATACTGCGTTCTGCTTTAACTCTAAATGGCTTATATAAAAAGTGCATTCCAAATTTGGAATGCACCCATCTCATTTATTATTAATTATTTTTCACTATCTTCCTTCAAATACGTCCAGCCTTCTTCTTGATACACTTGCTTTTCTTTCATTAGCTTTCCAAGCGCTCGTTTAAACGATCCTTTGCTTAAATTAAAGCGCTCTTTGATGTCCTCAGGCATGCTCTTATCTCCATAAGGCATTGCCCCTTTACGCATAATTAAATAATCCAAAATTTGCTGTGCATCCTTATCGAGTGCTTCTTCTTTTCTTGGTAATAACGAGACATTAATTGTACCGTCTAGCTTAACGTCGATAATACGACCATTAACCTTTTCCCCTAATCTTGGTTCTTGGCCTCGCTCTGATTCATGAATAAATCCTTTAAAGCCTTCTGCTGTATAAATCCAGCTTCCAACTTTTGCTGTTCGATAAATATAGCCATGAATGTTTTTATTAAAATCTGCTCTTGTTGCCTTTGTTGACATTTCTTCAATAATTGGATCTGTCGCAGGTTTTACATATAAATAATTATTTTTATTTACCTTTAATGTAATATATAACATGTCTCCAACTTCTGGCCAAACCTCTTCATGAACTGGTAAGTCATCTTCGCCTAATAACATGTCCTTTTTCAAGCCAATATCAAAGAAGCAGCCAATTCCTTCTTTACGATCCGTTACTTTTACCCAATCATATTTACCAACAGCTATAGTAGGGATAAATGTACTAGAGCACGCTCTACCTTGTGAATCACTGTAAATAAAAACGCGTACTTCATCGCCCTCTTCGAATTTTTGATCTGTTTCACTAAAATGTAAAAGTACATCTTCGTCTTCCTCTTCTAACGTTAAAAAGTATCCGAAAGATGCTATTCTTGCAACGGTTAATATTTCTACACGTCCCATATAATCTCTTAACGACATTTGTTTTCCTCCTTTATTTCTTGTCTATTCAACTTTTCATCTATATTCTTTTATCATAATTATTCCCTATTTAGTGAATATTCCATGCCTAAAGTTGTTACAACTGCTATATTTTACTATAATACAAACATAAAAGAAATGGAATTTGCGCTAGAAATGCTTAGAATTAGTGTTAGGTTCCCAAAACCAGGAGGTAATTATGGCGAAAGAAAGCTCATTTGATATTGTATCGAAAGTTGATTTTTCTGAGGTAACAAATGCAGTACAGCTTGCGATGAAGGAAATCCAAAATCGTTATGATTTTAAAGGAAGCAAGAGTAATGTTACATTGGACAAAGAAGAATTAGTTCTTGTTTCAGATGATGAATATAAATTAGAACAGCTGAAGGATGTCCTTATTAGCAAAATGTTTAAACGCGGCATTCCTATTAAAAACTTAGATTATGGCAAAATTGAAGGTGCTTCAGGCGGGACCGTTCGCCAAAGAGCGAAATTAATCCAAGGCATTGATAAGGATAATGCTAAAATAATTAATGCCTTAATTAAAAACAGTGGATTAAAAGTGAAAACGCAACAGCAAGACGATCAAATCCGTGTAACTGCTAAAAGCCGTGATGATTTACAAAAAATTATTGCAGCAGTGAAAGATGAATCAAAAATTACAATTGATGTGCAATTTGTCAATTATCGCTAACTAGTTGGATGGCAGCCTAATTTGGTGCCATCTTTTTTTTATTCACTCCTACCCTATTTTTTCCATGTTTATATGAGAGGATTTGGGAAAAATAAGTAAACATGAACAAAAATAGAAGGAGTGATTGATATGAGTAATAGTAATAATGAACAATTACAACAAACCTTTCCCCCACAGCATCAGGATCAGCAACCTGGTATTCAGACAGAAATGAATCCTATGCCGAAAGATGTCGATCCCGCATACAAGGGCTCAGAAAAATTAAAAGGAAAGGCTGCAATTATCACTGGTGGCGATAGTGGAATTGGTCGATCTGTAGCGATTTATTATGCAAAAGAAGGTGCTGACATAGCAGTAGTTTACTTAAATGAACATGATGATGCCCAAAAGACAAAAGAACTAGTCGAGGCAGAAGGGGGAAAATGTTTATTACTTGCTGGCGATGTTGGTGAGGAGAGCTTCTGTAAAACAATTGTAGAAAAAACCGTTTCTGAATTTGGGAAAGTGAATATTCTAGTGAATAATGCCGCGGAACAACATCCACAGCAGAGTATACAGGATATAACTGCTGAACAATTAGAAAAAACATTTCGTACAAATATCTTTTCTATGTTCTACTTAACAAAAGCGACCTTACCACATTTAGAACAAGGTGATACGATTATCAATACGACGTCCATCACTGCCTATAAAGGGAATGAAACATTAATCGATTATTCATCTACAAAAGGAGCAATTACCGCGTTTACTCGTTCCTTATCACAGTCTCTTGCTGGACAAGGTATTCGCGTGAATGGAGTAGCGCCAGGCCCTATTTGGACTCCACTTATTCCTTCTACCTTTGATAGTGAGCAGGTTGCATCTTTTGGCGCAAATACTCCTTTTAAACGTGCTGGTCAACCTTGTGAACTTGCGCCAGCTTACGTATATTTAGCTAGTAATGATTCCACATATGTTACGGGACAGGTTCTTCACGTAAATGGTGGAACTATCGTTAACGGGTAATCCCCCTCTCCCTTTCGAAATACAAGAAGAGAAATCCACCGCTCACTTCCAATTAGTGAGCGGTGGTTTTAATAGGAAAACGAGTAACACCTCCCTTTTAAAAACGTTCTAATCTGTCAAGACTAGTTGCAAAGAGAAATAACGTAAAGGGAGTGTGAAAAATGATTGATTTAGCCTCAATTTATCATCGAAGTGGCGATAATTTCTGTTATTTACAAGATGGGGATACCCTCCATATCCGTATTCGGACAAAACGAGCAAATGTGAATGAAATCGAAATAATTTATGGTGACCAATATGAAATGATTGACTATAATTGGGTCTCCCACCGAATGATGATGGAAAAAAGCGGAACTGATTCTCTTTTTGATTATTGGCATTGCACTATTTCTAATAAAAAAAGAATTCGTTATGGCTTTATTATAAGAGATAACGAACAACAAATAACCTATACCGAAAAAGGGTTCTTCCCCTTTGTTCCCGAAGATGCGGGCTATTATTTTTGTTTGCCCTATCTTCACCAGAGAGACGTTTTTTCTCCTCCTTCATGGGTCTCAACAACTATCTGGTATCAAATATTCCCAGAAAGATTTCGAAATGGGAATAGTTCCTTAAATCCAAGGGACACTGCTCCATGGGGACAAGAAGAACCTGGATTATGGAATTTCTTCGGCGGCGATTTCCAAGGAATAATCGATTCTCTAGACTATCTTTCTGACCTTGGGATAACGGGGATTTATCTTACTCCTATTTTTCATGCAAAAAGCAATCATAAATACGATACCATTAACTATCTAGAAGTGGATCCACAATTCGGCGATACAGAAATGCTTAAAAAGCTCGTAAACGAATGTCATAGCCGTGGGATTCGTGTCATGCTAGATGCTGTATTTAATCATTGTGGCTATCACTTTCCTCCGTTTCAAGATGTTTTAAAAAATGAAGAAAATTCGAGCTATAAAGACTGGTTCCATATACATAAATTTCCTTTAAAAGAGAATAGCGCTTTAAATTATGAAACATTTGGCTTTTATGAAGCAATGCCCAAATTTAATACAGCAAATGAAGAAGTAAAAGAATACCTTTTACATGTTGCAAAACATTGGATAACAGAATGTAATATTGATGGTTGGCGCTTAGATGTTGCCAATGAAATAGATCATGATTTCTGGAGGTCCTTCCGATCTGTTGTGAAAGAATTAAAACCAGACCTCTTTATATTGGGGGAAGTTTGGCATGATTCCCTGCCATGGCTTCGAGGCGATCAATTTGACTCGGTAATGAATTATCCTTTACTAACAAAAGCATTGCAATTTTTTGCCTATGACATGATTTCGGCCCAACAATTTATGGAGGATATGACCACAACATTACAAGCATACCCAAGTACAGTGAATAACGTATTATTCAATATAATTGGAAGCCATGATACACCTCGAATCATTCATGAATGCAGCTATCGTAAAGAACGAGTGAAACTTTTATTTACCTTTCTCTTAACCTACCCTGGCACTCCTTGTATTTATTATGGAGATGAAATTGGATTAGGCGGTGGCAGCGATCCGGGATGTAGAAAGTGTATGCCTTGGGATACAGAAAAGCATGATGGCAAGCTAAAAGAATTTGTGAAGCAATTAATTCAAGTGCGGAAACAAAGTTCTCTTCTCATCAATAGTGGTACTTTTTTCTTCCTATCAAATGCTGATTCTTGTTTAGCATATTATGCAAAACAAGAGGGGGAAATCCTTTTAACGGTCATAAATAAGAGTGACAGAGAAGCACAGTTTCAACTTCCCTTTCCATTACGAGGAAAAAAAATCTCTCTATTATTAACAGAAGAAGAATATGCTGCTGAATCAGATGATCTAGCTGTAATACTCGGACCATATGAATGTAGTATTCTCCGTTTTAATATGAACTATGAATATATTCATGCTAGATAGGATTAACTATTATTAAAATAAGGTGTCCATTATGATTGAAATTCCTTATGGACACCTTATTTATACCTGTTCGCTAAATTATTTTCCAAGAAATGAAAAATAATGATTGTTTCCTGCCTTTGAACGTACTATATTTACTATTATATCGAATTGTTTGAATTGTCAGGAGGAAATAAAGTGAATCAACAATTATCATCAAAATCTATTGGGATTCCATTACTTATCTCGATTATCGCTATCTCTTTTTCCGCGATTTTCGTAAAATGGTCGGATGCCCCTGCCACTATATTAAGCATGTATCGCATGTGGCTTGCCTGTCTCCTTATGATTCCCATGGTATACATACACAGAAATGATTTTAAAAAACTATCCAAAAAGGATTGGTCGTTCTTATTCTTTTCAGGCTCTTTTTTGGCATTGCATTTTGCCCTTTGGTTCAGTTCTCTAAAATTTACTACTGTAGCAAGTTCTACAATCATCTTGGCACTTCAGCCTATCGTCTCTCTTCTTGGCGGATTTATTTTCTTTCGAGAAAGAACGACTTCTAGTGCTATTATGACAATGGGCATTGCGATTATTGGCGCCATGATGATTGGCTGGGGGGATATTGGACTAGACAGCAATGCAATTATTGGAGATGTTCTTTCCTTCTTGAGCGTGATAGCAGTAGTTGGCTATTTATTAATTGGTCAAAACATTATTAAGAAAATGCCTCATTGGATTTATACATTTACGGTTTTCTTTTTTGCTGCCTGTTTATTAACTATCTATAATGTAATCGCTGGTGAAGTATTAACTGGTTACTCTGGAAGAGAATGGGGGATTTTTATATTGCTTGCAATTGTTCCGACACTCGCTCATATCATCAATAATTGGTTACTCAATTATGTTAATGCCACTACTATTTCTATGAGCATTTTAGGAGAACCCGTTGGAGCTACCCTTTTAGCTGTACTACTATTAAATGAACGATTAATTCTATCTCAAATGTTTGGAGGATTACTTGTTTTGTTCGGTGTTTTCTTTTTCTTACTGCAAAAGCAGTCTAAACCAACTATTACACAAGAAAAACCAGTTGGTTAAATTATGTTCATTTTCTTAGTGTAACTTTAATCAGTGAGGCAAAGCCCCCACTGATTTTTTCTTTGAACCAATTACTTCACTCTGCAGTAGTGTCTCGTAAGTACGAGATAAACATATATCTTCCATTAAATCCATTGCTACGAAAATCATCTTCTTTTGCATATTATTGGTAAATGAAACAAATACTACTTTAAGCATATACATATTTCCAATTAGGAGATTCCTTTTCATGCTAAAAGAAAATCTATCGTTAAGTCAGTTATTTGCCATTATTATTGGTTTTAACCTAGGTACTACGCTTGTTGTAGTACTTGGTATTACCGCAAAAGAGGATGCCTGGATTACTGTACTTCTGTCGACTTTTACGGGCTTAATCATTACCTCTTTTTTCCTTAATATAAATGAGTTAGTCCCTTCAAAGAATTTATTTGAAATTATTGAGTACGGGTTCAATCGATTCCTTGCTATTCCTATTACACTTGTCTATACTCTTTATTTTTTTTATCTTGCCGCTAGAACCATTAGGGATTTTGGAGAATTAACATCTACCTTTATTCTTCCATTGACTCCTATTGAAATCATAGTTATAACTTTAATGTTTATAATTGGCTATATTTTGTATTTAGGGATTGAAATCTTAGGACGAACAACGGAAATATTCACACCTTATTCTGCCTTGTTTCTTCTCCTGCTGATTATTTTCTTATTTGCAAGTGAAAATATTTCTTTCACAAAAATTCAACCAGTATTAGCAAGAGGAATACTACCAGTAATCGAGTCTATGTTTCCAATTGAAGTAAGTAGACCATATGGAGAATTAATTGTGATGACATGCGTATTCCCTCATATTTCCAACTTAAAAATGCGTAAGAAATCTGTTATATATTCAGTAGCCGTATCCGGGATATTGCTTACTATTGCTACATTAATTATTACGTTATCCTTAGGGATAACTACTGCTTCAAGAGCAACATTTCCACTTTTAAGTACGACAAGACTCATTTCTATTGGGAACTTCCTTGAGAGAATTGATGCGCTTGCTGTTTTTATTATTATGTTAGGAATTGTAATCAAAAGTTCGGTCTTCATCTATGGGGGATTAAAGGGGTTAGAATATATTTTTAAATACCAATATCGTTATTTTGTAATACCTATCGTCTGTATTATTTCCATGTTTTCTATTTTCATTAGTATGGAAATTAACGACCATGTTAAAGAAGGCGCTGTAGCTGTTCCATATCTATTATATTTACCGTTACAATTTGCTTTCCCGTGCTTCCTCTTATTTGTCCTACTAATTAAAAAGTTTATAAATAAAGGCAATGCCCCACTCCATGATAAAACGAAAAAAATCCCTAGATAGTACGATCGAATCGTCATTCTAGGGATTTTTTAGTTTTCTTACTCAACAATATTAATATTATAATCTTTGAACCAATAGTGGATTTGTACTAAGTGTGCAAGCAATTGTGGTCCTGTCATGAGTTGGCCAAACCATGGTTCTTTAAATGCCGAGCCCTCTGTTTCGATAATTTCTGAAAGTCGCTCTTTATCAAAGAATTCATATAAAGCAGAGCTTTTATCCGTTAGTGCCGTCTTTAGCATATCGGTTACTGTTTTTGTATAAATCGGATTATGCGTCTTAGGATATGGACTTTTCTTGCGATAAAGTACTTCATCTGGAAGAATTCCTTCTAATGCTTTTCGTAGCAATCCTTTTTCTCTTCCCATATAATTCTTCATTTCCCAAGGTACATTCCACACATATTCGACTAAGCGATGGTCAGCAAATGGAACACGTACCTCTAGGCTTGCTCCCATACTCATTCTGTCTTTACGCTCTAATAAAGTGGTCATAAACCATAGTTGATTGAGATAAAATAACTCTCGGCGTTTTGCATCCTCTTTACTTTCTCCGGCTAATTTAGGTGTCTCAGCAATGGTCTGATTATATTTATCCATCATATAATCTTCTAATTGTAATTTATTGCTCCATGAATCCTTCAATAAGTTTTGTCGTTCTTGAATGGATCTCATCCATGGGAAGCCTCCTCTTTGCAAATCAGCCTCTCTTCTAAACCATGGATAGCCACCAAAGATTTCATCTGCACATTCCCCAGATAAACTAACGACAAAATCCTTCTTTATTTCTCGACAGAACCATAAAAGGGAGGAATCAACATCAGCCATACCAGGAACATCCCTTACCGTTACTGCCTCATGCAAAAAGTCTGCTAACGTCTCTTGGGTGATAACACAATTATGGTGAATAGTTCCAAACGTATCTGTCATTTTTTTTATATAAACACCATCAGAATTCGGTTGGAACTCATTTGCTTTAAAGAATTTATCATTGCCTTCATAATCAATGGAATAGGTGTGAAGCGGCCCTTTCCCATTTTTCGCATAGTCCATAGATGCAATGGCTGTAATGGCACTAGAATCCACTCCACCTGACAGAAAAGTACTTAATGGTACATCTGATACTAATTGTCTAGTAACCGCATCTTTAAAAAGGAATCGAACTTTTTCAACCGTTTCATCAAATGTATCTGTATGTTCTTCACTTTTCACATTCCAATAACGCCATACTTTCAAGCCATCCTGTGTAAACTTTAATGCATGCCCTGGTCGAAGCTCTTTAATCCCTTTAAAGATACCGCTCCCTGGTGTATGAGAAGGTCCAAGCGCAAATACTTCTGCTAACCCTTCTCTATCCAACTCTGACTTCACATTTGGATGAGCAAGCAATGCTTTCAATTCAGAGCCAAAGATAAAGCTAGATCCCACTTCAGCGTAAAATAGTGGTTTTACTCCTAAACGATCTCTTCCAATAAATAAAGAATTTCGCTTTTCATCCCAAACAGCAAAGGCAAATATCCCATTTAAGTACTGCAGACATTCTTCTCCCCACTCTATATAGGAAGTTAGTAAAACTTCTGTATCAGAATGACCTTGGAATGAATATCCTTTTATTAGTAATTCTTTTCTTATGTCTTCTGTATTATACAATTCACCATTGTAGCAAATAGTGTAATGAAATCCTTGTTTTTCTTTTGTCATTGGTTGAATACCATTTAACGGATCAACTACCACTAATCGTTTATGCCCGAACCCAGCATGTAACGCAGTCCAAATATTTGTATCATCAGGTCCTCTTTTTGCCAATGTTTCTGCCATAGCGGATAAAATTACCGACTCGTTTCTTAAATCTTTTTTGTAATCAACCCAACCTGTTATTCCACACATGATTATCATCCTTTCTTTCGTGGAACTTATGATTAGATACCAATCAATCAGTATGAGGTATTCTATGCATCAGAATAAAAATGGTTATTTGTCCATATCAGGTTTATATTAGGTTTATCTCAGGATCCACTCAAAAAGGATAAATTAATCGTTTTCAATATTTAAATGAAGGAAAAAGAAAGATTAGTTATAAAATTTTGTTTATCTGTCTAAAAAGAATTTATGAGCGTGTAATCTTTGGGAGGTTTACAATGAACAATCAGCATAGATTAAAACTTATTGAATTTCAAACACGTGCCTTTACGAAAGGTACAGTAGAATATATAAATAATCAGTGGATTTTTTTTGATGAAGAAACAGAGGACGCATCCATGCTTGATGAATATTTGCATCAAGAAATTGAGATTCAGTCCTTAAATCGTTGGAGAAAGGGAATTCTTCTAGAGGATGGCAAAGTGAATGTCTCTGGCTCTATTCATTTTCTGAAGCACGAAGATCCTATACGAATAAGAAAGCATCTTGTGTTTGCCTTAGAAGAATTATTAGATGATTTAAATGATGATAGCTTTCATCAATTTATAACTACTTTAAATTCGATGAAGTTCTCTATTTATGATTGTATTTACTGCTATAATCATCTTACTTTTTTAAAAGACGAAAAGCGCAAGAATGGTGTAAATATGATGATTTTTGATAATGAGGAAGGGCTCTGCAGTGTAAATCACCATTTTTTCTATAATGAAAAAATAACGGACCGCTTTGAATTCACCTTAAATACCGGAAAAAGAATGATTGTCGAGAAGCTGTCTTCTTGATAAAACCTTCCTTTAGAAAAAATAAATAGTGGCAAGTTGTTTAATTTGGGAATTTGCATCTGTTTTCCAAAGCGACAGCACGACTTACTAGGGCGCGCCAATTCTCTCCCATAGGAGTCGTACTGTGGGCTAAAAGAAACATTTTCAAGTACACTCCAATTCATGAAAAGGTCTTTTCACACTATTATTCCAATCTCCATCCGTAAACAACTTCAGTAAACTCCTTGCCACCTATTTCTAGCTCTTCTGTTCCCATTCTTTTTCCACCAAGCGTTTCGTAAAACGTACAGGCTGGATTATCCTCTAATGCAAGAATAATCATGCTATTAATGCCCTTTTCTTTTAAATACTCAATAACCTTTTTCACGAGCGTACTGCCAATTCCTTTTCCTTGATAGGCTTCCAATAGATAGATGGCGTAAAGCTCTCCATCGTAACCTGGATATTGACCACTTCTTTCCTTTCCACCATTTGCGAACCCCACAATCCTACCTTCTTCATTTTCTGCAACAAAGACATTTCCTGTCGGGATAGCGGTTCTCCAGATTTCTTCTCGTTTCTCATAATGAAGTGTCTCTAAATAGGAATCGGGAACAATTCCCTTATAAGTAGTTCTCCAACTATCTACATGCACTTTCGCAATTTCTTCGGCGTCTTCCATCTTGGCTTTTCTAATAATCATATGTACACTCCTTTTTTCCCTTATATATGGAAGGTTTTTTTCACTTCCCATTCTTCAAACCATGTTACTTCTAATCCGATTGATCCTGTTTTTATCCATTCCACTGCCTTTAACACAAGGGGAGAAGCATTGTTAATAGAAATATCCTCTAAAGCAACCCATTCTGCTCCTAAAGAATCTTGACCCTCAAATTGTTCTGGTACTGAAATTTCTCCCCCAACTTTTCTAACCATGTAAAAGGCTGCGATATGGTGAATATGGGTAAATTCTCTCCATTTACACGGAAACATAAAGTCAGCCATTCCGAGTTGATTCTCGATTTCGATTTTTACGCCAGTTTCTTCTAAAAACTCTCTCCGCATGGCAATAGCTAGACTTTCAGCTGGTTCTAAACTCCCTCCCGGCAAATCAAAACGATTGGCATAAGGTCCCCTTTTCTTATGAATAACTAACAATCTATCCTTTTCTACAAGAATTCCATATACTCCAAATGGTCGATGAAAGTATTTCTGTTCAACCAAAATTTATTCCCCCCATATTCGATTTATTCTTATACTCTCTTGTTGGTAAGCTATTTGAAAAACATCGGGATTCGCAAGCTCCCTCCATTCCTTAAAACCTACTGTTTGATCAAAATATTTCCATATTAAAGAAAGCAAATTACCATGTGTAACAATAGCAAATGTTGTTTCCTTTCTTTGCAGACATTCTTTTACAACAGCGATACCTCTATCCATCGCTTGTCTACTCGATTCACCACCTTCGTATCTGATATCTAGATTTGTAAAGGATTCTTCTAATAGCAAAAGCCAATCATCCAAATTTTTGTCACTTAGCTTTCTCTCAATTAACCTTTCTTCTTTATGAATGGTTAATCGAAGCCTTTCTGCTAACGGTCTAATAGATTCATAGGCACGCAAATACGTACTAGATAAAATAAATTGAATTTCCTTGTCTTCCAACAAACCAGCTAACGCAATTGCTTGTTTCCTCCCATTTGAGGTTAATTCAGCATCAGCTTTTTGTCCATTTGCCTCACAATGGCGAATCAAGTAAATGGTTTTACGATTATTCATACCGCTCTTCCTCCTTTTCTTAGAGAAGAATTAACTAAGAGATGGACCATTTACTTTCTCTCCTACTTCCTTCATCGCCCATATTTAATACAGATGATAACCATTAATATGTAAATTCTCTTTCTCGCTACATTAACGCCAGTTACTTTGTTTCCAAAATAACTGCTCCTCTTTATAAATTCTCCTTCAAGGCTTGAGTCAACTGATTATAATAAGAAATTGGATGAGGTGCAAAGCTATCTCTACCAACCATACGATGAATCTTCAATCTTTCTCCATTTTCACTCACTTCAAATCCGTTCACTTCGATTACTTGACTTGTTCCTTTCCATAATGCATAGAAATCTGCTAATCTGGTTTTAACGATGCCAGCTACTTCCTCTTCCTGCAATTTAAAATCTTTAAAATCTATATTTCTTTTATATAAAAAAGTATGAGCAAATTCCTTGTCCAAAATATCTCCATTATTCATTTCATAATGGAAAACACCTAAGAAGATTAGCTCATCCCTTTCTACACTTATACCAATTTCTTCTTCCATCTCTCTTACACCATCTTTAGCCTCTTCATGTGCTAACAAATGTCCAGCAGCCGTTATATCTAAAAGATTCGGATAATCCTTTTTTAAAGGACTTCTAATTTGCAAATAGAGGTACAATTGTTCATCCTGCTCCGATACAATCCAGCAATGAAATGTCTCATGCCATAATCCCTTTTTATGTATTTCGCTACGAGCTGCAATTCCTATTGGTGTTCTGTTTTCATCAAATACTTTTAATTGTTCCTCTTCCATTTTGTTATCGCTCCTCTTATATTATTTCTAAGCAAGTAACGCTTGTATTGTCTTCCTATTCCTCTGCAGAAAAAGGCTTTTAGGAAATGTGGTTTAAATAGATACTTTTTTTCTTTGCATATTTTTCCAGACTATAAGATTAATAAAGAAAAGCAATATGCCATAAATATAAACTCCAAAAGGAAGCGATATACTGATATAATGAATTCCTGCTAAAATCGGCAGTGGAAGCAGCAGTAGAAATAACCTCCAGCTTTGCTGATTCGCTCCTGAATCGAAAGACATGGAAAAAGGCACTTCTTTATCTAGTAATTGATAGCAAATAACCGCATAGAGAAAAGCAGAGATAAAGACCACTAACAAATCAGGAATAATCCGAATGCCAAACAAAAACAAAAATACAATGCTTAATAAAAAATAGATTGGTAAGTATAGTTTAATCATTACCGCTTTTAATGCACCTTTATAATACATAGAAAAATCAGCTATTGGAAGAATCGTAAAAATCCATGCACCTTTAAATTTCCCTGAATACCTCATCATAAAAATAATGGTTGGAATATTGATCATCGTAAAATAAATCGTTAAATACGAGGAACTAGTTGCAAATGAAATATCACCCAAATTCGTTCCGCTATAAAGAAATAAAAAGGGAATAACGATTGAAAAACCTAATGACGGATATACCTTTAATTTAAAATCCCTTTCTTGGCTAATCATTTGCCCAGTAAAATGATAGAATGCTTTTTCTTCCCGGCTACGAATAAAAAGCGTGATTAGTATTTCTCCCAGTTTTGAGACTTTGCTCTTTTTCGCTTTACTTTGGCTAGTTAACTTTTCTAAATTTTTCTCAAAGCTAGGAATTAGCTTTCCATAAATGATAATTGCAACAATCGGTAAAATAATCGCAAGAGCAGCAAGCAGAATAATCATCGTCTCAATATTGCCATTCAATATCCACTCATATGGTGCTGCAAACCACATTGGAACAAAGAAAACATGCCACCAGTGCACTTGATACACAATATTTAAATCAACTAATTCAAAGCTTCGAATGACAACCTGATATCCGATCATAATGACAATAGACAAACCAATCTGTACGTAATTAATCATATCCTTTAGCTTTTCCCCATCAAAAAATCGAAGGATAGCTAAATATAGCAATGCCGTAATAACAACAATAAATAAATTTGCTAAAATAAGTAAAACAACTGTCATAAGAAAAAAGATAATTCCTTGTTTAAGGAGACTTACAACTAAAGGAATAAGTGTAATAGCAATCGTCAATTGAGAGAGATAAATCATTATATGTAATACTTTTGCTGTATTAATGGTGCGCCTATTAATTGGTTTCGTATGTAAAATATGTTTATCCCGAATATCTAATAAAACACCAGAAAAATCGGAAATCATCGAGGTCATGATGAGAAATAATATAATTCCAAAGGAAACGCTCATTTGAAATAAATAATTATCGCCGAAAGCCATTAATGGAATTAGAATTAACCCCATAAAAGCATACAGCCATAACGATTTTATATAGGCGTATTTATCTTCTTTCTTTTCTTTTTTTTGATTAGCCTGTGAGAAAACAGTGGGAAGCTTCCGTTGGTCCATTGTCAATTTCACTTGTAAGATCGTTCTTAACACGGGATAATCGATGCCTATCTTCCAAAATAATCCTTTAAAATGATCAATAAATTTTAAAATAGTAAAGTCCTTCATGACTGCACCTCTTGCACAATAGATACAAAAGATTCACCAATTTCTTTATGATTGTTAAAGCCGGTTAGTTGATTAAAGATTCCTTCCAAGCTTCCCTGTTCATTTTGCGTTTGTAATTCTTTGAAGCTTCCATCTACCATAATCTTTCCATCGTTCAATAAAATAATCCGACTGCTTATTTTTTCTACTACGTCCATTATGTGTGAAGAATAAAATATTGTTTTTCCACTTGATGCAAACTGAGCAAGAATTTCCTTAAACACCATCACGCTATTCGCATCAAGTCCATTGATTGGCTCATCTAGAAAAAGAATATCTGGATTATGCAAAACACTTGAAATAATTAATAGCTTTTGACGCATCCCTTTTGAATAAGAAGAGATACGAGAATGATATACCTCTCCTATTCCAAACAATTCCATTAATCTTTTTGCCTTATAATCAACAAAATCAGCACTCATTCCATATAGCTGACCGATAAAGGTAACATACTCATACGCAGTCAGATTATCGTATACCTCTGCTATTTCAGGTACATAACCAATTTTCCGCTTATATTCAATTGAATCTTCCTTAATATTTTTCCCAAAAAGCATTACTTCTCCATAATAATTTCCCTCTATACCGAGGATAATTTTCACCGTAGTACTTTTTCCCGCACCGTTTGGACCTATATATCCAATAATTTCTCCTCGATAAACATGTAAATCCACTCCCTTTAGAACTTCCTTCGCTCCATAGTTTTTTCGCAAATTCTTTATTGTAACGATTTCTTCATCGATCATTTCATTTGCTCCTTCCTACGTATCTCTTTTTCTACCATTCTTGAAAAAAAGGAAAAAACCTCCTTCCTAATCTCCCCTTCCTTTCTTATATATTTGCTAAAAAAAATAAGAATAATAGGTTACAAAAGTGACAAAAAAACTAATTATTATATAGAGAATCAGTCCAAGAATAACTGGCGACACACGAAAACGAAACGGACCAATTCCTGCTTCCTCCCATGTCCAGCCTGCAATATTTGCATTAAACGCTGCATTCGTTTGATGAATGTATAAACGCAGAAGATAAACAATTCCAAAAAGCACTAAACTGCCTAAAAAGATGGTATCGACAAATTTCCATTGTAGTAAAGAGGATGCAAACCATATTATCACTGTTTCAATTGTTAAGGTTGCTAAAATGATATAAATTTTTTTCATGTAAACTCCTTTATACTCCTTTGCATATAAGTAAATTCTTGATTAAATCGTCGCTTTTGATAGAAGGGAAAGTTTCCCCATATTTAAAGAAATAAGCACCTGCCGATAGATGCAGATACTTAACAAAATTATTCCCGTCTACATATCTCTAATTGTGTCATTGGTTATTCTAACGAGGTTGCCACTTGGTTCAAACAAAATGGAGATTAAAAATGTAAGAGGAAGAACGACAACATATAAATATCCTTTTACTATTTTCCTTAGCAAGCATTTCCACCCACCTTTCCATCAATTTGTAATTGTTCCTTTATTATACAACATTATTTGTTTTTTCTAAATATTCCATCAAAAACATTACTAAACATGCCTTTTTTCAATCAACTGAATGCCTATTCCTAACATAACTGTCCCCATTAAACAAAGAACTCCTGCTGGTATGACGATTTCCATCCAAGACGCACTTTCAATAATGCCTTTTTTTAATAGCTCCATCCCATAAGTAATCGGAATAAATTTGGATAAAAGAAGCATTACTTTGGATGTAACGATTTCGATTGGCCAATATGCTCCGCCAAGCATAGCAAAACTAACCGACACCAATGGAATAATTGCATTGAACTGACTTGCTGTTTTTACTAAGCCAGTAAGTAGAATCGTTAAAGCCACAATCGAAAATAAATAGGGAATGATTAATACATACACTAAATAAAAATGTCCATTAAAATCAATATTTAACCCATATCTAAAAAGAAGGAAGATCATTATTATTTGCAAATAGCCTATTAAAAAGCTGAATAATAAATGTCCAAAATAGATTTGTGCTTTCGATGTTGATGACAAGATGAATCGATCCCATATCCCATTTTGCTTATCTCTCAATATTTCTATTACCGTAAAAGAGACAGTATATATGCAGAAAAATAAAGTGAAACCAAATAATGCCTGCAGTGACTGACTGTAACTAGTATCTTCTTCTGTTAGCGCTTGTTCATTTGACACGGGAATTATCGGTGTTTCTTTATTACTAGCAAGCACCCTTTCTGCTTCTTCTTTATTCGCTGATGCATTGATTAATGCTTGCTCCTTAAGCATATTATAATAATAGGTGTGAAGATAATTTTGGACCATTAATACATTGGACGTTTCGGCCACTCTGAAAATCGTATACATATCTTCCTTTAAGGAAACCCCTACATCCGTTTTTCCCTCAGCTAACTGTTCCTCTACTTCTTCTTTGGAATAAGGAACAAACGAATAACTCTCACTTTTATTTAATACTTTTACAATATCATTTGCTTTTTCCGACTGGTCTGTAAAAATCGGTACCTCTACTTTTGTGAAGGAAGAGATGCCGACTAAATAAGCAAATAGGATACATATCAGAGATGTTATAATAAATCCACCTGGATTTCTCATAAATTTCTTACATTTCCCCCATAGTACTGCATTCATCGTATCCCCCCTCTTTTCTTTAAGATAATGATACTAATCAAAAGCAATGTAACAGAAAACAGAAGGATAGCCTTCAGCTGCCCCCATAAATCTGCTAGGGAATAGCCTTGATACACTTTTAAATAAGCAGTAATCGCTGCTCCTCCTGGAGAATATTCTCCTAACGTCTCCATAAACCCACCAATTGCACTTACATCAAAAAAGCTCCCTCCAATAAAGGCGATGATAGGCACAATTAAGGAAGATAAAATACTTTCCACATTTCGTGAATTGGCAGCAAATGAAATCGCTGTTGTAAACGTTGCAAACGCCGCAGCCATTACATTTACAGTCAGGGTAACCACTAAATGATTCAGAATACTAGGAAAAACTATCCCATAAATAGAAGCTGTTAAACTAAACAAAATAGTTAGCTGTAAAAAGGACAAAATGAATGCGGCAAAAAAAACCCCTACAAAAAATACGATTTTTGGAACATTTGCTAGAATTATTCGCTCATACATAAGCTCTTCCTTTTGCTGATAAGCGAAACCTGCTACTGTTGTTGAAATATAGAAAACAAACATCACGCACATTCCCACTCCATAATAAGCAAAGGCACTAATTTCTTTTTTCTTTTCAAAATTTTTAATTTGTTCGTCTGTTTTTATATTTACTAACGCTGAATAATCCAATTGAAGCTCTTGGGCAGTTTTTAGATATACCCACTCTTGTTGATAATTAGTGATAATATCCCGAATAATAGTTACTTGTAGTGATTGCTTTTCCTTTGTCATTAATGTCCAAGCAGGAATATTTGCCTCTTCCTTTAATAAATTCGCATAAAATTCAGCCGTGAATCCTTTTGGAATAACGAGCACACCATCAAAATCCTTTTCCTTTACCTTTATCCGGTCACTATATTCCGTAATGGACAAAACTTTCTTTAATTCTGGCTTTTCACCTACTTCATGAATAAACGTCTCAATTGGTTGGAGGGATTGAATAAGTGCTATTTTCTCTCTCTTTTCCTGTTCACTTCTATTTGATTGGTTCACTAAATCTATCGCTTTTTGCTGCCCTTGATTTACTTCATCCTCCACTACCACAGCAAGCTTTGCATGCACTTCCACTTCGCCATTATTATCCAATGCCCCTAAAGCACTACCAAGTATGGTAATAAGCACAAAAGGCATGAGCAACAAAACAATAAGTTCCCTTGGTCTTCTCCAAATCATCAATAATTCTTTCTTTATCATTTGCCAAAGCATGAGAGTACCCCCCTAATCTCTTAATTGACGGCCTGTTAAATGCAAGAAAACATCCTCTAATGTTGGCTTTTCAATATTTACAGAGAGTACAGTTGTCTTCTGTTCTTCGGCAATCCTCAAAATATCCTTTAATAAATTTACTTGTCTTGGTACGATAACCGTAATCATAGATTGTTGAATAGAGATATTTTTAATATTTTCATGCTGACGTAATGCTTCTGTAAATTCGTGTTTTACCATTTCCACCCTTATATTTATCGCAGTTTCTGCAGAAAGAATGTTTTTTATCTCTTCTTTATTTCCTGAAGCAATAATCTCCCCATGATCCATAATGTAAATCCGATTACATAGAAAATCCACTTCTTCCATATAATGACTTGTGTAAAGGACCGTCATTTGCTTTTCTTTATTTAATCTTTTAACTGTTTCTAATATATAATTTCTTGATTGAGGATCAATCCCAACGGTTGGTTCATCCATAATGATAATCTCTGGTTCATGTATGAGTGCGACTCCAATGTTTAATCTCCTTTTCATTCCTCCTGAAAAGGTTTTAACTAAATCCTTTTCTCGTTCCTTTAAACCGATTATATCGAGAACTTCATCCACCCTCTTCTTTAATATATTTTTTGGAATCCGATGCATTTTTCCGAAGAACAGTAAATTTTCCCTTGCAGATAGATCCATATAAACAGCAATTTCCTGTGGAACGACTCCAAGTATCTTTCGTAACTTCTGTGGCGTTTTTAGAATGCTTTCATTATTTAGCCGCACATCCCCCCCATCAGGAGAAATTAAAGAGGATATCATGGAAATAGTCGTGGATTTCCCAGCCCCATTTGGTCCCAGTAATCCAACAATTTCTCCTTTCTCCAAATATAAATTAGCGGAATTCACCACTTGCTTCTGTTTATAAGATTTGGATAGATTCATTATCTCTAACAAAGCTCATCACCCTTTCTATATACAGAATAATGAAAAAACATAGCGATTCCTATGCCTAAAGGTCATTTCTTTTCAAAAATAAAATGACTCTGGTCATAAATGATTTATGAAATTACAAATTACTCATGATAATCAAATCCTTTTTATAAAAGAATACTTTCCATAAAAAAGGGTAAAACAAATAGGAAACAAGCCGTTGGAAAGGAGATGAAGAATTTGGGCATCTTAGTCCTAGTCATCTTAATTGGTTTAAATGCTTTCTTTGCTGCAGCAGAAATTGCGCTCATTTCCTTAAATGATAATAAAATAAAACATATGGCTGATACTGGCGATAAGAAGGCTAAAATAGTCTATAATCTCCTATCAGAACCAAGCAAATTTTTAGCTACCATCCAAATTGGGATTACACTAGCCGGCTTTCTCGCTAGTGCATTTGCTGCTGACAGCTTTGCTGGTCACTTATCTGAACTATTGATAACAATGGGAATCCCACTTTCGCAGAAATTACTTGATTCCATTTCAGTCATAATCATTACTTTACTGCTATCCTATTTCACCCTTGTCTTCGGTGAATTAGTTCCCAAGCGAGTTGCGTTAAGAAAAGCGGAAGGAATTGCTATGTTTGCTGCAACTCCACTTACCGTACTTTCCAAAATAACAGCTCCTTTTGTTGCATTTTTAACTTTTTCTACTAACATAGTAGCTCGTTTATTCGGGGTTAGACCAGACGACGAGGATGAGGAAGTAACAGAAGAAGATATTAAGATGATGATTGATGTAGGCAATGAAAAAGGAAATATTGACGAAGATGAACGCATGATGATTCATAATATTTTTGAATTTGATAATAAAAATGTCACAGATATTATGACCCACCGTTCTAATATGGTAGCCATTCCTTCTGATTATACGTTAGAGGAGATTACCGCTCTCGTAAATCGTGAAATGTATACACGCTACCCAGTATACGAAGAGAATATGGATAATATTATTGGTATTCTCCATGCAAAAGATCTTTTAGCCTATATGGGCAAAGAGAATGCTTCCTTTCAATTGAGTGATATTATTCGCAAGCCTTACTTCGTATTGGAATCGAAAAGAACGGATGAATTATTTATACAGATGCAAAAAAACAACATCCTTTTTGCCATCGTTGTTGATGAATATGGAGGAACAGACGGAATTGTTACAATGGAGGATTTAATTGAAGAAATCGTCGGAAATATTTTTGATGAATACGATGAACCGAAGCCTCCTGAGATTAAGATTATCGGTGAACATACCTATCTTCTCCAAGGGACTATTAGTTTAGATGATGTACAGGAGCTATTAAAAATCACCTTGCCCGTAGAAATTTACGATACATTGAGTGGTTTTCTAATTAGCAAGATTGGTTATATACCAAATGAACAGGAAAAACTAACTATTACGTTCAAGAACTTTGAATTCCAGGTAGAAGAGATTATTGATCGTCGAATCAGCCAAGTGAAAGTAACGAAAATACTAGAAACGGAATCACCGTTAAAACAATCGTAGAATAAAGCGTGTCCGTAATCACCATGTTGATATTGGTTGACTATATGACACGCCTTTGTTCATTATCAATCAGCTATTAAATATAATCATTCCTCACAGCATAGATTGCTAATTGGGTACGATCTCTTAATTCTAATTTGGATAAAATTTGGGTAATGTGATTCTTGATTGTTCCAACGGATAATAATAATTCTCTGGAGATTTCTTTATTGGTTTTTCCTTGTCCAATACTTTTCACGATTTCTATTTCCCGCTTCGTCAGAGGAACTATCTCGTTATCTTTTAACGCCTTCTCATGATTCGTTTCCTTCTTTAAAAGCTTAGGCATTAATTTGGCTGCTACTTGGTCATGAATGGAAATCCCCCCTGATAAACAGCTTTTTATGCTATTTACTAACGTAAAGCTTTCTGTCGTCTTTAGTAGAAATCCATTCGCCCCTTCTTGAAAAGCCTGTAGGGCATATTCCTCATCATTAAATGTAGTAAGAATAAGGATTTTAATTTGTGGAAATTGCTGGCGAATTCGTTTCGTTGCTTCCATGCCATCCATAATTGGCATTCGAATATCCATAAGAACAATATCCACAATTGTTTTTTCTAATAACGCCAATACTGCTTTTCCATTTTCCGCTTCTGCAACTACTTGGATATCTTCGTCTTGCTCAATAATCATTTTCAAGCCATTTCTGACAATTGCTTGATCCTCAGCAATTAACACGCGAATCATTTTTCTTCCCCCCAACAGGAATATTTCCTTGCAGGATAAATTCTCCGTTTAAATGAAAAACCTCTAATTTCCCTTGGCCTTCTTCTATTCTATTTCTCATGTTTTCTAAGCCAAAACCATAATGAAACGGGTGCTTATGAATATATGGATTTCTAATCTCAAAAGTTAGGTTTCCAATGGGAGAAACTCCTAGCGTTATATGTACAGCCTTCGAACTTCCATATTTCATGGCATTTGTTATTCCTTCCTGAATGGAACGATAGAGAACAGCATTTTGTTTATTGCTTAGATTGACTAGAAGTACTCCTTGCTTTGTTGTAAAATGAACGTGAATATTGCTTTCACTTTCTAATTTTTTTATAAGTGCAATAATAGAAGCAATTCCTCCTGGCTCCTCCACTTGTAATAGGCGAACCGCTTTTCTTGTTTCTTCTAAGCATTCCTCTGTCATATTCTTTAAAAGCCTATATTCTTCTTTTTTCTCTTTAATCAAAAATTGTTCCACTTGCATCATTAATGCTGTCAGCTTATGGCCGACGGAATCATGCATTTCTCTAGCAATGAGATTCCTTTCCTCCACTCTTGCTGCATGTTCATTATGATAGGATTGTCTTTTTTGTATACGATAATCATTTAATAAAGATTCATAGGTTTCTCTAATTTGTTGATAATCTTCGTCTAGATTATTTAAATGAATGAGTAAATAGGAGATTAACAAGAACAGACATATCCAAATAAAAGAGGTATAGGAAAAAACGATTATTCCAATGCCAACATTCATCAAAACGAATAGGCAAACAATCATTCGATAGAGATTCGTTGACATATATGTACCTAACTCCATTGTAAAATAAAACAATAAGAGAACGAGATACCCAGTTAACTCTCTCTCTACTACGAACTGCATCATTTCAAGGAGAATCAAAATAAATAAGACTGGAATACTCTTTCTTTTAAACACAGGTACAAGAAAATAACATCCAAGAATAATAGATAAAAGAAATAATAGCATAGCGAAATTCCAAGCATCTGTTTCATATGCTTGATATAATGCTCCTACACAAAGAAATAGAAGGATTCCATTTTTTATCGTAAGCCCCTTCATATAATGCCCCCTGCCTCCTTCTCATCAAATCATCTCTAATCTAAGAGAAAAATATTTTTGAAAAAAGGCTTGTAAAAGATATCTCTTCTACAAGCCCTTAGGTTGTTAACTATTAAATGCTGTATCCAATTCCTAAAACGACAATAAAGGAAATAACGAATAAAATCCATAATGTCTTCGTATTCTCGCCTTTTTTCGTGCGAATAAGCACCATTTCAAGCATTCCTATTACCCAAATACCGACAAGCATTTTTATTGTATGCATGAAGTCCATTCCTGTTTTTGCAAGTAAGCCGATTCCAGAACCGATGATAAGTATATATACTACACGTAATACCATATGTAGGATTTTACTTCCTTTTTCTTTTCCAGCTTTATGTAAACCGAATGATATGGCAAATAGAACTAGTCCAATGATCCATGTCAACACATGAGCATCTGTAGAACTCATATATCTCCCTCCTTTTCTCCATTATTTTACCACACATTGATTGATTCTCTCTATTTAGGACATCTCATTGATCCTTTACTACTTTATTTAAAAGTGTGCCAATTCCTTCAACAGATATTTCTATCGTATCCCCAGCCTTTAAAAATCGTGGCGGATTAAAACCTTTCCCCACTCCAGCCGGTGTTCCTGTCGCAATAATATCACCAGGCTCTAAAGTCATTCCTTTAGACAATACACTGATTACCTCTTCCACTGGGAATATAAAATGCTTTGTATTAGATTGCTGTCTAATTTCTCCGTTTACCTTTGTAGTAATATTTAATTCATTCGGATTTGGAATACTATCATTTGTTACAATCCATGGACCTGTCGGAGCACTTGTATCTAAGCTTTTCCCAATAAAAAATTGCTTATGCTTCTTCTGCAAATCTCTAGCAGTAATATCATTTAAAATCGTATAGCCAAATATGTAATCAAATGCCTCTTCTTTTGTAATTCCTTTCCCTCTTTTTCCAATTATAACGGCTAGTTCTCCCTCATAATCAAGTTGTGTGGTTACTTCTCTATGCTCTAAAATACCAGCCATATGTCCAACTACTGTAGTGGGTGCTTTCGTAAAAACCATTACATGCTCCGGAATGTCCTCTTTACTTCCCATTTCAATGGCATGTTCCACATAATTTTTTCCAACACAAAAGATATTTTTGCTCGGTCTCGGAATAGGCGCTAAAAAAGTTACCTTCTCAATCGGAATATACAGGTCAGCTTTATTCGGTTGTCCTTCTACCCATTGGATTAGATTTTTGATATTCTCTAAAAAGTTGTCTTGTTCTATACAAGTAATAAGTTCTTCTGCATATGGTCGTCTTCCCGTACGCTTTTCCTCTACATCATTTAAGGCTAATATCCCCATTTCCTCTACTACTCCCACAAAGACGTTATCCTCTAATGAAACCGTTGCAATCTTCATTTCTCTTCCTCCCATTATTTCATACTATTACCTAAACTTTTAAGAAAATTATAAACTTTCTTTAAGAATTTTCCAAATAGAAAAAATATTTAATCAAGTAGATTCTCCTTAAAATTTTCAAGTAGGTAGGAAAAGGTATTACTTCTTCTACTAAGAACGCTCTCCCTTCTTAATGTATTTCTTGTCATAGTACAACCATTTATAAGAATAAAGTAGTTAGGAGAAGAATTTATCTATCTAGGTGAATGTATCACCTAATTTGTTTGAGTTCCATAGTATGTATAAGAATATTGTATAAAGGATGTTGAATATGCCAGCAATTGTTGGAGTAGCTCAAGTTATTTCAGTAGGAGGTAGCTCTATTTTTAATATTGGCGATGTATACAAAATGATGCCCATCTCTAATGCGAAAACTTTTTCTGGATCAGGCTCTTTTAATACAGGTGATGGATTAAAAGTTACTAACTATCGCAGTTCTACAAATACGTATGATAACGATGGGCTAGATCAGCCGATTGCAGCTAATGCGTAAAGTAGACTAAAAGGTGATGTGTAAATGAATTATTTTATCCAACAATCCATAGTCATAAATACGCTTAAAATTGGAGGTATCTCCAACTCCTCTGTATTGCAAATAGGCAGTGCAGGTATTATTAAACCCGCCTCCTATCTATATAATACAGGAGGATTTACAGAATCAGCTCCTGAATTAAAACCAGATGAACCTGGACTCAATGTAGCAGATGAAGAAACCATTTTCTCGCCTGCAGTTCCCTTGCAGTCTCCTCGGAAATAGGAAAGATTTGCAATAAGGAAAAAAAGGGGGGATAGAAATGTCTTATGATTTTTACCAATACAGTGAAAAAATGCGCCATTATTTACAGCTGCTTGAAAAAAGAATAAAGGAATTAGAAAAACAAGTGGCTACCCTAACCAACGATATTACAACAATAAAAGAAAAACCAAGTGTTCATATTGACCGAATTGATTACAGCTTTGACCAATTAAAAGTGGAGACGCTAGAAGGTACATTAAATATCGGGCTTAATCCTGAAGACTTAAGTAACATTGAAGAGCTTGCCATTAATCCGAATTCCCCAATTAATCAACCACACGCACCCTTCTATCCACCCATTGATCCCAAGCAAATGATGAATCGGTCGATGGATATAGAAGAAGAAATGAATCAATTTATCCAATTAGAACTACCAGATATTATTAGAAAGAAGCAACAGGAACTAAATATGCATGAAGAGGAATCATACGTTTCCTTTATTCAAGAGGATATTACGAAGCAAATGCCAACGAGAATTCAATATTATTTGCAACAAGGAGCCAATCGTAAACAAAACGGAAGAAATTTATCCAATGAAGCAATTATCCAAGCTTTAAAGGAAGAAATGGAAAATGGAGTCCATTTATTTTTAAGCCATATACCAGATAACATGAGGGGAAGTGGAAAAGAATGAATTTTCAAGTATACAACCGAGAACTTCAAGTAGGAAATATTAATATCATTGGGGTTGCCAGCTCCTCTATTTGCTTAGTAGGAGATGCCCAAACCATTCAATTGGCCTCTACATTTGATACACCTGCTGAATCACTAATAATTGGACCATTTGTTCCACTGCATCCAAAAATTTAATCATGCTACAGCGTACATCTGTTGTTGATTTAATCAATGTCAATACCGTATCCTTTTCTTCGATTGTAGAGATTGGTGATGCCACTTATCATAAGGCCGTTTCACGAGCATTAGCCGTTCAAAGACAGAGAGAGCTATTTTATGGAAAGGAAGGGGCTTTTGAAGACTATGATGTCTTTAGAGAACCCATTCCACTGATTCCAATAATAGAAAATGTAGATTGTCACTTTGAAAATATTAAACCCATTATAAAAGTTCATCATATAAATATTACAGGAATTTCTTCTTCTTCCTTATTGCAAATAGGCAATTGTCGACATATATATACAGAGGCAAGAATTAAGCATGTTCGCCAAATGGAGCAATCTATTGCAACAGAGGTTGGGAACAATTTAATTCAATTAAATGAACCTAGCCAATTAGATATACCAACCTCCCAAAGTCCCGTTTCTGTTACTGGTACAGATATTGCAGGGTCACCTTTTTCCAATGTTGAACCAGAACAGGAACAATAAAGCAAAACCTCCATAAACGAGGCTTTTCTACATTAAAAATAGTATCAAAACAATACAGATACAAAACAAGGAGGTAAAAAAATGCCTGCAATCGTAGGTCCAGTACAAATTGTTAACGTAGGGGAAGGAATTGTCCAATTTGGAGATTCATTGTTTATTTCTCCTAAAGGAAATTCCAAAGCAACCTTAGGCTCGGGAACCTCCAATACCGGAGCATTTATCATTACAAATAATGGCTTGAACGCCAGTAACTATGTAGACACTAGTTTACTTGATCAACCAGTTGTTGCTAATAACTAAATTTATTCTTCAGCATTCCATCGATAGCTTGCCACTTTTTCTTACAAGGAGGATAGAATCATGCCTGCAATAATAGGTCCTATTCAAATTGTCAATACAGGAGCGGGAATTGTGCAATTTGGAGATTCCCTTTTTATCTCCCCTAAAGACAATTCAAAATCAACAATAGGCTCAGGTACAGGAAATAACGGAGCATTTGTTATAACAAATAATGCGGTCAATTCCAGCAACTATACAAATAGTAGTAGCGTTGATCAACCGATAGCCGGTAATAACTAGCATAAAAAGTCGTCTTCTCTAAAAAGGAAAGACGACTTTTTCATTCACTAATTTATTTTTTATATTTCACCTAATTCAATCCGTTTAATCAACTGCTCTAACCAATATGTTTTTTGGTTTGCTTTAGCAGAAATATACTCACTTATAAATTCAATAAATTTCTCTTTGTCTTTATCGACATCAAGCTCATTCTCTAAATCCATAATCTGTTCCATACGATCCGTTATTTTTTTCACTTTTTTCTTAAGAATGTCTATCACTTTCTCACGCTCGACATACTTCATATTTGCTAATCCAACGAACATATCACTGATTGCATCTGCCTTCTCAAACAATGTATAAATCTTCCCAGGCAACGCTTGACGGCCTTTTTCTGTAATAGCAAATACTTGTTTATCTGGTCGATGTTCTTCTCTTATTATTTCGACTGGCTCCACTAATCCTTGCTTCATTAAGGATTCAAAGTGATAATACAATTTACTTTCGGTAAGTCCAGCTAATTGGTCAAGTGGGATAGGATCTGAAAGCTGCTTTTTTAATTTATAAGGATACGTATTTTCTTCGATTAATTTACTCAATATAAAAATCTGAATAGCCATTCTACATGCTCCTTAAAGAAGAGATATCCTCATTTTAACAAAACTAAGCAGTAATTTCAGCAGAATTCTCGCTTTCTTCCTTTTGACCATTCTTTTCTAATGTACTTATCGGCATTGGTTTATGAAGAAAAGTCACAATCACTATATTTATTAACAAAGCAACTCCACCAACTGTCACCATCGACCATATATATGGACTAGGACTGATACTTCCATACAAATTAGCAAAATAAGCTTGAACAGAATAATACATTGGTGAAATAAGCGAAAGTAAAATAAGCGGAGTTTTTCCGGTTAACTACAGAATGGAGCTTGTTTCGGAGTAAATAAGGGTATTTTTTCCGATTATACCCAACAAAATCGCCCATTTTTGTAGTTTTCGAGCCAATAGGCGGAATTTCTCCGGCTATTTCAGGCTTTTTTTATATTAATTACTAATTAAGCGGAATTTGTCCGTTTATTATCAGCTCTGATGCTTAAGGTGATCCTCAGCCAACTAGTGGCAGACCCTCTCAATCCCAGATAAGGTTTTTTATCGACCACCTTATTAAAAAACAGCACAGTGTCTTTTTTCATTGTACAATCAGGAACGTTCAAAAGAAAAATTGGCTGGCATGAGTCCTGTTGAATATCGAACTCATTCCAGCCAATCAGCCGCATAATTAAAACTCTAACTTTTTGGATAATCACCAATTCATACGTTTTTTCTTGTGTCATTTAGTATGAATGCACCAGAAAACGGTACCCTTTATTTTCTTTACAGAACGTTTTTATTTAAACCATCTTATAACTTCAACACATGTCCACCATCAAAGAAAAATAAATACTTCTCCTCTATCTTTCGCTTTAAGATTTTTTCCAATGCCTCTGTATAAAGCTCTATTTGCACTTTATAGCGCGATTCTAATATCGACTTCGCTTCGTCATATCCACCTTTATACCGTGCTGATATCGAGTCTGTTTTATAATCAAGCAATACAGTGCCTAAATCATCTTCAAAAAATACATCAATAATCCCCTGCACGAGAACTGGCTCTTCTTCTCCTTGCCAGTCTGCATAGACCCGACTCGCTGGATAGGCAATATTAAACGGAATTTCTCGTACAAGCTTTGGTGCATGCTGCATTCTCTTTCCTAACGGAGATTGGAAAAAGGATAATATAGAGGAAATATCAATGACTTCTACTTGGTCGTTTGTTAATAATTCCTTTCTAACCATATCTTCCATTAATTGGTTTAGAGTAGCTTCCGTAACTTCCTCTTTCACATCTATATGCTGCATCACCATATGCATGGCGGTTCCGATTTCTGCTGGACTTAATTTCTTTTCCTGCATAAACTTAGGGCGATTCCATATGGTTTGCTTCCATGCCTTCACTACATCTGTTCCGCTTTGGGCATCTCGCAGTTCCCCCTGGCGTTTTAATTCAGATACAGACTGCTTAGAGCGATGAGAGGTACTTTCCTTCGCTGAATAAGACCAAGAGAATGTATCTCTTATTTCTTGCTGATAGGAAGAGGAACTTTCTATTCTTTTTCCTTCTGTTACTCTCTTTAACCATTCATCTTCCTTCTTCTCTTCCTCAACTGATCGAGTTAAAAGCTCTTCTTTTTGCAGAACTCTCACTTCCCAATTGGATGGATGGGAAGAAATTTCACCTTTTTCACTCCAGCTTTCTAAATGAATCCATGTATTATCACGATGTCTCACTAATGCTGGACCAATCCAATCTAAATAGGATTTAGCTTGTGCACGATCAAATTCATGTAAAAGCCAATTCGAATGTCCTGCTATTTGTGACCATTTCTGCTTTGCCTTTTCTATATCCTTTACTGCCCCTATTAAAATAAGCTTTTCTTTTGCACGTGTTAAAGCAACATATAATACGCGCATCTCTTCTGCTAGTAGCTCCATTTTTTTCTTTTTCGCAAACGCAATTTGTGGAAGGGATGGGTAGGATATACGCTTTTTCGCATCAATATACTTCGTAGCAAAGCCTAAATCCTTATCTAACAAGAAGTTTTTCCTTAAATCCATCGTATTAAAATTGCGCCCCATGCCTGCCATAAAAACAAACGGAAATTCTAAGCCTTTACTGCTGTGAATTGTCATAATTCGAATTACATCTTCTTGTTCGGTTAAGGCTCTTGCTGCTCCTAAATCATTCCCACGATCTCTCATTCGCTCAACAAATCGCAGAAATCGGAATAAACCACGAAAAGACGTCTCTTCATATTGACGAGCTCTATCATAAAGTGCGCGCAAATTCGCCTGGCGTTGATTTCCTGCTGGTAATCCCCCTACAAAATCATAGAAGTATGTTTCACGATATAGTTTCCAAATCAGTTCCGATAAGGCTCCTCTTCTTGCCTCCGAACGCCAATCAGCCAATTTATCAAAAAACGGTCTTATTTTTTCATACAATGCTTCTTCTTTCTTCCTGTTCACATGCATAAATGTCTGAATAGCTTCATAAAAAGCTCCTTGCTTTTTCGCAATTCGCAATCTACTTAACTCCTCTTCCGATAAGCCTACAATTGGGGAGCGAAGAACAGATGCAAGTGGAATATCTTGATAAGGATTATCTATTACCTTCAGTAAAGACATCATGATATCCACTTCTGTTGATTCAAAATAACCAGTTGTTAAATTAGCATATGTCGGTATATTATACTGCTTTAATTCTTCCATAATTTGTGGAGCCCATGTCATAGATCGCAGTAAGATTACCATATCCTTATAGCGAATAGGACGATATGCTTTTTGCTTTGCATCATATACTTCTTGATTTTTTTCAAATAATTCTTTTACTTTTTCTGCAATCACTCTAGCCTCAAGCTGTGATTGCTCCATTTCTACTGCATCAAGCCCAGTTGACTCTTCATCTGTTTCATTATCTTCACTAGCTTCAGCACTTTGATTTACTAATGCAACTTCAATCGGATAAGGGTTTTCTTCTGGATAACTTGCACCTAGCTTTAATTCAGCACTTTCATCGTATTCAATTTCGCCTACTTTTACTCCCATAATTTGCTTAAAGAGAAAGTTGGTTCCTTCCAATACTTCTTTTCTACTTCGGAAATTTCTCGCCAAATCAATTTTAAACCCCGCATCATCCCGCTCTTGAAAGCGAAGATATTTGGCTAAAAATAAGTTTGGTTCCGCTAATCGAAACCGATAAATGCTCTGTTTTACATCCCCGACCATAAAGAGATTTCCTTCTGATTCGATATCCTTTGTCACTAACTTTAGAATGGATTCCTGAACTAAATTCACATCCTGGTATTCATCTATTAGGACTTCTTTAAATTGATTTCGATAAAACGATGCTGCTTCTGATGGAATTAGTTCATTTTCCTCTGAACGACTTAAAATCGCGAGACAATAATGCTCTAAATCAGCAAAGTCAACTAATCCTTTATCCATTTTTATTTGTTGAAACCTTTCTCCAAAAGCTTCGACGAGATAAACAAGTATTTCAACATGTGGCTTCATCGCAGCCATATCCTTTAAAAAGCTTTGTGGCTTTCTTGTAAAAAGATCACTTTGCATTTCTTGCACTATTTTTTTGGCACGATCTCTTATTTTCTGTCCTTCTTCTACGAGTGCAGGATCATATTCTTCTCCTTTACAAGGCTTTGCCCGCGAAAACTTCAATGACTGCATTGCCTCATATAAAGTTTCCCAAGATTGATCCATTGCCTTTTCAAGAATCGAAATTAATTCCAAATCATCTAGGAAGTTGCTTGCACGCGGCGCTGGACCTCCCGGAAGCTTCGTCAATTCATAACCATACTCAAGCAGCATCCTTACACCTTCAAGTTGCAGCTCCACATCATCGATTAAATGCTTCATAAAGGGTAATTCTGTTAAGTGTGTATCCTCGCTGATATCATACATTTTGATTAAGGATTGTAAATACGCAGAAGGGAATGGATTGGCACGAGAAAAATCATATATTTCTTGAATCATCCGCTGTAAGGCATCATCACTGCGATCATTTGTAAAAGCATCTACCAAATCAAAAAATGCAACATTATTTTCCTTCCCATATTCCTCTTCAAAAAGATCTTCTAAACATTCATCTCTTAATAATTGTCCTTCTGTTTCATCAGCAATTCGAAAACCAGGATCTAAATCAATGACATAGTAATATTTGCGAATAACCTCCAAACAAAAAGAGTGAATAGTAGAAATATGTGCTTTATTTAAAAGAGCCAACTGCTTTTTTAAATGCTGTGATGTTGGATTCGCATTTATTTCCTTTTCCAATACATCACCAATTCTGTGTTTCATTTCAGCTGCTGACGCATTTGTAAACGTAACAACAAGCAATTCATCGACATTTATCGGCTGATCGGATACAATTTTCCGAATCATCCTTTCTACTAATACAGCGGTTTTACCAGATCCAGCTGCCGCAGCAACTAAAATGTCCTGCCCACTTGACATAATCGCCTTCCATTGATCATCTGTCCAGCTAACATCTATTGGCTTGTCCGGTATATTACTCTCTTTCATTCGTATTAGCCTCCTCTCTGATTAATTGCAGCACATCATCCTTTGAATAGGCTTGTAATTGTCTGTAATCGTTCGTTTCTAAAGCTTCATCAAATTGACAAACAGATTTAAAGGAACAGAAGGTACAAGGCTTTTTATCATTTAAGCGATAAGGCTCAATCTGAACTTCCCCACTAATAATCTTATTGCCTGAATCCTTATATTTGTGTCGAACAAAGTTTTGCAATTTACTAAAGTCTTCTCTCGTTGCGACTTTAGAAGCTTTCGTAAGGGTTCCATCTGTTTTAAAGCCTGCAGGCACAATCGGAGAACTCCCTTTTTCTAACGTTTCATCCATTAGCTGAATAACTCGCTCTTCCCCAAGCATTAGCCCATTCATTTTAAATTTCTTTAATAATTCTTCTTCGATTTCATCTAATGTTAATATTTTTTTACTCGAAATCATTGGATTGTGTACATGGAAATATAATACTCCAGCTGGACTTGCTTCCTTATCTACTAGAATCGTGCTGTTTGTAATAATTAAGTCTAAATAAGTCAGCATCTGTAGGGATAATCCATAATATACTTCATTCATGTTCAATTCTTGTCCACTTGATTTATAGTCGATTACTCGTAAATATACTTCATCTCCAACAACTGCTTTATCGACACGATCGATTCGTCCAATCAAATTCATGTTTGTACCGTTTTTCAACGGAAAAGTAATAGACGGCAGCTTACCTGTAGGACCAAATTCTAACTCTAAATCAATTGGTGAGAAGCCGCTATGCTTGGCGTGCTCGCTTAGAATAATAGATGCTCTGCTAATGATTTGCTCAAGCTTTCTTTTAATATAATGATGCCTATTTGTACTAAGCAATATTTCGTTCTGCAGTTTAGGTGCAAGCATATCTACTGCGTCTCTTGCTAAGCCCTCACATTGCTCCCTTGTTAAGCTAGACCACATTAGCTCTTTATGCATAACTGTTTCTGCAATATATTTTAAGGCCGCATGGAATAAATCACCTATTGCTGGCGCTTCTAATCGATATATTTGCCTTTTTCTAAGCTTTAACCCGTGAGTAGCAAAGTGGGAAAATGGGCATGCATGAAATAATTCCATTCTTGAGACACTTGCTGAAATGGTTTCCCCATATAATTCACTGCTTGTATGTTCCGATAATTTTTCTGCTTGATTTTGATAGGTCAAACTAGAAAACACCTTTTTAGCAGGTTCTCTCCAATTTGTATTCTCCATATATTCATTGTAAACATCCCACCAGAAATCATAGATAGGATACTCTCTTTTCTTTAAATAAAGCTGGCCTGTTAAATAAGACAAGGTTGTTTGAAAATGAACGACATAATCCAACTGGCCTTCTTCCGACAGTTCTTTTGGATCTGACATATAATAAATGGTAGCTGCTTTAGGAAATAAATCTCGCATTCTTTTGATATAAGTAGATGGCAAAATGGATTTACCTTCATCGTTTGCTAGTGGATAAGTTAAATACAGATAATCTGTTGGTGTTGTAAATGCTTTGTATGCAAGAAATTCCTCATCCAACAATCTTATTTTACTTGTAGGAGCAAGCTTCATCCCTTTTTGTTGTAAAGCTTCTCTATCTGTGTCTGCCAGTATTCCTTCATCCTGAAATTTCGATGGAAAAACACCCTCGTTTAGTCCAATGACAAAGGCGACCTTTATATCATTTAAACGAGATTGCTCCAAATCTGCAATCAATACTTGATCCAAAGCTGGAGGAACGAGGGAAAATTTCAATGTGTCTAATCCAGAACTAATAACTGTCGCAAATTGCTTCGTGGAAAATTCCTCTTCTCCTAGTATTTCTACAAATTGATCTAACAGTTCAACTATGCTATTCCATGCTTGATCATGTTCACCAGCTTTTACTAGCTCTCCATTTTCCTCTAGCTCATTCTTCCAATATTCCATTTTCATCGGCACTTCAAGTTCTTCGAGAAATAAATATAATGCTTCACATTTAGCTCGTCCTGTTTTGCCTCTTCTTAATCGGTTTTGAAGTCGAATTAACGGCGCAGTTAAAGACAGACGTAGCTCATTTAGTTCCTGCTCGAACTCTTTTTCTGCATCTGTCTGAACTCCTTGCTCCCATTCTAATCCTTTTATTCTTCTATATTTCCAGCGTTCCTTGGAAGTCCACTTATTTCCCTTTATGCCATAAGCAAGGCAATAATTTTCAAGCCTGTCTACTTTTTCCCGAATATTATTTTTGCGTTCATGAAGTGGGAAAAGTAATTCTGTCTTTATCGAACGAAATACAGGCTCATAACGCCAATTTGTTTCAAATATCTCTAGAGAAGATCGAATTAATTCTACTAAAGGATGATCATGCATTCTGCTTTTTTGATCAATAAAGAAAGGAATGTGATAATCCCTGAAAACAGTTTCAATAATATTCTGGTAGGTAGACAAATTGCGAGAAAGTAAACTTACCTCTCGATAGCGATATTGCTTATGCCTAACCAGCTTCACAATTTCCCTCGCAATTCCTTCTATTTCTGCACGTGGATTAATGCTTTCAGCAAATTTGATTGTTGCTTCTTCTTCATAGGCTTGTCCTGGTCTGTTGTCAAAATGATTTTCAATA
Organism: Niallia sp. FSL W8-0635; assembly: GCF_038007965.1. Classification (GTDB taxonomy): domain Bacteria; phylum Bacillota; class Bacilli; order Bacillales; family Cytobacillaceae; genus Niallia. The sequence continues at coordinate 1,146,229 of NZ_JBBOYD010000001.1, read as the reverse complement.
TGTGCTAATGACTGATGACTATGCTTTCTAGATTCCGTGAATTCAACAATATTCACTTCCACCCCTAATTGCTTTGCCATCATATGGATCGTTTGAAAGGATTCTGTCGACATTCGGAATAAGCTTAAGTCATCATTTTGTGAAGCTAAAGGATCTAATGTATTTGTAATTGTTACGTTTTCACAAAAATGCATTAACTGTTGAATAATCAAATATTCTTGAGGAGTAAAGCTATAAAAACCATCTATATAAATTTCTGCGTTTTTCAAATAAGAGGATTCGCTAATCTTTTCCGCTAGAAGACGGAAATAATCCTCCCCATCAATGTATTTTCCAACAAGTCTTTCTTCAAATTTTTCATATATTAATTCAAGATCGCTGATTTTATCCATTAATGCTTTTGCTGATTCTTGTGTTTCTTCTATTTGCTCTTTTGTGGATAGCAGTTCTTCAGGAGTAACCGTGTATCTTCTAAATTCAGTGACTAATTGTTCTACCTGCTCTATAAATCCATTTTTATCGGCAACCTTTTTAAATAGGGTTAGCTCACTTTTATTCTCCTCAATAATCTTGCGAATGAGCATATTCACGCCAATACTATTTATATGGTAGCGACTAATTCCACCAGTTTCTTGCAATACTCTCCATGCAAGACGGGTGAAGCTGTATACTTGCGCACGGAACATTCCTTGAATATTAGTCCCAGATAGCAATCGCTGATCGGATAAAAAAGTCATCTGATCTGGGACAATATAAATAATGGGATTTCCTTCCGGATTTTCAGCAAGTTTCGCTTGAATCTCTTCTATACAGAACGTTGTTTTTCCGGTACCAGACCGACCTGCTAATAAGCGAACAGTCATCCAATAACCCCCTTTTTCTCTATCTCCATAATACTTTATATGTAAATAACATCATATCATAGAAACACATGTTTCCATAGAAAAGTGCTAATGGATAATTTTTCTCTTTCTTTCCAAAGAAAAACAGTTAACGAAAAAAAGAACTCAATCTTGAGTTCTCAGTTCTTCCACCAAAATTAAAAGGAAAATTGAATTTCATTAAATGGCCAATAACGTAAGCTAACCTTTCCAACTACTTGATTAATGGAAATGAACCCAAAATGTCGACTATCCCAACTTCCTAATCGGTTATCTCCCAACACAAATAATTTCCCCTTTGGAACCGTAACCTCTCCAGTGATTTCTTCTAATGTAAAATTCCCCGTTAGCCTTCCAGAAGAAACTTGTTTTCGATAATCATTTAGAAAGGGCTCCTCATACTTCTTCCCATTTATAAACAGATGGTCATCTCTATATTCTACTCTATCTCCTGGGATGCCAATTACTCGTTTCACGTAATCATCATTTTCATTTGCATGAAAAACAATAATATCAAAGTGATCAAAATCAGTCATTTTATAACCAACTTTATTAACAACTAATTTATTTCCGTCCTGTAATGTAGGCATCATCGATTCACCTTCCACTACATAATTGGAGAAGAAAAAAGCACGAATTATAACAAAGATGATAATCCCAATAGCAAATGCTTTTAACCATTCTATGCTTTCTTTCTTTATAGCTTCTTTCAACCTCTATCTCCTCCAAACAAAATTTACAGACCATCTTTTACTAATGGCTTCTCTCTTTCTCATCCATTCCTACACTATTCATTTTTATCTCGATTCTTTTTCCAATAAACCAAAGAATAAAGATGGCTATCACAACAGGTATCGTTCTTAATGGCTGTGTAATCATCGATTTCAAATCATAACCAATAAAACTAATCGTACTAATCATAACTAGTTTACCTGCAATTACCGCCAGAACATATTGGCTCGTACTTATTCTAGATAACCCGGCCACTATATTTACAAGGGCAGAAGGTGTAAATGGAAAACATAGGAGTAAGAACAACGGACCAAATCCATGTCTCTCAATCCAAATCATTGGTTTCTGCACCTTTTTATGCTTTCTTAAAAAGCTTAACAATCTTTTTTTTCCATATCTTCTAATAATCGAAAAAACAAGTAATGCACCTAAGATTGTTCCAGCCCATGAATATAGAAATCCTAGCCAAAATCCAAATGCATTGACATTAGCCATAATAAAAACAAAAAGTGGCAAAAAAGGGATAAACGCCTCAACCATTGGCAATAAAATCCCTGGCAACGGTCCAAATGAGCGATAACTGTCGATTAACTCCATTATATTTTCAAGCGTAAACCATTCTTTAATTAAGTTCATATCCATGAGCACAAAACCCCTTGTATAACTTACGCGTCTTTTAGTATGTGTATTTTTTGTAATTACGACGGTTTTATGAATCCACTTAAATCATAAGGATTCTTCACACCATTCCCCTTTTATGATGAACAAATTTTGCTATAGCCTTTTTCGATCAGTAAGTAATTCATCTGACTATTCCATTTTAATCTATGGATTACTGTTTAAATATAAAGAATATGTTAAAAAACATTCCGTTTATTGTGCTAAGAATTCTTTTATTGCTGTTGTATTCGCTTCTAAATCGACAGATAAGACGGCCGCTCCATTAACTCTCATATCTTGAAAAGTTCCATCTACTGGAACCCTTAGCGACTCTACCTCATGATTTTTTGAAGTCAATAAATCTTTCCCAATAAACAGCATATCCCCTGTTTCCATACTCGTATTGATATAAGGCATTATTACCCCTGCGAGTTTTGGCAGCTTAGCAAATGTCTGGACAGCAGAAACTTGATCAGCGATTGCTTGTAACGTTTTTTGTTGTCTCTCTACTCTTCCAAAATCAGATTCTGCATCATGTCGGAAACGCACATATCCTAATAGCTGCTTTCCATTTAAACGCTGTTGTCCTGGCTCCAATGTTACACCTATATTTGCAGACATTTGTTTTTCCACATCGATTTCCACACCATTTGGGAAAGCTTCATCAATTACCGCTTCAAAACCTTCAAAATTTATAATCGCATAATATTGCAAATCTATATCAAAATTATGTTTGATTGTTTGCCTTAAAAGTTCAGGACCACCAAGGGTATAAGCAGTATTAATTCTACCTTGACTATATCCTGGTATTTCCACATACATATCTCTCATAAGCGATATAATTTTATATGTACCTTTATCAGGATGATATTGGGCAACCATTATCGTATCTGTTCTAGATTGCTTTTCTCCTTTACGCTGGTCACTTCCGAGTAAAAGAATATTGGTTCCACCGCTACTATCCTTTTCCCCATTAAATTCATATTTAACCTCTTCTATTCCTAGCTTCCCTAGGGACTGCTTTTCTCCTTGCTTAAATTGAAAAATACTATATCCACCTGCAAATAATATAAATAGAATTAGGAATAAAAAGAAAACTCTTCCTTTACGTAATTTCCTTCTTTTCTTTCCTTTTCTATATTCCGCTCTCCCCATTTCTTTTAATCCTTTCCATATTTAAAATCTTTTTATTATTTTTTTAATGATTTTATTACTATCAATTGTAACCTTTGTACAAAAATATAGACCTTCTTTTCTATGTAAAATCCTGTCTCTATCTAACTCCTTAATTTCTTAATTTCTTAATGGTTAACTTTCTTTTTACTATCATATCAAAAAAAGTGCTTTTCTACATTTTTTTCTTGCTTAAAATTACATTACAAGGTAATATTGTACTTTTTCTGTTTGTTCACAATCTTCTACCTCTCCATTTTTAAAATAATCGTCAAAAGCAATAACCTTACTTAATTTAAAAAGAGGGCACCAGATGGCACCCTCTATCATTTAATCATTATATATATTCTAAAAACCAGTTGTTAATGTAGTTTAGTCTTTCTATTCTAAGTGTAGGTTTCCCGCTTCTTGAAAGTTCATGATTCGATTCGGGAAAGCGTACAAATTTCGTTTCTTTTTTCTGAACCTTTAAGGCAATAAATAATTGCTCGGCCTGTTCGATTGGGCATCGATAATCCTTTTCACCATGTAAAATGAGTAATGGTGTTTGAATGTTATTGACATAGGCTAATGGAGAATGCTTCCATAGTGTTTCCAAATCATTTAAATCTGCTTTTATTTGCCAATCTGTAAAATAATAGCCTATATCACTCACCCCATAAAAACTTATCCAATTCGAAATGGAGCGCTGTGTAACTGCTGCTTTAAAACGATCCGTATGCCCAACAATCCAGTTTGTCATAAAACCACCATAACTTCCTCCTGTAACACCTAAACGAGAAGCATCTATAAAATCAAATGTTTCTAAGCAATAGTCCACGGCATCCATAATATCTTCATAATCCTTTCCACCATAATCTCCACGTACAGCGTCCACAAATTGTTGTCCATAGCCATGGCTTCCTCTCGGATTAATAAATAGTACAGCAAAACCATTGGATGTTAGGGTTTGAAATTCATGGAAATAAGAATTAGCATACATCGCATGCGGGCCCCCATGAATCTCTACTACCATAGGATATTTTTCTCCCTCTTGAAAGCCTTGTGGTTTCATTAACCAACCATGCAGCTCCCAGCCATCTCGAGAGTTAAATTGCAATGGCTCAGCTTCAGAAAATGTATGTGCTTCAGCAAACTCTTTATTCACATCTGTAATTTGCTGAACCTCTCCTGTCTCTAAATTCAATGTATGTAAATCTCCTGGATGTGTTGGTGTACTAATAGCTACAACTGCTCTTTTTAAACTTCCTCCAGTTGATAAGCCGTACACATGATGATTATCAATAAGAGATGGATAGATTGCTCCACTAATATTCCCAAAATAAACAACGGTATTTCCATGATCTGTTCCTAAAAAAGTAAAGCTTTCATTATCTTCTCCCCAAAGTAGGCCAGGTGTGACAGCCCCTTGTTGAAAATCTCCAATTGCATAATCTCCAACATTCACATCCCAATCTGGTGTCAAGCATTGTAGATAATCTGATTCTAAATCATATACCCATACCTTAGACAGAGTGGCATTCTCGTATTCACGACCACTTCCAATCAAACCTAACTTTTTACTATCAGGCGTCCATGTTACTTTTCCATAATTACCATCACTTTCTGTTATTTTATTCCAGCTATCTTTTTTTCTGTCATATAGATAAATATCAGAAAGAAAGCTAAAATCCTTCTCATTATTTTCATCTGCACTAATCGCGATATACTGTCCATCAGGTGACCAGCTTTGCAGGTAATAATTATTTTCTCCTGAAGTAAGTTGCTCGATATCACCACTTTCTGTATTTATAACAGCAATATGGTCATAGCTACCATCCCAAAAGCCCTTCCCGTCTGATTTATACTTCATATTCGTTACTTCTAAAGCAGTAAGCTTATTCTCTTTCTCTTCCTTTTTAACCTCTTTATCTTCTACCGTTTCGCCAGGTTTCAAATTAATTTGAAAAGCAATCTCTTTGCCATCGGGAGACCAGACTGGATTACTTACTCCATTCACTAAAAAGGTCAACTGCTTTGCTTCTCCGCCGTTTTTACTTAATAGAAATAATTGATTTTTTCCTGAACGATTAGAAATAAAGACAACTTGTTCTCCATTCGGCGACCATCTTGGAGAATAGTTTCGATCTTTCCCAAACGTCCATTGAGAGGTTTCAAGTGTATTTAGATCCTTATAGAATATATTTGAATAATACTTATCGGTTTCTTTGCAAATAGAAGTGAGCACATATAAGCATGCTTGCTCCTTTTCATTAACCTGTGGATCCACCACGGAGTTTAATTCATACAAAGATTCTGCATCTATTCTTTTACTTTCTTTCAATTTCATCTTCCTTCCCTTATTATAGTATTTATATATTTCGACAATTGAAATAGTTTCCCCTTCTTATCTTTCCTTTTTCTATCATTTTTTGAAGATGCAGTATTTAAAACCCTGCTTCCTTCATTTATATTAAAAACTCGTTTAAAAAATATAATTATCAACTTGAAAATAGCAAACAAAACAGGTATTATCATATAAGAACAAATGTTCTACAATATATAAAAAAGGGGTTACAGATTATGACACGAATTCCTGAAATAGAAAGAGACATTATGGAAAAGGCTATTTATCTTCCTATGCTTTTAACTATACTTAATCGGGATCTGCAGGTCATCAAAATAAGCAATTTTAAATTAAAACAACCTTATATAGCCCTTATAGAAAATACAATGAAAGCAGTACAATCGGAGTTAAAAAATACGAAGAATTATATGCATAAGCATGCATTGAAGATTCAGGAAGTAAATCGTGATGATGCTTTTACCATGTTTTTGTTTATATACAATGGCTACGAAGAATATCATAATTATTTTAACCCACGCCTTCGCAATAAAGTTCAGGAATTATTAGAATATTTTTTGTACAAACGGTTTACTATTAGTTAACAAAAACAATTAAAAAAAAATCCTGCTAATTGTTATTCGGTTTGCTTCGCTTTTTTTTATATATCATCTGGCTTTCTGCCAGTTTTTTCTGTTTATCCATTACACTTTTATATGTTAGCTCAGGATTTCTACTTGCTTCATAATTATAATGCTGTAAAGTTTTTAACGATTTTGTCCGCATAATTTGGTTTCTCAGCGTATAGATAGAAATCCCAATTTCTATCTTTTGCTCATTTTGGAAGGTAATCCTCACTTTGGACGCTTCTATTTTTTTTATATCAAGAATATGATGAAGTGAAATCCATGCACAGTTATTATTTCTGGGAGAATGAGTCGGAAAGACATACACCGAATTAAATTCATCAATCACAATCGGAAGCTTATGATAATAGGTCATCAGTCGCCTCGTTCCCTCTCTTCTTCCTTCATAAGAGCTCCCAAGATAACTACAAGTATTTTTAACAATCATAAGCGGGCTGAGTTTGCACAAAAATACATTCCTATCTTCAAATATCTTTGAATAGATAACACCATTATCTAACATATAAGGCAATACTGCATTTGTGTGATACGTAATACCATACTTATCTACGATTTTATACTTTTCTTCCATCTATAAACCACTCCTTTTCTTTATTGACCTCACCCAATAATAGCACTTTTTACCTAATCAGCATTACAATATTTCGATTCTTCAGAAAACAGACATACTTTATAATCAAATTTCACAATTTTAAAAAAATAAATTGATAATTATCAAATTCTCCCATATAATATTAAAAAGGCATCAGGAGGGAAAGACAATGAATGATAAGTCCTACACTGAATTTACAAAGTTAAGTGGCCAAAAAAAACACACAGAAACTTATGTAAAAGACCTCTACATTGAAATGTTGCTTTCTGAAATTCAATTAAACAATGAAAAAGCAAGTTTGATGTCCTTGATCGATAAAGCCATTGATGAGCGAGATAGAGAAAAATTCAACGAACTTAGTATTAAATTCAATTTATTATGTAAGCGCTTCGGTACTTGATAACACTATATTTCTTAACAATTTAAGGATGCCCCAAAGAGCCTAATTTGCTAGCTAAAATTAAGCTCTTTGAGACATCCTTTATTTTTTTGTTTTCTGTTTTCTAAAAGAATAGCGCGTTTTTACAGGAAAATAATCCATTTAGGAATAATAAACAGCCTGAATACATGTAGGCTCGCTTGACAGAACAAATAAACTCTGTAAAAACGAATCGTATTTAGGCTGCCGATTTGGTTAATTAAAACATTGGTTATTGTTGCTGATTTTGCAAACGGATGCTTTCCTCTTCTAGCTTACTAATTCTTTCTAACATTGTCGGATGGCTATAGCGGAATATTTTCACTAATAAAGGTGGGTTCACTTCACTCAATCCTGTTTTTGCTAATTTTTGAAAAGTGACAATACCAGCTTCTGGGTTCTCCGTTAATTGGACTGCGTAATCGTCTGCCCTTGTTTCCTCATACCTTGAAATTAAATTAGTAAATGGATTTACAGCAAACAGCAACATAGAAATTAATAGTAGAACTAAAGGAAAGGACTGAATATCCTCTACTTTCAATATTTTAAGTGCATGTCCCCATCTATTCACAATCCAGTGCATTAATTTATAAATAAAATATAAACCAAACAAAGACAAGAATAAGGAAATACCTATCCCAATATAAATATGTTTTTCTACATAATGAGCCATTTCATGTGCCATTACAAATAAAATTTCACCATTCTCTAATTCCTTTAAACTCGTATCCCAAAGCACAATTCTTGCGTTGCTTCCTATTCCTGTAACATACGCATTTAATGCATTTGTTTTATCCGACATGTTCACTTCAAAAACATGGTCGGCAGGAATATTCGACGCACTCGCTAGCTTCAATATCTCAGCCTCTAGTGCTTTATCCTTTAAAGGAGTGAAATCATTATAAAGTGGATCAATAACAACTGGCTGGATAAATGTAAGAAATAATGTAAACGGAATAGATAACAGCCATGCATAAAGCCACCATTTCTTTTGACTTTTTCTCATTAGCCAATATAAGACAAGAACAATAAGGTACAAAAGAAGATAATTCACCCAAAAATCAATTAATTGATCCTTCATCCAAGAAGGAAAGCTTTGTGTAGAAATATGGTAGGTTTTGGACAAGGAATAACTAACATAACTAAGAGGAAATGTCATGACAAATGCTGTTATATTAAGCCAAAATAAATAAATCGCCGTTTGCAATGGCTTATATTTTGCCGAAGCCTCTCCCCATTTTTTAAATATTTTGGAAAAACCAAATAACAATATTAATAAATAAAGAAGCCACTCAAATGGAGTAGATATAAAAAACAAGAAGTTCCTTACCCGTGAATATTCCTCACTTAATACCAATTCTCTACTATTTAGAAATGTACTTGGATCCGCTTTTGATCCCTGATATTCAAAGGGCAAAGTTGGACTCGTGAATTGAAATAAATACCAATAAAAAAACAAGCCGTATAAAACATAGGCAACTACTGCATAAAAACCAATTTTTCTAGTCATAATCTCCCTCCTGCCTAGTACAACCTATTATTAATAAGTAGTCCAAAAAAGAATTTTTAGAACTAAAAGGAGTATTTTTTGCTATTTATTTTGTTTATCTTATTAGCCGTTGGAATCAACATCTGTGTAACACTGTTTTATCCGTTAAACGTAAAAAAGCATCCTAAATAATAGGATAACCACTATCATTCTAGATGCCTAAAAATATTCTTCTATATGATTAATAAATCAATTGCAGAAAATCTTCTTTTGTGACATTTCCGAAATAATGCTTAATGGGAATATCTTCTAATGCTTTTTCTAATTCAGAACGGTCATAGCGAACACCAATAAGGCGTTTTTCAATATCTTCTACATCGCCAACACCAAAGAAATCACCATAAATTTTACAGTTTTTCACAATTCCTTTTACTACATCAAATCTTACATCAATTTGCCCAACCGGGAAACGATGTGAATGCTGCAGATTGAATTTAGGTGATTTTCCATAATTCCAATCCCAATTTTGGTATCTTTCTTTTGATAATTGATGGATTTTCTCCCAATCATCTTCTGTTAATACATATTCTTGAACATTCTCTTCCCCATCAAAAAGATAACTTAACAGTAAGCGGCGAAATTCTTCTATTGATATTTTTTTCGGAAGAAATTCAGTAATGTTCGCTACTCTACTTCTCACTGATTTAATCCCTTTTGACTCAATTTTGTCTTTTTTCACTTTCAACGCTGACACAATATGATCCATTTCAGAATCAAAAAGTAATGTACCATGGGTAAACATTCTTCCTCTTGTAGAAAATTGTGCATTACCAGATATTTTTCTACCTTCAGCAAGAAGATCATTGCGACCACTTAGTTCAGCATTTACTCCCATGCTTTTAAGAGCTTGGACAACAGGCTCGGTGAATTTTCTAAAATTATGGAAGCTATCCCCGTCATCTTTGGTGATAAAGCTATAACTTAAATTACCTAGGTCATGATAGACAGCACCGCCACCAGACAATCTTCTAACAACATGTATGCCTTTTGATTCTACATATTCAGTATTAATTTCTTCTATCGTATTTTGGTTTTTTCCGATGATGATAGAAGGTTCATTTATATAAAATAACAGAAAAGTTTCATTTATGTCTAAATTTTTCAAAGCATATTCTTCTATTGCTAGATTAATACGCGGATCTGTAATCCCTTTATTATCTATAAATAGCATAAAAAGACACCCCTTATAATTTTGTAGAATTATATCCTATTTTCCAGAATTTAATTGCCCTTTTATACTATAACGAAAAAACGGGAAATAATCACTTCATTTGTACTTTTTTCATAGATTTGGCAAAGTTTTTTTCAAATAACTGATATTTGTGATGTACAGTCAAAAAAGCTACGACTTAGTAGCTTCAAGAATTTCTATCATATTTTAGTACAATAGATTTCCTATGAAGATACCAAGCTGTAGCTTTCAAAATTATTCTGCAGTAACTTCTATTTCATTATTTGCATAATGACGTTTGTATTTAAAGATAAAGTATAGAGCTGTACCAACAAAGAATACAAGTGGATAGATACCAAGTATCTCTACATTATGCCACATATAATTAAAATCACCAGTAGATATAACCGCTTTTAAGCCTGCTACTGAATAAGACATTGGCAATAGATTGTGGATATGCTGTAATGCATTTGGTATTAACTCCAATGGGAAAGTCCCCCCACTTGTTGTTAATTGGAAAATCATAATTATTACAACAATAAACCGTCCAGGATTCCCAAATAACGTAACGAAAAATTGGATAATCGAGAAAAATACTAAACTAGTTAAAATGGTAAATAGGATAAACAATGGCACGCTTTGAACCTCCATACCTAAAATAACGAGTAATACAAAGGAAGCAACAAGTGCCTGTAAGACACCTACTCCAATCAGAATAATCGTTTTGCTTAAAAACCAGCGAATACCACTTTTCGGCTGTTCTTTTGGTTCCGCAAAAGAAAACACGATAGAGAGCATTAATGCACCAACAAATAATCCCAGTGAGATAAAATATGGAGCTAAGCCTGTTCCATAGTTTGGAACATCTGATACCTTTTCTTGATCAACTAAAATTGGTTCTGCAATCATGTCATATGTTTTTTGATCCGAATGAATCGAACTTGCTTCCTCTGCGCCATCTGATAATTTAGAGGAAAGCTCTTTACTACCATCCAATAAGGAAGAAGTTCCGTTTACCAATTCCTTTGAACCGTTTTTCAGCAAATTAGTTCCATCTGATAAAGCCGTCGAGCCTGTTGCAAGTGTATTCATTCCTGTTAGTAAAGTATTCGCACCTTCAGCTAAATTAGAAGACCCATCGACAGCTTTTGAGAATTCTTTCGTATACTGATTCATTCCAGACACAAATTGTTCTTGACCAGCAGTCTGCTGTTCAACCCCGTTTTCTAGCTTTGTACTACCATCACTTAACTGATTAACCCCTGCTTGAAGCTGTTTTTGCCCTTTTGTTAATTCAGTAAGACCATTCGAAAGGCTTTCTCCACCTTCTGCCAATTGGTCTGCTGCTTGACTCAATGCTGCTGTATTTGTAGCAATAGACGAACTACCATCCACTAAGCCTTGCATTGCTGCTATTAACTGCTGCTGATTTTCTTCCGGTAACCCTGCTAGCATCGGCATAATCGAATTAATTGTTTCCTGTAAGGTTTTAGCACCTTCCGTTAACTGATTTGCTCCAGCAGCTAATTGCTCTGATTTATCACTCCATTCAGTTAAACCTTGCGATAAAGTATCTGCACCTGTTTGAAGCTGATTTGACCCTTCTATTAGGGAAGGTATATTCGCTTTAACTGTATTGATTCCATCTTTTGTTTGAGAAACGCCATCCAGAATCGCTTGATCGCCTGCTTGCAATTTCTGTGCTGCTGTACTTAATTCCCCTTGTGCAGATTGGAGTGCAGATAACCCTTCATTCAAATCACCAGCACCAGCTGCCAGCTCTTTCACACCATCATTTGCAGTATTTACACCATCAGAAAATTGAATTGACTTTTCAGCAAGCGTCTCTAAGTTATTATAAACTTCTTCGGTACCAGATTTAATTTTGTCTGTACCCTCTTCTAAATCCTTCGCACCTGAACTTGCCGTTTTTAAACCATCTGACATTTCTGTAATATTTTCAAAAATAGATTCAGCATAGGTTTCCGTCACTTCTTTACTAACACCCTGCTTAATTTTTTCAATTGCAGAGTTCCCTATCTGAGAAGAAATAAAATTATAGCCAGGATTAGAGACATATTTCAAATCTAATTTCTGTGGATTATCCTCAAGTAAGGTCGTCGCATTTTCTGAAAAATCCTTTGGTATCTCTATTAACATATAATATTTTTGATTTTCTAAATTTTTATAAGCAGTCTCTTTATCAACAAAAATAAAATTAAAATCTTCACTGTCCTTTAAATTACTCACTAAATCTTTTCCGATATCTAATGATTTTCCGTTCATTTCTGTCCCTGTATCTTCATTAACGACTGCAACAGGCAATTTATCTAGGTTTCCATATGGATCCCAGAAGGCCCATAAATAGATACCCGCATATAATATTGGAATAAATACAATAGCAATAACAGAGATCAGCATCATTTTATTTTTAAAAATAGAGGACAGCTCTGCCTTTAATAAACTTTGTTTCATGTTATTCCCTCCATTTTCAATAAATCCATTACTCTTTCCTTTACTTTCAAATCCCCTTTACTTAGAAACTAGGGACTCCCCTGATAATCCATAAAATAAATGCATTTCTAAACTAGAAGCTATTTCCTCAGCACTAAGAGGTGGGTGATTTTTCTCCCATTCAAAAATTAATGCTAGGTATACTTTAAAGATAATAAAAGAGGTCAACTCTGAATCTTTTATCTGAATTTCCCCTTTATCTACGGCTTCTTGCACACGTATTTTCATATAATTTAAAATGGCATTTTCTAAGTGATTAATAACTTCCTTTACTTCTAAAGTACCGATTTCGCGTTGTTCTTGAAAAAGTTTTACCGTCAATTGATGTTCTTTTCTGTACTCAAGCATATTCATCAATGCACGATGGACATTTTCCATAAACGTAGAGGTAGGATTAAAAGACTCATCTGCTCTTTCCTTCATTTCCGCTATCAAATCATTAATAATTTCGTAAAAGAGCTCTTCCTTATTCTTAAAAAAAGTATAAATAGTTCCTTTTCCGACATTTGCGATTTTAGCGACATGGTCCATAGTAGTTGCTTTATAACCGAACATAGAAAAGGATTTTGTCGCAGCTTCTAAAATAAGCTTTCTACGATTAACACTCATACACCCCACCTCTTTCTTACTAGCAATATATTTGTTATTTTTCATATGTAGGAGCAAAAAAAGTCTTTGCTTTTTCCCATTGGTATTAAAATTGTACTAATTGCCCTAATTAGCAAAAATGACTAAAATAACAATTCGGTCAGTTGGTACAAAAAAGAATATATCACAGTGTTAAAACTCTTGCAACAAAAGAAACCAAGCGATTTTCGTAAAAATCACTTGGTTCCGTTTCCAATATAATAAGGTCAAGAAAAAATTTTTTTAATGTATTATCCTTTAATAGGTAAAGCAATTTCTTTTAACACTGCTGTTGCTAATGCATCAATAAATTCTGGCTGCGCATTCGGCATCTTTGGTCGATAATAACTTGCCCCAACTTCCTCAGTAACCACAAGGCATTCGTAGTCATTGTCATATAAAACCTCTAAATGTTCTGCAACAAATCCTACTGGAACATAAACAAATGCTTTATATCCATGCTTATCGTATAAATCTCTTGTTAAATCTTGAACATCTGGTCCAAGCCAAGGATCTGGTGTATTACCCGCACTTTGCCAACCTAAATAATAAGTAGAAATTCCTGCTTCTTTCGCAATTAAATCTGCCGTTTCCTTTAATTGCTCTGGATAAGGGTCTCCATATTGAAGAATTTTTTCTGGTAAACTATGTGCAGATACAATTAATGCTGCATTATTTCTTTCTTCTTCAGACATTTTACGGTATGTCTCTTTTAATTGATTTACCCAATAGTTAATAAACTTAGGCTCCTTATACCAGCTTTCAATACTATGAATCGTTAATCCACCTAGTTTTTCTGCTTCTTCTTTTGCACGATTATTATAAGATTTAATACTAAATGTAGAATAGTGAGGAGCAAGCACAATACTTACCGCTTCTTGTATGCCATCTTTATGCATCATCTTTACAGCATCTTCTACAAATGGTTCAATATGCTTTAAGCCTAGATACATTTTAAATTCAATATCATCTTGTATTTCGTTAAGATGTGCTTCTAATCCTTTTGCCTGTTCCATTGTAATTTTCGCTAATGGCGAAAGTCCACCAATTGCTTCATAACGACTTCGTAAATCTTCAAGCATTTCATCTGTCGGCTTTCTTCCATGTCTAATATCCGTATAATATCTCTCAATATCCTCTTCCTTATATGGCGTTCCGTATGCCATAACTAGAAGTCCCATTTTTTTGCGACTCATTTTCATTACCTCTTTCCTTTCTACTATTTTGTATCTTTTTTCTTTAGCTTTTTTCGTAAAGTTTGTTGCTATTACCCGCATATCAGAAATACACTTCGCTTTCCGTGGGGCGAAGCTTAAGCCTCCTCCGCTTCGCCTCCGGGGTCTCAGACTGTCTCGCTAATCCCCGTGGCGACTACGTGTATTCCGGCTGCTCCATTATTTCAACTAACTCTTTTCTCCTATTGAAAAAACAACAATCTTTTAGAAAATAGCCTTTTCTTTAGATATCCTTTAAAGTTGTTATTATTTACCCACACGCTTACTTAATAAATCACCAGAATATTCATGAATAAACCCAGTCAGTCTTTTTAACACAGCAGGATCTACATCTGGGAATACCCCATGTCCTAGATTAAAGATAAAGCCTGGTTGTTCGATTCCCTGATTAATAATTTGTTTGGCCCTTTCTTCAATAACATTCCATGGTGCAAGTAACACAGCAGGATCCAGATTTCCTTGAACCGCTTTCGTTATCCCCATCTTTCTTGCTTCTGAAATTGGCAATCTCCAATCAAGCCCAACTACATCAAGAGGAAGATTATTCCATTCTAAAGCTAAATGACTTGCTCCAACACCATGCATGATAAAAGGGACATTTTCTTCCTTTAATTGTGAAAAGATTCTTTCCATTACAGGTTTAATGAATAGGCGATAGTCTTCTACATTCAAAGCACCTACCCAGGAATCAAAAATTTGAATAGCACTTGCTCCAGCCTGAATCTGCGCCTTCACATAGGTAACAACCATATCGCCAAGCTTTTCCATTAGAACAGTCCAAGCTTCTGGTTTTGCATACATAAATGCTTTTGTTTTATGATAATTTTTCGATGGTCCACCTTCAATCATATAACTAGCAAGAGTGAAAGGGGCGCCAGAAAAACCAATTAACGGTACATTTAATTGCTCCGTTGTCAGTAGCTTTATAGTATCAAGGACATACTTAATATCTTGTTCAGGATGTAACATACCAAGTCTTGAAATATCGTCCATTGACTGAATAGGATTCTCTATCACTGGTCCAATCCCTGATTTTATTTCAACATCTACACCAATTGCTGGAAGTGGCGTCATAATATCTTTATATAATACAGCAGCATCAACATCATATTGATCAACCGGTAATTTTGTAACATAAGCACATAATTCTGGCTGATGTGTAATTTCAAACAAAGAATATTTCTCTTTAATTGCTCGGTATTCAGGTTGGGAGCGTCCAGCCTGTCTCATATACCATACTGGAACATAATCCGTGGGCTGTCCTTTTGCTGCTTTTAAAAATGTATCTTTCATTTGTTTGCTCATTCTCTATATTGTCCACCTTTCAAAGGTATGTATTCCATTCCATCTATATAAATTGTTATTCCCGAATTATTTATAATCATTATTAAGTTATAATATTTATAAACAATATGCAAGTAAAAAGATTTGTAGAATGGATAAATATATACGCTTCTCCTAAGCTTATTCTACCCAATTAATAAAAAGGAATGTCCTAATCCTAGACACTCCACTATTTCTCTTACTTTATGTAAAAATATTCATTCTCAAATCTGCATATATTTTAATAATATATCTTTTTCACTACCTTTGCATAGATAACTTATCACATTGTCACAATTTAGACATTTTTATCTAAAAGAAATGCGAATTGCACCAGATGTATTATAACCATTATGATTTATATCATGAACAAATTTATTTCCTGAAAACATTATTTGAAACACTTATAGATTAAACATTACAGCTAAAGTTAAGCTATACTTAAAGTATAAACAAAATGGATGATACAATTAGTTATGAGGAAAATCTTAGGGCATTCTATATAAGGAAGAACGCTTACATTATAAAAAAATTCTTTCCTAGTCCCTTTCTCTTTGCAATATTAGCTAAAAACTACAGTGGAGGAAAAGAAATGAAAATCTATCTTACTAGCGGAACATATGATTATTTATGGAAGAAATACGAGAATGAATTTTCTAAAGAAACGTTATTGTTAATGCAAGACACAAATAGTGATCGGGCAATCCTACTTCACGAAAGTCAAGCACCTTCCTTTTTTAAAGAACCAAGAAGCTACGACATATTATTTACGCACGGAATATTAGAAAACAAAGGCTTTATTACAATGAATCATATCCCTGTAAGTGAGGACAATAAACCTATTTTCGAGCATAGCTTGATGAAATATTTTACTTCTAACACAAAAAGAGAGATGCAAGCAATTCGATTCCTCCGTCCTAATAAGGGAGATACTTATATTATCCTTCGTCTATGGGAAGAAAAAACAAGCTATATTAAGTGGATGCAGCAGCCAGAAAATGCAAAGGCACCCATCGGAAAAAATGGTGAAAAAAGCTGGAATAGTTCCCAGCATTCTATCTTTAATGGCAAACCATACTTCATGCAATTAACTATTCCAGAGGAAGATTAATCGTAACTAATCTCTGTAGCCTACTGAACAATTAATTACCTTGTCTTGATGACGCCATTTCTATTTGCATACACGGCTGCTTGTGTTCGGTCGGCTACTCCTAGCTTGGATAAAATATTGCTAACATGAGTCTTTACTGTTTTTATTCCTATGTATAATTCCTCACTAATTGCTTGATTTGTCATCCCTTCCCCAATACACATTAGTACTTCCAGTTCTCTTTCTGTTAAATCATCATGAGGTTTTCTTTCTGTTGCTCGTAACTTTTTCACCATTACGTTCGCAACTTTTGGCTCAATAACCGCTTCGCCACTATTTGCTTTATGAATAGCCTGAACAACTTCAAGTGCACTTGCTGTTTTTAATAAATAACTAAAAGCCCCTGCCTCTATCGCCGGAATTACTTGAGCTTCATCATAAAAGCTAGTAATAATAATGATTTTACAGCTTGGATATTCTGTTAGAATGGCTTTAGTCGCTTCGATTCCATTCCCGTTTTCCATCAATAAATCCATTAGCACAATGTCTGGCTTTTCTTTTAAGACAAGCTGAACAGCCGTTTGCCCACTATTTGCTTCTCCTACAATTTGAATATTCGACTCTGTCATTAAATAAGAAATAATCCCTTTCCGGACCATTTCATGATCATCCACTACTACTACTCTAATCATTTCCTCACCCCTTTATAGGTACTCTAATATCAATATAAGTGCCGTCACCGATTTTTGAACGAATTTCCATTACACCACCAATTTCTTCACAGCGCTCTCTCATCGTTTTCATTCCATAGGAAGCAATTCTTTCTATCGTTGGATCAAAGCCTTTTCCATTATCGCCTATATGTAAATGAGCATAATTCCCACGTTCTTCCAAAATAATTCTTGCTTTATCTGCATAAGAATGACGAAGCACATTGGATAAAGCTTCCTGTACGATTCGGAATAAATGCTCTTGACCAGCTGTTGTCAAACCTTCAATTTCATCTATACTAGCAGAAAAATGTAGCGTTGTTTTCCCTTTCAGCTCTTGTATTAGTTTAATAATTCCATCACACAAGGTATCATTACTTAATTCAACTGGTCTTAAATGCAGTAATAACGCTCGCATTTCTCCTTGTGCTTTCCCTGCAATCGATACAATTTCTTTTAACTGTTCTTTTGCTAGTACTGGATTATGATCAAAAATTTTATAAGCTGCAGAAGACATCATATTTAAAGCAAATAATTGTTGACTAACTACATCATGCAAATCTCTTGCCAATCTTTGCCTTTCTTCTATTACTGCAGCATTATGAGCTGTTTGGCTAAGTGTTATTTTTTCATTTGCTAGCCTTTGAAGGGAATGCACTTGTTCTTGGTGATAATCAGCAAGTTGATTGAGCTCTTCCTTCACATCATACACATACTCATTTATAGACATCTGCATTTTCTCTGGGATTTTCCCTCTCCGTAAAGACGATGTAAACCAAAATATTTCATCTAATTGTTTCTTAATTATGCTATTCCATTTAAAAGCAAAATAAAATCCAATCAAGGAAGTTAGGAAAAACCAAATAACTGCTAAAATAAAGCTTTCTATAGCAGACATAAAAGACTCAGGAAACAAATACAAATATATTTGTGTACTTATAAATAGCAATAAAGAACTAATCATACTCGTTAAAGCTACATTTCGGTAATATCCATAGCGACTACTTGTCTGTTTCATATTTCCCCCTATACCTTTTGCACAGCTATATCGCCTATATTAATCAAAATATTTAATTTAATTTTTTTTATTGCCTCTTCATAATCGGAAGTTACATACGCTAAGCTATTTCCAAGCCCATCTCTATTTGATTGGAGTATGCGTACTTCTCCAATCTTTGATTCTGCAGTGACATTAATCGCTAAATCATCTGGAACAATTATTTTTATATCACCTATTCTAGCATGTATAAATAGTTCGGTTTCCCCTTCTGGAATAAAGGCTTTGCTAAAATCGATATACACATCCCCTATCCCATGAGATATATGCATTGGCTCAACAGCCCAATTGTCAGTATTATATTTCACATCACCAATTCGAAATGATTTCTTTGTATATCGGTTGCCTCCACTATCAAATTCAAAGGAAAATTTTTTAGGACTAATAAGCCCTAATGCCACAAGGATAATAACTAACGGCCATAGTTTCCAAAAATCCATAAAGCCAAATTCCAATACTTGAAAACGATCCAAGATTAATAAAATGGAAAAAGTAATTATAAATAAAGTGAAAAATAAATTATCCTTTCTTTTTAAAAAGATTTGATAAAGCGATAGCATTCCATAAACAAGCAACAAGAAAGGATATATTATGACAAATATTTTTTTTATTTCCAAGGAAATGACACCTATATTAATGAGTAATAGGATCACTCCTACTATAAGCAAAGTAATGGAAAACATTGTTTTGGAAATAGATTTCTTCAAAGACTTCCCTTCTTTCTTTAAACATCTGAGGTATTGGGAATAAAAGAGTGTAAGCAGTTCCCCATCTAGATTTGGACAATTCTAAAAAATAACACTTATTTAGAATATAAACCTATTGTACTATCATTATGAATATTTTTGTTCCTTCTATCGATGTTTTTTTCTCCATCTTAAGAAGGAGACGACCATTTTTTCATAAGTATCCAATCACCTTTTACTTACAGCCACATAGTCTGTATTAACCGAATTGTGATAAATGCCTATTTATATTTATAGCATTTATCGACTTTAAATCGGGAAAGGAGCTGTATTTATGGGGATTGAATTAACAGCACTTCATTGGATATATGTATTATTTATCGGATTTATTATCGGATTTATGGTAATGAGAAGAGATACTACCTTTATTTGTATCGTGGGAATCTTTCTTTTAGCGATAACAGCTACAGGATCCTTAAGCACCTCGATTAGCAGCATTTTTAATAGCTTTATTTTTGCGATTACAGAATTATTGCCTACCATTGTTGTCATTTCTATTATTGTTGCAATGAGCAAAATCCTGACAAAAACAGGCATTAACGATGTCATGATTTCTCCCTTTTCCAAGCTAATTCGTTCACCAGGGCTAGCATATTGGACGATTGGTATCGTCATGATGGTAATATCATTCTTTTTCTGGCCATCTCCAGCAGTGGCATTAATTGGTGCCGTTCTGCTGCCTGTAGCTTTACGTGTCGGCTTACCAGGTATTGCCGTTGCCATGGCAATGAACTTGTTTGGGCATGGTATTGCTTTATCAGGTGACTTTATCATTCAAGCTGCACCAAAGCTTACAGCTGACGCTGCGGGAATACCGGTGGAAGATGTCATGCATGCCAGTATTCCCCTTGTAATTGTAATGGGACTTGTTACAACTATTACTGCTTACTATTTTATTAAACGTGATATGAAGAGAGGAACATTAACTTATTCGACAGGCATCAAGTCTTCCAGTACATCAGATATTCTCCCTCACGTAAATAGACTACTACTTAGCAGAACACAAAAGAAATTATTTGCCATTCTTATCCCTATTCTATTTATTCTAGATGTCGTTGCCATGTTTCTTTTAGATTTGCAAGGGGGAGATGCGACAGCACTAGTTGGTGGAACATCGATTTTTATCCTTCTATTAATCACTTTAGTAAGTTATAAAAACAAAGGATTAGAGAAAACAACAAGTTATTTAATCGAAGGCTTTCAATTTGGTTTTAAAGTTTTTGGTCCGGTTATTCCAATTGCGGCATTCTTTTATTTAGGTGATTCAGGCTTTACTACCATTATCGGAGACGTTCTTCCAAAAGACTCTCATGGAATTGTGAATGATCTTGGTGTTGCCCTAGCTTCTACCGTTCCATTAACAAAAGAAATCGGAGCAATAACATTAACAGCAGTCGGTGTTATTACAGGCTTAGACGGCTCTGGCTTCTCAGGAATTTCATTAGCAGGCTCCATTGCTGGCTTGTTTGCCCATGCGATTGGCAGCGGAATAAGTACATTAACTGCATTAGGGCAAATTGCCGCCATTTGGGTTGGTGGCGGAACCTTAGTGCCCTGGGCGCTGATTCCTGCTGCTGCAATCTGTAATGTCGATCCATTTGAATTAGCCAGACGAAATCTCCTTCCAGTTTGTATCGGATTAGCGGTTACCACCATTTTTGCAATGTTTCTTATCTAAAATAGAAGCCAACTAAATTACACTGAAATGCCAAGTATTAAAAAAATAATAAAATCCAATGAAAAAAGCGAGTATCACACTCGCTTTTTCTCACGCCTATTAAGTCTATCTTTAAAAGTTTCATACAAGCCTACCCATATAAATAACCAGATACCACCTAATAAATACCCTCCAATAACATCTGTTGGATAGTGAGCACCTAAAGCAATTCTACTGATTCCGATCAGCAGAGTTAACAAAAATGCAGCACCTGCCAGGATTAGCTTTCCTGCATTTGTTTTTAAATCTTTCGCAATAATATGGGCAATAAACAAGTAGAGAAGTAAGCCTACCATAGCATGCCCGCTCGGAAAACTAAAACTGTCAGCATCTATAGTGTCAGCTGTTATCGGTCTAGGTCTTGCTACTAAATCCTTTACCCATTTATTTAATTCATTTCCTAGTCCCACACATAAAACAAAAGCGGCAATTCCTGTAAAATCTTTCTTTTTCCACCAAAGAAAAAGAATAAAAAACAAGGCAATTATTCCAATCCCAATCTTATCTCCTAAATAAGATACTCCTTCCCAAAAAGGATTTAAACTAGTTGAAAAAAGCATATGTATAAAATCGGTTATTGCTGTATCAAATGCTAAATTAACATCTCCAGATACACCAATAAGAAGAAGTATAAAAAATAAGACGGAAAGGATTAACAGCCCCCAAGCCATTTTTGATTTTCTAATATCCATATTTGCCTCCTATATGATATTCCATTTCAACCTAATTTTAACAACATAACCTACATTAGGATAGGATAAAATGCAGAATTAATATACTTTCTAACTACTTTTATCCTATCTTCATACTTTTTCCATGCTATAATAAAAATATTCTAAATAGTAAAACGAGGTGAAAGAGATGCTACAAAAAATATGGGGACAATTAGAAAATTATTATGACGAAATGGTCGAAATACGAAGATACCTTCATCAACATCCAGAATTATCATTTAAAGAGGAAAAAACAGCTCAATATATCATCTCTTTCTATGAACAATTGGGAATTCATGTTACTGGAAATGTCGGTGGGAACGGAGTAGTAGCAAAAATAGCTGGAGGAAAACCTGGGAAAACGGTTGCCTTACGCGCTGATTTCGATGCCCTCCCGATACAGGATGAAAAAGAAGTAGAGTATAAATCAAAGGTTCCAGGCGTTATGCATGCCTGTGGCCATGATGGACATACAGCAACTTTATTAATACTTGCTAAAGTGATAAATGAATATAAAGAAGAATTATCAGGAAATTTCGTTTTTATTCATCAGCACGCAGAGGAATCTAACCCTGGTGGCGCAAAAGCGATGATTGAAGCAGGCTGCCTCGAAAACGTGGATGCTATATTCGGTACTCATTTATGGGCGACACTTCCTACAGGTACCGTTTCCTATAAAGCAGGTCCAATGATGGCTGCTGCAGATGAATTTAAAGTCAAAATCCAAGGTCAAGGTGGACATGGAGCACAGCCTCATAAAACGAAAGATTCTCTTGTTACCGCCTCACAACTGGTCATTAATCTCCAACAAATTGTCAGCAGAAAAGTTAATCCTATTCACAATGCTGTTTTAACTGTAGGTTACTTTGAATCAGGTAATGCTTTTAATGTAATCGCAGATACTGCTACCCTTGGAGGAACTGTTCGAACATTTGATTTAGAAACACAAGCACTTATTAAAGAAGAGCTTGAAAGAGTGATCAAGGGTACTTGTTATACAGCTAATAGTACGTATGAATTTGTATATGATGATGGATATCCTGCTGTTGTCAATCACCCAGAAGAAACTTCCTTTTTAGCTCGCTGTGCTGAAAACATTCCAGGTGTGCTTGTCCAAGAGGGAGAACCAGAATTAACAGGTGAGGACTTTTCTTATTACTTGCAACATGCAAAAGGCACTTTTTTCTTTACAGGTGCAATGCCTGAAACTAATGGACCTACTTATCCACATCATCATCCAAGATTTGATATTAATGAAAAGGCAATGCTTATTGCTGCAAAAACGTTAGGTTCTGCAGCAGTTAATTATAATATTTCCGTTATGGAAGAGGAAGCTAATACAATGATAAATTCATAACAGCACACAGTAAAAAGGAATGGATTCAAGCTAATGAATCCATTCCTTTATTCCATTTGCTCCTGTTCTTGAAAATAGCGCCAGCGATAAACATTTCTAGCTGCTTCTCCTAATTGATCCATTAAATTATAATTTGCATAAGCACCAACCGCTGCCCCAATACCTGGTACTAATTGAAGCATTTTCACAAAATCAATAAAATCCCGGTATTCCTGTTGCAGCTCCTGCCAATTAAGAGAAGCGACTTTATTTTTTTCATCATCCCAATTCTCCATTACCTCTAAAATTTCTCGTCTTTTTCCTTCACTAGAAAAAGCTAGCTGAAAAATATACAGTAAATAGACTCTTTCCTCTAATTGTTCGGTATCATACCCATAGATTGTTGCAGCTTCCATTAAAAAATTCATTTTAATGGAAAGTAATAGTGGGAAATCAGCCAATCCAAGTAGAAGCCCACCTGCACCAGTTCCAGCCCCTTCCACAACAGCAACTTTTTTATATTGGCTAATTTTTTTTGTTAATTCCTCATCTTTTCCCTGTAAAGAATGAATGAGAGGAGGATTCTTTTTCTTTAGAATATTACTGCCAGCCAATGTTGCTTGAATCATCTGTTTGATTGCTTCAGTAATTGTTTGATGAACTTTTTCTGGTATATATGAATTCATTTTATTTTGAGCCTTCTTGGACACTCTATTTAAAATCGAAGAACGTTTCTGTAATTTATACTTCCACTCCCCGACCTCTACTAATGCTCTATGTTCGTATTCATTCATCGGCCTTCCTCCTTATACTTATTCTTACGTTTAATTTAAGAAAATAGTTCCCTTTTTTCCATCACCCTAATCTGAAACATAAAAAGGAGTTTTAAACCTTATCAAAAGAATAAAGGTTTAAAACTCCTTTCCTATTATGAATGTTTCACTTTTTTATTTATGTACAATAAGACAAAAAAGGCAATAAAGACTCCATTAACTACCAAGGAAATTACTGCATACAGAAAGTCCCCTTTAAGTGCAATAATAAGCGATAAAATAATCCCTTGGCAACTTAAAATGATTGCCATGATTTGCTTAAAAGATTTTTCTCTATACGAGGATGCCACCGGATAGATAGTAACCCACAGTTTGTTATCATAAGCATTCCAAAGCGGTAATAACTGTAATCCTGTTAAGAAAACAAACAAAACACTAATAAACACCTGTCCAGGCCCAAAAGACAAGAAAAAGATAAAAATCCCACTTATAAGTGTTAACCGAATTGTTAATCCAAAATAGTCACCTGCACGGATATACGTTCTCCAGTATAAATGAGCAAATACTTTTTCTTTTGCATAAGAAATACGGCTGAACAATAAATCTAGTAGTCGTCTTCTTTTAATTCGGTTTCTTAGCATCGGTACCTCTGTAAACATATTCGCAAAACGATAAAAAGAGGCTAGCCTTTTTTCATCCTGTTCAATCAAATATTCCCATTTAACTCCTTTATTGCTTGTCGCCTTCTGGAAATAAATAAGTAAGAAGGCCATAACAAGAAGTAATGCAAGAATAAATAATGGAGATGAATCCGCAAATAATAAATAAAGAATCGCTAAATTAACGAAGAATCGTACAACTGTATCCATATAATGATAGCGAACATTTACATAATATTGAATATGCCAGCGAATAAGCAAATTTGCCCCTTTACTTATCAATAGCACAATTAACAAATACCAAAAACGGCTAAAATCCCCACCATGTACTTGTGCATACAACGGCATTAGCGCTGCCAGAAGGATCAACAGTAAATATCCTTGAATAACAAAGCTAACAACCATCGACTTCAGAAAATATTTCTTCATTTTCGTCTCAACAGCAATCAAAAAGATACGATCGGCATCCTTTAAAAAAGTATAGGTAGGACTATTTGTCAGAAAAAAGGTAAGGATAATGCTCATAATAAGAGCAACAGGAAAATCATTGGAAATCGTCTTTAGCCAAGCTTGGTAGTAGAAAGCGGCGGTTCCTAACAAAAACACTAAAACAATGACAAGATGTCCATTAAAAATATATTTTAAATACTGACCATATTCTTTTGCTATTTGTCCGGTTCTCTCTTTCCACAATTGTTTTTCATTAAATTCAAACATGTTCTTCTTCCTTTGTTAGCAGGATATATAAATCATCCAGTGTGGCTCCTGGCATATTAAATGCTTCTCTTAATTCCTCCATTGTTCCCTGACACTTTATTTTTCCTTCATGGATAATAATAATCCGATCACAGTATCTCTCCGCTGTGGCAAGAATATGGGTGGACATTAAAATCCCAGCACTCTTTTCCTTCATTTTTTTTAGTTGATCTAATAACGACTGGATACCAAGAGGATCCAAACCAACAAAAGGTTCATCTACAATATAAAGGGAAGGTTCCACTAGGAACGCACACATAATCATTACCTTTTGCTTCATCCCTTTGGAAAAATGCGCAGGGAACCATTTCAACCTTTTTTCCATTCTAAACTCTTTTAATAATGCTTCCATTCGTCTTTTATAGTCAGACTCAGATAATCCATATGCCATTGCTGTTATTTTTAAATGTTCTTCCAACGTTAATTCATCATATAATATAGGTGTTTCTGGCACAAAGGTAAATTCTTTTCGATACGTCTCTTTATCCCCTTCAAATGTTTTTCCATTAATAAAGATTTCGCCTTTATGTGGTTCCATTAAACCAATAATATGTCGGATAGTTGTACTTTTCCCAGCTCCATTTAGCCCAATTAAGCCGACCATCTCATTCTTATTGATGGAAAAAGAAATATCTTTAAGAACAGGATTCTTCGTATAGCCACCAGTAACATTCTTTATTTCTAACAACGCCATATTTTGTACCTCCAATATGTATTATCTATAGTTTAACAACATTCTCGATTAAATAAAAATGATTGCGCGGAAAAATTTAATTTCTTTTGTATATAAATTTCTCAATCAGGACATTCTATTTATTGAAGGGGAGCACCAAAGAAATATTGCAGTATAAACTCCAATATTAAATGAGGTGTTTGCAAAAGATTCTATACAGATCTTTTAAAATAAACTTCCATTCGTTTTAAAAGGGGATGTTTGCCTTGCACAAGCAGGTTTAACATGAGATCAGTAACACCAAGTTGCTTCATTACGTAAGCAGCCTAATTAATCATTTCCACTTTGAAATGAGGTGTTTGTCGCAGACTGTCATCCATTCTTTATACGTTGATAAACATATAAAGACATTTAAGGGGATGGTTCGTTTGAACAATGATCGATTTTTCTCATAAAGTATAACAATTCATTATTAAATGAGGTGTTTATCAAAGAGAAGAACCCTAAAACATGATTGAAGTTCTCTCCTTCAAAAAGAGGGTGTCCTTAAAAGGTGTTCTTATTATGAATTTCCATGTAAAGGAGTTTACTTAAACTTCTCATATGGATAATGCATATAAGAGAACCTTTACAAGGCACCCTCTTTCCTGTTCATTAAAATAGCTCCTGTGTTAAAATATTGGTAATACATAATGAAGGAAGGTTTATTTATGAGTGACTGCATTTTTTGCAAAATAATAGCTGGGGAAATACCATCTAAAAAGGTGTTTGAAAATGAACATGTGATGGCATTTTTGGATATTAGCCAGGTTACAAAAGGACATACACTAGTAATACCTAAAAACCACGCTAAAGATATTTATGAATTAACACCTGAAATTGCGAGCAATCTGTTTGAAGTAGTGCCCCATATTGCATCAGCGATTAAAGAAGCATATGAACCCATTGGTTTAAACCTACTCAATAATAATGGGGAAAAAGCAGGGCAATCCGTTTTCCATTATCATATGCACCTCATCCCACGTTACGGAAAAGGGGATGGATTTGGAGCAGTTTGGAAAACAAACTTTGATGGGTATTCCAATGAAGAATTGTCAACAATTGCGGATAAAATCAAAGAAAAAATAAGATAACAATAAACTCCTAAAAAAATTCTTTTTTTCCAAAATGCTATTTGATAATAGTTTCAATTTCATACGTTTGACTCCTTCCCCCTTTAGAATCAACTTTTCAACATTATTCAATTAGGGGAATTACTTTTTTAATAATACAAAAAGCCCAAACACCTTTTGAAAAATTCTAACTTTTTTCAAAAAGGTGTTTTTTTCATCTGTACAAATCAGCTGAATTTGTTAGTATAAGGGTAATCTTTTTGTCTTTACCGCATTACTAATTGAAAAAGTTAATTTAGGAGGAAAGAACGATGAAAAGAGCATATAACTTTAACGCAGGACCTGCTGCTTTACCTGAATGGGTATTACAAGAAGCAAAGGAGCACTGGTTGAATTTTAATGATACAGGAATGTCTTTAATGGAATTAAGCCATCGCAGCAAAGACTATGAGGCCGTACACAATGAAGCAAAAGAACTTCTTACTTCCCTACTTTCCATACCAGATAATTATGAAATTCTCTTTTTACAAGGAGGAGCAAGCCTTCAATTTACAATGGTGCCAATGAACTTGCTGTCTAAAAATCAAACTGCTTATTACGCACTGACTGGGGTTTGGTCAGAAAAGGCAATCAAAGAAGCCGCAAAGCTAGGTAATACAGCAATTTCAGCTTCTAGTAAAAACGATAATTATACATATATTCCAACCCCAGAACAAATAGAATTGCCAAAGGATGCTGCTTATCTTCATATTACTAGTAACAACACCATATATGGGACTCAATGGAGGAACTATCCGACAAATTTATCAGTACCTTTAATTGCTGATATGTCTAGCGATATATTAAGTACACCAATTGACATTTCACAATTTGGCGTTATTTATGCAGGCGCCCAAAAAAATCTTGGACCATCTGGTGTAACGGTCGTTATTATTCGTAAAGATTTAATTAGAGAAGATCCTGCTTTACCAACCATGTTAAGTTATCATACCCATGCAAAAAATAATTCGTTATTCAATACACCACCTACTTTAGGTATTTATCTGTTATCCCTTGTCTTAAAATGGGTAAAACAACAAGGTGGTGTCGAAGGAATCGCTGCAATCAATGACACAAAAGCACAGCAACTATATACTGTTATTGATGAAAGTAACGGATTTTATCGAGGTCACGCTGAGGAAAAGAGCCGTTCAAAAATGAACGTAACCTTTACTTTACCGTCAGAAAGTCTTACAAAAGATTTCTTACAGGAAGCAAAAGAAGCAGGGTTTGTTGGTCTGAATGGTCATCGATCTGTTGGTGGTTGCCGTGCTTCTATTTATAACGCGGTTCCCCTCGACCATGTGATGGAACTAGCTAAATTTATGAAAAACTTTCAAAATAATCACCTGAAAAAAGATGCGCAAAAAACGAAATCCCTTTAAAAATAGTAATGATCACTTGAATACGTTATAATGATGAAAAAGAGCGAGGTGTAAGCAAATGAGCGCAAAATCATTCTTATCAGGATTTTTAATTGGAGGAATTGCAGCTGGAATCACTACCTTACTGACTACTCCTTACTCAGGAAAAGAAGTAAGAAAAGTATGCAGCGATAACGGTAAAGCTTTTCTTCAACATATTCAAGAATTAAAAATTGACTTAAACGAAATAAAAGATTCTGTTAAAACAGTTACAGTAGAAGGTAAAACAGTATTAAGTGACTTTATTAAAGACCTTAAACTATCCATAGAAACATGGCAAGAAGAAGTTAAACCTCATCAAGAGTTACTTCAACAGGAACTAGATGAATTACAATCAACTATCAACGAATTAGAAAATGACTTAAAATAATCATTTTGCCAAAGATTCAGGACAACCATTTGGAATATTTAAGCTGTAAAGAATAATTCCTGAAGAAAAGCGGAGGATTTCTAACATGAATATCCTCCGCTTTTCTATATTCTCCTGACTCACTACAAAATGTTACTTTTTCTAACACCGCGATGTCAAAACTTTATTCGCATATAATTTTTATTTCTACTTTTCCCACTAACTTCTGTCTCCCGTCCTTTTCCTCCCCTTTTTATATCATTAATTTTTTATTCACTCTTGCTATTAAAATTTTGTCCCTCTTTTGATACTTTCTCTCATTTTAAACAGATAAATTCCCTATTTTTATTTATTACTTATCGTTCCCTCTCTTCCCTGATAAAAAATGTATAGACATATAATGAATTTTTATTTAAAACAATTCATTATAATACAATAAAGCGCTTACTATAAATAAAAATTCTTATTTCTAAAAATTTTGTTAATTTTTATCTTTATTAATTTTTGTTTTATTGGCATAATGTTTATAGATAACAGAAAAGTAGGTGATTTGTGGATGAACGAAAGTCAGATCTCAATGAAAGAGGCTTTACTCTTTACACAAAGAATTGGACAACTTAGTAAAGCATTGTGGAAGGCAATTGAGAAGGATTGGCAAAACTGGATTAAGCCATATGATTTAAACATTAATGAGCATCACATACTTTGGATTGCCTATCAGCTAAACGGTGCATCTATTTCAGATGTAGCAAACTTTGGGGTAATGCATGTCTCGACAGCATTTAATTTTTCGAAGAAATTAGAAGAAAGAGGACTACTGCAATTCTCGAAAAAAGAAAATGATAAGCGAAACACGTATATTTGTCTTACAGATAAAGGAAAAGAAGTATTTGTTCAAATTATGGAAGATTATAATCCGAGTAACAGTGCAGCATTATCTGCCTCCTTGCCAATCAGAAATCTATACGGAAAGTTTCCAGATCTGTTAGAAATGATGACAATCGTAAAGCATATTTATGGAGACGATTTTATAGAAATTTTTGAGAAATCCTTTACTAATCTTGACGATATTTTGGATGAAGATGAAGGACATTTAAAGAAAAAGGATCCCGTATTTACTAAATAGAGAAATGAAAATTGGGGAAAAGGACTCTAGGTTTGGGACATTCTAGACCGGTGGTAAAAAAAGATAAGAGGGCAGCTTGCTTTCTTGTCTTTTTTTCGGAAAATTTCAATAAGTTTTACAAATAATCAAATTATACATAAAAAGATGGATGTTTCCCTTATTGAAGATACTAATAAAAAAAATGTCATAAATTTGTATAAAGAGACTATTGATTTTTTACTCTTTTCATCGTAAAGTAGCAAGGTAAGTTTGCTTGATTAAACGCAAAATAAGGCAAAGAAAAGATATTCTTCCAATTATTAGTTATTCAAGCAAGAAATTATTATCAAAAGTAACTAAAAATTTCTCCCTATGGAGGGTATTAACATGAACTGCTGGAAGACTGTCAACTTCCATAAAAAATATGGAACGCAGCGCCTATTTATTTTGTCTTCTATGACAATGATTGGTTGTTTTCTATTTCTATATGTACCAATAACAACCTATTTTGCACATAACAAACTTTCTGATGATTACTTTTTACTATTTATGGCAACGATTTTGCTTATCTATCCTTTACACAAATTATTACACTTATTACCAATGATTCATTTAGGGGATAAAATTAAGAAAACATGGAATAAACATTTGCAATTTTTGCCAGTTCTTCACATTCAAGTAAAGGAACCAATCGGTAAAATGCAATTTCAATTAGCACTAATTATTCCTTTTGTCATCATTAGTGGACTATTATTTCTATCTTGTTTCCTTTTCACAAGCTATGTTCATTATTTTTTAATGATTTTTGCTTATCATACAGGCATATGTGTTCCAGATTTTATTCGCATGAAAAATCTATGGAAATCTCCACGTTCCTGCTATGTAGAAGAAAACGAGGATGGGTTTGAGATATTAATAAATAATGTAAATAATGTAAGTGAATTATCTTAAAGGATACTATTATTGTTTTACCAAACATATAATCATATATAACTAGAATACTTGATTCTTCAAGCTTCCTTAACGATAGAATCAAGGAGGCTTGAAAATCATCCAAGCTCTTGTCAGAACGAAGTCATTAAGTTTAGCGACTTAAATAATTGATAATACTATCTTTTTGTCCTGTTATTTGATAATGTAAATATCATACAATAAATTCTGCTGATAAGGAGGGAATCAATGATGATCATCTCCATCTTCATTATTTTAGCTATTTTTATTTTATATAATATTAATAGACTAACAAATGCCCTATGTTTACAAAAAGAAATTCCAGAAGAAAAACAACCAAAAGTTTTTCGAACAATAAATGTTCTTATCACTATTCTGTTGATTTCTTCCTATATGGATATGCTTTTTTAAGATTTTTTACTAAACTGGCTCTGACTTGTAACAGTGCTATGTAGAAAAGAAGCAATGTAATAATCGAAATGACCGATTATTACACTTGCTTCTTTTTATATACCTTCAGATCAACTTATAGCCAAGCTGCTCCGATGATTACTAATAAGATGAATAGTACTACTAATAAAGCAAAGCCTCCACCGTAAACTCCTCCACCAGACATGAAGATTCCTCCTCTCTCTATCGTTCCAGTTGTTCATTTGGCGCATAAATCGACACTCATCCTAGTAAGATTGCCCTTATACGCTTTTATAGCTTACAGCCATGCAGCGCCAACGATAACTAATAAGATAAACAATACAACGATTAAAGCAAAACCTCCGCCGTAAACGTTACCCATAGTAACACCTCCTTTAAGGTTGCTACCATATGTTTCATTACTCTATGGTGTTTCGGTTTTACTACTTTCTTTTATTTAACGGCTTTTTCATTCCTTCTAATCCAGGGACCATCGTATTTCTATTTGTAGGTAATTTTCTTTCCGTAGCAGTATCTACTAAATCCTAGTGGTCACTGGTTAGCCATCGATCTTAATCAGATCCTCCATAAAAGAAATTACTGTTCATTATATTATTTTGGATAGTACTACTTCTCTGTTTTCATGTTTTACAACGTAAACCGTAACAACCTTGTGAATTTGCTTAACGCGAATTCTTTGAGCTCTTTTCAAGCTCAATTTATCATATGTATTTGCCCTAAATTCGGAACAGGACAGATACCCATTTTTTTATAAGGACAAAGGATAACCAATAAAGTGTATGGAAAGTAGCTTGTTTAAAAATGGCATAGAAGGTAAAGGATAGCTGCCATTTTTGAGAAGGAAAATCATAAAAAACAAAGGACCCCCTCTACAAATTTCCCATACACGACACAATGCTAAATAGGAAAGGAATTTGTAGAATGTGATCCCCTGTGCAAAATAAAGTGTATGAAAAGGTTTCTAACCATTATTGGAGACAATCGATTTTATCACCCCAATTAACTTAATGCTCATATACTCTCTCTTCTCCATTTTTGCGCTTTTTCTCTTCCTCTAGCCTTTTCATATAAACCTCCCCTTCCCGCTCAATAATTTCATTTTCTACCGCTCTGTCCTCTCTTCCTGTTTTAACTGCCATAAACGCACTAATTGCGATGCCTCCAAGTACTAAAATAACCCATAGTGGAATTCCTAGCATATAAAATTACCCCTTTCTAGTAATAGCCCTCTTTTACTTCATCCTATGCTAGAAAAACTAGATTATTCCCTCCTATGTCGTTTTCGCAATAATTTAGTTATACCTAACAATCGATCACTATTGATTCTTATACTATTTCTATGCAAAAAAAAAATGGTTGCAACAGCAACCATTTCCTGAGGAAACGAAACATCTCTATATTTTAAAAGTGTAAGCTTACTTATGGAAGGTCGGTTTATAAAAGGATCGATTTTCTAATGGGAAAACTCTTTCCGTAAATTCACCTGGTTTTGCTCTTTCTAAAACACGATCAAGCATATTCATTTTTGCATCTAAGTTATCGATATAATGTAAGATTTCCGCTTCTTTAATTAACGGAGCTTTCGGGCTTCCCCATTCTGGCTTGCCATGATGAGACAATACTAAATGCTGAAGAATAACCACTTCTTCACCTCTAATTCCTAACTCATCAGCTGCTTTTCCTATTTCATTTATCATAATGGAAATATGTCCCAGTAGATTTCCTTCCAGTGTATAAGAAGTGGAAATTGGGCCAGACAATTCGATGACTTTTCCAAGGTCATGAAGGATGATTCCTCCATATAGTAAATCTTTATCTAAGCTTGGGTAAAGATTCGCTATTGCTTTTGCCAAATCTAGCATACTTACAACGTGATACGCTAACCCAGAAACAAATTCATGATGATTTTTAGTCGCTGCAGGAAATTGCAAAAATTCCTCTTGATGCTTCTTGACTAAATGCCTTGTTATTCTCTGGATATTTGGATTTTGCATTTCGAAAATATAATGAGTAATTTTACTCAACATCTCATCTGTCGTTAGTGGGGCTGTTTCAAGGAAATCAGCTAATCGAATGCCTTCTTCTCCTGTAGCAACTTTAATTTGGCGAATTCTTAATTGGAGCTTTCCTCGATAGCTTTGAATATCACCATTAACTCTTACAATTGTTTCAGGACGATAGCTTTGTTCATCCATATCCGTAGCATCCCAAAGCTTTGCTTCAATTTCACCCGTTTTATCTTGAAAAATAAGCGTCATAAAAGGTTTGCCGTTACTTGCAATTGCTTTTGTCGCATTCTTTATTAATAAATAAGATTCAAATTGTTCCCCAACCTCATATTGAAGTACTCCTTTTTTGTCCAACACACTCTCTCCTTTATCTATCTCTTTATTTAGTATAGCATGAAGTTATTCAATCTTTATAAGCTTGTTTCTCTTTCCTCTGTTGGTAATACATGCAAACTCCCCTCAGGAAAGTGTTTCAATAAATGGTGATGACAAGTAAAGAATATTAGCTGATTTCGCTCACATTTCTTTAATAATTGAATGACTTTTTCCGTTCGCTTTTCATCAAAATTAACAAAACTATCATCAATGATAAATGGAATATAATAATTTTGATAAAATGTTTGCGCTAAGGCAATTCGAATCGATAAATATAGCTGTTCAGTCGTTCCCTGACTTAATTCTTTTGCCTCATAAAAAACATGCTGGCGGCTCTCTACTAGAAATCCAGCTCCCTCTGCCATTGGCAATATCCGAATATATTTCCCTTCTGTCAGAAAAGCTAGATTTTCTTCTGCCTTCTGAAGCATAGCAGGTAATTGCCTTTGTTTATATTGCTCAACTGTTTTGGCTAACAGTTGTTTTGCTAGGGCAAATTTTGCCCATTCTCTCGCTTCTTCTTTGAATTCCGACTGAGACTGTTTAAATGTATGCAATAAATCGGTATAAGTACCTCCACTTTCAATTCTCGAAAGCGTAAAGTTAATCGCAGCAACCCCTTCTCTAACCTCTGTTAAACGGGACGCTAATCGTTCTATGTTTGTTTGTTTTTCTTTTAACTGTAGCTCTGGATCTATAATTCTTTGATACACATGAATTTGTTCTTTTGAGATATTCGCCATCTCTAATTGTAAATCGATTGTAGAAAGCCGGTTCGTATATTTTTCTCTTTCTCTTTCCATTGCAGCCTTTTCACGAAAAACTTCTTCATCCTCTACCCCAGCAATGGAAAACAGTGCTGTCCTTTCTTCTAAATAGCGGCTATACTCTGTTTGATGTCTATCCATATTTTCTTTTATATCAGCTTGCTTTCTTCGACATGCTTCAACCATATCTTTTTTCATTTTTTCTTCTGCTAATGCTGATTTTAATCGATAGCATCTATTTGTAATCGTTTCTTCCTCTTCTCCAATAAATTTGTGAAAAAGAAGCGTAATTGCGTTAGAAATTTGTTCCTTTGTTTGCAGAATTTCCTCCAGCTCTTGATGGACAGAAAATCTTTCTCTATCCTTTGCTTTCCATTCTTCAATTAATAAAAATGCATCATATATCTGTTGCGTTGCTAATTCATACGGAATTTTAAGCTCATTTGCCAATTCTCGCAATAGCTTCTGATGAGCAAGAAAATCCGCTTCCCACTTTTCAAAGCCCTGTAATACTCTTTCATAGCTCTCATTTTGTTGATCTAATCTAAACTGAAGCTGTGTAAAAGCATCTCTCCGTTTTGTATCTTCTTCTAGCTTCTGTTCATCATGAAGAAAAGCACCCTGTCCGCCTTCAAAGGTTACTAGTAGCTGCTCTCTTTCTTCCTTAATAAGCACTATTCTTTTCTCTATTTTTCTAATTTCCTTTTTAGCAAGTTTTCTGCCCGATAAAAACACGAAAAAATAAGCAATACAAATAGTTAAGCTAACAAAAGCGACGAACCATTGTTCAAAAAATAAAGCTCCTCCTGCAACTAGGACAAGAAATACCGATAAGAAGCTTGTTACCAGCATATTCTGTTTAAAACGCTGCTTTTCTACCTTTGTCTGTTCTTCCAATTGATGGATTTCTCTTCCTAATAAATCAGCCTTCTCTTTGTTCCATTGAACTTTATTATCACTTTTCACACGTTCTTCTAACATAGTGCGTTCTTCTTTGGTTAATAGCTTCTGCTTATAACCCTTCACCGTCTCTTCTAACGATTCTAAAGTGGTTTGCTCTTCCTTTAATCGCTCATCCAGCTCCTCTTTCTGCTCTTTTAATCTTCGTTGTTTAGAAGCTGCTTGTGCACTTTGTTCTTTTATAAATATGCTTGTATTACTTTCCTTTAATAAAATCTCTTCCTCTATTGGCAAATGCAATTTGCTTTTTAAACTATCAATTTCTGTGTCTATATTCTTTATTTGATTTTGCACTTGCGTTTGCCGATTCTGTAATTGTTCATAAACAGGCAATTTTTCAATAGCAAGCAATATTTCATTTTCAGCAGCGAGGATTTCTTCTTGAATAAAGCAACTTGCCACTTCTTTTTCTATTTCTAGCGTTTTTGTTTCCAAATGTCGGATTTCCGCTTCTACAGAGAGTATTTTCTCATTTAGTGCTTCCCATCTAGCTAAACCATTTTGTGGGAAAGTTAACTCCTTATACGTTTCTAATTTTTGTTCGATTATTTCCTTTTCTTGAACAATCTTTTTAATTTTCGTCCATTCTTCCAATAATCTTATTTCATGTTCTTCCTTTTTTAACGCTTCTTCTGCCTGAATTTTTTCTTTTTCTAACTGATCTTTCTCTGCCAACAATTGTTCATATTGATTATTATCTTTTTCTGCTATTTTTAAATGCCGATGTCTTTCTCGTAAATCATGTAGCTTTTCGTTTAGGATAGGCTTTTTTCCACTTGGCTTATAGCGTAAGTCTAATTCCTTCTGTAACTCATTCTCTACTTTTAATAGTCGATCCGAGCCAACCGCACCTGTTGAAAACAAAAACCTTCCCAGTTCTTCTCCCTTTAATTGCTGCACATTTTGCAATCCGTATAAATTAAAAGAAAAAATAGATTGGTAAAGACCTTTATCCATTCCTGCTAACAGTTCATTTAAAAGCTCTTCCTGACCTCTTCTCCCGTCCTCCAAAGTGACTGTTACATCACCGGAAGCTTTTCCTTTCACTCTTTCTATCGTTGCTAGTCCAATCTTAGGAAAGAATATCTCTAGTTGACCACCATATTTATGCTGTAGCTTTGGCTCATATCTTAATTCCGCCTGCTGTTTTGTTGGGAATCCAAATAAAATGCTATGAATAAAACTCATAATAGTCGATTTTCCTGCCTCATTTTCCCCATAAAAAACATGAATGGGTGAATGGATGGAGAATGTTATATTTTCTAGCTTTCCATAACCATAAATCGTTATCTTCTTTAATTCCACCTTGCTCACCTCCCGCTTTTTACAAGCATTGTAAGCAGTAAGTCTTCTGCTTCTTTTGCTAATTCTTGTTTTTCATTAACTGTTAGTTCTTCTAAGAATCGATGGGCCTTTGGATGTTGATATAAAGAGGCAACTGCTTTATCTATTTCTTCATAATTCTCTGTAACAGCAAATAATTCTTCATAAAATGCCGATTCCTTTAAGAGATTCTCTTTTAACCACTCCGTATTTTCCTGACTCTTTAAGGAGGTAACCCATACAAAGGAATCTGAATCGATTTCATCCTGCTGGAGGATTTCTAATAAATCAGAATCGAGAAAAGTATCTTCCATCCGTAAATGTTTTATCTCCATGGAAATAATATAGGAATACCTTCCATCTCTGATTTCATCGATTTTTTCCCGACAAAGCCTATATAAATCATCAAATGTATGAACTGAGCTTGCATCTATTATCAATGACTCCCAGATAATTTCCGATGTAGGGATAAACGCTAAGCGAGACTCTCCTTCACTTAATTCTACAAAATAACATCCCTTTACTTCTGTTTCCTTTTTATGGCGACCTTGGATATTTCCTGGATACACAATAGGCGGTATCGTTTCTACTATTTCCCGCTTATGAATATGTCCTAATGCCCAATAGTCCATTTTTTTAGAAAGTAAATCTTTAACATGGAAAGGAGCATAAGCACTATGTTCAGTGGCCCCCTCTAAATTCCCATGCAATATTCCGATATGAAAATTAGCATCCTCCCTTCGTTCATATTCATCAATCTTTCTCTCTTTCACATGTCTTGTTTCATAACTAAATCCATATAAATTTACAGATATATTATTTTTTACAAATTGCTTTAGCGTGACCATAGATGGAAAAACATGAACATTATTAGGCAGGTCTATCTTTACCCAGTTCCCATTTACATGATCATGATTCCCATGGACAAGATAAACCTCGATTTGATTTTCTTTTAAACGTAGCATCTCATCTCGAAATCGGATCTGTGCTCTTATACTTCTATCTTCCCCATCATAAATATCCCCAGCAATTATCATAAAATCTACTTTTTTATTGATAGCAGTATCGATTACTTTTTTAAATGCAATAAATGTGCTTTCCTTCAGCTTGTTATGTATAGATGTTGGCAAATTTTTCAGCCCAACCATCGGGCTATCTAAATGTAAATCCGCACAATGAATAAAGGATAATTCCATACTCTCACGTCCTAAACCTATTTGCTTCTATTCTACCATGCGAAAAATACGAATGCACGTTCTTATCTTTGCTTAGTGGGTATTTTTAATCGATTAACTGATTTTCTAGTGATAGTTAAATTTCTCCACAAGAAAAGCCTCACTATTCATGAGGCTTTTCACAATTTTATTCTTTTTTCGTAAGCTGCAGCGCTTTTTTTATATCTTTATAAGAATTTGATTTTCCATACATCAGGACGCCGCCTTTATAAACTCTAGCCCCAAATATAGCTAGAATCATAATGGTAGCAACTAAAATAATGATTCCTAAGATCGGCTCCCAAACAGGTAAATTCAGCATTCCAACTCTCATAAACATAAGCATCGGAGTGAAGAATGGGATATAAGATGTAATCGTTACAAAAGTGGTGTCTGGTGCACTTAGTCCGAACATTGCAATCATAAATCCTGCCACAATCAATAATGTCATTGGTGTAATCATTTGCTGGACATCTTCAATTCTACTGACAAGCGAGCCGAGTAATGCAGCTAGAGTCGCATATAAGAAATAGCCTAAAATAAAGAAGATTGCTGCATAAATGATTGTACTAACAGGTACTTCACTAAATCCTAAGAACCCTTCCATCGAGCTTAAACTTTCATTGCTAGTTAATGAAAAGTAACCAACAAGCAGTAATATAGCTAACTGAGTTAAGCTTAATAGTCCAATCCCCAGGATTTTCGCAAACATATGCTTTATTGGCGATACACTGGAAATCAAAATTTCCATTACGCGTGATGATTTTTCAGTTGCGACTTCTGTTGCTATCATATTGGCATATAGAATGACCGCAAAGTAAATCAAAAATAAGAGAACATAAACTAACCCTCTAGCTTGACTTAATTCTTCTTCTGTCTTCGCATCTTTCTCAAGAGCAATTTTCTCAAAGGAAACTGGTTCATTCAATTTTGCTAGCTGCTCATTTGTTAAGTTGAGCTGATTCGCTGCTAATTGACTTTTAACCAGTTGAATACTATTTGATAAATTATCAGAAATGGACGATTCAGCAATATCCATCGTATAATAAGTAGCTATTGGTAAATTACTCGAATCAACATCTAAAATCAATAATCCACTATAGTTGCCTTCTTCGACTTCTTTTTTAGCTGATTCTTCCCCATCATTATACGTAACAAGTTTAACGTCTTCATTCAATGTCTCTGTTGCTTCTTGAATGGCAGGTAATAAAGAGTTACTCTGATCGATTACAGCAATTTCTGATTTCCCTTCTTCTCCAGAAAAAGTATCAATAATGCTAGTAAGATTTGTGAGTGCAACAACAAATAATAAGGTAATCGCCGTAGTAATTAAGAAGGATTTTGTTTTAAACTTACTTAAAAAAGTATGGAATAAGATAATCCAAAAACTATTCAAGAGAAGCACCTACCTTTTCGATAAAAATATCGTTTAATGAAGGCTCTTCTAATGCAAATTTACGGATAAAGCCTTTTCCAACAATATCTTTTAAAATTCTTTCCGCAATTTCCTCTCCTTCAATTTGAAGAGAAACTCCCTCGGCAGTTTCCTTTAACTTTAAAACACCTGGATAGCGAATTAAATGCGTCAAATCAAAATCAGCATGAATGGTTACATTTTTCTTCCCAAAGCTTCTTTTAATTTCTTTAAGTGACCCATGAACAACAGGCTTTCCTTTATGCATAATGCATAAATGCTGACATAATTCCTCAACATGCTCCATCCGATGACTAGAAAAAACAATACTCGTTCCATTATTTTTCAAATCAACAACTGCACTTTTTAATTGCTCTACATTTACTGGGTCTAGCCCGCTGAATGGCTCATCAAGAATTAATAGTTTCGGCTTATGTAAAACAGCACTGATGAATTGGATTTTCTGCTGATTTCCTTTGGAAAGCTCCTCCACTTTTTTATCTATATATTCTGGAACTTTAAAGCGATCAAGCCAATATTCCAATTCTCTTAAAGCAGCCTTTTTTTCCATCCCTCTTAGTCTAGCTAGATAGACAAGCTGGTCACGTACTTTTAATTTCGGATATAACCCTCTTTCTTCTGGAAGATATCCAATATAAGGACTTGTGGAATAATTAATCGGCTTATCATTCCATGTTATTTGTCCAGATGTACTTTCCAAAATTCCTAGAACCATGCGAAAAGTTGTCGTCTTACCTGCCCCATTTCCTCCTAAAAAGCCGAACATTTCATTCTCAGGAATAGATATGGATAAATCATCCACAGCAGTGAACGAACCAAATTTTTTTGTCACATTTTTTAACTCTAAAGACACAAAATCCCCTCCTCCCTTTTCTATTACGATTTGAGTTGTAAAAAGTTTCATTTTATACAGAATTCACTAGAATTAAGCGACCATTAATATATTTTCAGCAACTAGGTTAGGGATTATTCATGTTACCAAATGAGGGTGAAAGCAAGCAGCTATTATTGAATACTGCGACTAATGGAGGAAAGCAACTGTTTGGAGAGCGATAGAACGACCTTGTTCTAACCACTATCTTAATAATTAAAAAAGCCGCTGATTAGCTCTAAAGAGTTATCAGCAGCTTTTATTTAATGTGGTAAAAACACTAATTGATAGAGGAATAAAACAGCGAACACATATACTAATGGATGAACTGTTTTCCCTTTCCCTTTTACTAGCTTTAATAATGGATAAGAGATAAAGCCAAGTGCTATTCCTGTTGCGATACTTGATGTAAGTGGCATACTAAGAATAACTAAAAAGGCTGGGAAAGCTTCATCAAACTCAGACCATTTCACATCACTTATCGCCCCCATCATCAAGCTTCCGACGATAATCAATGCAGGAGCTGTAATAGCAGATAAACCAGAAATACTACTAACTAACGGAGCAAAAAAGGCAGATAGAATAAATAATGCGGAAACAGTTACACCTGTTAATCCAGTACGTCCACCTGCAGCGACACCTGAGGTAGATTCGATAAATGCAGTTGTTGGACTTGTCCCAAACATCGCCCCTACAGATGTTCCAAGTGAATCAGCAAGTAGCGCCTGTCTTGCTTTAGGCAATTTATTATTTTTCATTAATCCTGCTTGCTCGGCTACCCCAATCATTGTTCCAGTCGTATCAAAAATCGTTACCAATAAGAAGGAAAAAACGACTGCATATAGCCCATGTTGAATAACATCACCAAACGCAGTAAATGGATTACTAATGATAAGTCCTTCAGGCAAATGTGGTGTTGCCATGATTCCATTGTCAAAGGATAAGAATCCAGTGAAATATGCGATAATACTTGTTGCAATCATCCCTAAGAATAAAGCCCCTTTTACATTCAAGCTAAAAAGAATGATAGTGATGGCTAAACCGACAAGTGCTAGGATAACGGTAGGAGACTTAAGATCACCTAATCCGACAAGATTTTCTGGATTATCCACAATAATTCCTGTTTGTCTTAATCCAATAAAAGCGATAAACAAGCCAATTCCCGCTGTAATACCATGCTTTAAGTTTTCAGGGATCGCTAGGATCAATTTTTCTCTAAAAGGCGTTAATGATAGAATAACAAAAATGATACCTGCAACAAATACTGCTGATAAAGCAACTGTATAATCGACGTTATTATTTCCGACCACAGAAAAGGCGAAATATGCATTTAAGCCCATTCCTGGTGCAATAGCAATTGGATAATTTGCAAAAAGAGCCATCCATAATGTTCCCACAACTGCTGCGATGATTGTTGCAAGAAATACTTGATCAAACGGAATTCCTGCTTTTGATAGAATATCTGGATTGACAACTACTATATAAACCATTGTTAAAAAAGTAGTAAATCCAGCCATTAACTCCGTTCTCACGGTAGTATTATTTTGTTTTAAGTTAAACATGAAAAAACCTCCAAAAAACGAACATTTAAAAACAACATTTTCTATGTTATTCGTTTTTACTACAAAAAGCAACTGTTTTTCACGATAAATTTTTTGTCGATTTAGTGAAAAGCATTTATTAGTCTTACACTAGCTTTTGCTTTCCATACAAAAAAATGACATGAAAGCATAAAAAATCTACCAGAACGCATATTAGTTTCGGTAGATTTTTTACAGATTATTAATGTTTAGAAGCTTCGACTGAAAAATGTTCGTTTAATAAGGCTATTTTTTTATCGGTATATTCCTCAAAGCTTTCATTATACGTCTTTGGATGCTTCGGATTAGAGAATTGTGTGATTTTTCCTGTTACTGGATGAATAAATTTACTAGATGCACCACAGCCAAGACCGATGACTGTCTGCAGTTCTTCCATCATCATAATATTGTAGATACTTTCTTGATTTTTCTTGGAATAGCCAACATTCTCTAAATTGCCAAGAATATTTTTCTGTCGGTATAAATAGTATGGGACATAATCATATTCCTCTGTCCATTCTTCAGCCATCTTCATCATCTCTTGGATTTCCTCTCGATCTGCAACCTTATATCTCGATTTATTACGAGACATTTCGGACGCACGTTTAAAAGAAAGTGTATGAACTGTTAAAGATTCTGGCATTAATTCTTCTGTTTTATCAAGAGAATACTTAAACTCCTCAACGCCCTCACCAGGAAGTCCGATGATTAAATCCATATTAATATTATTCATTCCGTGTTTTCGTGCTAAATGATACTTTTCAATCGTCTCTTCGACAGTATGATGTCTACCAATAGCTTTCAATGTTTGTTGTGTATACGATTGTGGATTAATACTAATTCGATCAATATTCCATTTTTTCAGAACGTCAAGTTTTTCTGGAGTAATCGTGTCTGGTCTTCCAGCTTCCACTGTTACCTCGCGAATATTTTCTACCTTTGGAAAAGAAGCATACATTCGTTCATAAAGCATGTCCATTTCCTCTGCAGTAATACTAGTTGGAGTTCCTCCGCCATAATATACTGTCGTAATATTGATATCCTTCTCTTTTAGCCATTCTCCAATCTTCTCTATTTCATAATGAAGCCCGCCTAAGAAGGAGAAAACAGACCCTTGACGACCATTAATCGCGTAAGCTGGGAAAGTACAATAAGCACATTTAGTCGGACAAAAGGGAATTCCAATATAGATGCTTACTTCTTTTTTTAAATCATATAAATCCGGAATTACCGCTAATTGTCGATCAATGATTTTTTGCATTAAATTAATTTTTTCATCTGACGTTAAATACTCTTCTCGCAATGCCTGATGCGCTTCTTCTATCGGGGTTTGATTTTGCATATGACGATGGAGAAGCTTTGTTGGCCGAATTCCTGTTAATATTCCCCATTTTTGCACCATGCCTGTATACTCTTGCAGCATCAGCAAATAACTTTTGGAAATGGCTTTTTTCATTTGCTTGAATATTTCTTTTTCTGATAAATCGCCAAGCTCTGCCTTGCTATCAAATATATTTCCTT
The DNA here is from genome assembly GCF_038007965.1 of Niallia sp. FSL W8-0635. Classification (GTDB taxonomy): domain Bacteria; phylum Bacillota; class Bacilli; order Bacillales; family Cytobacillaceae; genus Niallia. The sequence continues at coordinate 1,102,687 of NZ_JBBOYD010000001.1, read as the reverse complement.
CTACTAGCTCCTCTAGCTTCCCTTTAACGATATATTCATTTCCCGTCATCTCTGTTTCGAAAAATACATGAAGGTCTGCCTTTTCTTCCGGTTCTTTAAATAAAACCTTTGTATCTTCAAAAAACAAATTACCTATATGCTCCAACGGTCTTATATAACGTTCATCCGTTAGCCCCTGTATATATATAACTTTCATACTTTTCTCAACACACCTTTATTCTAGAATACTTCTTTATCCAATTATACTTTAGTCTACAAAAAGTAACTAGAAAGGTCAAAAAACTTTCTTAATTCCTTTACCAACATCAAAAAAGAGAAGTCAAATTACGACTCCTCCGTGTTAATTAAGGGCTATTTTATAATATTCATTTTTCGTAAAAATTCAATTGGTTGCTGTTTCCGGAAATGTTCTTTTACCATATAAGCAACCCCATCTTGATTATTCGATCTCGTTACCCAATCAGCAGCGATTTTCAACTGATTTGGTGCATTCCCCATCGCTACCCCAAGACCAACCGCTTCAATAACTTCTAAATCATCTAATCCATCACCTATAGCGACCATTTCACTACTTCTTATTCCAAGGATTTCTCCTAAATAGAGCAATCCATTTAGTTTTGAGACACCTGCTGGTAAAATATCCAATCGCAGCTCATTATGTTGAACAATATGAATATCAACAAACATCTTTTCAAGGACTTCTTTTGCATCCTGGCAATCTTTTTTGTCTTCAAAGTATACTTCCATTTTAGGTGGACTAACTGGTTCTTCTAATAATACATCGCTTAAAACATCGACAAATTGGTGGGAATAAAAAACGGGGTCTCCAGAAGACAAAACCGTTTTTGCTAGCATATTATGATGGAGCTTTGATTTATTTGCCAACGAGAACTTTTCATGTACTAAACGAATTTGGCAAATGAATCCTTCTAAGAAACGAACAATATCTGAAGTAAGATCTTCTGCTATTCTTTTAACAAAGATAGTTTCTTCTTCATTATTGGAGACTAATGCGCCTTCATGTGCAACGATGTAACTATCCAATTTCAACGCTTTTGCTACCTTTCTAGCTGATGGTAAACTTCTTGCTGTTACAAGTGTTACATAGATTCCTTTTTGTTGTACATATTCAATTGCTTCTTTCGTTGATTTTGTTAAACGCCCATTTGATTGAAGGAGAGTACCATCGATATTTAAAGCTAATAAGCGATAAATCATAAAATCCCCCATTTCTTCGATGTAGATGTTTTGTCTTTATATATCATTTATGTGAGAAACAAGCATATTAGAACTTTTGAGGGAAGATTAACGGAAGAAGTAGTGATTTATTGTGGTTATTTCTATAAGGTTATTGTTGTTTTTTAACTTAGTACTTCTAAAATGTATTTTTAAGCAATAGTGGAATGAAGCGGAAGACAGTTGACTCCTGCGGAAAATAGAGGACGCTTTAGACCCCACAGGCGAAGCCAGCCGAGGAGGCTCAGCTTCCTCCCCGCGGAAAGCAACTGTCTTTAGCGCAATGGAACGAATCTGTTCTAAACCTTTTAATTTTTTGAACGGATTCAGTTGTAATTTTGGGAGGTCCTCTCTGAGATTATTTGATTATTTTTTAAAGACCATCCTATGGAAAAAATTGCTTTTTACTTTTTTGTATAAAATACGTGATTTTTTTTAAAATAATAAACGTAACATCAATTAAATCACTCAAGGAGGAAACATTCATCATGGCAAATAACAATTCATCAAATCAATTATTAGTTCCAGGAGTATCTCAAGCATTGGATCAAATGAAATATGAAATTGCATCAGAGTTTGGAGTAAACCTTGGTGCTGAAACTACTGCTCGTGCTAACGGTTCAGTTGGTGGCGAAATCACTAAAAGATTAGTACAAATGGCTGAGCAACAACTTGGCGGTAGCAAATTTTAAGTAAAACAAAGTATTGTAATTAAATAGATATGACTTTAGGAGGATGGCAAATTTGCCATCCTCCTCTATTTATTGTGAAACACAGGGAATCAGTAGAACCGTCCCCCTGATTCCCTCAAAAAAACTCCACTATTTTAAAATAGCAGAGTTTCTTGCTTATTGCTGTTGTTGAGCAGGTCCATATAGCTCTTCTAATGGTTTCATGATAATTTGATTCAATTCACCAATTAGCATGCTCATGCGTTGTTCTGCGGCCATTAGTTTTGAAATGCTTTCATGTTGTTGAACAAGTGCCACTGTTTTTTGTGCTTGTTCTACTTCTTCTTGTGTAATTTCTTGACCTGCCATTTGCTTTTGTTGAAGCTGTAATTGAATATTACGGAAATTATCAAACATCGCTTTTGCGGAAGGATCTCCATTTACCGTATCATACATTTTTTTCAATTCTGTATATTCATCACTTTGACGAATCGCTTTCTCTAATTCATTTGCAGGATCATGTACATTTACTGCCATTAAAAAACAACTCCTTTATTTAACAATTGTCTCCACTATAACAAACTATGCATCATAATACCAGAAATACCTCTATTTCAGAAATATAGGAAAAGCATCTATTATTAATGGCCCTTGATCTCTGATATGGGCTAAGAGCAATGATTAGTGGATATATATCTTTAAACTTATCACATCTTTGCTATTCTTTCATACGATATATCAGCACCAAAATAGGCGAATATCTGTATTGACTCTTCCTATCTTGAAAACAAATGGGGAATCTGAATGACACTTAAATTTTTACAATTATTTAAAAAAAATGATTTTCAAGAGAAGTTAGAAGGATTAACTATCGCAATCAGTCACTCTTTACTTAAATTTTTAAACATAAATTTGAATGATCCTGTGTATGTATGTGTAGCTAAGATGAGGCTTCAAGTAGCTGTTGAAATACATGCTCTTGAAAAGCAAGACATTGTTTTTAGTCCCAATTTAGAAGAAGCATTGCTTCTACCTAAGGAAATAGAGACTTTTCTTATTCCTTATTTTAATAAAAATCAAACACTTCATTTAGGACCTGTTATAGGCATATTAACAGAAGTTAATGATCACAAGGAAGATATTTCCTTCCCATCCATACAACATTTATGTAAGGAATTAGCCGAAGAATTAGCTCAAATTGGCGGATTTTTTTATCTTTTTGGACTACAAAATTTTCAAGAGGATAAAATTCATGGTTATTTTTTTAATAATCATACTTGGACTAAGCACCATTTCCCTTACCCGAATGTTATTTATAATCGACTCCATTCTCGAAAGGCAGATGCGAGTACCACCTTTATAAAGCTAAAAAAATTGCTTAAAGAGAAAGAAATCCCTATTTTTAATAGCCGGTTTTTCTCAAAGGATGAAACGTATCAACTTTTAGCCAAAAACACAACTATTAAAAAGCATTTACCATTGACAGAACCACTTACTTATCAAAATTTCAACTCCATGCTAAAAATATTTCCCCTTCTATACGTTAAACCTGTTCATGGAAGCCAAGGAAGAAATATCATTCATATGGAAACCGTAGACAATCACTATATCGCAACCCTTTCTTCTGGGAAAAAGAAGGGAAAAAGTCAGCAATTTACAGAGGAACAAAAGCTATGGAAATGGCTAGAAGGATACGCCAAGCGGAGAAGGTACATTTGCCAACAAGGAATTGATTTTCAAAAATGGAATGGTCGGTCACTTGACTTCCGAATCCTTTGTCATAAAAATTTTGAAAATAATTGGACCATTACCTCTACTGTTGCAAGAATTGCACAACAGAAAGCAATCGTTGCAAATCTTGCCCAAGGTGCAGAGATGAAGCCAGCAAAAGTTGTTCTAAATGATTTGTTAAATACAGAAAATGCATCACAAAAATTAGAAGAATTAAAAGCATTAGCTTTAGAAATAGCAACTATCCTTAGTGAAAATACAAATGGGTACTTAGGAGAATTAGGAATTGATATTGGAATGGATAAAAAAGGTCAGCTATGGGTTATAGAAGTAAATTCTAAACCTTCTAAGAAATTAGAGGAACATATTGAGAAAACAAGGCCATCTACGAAAGCTTTGCTTGAATATTTTATTGCACTTTCCTTTTCCCCTTGTTTAAAGGAGATATCAAAAGATGAATAAATTTGGAATTATGTCATTATCCTTAGATCATGAAAACAATTATATTCACCAGATAGCAAAATATGGACGTGATTATAACTTAACTATTTATCACTTTGTCCCATCCACCTACCATCCCTTTACACATACTGTAAAAGGAAAAGAATATCTACCAGACTCAGACACTTGGATAGAATCAGAATTCCCAGTTCCTTCTATTTTATATGATCGTTGTTTCTATCATGACGATTCTTATTCTATCCAATGCAAAAATATTATTCAATGGCTTAAAAAGCAGCCTGATATCACCTTTATCGGCAATGGATTGCCAAACAAATGGCAACTATATCAAGTATTGCGCGAATCAAAGCTTGCTGCTTATATCCCAGAAACCTTCCTCCTACAATCAGCGAACCAAGTGAATTTTCAGAGCTTAAATCCTGTTATTATTAAGCCGATAAATGGATCACAAGGAAATGGGCTCTATTTTATAAAGAAACAAAAAGAAGGAATATTGGTCAGAACCGATAAAAAAGATAAAACAGTAGAAAAGATATTTTCTGATCGAATGACGTTTAATAAATGGCTTAATCAGCTTTTAAATAGAAATGCCTATCTCATGCAAGCCTATCTACCTCTTTCAAACAAAGAGGAGCAACCATTTGATATTCGTGCTTTATTGCAAAAAAATCCGAATGAAGAATGGGAAGTCATTGAAAAAGGAGTTCGTATTGGAGAAAAAGGAAAGATTATTTCTAACTTAAGTGCTGGCGCATCGGTTGTCTCCTTCGATGATTGGTTTACGTCCGTTCACATGAAATTAAAAAGCTTTCTTAAACAGGAAATGGCGGAGATATTTTCTCTACTTCCTTCTATCTTAGAAGATTCCTTCTCTGCCTTATTTGAAATCGGCGTAGATATTGGCATCACACCAAACGGATCGTTATGGATCCTCGATGTCAATTCAAAGCCTGGTAGAAAAGTAATCATGACAGCCTATCCTCATCTATGTGAGAAATTATATAAAGCTCCGGTCCTTTATGCTGCTAAACTAGCTGACACTAAAAGGAGGAATCTAGATGAAAAAGCTATATCCCATCGAAATAATCACTGATAGTGAAAATACAGTCTACCTCCCAACTGATTTTGAAACAACTACAAACTTAAAAATACTTGCGTTTGGGGCTACAAGTAAGGAAGCAACCATTAAAAAGCATAGAAAAACAAGAAATACGGTGGGAATAAGTTCCGATCTTTTTAAAGACTTATTTTTCCCCTCGGCCACTTCTAATGTTCACTTATTTATAGAGCAAGAAACCTTATATGTAGGACCACTGGTTGGAATATTCACATCTGGTTTTTCAACCATTAAAGTGCGCCCAATCGGCGATCGTTCCATTCTATTTTCAAAACTACTTTCCGTACAAAAAACAGTTGGGGTTGTCGCCTTCCTATTTGGAGAGCAACATATTAATTGGGAAAAAGGAACAATTAATGGACTATTCTATGAGGATGGCTGGAAACCAATAGAGGTCCCTTTTCCAAACGTTGTGTATGATCGTATACCTAATCGGAGAATCGAAAATCTAAACAAAATTCAAGCTGTTAAAAAACGATTACAAAAGGAATATTCCATTCCTTGGTATAATCCCGGCTTCTTTAATAAATTAGACATTTATGAACGCCTATTGCAGGATGATAGTATTTCTGATTACTTACCAGAAACTCATGCTCTTACAAATTTTTCTGTCATCGAAAGAATGCTCTCAAACTTTGGCAATGTGTATATTAAACCGAAAAACGGGAGCCTTGGGAAAGGAATCTATCAGCTATTATATGATAAAAAAGATGGCCATTACTATACCCGCTTTAAAGATATAGACCAAGGCAATCGGTTAATGAAATTTGACCATTTAGAAGCATTAATTAACCATTTATTCGAAAATCAAAACCTATCTCATTATATTGTTCAACAAGGTATTCACTTAATTAGGTCTGAAAAAAAATCAATCGATTTTCGCGTTCATACAAATAAAAATAAGGATGGTCAGTGGGAAATGACTGCCATTGCTGCAAAAATTGCCGGTGCAGGAAGTGTCACCACACATCTTAACAATGGAGGCACCGTAAAAGCAATGGAAGAATTATTGGATACGGACCTTAAAAGCGAAGAAATGATAACCAAACTTTCCAAAGCATCCTTGCAAATAAGTAAAGCGCTGGAAAAGCAGATGGAAGGATATATTGGCGAAATTGGCTTCGATTTAGGATTGGATCGAAAAGGACGCGTTTGGTTGTTCGAAGCAAATGCTAAACCTGGGAGAAGCATCTTTAAACATCCTTCTTTAAGGAAATTCGATCTGGAAACACGACGAAAGTCCTTAGAATACGCTGTCTACCTAATGGAACAAAACATCCATAGGCTTGAGGATATCTATCAATGAATATCTATTATGATTCCGAAAAAGAAAATTGGTATACCGCTTCAACAGGCAATTACTTTTTTGGGTCATCTAATAACCCTTTATCCACCGCTAATCCACATCCTAATCATATCGCTTTTCCAATTGTCAAAAATGGAAAGAAAATTGGTCCACTAATAGGCATAATGGTCGCAAGAAATAAACAAAACAAATTAATCGGGAATAGCGCGCTCTTTATGGGGCTTCTAAAACAATTACAGCAGTACTCGGGAGGAATTATCATTATCTTTCCTCCTGATAATTTACAAAAAGACCAGCTAACTGGATATATTTTTTGCTCTACTCGAAACAAATGGATAAAAGCAATTACACCATTGCCAAACATTGTTTATAATCGGGTGCCTTTTCGAAAGACAGAAAAGCAAGATGTCTTCCAAACTGCAGTATCCTTCCTAAAAGAAAAAGGAATCCCGTTCTTTAATTCTTCCTTTATTAATAAATGGAATCTTTATGAACTTTTCAACGAGTATCCTATGTTAAGTGAGCATTTACCAAAAACATCACTATTAGAGGGAAAAGAGAATTTCGTTACTTTTTTTCTTGCCTATAATAGCATCTACTTAAAACCAGTCGAGGGCTACAAGGGGAAAAACATTTACCGCATAAGGCGAGAAAATGATCATTCCATAAGCATAAGCACGACAGAGGGGACAGCTTTTTTCTCTAGCTTGGATGAACTATGGAATCAATATCAAGAAGAATGGCTCGATAAGAACTATCTAATCCAAGAAGAAATTGATGGGGCACTATATAATGGAAGCCGCTACGATTTTCGCCTGCTAGTTATTTTTGAAGATAATCGCTATGTCCTAACAGGAGTTGGAGTAAGACAATCTAAACAACAAGATGTAACGACTCATATTCCATCAGGTGGAAAAATGCTTGCCTATCATGAAGTGCAGCAGAAGGAGCATGACCTATTTTTCGAAAAACTAGTCAACCATTGCGGAACCATTTTAACCAAAAAATATGGTTTCCTTGGTGAATTTTCGATTGATGCCTGTGTAGACAAGAAAGGCAATTATTATCTTTTTGAAATTAATGCTAAACCGATGTTATTTGATGAGGAAGAGATTGAGGAGAAAAGATGCCAGCAACTAATAAAACTCTTTTATACATTGACTAATTTTCCCTTTAAGAATAAAACAGATTAGATAACCCATCCTATATTATAGGAGGGATTATCATGAAAAAAGCGAAAAAAGATCTTGAATATAACGGCAGAGACGAAGCCTATATAGATATTGACCGTATGATTAATGAAGGATTGGCTGGCGGCACCGTTATAAATAGAGAAGATTATACCAATATCGAGGAAGCAAGAGAGCTACCCGAAGAAGAACCTCCTCATTTAGAAGAATAAATGTGTACGCCCCATTATTTAGCTATAATGGGGGTTATTTTTAGTTTTTTCAGCCAAAACTCATGGAATATCAGCCAATCTTTTTCTTTTTTCAGCCAAAACTCACGACATATCAGCCAATCTTTTCCTTTTTCAGCCAAAACTCACGACATATCAGCCAATCTTTTCCTTTTTCAGCCAAAACTGACTTCCCCCACTACCAACACTTGCCCCTTTTCTATAAAAAGTTATAAAATAAAATTATGAAAATGTTTTTACTATTTCGGAGGTAGCAATCAATTGAAGCATAAATTATTAGCCTATTATAAACAGAGCTTGGAGCAATCAACACCTCCAACCCCATCTCAGCTTTCTGACTATTATTGGTTCAAGATCAATTTTCAAGATGATTGGATTGGAATACAAAAACAAGAAATAGATCCTTCTCAGCTAGATTTATTAAAAGCGTGCTATGATTTTTTTCAGCCAGATGAAACATTGAAAAAAGAGGAATATACTTGGAATCAATATCTTTATTTCAACGGAGACCAACCATCTTTCAAAAATATTGAAACATTACGTTTCATACAGTTTCAAATTAAAGGTGACTCTGCTTCCATCGAAAAAAATTTAATTGAATCCGCATTCAATGGCTTTATTCATCGAAATAGTCTTATTATATGGAATGGTTATAATGAGGGTGTGGTAATAGAGAAAAATGATCAATATTTAGAAGAGGAAGATTTCCTTGCCCTTGCACGAGCCTTACAGTCAGATTTCTTTTTTTCTATTTGTTTTTATATTGGCAAAGAAATGAAGCTAAGCAGTCCTATCCCTACCATTTTTGGGCAAGAAAGAAACTTATTTTCTAAAGGCCTAGTATTTATGCCAAAAACTACTGTACTTAGCTTAGAAACGATACTTCCAAACCTCTTAATTAGTCGACTAAGAGAAGATGAACTTGAATTATTTAGAGAATGGTTTTCTATTTTTGAGGAAGATAAAGAACTGCTGCTTACCATTAAAACATTTATAGAGAACAATGGTCACAGTACCAATACAGCCAAACAATTATTTATTCATCGCAATACATTACAATATCGCCTCGATAAGTTTACAGAAAAAACAGGATTTGACCTAAAAAATTATCACACCTATATTACCACCTATCTAGCTTGTTTATACTATACTAGCGGAAAGTAGACACCCAAAAGCCATTATTGGCTTTTTTTTTGCTCACGATTTACTTTCCCTCCTTTTTTACTACAAATTGCACAAAACACATCATTTTTTTGCTAAGAAGGATGCTAATTTCCCTTTATGATACAAGTTCTTAGGCATTTTGCTCAAAACCTTGTAAGCGTTTTTCATGCATTTCGCCAATTTGAAAACGTTATCAAAAGTGGTAAAGTATAACTATAAACTAGTAGGGGGAAATCAAAATGGCAGAACTAGTATTAAAGAATATTTATAAAATTTATGATGAAAAAGTTGAAGCGGTTAAAGATTTTAATTTACACATTCAAGATAAAGAATTTATCGTATTTGTTGGTCCTTCTGGTTGCGGTAAGTCTACAACTCTTCGTATGATTGCAGGTCTTGAAGATATTTCAAAAGGTGATTTCTTTATTGATGATTTACGTGTTAACGATGTTGCACCAAAAGATCGTGACATCGCAATGGTTTTCCAAAACTATGCATTATATCCACATATGACAGTTTATGATAATATGGCATTCGGTTTAAAACTTCGTAAATTCCCTAAAGCGGAAATTGAAGAAAGAGTAAATAATGCTGCAAGAATTCTAGGATTAGAAGAATACTTAAAGAGAAAACCAAAAGCATTATCAGGTGGACAACGTCAAAGGGTTGCACTAGGTCGCGCTATTGTTCGTGATGCGAAAGTATTCTTAATGGATGAGCCATTATCGAACTTAGATGCTAAATTACGTGTGCAAATGCGTGCTGAAATTTCAAAGCTTCACCAAAGATTACAAACAACTACAATTTATGTAACGCATGACCAAACAGAAGCAATGACAATGGCTACAAGACTTGTTGTTATGAAGGATGGAATCATTCAACAAGTTGGTGCTCCAAAAGAAGTATACGAAAAACCAGAAAATGTTTTCGTAGGCGGATTCATTGGTTCACCAGCAATGAACTTCTTTGAAGGAAAAGTTGTTGACAATAAATTAGTACTTGGCGATACTTCTTTCATCATTCCTGAAGGAAAATTGAAAACATTACGCGAGCAAAATTATGTTGGAAAAGAAGTTGTATTCGGTGTTCGTCCAGAAGATATCCATGATGAATTAGTATTTATAAGCAGTTCAGAAAATACAAGTTTTGATGCAAAAGTAGAAGTATTTGAATTAACAGGTGCAGAAAGCCTTGTATATTCTACTCTATCTGGCAAAGAATTTGTAGCTCGCTTAGATTCAAGAGCAGACCTTCAAGCTGGTCAAGCAGTAAAATTAGCATTTGATATGAATAAAGGTCACTTCTTTGATAAAGAAACTGAACTTCGTATTCGTTAATTACATTATTCTAAAAAGCTTACCTTGCTAGATGCTTGGTAAGCTTTTTTCGATATTTGAGAAAATCTTTCCCTCTATTCCTTTATTAATAAAATTTCTTCCTGCCCACAATGGGTACACTGTACAAGATGAGGACATAAATGTGCAGATAAATCCTGATAGCCATCTTCTAGCTTCATCTGATCAATTGGCATATAGGCACTATAATCATCATAATAGTCCATTACTCGTCCCTTATCTTCCACTTGAAATCCACAGTTGGCACAAGTCCTTTTTAAGTTTTCCATCCCATTACAAATAGGGCATATAGATTCCATTATAACAACCTTCCTTCATTCTATCTTCACAGACAGCAAAACCCCTAAGAATGGAAGCTTCACTTTCTCACTGTCTTTAGTTTCTGTATTGAAAAGCAAACTATCCAATTGTAATAAAAGGAATTAATTCCCTTTTATTTTTTTGGAATAAGAAAAAGAAATCCAACCATAATAATAGTACAAGCAACAACCAAAGCAACAACATAACAGAGAGAAAGCTTTATCACTATATTAATTATTGGGTTATACCTAGTGGTAGTAAGAAATTCTTACAAACTGGTGCAATTCCAGTTAACCCAACCAAAAAAAACAACTAGAAGGAGCTGGAACACAATGGCAAACAATAATTCAAATCAACTTTTAGTACCAGGAGTATCTCAAGCTCTAGATCAAATGAAATACGAAATTGCATCTGAATTTGGTGTAAACCTAGGTGCAGAAACAACTTCTCGCGCTAATGGATCTGTTGGTGGAGAAATTACAAAACGCTTAGTACAAATGGCTGAAAAGCAACTAGGTGGATTTCAAGGTTAATAACAATTTTATATAATGGCTAAAAGCCCTCCTACTCTTAGGAGGGCTTGCTTTTCGAATATAACCATTTTACCCCGTTTAAAAACTGAGAAATAAAATGTTCTTTTTTATGATCAGCATTCTTGCCGAGAACAAATTGATATTTTTCTTTTGGTAATTTTTCTAAAAAGAGTTCATTAACGATTAACACATTTTTCACCATATCTCTTTGGATATTTTTCTTCCACTTTCCCTCTTCCTCTCCAACATATAAAAAAATACTTTTTTCCTTATCAATCTGACTTTCTTGTACATAGGAAAGCATGTTTGGATACCATAAGGATGGAGAAATAAATCCAAATTTAGAAAAATAATCAGCCAATTCATCCATAGCATATAAAGATATTAATCCACCTAAGGATGCTCCCATCATGCCAGTATTTAAATAATCTGATTTGGTATAAAAGTGCGTATCGATATACGGCTTAATGCTTTCTATAATAAAGTTCAAGTACTTTTTTCCTTCTCCATTAAAAGATGGAAAATCAGAACGAATGCTAGGTGAAAACCAAGGCGTATACTCAGAAAGTCGGTCAATCGGTTCGATTCCAACAAGAATTACTTCTTCTACTATATCTAAACAGAATAATTCCTCTAATTCACCTACTACTGAATGAAAAAGGGATTCTCCGTCGTGAACATAGATTACTGGGTATCTATTTGATAATACATGATAAGAGGGAGGCAAATAGATGCTCAAAGATCGATTTTGCACCTGCCTCTCCATTAAAATTCCCTTCATCCATTTTCCTACTTCCCAATTTAATTTGCAGCTAAAAACAAAACTAAACTCTTGCTTTTACTAACAAATAAACAAAATATGGAGCTCCAATAATGCTTAATATGATTCCAGCTGAAATTTCTGCTGGTGATACTATCGTTCTACCTATGAAATCTGCTATTAGCATGAGAAGACTACCAAGCAATCCGCAAACAATAAGAGAGTTCCGATGCTTTTGACCAACAAGAAGCCTTGCTATATGAGGGGACATTAATCCAATAAATCCAATACTTCCCGAAACAGATACGCAGGCTCCAATAATGCCAACAGCACATAATAATAGCAGCCACTTTTCTTTTTCTACTTTGACTCCCAAACCTATCATTACCGTTTCCTGTAATTGAAATAAATCAAGAGAATATGCTTTACGCATAACAAGTGGAATAATGAATAAAAACCATGGCAATACAGAAAGGATAAATTGCCAATTAGCATTATAAATACTTCCATTTAGCCATACAGACGCCATTTCAAAGTCCTGCGCTTTCATTTTTAAGGACATATACATTGCTAAAGAACCAAAGCCAGAATTAATGGCAATTCCCGTTAAAATAAGTTTTTGGGAATCAAGTCTTTCTCTATCCTTTGCCAATAAGAAAATAATAAATGCAGCTAAAAACCCGCCAAGTAACCCGATAAGCGGTATGGTTAAAACAATCCACAAACTATCCGTATTCATATGGTATATCCCTTGAAAGAAAAACATATAGGCAACAATCGCAGCTCCAGCCCCACTATTGATCCCTAAGATGCCGGGATCTGCAAGTCCATTCTTTGTTATGCTCTGTAAGATGGAGCCTGCAATTCCTAATCCAAACCCAACTAAAACAGCTAAAATAATCCTTGGTAATCTAAATTCAAATAATACAAGATCTGTATCGCTAGCTGAATGATATCGAAAAATACTTCTTACTATATCTTGAAAAGATAAAATATACTCTCCAGTAGATAAACTGATAAAAACAAAGAGGAAAATTAATCCAATCAAAACATACTGAGAAATTAACGTTCTTTTTTTCTCTTTATCCACGTTGCTCATTCCCTCCCCCCTTCGTTTTAATTAAATATAAGAAGAAAGGAACACCTAGAAATGCTGTTACGATGCCAATTGGCGATTCAAAGGGATAGTTGATGAATCGACTGAAAGTATCACAAACAACTAAAAATAGCCCCCCTAATATTCCAGAGCAAGGAATAATTTTTTTATAATCAACACCAACAATCATTCTTGTTATATGTGGAATGATTAAGCCAACAAACCCAATTTTTCCTGCTAGTGATACAGAAATGCCTGTCATCACAACTACTGCCACCATTGTTAACATTTGAATGATGAAAGTTCTCTGACCAAGGGATGTAGCAACTTCTTTTCCTAAAGATAGAATAGCAATCGATTTAGAAAGAGATAGCGCCATAATTATTCCAACAATCGCCAAAGGAATGCATAGAAGCAATAACTCATTATTCAGCTGATGCAAGCGGGCATTATACCAGAAGCTCATATTTTGAGATACTTGAAAATAGGAGGCAATCGCAGAAGATAAACTGCTTAAAAATGACCCAAAAACTGTGCCAATAATAGCAAGTCTTAAAGGAGAAAAACCATTTTTTATAACAGAAGCTAACCCCAATACAAGAAATACTCCCAAAGCCGATCCAAGAAAAGATAAAGCTAGCATTTGAACGGAAGTCATACTTGGGAAAAACACAAAAGCTAACGTTATCATAAAGGCTGCGCCATCAGAAACTCCCATTATCGATGGAGATGCTAAATAATTTCTTGTCATGCCTTGCATCATAGCACCTGACATTGCCAAAAGACCACCTATCAGCAATGTTCCTACCGCTCTTGGAAATCTTGCAGTCCGAATAATGATTTGCTGTACATTTTCTGGATCAAATAAAAAAAACGCATTGTATATTTCTTGAAACGAAATATTCATTGTGCCTAATGAAATAGATAAAAGAATAACTATTGTACATAAAAAAGGAGAACTATATATAATGGCATAAGCACTTACTTTCTCTCTATCCATGTTTGCCATTGTCTAACCCAGCTGCCTGTATATCCCTAAGACAAAAATTATTTATCAGCACTTTCCTTCGTCTCCTTTTTATATGAATGGCTGTTTTTGCTATTCCCCGCAGCATTAGGCAATCCAATCACTACATTTAGATAAGACTAAGACTCCATTACTGCGGGATGAACTTTTTCAAGTCAATTTCTTGCTTCTTATTTAAATAATTCAGTAAAGGCTGTCAGGAAGGTTGTTTTACTCCATGCAGTCCCTCCTGCTGCCATTGGATCGACAACATTTTCATAGACTTGATTATTTTTGACCGCATCTAAGCTTTTCCAGATAGAATTATTCTCCAAATCAGCTAAGGCAGTCGGTCTCTCAGCATTTTCTGATTCTTCAAATTGAATAAATAGGTAATCAGGATTCATCTCTGCTAATTTTTCTAATGAAATCATTTCTTGCACTTTTGCTGCTTTTACTTCATCTGGAACGTCTAGTCCTAGATCTGTGTATAGAACGGGATTAAAATATACCGTTTCAGGATATACATATAAACTTCCGCCTCTTAATCTCAACATGACAACTTCTTTATCAGAAAGCTCGCCTTGAAGCTTTTCTTTTGTCTCTGTAACATTTTTTTCATAATCTGCGATGATAGATTCTGCCTTATCTGTTTCGTTAGATAGCTCGCCTAATAATAGGAGGTTATCTTTCCAGTTTGTTGAAATATGAGATACTGGAATCATTGGTGCTACTTTATTTAAACTTTCCGCTACTTCTGGTTGAAATTTACTTGTCCCTAGTATTACATCTGGTTTAATTTGCAGTAATTTTTCTACACTGGGCTGTGTTTTTTCGCCGATTTGCTCTGCTTCTGACATAGAATCACCTAAATAAGCAGGAAATTCTCCAGCAGTTGCTATTGCTCCCGCGGGTTTAATGCCAAGAATTGCAGCATCTTCCATTGCCTCTTGGCTTGCTGTTACAATTGTTTCTACATTGGCAGGTATTTCATATTTTTCACCTAAATAGGTAATTTCTTGAGTTGAGCTTTGTTCCTCTTCCTTGTTATCTTTTATAGCTGATGTATTTTGCTCCCCTTTTTCACTACAAGCTGTTAACAATAATAAAGCAGATAAGAAGATAAAAAATAAATTCCTTTTCATATACGTTCTTTCCTTTCTCTATTTAATCCTAATTGATATTGATAACCTTTATCAATTAGAATTATACTGAAAACCTATCAAAGAAGGACAT
The DNA here is from genome assembly GCF_038007965.1 of Niallia sp. FSL W8-0635. GTDB lineage: Bacteria > Bacillota > Bacilli > Bacillales > Cytobacillaceae > Niallia. Next base: position 1,087,294 of record NZ_JBBOYD010000001.1, on the reverse strand, counting down.
GGATAATTTCCATTAATATGCTTGTACTTTTTCCATCATCCATTCTTGGATATTGTAAAGAACTCTTAAATGGGAGCTTGCAGAATACTCATGCCATGGATCTGATTGAATAAAGGCAACCTTTTTATTCTTAATAGCTGTTATTCGATTCCATTCCCTTGAACACTTCAGCTTCTGCCAATAATTAATCGTGTCCAGATCCTGTCGAATATTTAAAAATAAATACGTTGGATTTAAACGAACTAAATAGGAAAGTGTAATTGTTTCATTTAATTGGATATCTTCTTTTGGCTGTGCAGAAGAAAAGCCTAAATCCTGATAAACGATGTCAATAGCTGTTTGAGAACGATTAAGCACTAATGTATTTTTAAAAAGACTTACTACTAAGACTACCTCTTTCTCCAATTTCTCCTTTAGAAGTTTTCTCGTTTCCTCCACCTTAACTTCATAGATTTTTAGAAAGTTCTTCGCATCCATTTCACAATTTATGTATGAAGCTATCTCGAGCAATTGATTTTTCCAGCTGCGATTTTTGAAATGATAATAGTAAACTGGAGCAATCTTTTCAAGTGCTTGCTTCTCTATATCTGATATATCCTGTTTTGCAATGATTTTATCTGGTTTGTCTTTAGAAAGTTTCTGTATATTACTTTCCCAATCAGAATGAATCTTAAAGGCATTTAAATGAAGCAATATATCATCGCGAAAATGCTGGTAATAATAACTGGTCCATTTTGGATGAAGGGGTGCTGCGTATGGAATAATATGAAGTGCTAACAAATGCCCAGTTGTAGAAAAATCATAAGATGCAATCCGTAATTCTCGCTTTCTCCTATAATTGGTTGGAGGCACTCCTACTATCTTTTTAAAAACTCTGCTTAAATAAAATTCATCTGCATAACCAACACTGGCAGAAATTGCTCGTAAGCTGTCAGATGTTTTAACTAGTAACTCCTTCGCTTTTCCTATTCGAATTTCTGTAAGAAAATCATGCACGCCTATTCCATACTCTTTTTTAAAAAGCTGTGAATAGTATTTGGGGCTCAACCCTGCCTTCTTTGCTAATAAAGCGGTAGAAATTGCTTCACCATAATGGTTTTCTATATACTTTTTTGTTTCTTCAATAGCAATGATTGTATCCACGGAATCATTTTCATGCTGATTAATCATAAAATAGTGAAAAATCATGGAGAGTTTTGCCTTTTTTAGAAAATAACTATCCGTTAATTCATCACGCTCTAGCTTTAACAGTTCATCCATCAACGTTTGAACCTTTTCAACTGACTGTAAAACAAATAAATTTAGGAAATTACTGTCTTTTTTTAATTTCACTCTTTTATACATATCTGCACTAACCTCTTGCGCCTGATATAACTGAAATTGCAGAAAATAATAATCAACAGAGCTAATTGTTTTAAATTGAAGATGATATGTACATTCTGCTGGTATAAACAATAAATCCCCTTTACTGAATAGAAAGGTATCTGTATCAATAGATAACAAGCCCTCTCCACTAGTAATATAAATAAATATATGACTAGTCGATAAAATTCTATCTAGATTTTTTTCATATAATCGTTCTATTTGGCAATAGTTTATTTCGAAATTCTCCCAATTAGTAAGCATCACTTATTCCTCTCTTGTTATTTCCTCTTATTACATATACAATATACTTACCTAATTAATATTGATAATCATTATCATCTATTTTACCAAATTACTATATACAATGAAATAGGTGGAGATGCCCTTTGATTAAATCGAAAGAGAACTTTTATATTCCAAATACAGAAATTTGGACATGTCCAAGCAAGGACAATAGACTGTATAAAATTTTTGTTTATATCCCGAATACTCCTACTCCCCAAAATGGATTTCCTGTCATTTATCTTTTGGATGGGAATGCTAACTTTGGAAGCTTTGTAGAAAATATTCGTTTACAGACTAAAACATCAGCAAAAACAGGCATGCATCCTGCTGTACTCATTGGAATAGGCTATGAAACGACTGAGCCATATAGCACGGAAAGATATCTCGACTTTACGTTTGATTCTGATCAAAAAAAACTTCCTAAAAACCCCCAAGGAGCTGAATGGCCTCCCCATGGTGGCGGCGAAAATTTTCTATTCTTTTTGGAGGAAAAATTAAAACCGATTGTGGAACAGAACATTCCTATAAACACAAAAAAGCAAATGATTGTTGGTCATTCACTTGGAGGACTTTTTGTTCTTTTTGCCTTATTTACTAACCCTTCTTCCTTTCAATATTATATTGCAAGTAGTCCATCTATTCATTGGAATGAGGAAGCTTTATTAAAAAAGCTACATGTTTTCCCAGAAAGATTAAACAGGATCGAATCAAGTAAATTACTCCTAACTGTCGGGGAAAAGGAGAAATCACATTTTACAAATATGCATCAAAAAGCAATTGTTCTCTCTAATAAATTAGCAAATTATCATGGAAAAGCATTCGAGCACTTCTTTCATGAATTCAAAAATGAAGATCATCTTACTGTCCTCCTACCACTTATCAATAAAACGATTGCCTTTTTGAATGATAAGAAGATAGATTAATTTACAAAAAAAAACACCGAAAGCATGCCATTAACTACTTTGGTATGCTTTCGGTACATCTAATGCTTTTAATTGATTTCTTTAACTTAGTCAACACCCACGACTGAAGTCACGATGGTTCTCGGCTAAAGCCTTAACTTACTAAACTCTCTCCCTGTTGAAGTTGGTACATCTGATAATACTTCCCTTTTCTATCCATCAATTCATCGTGGTTGCCTTTTTCGATTATCTCACCATGATCAAGCACGATAATTTGATCAGCATTCCGAATCGTTGATAGCCGGTGAGCAATGATAAAGGTTGTTCTACCTTCCTTCAGTACTTCCATCGCATGTTGAATGATTTGTTCTGTTTCGGTATCGATACTACTTGTTGCCTCATCTAAAATAAGAATCGCTGGATCAAAAGCAAGTGCTCTGGCAAAGGAAATTAGCTGTCTTTGCCCGCTGGAAAGCGTACTTCCCTTTTCAATTACTGGCTCATCGTATCCTTTTTCTAAATGCTTTAATACCCTGTCTGCCCCTACATCCTTTAATGCTTTCTCCACCGTTTCTCTTGATATAGATGGGTCATTTAAAGTTACATTGGAGGCAATTGTACCAGTAAAGAGAAATGGATCCTGAAGAACAATCCCCATATATTTGCGAAGATCTTGCTTGGAAATAGACATAATATCTTTTCCATCTATCGTAATCTTCCCTGATTGAATATCATAGAAACGGAACAAAAGATTCATAATGGAACTTTTTCCAGATCCTGTGTGCCCAACTAAAGCAACTGTTTCTCCTTGCTTTGCTTCAAAAGAGATATTTTTCAAAACATAATCATTCTCTTTATAGGCAAAGTTTACTTGATCAAACGTTACATTCCCTTTATAGCGTTCGAGTGTAACATCCTTCACATCTATTCCATCTTCATCTAATAATTCAAAGACACGTTCCCCTGCAACAAGGGCTTGCTCTAAATTAGCCAATTGATTGACAATCCCCTGTACTGGTTGAAAGAGTCGATTAATATAATCAACAAAAGCGTAGAGCATCCCGAGAGAAAGTGCTGTTGTTGCCGTTAAAGATTGACCAGCAACATACCAGATAAACACGACAAATACAATGTTTCTTAATACATTCACGAGATTGTGAGAAGTGAGACTATTTAAATTAAGCATCTTATTTTGAAAGCGAAAATGCTCCTTATTTAAATGCTCAAATTCTTGTCTTGTTTGCTTTTCTTTGCCAAATGCCTGAATGATATGCATTCCTTGAATCGATTCGTTCACCATTCCATTAATATCACTGATTTTGGCACGAATAACATGATTATAACGAGAAGCAAATTTGCGATAGCCAATCATCCATCCATATAAAATGGGAAGAAGTAGTAAACATATCGATGCAAGTGGCGGATTCAATATAAATAGGGCAATGTAAATTCCGATAATATTAATTCCACTTGAAAAGAAATTCGAAAGAACGGTTACATATAGCTCCCTAATTGCCTCAGTATCATTTGTTACTCTGGCAACTACTTTACCAGCAGGTAGATTATCAAAGTATTTGATTGGCAACCGTTGAATTTGAGCAAATACATCTTCTCGCATTTTTTGTATAATTCGATTGGCTGACTTTTGCAATAGATAATGCTGACCATATTGAAAAATGGCAGAAATAATAACTAATCCAAAATAAAAAGATAAAAGCTTTAAAATAGGTGTAATCTCTGGCTTATAAAAATCAAATACTTCGGTACGAGTTAAAGCAGTTGCAGGATAGGTTGCTCTTTCTCCCTCTCTACTAATCGTTAATATGCCATCCGTAAATTGTCGACTTCCATCAAAGGAAATCGTTCCATCTACAAAAAGAAACTGCCTGCCAACCTGAAGTATTCTAGCCTCTGCTAGCCTTACGTCATCCGTTTCTAGATAGGCTGCTTTTTTGTAGAAATTCCCGTTATAAGCTACTGCATCGCTAGTTGCTTCTGTTTGATACCAAAGGGACTCAATTCCTGTTATATGATCATCGATTACTTTTTTTGCAACAAAAGGTCCTGCAAGGTCGGCGATAACAGCAATTGTCAGCATGAGTAATGCTGCAAAAATAATACCTTTAAAGCTTAAGGCATAGCGAAATAATCGTTTTCCTGTCGTCATGCTTTCACCTCCACCTCTCCAGTGTCCACTTTCGTTTGTTGCGTTACATACTGTTCTTTATACCATCCATTCTTTTTCATTAATTCCTCATGCGTCCCATGCTCCGTAATATGTCCATCTTCCATTACAATAATATGATCAGCATGCTGAACAGCTGTCATTCGATGGGTAGTAATAATCGTTGTTTTCGCTTGTCTTTCCTGCTTTATATTCGTAATAATCCTTTGCTCTGTTTTTGCATCTACAGCTGATAAAGAATCATCTAATATTAAAATTTCCGGTTTACGGATAAGAGCTCTAGCAATCGATATACGTTGCTTTTGTCCGCCAGACAACGCGACTCCTTTTTCCCCCACAAGTGTCTCTAAACCTTCTGGAAGCATTTCTATATCCTGTTTAAAAGAAGCAAGTCTAATCGCTTCCTCCAATTCCTCTTCGGTAGCACCTTCTTTTCCAAATAAGATATTTTCTCTCACTGTTTTTGAAAAAAGAACATGATCTTGGGGAACATAGCCAATCCAACCTCTTAATGTATGTAAATCAATGGAATCAATGCTATTCCCGTTAATCTCAAGCTTCCCTTCTCCTTTTGGATATTCTCTAAGAAGCTGCTTTATAATTGTCGTTTTTCCGCTTCCTGTTTTACCAACGATCCCAACAGTTTCGCCTCTTCTGATTGTTAAATAAACATCATGAAGATTTTCTTGTTTAGATGATGGGTATTGAAAACGTACATCCTTTAATTGGATAATTTCTGGAACCCCCACTCCATTTCCACTTTCCGGACTGAAGACATCCGCTTTGTAATCTAATGTTTCCTGCACCCGATCTAAAGAAGCATTCCCGCGCTGCATGATATTCATTAATTCCCCTACTGCAAACATTGGCCAAACAATCATTCCTAAATACACATTAAATGTAACAAGCTGCCCAATCGTTAACTGTTGCTGGAATACTAAATAAGCACCATAGCCAAGCCCGATTAAATAGCTTAACCCAACAAGAATCCGTATAGTAGGATCGAATAAAGAATCTATTTTAGCAACACGTAAGTTCTTTTTGAATACATCTTCTGTGAAATGATGAAATTGTTTTTCTTCTTCTTTTTCTAATACATACGCACGAATCACGCGTACTCCTGAAATAGACTGTAATACACTATCATTCATATCACCAAAAGCATCTTGTGCTTCCATAAACCGCTTATGAATTCTTTCCCCATATATTTTCATGATTACTGCCATTATAGGAAGTGGAAGAATCGCTGCAAGTGTTAATTTCCAGCTTACTGTAATGACCATCGTAATTAAAATAGTCAGCATAAATATCGTAGAATCAACCAATGTTAAAATCCCAAATCCAGCAGTAACCGACACTGCCTTTAAATCATTGGTTGCTCTTGCCATTAAATCACCTGTTTTATTTTTTTCAAAAAAGGTTGGGGTCATTTTTAATAGGTGATTCATAAATTTGCTTCTTAGTTTCAATTCTAAGATATTTGCTCCACCAAATAGCTTATACATCCAAAAATAAGTGATAATATACGTACTAATCGTGATTCCTGAAACAACAAATATATACATCATTGTTTTATTGCTCGTTAATGATCCAATCGTTAGTTCATCGATAAACATTCCTAAAATTCTTGGCGGCAGTACTTCAATAAATCCGACAAAAATTAACAGAATAATCGCTATCGTGTAACTCTTCCAATGCTCTTTAAAAAACCATTTCAATTTAAAAAAAATGGAAAACATTCACTCATCCCCTGTCTCTCTATCTGCTTGCTTACTATTACTAACCACTTTCTAGATCCTTTAATGCATTTCTTGTTTCTTTAACTAGTACAATCATTGATTTTTCCTCCCTCACTATTTCATTAGAAAATAAATGCTTTATCCCTTCCACACTCCATATTTTCCCACAAAAAAAAGAGACAGGCCGCAACCAGGCGACCTATCTCTTGATGACAGAAAAATACACAGGTTACCTATAATGGCAACCAGCTATTCTGTGCAAAAAATTATCGAGAAGAAAGGGGAAGGTTACCAAAATATGAAGTTGTAAATAAATAACATCTATTTAATCTTCTCATCGGTAACCCCACCTCTCTACATTTATTTTCCAATATAAAAGAAGATTAACACGTAGTTTTTATAAAGTCAATTGCAAATATTTCGAAAACAAAAGAAATTAATAATTCAATTGAACCTCTTTTTTTCCAGCTAACTCTTCCTGTGCTTCTTTTTCTCTTGCTAATCTTGGTAATACGAAACTATAATAGCCACCTACTATAAGAAAACATATGCCAACAAACCAATAAATAATCTCTATAGAGAACCATTTAGGATAGCCGATTGATATAATCCCAAGCGTAATCGACTGTGAAAGCATCATTAGTGGGGTAATCCAGCCTTGTACCCTTCCCATCATTTTCGGCTCAATAATTGTAGGCATCCATCCACCAATCGCAATATTTATCATCGGTAACCCTAATGCTAAGAAGAAACAAATTGTTAAAAAGAGAACTACATTTGTTGCATAAGATGCTAAAATTGTCATTATTGCAATATAAAATGCCCCTATTATAATCAGCTTAAATAATTTTACCTTTTGTGTAAGAAGAGAAGAAAGGAAGCTGCCAATCATTACTCCTACTCCAAAGACAATTCCTAAATAAATGGACACTTGTTCATAATTATCAGGAGCCAATTTATATTTCAAAATAAATACTTGCATCACACTAAATCCACCGTTTACAATTCCAAAGGCAATAAATCCATATATTAATGCCACTAATAATTTATTTGACAATATGTACTTTAAACCAATCATAAAGTCATTCCATATAAATCGAATGTTTAAATCCTTTATGGAATGTTTTCCATTTGGCTGACGAACACTTTCCTTCAGTTTCATGGATTTAATAAGAAGTCCACTTATCGTTAAAGTAACTACATCTACTAATATTGCTCCATAAACCCCTAAAGTCCAATAAACAAATATACCAATCGCATTACCAAATAGCATAAAGACACTATTAACAAATTGATTAAGTCCTGCTGCGGTTGTATAGTCCTCTTTTCTTAATACGCCTTGAAGAATACCCTGTTCTGCAGGAAAAAAGAATTTCTGGACAGCACTTCTAATAAATAATGTTAAAAAGATCAGTGGCATCCACCCAGTAGAAACTGCTGCTAATAAGCATAGCGACATGGCTGCTGCAATCATCTCACAATGATAAGCAATCTTCTGACGATCTAGTCGGTCAGCTACTACTCCAACAAGAAAAAATACTGCTAACGTTGGCAAGGAAAACATTAACTCCGTAACCGTAGCATATGCTGGCTGCTCCGAGAAACGATCGAGAATATAAAACATAAAAGCAGTTAAACCAATAACACTCCCCATTTGTGATGTGACATTGGCAATAAATAATCTGGTGAAGCTCGCGTTTTTGAAAATTTCTGTGAATTTTTTCATTTATTATCCCTCATCCTTTAGTTGATGAGCTAATTCTATCTTTCTTCCTATAGATAATGAACATACATGGGATGGTTTCTCGTTCCGCCTATAGACGGAAATAAATTCCATTATAAAGTCTGATAGCAAATTGTCTTCCTTATGAAAGGGAGCGCCTGGCTCTTTGATTGTAATGAAAATGTACTCCGGGCTGAGGGCGATACTGATTCCCTTTTTCGCTTGGTTGATGTTAAGCGCTCCCCTCTCTGTTACCTTTTCCTCCTCGTTGATGGTCTTTTGGGAACTGAGACGCTCTTCTCTTAAACCTGTATAGCATTTCAACCAATGTTTTCCTTTGTTGTTTTTCCTCACCTCATGTACCCATTCAAAAATTTCATTTTAAGATTAATAAGTGATTTCCTAAAAAACAGCACAAAAATAGGCAGCCCTTGTTAAATAGTTAGTCTTTTCATTAAAAACTAACACTCATAGGACAGCCTAAATTATGCATGATTTATTATGCGCCGGTAAGTTCTTTAAAACGATCTTTTGATTCTTTTTCTTCAAAGCTAGAGAAGATTCGAAAATGGTCCTCGTCAATAATTCGAAAATGCTGACTAATAATATTCTGTTGCAGAATAAATCCATTCTTTTTTTCTAATTCTCTCCACCATACTTTTCCACCCAAGGTTTTTTCTTTTCGATAATCCATCCCATCACGAGCGACGGTTTCTAATACCTCTAATGGTTCATTGCCGAATAAAAACCGAACCGTTTCTGTCTCTCTAAAAAGCGAGCAAACTGCTACTACAGTAGACCAACCTGCATATAGTCTACCTTTCTCAATTTGCACCAAGGTCTTTTTTGATAAACCAATAACCTCGGCCATCTTATCTTGGGTATATCCCGCTTCTGTGCGTATTAATCTCATCTTTTCTGATACACTCTCAATAATTTCTTCTCTAGTCAAAGTTTCTTCATTCCCTTATTAGTTATGTGTAATTTTACACCACTATAAATATTATAAGCTTCCTTTGTATAAATATCAATTTAAAACTATTAGATACTCAAAATTATTTAATGTTCATTCGCTTACAATCATCATTATAGTTTTACGAGAAAAACTATAATGCATACTTTTCTTTATTTATAGAAAAACACCATTCTATTCTACCTATATAAAAAAGCCTTTGCTTCTCTATATTAGAAACAAAGGCTTTATCATTATGATAGATTATAGTTCGATAATGAATCCTTTAATTCCTCGTTACTGCTCTTCATTACTTCTGCTGTTTTTGCCACATTTCCAATAGCAGAGGTCTGTTCATCTGTGCTAGATGCAATTTGTTCAACTGCTGCAGCAACAGACTCTGATACTTCCGAGACTTTAACAATAGAACGAGAAATATGATTATTTTGCTCAACAACTCGGTTTAGTTCACCTGTCATTTCTTTAACTGCTCTAATACTATTGGTAACAGCTTCTGCAATTGCAATAAACTCTTTTTCCGTCGCCTTAACAGCTGTATCTAATTCTGCTGTTTGGTTTGTCGTTTCATAAATGGACATAACCGTACTTTCCATTTCTTTTTCAATATTTTGGATCATATCTTGAATTTGTTTTGTTGCAGAATTTGTCTCTTCCGCTAAATTTCGAACCTCATTCGCTACAACCGAGAAGCCTTTCCCGTGTTCACCAGCTCTTGCAGCCTCAATACTTGCATTTAGAGCGAGCAGATTTGTTTGTTCGGCAATTCTATTAATAGTGGAAGTGATTTTTGAAATATCTAGTACTTTTTGATAGAGACTGCTGATTCCAATACTTACATCATTTGTCGATTTACTTGCATTCTCATTACATATTTTCAGCGAATTAATCGTCTTTTGACCATTATGCGATGCTTCTTGGGCATTTTCAGTCGCTTGCTTAATGATTAGATTTTTCCCTTCCATATTATCTATCGAACTAGTAAGACTACCAATTTCTCTTTTTACTTCTTCTAATTCGGACGCTTGACTAACGGCGCCTTCAGCAATTTCAGCCATGGCTCTTCCAATTTCCTCTGAACTTGCCAATGTTTCCTCGGCAATAACCGAAACGTCATTAGCTTGCCCCAGTCCATTTTCATTCACTGTTTTTAAGCTTGATACCAGGAACGAAAATTTTTCCTGTAATTGATTAATAGAATGGCTTAATTGACCGATTTCATCTTTTGACTTGTAGCTATATTCAACCGATAGCTGTCCCTCCAACAACTTAATTACTTTGTCATTCAGGCGGGATATTGCATTAAATTTGCCTTTCATAAGTACATAAAAAACAAAAGAGCTTAATACAGTAATTATAACTACTGCACATATTAAGATTATTACTGTTTCTAAATTTTCATTTTTTGCGACATAAAAGCCAACAAATGCACTAATTAATGTAGTAATTAGGATAAGCAAACTAATTAAAAAGAGCGTTTTCACTTTAAAACTATCTTTCTTTTTCATTACGAAACATCCTCTCTTCCGCCGTCCATATTAAGGGGCCATTTCTACGCAAACACTGATATTTCAAAAAACGCTTTCACATATAATAGCGTTTCCAACAGAGAATGCCTTAGTTATGTCTCTATATCCTTAATATCGGTACATTCTACCTATTTTTTAGTCAATTTTTACTGTATTTCATAAAAATTATTGCGAATTTTTCGATTCAGAAATCTTAACCTTATGAATCGCCTAATTTCCAGTTAATAGCTTAAGATTTCATAAGTTTGCGAGCCAAAAATTTTTCTTCGCATAAAATACAACGATATCTCCTTCTTAGAAAATTAGAAAGGATGAACGATGTTGTTTAATATTTTTGTAGATCAACAGATTAGATTGCGACTGTTAGAAGGAAAAGACTCCAATGAACTATTTCAAGTCGTGAATCAAAATAGAAAGTATTTAAGGGAATGGCTCCCATGGGTAGATCAAATAACCTCCCCTTATCAATATCAAACCATTATTCCATTATGGAATAAACTGTTTACTGAACAAACGGAGCTAAATGCAGGTATATTTTTTAATGGGAAGCTAGTAGGGATGATTACTTTACAACAAATTGATTGGGCTAGTCGGAAAGCAAGCATCGGATATTTTTTAGCTGAAGATGCACAAGGACATGGCATTATGACAAAGTCTGTAGCTGCTATGCTGAATTATGCTTTTTATTATTTAAAACTTAACCGAATTGAAATCCAATGCGGTGTAAGAAATAGAAAAAGCCAAGCAATTCCAGAAAAACTTTCCTTTATCAAAGAGGGAATTATAAGAGATGGCGAATTTCTTTATGATCATTATCATGATTTATATTCCTATAGCATGCTGGCAAGAGAATGGGCAGCTAAATATTAAATGTTGCTAGTTACTATAATAGAATGAGGATGATGACAAATGTTAAATCCTCTCCCTCTCTCCCCATTTTATTTTATGAAGGAAAAGGTTTAGAATAGGAATAAATAATAAAGATGCTACATCTTTGATAACAACAAATGATTGGTGATGAAAGAAATAATGATTGGAATGCAACTATTGTTAATTGCCATACTAACTGCTTTTTCTGCATTTTTTGTGGCAACAGAATTTTCTATCGTTCGTGTAAGGCCTGCAAGGATTGAACAACTTGTAGAAGAAGGACATAAAAATGCCCTTACCGTAAAAAAAATCATTGAAAATATTGATAGCTATCTATCGGCCTGCCAATTAGGGATAACCATTACGTCTTTAGGACTAGGCTGGTTAGGACAACCTACCATTTTAAAGTTGATTCAGCCTTTCATGGTAAATTTGGACGTTCCTGCTGCTCTATCCCAAGGTTTGGCATTTGCTATCTCTTTTTCGATTATTACATACATTAATGTAGTTATCGGAGAGCTTTTCCCAAAGTCCGTCGCTATTATTCTTACAGAAAAAGTATCCTTATTAGTAAGTAAACCACTTATCTGGTTTTACAACATTATGTATCCCTTTATTTGGCTCTTAAATATATCGTCAAGACAAGTAGCTAAATTATGGGGAATCTCAGATCCAACTGCCAATAATGACGCATTATCTGAAGAAGAGCTGCAAATTGTATTAAAAGAAAGCTATAAAAATGGGGAAATAAGTCTTTCTGAATATAACTATGTAAATCGCATATTTGCATTTGATAATCGGTTAGCAAATGAGATCATGGTTCCACGAACAGAAATGGTCACATTATCTGATAACTTATCGATTGAAGAAGCAATAAATCTCATTCAAAAAGAACGTTATACTAGATATCCCCTTACAAAAAAGGAGGATAAAGATTTAATTATTGGTTTTATCCATATAAAACAACTACTAACTGACTGGATAAAAAATAATGTAGAAAATAAAACTTTATTGGACTATGCTCAACCAATTATTCATATAATGGAAGCCACACCCATACAAGCTGTTTTATTAAAAATGCAACAAGAAAGATCCTCTATTGCTATTCTTCATGATGAATTTGGCGGTACTGCTGGTCTTATTTCAGCAGAGGATATCTTAGAAGAAATCGTTGGTGAAATTAGAGATGAGTTTGATGAAGAGGAAACACCTCTTATTCAAAAAATAAATGATCATCACTATATTCTTGATTCCAAGCTTCCATTAACAGAAGTAAACAAGCTACTATCCCTTGCAATCGATAGAGAGGAGCTTCATACTCTTGGCGGTTGGATCTTATTTCAAAATCCCAATATAAAAAAAGGGGAAACACTTGAATATAACGGATATATATTTAAAATTGATAAAATGATTCGCCAACATATTTTCACTTTTGATGTTCAAAAAATACCTTCACACCTTACTTAATAAAAGCTACCTTTGGTTCAATCACTACGATGAAACATTTGTCCATACAAAAGTTTCATCGTAAAACCTAGTACTCCTGCCACTGTATTTAAAAAGGCAACAAGTGAATAAGGCACATGAATTTTCCTTTTTCTTCATATATTTTACTATAGACAGAAAATTTAAAAAAGTTAACGCTATCATTGTTTGACTAGACAGTTTGGCTTACCGTATAATTATTATTAAAATTAACTCAATGTGAGGTGGTATAATGGGATTGTTTATCTAAATGAAGAACTTCATGTCAATTCTTTCTTTAAAACGATTATTATACTAACTCATACAACATACCTCGTTTATAAGGAAATGAAACAATACTTGAAAAAGTGGCTTACTTAATGTAGATTTAGATCCTTTTAATCTGAATTAATCAGGAGGTGACTCCTTACTCGGTAACCGAGATAAGGAAATTTATTTGGACATATTTAACTTGGTTATAATAGCCATTTTAATTGCTTTGACTGCTTTTTTTGTAGCTTCAGAGTTTGCTATTATTAGAGTTCGTAGTTCAAGAATTGATCAGCTTATAGTACAAGGCAATAAAAATGCCCTTTCAGCCAAAAAGGTAACTAGTAATCTTGATGAATATTTATCTGCCTGCCAACTTGGCATAACCGTTACTGCACTTGGTATTGGCTGGATTGGAGAAGAAACTTTACAGCATTTTTTATCACCTTTGCTTCAAATCATCCATGTTCCTGAAACAGCCATAACCGTTCTATCCTTCTCTTTAGCATTCACCTTTATTACTTTTTTGCATGTAGTAATAGGTGAACTGGCTCCAAAAACATTCGCCATTCATAAGGCAGAGAAAATCACTTTATGGGTAGCAAAGCCTTTAATCTTATTTTATAAAGTACTTTTTCCCTTTATATGGTCATTAAATGGCTCTTCTAGAGTCATCACAAAATTGTTTGGACTAAGGCCTGTTTCCGAACATGAAATAGCTCATACAGAAGAAGAACTTCGCATTATTGTTTCAGAAAGTTATAAAAATGGAGAAATTAATCAATCTGAATTTAAATATGTAAATAATATCTTTGATTTTGATGATCGTATAGCCAAAGAAATAATGGTACCGCGAACAGAAATTATTTCACTTGAACAATCAAGTACATTAGATGAATTACTTCACCTTATACAGCATGAGCAATTTACTAGATATCCCATTACCGATGGGGATAAGGATCATATTATCGGCATGATAAATATCAAAGAAATAATGACAGAACTATTAAAAACAAGGGATTTAACTACGAAAACGCTAGAGCCTTATATACGACCAGTAATTAGAGTAATAGAAACGTATCCTATTCAAGATTTATTATTAAAGATGCAAAAAGATCGTATTCATATGGCGATCTTAATGGATGAATATGGGGGAACATCTGGATTAGTTACTGTAGAAGATATTATCGAGGAAATAGTTGGCGATATTTGGGATGAATTTGATAGTGATGAAATCCCTCCAATTCGTACGATTAAAGAAAATCACTATATATTGGATGCAAAAGTATTAATAAATGAGGTTAATACTTTACTCCATATAGACATAAAGGATGAAGTAATCGATACATTGGGCGGCTGGATTCTTACTTCCAATTATGAAGCAGCTGAAGGGGATATCATTAACTATGAGTCTTATTCCTTTAAGATTTTAGAAATGGAAGAACATCATATTAAATATGTGGAAGTAAAAAAAATACTATCAGCCATAGAACAACAAACAAATCATATTACGATGAAGCAAGCCATTCCTTCTCCTTCATCTGAAGCAGAAATTGTTTCATAATATACGTTGGGACATAAGTATTCCAGCCATAAACAAACCCGAACAATCATATAGTGTGATAATGGTTGTCCGGGTTTTTAATTAGTTTATAAAAGGCTTTTTCAGTAAAGTTGGTGAGATTCCCCACAGGCTTTAGCCAAGGCGGCTTAAGTTGCTCCCCTGCGATTCATGTGTCTGTAGCGCAATGAAACGAATTAGATTTTAACTTAATCATTCACTTTAGATTCATCAAATTTATAGCCGACGCCCCAGATAGTATGAATAAACGGCTGTTCTTTCGTACCGATTTTATTTCTTAAACGCTTTATATGGACATCTACCGTTCGTTCATCTCCATAAAACTGATAGCCCCAAACACGATCCAATAACTGCTCCCTAGTAAAAACCTGTTTGGGATTACTAATTAGATAATAGAGCAGATCAAATTCCTTCGGGGTCAAATTTGTAAGGACTTGATCATTGTATATCACTTCTCTCGTTTCCTTACTGATTTTAAAATGCTCTGTCGCAATAGATTTATCATCTACTTGATTCGTTGTTTCTTTTTGATATCTTCTTGTCACAGCTTTAATTCGTGCCATTAATGTTAAAGGACTAAATGGTTTTGTTACATAATCATCTGCTCCCATTTCAAGTCCAAGTACTTGATCTGATTCACTGTCTTTTGCAGTGAGCATGATAATCGGAACAGAACTAACCTCTCTAATCCTTCTACAAATCGTAACACCTTCCATTCCAGGTAACATCCAATCAATGATGATAGTATCCCAGTTCTGATTTTCCAAAAAGAATTCTAATGCTTCTTTTCCATTATGAATGAATTTCCCTTCATACCCTTCCTTAAGGAAAAACATTTCTAACATAGAGCAAACACTTTCATTATCTTCGATTACAAGTATTTTCATCCTAACACTTCCTATTTACTAGCGTACCTTCTTTTATATCTATTATAGCAGATGTTGTTAGTAACTTTCATATCCTCTTAACTAGCAACAAGAAAAAACATTTTCTGCATAAAAACCTTTTCGTTTGTAATAAACTAATGAAAAAAAGGGAAGCTTCCATCAGCGGGGATTCCTTCCTCCCCCACTGATAGTTAGTGGAACCATTCGGACCTTTACGGACAATTGATCTACCACCTATCTTCCACGCATTCTCTTAAAACTTGCAAGTGAGAGTCGTTTTACTGTCCATTAAGAGTGGGATAAACTATTCTATTTAATAACACCCACTATAAAGGAGTTATTGTTATGATTCATTCTCTAGCTATAACAAAGAATAATCAGTTAATCTCTGATCTTTCCATTGAAGAAATTTTAGACGGAGATTATAAATGGTTTTGGGTTGATTTTGATCAGCCACATGATAAAGAAATTGAGAAATTACATCATCCTTTTGGATTTCATCCTTTATCGATAGAAGATTGTCTCCACAATTTACAACGCCCTAAAATAGACTATTTTGAAACATATACTTTTTTTGTAACACATTGTTTAAATCCAAAAACAATTAAAAAAGACGAACTCAATATTTTCTTAGGGGAAAATTTTATCGTTACCTTCCATCATCATGCTTCCGTTGAAGTAAACGCGGTAAACAAATTGTTAGCAAGTGAAGATATTGGCACTTGGACGCAATATACGGTTCTTTATCAGCTTTTAGATCATCTTGTAGATAATTATTTTCCCATTGTCTATGAGATTGAAGATTCTTTAGCCGTGATCGATGAAAATCCTGCTAATAAAACAATGGAAGCCTTGCTTGATGAATTATTTTCAACTAGGCATCAGCTTCTCTCCTTACGTCATACGGTCGTTCCGATGAAAGATTTGGTCTATAAAATGATTAATACCGAAAAATTATCTGCTCTCTTAATGAAAAGAGAATATTATTCTGATATTTATGATCACCTATTAAAAATCAGTGAACTGATTGAATCAAATCGTGAATTGACAACAGATATAAGAGATAGCTACCTATCCTACAATTCCCATCATTCCAATAGAATTATGCAAATCCTTACCGTTATAACAACCATTTTTATGCCACTTAGCTTTTTAGCCGGGTTATACGGGATGAACTTTGTAAATATCCCTGAGCTTCATTGGAAATATGGCTACTTTGGGCTATTATTTCTTATGGCAATTATAGTAATAGGCATGTTTATATTGTTCAAAAGAAAAGGATGGTTTAAGTAAAGCTCGAATTTTTCCTTTTAAGCTACTAATTATATTAGAAACACAAAGCTTTGAAGCATCTATTTCAAAACTAGTATGATAAAATAGAATTATCTGTCTATTAGTTTTGAACATTTTCACATAGAATTTCTAATATTGGGGGGATTGATGATGGAGTCATCAAATATTCAAACAGAGGCTTTTCTAGAAAAACCGCAGCATAAAATTATGCCAAAAAGAGTTTTAGCGAGCAGGATATTTTTCATTATTATCGGTAGTATTTTAATGGGCGTTGGGATTGAAGAATTTCTTGTTCCAAATCAAATATTGGATGGAGGAATTGTTGGAATTTCCATTATTCTCTCTCACTTATCTGGCGCAAAGCTAGGCTATTTTATCTTTTTACTTAATATTCCCTTCTTCTACATCGGCTACAAGCAAATTGGTAAAACCTTTACCCTATCCACTATGCTAGGAATTAGCGTTCTTTCTATAACTACCATTTTATTGCATGATGTGCCTGTTTTCACCTCTGATTTACTTCTCGCGACTGTTTTTGGCGGGATCATTCTCGGAATCGGGGTTGGGATTGTTCTACGTTTTGGCGGCTCCCTTGATGGAACAGAAGTATTAGCCCTCCTATTTAGTAAAAAAAGTCCTTTTTCCGTTGGGGAAATCATTATGTTTTTTAATGTGTTTATCTTTATTTGTGCAGGATTTGTTTTTTCCTGGAATCGAGCTATGTATTCCTTAATCGCCTACTTTATTGCTTTTAAAGTAATTGACATTGTAATAGCCGGTTTGGATGAATCAAAATCTGTATGGATTATTAGTGATCAATCCGAAATCATAGGAGAGACGATACTAGCTAGACTTGGACGCGGCGTCACGTATTTAAAAGGAGAAGGCGCTTATACAGGCGATACCAAGAAAGTCATTTTTTGCGTCATTAATCGCTTAGAAGAGGCAAAGCTTAAAACGATTATAGAAGAATTAGACCAGACAGCATTTCTAGCAGTAGCAAATATTTCCGAAGTTCGGGGTGGAAGATTTAAGAAAAAAGACATTCATTAATAATTTTTTACATCATAATTGCCTAAAAATATGATACAGCTCTTTTTTTAGGCTTCTCCTTCTCGCTTCATTTCTTGTAAATCCTTTTCTATGTTATTATCTCCCTTATATAAACCTGAGTGAAAAAAGAATTGCAATGATAGGTTTATTTATCTTTGTTTTTGTGAAAAATTTCATTTGTTAGGAGGTTCTAATTTGCGAAAAAACATAACTGTTTCTATCTTAACATTATCAAGCATCGTTTGTTTACTATGGGTAATTGGCTTAGGATGGGTGTTAGTGGATTATTCTAATCATCCAGATACAACTCTTCAAACAACGGAGAAAATACAAGAACAGATAGAGTCAGATGGTATACGCCTTTTAGCTTTCGGTGATTCGCTTACACGAGGTACAGGTGATGATACTGGTAAAGGGTATGTCGGTTATTTAAAAGAAGCTTTAGCTGAAAAAACGGAAGAGGAAATCACGATTTCTAACTATGGAATAAAAGGATTAACAACGGATAAATTAGCCAAGCAATTAACCGAGCAGGAAATACAAAGACAAACGGAGAGTGCTGACCTGCTCTTTATTACAATAGGAGGTAATGATCTTTTTCAAGGTGGACAATCCCTCACTGAGATTAAGGAAGATTCCATAAATGAATTAATCGAAAGCTATTCCAAATATTTGCATACTATTCTAACTACGATTCGTTCCGTCAACAAAGAAGCTCCCATCTATATAATGGGATTATACAATCCTTTTAACGATTTAGAAAACAGTGCATTGACCTCTCAAGTAGTTCGCACTTGGAACAATGCAACTGCAGAGATATGCGCCAATTATGCCCAAACTATTTTTGTGCCTACATATGATATTTTTCAGCAGAATGTTCAGCAATATTTATATTCGGATCATTTCCATCCAAATAAAAAGGGGTATCAACTAATGGCTGAACGAGTAGCATCCCTTATTTCCTGGGAGGTAAATGACAATGAATGAGATTACATTATCTGTTCAACACTTAACAAAAAGAATTGGAAAACGGGACATTATTAAAGACATTAGCTTTGAATTAAAAAGTGGTGAAGTGTTTGGATTTCTTGGTCCCAATGGTGCAGGTAAAACGACTACGATTCGAATGCTAGTTGGATTAATAAAACCAACATCTGGTCAAATATCCATTTGTGGTTATGATGTTAAAAAGAATTTTTCAAAGGCCATGGAGCGCTTAGGCTGTATTGTAGAAAACCCTGAATTATATCCATATTTAACTGGCTGGGAAAACCTCCAATACTTTGCAAGAATGCTAACAAATACAGATGATAAACGAATTGCAGAAGTTGTAGAATTAGTCGGATTAACGAATCGCATTCATGACAAGGTAAAAACATATTCCCTTGGTATGCGCCAACGACTTGGAATTGGACAAGCACTATTAAGCCGACCTAAAGTATTAATACTGGATGAGCCAACCAACGGATTAGATCCTTCTGGAATAAGAGAAATGCGGCAGTTTATTCGCTTTCTTGCAAAGGAAGAAGGGCTAAGTGTCTTAGTTTCAAGCCATTTATTAAGCGAGATTCAACTTTTATGTGATCGTGTATCGATTATTTTAAACGGAAAAATCATCCACACCGAATCAGTACATACTTTACTAACACAAAATGAGAAATTAATTTGGCGTTTTACTCCTATAGAAAAAGGAGTAGAAATCTTGAAGAAGCTTACTCCTTCTGTCCTTGTTCAGGATGAGATGGTTATCACGCCTTTTTTAGAAGAGGAAGTTTCCAATTGGAGTCGATTATTGATGGAGGCGAATGTAAACATTAAAGAAATGAATCGACAAATCCCGTCTCTTGAGCATCTATTCTTAGAGCTTACTGGGGGTGACTCCTCCGGTGAATAAACTTATCTATAATGAAATGCTAAAGCTCGTCAAAAGTAAAAGATTATTAGTTGTAACGATTATCATCGGAATAATGATTACCATGTTTACTTATGCACAGCATCGAGAAATGGAAAACGTCAAAAAAAGAATTGGGGATGCTGATTGGCGAGTCACTTTACAGCAATCCATAGTAGATATGCAAAATAGAATCGGTTCAAGTGGGATTTCTGAAGAATTCCGCTCACAATTAAAGGTTCGGATTGATCAAAGTCAGTATTATCTCGATAATAATATCAATCCACAAGATCCAGGAGCTCCCACCTTTTTACGTGTGTTTCTTGATAATTCCATCCAGCTCCTTCTTCCTTTAATGGTAATGATTATTTCAGCGGATCTTGTTTCTTCTGAAAAAAGTCTTGGTACCATTAAGCTTTTACTGACAAGACCGGTAAGGCGCTGGAAAATCCTTTTAAGTAAATATATAACGCTTATTCTTTCCGTTTCTTTTGTCTTATTTATCTTTGGATTATTTTCCTATCTTATTTCCGGTCTATTCTTTGGATATGCTGGTTGGACCGCTCCCATATTAACTGGTTTTACTGTGGAAGCTGGTGAATTAAATACTGCAAATGTCCATTTAGTACCACAATGGCAATATATTTTAATGATTTTTGGACTTGGTTGGTTTGTGTCTGTTGTAGTTGGTACCCTTTCCTTTATGTTTTCCGTGATTATTAAAAGTACGGCTGCAGGCATGGGAGCAATGCTGGCATTCTTAATTTCCGGATCAATCATTAGCTCGATAGCATCTTCTTGGGAATCTGCAAAGTACTTTTTTATGGTGAATCTGCGATTAACAGATTATTTACAAGGAAATATTCCACCAATTGAAGGAATGTCCCTGCCATTTTCCCTCATGGTTCTTACTGTTTGGGGAGTCGCCGGAGCTATTATCTCTTTCCTTGTCTTTACGAAGAAAGATATTTATTAAAAAGAATCCATAAAAAAAGACCTTTTCGGCCTTTTTTATGGATTCTTTTCTTCTACTATGAGAGAAATAAATTTATCATCTTTTGTTCGATGATTAATAATAACAACAACTGTTTTTTCTTTTCCATTCTCTTTTACAACAAATTGAAAGGAATCTTGTTCTTCTTGTGCAGAGATTTTTTTTCTTCCTAAATATTTGTAGTCTGTCACAGACTCTTCTGGATAATCCGCTTTTACTACTGCAATCGCGATAGAACCGAATTTTTGATAATCTAATTCTTGAACAGCTTCATTATGAGACGGAAACATAAATGCCAAAATTAAAACCGTGACACTCACAATAAGAATCGATAAGGATCTTGTTTTCATAAATACCTCCAATATTTTTTTCTTATTATTTATCTCCAAGCAATTTTTTATGTATCGCATCTATTTTTTTTGCTTCCTTGATTAGCGTTTTTGGAATGGATTTATTTCTTTCCCATGCTTCTGCAAAATTTGTTAAGGATGGATTTCGTTCATTTACCAATGGACATATTTCTATTGTGAATGCCGGCAAATGATAAGTAGAAATAAACCAATCTGTAAATCCCCCTCCAATGGCATATTTAGGAGGTATCCCAAGTTTATATCCCGTTTCTTGTGCAAGTATTTCTGCAATTGTCCGATCTCTTTTTTCATTCATCCCATTATTATATTGCCAAAAAATCTCCTGGCCTGACGAATGGTAAGCAACTGCAATGGTTGGCTTTATTTTATCCGTCAACTCAACGATGGCTTGTACTTCCTTTGCCTCAAATGGGGCTTTCCCTTTATAATTTTTATAGGATGGCTCTTTTTTCGAATTCTTTAAGTTTTCCCAACCAGCAGGATATTGGCGATTAAGATCCACTCCTAATCCGTTACTCTTCCAACGTGTAAAATCCTTTGAATCGCCATTCATTTTCTTAATTTTTCTTTTTGAGAAAAACGGAAATTTATTAATTCTCCCTTGCTGAATGGTCACTCCATCTGGATTAATCATCGGTACAATCCAGATAGAATAAGAACTAAGAAAATGATCTCCATTTTTCATTTTAACTGCAATATCCTCTGCCATTTTCATTGTTAGCAAAGAAGTAATCCATTCTCTTCCATGATGTGCCCCAGAAAGGAGGACACTTTTCTCACCTTCTCCTATCTGAATGGCGTAGATCTTCCTACCGAACTCTGATTTTCCAATCGTATGCACCTGTAGTTGTTTTTTATACTTACTTTTCAAAATCCAAACGTCATCCTGGAAGTCCTCGTATGTATACACTTTACTAGCATCAATAATCGATTCCGCACGAAATTCCTTTGGAAAAGGATGTAGAAATAAGCAAGTTGTCAATAGAATAATAAGTCGCCTTTTCATAATAACCCCTTTTTTCTTTATATTGTGGATGTGTAGTATTCCTTATTCACATTTAGGAAAATTTCTCATTTTTCTGCCACTAGAAATTATACAGGTAAAAATAGAAAACCCTTTTAAATCAATATAGCCAACTTTTAGTGGGTAACATTATGACCTTTCTTCATATAATAAAATCATCTCCTTCCCACATAAGGAGGCATTAAAATGACTAACACAGATTATGATCGTGCCCTTTACTATACTCATCGATCAGAATGGGATAATCTTCTTATATTAATGGTAAGAACCCAGGATAACTTTCTCTCAAAAAAAATTGAACAATTTCTACACGCCTATAACTTTGAACATGATTATTCTGTCATAGAAAAACATTTATATTCATTATTACGCTATATCGACCACGCCAACGATTTAGCGGAGGATGACTGGATTCACACAACCACTATGTAATTTTTCAAAAGAATTCCACCAAAAAACCACGGCTTTTGGCCGTGGTTTTACACTGTGCATTTTCTTACTTCTTATACTCAATCCGATAAACATCAAATCGTCTATCTTTTAATTGGCGAACGGTTCCTCCTTGGCGTTGACGTCTTAGGATTTCTAAGTCTACATCACCTATCATAACCATTTCGATATTAGGGTTTGTTTCACCAACAATCCCATCTCTTGCAAATTCAAAATCGGATGGAGCAAAGATCGCTGATTGGGCATATTGAATATCCATATTTTCAGTTTGAGGTAAATTTCCCACAGTCCCTGCAATAACGGTATAAATTTGATTTTCTACAGCTCTTGCTTGTGCACAATAGCGAACCCGTAAATAACCTTGGCGATCTTCTGTACAGAATGGAGTAAAGATAATTTTCGCTCCCATATCTGTTGCAATTCGAGCAAGCTCTGGAAATTCAATATCATAACAAATTTGTATCGCTATTTTCCCACAATCTGTATCAAAAACCCTTATAGCATCTCCTCGTCTTATCCCCCACCATTTTCGCTCATTCGGTGTTATATGTAGTTTATATTGTTTTTCAATGGTCCCATCTCTTCTAAAAAGATACGCAATATTATAAATCTCATCATCATCTTCCTTCACAAAATGAGATCCACCAATAATGTTGATATTATATCGAATCGCTAAATTTGTAAAAAGCTCAATATATTGCTCCGTATATTCCGTAACTTTTCTAATGGCAGTACTTGGAACACGTTCATTCATAAAAGACATCAATTGAGAAGTAAGCAGCTCTGGAAACACAACAAAATCTGATTCAGCATCGGATGCCACATCTGTATAATATTCTACTTGATTAGCGAAATCCTCAAAGCTATATATTTGTCTCATCATATATTGAACAACACAAATCCGCACCGGATAGCTACTTGTGAAAAAGCGTTTTGATTTTGGCATATATTCTACATTGTTCCATTCCATAATCGTCGCATAGCTTTTCGATTGTGCATCGTCTGGCAAATAGTTTGTATTAATGCGCATTAATGTAAAACCATTAATTAGCTGAAAAGACAAAACAGGATCATATATTTTATGATGCAGCACTTCCTGCACATATTCTCTAGCTGTCATTTGATCTTCATACTTATAATAATTCGGGATCCTGCCACCAATAATAATACTTTGTAAATTTAATTGCCGAACTAGTTCTTTTCTTGCTTCATAAAGACGGTGACCTATTTTCATTCGCCGAAAAGCTGGATCTACCATTACTTCAATCCCATAAAGATTATAGCCATCTGGATTATGATTAGTGATGTATCCACCGTCTGTCACTTCATCCCAAGTATGTCGTGCATCATATTCGTCGAAGTTAATAATCAAGCTCGAGCAAGAACCAATGATCTCACCGTCGTATTCTGCTACAAATTGACCTTCTTGAAAGATATCGAGATGACTTTTTAATTGATCTTTTTTCCAAGGATCCATGCCTGGAAAACATTCAGCTTGAAGCTTCATAATTTTACCAATATCGTCGTATTCCGTATTTCGGATAATTAATTTTTTTTCAAATTTCGTTAAATCCAATTTCGGCATAATCTTTGACTCCCTTATGTATGTTTCTTTTTTTAAGCTGTTTTTGTAAAGTTTATTGCTATGACCCGCAAATGATAAAGCAACAAGCTTATAGAAAACGGCCATTTTTATGATAATTTTACTTTCTATTTACTATTTCTACATTTCCCCATTTTTTTCAGATATAATCTCTGTCTTTCATTAAATCTAGTTTGTTTACATCATTTCCAAATAGCTTTATACTTTTTCTATAATGAAAATGTTTTTTAAGTAGTTGAATAAAGACAATAAAAGGAGAATCGTATGGAAGAAAAAACAAAGCAGAAAGATTCCCGAGAGCATCTCTTATACTTAGCTTGGATTGCATCTGTCCTCAGCATGTTCGGTAGCCTATACTTTTCAGAAATTAGAGAGTTTGTTCCTTGCACATTATGTTGGTATCAACGAATATTAATGTACCCCTTTGTGATTATTTTAGGACTTGCTGTGATACGAAAAGATTATAAAATCACCTTTTACACAATGATTCTTTCTGGATTTGGCGCATGCATTTCCATTTATCATTATTCCAAACAAAAATTAGCTAGCATCTTTGAAGGTTCTGCCTCTTGTGGACCAGTCCCTTGCACAGGAGAATACATAAATTGGTTAGGCTTTATAACCATTCCCTTTATGGCACTTGTTGGATTTATCATAATCTTTACTTGTAGCATCATCATTTGGAAAAAAACAAAGGAGATGAATGAATGAAAAAAGTAATTTTTTTCTTAGTTTTTATTATTATTTTATTTGCAGGGGTAGCCTTTCTATCTAATATGCAAAAAGAAAAAGCAGTAGAAGGGAATTTATATAAAAAAGAGGATTTGGAACCTGAAACAATGGAAATATTAGATGATCCGAATTACCAAAATATTATTGTTCCTGACGAACTCGAGAAGAAATTAAAAACCGAAGAAGATGTTACCGTATACTTCTTTAGCTCAGAATGTATATATTGTAAACAGACAACACCAGAATTAATGCCCCTTGCAGAGGACTTAAATGTATCGATTGATCAATATAACCTATGGGAATTTGAAGAAGGCTGGGATAAATACAATATCGATTCTACGCCAACAATTGTCCAGTACAAAAATGGAGAAGAAGTAGGAAGAATCAACGGCTATAGAGAACCTGAAGTATTTAAACAATGGCTCGAAGAATACAGTGTTACGAAATAAAAAGTCAAAAAATAAGCCGTCGCAATAAAAAGCGAAGGGTTCCGATTTGACAGTGGTATCGTTATCGGTATATAAAATGGGAAAACTCGCCATTGGCGAGTTTCTTTATTTGGAATACACACTCTCCTTTAAATAAGGTGTTTTGTCCTGAATCGAGTAACCGGCAAAAGGGAAATAAGCGGAGGTTTTCCGGTTAATTGCAAAATAGTGCTTATTTCGGGGTAAATAAGGGAAGGTTTTCCGATTATACAAAGCAAAATCTCCCTTTTTTGCTTTTTTCGAGTCAATAGGCGGAATCTCTCCGTCTATTTAAGCCTTTTTTTATAATAATTACTAAATAAGCGAAATTTTTCCGTCTATTTTACAACTCAGGTGCTTTACCTTATATCCCAGGACCCTCTACTCAAAACGGCACTGCAAAGGGACAGAAGACTTGACATCTATTGCTATGCCAAAGTAAAGGGAATTCCGTAGAAACCTTGATAAATAAGGAAAAAGACGTATGCCAATTCATACGTCAATTCTTGTATCATTTAATTAGAATGCATCCAAAAAAGAAACCCTTTACTGTAAAAAAAAAGCGATGGCTTATTTTTTATTCCAACTAGGAATACTAAGATGCCAGGCAAATAAAAAAGGTTATACTAAATACTGATTATTTGCCTCAGTGTACATACTAAAATTTGATTGATTAAAGGTATTTCCATTATCGTTGATTTTAAAATTGTCTAAATCAAATGGGAAAAAGATATCCAAGTCCTCTAAAATCCGAACATTTTTTGCAAATAGATGTTTATATTTATGTTTATCTTCTGGGGATTCTAAAATATTTACAAGGGTTTGAAGGCTTGCAATTACTTGATAAGACGTTTTTAATGTACTTAATTGCTGTGCTTTTTCTGGAGTGATAGCAAGGACTTTTAATCGTTCAAACTTATTTATTTCCTTATCGGTAAAATAGAACGGAAATATCTTTGAGTAAAAGGCTTGAATCAGTTCCTCAATTCTTTCCTCTTGTGTTGGTGTTGATGCAAAAACTACTTTCATGAAATGAGACACCCTCTTTGTTTCTAATATAAATTTACACTACATAAAGTATTACCACTAGTCTACCATATCCCCCAAAACCATTTCTGTGGTAATTAAAACCATGATATGATGACTATGTAAAATTTAAGACATTTTTTTAATTTATATTTATCGAATAGTGAAGGAGATTTTATATGATATTTGAAAGAAAGGGAGACTGGCTTCTACTCAAAATCCCTTTACAATGGGAAGGATTATCAATTGAAGCATTTTTTTCAGAGGTTTTATTGGCATCCAAAAAACAAATTCATTTGTTTAAAATGGAGAAAAAAATCCAGTTAAATAACCAAAATGTTCCTTGGAATACGTTGCTTACGAAGGAAGATATTTTAAAAATAAAACTATTTCATCCACAGCCCAATGACATAATTCCAACCTATATGGAACTATCTATTCTTTATGAAGATGATTTTCTGCTAGTTGTTAATAAGCCAGCTTCTATTGATACACATCCACATTCTTTAGAAGATGCATCTTCTTTATTAAACGGAGTTGCCTATCATTTGCTAATGAATGGAGAAGAAAGACAATTAAAGCATATTCATCGCTTGGATCGAGATACAACTGGCTGTATTCTCTTTGCGAAACATGATTTAGTCGCAAACATGCTCGATTATATGTTGAGGGAACGGAAAATCAAAAGAACCTATATCGCTCTTGTTCAAGGATCCCTCTCACAGAAAAAAGGAACGATTGATAAGGCCATTGGAAAGGACAGACATCACGGAAGCCGGAGAAGAATATCAGAAACTGGCCAAGCAGCGATCACCCATTTTAAACGAATGAAACAATTACCAAACAAAGGATTAACCCTTATCTCTTGTACTTTGGATACAGGGAGAACACATCAAATTAGAGTTCATTTAAGCTCTATTCATCATCCTCTAGCAGGAGATGTGCTATATGGCGGAAAACCAATTTTTGATCGACAAGCTTTACATGCGGTAAAAATTCAATTCATCCATCCTATCTCCATGGAAGAAATCACCGTCTTTGCTCCTCCATTGGACAGGCATCCAATATTCCCTGATGAAAATTGGGAAGAGTTGTTAAAGGAAACAAAATAAAGGAAATGGGCTTAAAATGCCCATTTCCCCTATTTCTTTTTATGTGGTTTTACGCATTCCACGCATAATTAGGCTTAAAATAAAGACTAAAATAACTGCACCAATAATACTTGGAATTAGAGCAAAATCTGCAATTGTTGGACCCCAATCTCCAAGAATTAATGATCCTAACCATGCACCAACAAAACCTGCAATAATATTTCCAATCACTCCACCAGGAATATCTTTACCAACGATTAATCCTGCTAACCATCCTATAATACCACCTATAATTAATGACCATAAAAATCCCATATATAACACTCCTTTTATTATAGTGTTTATCTTTTCAAATGAGATAGTGAAGAATAAAATCATGCTGCAGCTTAGATTATTTATCCCGTACGGTTTTTTTCACTATCTGCTTGTACTTATATTTACCACCCTTTGATTCTTTTAAACCTAACAAAACATTCATTGAGTTAGGAAGATTTCGATAATTATTCAAAAAAAATCTACACCCTTCCTAATTGGGCATAGATTTTTTCTTCATATTTATTTAACATAAGGGGCAAGAAATCAAAATATCACTTCATCTGGATTACTTCCAAGTCTTTCATTCATATTTAATCGATCTATTTGATCCATTTCTACTAAGCTAAGTTGAAAATCAAATATCTCTGCATTTTCTTTTATTCTTTCCGGATGAATGGATTTTGGAATAATTATATGTCCATTTTGCAGATGCCAGCGCAAAATAACTTGAACTGGTGTCTTGTCGTGTTTTTTTGCAATATAGTTAAGAGTTGGTTCATTTATTAAGCGACCTTTTGCAATTGGTGACCAAGCTTCAATTTTTATATCTTTTTTCTGACAGTACTCTCTTAATTTCTCTTGAGATAGTCGTGGATGGAGTTCAATCTGATTAACAGTTGGCTTCTCCTTTGCACTTGCAAGTAAATGATCTAAATGATGTTCCTGAAAATTACTTACACCAATTGCCTTAACGACTCCTTCGTCATACAGCCTTTCAAATGCTTTCCACGTTTCTACGTATTTATCTTTCCCTGGCCAATGAATTAAATATAAATCTAGATAATCTAAATCTAACTTCTTTAAACTTGTTTCAAATGCACGTAGAGTGGAATCATATCCTTGCTCTTCATTCCAAACTTTTGTGGTAATAAACAGCGATTCTCTAGAGACAGCGCTTTCTTTTATTGCTTTACCCACCCCTTCTTCATTCTTATAAATGGCGGCAGTATCAATAGAACGATAACCAAGATCCAAAGCAGTTTTTACAGTATGAATAACCGTATCTCCATCTTCTACTTTAAAGACTCCAATACCTAATTGAGGTATCTCTACTCCATTATGTAGCTTCACTTTATGTTCGATGCTATTGACCAAACAAAACACCTCCAAAATCAGAATTATCCATATAATAACACTTATTTGAATACTTCTCTATAAATTTGATTTATGCTTTGCTCTGTAAATTAAATGACTACTTCTTACTATATTTTTACTTTAAGATAAATAGAACGATTTTCTCCCACCATTTCCATGGTAATATATTCTTTAATAGGATTGTACTTCTCGTTCCTTTCCCAATTACATAGCGCAATTTTGGATGCTTTGTTTGCGCGATTGTAACTACTTTTTTAGCCACATCGATGGGTTTTCCATCCTTTTTTCTATTTCTTTGTAAATATGTATCCAATTGTTCCATGTATGAAAAATACGGAGACGAAGACATGGTAGATTTTATAGTTACCTTCTTCCCTGTTGTCCAAATATTAGTTTGAAAAGAACCAGGTTCCACAAGGATTACTGGAATAGAAAAAGGAGCCAACTCTAATCTTATAGCCTCACTCCATCCTTCTAATGCAAACTTAGAGGAAACATATGGAGATAAACCTGGAAACCCAATTTCTCCACTTATACTACTCATATTAATAATCATCCCTTTTCCTTGCTCTCGCATAAATGGAAGCACACATTGAGTAACTCGAATCGCTCCAAAAAAATTCGTATCCATTTGCAGCTGATATTCTTCAATTGGAATTTCCTCAGAAAAACCAGCTCCTGCATAACCAGCATTATTTATTAATAAATCAACTTGTCCAATTTTCTGCAAAATTATTTTTAAGCTTTCTATAGATTGGGCAGAAGTAATATCCAAAGAGATGATATTAATATTGGATATTACCCCCATTTTTGTTGCGGTATCGAATAATTGTTTACTTTTATTCTTATCTCTCATTGATGCTATAACCATATAACCTTCTTTGGCAAATTCTAGCGCCATTAATTGTCCAAATCCACTGTTTGCTCCTGTTATTAGGACTACTTGTTTCTCCACTTTTTCACCTTTTTCTTCCTTTATATTACATCCATTATTTGTTAAATATTCATTCACTGCAATGATATTCTCGACTTAATAAAGACATCATATAGATGGATTGATAATTATTATTTATTTTTATCGCTTCTCGCTGCAATCCCTCTACCTTAAATCCTTCTGATTCATAAAGAGATTTTGCACGTTCGTTATGATCTACTACTTCAAGCCATAGCCGATTTGCTTTCTTTTCAGTAAAAGCCCATTTTTTAATTAATTGGAGCATTTTTCTTCCATATCCTTTTCCTTTTTCCGAAAATGCGATTCTCTTTATTTCCAAGCTATCATTTTCATCTTCCAATCCATTTATTAGGACATACCCAACTGGTTTATTCGATGATCTTTCGACAACAAGTAAATGCAAGATATTAGGGTTATCAGTGAGTGCCTTTTTATGTTCCTGTAATGACCATTGTAATATAAAGGGACTATTAGTAGGATCTTTTTCTGTTTTTCTCACATAAGTTAATTCCGTCTCTAGTGTTTTTCGAATAAGAATCTTGTCATCCATTAACACTGTATCTCCTCCTTTCTAGGACATTATGTTATTACTATATTCTGGAATAATAATTTGGACACTGTTGGATAGCAACGAGTAAAAGGAAGAAATTCAACTATTTCATTCCATTCTAAACAGAGAAAAAATGTTAAATAAATATAAACTTTGTAAATATGTAAGGTTATTTCCTTAAAATTTCGTAAATCAAATATTAAGATTTTGTAAATTTATTAAAAAAATACTAGGCTATTCGACAAGTTTCCTATAAAATATGTAAGGCTTAGTCATAATTTGTTATATATTAATGGAGGTAACCGCAATGGTTTTTAAAAAACAAGATAAGTTTGCTGTTATGTTAAAAAATATCGCTTCAAATTTAAAAGAAGGAGCAGACTTTTTTGCTGACTATAAATTAACAAACGTTAGCGATTTAAAAACTTTTTCTGAAACAATGAAAGAAATCGAAACTAAAGGTGATACATATGTTCATGAAGTAATCACTGAATTAAATAAAGCCTTTATTACACCGATTGAAAGAGAAGACATTCTTGCTCTAACGATGAGTATGGATGATGTATTGGATGGTTTAGAACACACAGCAGCACTATTTGAAATGTACAATATTATTAGCGCTGATGAATATATGCTTCGCTTTGTGGAAGAAATCAAGAATTGTGCAGTGGAAATTGATAAAGCAGTAGATCTGCTTACAACAAAAAAATTACCTAAAATTAGAGAATACGCGATTAGAATTAAAGACCATGAATCAAAATGTGATGGTATTTTACGTCAATCTATTAAAAACTTATTCTCCGTAGAAAAAGATCCTATTCGCATTATCCAATATAAAGAAGTGTACGAAAATCTTGAGGATATTGCAGACTACTGTCAAAGTGTTGCAAACACACTTGAAAGTATTATTATGAAGAACGCGTAAGGAGCCTTTTTCCAATGAATACATTACTAATACTTACTATATTAATCGTTGTCTTTGCATTAGCATTTGATTTTATCAACGGCTTTCATGATACAGCTAATGCTATTGCTACTGCAGTATCGACGAAAGCGTTAAAGCCAAAGCACGCAATTATTATGGCAGCATGTATGAACTTTGTTGGTGCCATGACTTTTACTGGTGTTGCAAAGACAATTACAAAGGGTATCGTAGATCCTTTTGAATTAACAAATGGTTCTCTCGTTATCCTTGCTGCATTGATTTCCGCTATTATCTGGAATTTAGTTACATGGTATTTCGGGATACCAAGTAGTTCATCCCATGCAATTATTGGATCAATCGCTGGGGCAGCCATAGCTTCTTCCGGTT
The DNA here is from genome assembly GCF_038007965.1 of Niallia sp. FSL W8-0635. Lineage (GTDB taxonomy): Bacteria > Bacillota > Bacilli > Bacillales > Cytobacillaceae > Niallia. The sequence continues at coordinate 1,055,301 of NZ_JBBOYD010000001.1, read as the reverse complement.
TTGCATCTCTTAATTACAATGGCTTTATTAAGATTATTCAGGCATTGATTATTTCACCAATCCTTGCCTTTATCGTTGGATTTATCATTTACTCCATCTTTAAATTCTTCTTTAGGGATTTAAATTTAACAAAAACAAATAGGCGATTCCGTTATTTTCAAATATTTACGGCCGCATTGCAATCCTTTACACATGGTACAAATGATGCTCAAAAAGCCATGGGGATTATCACCATGGCATTATTAGCTAATAATTATGTTTCCACAGGCGATGTGCCATTTTGGGTGCAGTTTGCTTGTGCTACAGCAATGGGACTTGGAACATCTGTTGGTGGATGGAGAATTATAAAAACAGTCGGTGGCAATATTATGAAGATTCGTCCAGTAAATGGAGTGGCTGCTGATATAACAGGAGCAATGATCATTTTTGGATCTACCTTAATCCACCTGCCAGTTAGTACAACCCATGTTATTTCTTCTTCTATTCTTGGTGTTGGTTCATCCCACCGTTTAAAAGGGGTTAAATGGGGAACTGCACAAAGAATGGTTATTACTTGGGTAATCACATTACCAATTTCAGCAAGTATCGCTGCCATTTGTTACTATATTCTTCATTTCTTTTTTTAATATAGGTCTGGTGCAATTAACCATAGCATAAAGGCATCTTTACCCAATAAGGGAAAGATGCCTTTTTTATTATTTAAAGGGTAAGCAATCTCTCTGTAACCTTTCTAATAAGTAACGGTAGTGTTTGAAAAGTATAGGGTTTATACACTCTTTCCGTCCATTTATGCCCACCTTTTCCATAGACTCCAATATTTAACGCAGGAATATTAAGACTACTCATTTTTTCAAGATCTAATGGAAATAATGCATTCATGCCTGGAAAATTTGCTTTCACTGTTTCAATCTCGGCTTGATTGCCATGAAAAGCTAAGAAGCTCCCATCACATAAATAAGGGAAATATCCTCTTAACGGAAATACCTCCTTGTACTCCTCTTCCGCCTCCTGTAATACTTCTCTCAAAGCTTCTTTTAGATAAACAGACTTTTCATCCTCTTGTAATGTATTGGATGGCAAAAATGGTGTCGCAAAAAAGAGAATTACCCGAGGCTTCTTTTCTGGATCTAATTGCTGTAAAGCTTCTATTAGTTCAAATGCTTTTAATCGATCATCTAAATCTTCCGATAAATTTGCTAGTAAGCTATTCAATAGCTTTTCTGGTTCTTCCCCAAGCTCTGTTAAATAATCCATATATTCCTGAATAGTCATCACTTCTGTCTTCCAATTAATAGACCTGCCTGGAAGCTTATTCGCTTCACGATACGCCAAGTAGTTATCCGCTAATTCATTCTCTATCTTTGTACACGCTGCTTGAGCAATCTTTTTTAAGGATGCTAATACTTCACTTGGCGTTTTTTTATAAATAAAATAATTGAAATACATTCTGATACTAACAGGTGTTTGAACATTATAGCTTTGCTTATTTTCTTTCATAAACAAGCAACTAGGGGGTAGCACTAATTCATTTTCTAGCTTTTCAGCGAGAGAAAAATTTTGATTAATGCTTCTATTAATCTCTGAAGCAATTAATGTCGGATCAATTCCAAGCAAGCTTTCGCCGACATGCGCCTCTCTTCCAGTAATAGAAAAACACGGCAAAAGCTTTCCTGCTCCCCCACAATATACATATTTTGCTTCATCATCATTATATAAAGGAGAAATAAAATCATTATTAATAGCTGCCACATATGATAATCCTTTTTCTTGCTGAAGGCTAACTAGCTCTTTTAAGGCACCTCTAATTCCTACATGCTGGTTTTCCTCATCTACATTAAATAAGAGTAGAATATTTCCTTCTAATTTTTCTCGATGGTTCATATAATAGAGAAGATTTGCTAGATGAATGCTTATTCCACTTTGCATATCAAGGGATCCTCTCCCAAACATCCATTCTCCACTCCGTGCATCTGCTCTAGCCTCCTCATCTCCTTCGTAGTTCCGAAAAAATTCAGCTAACTTTTCCGGTTGATGTGCAATATCCTTAAGATTTCCATAATCCTCTATCCCCACTGTGTCCACATGTGCATGGTAAAGGACCGTTTCTTTTTTATCCGAATCACCTTGCAAATAAGCCCATACATTTATCCGATTATCTCCATCTAATTCCTGCTTCCAAACAAAATCCGGGTTTGCTTGAAAATAAGGAAAGGACCCGATGATTTCATATAAATAATTAGCCTTATCTAATTCTCCAGTAGTTCCATTATAGCTTTCCATTTCAGTAAGTCGTTTCGTTAAAAATTCCAATTGCTGTTCCGTTGCTAAAGCTGCCAATTGATTATACATGCCTTCATCCCCTGATTTTTCTTTTAGTTTTAAGTTTATTGCTATTCTTCCTATCTGACAACCTATTTTTCTGTCTATTCAAATTATTCTTTAGACTAGTAAACTCGCTTATTAAATTATTTTTTCCCTTCCTCATAAACCATTCTATTTTTCTTCATTTTCACATAGGTATTAGTAAAGTGGACAAGTTAAAGTTAGGATGATGTTTATTGATGGAAAAAATTGCTGCCATTTTTGTCGGGAGCTTACTAATAGGCATTGGGGTTAATGGATTTTTAGTACCACATCATCTTCTAGACGGTGGTATTATTGGAATTGGACTTATCCTTCATTATCACTATGAAATTCCAACAGGTCTTTCAATGATTATTTTAAGTATTCCATTATATATACTCGTTTGGTTTTATAATAAGGAATATTTTTTTTATGGAATTATTGGATTTCTCATTTCTTCTTTTTCCATTGATGTACTTTCTTTTTTGCGTGAAATATTTTCACTGAATCTTTTAGTAAGCGCTATTGTTGGTGGAGTGATTATTGGGGTTGGAATTGGACTTATGCTTCGGTTTGAGACAAGCACTGGCGGAACAGACCTTCTTGCTCAAGTTCTAGCAAATATCTTATCCATTCAAGTGGGAATCATCATCTTTTTAATAGACGGGATTGTGTTATTAAGCGGCTATAAAATTGTTGGTCTCCCTACTCTTATAGCTTCTTTTTTGACTATTTTTTGTGTCGCTATCTTTACGACCTTATTATCGAAAAAAAAGAGTTCCACCTAAATTTAATAGGAGAGGCATTTATTACCTCTCCTATTAAATACGTATTTACATTTCCAAACTCGAAAAGCAAGCTAATTTCCGTCTATTTTAATCTTTTTCCGGAATCAAGACTTGTCCTACTTTTCCCATTTTTAATAAAGTCTGCATGATTGTTTTGGAAAGCTCGCTTGGTGGATAAGGCTTTACTAAGTAATCCATCGCTCCTAGTGATAAGCCTTTTTCTTTCTCATCAAGCGCCGATGAAATAATGATGGGAATGTTTTTTAGCTTTTCTGATCCCTTCATACAATTCATAATTTCCCAGCCGTCTAACTTTTCATCTTCCAGCATAATATCAAGTACCAAAGCATCGGTTGGATGTTTTTCTAACATTTGAATGGCTTCTTGCCCTGTTTTATAATAGACGACCTGAAATCCATTGTCCTTTAATTCATGAACAATTAATTCTCCCAAGCTAATATCATCCTCTATAACCATAACAGAGTACAATTGCTTATTTTCTATAGATTCCTCGAGATTTAACCTATTACTCGTATGGATAGGTGGAAAAACTAATGTAAAAGTACTCCCTTGCCCAAATTCCGATTCTACTTTCACTTTTCCATCATGCGCATTCATTATTTCTTGCACGATTGATAGTCCTAAGCCTGTTCCACCAATTTTTCTTCGATCTGTATTATCCACCCGATAAAATTTTGAAAATAGCTTATCCATCGCAGATGCTGGTATACCTAACCCTTCATCTTTAAAGGCAACACATAGCTGCTGATTCTCTTTATATAACTTTATTTCTATTTTCCCTCCATTTGGAGAGTATTTAATAGAATTACTAAGGAGATTCTCTATAACCTGTTCTATCTTACCCTTATCTCCCAATACTAGTGTTTCCTCTACCATTTGATTAATTTCTATTGGATGAGAAGTTGAATGAATGGATAAATTTTCTTTGACTCTTTCCACAATTGGTAAGAGATCAATGTACTTCTTTTCATAGGTTTGTTTCCCAGCTTCCATTCTTTGAATATCTAGAAAATCGTTTATTAAGGAAGTTAATCTTTTAGCTTCTCCATATATCGTATGTAAGTATTTTTTCTGTTTTTCGACCTTTAAATCGCGATTTATCATTAATTCTGTAAATCCGAGAATACTTGCTAACGGTGTACGCAGTTCATGACTTACCGTGCTTACAAACTCCGACTTCATTTTATCAACTTCATATTCCTTGGTTATATCCCTATATACAAAGATTGTCCCAAACTTTTCATTTTTTCTATAGAGCTCTTCTGCATAAATGTTAATCACTCGGCCATCATTCATGAAAGCGATATAAGCATTATTTTGTTTTTCCTTCATAGACGCTTGAATGTAATTCAACAATCCTTCTGCTTCCGTAAAGTGAGCCTTTAAATGATGTTTCCATTTATCCCACGCACTACCTGGATTAAAAATGGTTTCATTCGATTTTCCGACAATTTCTTCAAACTTTCTATTCACAAGAATTACTTCACCTATATCACAAACCACCTGAACACCCTCTTGCAGTGTGTTTAATATATCTAAATTTAATTCACGGTCATTCTCTGTTTGCTCAAATAATTCAATTTTATCTAGTGAAATACTAATTTGTTTTGCTAGTGCTATAAATTCTGCCTTATCAAATACGGAGAAAGGATCACTAAAGCGACTTAGCATCATTACTGCTGTTATTTCATTATCTGAATTATAGACAGGGATATACAAATCATGTGTAAATCCTTTTTCAAGGTGATAGCCTTTTTCAGACAATACCATTTCTCTTGTGATAATAAATGGTTCTTTCGCTTTTTTTAAACGATCAAGCATTCCTTTAAATACATGGTTCTTAAATTGTGTAGCCCCTTCTTCCACAATTCCGTACGATGCATAAGCTTGATCCTTAAGTAATAATATAATTCCTCTGTCAGCCTGTAGAATTGCGGCTAGATGAATAATAATACTTTCTAGCACATCATCCTTATATAACGAATTAGAGATACTATTAATCAATTCATTTCTTCGCTTTAATGATTCCTTATTTGCTTGAACCGTTTCTACTACCTCTTCTAGCTCTATCTGCTGAGCATGCAGCTCATCCTGCTGGGCAATTAGTTCCTCGTTTTGCGCCATTAAATCCTGCTCTTTATCCTGTATACTTTGATACATATGATTAAATGCAATCGAAAGGGTTCCTAGCTCATCTACTCGTTTTGTATCCACTCTTATTTGCGCATCATTTCCCTTTGCAATTTCATTTGCAGCATGTGACAAATCAGATAAGGGTTTACCTATTTTTTTGATTCCAATTCTCCCTATCCAATAAATAATAGTCATAATCAAAATAATATAAACAAGAAAGCTCAGTTCCAAAATCGTAATATTTTTATTTAATTCTTTTACCTTACTATTTAGCTGATTAGTCATGGAACCTAAATAGCTATTTAACGAATCCTTTATATGACTAATTTGATTAGCTCCACCATCTTCGGAGATTTGTATAACCTTCTCCACTTCCCCTTCTTCAAAGTAAATTAGTGCTTGTGGCAAAATTTCTTTGAAATAATAGGTATGGAAATTTGCCAATTCTTCCGCTAATACTTTATCTTCATCGGTTTTAGAGACAGCTTTAAATTGTTCAACAAGCTCGTTCGTCTCAGCATCCATCTTTAAAGCAGCTGATTTCATAGCTGTGTTATTAAATGCGAAATATCCTCTTGCATCTAGCAACGCATTTTCTAGTCTACCTTGTAACTCTCTAACAATTGATGTTTTTTCTAATAGGTCTGCTCTTTCTTCTGCATACTGGTCATTCAATTCCTTCTGGCCAATTGCAAGAAATAAACATCCAATAAGAAATAGTAAACTGAAAAAACACATCAAAGCAACAAACTGCCTAGATATGCTCTTACTTAGATACGATTTAATCCTCATCAAGTATTTCCCCTACTTTATCTAATAAAGCAAGTGGACTAAATGGTTTTGCCATAAAATAATCAGCTCCAGCTTCAATAATTTCTTGTTGTTCATTCGCTTGGCTCTTAGCAGAGAGCATCATAATTTTCAGATGCTCTCTTTCTTTATCTGTTCTTACTTTTTCAATCACTTCTAGTCCCGTCATAATTGGCATCATATAATCAAGTATTAATAGGTCATATTGATTTTCCTGAATTAATCGAAATGCCTCTTCTCCATCCTGAGCCTCATCTACCAAATAGTCATCTTCTAATGTATCCACTATTAACATTCTTAGAACTTCTTCATCTTCTGCTAATAAAATTCTTTTCAATTCTGTTCCCCCTCAATTTATTTCTGAAAAAGCTTCCTGCAGTATATAATAAGAAGCTTTTAACCGCTCATGATAAACTGGTTTCTCCCATTCATCCCATGTATACCATTTAGTAGAAGCAGATGATATCCACCCCTCTTTTGAAAGCGCTGGCAAGGAAGAAATTAATTTATTTTCTTTTTCCATTACGGCCGCTATTTGAATTCCCTTAATATACTCGCTTCCTTCTAAGCCCTTTTTCCATAAGTCCGCCATCGCTTCTTTTTGACTTGGGTCTTTAATATTCAACAACGCCCAAGGTATACGAATTTCAACTGATTTTCTATCTTTACTCACACTGATATCCGTTAAGCTATTAAAATCTTTACTATTTGGATTCCCATTTCCAAATAGTAGTTGACCTGTCACATAAGAATGAAATGGAATTTTGGCATCTGGAATCTTTAATTCCTTATTTAAGGTCAAGCGTATAGGATGAAATACGCCATTATTCTTTTTATTTGCATAGGATTCTTCCTTAACCATATGTAAGATAGACCCATATTGATAGTGGAAAGAATCATAATAACTGTCTACTACTATTTCCGAATATTCCTTATCAGCAATTTTGATGAGAAAGTCCACCCCAACATCTGATTTAATCTCTTGTTTTCCTAATGAAATCGTTTTTTGCCCCTGATTCTCTATTGTATTAAGCAATAAATAGGTAGTATCTTTCTGTAAGTCTAGGGGCTGATGATAGTCAATCCGTATATTTACTTGTTGTTCATCACTACTAATATAGATAGACTGCATTCCATCCTCTAACGATGCATCTGAATAGAAGGGTGGAACTTGTAACCTTTCCCAATCCTTTAGACTCCCATCTATATAGATAGAAGGTTCGTATTTACCTGGATCAAAACTTAATAACCCAAAATGCTGCTCATTCGTTTGAATATTGGACCAAAAAGGTCTTCTATCAGGATTATCGTATTCCATCGTATTCCATGTCCGCTTAAACCATTCATCCTGCCATGTAAAGACTAATCCACCGGCATATTCTTCATCGACAATCATTTCAAACATTTCTTTATCAAATGTTCCTTGTTCTTGCTCAGAAAGAAAGCCTTGTGTCATTCCATTAATATTATCATGGGTTTTTCCTCTTGAAGATGGTACACCAAATTCAGCAATTAATACTGGCATATTATGAGCCTTTCTTAAATCCTGCAAATAGGCACCATAATTACTTTGCTTTCCTTGTTTATTAATATAGTTCTGATATTTTGGCTCATAATTTAAGAAATCTGGATAATACGGATATACATGGTAAGAGGCAACTAACCCAGCCTGAAAATTCTTTGTTGCTTCAATATGATTGGGATTGACAACAGACATATCCTCTTGTGAATCTGGTTCATAAGGGTGTTCAAGCAAATCGGTTGTTACCCAATTCGTAAAACTCATTGTATGTTGCCATCCGTATTTCTCCGCCTCATATATTGCTGTTTCATCCATCTTTAAAGCAAGCCAACTTTCAAAAGGAGAGGCATCCTTTGTTTTAAAATAAGTTCCTTGATAGATTGCTTTTTCTTTATTTTGTTCATTCGTGTTTTTCACAACTTCTGGATCCCACTCGATTCCAATCATAATTCCTAGTACGTATTTAGATATATCATACGTGTATTCTCCAGAGGCATGCCCTGGATTTTCTGGAATCGAAGCATTTCCATGAATAATATCAATCATATTCGTTAATTCTCGATCAAAATCATTCTGCACTTCTTTTGCGTATGCATTCTGTTCCCCAATTAGTATTTCTTCATTTATCCATGCACCATGAAAGAGGTATAAAGGCTCTTCTGCCAACTGATTATACTCATACAATGCTTGATAAAAGGCAGGTGGATGTAATGTATAAACTCTTATTGTATTTGCATGCATGGCGCCAATATCTTTAAACCATCGTAAATATTCATCCTTTGTTATGGCTGTTTCTCCAGGAAAAGAACCGGGCTTAGAGATTCCCATATTAACCCCTTTAACAAGAAAGTTCGTCCATTTATTATCCTTTAGTACTTGAATATATGTATCATTTGTTTTCGTATTCACTTCTACATTATTTATAGTAGTAGTTTCTACCATAGCCTTTTCCTTATTATCATGTAACCCGTCCTTTAAAATATGGTTCATGATAGGGACATAACTATTCCAATAAAAGGAATGACGGTAAGTAACATTTCTTTTCCAGCGATCAAGCCCCACTGTTTCATAAATAGCAGGTACTTCTGCTTCATCTGCATAATCACCTGCAAAGTAATAAGACGTATATTGTTGATTACTATTTTGAATAATCGCTGGAAATTGACTAGGCAAACCATACTCCGTTATGATTGCTTTTCCCTTTTTATTTACTGGAAAAGTATAGGTAGCTAGAACATCGTTCATTTCTTTTGCTTCGACAATATCAAACCAATAGCCATATTCTGAAGTAATGGACTCACCAAATATTTTTTCCCCCTTTCCAGTGGTAGAAAATTGCATCTTCCCACGATTAAGCTCATCTCCAGACAATACAACGACATGATCATCTTTATTTATTAACACCATTCCAAACCCTTTGAATGCCCACTTTTCCTTATAAATACGCTCATAATTCTCTTTAACCCAAATAGGAACTTCCGAGCTTTCCATGTCCGAAAAATATCTACCTATCCAACCACTCCATGAAACATGTAGCAGATTCGTTATCTTTTCCCGTGCTTCATCACTAGTCGGACTAGCAAAGGTGTTAAATTCAGCAATTAGCGTTTTATTATCGTTCTGAAACAATGCCTCCTCCACTTTTGCTATGTCTTCTAATTCTAGCCCGCCGTAGATTTTTTCTGATCTTTCCCCAAGATTATTCATTCCAAAATATTCTTCTTCATAAACACCATATTGATCGGTAAAATATATCACCTCATATTTAGATAAATCTTCTGGTAAAGTGGATACCCGGACGTTCTTGTTTGCATCTGGTTTAAAACCTACATAATCCTTTTGCTTTATATAGGAATCATTTGTGCTTTTTACATACTTTTGATTGTTTAAAATCCATACAAGACCTTCGTGCTCGCGATAGGAAGAATCAGGGACGGTTTTATCCATAATTAACACATTTAATTCCTTCGTACCCTTTAATTTCCAAAGCCAAAAAGGGCTTGTTAGAAGCCCAATAAAAAAAATAATGAGTATAAAGAAAACAATCGATTTATTCCATTTCATTTGGATACTCCTTTACGCTTCATATCTCCCCAACTTTTGTCCCCACTTATTAATTGCCATATCCCCTCACATCGCCAAAAAACAGTTAATGGACGATACCAAAATGTTTCCGTTAAGGAATAGAGAAACAAGTATATAATATGAGAGACTCTCGGATATTTACGTAAACTCCACTCCTCTAATAATACGGCGGCCATTGAAAAAATCGATCCATAAATACATGAAAGTAAAAAAATTAAGATAGCAAATTCTAAATAAATTCCACCCAAAAAAAGAGCAGCAATAGTATATATGTAACCCAATAATTCAACAATAGGTCCAAAAAATTCAATAATCCAAAAATAAGGAAAAGATATTAAGCCGATATTACCGTATTTGGGATTTAACGTTAACTTTCGATGGGTCCAAAGGCTTTCGAATAGTCCCCGTTGCCATCTTCTTCGTTGTCTTCTTAAAAACTTCATTTCTTCAGGAACTTCTGTCCAGCATACTGGATCAGGAACATAAACGATTTTCTTTTTGTCTTTAGATTCCTTTATTAACCGATGAAGTCGAATAACCAGCTCCATATCTTCCCCAACGGTGTTTGTTCGATAGCCTCCAGCCTTCATAACCCAGCTTTTCGAAAAGACACCAAAGGCACCTGAAATAATCAATAATAAATTATGCCTGCTTAATCCAATTCTCCCCATAAGAAAAGCTCTTAAATATTCGATTATTTGTAAAATGACGAAAGGGTTATGAGACAACCCTATATCTAGTACTTGTCCATTCTTTACCGTACAACCATTCGCAATACGAATACTGCCACTTGAGGCAATTACCTCTTCATTACTATCCATAATAGGCTTCATAACTTTTAAGAAAGCATCTCTCTCTAGAACAGAATCACCATCTAAAGAACAGATATAAGGATAATGGGAAAAATTCAAACCAACATTCAAAGCATCTGCCTTTCCTCCATTTTCTTTATCAATCAAATATAATTTAGGTAATAATCTCGACTGATAAATGCCTTTAATAGGCTTTGTTGCTATCTGCTTCCGAACAACCTTTTCGATTTTAACCATATCATACTGTTCAATCATTTTTTGCAAAGTAAGATCCTTCGACCCATCATTCACAACAATAATTTCAAATTGAGGATAGTTAACACTTAACAAGGAGCGTACACTAGGTATGATTCCAGCCTCTTCATTATATGCCGGAACAATAATCGAAACTGGTTTGGTATACCACTCATTTGAAACATCATCAAAGGTATCCTCTCGATTTAATTTATATTCTTTCCGCAATTGAAGCATGGAAATAAAAAGGATAATGGAATAAAACAATATTATGAATACCATATAAATCGAAATGAACGAAGCAAAGATTTGAACGGCAGTTGACCACCATGGATATACCATCTAATTAACTCCTTTATTTAACCATTCCCTGGCCATATCTTGTGCAAATGTATCTTTGGAGTGCTTAATAATTTCTAGCAAAATGGCTCTCCCTTTTTTAAAGTTTATGATGGATTCAGCTGCCTGTGATCGAACCCACCAAGACGAATCATGGAGAAGCGTTATTAATAAATAAAGATGTTGCTCTTCATAAGAACCTAATAGTTTAGCAACCATCATTCTCTCCTGCCATTTTTTAGACTTGGTTAAAAAAAGATACTCTTCTATATTTCTCACATAACCAATCGAGGAAATAGCCTTCAAAGCTCTTAATTTTATCTCACCATCGTATTTCTCAAAAATAGATTCCAAAAATACGAGATAATCTACTTCCTTTTTCATACTTATTACATCTAAAATAGCTAATTGCAATTCTTCCCTACAATAATAAAAGGGACGAATAAACTCCTCAAACATTTCTGGCTTTAAACGGAGCAAAATGCTTCGATAATTCTTCTCTGAAAGGCTCTTATCTTCATCCATCATAGTCCAAATTTTTTCTTACTGAAAAACTGCTAGAATACGATAAATCTGAATTTTTTCTTCGACTGTACATTTCCTATATTGTAAATGGTTAATCACATTCCGCTCCATTTCTCGCATATGAAAAGCCTCAATCTTATAAAGGACATTCATCCGTTTACTCCAATTTCTCGCCTTCATTTCTTTAACATAGTTAGCTTTCAAATAGAAAACAGCAAGTTCGTGAAGTCGCTCTTCCTCCTGTTCTCCTTCTATTCTTTCAGCGAAATCAGTGAGGACTTGTTCTATCGCCTGTTTTTCTATTCTCGATTGATTAACCGTTTCCGATATTTCCTTCCCATCCCTTAGATACTCAAAAACCGGCAATACAAGCTGTTTTTTTCTTCCTTTCACTCTTTCCAATTGCCTATTTTCAACAGCCTTCCTAATAATTAAATAGATTAATAAACATATTAATAGGACAACTAAGGTGGTACTAACGATTTGTAAAAGCTTTATCTCTTGCTCCAAATTAAATCATCCTCGTAATTAACCTTACTATTCTTGCATGTAGTTCTTTAATGCTGAATGGTTTTGTTACATAATCATCTGCCCCTAGCCTTAATGCTTCCGCAATATCATGTTCACTCTTTCTACCAGTCAACATGAGGATATGGGCATTATGCTTATAAGCAGTCTTTTTAACAATTTGCAGTAGCTCCAGCCCATCCATGACTGGCATAATTCCATCTAAAATGAGAAAATGCATGCCATTCTCTTGCAGGCGATTCGACTCAAGAAATTGAATTCCATCTTCGTATTCTTTGACATCGATTGTAAGATTATTTATTTCGATGGAATCCAATATATTTTTTAAAATAGATCGAATAAGGGAATCATCATCTACAATTGAAATATTTAATAGCTTTTTAGTTGATTTTCCCTTCATCTTATTAGCACTTTTGATGCACGCACGACCATTTTCCTTCGCTAAATATAAGGCCTCATCTGCTACCTCTAGTGCTTTATTTAGAGGGACATCACCTGTTTCAATTTCAAATATTCCCGCAGAAAAAGCAAGCGAAAAACGCTCTCCATCCGCTTCAAAAATCATTTTCGAGAAGCGTTTCAGCATTCTATTTAAAACATCTGCTACATCAGATTCTATTGCACGTTGAAAAAAGATAACAAATTCTTCTCCACCGTAACGAAAAAGAGTATCTGTACTTCTAATATTATTTTTTAAAAAACGTGCAAACTCCTTTAATACCTTGTCACCTATAACATGTCCATACGTATCATTCACTTTTTTAAAATGATCAATATCGATAATCGCTATAGTTCCTGACGTTTTCGTCCGAACTACATCACTAATAAATCGGTTATATGAATCCTTTAGGAATTTACGATTATATACCTCTGTTAATTCATCAATCAGCACGGATTGGTCAAATATCCTTTTTCTTTCAAGATGTCGCTCAATTCGAATCAAAAATTCTTCTATATCGAGTGGCTTTTCAATATAATCATCTGCCCCCTTTTTATATGCCGCTATTCTTTTTTCTCTTGAGTTATCAATACTACATATAATTTTGGGAACAAAGGAGTGCTTTGTATGCTTTTGAATATCATCAAGAACATCTAATCCAGTTTTAATAGGAAGATTAATATCGATAATGATACAATCTGGCTGCATGCTATAAAATTGTTCAATTGCGTGTTCCGCATTGGAATTAGCTATTACCATCCAACCTTTCCGTTCCATCATTTCCTTTAAAAAAATTAATAAAGAAATATCATCATCAATTAACTGGATAAGTGGCACTTCTGTATCTCTAAAATCTGGGATACGATTTATTTCCTCATGAAAATGCTCATATTCTTCACATATATCTAGTAATTCACGTAAAAAGTACTTTAGTTCAGAATGTGTCCAATCTACCTTTCTTTCTTCTACTTTTGTCATTAAACCTGAAACCAATTGAAACAATAAGTCCAAATCCAAAGTACCTGAAGTACCTTTAATTGTATGCAACAAGCCATACACATCTTCATTTTTTATCATCTCTGTATCATGTTTGTTTAATAAATTTTTTAATTGCTGTGTCATTCTTGTAATAAATATCGCTTTATATTTATCCAATACCTCTTCCCCTACCTTTTCACTAGAAGCGCATCTATGGTAAACCTATTTTGTTATTTTCTCATTCTATATAAAATAATTAATCTTGCTTTCATTCTTCCTTTATTAAAAATAGTGAAACTTCCATAAGTGGCATTTTTTCTTCCTATCTCCTTTATCTGTCTCGAATTCTCCTATGCTTATGGCGAAATTCTTACCGAAGTTCAAGAGTGGAAAAACAAAAAGATTGTGCACAAAAAAACAGACCAAGAAACTGGCCTGATTCATAAACAATGTTTTTTAATTATTATTTATACCTAGATTAACTAGTACATTTTACTTATTAGAGAAGCTACTTTCATTATATAAAAAGAACACTGAATTGGATAGAGAAACTTTATATCTAATTTAGGGAATATAAGCCTTTTAATCTTGCTTTTGCATTTTACGATTTTTACGGTCACAGCTTTCCATCGCTGCTAAAATCGTCCCTCTAAATTGGTGTTGTTCCAACGTAGTTATTGCTTCAATCGTTGCTCCACCAGGTGTGCATACTTCATCTTTTAATATACCTGGATGCTTACCTGTTTCTAAAACCATTTTTGCTGCCCCTAAAACAGATTGTGCAGCTAATTTATATGCTTTATCTCTTGGAATCCCACTTCGAACACCGCCATCCGCCAATGCTTCAATAAACATATAGACATATGCTGGGGAAGAACCGCTAATAGCCGGAATATAATCCATTAAATTTTCTTCTACCACTTCTACTTTCCCAAATGAGGCAAACATTTCTTTTATAAAAGCAATTTCTTGCTCGTTAATTCGATCATTTGCACAAAATACAGTCATCCCTTCTCCAACAAGAGAAGGAGTATTTGGCATGGAACGAATAACCTTTGTTTTTATGGACATTTGAGATTCTATGTATCCTATATCAATTCCAGCAGCAACTGTAACAATGATTGTTTCTTCCTTCACATAAGAACGGATTTCTTGCAAAACCTCTCCATATAGATGTGGTTTCACTGCGATAATTAGAACATCCGCAAAACTTGCTACCTGTTTATTATCTAATGTAGTTTCAATATGAAAAGCTTCCTTCACAATTTGGGCACTTTTGATAGACCTTGTACTTGCTATCATATTTTCTTTTTGTATAAAAGCAGACTGAAGCATTCCGTTTACCATCGCTTGAGCCATTTTTCCACAACCAATAAATCCTACTTTTCTTTTTTCCACTCTGATCTTCCTCTCGCGTTAGTCTCTTTACTCTTACATAGTACGAGAAGAAAATCAAACATTCCATCTAAGCTATTAGGTAAAAAGAATAGTTAACACATTATTTTCGGACCATTTTTCCTTTGATAATATTGCTTGATCTCATCCATTCTGATTGCTTCCTTCAAACATAAATTTCCTTTAGCCGAATGGAATGATAGCAAAAAAATCCCATATTCAATTAGTGAAACAAGAATGATTTCCATTTCCATGCCATCCAGTTTCAACATACTATTATTACTATTCGTTACTTTCTCCTTTACCATTTCTAAAATGAATAGAACTCCTTTGGACGCATTTCTTATACTTAAATCCAACGCTTCTTTTATTAATAAAAGATTTTCTTCGGTTACGTATATTTGCTCCTTCACTTTTTAGCCTCCCTCATTCATTGGAAATTCTATTCTTATAACGAAATAATCATTTTACTTTATATAATCTGGAAGAAAAATCTCATCTGGTGTTTTTGAAAAAATACTAGATATCTGTACTGCTTGATCATAAGATAAACCTCGTTTGCCATTTTCGATTTGCCAATAATACGACTTTGTTATCCCTAACTTATCAGCCATCATTTGATAGGTATAGCCATATTGCTTTCTTATGATGCGCAGTTTATTCCGATGCATTTTTTACACCTCATCTTCTCCATTATCATTTTTTTCCTTATTAAAATTATACGTAAACAAGTGGTTTACATCAATATAAAATTCCGAATTTGTTAACAAAAATTCATTATTTACTGTTAGCTATTTGTTAACTTATAATAGAAGTATCGAAATGAGGAGCTGGTTCAGATGAATTTTCCAGAAAGATTGAGATATTTACGAAAGTCTGCTAACATTTCTCAACAAACGCTTGGGGATGCAATGAATGTAACAAAAGTATCTATCTCAGGATATGAAACGGGTAATCGAAAACCTGATACAGACACATTACAAAAACTTGCGGATTATTTTGATGTAAGCACTGATTATCTCCTTGGCCGTTCAGAGACAAAAGAAACAAGAGCTACGTATCATACAACAGAAAAAGAGATTACAATAGAAGAAGCTGTACTCCTTTCTCAATTACAGAAATATCCAACTATGTATGACCATTTAATAAACGACCCGGAAAAAACAGTTCTTCAACTGTATAGACTATGGAGTTTTTTAGAAGAAGAGAAACAGCATAAAAACTTGTAAGAATGCTTATCCTTACAAGTTTTTCATTGTTCTTAACAAATTACTTATAAGAGCGTATAATATACATAATCCTTATAAGAAAGGTTGGTTTTTTATGACTAATCTAGCGAAAACAATTCCACTACCATTAGTGCGTACGAATCAATGGGTCATTTTTCTTTCCGTTTTACTTAGCTTATTCTTGCAGCAATACTGGATTATGCTTATTCCCCTTTTAGCAGGATTATGCGGATTATTGTTTCAATGGAATCCTATTATGAAACTAGCAAGTTTGTTTCTTAAAAAGCCTAAGAAGGAATACCATCAAGAAGACTGGGATCAACAGCAGTTTAACCAAATAATTGCTGTAGTTTGTTTAGCAGTAAGCTCTATTTCCTTTTTCCTAAACTGGACTATTGTTGGCTATATCTTTGCGGTTATGGTTGGGCTTGCTTCTATAATTGCAATCCTCGGATTTTGTATCGGTTGTTTTATCCGATTTCAATGGAAGAAGTATCAATATAATCGCAGCCTGTAAATAGAAAATGTATAGGGATTCCATATAACTTTATATAGAATCCCTTCCTATTTACAAACTTCTCTCTTTTATTTGCTTCTCTATTATATGTTTGAATGCTTCTAGAGATAGTCCCTCAGAAACTGCTTCTCCATACTTTCTTACATTTACTTCCTTTTGCTCCTTTTCTTTATCGCCGAGAACTAATATATATGGGATCTTTTGCATTTGCGCTGCTCGAATTTTATAGCCTAATTTCTCATTGCTGTCATCAATTTTCACTCTAATACCTGCTTTTTTGAGAGCAGATTGAACTTCTAAGCAATATTCTAGATGAACATTGGATACAGGAATAATTTCAACCTGCGTTGGGGCAAGCCAAACAGGAAAGGCACCTGCAAAATGTTCGATTAGTATTCCAAAGAACCGATCAATCGACCCATATATAGCACGGTGAATAACGACTGGACAGACCTTTTCATTATTCTCATTTATATAAGCTAAGTTAAAGAGCTTTGGCATTTGAAAATCAAGCTGAATTGTTGCACATTGATGACTTCTTTTTAACGCATCCTTTATATGAAAATCAATTTTCGGACCGTAGAATGCTCCATCTCCTTCATTAAGAATATAATCAATTTCTAGGTCCTCTAGAACATTTCTTAATGCACCTTCTGCCAATTCCCACATATCATCGCCTTCCAAAGAATCCTCTGGTCTAGTAGAAAGTTCGACAGTGTATTCAAATCCGAAAGTACGATAGACTTTATCAATTAATTGAAAGATGCTTTTTATTTCCCCTTCTATTTGGTCTTCTCTTACAAACAGATGGGCATCATCCTGGCAAAATGTACGAACACGAAGCATTCCGTTCAATGCACCACTATATTCATGACGATGGACCTGACCAAACTCAGATAATCGAATGGGCAAATCACGATAAGAGTAAAGACTATTTTTGAAAATAAGCATATGTCCCGGGCAATTCATCGGCTTCAATGCAAATTTTTGATCATCTACTTCAGAAAAATACATATTTTCATGATAATGATCCCAATGCCCTGATTGCTTCCACATTCGTTCATTCATCATCAGTGGAGTCCTTACTTCTTCATAATCAGCCTCTCCCTGAAGCTCTCTTGAAAATTGCTCTAATTCATTACGAATGATTTGTCCTTTCGGTAAATAAAACGGCATGCCAGGCGCTTCTTCTGAAAACATAAACAGCTCCAATTGCTTTCCTAGCTTTCGATGATCCCTTTTAGCAGCTTCTTCTATCATCTCCAAGTATTCCGCTAATTCTTGCTGACTCGAAAAAGCAACGCCATATACTCGCTGCAATACCTCGTTCTTACTATCCCCTCTCCAATAAGCACCAGATACACGCATTAGTTTAAATGCTTTGATAAATCCTGTAGAAGGAAGATGCGTTCCACGACATAAATCAATAAACTCTCCTTGTTGATAGAGGGAAATCGGTTCATTGTTTGGTATTGCTTCTAAGAGCTCCACCTTAAATTTCTCCTCCTTCGCTTGAAAAAGCGCGTTTGCTTCCTCATACGAAACCTCTTTGCGAATAAAAGGAAGATTTTCCTTGATGATTTTTTTCATCTCTTTTTCAATAGCTTCTAAATCATTTGAAGTTAAGCTATGGTCGAGCTTCATATCATAATAAAAGCCGTCTTCCACAACGGGGCCGATCGCAAACTGAACATTGGGATACAATCTTTTCACTGCTTGTGCCATTACATGGGCGCTGGAATGACGCATAATGGATACACCATCTTCGGAATCTATTGTTATGATAGACAAATGTACATCTTCCTCTATTGAATAGCTCATATCTACAAACCATTCGTCATTGAGTTTTCCGCCAACTGCCTTTTTCTTTAAGCTAACACTAATAGACTCCGCAATTTCTGCAATTGTGCTACCTTTTGGATATTCCTTTTTACTTCCATCTGCTAATACTACCTGAATCATTTCTTTCACTCCTTTTTTATTTTTGGGTATAAAAAAACACCCGTCCCTAAAGAAGGGACGAGTGTTTTTACCCGTGGTTCCACCCAAATTCCCATAAAAAAACGAAATCGTTTTCTTATGGCTTGGTGCAGTAACGTTGCATAAACGATATTGACTACTTCTAGTTCATCAATATAGCTCAAAGGTGGTAAATTATTTTCCTTTGCTAGGAAGCTCGCACCTGTTCTTCCCTCTCTGATAACAGTAAAAATAATTCATGTCCTTTTCATCGCTTAATTATGAAATTGCAAACAAAAAACGCACTCATCCCTAAAGAAAGGGACGAGTGCGTTTACCCGTGGTTCCACCCAAATTCCCATGAAAACACGTAATGGTTTTATCATGGCTTGGTGCAGTAACGTTGCGTCTACGGTATTGGATACTATTAATTTTCCCCAATACAGCTTAAAGGTGGTAAGCTACTCATTCTGCGTTAGGAAGCTCTCAGCAATTCTTCCCTCTCTGGAAACCGAAGTAGTAACTCATGTCCTTGTCTTTGCTTTTTAAATGGTCGATTTTTTTATATTCTATTACAGAGTGGAAAAAGTTGCAACCTTAATTTTCATTATTTTGCAAACAGGTTTTTCATATTACTCAGAATACAATTCATTTCCCTCGTATTCTTAATAAACGGATTATATAATAAAACCAAAAGGAGGAGTAGCAAATGGATTATATTAAATTAGGTTCTACTGGTTTAGAAGTCTCTCGTCTTTGTCTTGGTTGTATGAGTTATGGGGAACCCGATCGTGGTGGGCATGCATGGACATTAACAGAAAGCGAAAGTCGTCCATTTATCAAAAAAGCTTTGGAGCTTGGCATTAACTTTTTTGATACGGCAAATGTCTACTCTGATGGGTCAAGCGAAGAAATAGTAGGACGTGCATTGCATGATTTTACGAATCGTGATGATGTCGTTCTTGCAACAAAGGTTCATGGCAGAATGCGACAAGGTGCAAATGGTGCTGGTCTTTCCCGAAAAGCAATTATGAGTGAAATTGACAATAGTTTAAAAAGGCTTGGTACCGATTATGTCGATCTCTATCAAATACATAGATGGGATTATGAAACTCCGATTGAAGAAACAATGGAAGCTTTACATGATGTAGTTAAAGCTGGAAAAGCCCGCTACATTGGTGCATCCTCCATGTATGCATGGCAATTTTTGAAAGCAAATCATGTAGCCGAGAAAAATGGCTGGACACGTTTCGTATCTATGCAAAATTACTTAAACCTTCTCTATCGCGAAGAAGAACGTGAAATGCTGCCGCTTTGTAAAGAAGAAGGAATTGGGGTTATTCCATGGAGTCCAATGGCACGTGGCCGTTTAACTAGAGATTGGGAAGAAACAAGTACTCGCAAAGAGTCCGATGAATTCGGAAAAACATTATATTCCCACACAGAAGAAGCGGACCGCCAAGTAGTAGAACGTGTGAAAGCAATAGCGGAAAAACGCGGTGTGCCTCGTGCACAGGTTGCACTTGCTTGGGTATTACAAAAAGAACCTGTTACTGCACCTATTATTGGCGCGACGAAGCTCCATCATCTTGAAGATGCAGTCGCTGCTCTTTCATTAGGATTGACACAAGAGGAAATTGCCAGCTTAGAAGAGCCATATATTCCTCATCCAGTACTCGGATTCAAGTAATCTTTTGTACTACTAAAACGATATCACTTTAACTAGCAAATATGTACTTAAATAAAGCCAGTCAAGGAATAAGAATCTATTCTTTGACTGGCTTCTTCATAGAAGGATTTTGGGGACTATAATGGTCTGCGACCGCCATTGCAATAATTGGTCAAGGGTAACGGGTAATCGAGTAATGGGTTAGTGGTCATTGGTTTAGCCAGTACCATTTATACGTACCTTTGTACACAAGTTGACGGATCCTTCTATCCTTGAATAGGAGTCTCACCTATTCAAGGCATGATAATTAAAAATATTTTTCCCCATCAAATTCTAGCTCGATTTGATAGTTTTTGCCGTTAATCAAGTTCGATAAACGGTTAGCTTTTCTTTCAGATTCAAGGCTTTTTAAACGATAATCCTCTGGTTCAAAGGTCGCTACCTTCATTAGCTGGACTGTTTCCCCATAGGAATAAACGTATTCTTCCTTTTCTGCTGCAGCAAACTCTTTATATTTTCTCGCTTTAGCCCGAAGCTGTGTTGCTAGTTCAATCGCTTCTACAATAGTTATATTTGTATTTTCAAAACTTATTTCATTTTCAATATTAGCATGATACATTAGCTTATCAAGCAATCGATAGTCTGCACGCACCTCTTCTATTTCCTGCTCCACATCAACAATCGTTCGCTTTTGCTTCGGAATTGATTTTCCGGCTTCTATTTGTACAAAAGCAACTCTTTCCATTTCTTCTTCTAGTTCATGAATTCTTTTGGACAGGATACTCTTTAATTTAACGGCTTCTGCTTGTGAAATTTTATTCATCTTTACCTCCAACAGGAAATGTAGTATTATCGGGGAATATCATGAGGCTTTTCTAGGAAACTATTAGATTTCTAGTTTACTACTAAACAGGAAGTTTTTTCAACTAATAACATATAAAGGGAAGTGATTTATTTTATCTTTTACCTTTCACCTTTAAAAGCATAAAAAAGGATCTACCTAAAAAGGTCTATCCACTGGGTTACGCTTATTTTTTTATGATTATTTCCGGGCTTTCTTTTTTAGTCTTTATGATAAACATCGATATCGCTTGAGCAATCGCAATACAGCCCAAGATAATTCTAGTAAAAGGATGATCAACAAGGATAGCACTAATGGCTAAGCAAATATAGCAGGTGATAATTATTTTTATCTTTTGCTTTTTCGTTAGCTCGCCTTTGCGAAATCCTTTGACATACTCCTGATAGAAAGTTGTCGAACGAAACCATTTATTAATACGATCAGAACCTCTTGTATAAAAAAAGGAAGTTAATAATAAAAAAGGTGTAGTTGGCAACAAAGGTAAAAACACGCCAATAATCCCCAATACTAAAAAGACTGTCCCTAAAAAAATATAAATCCATCGATATATAGGCTTCATCTTTTGCTCCCTTCCTACCCTTTTTAAGAAGAGTCCATTTCCTCTATCGTCTTTTTCTTTTCGTACCTCTAACAACATCTCTTAAACCAAACAGAAGCATAATAACACCAGAGGATAAAAATTCCATTCTAAAAATATCCGTATTAAGGATTCCTGCTGCATATAGAACTATTCCAATAACATTAAGTAAAAGAATGATATTTACGATTTTCGTCATTTGCTTTCCTTTCTTAGGATAATAAAATACATCCTAACCACGCACATTATGTATGAACACTCACTAATTAAATCAATACGTTAATTCTCTATTCTACTTCGCTATTTTACAATAAAAAGAATGAAATAACTATGTATTCTTTTAAATTAGGGTAGAAAGATTTAGTATGTATCAACTATTTTCCCCTTGTTAGTGGGTTCATAAACTATCTAGGGAGCACACATGTCATTTTGTTAAAAAATTCATTTTCCTTAGTACTTCGATAACTAATCTTGTTATAAGCGATTTAAAAATAATGCTTAAAAAAGAATAGTACCATTTCCAACCTTTTTTCCATTCAATTAGTTTTGTTTTTCTTTCTGCCCATAATTCAATAAAATAAAATGGAATCGTAAATAAAATCAATTTATATAAAACAGCAAAAGGTTTATCTCTCTTCGTTAATTGGTTGTAGAAAACAGTAAATGTAGGATAAATTAAAAAATCAAATAATATATGTATTTTAAACTTCTTGGGTAGGAAACGAACTGGATATCTAATTACTTTATGTGATGTTAAAATCATATCAACCAAACCATTTGTAATAGCATTATACACAAAAACAATAATCCAATCTCTAATTGGGGGTTTTCTATATAAAATCGGTAGCAGAATTAATAAATTCACAATAAGTAATCCTTTTAAAAATCGCTTTTCCATTTTATTTTTCTCCATGAATGGACCACCTCTGCATTAATATGCACATCATAAAGCGGTTTATTCCATCCTGAGACACTTTCCAAATTCAAATTCCCGACTTTGTATTAGTAATTAATGAGTATGAATCAATAGTAAATACAAATTATGTTGTTTATTAATATTATTATAGTAATTCATTCTTACGTACAAAAAAACACAACCCACATGATGAGTTGTGCATTCACCCTTTATGCATACATCTGTCCTTCTTCCTCTTTCCGGAAGAAACTAGTCATCGCATTAAATACATCTGCTTTTTGTCTCAGTAAGTAGTAGCGGAATTTCTCATCTTGAATATTTTTGTAGGCGGACATTAGCGTACTGTGTCGGTTATATTGGTTAACTTCCCCATAGCCAAACATATTGGATACTTTCATCAGCTCTTCTACTAATTTTACACATCTAGCATTATCTGACGTTAAATTGTCTCCATCTGAGAAATGGAATGGGTATATGTTGAATCGGCCAGGATCGTATTTATCGTCAATCAGTTCCAATGCTTTTCTATATACGGAGGAACAAATTGTGCCTCCACTTTCTCCTTTAGAAAAGAAATCTTCTTCCGAAACGACCTTTGCTTCTGTATGATGGGCAATAAATTCAATTTCTACCGTTTCATATTTCGTACGCAGAAATCTTGTCATCCAGAAGAAAAAGCTTCTTGCCATATACTTTTCCCATAAACCCATCGAACCGCTCGTATCCATCATCGCAAGTACAACTGCTTTTGATTCCGGCTTCTGCACTTCATTCCAGGTTTTAAACTTTAAATCCTCTGGATAGATGGGGTGAAAGCCTGGTACTCCTGTCATTGCATTGCGCTTAAATGCAGATATCATTGTTTTTTTCTTATCGATATTACCCATTAACCCAACTTTTCTAATATCATTAAATTCAATATTCTCAACGACGATTTGATCCTGCTCTTTTCGTTTTAAATTCGGCAATTCTAATTGCTTGAATAATGCCTCTTCTAATTCCATTAACGATACTTCTGCCTCAAAGTAATCTTCTCCTGCCTGATCTCCTGCTCCTTGCCCTTTTCCTGGGCCCTTTTGATTTCCAGAACCATCGCGTGCGACCACATCGCCAACCTGACTGTCTCCAGTTCCTTGCCCTACATGTTTGTTTTTATCATAATTATATCGAATTTTGTATTCGTCTAAGGAACGAATGGGAATTTTCACAACTTCTCTACCATTTGACATGACGATGTTTTCTTCTGTAATTAAATCAGGTAGGTTATTTTTAATGGCCTCCTGCACTTTTTCTTGATGACGTTGCTGATCATCATGGCCTTTGCGATGGAGGGACCAATTTTCTTGGGATATTACAAACTGATGTTTATTCGGTTTTTCGGTCATCTTACCCCTCCTAAAAATTTTTTATCCTTTTTTTGCACGTATAAAGTGATTTTCGCATACACTAATTTGGGTATCACTATATCTAAATAAAGTGATTACTCTATCATATGCAAATGGACGAAATAATTTACTAATAATTTCGATAATTTTACTTTTTTTAGAAAAAGGGTCGTTTCATGTGTTCCTATTCATGGCACATTATTCTCCCCAAACTTTCCTATTAGGCAAAAGAGGAACAGACGCCATTTAGCCTGTTCCTCCTTCGACCGATTTATTTAACGATTCAATAAGCTGCCTACATAACGTAATAACTCGTTGGCAGAAGTGGAATTATAGCCATGTTCATCAATTAAACGTGCAACCACTTCATTGACTTTCTTCAATTGCTGCTCATCTGGAGTTTTCGTTGAAGTTGTGATTTTTACGACATCTTTCAGATCGGCAAATAATTTCTTCTGGATAGCTTCACGCAAACGATCATGAGAGTTATAATCAAATCTTTTTCCTTTTCTTGCATAAGCGGAAATACGAATTAGAATTTCTTCACGGAATGATTTCTTCGCATTTTCAGAAATGCCAATTTGCTCTTCAATGGAACGCATTAATTTTTCGTCTGGATTAATCGCATCACCAGTTAATGGGTCACGCAGCTTGTTTTTATTGCAGTACGCTTCTACGTTATCTAAGTAATTATCCATTAACGTTTTAGCAGACTCTTCATACGAATAAACAAATGCCTTTTGTACTTCTTTCTTAGCAATTTCATCGTATTCTTTACGCGCTAAGGAAATGCAGTTTAAGTACTTTTCTTTCAACTCATTGGTAATAGAAGAATGCTGATCCAATCCTTCTTTTATAGATAAAAGCACATCAAGCGCGTTAATGCTTGTTACATCCTTGCGAATAATCGTAGAAGAAATGCGGTTAATGACATAACGTGGATCGATTCCACTCATTCCTTCATCACCATATTCGTTTTGCAGTTCCTTTAAATCAGCAGAACTGAAGCCTTCCACACTTTCCCCATCATACAAGCGCATTTTCTTCACTAAATCAATGTCACCTTTTTTCGGCTCTTTCAATCTAGTTAAAATTGTAAAAATAGCGGCAATTTTCAACGTGTGTGGAGCAATATGCACGTTTGAAACATCACTTTCTCGAATCATTTTTTCATAGATTCTTTCCTCTTCAGACGCTTTTAAGTTATAAGGAACTGGCATTACAATGATACGAGAATGCAATGCTTCATTCTTTTTATTAGATATAAAGGAGCGATACTCCGTTTCATTCGTATGAGCGACAATTAACTCATCTGCAGAAATAAGGGCAAATCTTCCTGCCTTGAAGTTTCCTTCTTGTGTTAATGATAATAAATGCCATAAGAATTTCTCATCACATTTTAACATCTCTTGGAACTCCATCATGCCTCGGTTCGCTTTATTTAACTCTCCATCAAAACGATAGGCCCGTGGATCAGATTCGGATCCATATTCAGCAATCGTAGAGAAATCAATGCTTCCTGTTAAATCTGCAATATCCTGTGACTTTGGATCAGATGGACTAAAGGTTCCAATTCCAGTTCGTTTATCTTCTGAGAAAAATACCCTTTCTACTATCACATCTTCAATTCTTCCATTATATTCTTCTTGCAGTCTCATCATATTAAGTGGCGATAAGTTGCCTTCGATGCGAATTCCATATTCATCAAAGAAATCTTTTCTTAGACTATGTGGAACCATATGAAGCGGATCCTCATGCATTGGGCAACCTTTGATTGCATATACAGCTCCACGATCTGTGTAGGTATATGCTTCTAATCCTCTTTTCAGCATGGTAACTAAAGTTGATTTACCACCACTGACTGGACCCATAAGTAATAAAATACGCTTTCTTACATCTAGACGTTTGGCAGCTGGATGGAAATATTCTTCTACTAGCTTTTCTAATGGCTCTTCTAAACCGAAGAGCTGATCCGAGAAAAATTTGTATTGCTTTTTCCCATTTACTTCATCAATGCCAGCATCTTTAATCATGTTATATACCCTAGAATGCGCGGATTGACCTACCCATGGCTTTTCCTTCAGAATTTCTAAGTACTCTCCAAAAGTTCCTTCCCACTTCAACAACTCTTCTTCTTGTCTATACATCTCGATTTTCTTTAATATATTCATATGGACCTCCCCTGTCACATTATCAGAGACGATTAATATAATCTATGCACCAGGCTATACGAACATGCTTAAAAGAAAGAATAGTTTTTTAGAGAAGCTAAACAATTAGGGAGGAAATCTCCATCTTTAGCACGGAGAACCGCTATAGAATAACAATTATTATTAAATAGGAAATATTTTCTTTTTTCTAAGTTCGTTTTATTTATTTGCATAAAAAAACAGTATCTAGTTGAATTAGATACTGTTTTTTAGTGGGAATTCCCTTATTTCAAATCAAATTTCTTTTCGTGAACAAATTCTTTCATATACATACGAGATTTTTGCTCAAAATTAGCAGCCATTTGTGCTGTCCATGTATCTGTTCTATTCCCATTCGTTCTCTCCTGATAATAAGCAGAGATTTCGTTATTATATTCCTGAAGCTCTTGTTTATATTGTTCCACATCTTGCTCATATTCATCTTCGTGATAAATATGTTGAAAAGGAGCTCGTGGTTTTTTCTCTGTTTGTTGGTCTGGATACCCCACGACTAGAGCAAATACAGGTAAAACATGATCTGGTGTTTTTAATAATTGACTCACTTCAACTAAATTATTGCGGATCCCGCCTATGTAACAAATGCCTAGTCCTAATGATTCTGCAGCAATTGCCATATTTTGCGATGCTAATGCTACATCGATAAGGCTAACCATGAATTTTTCCGTACTTTCAATCGAATCCAGTGCTGCCTCTTTTTTCCCTTCCATGTCTGCAGCAACTGTATGGCGATATAAATCAGCACAGAAAATAAATAAATGACCATTGTTTTCCACATACTGCTGATTTCCCGCTAGTTCCGCTAATTTTTTCTTTTTCGTCTTATCTTTCACACCAATAATACTATAGGCTTGAACAAAGCTAGAAGTAGAAGCACTTTGAGCAGCCTCCACAAGGAGACGAATTTGTTCTTGTGTTAACTCCTTATCGGTAAATTTTCTAACAGAACGATGATTAAGTATTGTTTCGATTGTTTGATTCATGGATAATCTCTCCTTAAAAGTTATTCTTATTGTTCCATTCAACAGCTGAACTATTACTGATAATGACTATAGCCTAATAATATACCAATAACCGTCAGGACAAAAAGAATAAGCCCAGTTGCAAAGTAAATAATAAATTCTTTTGACTTCTTATTATATCTCCACTTCACAAAGGATTGAATAAAGCTGTGACAGATCAATATGCACATACTTACTATTGGTCCATCTAAAATAAACAATAAAACGATGGCACTAGGTACCACTAGTATATCCAGCCATTTTTGTAGTGGATGGACCTTTTTTCTTTTTTATTTGGAAGTCCTAGCTTTTTTCTTAAGTATCCTTCCGACCCAAAAAGAAGAAGTAAAAAGCTTAATAAAAATATAAAATCTTTTGATAGGATAAATACCATTTCTCATTCACTTCCCTTTAGTTTCTAAAAAAAGAGTATAAATCTATTACGATTTACACTCTGTTATTGTTTCAGTATTATTTTTTTAAATGCCCAAAATTTTGTTGCCTTAATGCCTCATAAATAAGGATGGCCGCTGTATTCGAAAGATTAAAAGCACGAATATTATCTGTCATTGGAATTCGTACTGTTCTATCAACATTATTCTCGATAATTTCTGGAGGTAGACCTGTTGTCTCACTTCCAAATACAAAGTAATGCTCCTTGCTCCTATCACTGTAATCGAAGGAGGCATAAGGTGTTTCTCCTGACTTCGTAATATAGTAAAATGCTCCACCTTCATTTTTTTCATAAAATTCATCTAAAGAGTCATAATAATGGATTTCTACAAATCCCCAGTAATCTAGACCTGCTCTTTTTAACGCTTTATCCTCTTGGGAGAATCCAAACGGACGGATTAAATGAAGAACGGTGTCTGTTCCTGCACATGTTCTTGCAATATTGCCTGTATTGGAAGGAATTTGTGGTTGGTATAGGACGATATGTATGGCCAAGTTTGTCACCTCTAACTAGTACTTTCCGTTCCATTATACACTTACTCTAAGGGAAATGCGAAAGGGATATTTCCTGCTTCTCAGCCATCAATAATCGTAAAAAATTTATATTTAATATTTGGCGTATACGCAGTTGAATCTTCATATTTCCAGTAACGCATTCGACTATTATACGTATGGGCATTTACTAACGGTTCTCCATTCGCATCCTTCCCTGTAACAATCGTAGTATGATTATATTTCCCATCACCTTCAAAATCATAGCAAATGACATCCCCAAGCTTTAGCTCCATTGCACTATTTACTTGTTTGGCACGTAAACCAGTTGTAGATGTTTCTAAATATCTTGGAAAGGCATTTGCCACGGACCAACTATAGCTCCAATTATTACTTTGCATCCACCAGCCCTTATTACGATTAGGATAACCTCGCATCGGCGCTCCGCCTTCATGGACACATTGGGAAATATAGTTGGTGCAATCTACTTCGAATTGATGGTATTTTGGATTATAGCTATTCCACCATTTTTCCGCATATTGAACAGCTTTAAGACGATCATACGTATAGCGACTCCATCCTTCTGCCGTTTTCCCAAATTCTTCAGACAAAGGATTTTCTCGGTATTCTGGATAAATAGGAACCATTTCTTCATCCTCAATTAAGACCCCTTTATAGAATATACTCTTTCTATTTTCCACTTCTTCTTCTACAAAAAATAATTCTCCTTGCTTAATGAAATATTGAAGATGAACCGTATAAACCAATTCCTCCGTCTCATCCGCCTTCTTCTGAATATCTTCAACCTTTCCTTTTGCCTTCACATGAACTATTTCCGCATTTCTTCTATGGAAACAACTTCTTTTTCGCGCAAACTTGTCATCTTCAGTCGTTGTTCTTTCTTTTGCAACACATTGCTGAATCCTTTTTTCAATAAGCTCCTTTAATTGTTGTTTCATGCCATCTACTCCCTTCTTTAATAACTATGTTTAAAGGGAGCAGAACTGTACAAAAAAAAGAAGGCGATCGATATCCTTCTTTTGGGCTGGTATTACATATATGTTTAATTAGAGAGTATATTGTTTTTTTTTATTGGATGGAAAACATTTTTCCTCTTACTCCATGAAATTTTGGCGTTCATCCACCACAATCATATAATTAATGAGCTAATCGCTGTAAAGCATCTTCCATTTCTTGTAAAACCTCTTCGTCGCCTTCTTGTTGTATTGCTGTTTGGAGGGCTGTCTTTGACTCATCGCCACCAATTTTCCCTAATGCCCAAGCTGCTGTTCCTCTTATAACTGGTCTTGGGTCTTTCTTCATCACAGTAATTAAATCACCGACTGCTCCTTCTTCTTTAAAATGAGCAAGGGCAATGATTGCATTCCGCTGAATTGGTTTTTTTCCACGCCAAGAACCAGAAATATGACCATACTTTTCTTTAAATTCCTTATTGCTGATAAAAAGTAGGGGCTGAAGCAATGGTTTTGCAATTTCTGGATCTGGCTCCATTTCTGGATGATTGTGAAAATCAATTCCTTTATTTTTCGGACAGACGGTTTGGCATGTATCACAGCCATAAATTCGGTTACCGAGCTTTTCTCTAAATTCTTCTGCCAGAAATCCCTTAGTCTGTGTTTGAAAAGCGATACATCTTTGGGCATTTAACTGTCCACCTTGAATAAGGGCACCTGTTGGGCACACATCAATACATTTATTACATGAGCCACATTGATCTTCCATTGGCTTATCCGGTTCTAATGGTAGATTGGTAATCATCTCACCTAAATAAACATAGGAACCAAATTCTGGCGTAATGATCGCACAATTTTTCCCTGACCAGCCTATTCCAGCTCGCTGTGCAACTGCTCGGTCCACCAATTCACCGGTATCTACCATTGATTTGCATAATGCATCTGGCATTCTTTCCTTAATATATTCCTCTAGCTTCTGCAAACGATCTTTTAAAACTATATGATAGTCCGTTCCCCAAGAAGCACGACAAAAAATACCTCTACGCTCTCCCTTTTTGCTGACTACCCTTTCTTTCATTTTAGAAGGATAAGCAAGGGCAATAGAAATAATGGACTTTGGTTGATGTAATAGAAGGGAGGGGTCTACCCGCTTCTCTATATCCTTTTCTTCAAAACCAGATTGATAGTTTAATTCCTGCTGTCTTATTAAACGCACTTTCATTTCTTCAAAGGTACTTGCACTTGTAAAACCTATTTTATCGATCCCGATTGTTTTACTATATTCGATGATATCTTTCTTTAGTTCACGGTAATCCAAGAGGGCTCCCTCCTTCCTTTTCATTGGTTTTTCATATAGATTACGCTAAAATATAGAATAACATAGACAACAACTATAGTGGAGGTGTATATATTGGATATTTTTATATCAGAACAGATTAAACAATTAATCCCTAATTTTAAAATTGGCTTCATTCACTATCAAGGCATGGAAGTAATGGACACGCCCCAAATGATTAAAGGCCGAATGCGACTTTTTCAAGAGTCTATTTTTTTTGATTTGGAAGATAGCAATGTGACCGATATTCCTTCTGTAAAGGAATGGAGAGAAATCTTCAAAAAAACAGGCAAAGATCCCAATCGCTATCGTCATTCAGCGGAAAGTCTTCTTAGACGAATCAAAAAACAAAATTACTTAGAGCCAATCAACAGTAGTATTGATATTAATAACTTCTTTTCCCTACAATATAGTATTCCTATCGGTATTTATGATTGTGCCAATCTTCAAGGTAATATAAACATCCGTATCGGAAAAGAGGGCGAACAATACGCTGGTTTGAATGGAAGAATGAATTCTATTGAAAATTTAATTGTATCGGAAGATGATATTGGTCCATTTGGCAGCCCTTTTGTTGATTCTGACAGAGCACCTGTCCAAGCATCCACGAAAAATGCTATACAAATCATCTATCTTCCGCCATCCATTGCTAATGAAAAAGCAGAACAAATGATAGAATCCTTGCTTAACATGTTTGTCCAAGTGCATGGAGGAGAAGCTACTTTTTCCATTGTGGAATAAAAATGTCAGGAGAGCCTTGAAAAAGGATCATACTCTCCTAACATTGCTGTTTTTTTGCGTAAAATATAAAAAACGCAATGCTTCGTTCTTAATGAAACGAAACACTGCGTTGTGAGCGTATGTATGGAGCGGGTGATGGGAATCGAACCCACGACATCAGCTTGGAAGGCTGAGGTTTTACCATTAAACTACACCCGCATTTATTAAATTTTCTTTACTGTTTTTTTACTTATTTTTAACACGTTTTTTATTATATAATCATAGTGTAAAAAAATCAACCTCTTTTCGACATTTTTTTATTTTTCTTTTAAAACTTTTATTTTCCCGATTCTATTACTCACTCCAACCACTTTTCATTGGTTCAGGGAATCTACTTTCTTTTTATAACTCTTCACTTTAGCCTCCTAGATCGTCTCTGTCTATGGGGCCTTCCAATTTAGTAACTATGGAAATTTCTAAGCAGATTCCCTTCCCAAAGACTTCTTTTAAATAACTACATCATCATTGTATTCAACAGTCTAATATTTATTATTAATTTCTTTTCTTTTTTTGTTTCTTTACATTTAATTTACGATTCCCACCTTTTTGATACCAATAAAAAAAGACCAGCTCCTCATTTATAAGGTATACTGATCTTCTTCTTAATAAACAATTTATTTTGCAAAAATAGTTTCTCTTTCTTTCCAAGCAAAACTTGAGATAAGCAATAGGAGTGCTCCCATAATAAGTACATAAGTAGTGACAGCCCCAGCAACTCCAAATGCCTGTGATAAATAGCCAAGCCCAATAACTGGAAGGCTCACACCAAGATACGTAATCACAAAGAAGGTAGAGACAATATTTCCTTTTGTTTTACTTGGAGCCACTTCATTTACTAGTGCTAAACTTCCTGCATATGCTGGACCATTCCCACCACCAATAAGTACAGCAGAAATTAGCAATAAAGTGAGTGATTGCGTATTAATCGTAATGACTAGTAAAACCAGACCAACTGCAAGGAAGATATAACCAATCGTAATCATTTTCTTTAATGATAGTTGTTTTAATAAAATTTGATTAAATGCTGCAGCAATTAATCCAAGTGCTACGACAATTCCTGATATCGTTAAACTCGCTACTGTTGTAAAACTAGACAGATTAGATGGGATTAAAGACATAAACATACTAATAATCGACCAGGCTACAAAAGAAGTAAAGGAAGCTAATAAGAAAGGCTTCATAATTTCTTTGGGAACAAATGGTTTCTTTAGTTGAACAGGCTTTAAACCAGGTCTAATATTTTCATTTAAGAAAAACAGTAGGATAAAGCAAGGAATAATAAATAATAAATGCACATAATAAGATAATCTTAATGGGATTGGAGCAAAATCACCTAGTAATCCGGAGAGAATTGGCCCAAATGCATTACCAAGCGTAACAGCAAGGGCACATATTAACGCAGTTTTTTTCGTGTTTCTTTTCTCATCAAGCTCAGTTAAAGCAGCCACTGCCACTCCATTTAAAATACCTACAGACAACCCTTGGAATAGTCGGCCGATAAGAAGCATTCCAAGACCATTTGCAATAGTGAAACAGAATGTTCCTACTAGCGAAAATAATATTCCTGGAATTAACACTTTCTTTCTTCCAATCTGGTCAGATAGCTGTCCTGCAATAACAATTGCTGGAATAACTGTAAAGGCATAGATAGCAAACACAAGGGTTATCATCCCTGATGTAAGTCCCCATTCCTGACGATAAAGCGAATAAAGAGATGCTGGTATATTTGTTCCGAATAAAGTTAAAAACAAACTGCAAGCAACTAACCAGTAAGATACTTTTTTGCTTAACGTTTTTTGCTCCCTTAATACTTGAATAGTATCTGTACTTTGAAGCAGCCTTTGTTGAAAAGCTGATTTATGGATGGCATCTGCATCCACTTCTACTACATCCATTAATCCCTGTAATCCAGCGATGAGATTATGTACTTGCTTCTCCTCAGCTGAACTAGAGATTTGTATTCTTGTTGTTGCTTCTCGTTTATATTTTTTTGTTTTTATATCTTCAATATTTACATGATGCGTTCCAAATAAGCTGGATATACGAGCCAGAACTCCCGGCTGATCGTTTACAAGCATCGAAATGCGATATGCTGAAGTCATGAGCTCTTCACTCCCTTGTTAGTTTCCATCTTCTATTTTATGATTGAATAAATATAAAGTCTATACATTTGTGAGAAAATATAACATGAATTCTTCGACAAATTATTCCATGTTGATATTATACGTTCTTATTAACTTTTCTCCTCCTCTTTCACTTTCTATTAACTGTATTTTCAGAAAAATCTTGCATATTATTTGTATATTTCAAAGTATTACTTTTGGGAATACTAAATAAATAGACAGAATTACGTTTGAATTGTGAACAAATTTCGAATAAATATTATTATTGTGATTTTTTTCACATAATTTCATTGACCAGTTAAGGGATCAGCATGATAATAATAGGGTAAGAAACATAACTACAGTGAAAAATAAGAAAACCTTGTTCAGGAGGGTTAATATGGAAGGCGCATCTCTTTTTGAAGTAGAAAAATTAGCCTTAAAAAAATTAAAAATTTATCAGCGAAGTAAGTTTCGCTTTTTTATGCGGGCTGTTGTCGCAAGTATGTTTATCGGCTTTGGTGTAATTGTTGCATTTAAAACCGGGAATTTCTTTTATGCAGTAGATTCACCTCTTGCCTATCCAATGGCAGCTTTAGTATTCGGGGCAGCAATTATTCTTATTGCCTATGGTGGCGGAGATTTATTCACAGGGAACACTTTTTACTATACTTACGCAGCATTAAGAAAAAAAATCAAATGGTCTGATGTTTTTAAAGTTTGGGGAACAAGCTATGCTGGAAATATTATAGGAGCTATTTTCTTTGCCATATTTATCTTGTTAACCGGGTTATTTAAGTCTCCTAGTGTAAATGACTTCTTGCTCCATGCAGCAGAGGCGAAATTGGAAGCACCGATAAGTGAGCTTTTCTTTCGGGGCATTTTATGTAACTGGCTTGTCTGTTTAGCTTTCTTTATCCCAATGGCTTTAAAAGAAGATATTGCAAAAATTACAGTCATGATTTTATTCGTTTTCTGTTTCTTTATTTCAGGATATGAGCATAGCATTGCCAATATGGCAACATTCTCTATTTCTTATGTACTGGATCAAAATCCAGCAATTACGATTCCAGCAATTATTCGCAACTTAATTCCTGTCACACTGGGAAATTTAATTGGCGGTGTCGGATTCATGGGCGTAATGTATTATTATGTAAACAAACCATTTATGGATGAAGAAGAAAAATAAGAAAAGTACCCAAAAGAGGCTGGGAGGTCTCTATAAATGAAAAAAGATGAAATAAAGCCTTGAAATTTTACTCATCGTAAAATTTCAAGGCTTTTTTGACTCAGAGAAGGTTTTTGTCCCAGTCCCTTTTAATTCACCTATAAAGGGAGCAATTCATACAAATTTTACTTCCCCCAGTTTCTCAACGGCTTATACCCAGAATGATGAATAAAATCATGTACAGTCTCATTACTAAGTCCTTGCATATTCACCCCATTTTTCAAAGCAGTTATATGCATTTTAGCTGTATATTCTAACGTTTGAAGGGCCATACGTGCTTCTTTTAGGCTCACATCATAAACGATAACGCCATGGTTTTCCAGCAACATGACATTTCCTTCTTTTGCATGTTCTGTAACTACTTCTGCAAGATCTACACTTCCAGGATGTTTATATGGAATCCGCACAACCTTTTCTAAGTAATACATGGCCTCTACGAAATAATTATTCGGTAAATCAATATCTGAACATGCAATTAATGTAGAGTAAAATGGTGATGCATGTAAGACTGCATTGATTTCAGGACGTTGTTCATAGATACCTTGGTGCATCTTAAATTCCTTAGATGGCTTCTTCCCTTCTACTAATCCATCGGTTGAACATAAGGAGAAGTCATCATACTCTAATTCGCCTAAGTAAGTTCCACTAGCTGATACATAAAAATCATTGTTATCTAAACGCGCACTAATATTACCAGCTGTGCCCCAAGCTAACTGATTATTCATCATAAAGGATCCTGTTTGTTGTAATTCTTTAATAAGTTCTAAACGATTCATGTCTTCACTCCTTTGTAATCTATCTAGTTAAATCTTTTCCTACTAATACACCAATCTACCAACTAAATTTTATTTAAATAATTGAACTAACCCCATTGATATAAAGGGAATAAAGGTAATCAACAATAATGCGATTAAAATGGCGGCGTAAAATGGTATCATACCTCGTGTCAATTGGTCTAAACGTAGGTTAGCAATCTTACCTGCTACAAATAGGTTCAATCCTAGTGGCGGTGTTACCATACCGATAGCAAGTGTGACAATCATAACGATACCAAAATGAACTGGATCAATACCGAGTTCACTAGCTACAGGAGCTAAAATTGGTGCAAGGATAATGATTGATGCATTTGTTTCCATAAACATTCCAATCAGCAAGAGTAATAGGACTACAAAAATCAGGAATACTGTAGGATTATCCGACATTGATGTAATCATTTCCGCAACTTGTTGAGGAACATTTTGGATAGTTAAAACCCAGCTAAATAGTCCTGCAGTTGCAAGGATAAACATAATAGAAGCCGTAGTACTCGTTGCCTGTGTTAGTACTTTACCAATATTTTTAAGGTTAATAGAACGATAAAACACAATACTTACGATAAGGGCATATACTACAGCAACACCTGCAGACTCAGTTGCCGTAAAGATTCCACTATATATACCACCTAGAATAATAAATGGCATAATAAGTGCTGGTAGTGCTTTAATAAAAGCTTGCCAAACTTCATTCCCACTCTTTCTAGGTTCTTTCAAATAATTACGTTTCTTCGCAAGAATAACAACCACAATGATAAGCCCTATACCTATTACAATCCCTGGCACCATCCCAGCTATGAATAGATCCCCAATAGATGCCCCAGCTGCAACTCCATATAATATAAGTGGTATACTAGGTGGAATGATAATACCTAGTGTCCCTGATACAGCTTGGGTACTACCAGCAAAGTTAGGATGATACCCACGCTTAATCATGGCAGGAATAAGGATTGATCCTAATGCAGCAGTTGCAGCTACACTTGATCCAGAAATAGCCGCAAAAAACATGGTTGTGACAACCGTTACTATTCCTAATCCACCATAGAAATGTCCTGATATCGCATTAGCAAGATTAATTAATCGTTCGGAAATACCACCATGCTCCATGATAACACCTGCTAATATGAACAGTGGTATTGCCATTAATGGAAAGGAATCTAACGCGACAAAGGCACGTTGATCAAGAACAAGAAGTGGAATATCTCCACTTACCAATAGGGCAAGACAGGAAGACAATCCCAAGGATATAGCGACTGGTACACCTAGTAAAAAGAAAACAATTAGGGAAATAAATAAGACTGCGATCATAGGATGTCACCTCCTGTTGGTATTTCCTCTACTGGACGATTTTTTATTTCAATTAGGACTGCAATAGCATTTAACAACATTAATAAAGATCCAATTGGCATTGCTGCATAGGCCCAAGACATCGAAAATTGCAGAGTTGGTGTTGCTTCTCCAGCTACCAATGCAGTCAATAAAATACCGTTATAACAAAGGACAGCAAAGAAAATAGAAGAGATAGACAATATTAGCATCATTAATCGCTTCTTATTTTTAGCGCTTACAATTTCAACTAGAAAATCTATCGCAATATGTTCCCCCTTACGGACAGCTACTGCTGAACCTAGAAATACTAAGTAAACCATTATATAACGAGCAATTTCCTCAGACCAACTCAAAGGATAATTTATAACAAACCTGGTCACAACTTGTAGGAAAACAAGTGCTACCAATACGATAAACATACTGGATACAACAAATTTCAAGACTTTATTAATCTTATCTATAAAATTCACATATAGTTGCATCTGGTTCCTCCCCCTTTAAAGTAATTATTGATTCGTGTTGACAATACTATCATATAATTCTCGACCATATTTATCTGCCAACCTCTTATGTACAGGCAGAACTAGGTCCTTAAATGCCTCTTTATCGACTTCAATAATCTCTACTCCAGCATCCTTCATTTCTTGAAGTGCTTCTTCATCCGCTTTTGCTACAAGTTCATTTTGGTAATCACGTGCTTCTATAGCAGCTTCTTCCACCGCTTTTTGTTCTGCTTCGGTTAGTTTTTGATAGGTTTTATCGCTCATTAATAATTGCACATAACCATATACATGATCTGTTTTAATTAGATAATCTTGTACTTCGTGGATTTTAGCACTAGTGATAAAGGAAGCTGGGTTTTCTTGTGCATCAATTACACCTGTTTGTAGGGATGAGTATACTTCACTAAAGTTCATTGGAGTTGGATTTGCTCCCATTGCCTCCCAGCCTTCAACAGATGCTTCTATATTTGGCACCCTAATTTTAATCCCTTTTAAATCAGCAGGCATTTCTACTAATTTATTAGTAGTTAGCTCTCGTGGTGCTCGTATAAAAAATTCAAGTCCACGTACACCAGTGGCTTCTAACATATCTTGTTGTAGTTTCTTTCCTCCCTCACCATATAAAAACGCTTTCATATGATCCATGTCATCAAACAAATAGGGCAACTCTAAGATAGAGTATGGAGTATAAAAGTTGGACATTACTCCAGCAACAAGAGAGAAATCTACTGATCCAATTTGCATACCTTCTATTAGATCACGATCAGAACCTAATGTAGAGCTTGGGTATATCTCTACTTTCACTGAACCATTTGTCTTTTCATTAACCAATTCTGCAAATTTAACGGAAGAGACATTCCAAATATCACTTTCGCTCTGTATATGTCCGAGTCTTAATACTGTTACATCCTTGTTATCCCCAGAGGTTGCACTAGAAGCACAACCTCCAAGAACAAAGACTGTTAACAGCATTAACCCTAGTAAACTACTAATGGTTTTCATCATGCTATTAACCTCCTATTAATTAAAATTAACAAGTACTTTAACAGACTGATCTAGCTTTTTATTAACGATTTTAAACCCTTCAGCTGCATGTTCGTAGCTTAGATGGTGAGAGATAACCTTTTCAACAGGAATTTCCTTTTTACGAATAATTTCTAATGCTTCTTCTGTATCTGGTCGATTATATGTCATACATCCTACGATTTCTTTCTCGTTTTGCTGCAGTTGTTGAATATCAAGATCTTGTGGTCCATTAAACATCGCTACAGTTACGGCACGACCACCCTTTTTCAATAGAGTAAGAGCATCATTGACAATGCCTGGTACACCAACAGTGACAAAGACTTTATCGAAAGAGCCACCCATTTTTTCTTTCGCTTCTTGGATCCAGTTTGGATTATTCATCGTATTCATGGCTTCTTTCACTCCAAGCTCACGAGCTACATCCAGTGAGTAATCTAAAACATCCGTAATAAACGTTTCTTCCACTCCACGTGCACGAACAGCTGCAAGTGTAAGAAGACCAATTGGACCTGCACCAATAATAGCAACTCGATCTGTCGCTTTCACATCCCCTTTAAAAGCAGCATGAACACCAACAGCTAACGGCTCAACAAGCACTCCATGGTCATAGCTAACAGAATCAGGTAGACCGATTGTTAGTGATTCAGGAGATACAAAGTATTCCGCCATTGTACCGAGCCAATCTCCCATTCCTGGTGCCAATCGCTCATCAGAATAATTGATATTACCCGTCATTTCTCCTTCACTTTCACCTGTGCC
This sequence comes from Niallia sp. FSL W8-0635, assembly GCF_038007965.1. Taxonomy (GTDB): domain Bacteria; phylum Bacillota; class Bacilli; order Bacillales; family Cytobacillaceae; genus Niallia. Next base: position 1,016,233 of record NZ_JBBOYD010000001.1, on the reverse strand, counting down.
TTTTTGTGGTTCAACCGTAACGCGGTCTCCCACATTAAATTTTGTAACATTCTTACCGATTTCCACCACTTCACCAGCTACTTCATGACCAATAACAACAGGTGGTTTCCTAAAAGGATGTAACCCTTTGTAAGTATGAATATCAGAACCACATATGCCTGCAACGGCAACTTTTATTAATACTTCATCATCTTTTATTTTCGGTATATCAATTTCCTTTACAACAACTGTTTCTGGCGCATCAACAAATACTGCTTTCATTCTTACCACTCCTATTATTTAAATAATATTGATTTAGAATCTTGCAAGTGTTTACGCATTAATGTCACTGACTCAGAATGATGATTTTCCAGCGCTTTGTAAATCTCGACATGATCTTCATAGAATTTTCGAACTCTAGACGGATCCTTACTTAAATGTCTTAGTGTAATTCGAAGTAAATGATCCTGATAGTTTAGTAGAATTCGTGTGATTTCTTGATTTCCTGTCGCTTCGCTAAGAGTTAAATGAAACTCATGATCCAATGTCGCAAATGCTTTTGCATCTGCACTTTCTACTGCTAATTTTGTTTCTTCAATATTGCTTTTTAACTCTGCCAATTGATCAGCATTTATAACTGGATAGATGGTTTCACAGTTAAAGCTCTCTAGTGCAATACGTAAATTGTAGATATCATTAATTTTATCTACTGATAAATCATTGATGAAAATTCCTTGTTTAGAAGAAACGGTAATAAACCCTTCCGTCTCTAAACGTACTAAAGCATTTTTTATTGGTGTCTTACTCATGCTCAAGTCATTAATTAATGTTCTCTCAGACAGAAAGAGACCTGGGTGATATTCTTCATCTAATATTTTTTCTTTTATTTTTTGATAGGCTATATCTTTTAAAAGCACTAGTAGCCCCTCCTAATCATTAAATCTTCTCTTACCTGACATAAACACATTCTCAAAAAAGTTTTCTCCACCTAGTTGACCACTTTTCAGCGCAATCTCGAGATTATTAAAGCGTTCATCATCAGAATATGCTCTGCAAAGCGGTGCACCTGGAGCAATAGAATCTAATACTTCTAGTCCGAAAATACCTAGCTGTGAAGTAACAAATCCAGATGTATCGCCACCAGAAACGACAATGCGTTTTAATTCCATGTTTTCCATTATATATTTTGTCCATTTACCTAGCTGTTTACCAATTAGTCTTCCAATATCCTCTTTGGCTATTCCATGCTTAACTAAATGCTCTTTAGTTGCCTGTATGCTAGTATCCTCTATTCCTTTTGCAGTGTATAAGATAGCTTTTTTCTCTGCACGAATGGTTTCCACTATTCCATTTAGGAATTCCTCAGGTAATTCCGTTTCACTTAAAAGCTGGTATGGAACCTGAATCATATAAAAACCTGCTTGCTCTGCTTCTTCTAATTGACGTTTAGTAACTTCAGAAACACTCCCTGATACGACAAACATTTCTTCTATATCACTCTTAGGTTTTAATTTAGATTCTACTCCCATATTCTCTTTCTCCAAAACCTTACCTAAGGCATACTCAACACCAGACGAACCAATTACGAATAAAGAATCTTCTTTCTTATTTTCTTTCAGTACCTCTCCAAACCATGCAATATGTTTATCATCAAGAGCATCATAAATCATCATATCTTTCTCGCAATCTAGTACATGTGAATCAGTAGCAGTTTCCTCCATGTCAAGTATTGTTATATTACCAATACTTTGCTTGGTTTGCTTCTCCAGATGACTCTTCAGATTTGCTTCATCCATCGGTGTGGAAGGATGCTTTGACATAACTGGATGTTGATCGAGTCGGTATATAGTACCATAAAAGTTTGCAAAGTGATTACCAAATACCGTGTAGCGTCCTAAAGTTGGGGCACCTACCAAAACAGGATAGGTTCCCTTGTCAAAATATTTTCGTGCAAGATCACCAGCAAATCCAATACTGCCTACGTCTGGAGCAGAATCGAATGTAGAACACACTTTATAATGGACATAGTAAGGATTTAAAACTTTAAACCTTTCAAACACTGGACGTAATTCCTCTTCCATGCCAGTTCTATTTTTGGCTCTCGCTGTACCTGCAACACCGATGCAATCAGCATCCTTAAAAAGCTCAAGCATGTCATCATTAGGTGGTTCTAGAAAGAGAATTGTCCTCCATCCATATTGGTGTAACGCCTCCATAGCATCTGTAGATCCTGTGAAGTCATCCCCATAAAAGGCAAGAGTCTTACGTTTAACCATAATCTCAATCCTTTCTAACCGAAATCTATATTACTTATAACAGAAGAATATATGTATCATAATAGCGAAGTTTTTTTACTCATTACCACTATGGAAATGGTAAAATCTAACTTAGATCTATGTTGTATCTATATAGTATCACATCTATTTTTAAATTACAATAAGCGCTTTCAAAAATCTTATTAATTTATAAAACTAGATTGACTAACAAAAAAGACGCCTCCATAATGGAAAGCGCCTTTTCTAATTACCTATAAAATCAATGCTGGTTCGTAACATCCTCTGCTGCATTCACCTTCACAGAACCCTTTCGAACCAACATAAAGTATGACAGAGAAGCTAATAAACTACTTGCTACGAAAATAGTAATTCCCATAGGCAGAGCCGTTTCTTCTCCTCCTATTCCTACTAACGGAGCTGTTAGAGATTCCAGTAAGAATGGTAATAAACCTAATAGAGCAGAAGCACTCCCAGCCACATTTCCTTTTGTTTCCATTGTTAGAGAGAAGGACGATGTATCAATAATACTAAGCGACATAACGAAAAGGAATATTGGGATTGCAACTGCCAGTAATGGCGTATGCATTAGAATCGCATGTACTAATAAAGCAGCAGATATGGATAAAATCAAACCACTCTTCAAGAAGGTTCTCTCGGAATATCTTCTCGAAACCCTTCCAACAATTTGAGTGCCGATAATCAGCCCCACTCCATTGATTCCGAACAATAAACTAAATACTTGTGGAGAAACGCCATAGATATCCGCAGCCTGAATTTAAGAACTAAATTAGAGATTGTTCGTCTTTACAAATTAAATATTTAGTGTTGTTCCAGCCTTTTTAAATCTATCATACCTATGAAGCAAATCTTATCTTTTATGATCCAAAACTTCGCACTTATGATCCATTCTTTCCTTTTATGATCCAAAACTCCACACTTATGATCCAAACTCAAAAATAACATACCACCCCCATGCTAAAACCCTAAATCCAAACAAAAAAACATTTGACTTCCCCCCATTCAAAGCGTAAATTTTAATAGTATATTCAAATAATCAAATATACAAATATTCAAAAGAAGAAGGGTTATTATGAAATGGAGTTTGGTTGACAATCGATTTGCTCACTATTCATTTTCATCTTTAAGAAAAGATATTACATCTGGAATTATTGTTGGTATCATCGCAATTCCCTTGGGAATGGCTTTTGCGATTGCATCAGGTGTAAAGCCTGAATACGGAATTTATACAACAATAATTGCCGGCATTCTTATTTCCTTATTAGGAGGATCTAAGTTTCAAATTGGTGGTCCAACTGGTGCTTTTATTCCTATTGTGCTTGGTGTCGTACTCAGCTATGGCTTTGAAAATCTGTTAATTGCAGGATTCTTAGCCGGCATTATGTTAATTTTATTTGGCGTATTTAAACTTGGTTCCCTCATTAAATATATTCCTAGATCTGTAACCATTGGCTTTACTTCCGGAATTGCCGTTATCATTTTCACAGGCCAAATTTCCAATTTTTTAGGATTACGAGATATTGAAAAACATGAAGCGTTCCTAGCTAACATGGGAGAAATCTTACAGCAAATCGATACCGTTAGTCTTTATAGTGTTCTTACAGCTGTAATTTGCCTCGTGATTATTCTTATGTCACCTAAATGGTTTCCAAAATTACCTGGGCCATTAATAGGATTAGTTATTTCTACTATTATTGCAACCATTTTTTATCCTAGTGAAATTGCTACTATAGATTCTATGTATGGCGGCATTCCGAATACGTTACCATCCCTTCACCTTCCTGCTTTAACTTGGGACCGGATTACATTTTTAATACAACCCGCTTTTGTTATTGCGATTCTTGGTGCCATCGAGTCCCTATTATCTGCAGTTGTCGCAGATGGAATGACAAACAGCAAACATAATAGTAATAAAGAATTAATTGGACAAGGAATCGCTAATATGATTGCTCCCTTATTCGGTGGTATTCCAGCTACAGGTGCCATTGCTCGAACAGCTACTAATATAAAAAGCGGGGCAGTTTCTCCTCTATCCGGAGTCATTCATGGTTTCGTAGTTCTTTTGATTCTATTAGTTCTTGCACCTTTTGCAGGAAAAATCCCACTCGCAAGCATGGCTCCCTTATTAATGGTAGTTGCGTGGAATATGAGTGAACAAAAATCATTTCGCACAATTCTTAAAACAAAAACAGGAGACTCCCTTGTTTTAAGCGTTACTTTTCTACTAACCGTCTTTTTCGACTTAACGACTGCAGTAGAAATAGGCTTGTTTTTAGCTATTATTATCTTTACTAAACGTATGAGTGATATAATGAAAACATCTCAAGTGCTGCCTAGTCACTTAAATAAATTGGAAAAAATAGAAAAAAAACAATCAAATGGATGTCCGCAAATTAGCATTTTCGATGTAGAGGGACCGTTATTTTTTGGAGCAGCTCAAGCATTTGAACAAACCCTATTGCATTCCATTCATCACAAGCCTAAGATATTAATTCTTCGAATGGGAAAAGTTCCTTTCATGGATTTAACGGGAGAGGCCTATTTCTCTAACATTGTTCACAGCTTTTCCAAACATGGGAAAGTTCTAATTTGTGGAATTAATGCTCAACCAGAAAGCATTTTGCGAAAAACTGGCTTGTTTGAAAAAATTGGTGTAAATCATTTCTTTCTGCACACAGGAGAGGCGATTGACTATGGCTTACTCCTTATAAATAAGCATCAATGTCATGACTGCAAACATTTTGCTTTTCAAGAGTGCGAAGCATTTTCCAATCTACAAGAACAAAAAATAAATAAAACATCGATAGCAATTAAGTAATTAGGAAAAGGAGGAAGGTATTTGAATCTTGATATTCAACAATTTAAGGCAGATTTTTTTAAAGCGCTAGCCCATCCTTTACGAATTAAAATTTTAGAAATTCTAGCACAAGGGGATAAAAGTGTAAATGAAATTCTCGAGCTTTTAGAGTTGGAAGGCTCAGCTGTTTCCCAACAATTAAGTATCCTGCGCTCTAAAAATATTGTTATCGGGAACAAAGATGGCAATCGAGTCATTTACTCTCTTAGAGATCCAGCAATCATTGAACTTCTTTCAGTTGCTAAAAAAATCTTTAATAATCATTTGATTGATACCATTACCATTTTAGATAAGGTAAATGAAATGGTAAAATGAAAAAAAGCATGGAAATTATTTCAACAAAATAATTTCCATGCTTTTTTTATAAAAGGCTGTTAAAAAATATGATTAATAATCAATGAGATAATATCAATCCATCCTCTTCTATCTCATCTGGTTTTTCTGCGACAATTTCGATTAATACTTTATGTGGCAAGCAAATGATGGTTTGACCAGGTATGCCCTTCCAGCCCATTTTGACGCCAATCTGGTCTGGACTATTATCTTCTTTAATTCTGATTTGCTCATTTTCCACTTCAATTAAATTATATTGTTTGCCTTTTCCTTTAATCATAAATTGCTCATTTTCCATATGACCAGTTAATTCTACTTCACGAATGATTTGACCGTCCTGTGTAATAATTGCGATTACTTTGTTACCTTCATCTTCCTTGCTTTGATTCATCGCAAATACGGCCATTGGTACAAATGAAATGACTAGGAGGATAACGACCATTATAATATCAAAGGGTTTTATCATCTTAGAGTATTTTCTCATCGAAAACTTCCCTTTCTATCAGCTAATATACATTTATATTATAAAGGTTTTTATAGTAGAAACATATGGATAGAGACAAATCGTCGATAAATCGCCATATGTTTAGTCAGCAGCTAAACATATAAAAAGCCATCAAATTCCTTCGATGGCTTCCTCAAAATTAAGGTTTAAGAATAACCTTAATAACTTCATCCTCATGATCATTAAACATCTGGTAGGCGTTACTTGCATCATCCAAAGAAATGCGATGGGTAATGATTTCTGTCGGATCAATTTTTCCATCCGTAATCCAATCAAAGAGCATTGGCATATAATGAATAACTGGCGCCTGCCCTGTTTTTACCGTAATGTTTCGTTCAAAAATATTTCCTAATGGAAACATATTATACTTCGAGCCATAAACCCCTGTTAAATGCATGGTACCGAACTTGCGCACTGCATTCATTCCGATTTCAATAGCACTAAGTGTTCCTCCTTGGAGCTTTAATTTTTGCCCGATTACTTCCATAGGAGTTTTCTTTCCATCCATTCCTACACAATCTATCACTACATCTGCACCACCAGAAGATAATTCCTTTATATAGTTACCTGTATCCTCATGATTATCAAAATTAACAATTTCTACTTGATTCATTTTTTGTGCATGGTTTAAGCGATAAGGAATGTTATCGACAGCAATAACCCGCTTCGCTCCTTTCATCCAAGCAAACTTTTGAGTCATTAAGCCGACAGGACCGCAGCCTAATACAATAACCGTATCTCCATCCTTTACTCCTGAATTTTCAACGCTCCAATAAGCTGTTGGAAGAACATCAGACATAAACAATAGTGCTTCATCCTCTAATTCACAAGATTTTGGAATAACAAAAGGCACAAAATTTCCAAATGGGACACGTAATAGTTCCGCTTGTCCTCCTTGATAATCACCGTACCTCTCTGTAAAACCAAAATATGCTCCCGTATCGGCAATATCCTTATTTGGATTTGCATTATCACACTGACTTTCCATTTCATGCTCACAATAATAGCAATGTCCACAAGAAATATTAAACGGAAGCACTACGCGATCTCCTTTTTTAACTCTCGTTACTTCTGGACCTACCTCTTCTACAATACCCATTGGTTCATGCCCAATTACATAGTCTTTTTCAGCAGGTAACGCTCCTTGATAAATATGTAGATCCGAACCACAAATAGCCGTTGATGTAATACGAACAACAATATCATCTTTCTTTTGGAGCTTCGCATCTTCTACTTGCTTTACTTGCACATCCTTAGTTCCTTGAAAAGTGACAGCCTTCATTTGCAAACTCCTCCTGTTTTTTAGAATTGCTTATCTATACCAATCTGGTAGTACAAGACAAACATCCAAATATTCCCTGGCGCTGCTTCTTATCTTTACATATTCTAAACAAGAAAATTACATGAAAGACATCAATACCCTAAAATCAATCTTTAGTATACATAGTATGTTTCTACAAATATCTACATTTTATGAGGAGGAGAATATGAAAAATACATTTGCAAAAACGATTAGTGCCTTATCAGTAACTTGTTTACTCGGATTTTCTCATTATGCTGCACCATCTTCTGTAAGCGCTGCAACCTTTTCAGATGCAATCACTGTGAACAAAATTGCTTCTTACAGTACTGGTTTATCAGATAAAGATGGTGGTGTAGCTGAAATCGTAAAGTATAATCCAGATAATCAAAAATTCTATGTTATTAATGGAAAGCTCCAAACAATCGATATTGTGGATTTATCTTCTTTAGAATCAAATACACTTCAAAATTTGTCCAAAGAGAAATCTATTAATATTGCAGAACTGCTGAACAGTGATAGCTTTCAATACGGGGACTTAACTAGCATTGATATTAATACGGAGAAACAGATTGTCGCAGCAGCAGTTCAGGATGAAGATTATTCCAAAAATGGACGCATCGTTATCATGGATTATGATGGGAATATCCTATATACATTCGAAACTGGTGTTCAGCCTGATAATGTCGTTATTTCAAAAGACGGCAACTTTATTCTATCTGCAAATGAAGCAGAGCCTAGATTAGGATTAGAGAACGGCGTTGATCCAGAAGGCTCCATTACGATTATTAACTACGAAACTAACCAAGCAAATACGATTCTTTTTGATGATACGAGTGTAATAGACTCCGATGTGCACATCCGAAACAACGGTACCATAGCTGATGCAGTCCACGATTTAGAGCCTGAATACATCGGACTAACAAAGGATGGCAAAACAGCATTCGTTTCTCTCCAAGAAAATAATGCAATTGCCAAAATCAATGTGGAAACTGGAAAAGTACAATCTGTGAAATCATTAGGTTTCAAAGATCACTCTTTACCGGAAAACGGATTGGATGCAGCACGAAATGATAAAATTGAAATCGAATCCTTGCCAATCTTAGGCGTATATATGCCAGACTCGATTGATGTAGTCGAGAAAGATGGCCATACTTATTTATTGACAGCAAACGAGGGCGATGCAACAGAATGGGAAGAGTTTGTTAACATGGAAGATTTCAAAAAAGTAAAAGATAAGATTCAACTAGATTCCTCTCTATTTAAAGGATTTACAAAAGAAGAAGCAGAAGCTACATTCGAGCGCATGAAAAGCTCTGGTGATTATGACAAGCTAGAAGTACTTACCGACCGTGGAAACGATGCGATTTACACGCTAGGTGGACGCTCCTTCTCCATCTGGAACGCAGATACAATGGAACTTGTGTTTGACAGCGGCAGTGAGTTTGAAGAAATTACAGCTGATCGTTATCCAGACTTCTTTAACTGGTCAAATGATGATGATGTATTTGAGAAGCGTAGTGCCAAAAAAGGACCTGAACCAGAAGATATCAAAGTAGGGATGATTGGAAACGAGCTTTATGCATTTATCGGCTTAGAACGCATTAGTGGTGTGATGACTTACAATATTTCCAACCCCGCAAATGCAACATTCGCCAACTATTTAAATACGAGAGATTTTTCACAAGCAGTTAGCGGGGATGTCGCTCCAGAAGGACTATCCTTTATCCCTGCAGAGGACAGCCCCACTAAGAAACCATTGTTATTAATTGGAAATGAAGTAAGTGGAACAGTTGCTGGTAATGAATATCAAGTAGATCCGTTGATTCCAATTGATTCGATTGAACTGAATCAAACTACTATCAGCATGGAAGTTGGACAGACCTTCCAGCTGGAAGCTTCTATCCTGCCAGAAAATACAACAGACAACAAGGAATTAACTTGGAAGAGCTCTAATACAGACGTCGTATCTGTAAATGAAGAGGGACTTGCAACTGGGCTAACAGAAGGAACAGCAACTATTTTAGTAGAAACAGCAGATAAACAGAATCAAGCTGAAGCAACTATTACTGTAAAAGAGCAACAAGTAGCTGAAGAAGAAACGCCAATAGATACACCTGATGACGATGATAAGGTAACGTTGCCAGCGGAGTCAACAGATGAAGATAACGGAATTTCGGAAGAAGGACCAGTTGAGAATGTTGCTGACGAAACAGTAGATCAACCAGAAGATTCCCTAGTGAACAAGGATACTACTGATAATTCTTTAGAAGAAAATACAACAGGAAACCAACTACCCGATACAGCAACAGCTAACTATTCATGGTTACTATTGGGTTCCATATTATTAGTAATTGGTGGAAGCAGTTATCTTCTAATTTACCGATATAAAAAGGCTAAAACTACTTAAAGAAATAATAAAAAAGTGTCAAAACTCAATTTTAGAGTCTTGACACTTTTTTTAGTAAAAGATCAGTAACCTTCATCATAAACTAAAACCTACCCGATCGAAAAATAGAGTAAATAAGCCAAGCAACCATTAGCATCGCAATGGAAAAACCAATTTCAATAATCGGAAATTTCCAGAGAACCGTTTGTACCCCACTTAGGGCAACTCCTATAATTAGACCAACCATGACGATGCTCAGTGCAAGTAAGACAATACTAAACGCTATCTGGTTACTGAACCGATCAATCTTTTTAATTAATAAATCCAATTGTGGCGATGTAAATTCTACTTCTACTTTTCCTTTTCGAAGGATTCCGATAAACTGTTTAACTGTCAATGGAATTTCTTTGATAGAAGCATAATATTCTGGAATCTCCTCTACTATGCTTTTTACTATTTTCCAAGGCTTCAGCCTATCTAAAAAAAGCTTCCTACCAAAAGGCTCCGCAACATCAAACACGCTAAAAGTAGGATCTAAGGCAACGACAACCCCTTCCATTGTCATTAACGACTTTCCAAGAAGCGTTAATTCAGATGGAATTCGAATATTATGCCGGAATGCAATAAAAAATAAATCATTGATTGCTTCCCCAACACTTACTTCTTGCAACGGAATATCATAATATTTATCACGCATTTCTTCCACATCAGCGGTTAATTTTCTAATATCAACATTTTCTGGAATCATTCCTAAATCAGAAATAGCTCGGATAATCCCTTTTGTGCTTTTATTCCGAAGAGCAACGACGAAGGACGCAAAATTCTTTTTCGTATAAGAAGAAAGCTGCCCTACCATTCCAAAGTCCAATAAAACGATTCTGCCGTCCTCTAGTGCCAGTACATTTCCTGGATGAGGATCTGCATGGAAATGACCAACTTCTAAAATCTGATAAAAAATAATATAGGCTAATCTTTCTGCAAGTAATTCACGATCAATCCCTGCATCATCAAGACGCTTATGATCTGATAGCTTTATTCCCTCTATATAATCCATCGTCAATACTTTTTTTGTGGAATAGTCCCAGTAAACAGACGGGATGACAACATACCCTAAAGGTTTATTCTGCTCTAAAAAGCGTTCCATATTTCGGGCTTCTATTCCATAATTTAATTCGATAAGCAATCCTTTTGCTAATTCATCAACAATTTCACGAAGGCCATATTGCTTCGCCCATGCCCACGTATTTTCAGCAATCCGGGCTAAATCAGCGATAATTTCCAAATCTGTTTCAATAATTGCATGAATATTAGGACGTTGTATCTTTACAGCAACATGTGTCCCATCTTTTAGGATCGCTTTATGCACTTGACCAATGGATGCTGCTGCCAAAGGTGTCTCAGAGAAATGCTTAAACAAATGATCAATAGAATGGCCTAATTCTTCTTCTAAAATCCGAACAGCCTCATCATAGGTAAACGGCGGAACCTGATCCTGCAGCTCTTTTAGCTCATTTATAATTTCTGGTGGGATTAAGTCCGGACGAGTACTAGCTATTTGCCCCAGCTTAATAAAGGTCGTTCCTAATTCTTCTAAAACTAGGCGTATGCGACGTCCTGTACTTTTAGGAGGATGATCTTTGTGAAAAAAAAACTTCTCCTCCAGCCCCATTTTATTGGAAAAAAAGCCTATTCCGTTGCGGGCGAGAATAGACGTGATTTTCCGATATCTTTTCATCTGTCTAACGCGTTTACTTACACCCATTTACAAACCTACTTTATTCCTCGAAATTTTTTCTTTCTAATGCCTCAATTCTTTTTTCTAATTTCTTTATATCTTCTAAAGTGGCTAACTTCAATTCTCCGTATGCTGCATTAACCTTTTCTTTCGCAACTGCTTCCAGTTGACCTTTCATTTCTTCTCCTCTTTGAATCAAATGATTGATTAAATCCTTTGATTCACTTTTACTTACTTCGCCTTTCTTCACTAATTCTTCCACTGTTTTCTCTACTTGTTCTTTGCCTGCAATCGCTAAACCTAAACCTAAGGAAAGTGCTTTTTCAATTGTTGTTCTCATCTTTAAAAAACCTCCTTATATTCTTTCTAGACTACTTCATTTTCCCTTAGAATACTTTTCTATTTGTGATTAAAGTAATCCAAATAAGACCCAAAGTCAAATCATATGAGCGTATATTCTTCGTTTGTGCCAACATATTTATGATATGCTTAGATATGTAATTAATGGTTATTTTTTTCTATTGGAGGGGTTCTAATTTGGAGGAAAAAAGAACAATGTATGTAGAACTAATATTCGGCTCGATTGGTATGATTATTATTGCTTTATTTATCGTAAATGCGCTCTATTCTGATTCTAGTTCAATGGCCATACTACCACTTATTTTAGGTTTTGGGCTCATGAACGGTTATATTTTCTTTTTAGAAAAAAAGGCAGGCTTTAGCAAGAAAGTAATTTGGACTCAATCACTCATTCTCTTCTTATTTTTTATTATCTACCTTATGTTTAAATTTTACTATTAATCAGCTAGTGATCAACAAAAAATAAAAATTACTCCCTTTTATTTTTTTCCTGTATGATAAGAAAGGCGCAAATCTGCCTCTTACCTGCAAGATGCGCTTTTTATCATTAGCTAGTTTTCTAGAAAGAAAGAATGGAGTAAATAAATGAGTACTTCGATACAATTCATTTCCCAATACGGGTACATTGCCATATTTGCTCTTTTTGCACTAAGCGGTCTCGGTATTCCTGTACCAGATGAAGCTTTATTAACCTTTGTAGGTTATCTCACTTCCATTTCCATGATGAATTTCCTTCTTGCAGATATTATTTGCTTTATTGGTGCTCTAAGCGCCATGATCATCAATTACACATTAGGAAAAAAATAGGAAAACCATTTCTGCTTACACATGGAAAATGGCTAAAGCTTACTCCTGCAAAATTAGAACGAGTCGAAAAATGGTTTGATAAATATGGTCCATGGACGATTATCATCGCTAATTTTATCCCAGGTGTCAGAAGATTAGCCTCCTACTTCTCAGGTGTTTCAGGCATGAATCTATCAAAATATATCCTTTTCGCGGCTATCGGCTCCTTCCTATGGTGCCTGCTTTTTACTATCATCGGTTACTATATTGGAGTGCTTCCTTTTTAAAATGGAATGTGCTCTTTTTTTTCTTGAATAACTAGAATAAAAGCTTGGTTATTTACTAATTAAATAGGTATATGATTCAATTATTCCTACTTATGATCCAAATTTCCATTTTATGAGCCAAACTCCAATTAAACAATCTTAATCCACTACTCTAAAAACAAGGCTCTTTTCGCAAAGATTGTTGTTTTTAGAGATATAAAAAATAATTTTGAAACTTTTCTATACACCTTCCGTCTTATAATAAAAGGGGGTCGAAACCTTGAAGAAATTATTAATTGTCTTTTGTGGAATAATTTCAATTTTCATCGTTGGTTGTTCGAACACATTAGAAAATGAAGAGCAAAATATTGAAGTCCAAAAACGTATTGGTGATGAATATAATTACGAGGACTTCAAAGAAATTACTAATAGTGAAAAAGTGAAAAAAGTGAAAGAAATATTAAATGATATTCATTGGGAAAATGCAAAAGTGGATATGGCACGCCCTGCTGATTACAAATTTGGTTTTCAATATGAAAATCCAAATATTGAAGCAAAAGCAGTGTTATATGAACTTTGGATAAGTCCAAATAAAGACAAAGTAGAACTTATAATCGATGCTGAAAGTAAATATGCTCAATTAGATAAAAATAAGTCAACAATACTATTTGAAATTATTACTGGAGAAAAACTATCAGACCTAAAGTAATCAAATGACCTCAGATTAGAGGTATTTTTTATGCTCTCCTTATTATTTCAACAGTTGTGATGACAGAATTTCGGCAAGCTGAAATAAGCATTTGTTCTACTCGTTTTCAAATGCTAAACTTTTCCCTAATTCAAGCCATCGGAACCAATAGAGGTAATTATCCAAGTATTTAGTCGCAACACCCTGGAACCGTTCCATCCAACCTTTTAAACGATGGTGAAAGTTATTGACGTGTTGGATATGAAATAACCCTTTCTTGACACGTTGCTTTTTACGTTCATTAACAGTTTCGTGTTGTAGTTTCTTATTTTTAGCAAACTTCTTGTAGTTAGTAGCTGTATCAGTGCATAGCAAAGCAGACGGGTGAATATAATCACCAATCACAGCGTCAATTTCTTCTGCTTTCACACGCCCTGTTCCCGCTTTACGAGCAATCACACTACCATTCGGTCTTGAGCTATCACAACAGCGATTTTAAGGTTAGAAATGCCTCTCTTTTCATCTTTTTCTCCACGTTTTTTAGGTTTTCTATGGATGATTTCTCGCCCTTTCATTGATTCACGAAAGAAGGTTTCGTCCCTCTCCAAGAAAGCAACAATCTATACGAAAACAGCCAAAACCAAAAAAGAGCAGCCCCGACAAACAAGGACTCCCCCTTTCCATTTAGATAAATAAATCCGATGATAAATAACGCTCTCCTGTATCTGGTGCTAAGCAAAGCACTTTCGCTGTCGGAGGAAGTTCCTTTGCAATTTGCACAGCAAAATGCGCACTTGAAGCACCTGATGCTCCTACAAAAATACCTTCTTCCGCAGCAAGTCGTCTTGCCATTACTTCCGCATCAGTATCTTTAATCAGTAATATTTCATCAAAAATATCACGATTCAAGATGGTAGGGATAAATCCAGGGCCTGTTCCAGGAATTTTATGCGGTCCTGGTTTCCCCCCTGACAATACCGGGGAACCAAATGGCTCTACGACATATATTTTTATACCAGGAATCATTTTCTTTAATTCTTCGCCGACTCCTGTAACAGTTCCGCCAGTACCAGCAGTTAATACTAATGCATCTAACTTACCTTCAAAAGCTTCATAAATTTCAACAGCTGTCGTTCCACGATGAGCATCAGCATTTGCTGGATTTTCAAATTGCATTGGAATAAAGCTATCTGCAATATCACTAGCTAAACGATTTGCCTCATCAATCGCCCCTTGCATACGTCTGCTTCCTGGTGTTAAATGAACCTCTGCTCCATATGCTTTTAAAATTTGCACCCGTTCTTTTGTGGCATTATCTGGCATCGTAATGATACAACGATAGCCTTTAACTGCTGCTACCATCGCAATTCCTATTCCTGTATTTCCCGATGTCGGCTCAATAATCGTACTTTTTCCAGGAATAAGCTTGCCTTCTTTTTCCGCGCTCTCAATCATATTTAAAGCTGCACGGTCTTTAACACTACCACCAGGATTAAAAGATTCTAACTTTATATAAACTTCCGCTCCACTTTTTTGGGGTATTCGATTTAATTGTACTGTTGGCGTGTTTCCTATTAATTCCAGTACCGATTTGTATAGCTTCATTTCTATAATCCTCCTATAATTTCCGAGCATATTCTTCAATCATACTGCTCATTTCTTCCACCCTAGATGTTACTTTTTCCGCATAAGTAAAGTCACCATAGCAATATGGGTATCTAAAATTCAACTTGTCATTATTACAAGTATAAATCGTTGGTGATCGTTCAACCATATATTCTGAATAGGTCTTTGCAGATTCCTCACTATGTTTGACTTGATTATTACTGACAATAAAATCAATATAACCTGGCCCCATATTATAGCTCTGAATAATTGTTTCCATATCGACCCCTTGCTTTTGGCCGTACTTGTACATTTCTGCAAAATGAAAAACGCCCTGCTTAATACTTTCTGACGGATCTTCAATTGCATTTCTTTTTAATCCTGCTGATTCTGAGGATTGCATTGGATCATTTCCTTTTCCATGACTTTCTTGATCCATGATGGCAAGTAAAATTGGCGCCAGTTCCTCTGCATTTAACTTATTTGATTCTAATTCATTCGTAATGTTAGGTAAATATTTCAACAATCTTTGTTCATTATTCTGTTTGATTGTACTATAAGTAAATAAATAGCCGAAGTATATAACCATTATTATGACAATAATAGTATTCGTTGCAGATTTTCTTTTTCTTTTCATCCCTATCCCTCGTTGACGCTTAAAATCGATTTAAACGTTCCTGATTTTTTTCCGTTGATCAATACATTTATTCATTATACAAGAAACCATATTGAATTTCATTCCTCGTGAAAATAAAATCCCTTCTAAATGGCAAAAAGACTTAGTTAACACCGATTTGTTAACTAAGTCTTTTATAAGAGCAGGAATATTAAGCTTCCTGTGTAGCAAGCTTTCCAGCTTCAATCAGCGCTTTATCTCTTCCTAAGAAAATGGACAAAATAATAATTAGCGCACCAGTTCCTACTAATAACCATTCGATTTCAATGAAATCTGCAATTGGACCAAATATTAGCATTCCGATTGGCATCATAGAGGTAGAAATCATTCCCATTACGCCGAAAACTCTTCCTAAAAATCCCTCTTCTATTTTCTCCTGCAATAACACAGTCGTTGGCGTATTAAAGATCGGCATAGCCAAACCAAATAGTGCCATGAAAACTAAATAAATCCAAAATAAAGGAATAATCCCAAGAGCAAACGTACAAACTCCCATAATGATGCTTGCGAATGTCATTGTTTTTATTTTATTCTCAAAGCCACCCCATGATGCGATGACTCCTCCCCCTACCATCATTCCAATGGAAAAGGCAATCTCAATAGCTGTTAATCGCCAGACGTCATCTCCAAAGCTACGAGTAACCTGCAATGGAGTTAGGAATGCTGCAGGTGCCATTAGCACGAAGAAAATCGCAAAGAAGAAAAAGAATTTCTTCAAAAAGGCATGATTATTCACATACTTCAGCCCTTCTTTAAAATCACTAAAATAACTAGTCGATTGTGCTTCTGTCGCCCTTTGATGAGAAGGAATCTTTAAAAAGGCAAGCAAAGTAAAGATAGCAATAGCAGCTGTTACAACATCGATGAAAAAGATCGTCTCAAGGGATGCAAATGTCAATAAAGCAGCACTAACCATCGGTGATACGAACATAATAATCGCTTGGATACTACCATTAACACCATTCACCTTTGTCAGCTTATCCCTTGGAACAATTTGTGGCAATATCGCCCCAACAGATGGTGTTTGAATCCCTGTACCAAATGCTCGAACTGCCGCCATTACAAAGAGCAACCAAATCGGGTCATATCCCATTAAAAAGAGAATGGCCAATATCAATGTAGCAAATGCAATAAGACCATCTGATAACATAATCAGCATTTTCCTGTTATAGCGATCCGCCCAAACTCCAGCGACTGGCGATAAAATAAAGGTCGGAAGAAATCCACATAAAATATATAACGTCATCATTAAGCCAGATTCTGTCGTTAACGTTATATGCCACATAATCGCGTATTGCACAAGCGACGATCCAAACAGGGATATCGTTTGGCTACTAAGAAATAACACGATATTCCGATACCAATTTTCTTTATGATTAACTGTACTCATTCATAAACCTCACATTCATTTTTTGATTAGTTTGAATAAGTCTATCTATATCTTTTAAGCGCAGAAAAAAAGAGCGAAGATATGATATGCTTCTCTCTTTTTATTAACCATATATTCAGGTTTCCAATAAATAGACAGACCAATCCCATTCTTCTTATAAGAAGAACATCTACACGTATTTAATTAACGTTGAAAATTGGGAATCTTAATCTCATTGATGCTGTCAAAAGGAAAACCTCCGTTTCATTTCAAATTCCATTTAATCTTAGCATACATACAATGATGGATACAATCGCCTAGAAGAGGAATTTTTCATTTATTTTTCAAAATTTTTGTAAAAACCAGTATGTATATATTAATTTCTTCCGTTAAACCTACTTGATTTTAAGCTGAAATTTGATTTTATCAGCCAAACCTACTCTCTTTTCAGCCAAAATTTAATCTTATCAGCCAAACTCACTCCCTTTTCAGCCAAAATTTGATTTTTTCAGCCAAACCTGCTCTCTTTTCAGCCAAAGTTAATTTTATCAGCCAAACTCACTCTCTTTTCAGCCAAAATTTAATCTTAGCAGCCAAACTCACTCTCTTTTCAGCCAAAATTTGATTTTTTCAGCCAAACCTACTCTCTTTTCAGCCAAAGTTAATTTTATCAGCCAAACTCACTCCCTTTTCAGCCAAAATTTGATTTTTTCAGCCAAACCTACTCTCTTTTCAGCCAAAATTTGATTTTATCAGCCAAACCTACTCTCTTTTCAGCCAACCCCAACAACTTCTCCAAAAATTAAAAAGAAAAGCAGAGGACTATACCCCCTGCTTTTCCCATCAATCAATACTTAAGCTACATCTTCATCCTTCTTCTGTGAGTCAACTAGAATTTTCTCCAGTTCTTCCAATGATCTACCTTTTGTTTCAGGAACAAATTTCCAAATGAACAGTGCTGATAGTAAACTCATAATTCCATAGAAGGAATATGTCATTCCGCCACTTACCTCCATCATTGCTGGGTATGTGGAAGAAATAAAGTAGTTTGCTGCCCATTGTGCTGCTACCGCTATTGCCACAGCTTGTGCTCTCACTCTATTCGGGAAGATTTCTGAGATTAGCACCCATACTACTGGTCCCCATGACATCATAAAGGATGCCGTATAAATAATGATGAAGACTAATGTTGCAACTCCAATTTTGTTGGAGAAGGCCATAGCCGCTACCCCAAACATACCAACTGTCATCCCAACAGACCCAATAATCAATAGTGGCTTGCGTCCAAATTTATCAACCGTAAAGATAGCGAGAAGAGTGAACACAACATTTACTAAGCCCATAATAATCGTTTGGAACATGGAAGCATCTCTTGCTGCACCCATGCTTTCAAAAATACGTGGTGCATAGTATAAAGCTACATTGATTCCAACGAATTGCTGGAAGACTGATAATAAGATTCCAATCACTACAATTTTCTTTCCGAAAGTAAACAACTTTGCTTTTGATTTGTTGTTTTCGTTAAAGGAAGCCTTAATTTCAAACATCGTCGCTTTTGCCATTGTTTTTTCATATATTCTAGACAGAACGGTCATTGCCTTTTCATCCTGATTCTTCGACACGAGATAACGTGGTGTTTCCGGAACCGTGAATAATAAAACTAAGAATAATATTGCTGGTATTGCTTCTGATAGAAACATATAGCGCCAGCCGATGTCATTTAGCCATTCCATCGTTTGTCCTTTTGCAATGCCCCAGTTTACAAAATAAACAACAAGCATTCCAAAGATAATTGCAAATTGGTTTAATGAAACCAAAGTACCTCTAATTTTAGGAGGTGCCATTTCCCCGATATACATTGGAGAGATGGCTGAAGCTAAACCGACACCAATTCCACCAATAATTCGATAGATATTAAAAGTAATTAAAAGAGC
The DNA here is from genome assembly GCF_038007965.1 of Niallia sp. FSL W8-0635. Classification (GTDB taxonomy): domain Bacteria; phylum Bacillota; class Bacilli; order Bacillales; family Cytobacillaceae; genus Niallia. Next base: position 997,157 of record NZ_JBBOYD010000001.1, on the reverse strand, counting down.
ATAGCTTGGTTCTCCTTGTGTGAAAAACAAAAACTCAGGAAACGCAGATCCAAGAGCTGAGATTAAAAATAGTACCGCTGCAATAATAAGGGAATATTTCCGCCCAAAGTTCGTAGCGAAGTAACCAGATATAAATCCACCAATAATACAACCAATTAAAGCACTTGAAACGGTAATTCCATGTACAAGGGAACTAAGACCTAATCCCTCTGAAAAATAAGCTTGTAGTGACCCTTCTGCCCCAGAAATTACTGCTGTATCATAACCAAACAACAAGCCTCCAAGTGTTGCAACTAACGTGATTAGTACGATATAAAAATAACTATTTTTATTTACCATAAGTTCGAAAGAGACATAATCTCCTTCATTCCTCCCCTCTTCCGTTTACTGATAGCCTTTTCATTTCTGCTAACAATAAACACTTTTTTTATCTATCTAGTAAATATCGAGTCTATTATCCCTCCTTACCTACACCAATATACGAGGATGGTTCCGTTTTCATTTCTATTTAATCATGCTTTTAATTCATTCATTTCATACTATTAAATTATCACGAAAGCGCATTCTTGATAGCACTTTCATCTTCACTTTTTTGTTATTACCTAGACTTTTTTGTAAAAACCTTACTTTTCTTTAAAATTCATTTATTTTCCCTATTTTGAAACCAATAATCTTTTAGAAAAACCGCCAATTAAAAAAACAACGACCAAAAATCGCTGTTTTTACTGCTGATATTTTGTTCGATATTCACTAGGGCTCATCCCCGTTTCTTTTTTAAACACTCTACTAAAATAGTTTGGATCCTTGTAACCAATATTTAATGCAATTTCCTTTAAGGGTACATTAGGATTAAATAAAAGCTCTTTCGCCTTTTCTAATCTCGTTTTCGTTAAATAATCAATAAATGTAACCTGAAATCTTTCCTTAAATAACTTACTTAAATAATAGGAACTTATTCCAATTTGCTCAGCGACTTCTTCAAGGGAAATAGCTTTATAAAAATTTTTATCCATATAATCCTTTGCTTGTAAAAGTAATGCGCGTATTCCATTTGATCGCCATTCTCCAAGGCGTTTAATAATGACCAATAAATGCGCCTTTGCTGCCTCTTTTATTTGTATAGGGGTATCAAATTGACCTAAGCTCGTTTCAATTTCTTCCTCAAATCCTAGCTCTTTCATAGAACGAGTTAAGACGATAAAGAAATTCTCCATTGCTCTGTGTATCATTCTTAGTTGAAAATCAGCGGCTTGCTGAATGGATTGAAAATAAGTTTCAAACATTTGCAGCCCTTTTTGGCTATCCCCTTTCTTCACTGCATCGAGCAGTTCTTTCTCCACCTCAAAAGGAATTAGCTCTTTTCGTTTTTTCTTCACTCGATCATTGTATGCCATATACGTTGCACTTGGATGGCTATGAACAAGCTCTAATGCATAAATTGCCTCTTTATAGGAATCAGAAAATTGCTGAATACTTGAAACAAGGGTTCCAATACCTGCATATATATGGCATTGTTCAAGATGATTTTGCACCTCATGAATTATCCTTCGCGAAAAATTATCTCTTATTTCCTTATCTTGCTGTTCCTTTTCATTGATTAAAACTAATATAGGCACTTGAAAACCAGTTAACGGACCAACAAGACATTGCAGTTTTTGTTCCTGTAAAGCTTGCTTTAAAATTCGATACCATTGACTTTTCTCGTCTCTACTAGGGTGCTGATTCTCAGATTCAAAGGAGAAGACGGCAACAAAGCCATTCTTCTTTTCAAGGTCCAGCCATTCATCCCATTCTTCTTGGTTAAATTCATATACATAGTCCATAATAAAAGATACGATAAACTCCATTTCAATAACCGAACTGACTCTCTCAAGCCGATGATGAATCTCCTGCTTCTTCATTATCTCTTGTTTATCCTGTTTAATCTCTTCTACCATTCCATCAAAAGCCTCTAATACTTCGGAAACACTACTTGGCTTTAGTAAATATTCTTTTATGCCAAATTTCATTGCTTCCCGTGCATAATCAAATGTATCAAAAGCAGAAACCATTATATATTTAATAGTGGAATCAGAGGCATGTATTCGTCTAATCGCTTCAATCCCATCAAATTCAGGCATCTTTATATCCATAAATACTAAATCCGGTTTATGGATAATAGCAAGCTCCACTGCTTCTTTCCCATTTTCCGCCTCTGCAATTACTTCAAAATTAGAACGATTTCGGCTAAGCATGAGTTTCAGCCCTTCTCTTTCAATCGGTTCATCGTCTACAAGCATTATTTTGATCACGAATAAGCCCCCTTTCCATATTTATTTAAACTAATAATCACACTTGTTCCTTCTCCAAGGGTTGAGTGTACCATTACCTGACTTTCTTTATCGAATAATTTAATCCGCTTAATAACATTACTCATGCCAATTCCAGTAGAATGACCAGATCCCTTTTTCGTTACGGTGCTTTCTGTATCCTCCCTCAAGTCCATTAATCGGTCAATTGTCTCCTGATCCATTCCTACACCATTGTCCTTCACTTCAATCCATACTTTTTCATTTTTTTCATAGATTGTTAAGGTAATAGTAGCCCCCTTCGCCATACTCTCAATACCATGAATAAAGGCATTTTCTATAATTGGCTGCAAGGTAAGGCATGGAATCGGTATCGATAAACAAGCTGGATCGATTTCTTCAATAAATTCCACTCTTCCGCCAAAACGTGTTTTTTGGATAAAAAAGTATTCCTTTACGATTACGACTTCATCCTTCAAAATAGTTTGCCGATCAAGACTGCCAATATTATAACGAAGCAAAGTTGAAACAGATGAGATTAATTCACATGTTCGATCTGCCCCTTCAATATAAGCGGTTTTTGAAATAGTATTCAGCGTATTAAAAAGGAAATGGGGATTAATTTGATTTTGTAGACTCTTTAGCTCCATCTCCTTAAGTAAATGAGCTAATCTAGCTTTCTCCTCTATTTGACTGACCGACTCTAATATATTTTTTTTCATCTCATTAAATGTTTTCGTTAAAAACCAAAGCTCATCCTTTTGGGAAACGACAATATCTTCTCCATCATATTTCCCTGCTGAAATTTCCTCTGCTTCCTTTGTCAAACGCCCAATGGTTCTGGTAATTCCATTAGAAAACCATAGTGCAAATAAAATACTTAATAGGATAATAGAAAAAAGAATCGTAGTACCCATATTTTTGGTATGGTTAATTTTTTTGTCCAAGAGAAAAGAAACTTCCTGATATTCTGTAAGCTTTTCATCAATTAAATCAAGTGCTTTCTCATGAATATAGCTTGATATTTTTTCTACTTCCTTTAAAGAGCTAGAATATTGTTGGATATCTTGATTTTCTATCCCTTCGACTGTTTTTTCCGTTTGCTCTCGAAAATTATCCATCATATTAACGAGATTTTTCTTAGGAATTCCTTGTTTCTCCATCGCAATAAACTGTTGCTGTAACTGATTGAACTTATTTTTGTCTACCATGTACAATGTTAAATTTTCCTTTAAGGGCTCATGCACATAAATTTGCAGAGATTGATAGGTCTGATTTGTTTCTTTCGTCATTTCATTTAATAAGAAAAAATATTCCATATTCTCATCATATAAATCTTTTACTTGTTGATTACTATGTTCTCGTATCCAAAATAATAGTAAAAGTAAAAGTAAAATCACACCAAAATAAATCAGTAGCTTCGTACGAATTCTAATCATAAGCTTTCACCTTTTTCTCTACTACCGCTTCTAAATCTTTACGATGGACGATTGATGCATTCGTATGATTCACCATCGGAACAGACTTCTGTTTTATAAGATTTAATATTAATTCAATGCTTTTTTCTCCCATTTCAAAAGGCTGCTGGGCGATAATAGCATTTATATTTCCTTCATTTAATAAATCGATATTCTCATCTAATGCATCAAACGAAATAACATACAAGTCATCCTGTTTCTTTAATGATTTTGCAGCTGCTACTATTCCGATTCCATCTAGTGAGCTTGTTCCATAAAACGCGGTAATATCTTCATGCTCTTTCAACATCTTATAGGCTTTTTCTTCTGCTTGTACTCTTGTTAGATTCGATTCATCTATCGCAATAATCTTAATTCCTTTTACCTTAGCGATTGCATCTTTAAAGCCTTGTACCCTTAATTGATGCTGATTATAGGCATTATCAATTCCACCTGTAATAATCCCAACTTTAGCTTTTCCGCCAGTATCCTTTACTAATGTCTGCCCTGCTAATTGACCAGCTAAATAATTATCTGTTCCTATATAAGCATTACGTAAACTTTCTGGAGCATCTGTATCTATTGTAATAACAGGTATCCCTTCCTGAACAGCCTTATTAATCAGTGGAGTGAATGTATCGTTAAGCGCTTGCACAATAATGCCATCCACTTTAGCTTGTATCGCCATGTCCAGAAGTTTCAATTGTTCTTCTGGATTCGATCGTTTCGGTCCTTCATATTCTACAAAAACATCATTATCTAATGCAGCTTTTTTCGCCCCTGCTCCTACTAAGCGCCAGTAATCATGATCCATTTCCTCTCCAATTAATGCAAAATGATATTTTGGTAAAGGAGAATCCTCGGATATAACTTCTAGCATTTTCTCATCATAAATTTGAGCCTGTCTATAGCAATACAGAGAATATGCAACCGCTATCAGAAAGGAGATAATTAAAATAGTATAAAAAAAGGTACGTTTCATATGTTCCTCCAAATGACGCAACTAGTTATTACTTACGTTGATGATATCATACATTTGAAACAGATGAACAAAAAATGTCTAGAAAAGGAATAGGAAAGAAAATTTTTAACTCCTCATTTCTTTGTTAATAATTATTTTTTCTTATCTACTATAAAAAAGCCCGCACTATTCTGCTTGAAAGTGCGGACTTTTCCTTAATTGTCCATTTTTGAAAGAGTAATTTTTACAGATTCCTTTTCATGTTGTTCTAATAGTTCTCGGATATCCCTATCATCAACAAAGAAGTCATCTACATATTTTGTACCTCTATAGTAATGCTGTTTTCCTTCAAAATAAAAAATATCAGCTGTTCCTTCATACGTATAAGTTCTTTCATTTTCACAAAAAATAGAAAGAGAAATTCTTTCCCCGTTATAATCTATGAAATATTTTGATAAAGGCATATCATTTATTACTAATACATCTGAACCTATATCCCGCTGAATGTTGACAATTCCTTCTAGTACCTTCATTCTTACTCTTCCTTTTAAAATACTAATTAGACTAAAATGTATAAAAACATTCTAGATAAATCTGCAACTTTTTATTAAAAATCGTATTTTGCTTCTTTTTTTTCTCTTATTTCCGTATAGGTTTCTGTTAATACGATTGTATCTTCCACTAATCGCTCAATACGGAAAAGAACATCATCATCGGTGATTTCTTTACGATAGAAATCTTTTTCCTCGATAAATACATAGGTTTGCACAATTTGTGCTTTCATATATGCCAAAATTGGCTTTAATTGCTGTTCAACAATTAAATAATGCTTCGACGAACCTGCTGTAACTAACATACTAACAACTTTATCGCGAAACGCATTTTGAGGCAATAAATCAAAAATGTTTTTTAACGTAGCAGGAATGGATGCTTGGAAAACCGGTGTTCCAATAATAATGGCATCAGCTTCCATTATTGTTTTGGTAACATAACCTGCGTCCCCTTCATATTCTAAATAGTTTCTACCATCACTAAATGGAATATCATAATCCGCTAAGTCGAGTAACGTTATCTCCACTTCAGGATAATTATCCTTGATCGCTTTCATCGTGTAATCCATTGCTGTTCTTGTTTTCGATCCTACTTTCGAACCGGATAATCCAACAATCTTCATTTCTTATGCCTCCGATTTTTTTGTATATTTTCTAATAGCCGGCAAGATTTCAGAACCAATAATCTCCACATTTTTCATAATTTTTTCAAATGGCATACCACCAAAGTCAATTTGAGCGATATAACGTTGATGACCAAACATTTCGTGTTGATAAAGAATTTTTTCAATAATTTGCTGTGGGCTTCCGATATTCATAATATTATGCGGATCTACCCCTTGTGCGAAATGCTGTTTTGGAAATCCAGCACCGTTTGTTTTTTTCATGCCTTCATTAATATGCGGATACATATCCTTCAATGCTTGTTGAGAGGATTCTGCTGCATAGAAAAAGCCTGCCGTTGCTACTGGTAATTCCGCTGGATCAAAGCCACTATTACGTGCTGCTTCACGATATGCATCTACTGTACGTTTAAATACAGATGCTGGACCACCTAAGTGAGCCATAAACATTGGTGCACCTGCAATACCTGCTCTAATTGCACTAGCTGGTGTTCCTCCAACTGCTCGCCAAATCGGAATAAAACTGTTTTTAGGTCGTGGTAAGACTTGTGCATTTCTTAATGGTGCACGAAATTCTCCGCTCCAATTCACTATTTCCTCTGCATTAATTTTCATTAATAAGTCAAATTTTTCTTCAAATAATTCCTCATAATCATGAAGATTATAGCCTAATAATTCAAATAATCCAATTCTTGAAGCACGACCAGCAATGATTTCTGCACGACCTTTAGAAATTAAATCAATTGTCGCAAAATCCTCATAGACACGAACGGGATCAGAGGTACTAATAATTGTGGAGGAGCTAGCGATTTTAATATTTTTGGTAGCTTGTGCAATCGCTGATAATACTACAGAATGTGCTTGTGTGACAAAATATTCTTGATGACTTTCCCCAACACTAAAGAAATCAAGACCCGCTTGATCTGCTAATTTCGCATATTCGATGATTTCATGTATACGTTCTTCAGCAGAGACCCTCTCTCCTGTTAACGGGTTTGGCAAATGATCACCTAATGTATATATTCCAAACTCCAAGCCTTTGCTTGGATCAATTCCATATTTTTTCAATTCATTCACCTTTCCTCTTATAGGCTATTTTTCAATTTCTCAGGTGATTTCTCCCAATATTCACTGTTAAAATCAACAAGGTACTTTTTTAAAGATTGCTTAGATTCTTCATCCATTATATCTAATGCAAATTTTCGTTTGATTGCTTTATCGAGACTATTTACATGCTCAGGCATCGACTTAAATCCAAAAACTCTTCTACTTCCTTCTTTCGTTTGCTTTGCAACCAATATTTCACAAGCACCTGCCCCAGAATAGTGGACGCCATTTTGGTTTCTGTCCAGAGCAATCCAAATTACCCAATATTTATGTGGATCTAGAGCTTCCACCTCTTCTTTCGTGACATTCTTAAAAAAGACCTTTTGCTCCACCTTGCTTCTACCATGCAAGGCACCCATATCTATAAATACTTCTTGCGTTTCTCTATCAATAATAATCGGTGTAACATTCTCTAAAGAAATAGAGCCTACGCCGTAACCACCATCGCCTTTTGTAGGGTCATTTCGTAAAATATTAAATTGTGCGTTTTTCGGGGATGATCCTTCTTTTTTGTTATCCATATTTTTCATGCTTCCTCCTTTCAGTATTATAGATTACTTACGATTAACTTATCTTCTCGTTTTTATCGAGAAATACTGCTAATTGCCAGCACAGATTGAACCGACTATTTTTTTACAAGCCCTTTTTTACGCTTAAATTTCCTAGCCGCCTTTCCTAATTAGAAAATTCATATCGCTTTTTTTAGAATGAATTATCTCTACATAAATGACTTGTCTTGATAGTAATATTAAGGGTTATGACGCTTTATGGCAATTAAATAGCTTATTAGGAAAAAATCCCTATGTTGAGGGAAGATTTTATTAATTATTTTAAGCCCATAGTATATTTTATCTTTCCTTAAAGAAGGCTATGTATGAATCTGGTGGATAGTAAATACTGGGTGGTGTTGATAAAGGATTTTTGGTGTGGGGTTTCTATTTAGGATTTGATTTGTTTTTATGAACACCACTTTTTGTTGGTGCTCTCTCGATTTTGGTTTTCATCCGGTTGATGAACGCCACTTTTTGTTGATGCTCTCCGATTTTCGGCTTTCATCCCCTTGACACGAACACCACTTTCCCAAAGTGCTCTCCGATTTTCTCCCCTCTCCTTCATTTTTCAACCTTCACCACCTATAAATACCTTTCTTCCACCAAAACAAAGCCTACCGTCCTTAACGGTAAGCTTCATTTTAAATTCCCATCACTTAAACTGAAACCATTTAAAGTCAAAATTACTTCCTGGTAAAAAGACAAATGTTACTTTTTGCAAGCCAGTTATTTTCTCCAACTCAAATACTCGTTCTTCATAGTCATCTGAGTAAAGAAATTCAACCATTTGATTGCTTTCGCCATCTTCATTTGCAAAGCGTATATGAATGGTATTTTTTTCAATTGGCGATTGCCCTGAAATAATAAGCTGTCTTGCGCCGGCCTCTGTAAAATCGAATTGTTCAAAAGTTAATGAAACATTATTGCCAATTCCTTCTACACAATGTTCTTTCACTTCAAAGGTATCCCCATAAATATGGTTACATTCAGATGCGTAATTACGTTCAAACGCCTGATTCTTCTTTTCAAAGTAAAAGCCTTTAATATGAACCTTTTGCTGTAAAACAAAGCAAATCGACTTGATTCCACGAAGTCTTTTCGACAATTGATATGTCTCTTCCTGATAAACATTCCACTTAGATGGCTTTTGATAAATCATATCCGCTACCAGCTCGCTGCCTTCTTCTTCTGGCATGCCTTCCCAAATTTGGATTGGATACTCATCATCTGATAGGGCAAAAATCGGAATCGTAATTTTGTCTGAGCCATAATTTCCAAAGTCTATTTCACGAAAGCCCACTTGCGTTACACCGTCCCTGCTAGTGGCGACTCCTCGTTCATTTCCATTCGTAACCTCACCTTTGCTGTAGTCATATAAACCTGCAGAGATAAACCCATACGGATCCTTATAGGCTTTTCCAAGTCCAATCGCCTTAAACTCTAGCTCGGAAATGAGCTTTATTTTATCGGTACCGTTCTTACTCGTGCAGCGAAGATGAAATTCTCCATCTCCTAAAGCAATGACCTTTACCTTATCTCCATGCACTTCCACCTTTGAAATATTCGATGCAATACCAGCATCGGTTACAACACTCCACTCTATTTCTTGATAAGAAGTAGTTGCTGGAAGTAGCTTAGCATGCACGAACATCTCTGTTCTTGTTGGATCAAATAGTTGCCCTGATTCACTTATCATTTCAATTTTACGAAGAGGCATTTCTTCTTCTCTTCCCATTACGATTGGTGTAACTGTATTTTTTATGGTTGCCGAAATTCCAATTAGTTCTGATGCCTTTGCTGGAAGAGATTCAAGCTCTAGGATTTCACTATCTAATCCTTTAGAGGTCACCTCTATTTGAATTTTTCCAGGTTCTGTTGTTGCAGCAATTATTGCCATTAGCTTGCCACTAAACAACCTTTTACTTACCCCTTTATATTGGTCATAATCCGTACTGTCCCCATTATCTAGACCAACCAAACGACCAGCGCCCGTCACATTTACATTCACACGATTTGTGGCATTTTCGACTTCGTTCCCATTCTGATCCTCTGTTGCAATTTCGACAAAAACAATATCATTTCCATTCGCAGTCAGTAATTGTTTATCTGCTTTCAAACAAACTTTCTTCGCATCCCCAAAGGATTTTTTTGTATCTGTTGCAATAATATTACCTGCTTCATCATAGGCAATAGCAGTTAACACACCTTTTTCATAAGGAATCTTCCACCATCCTACAAGCTCTGTTCCATTCTCATGATCGATAGCATGGGAACCAATCGTAGTCCCATTAAGCTGCAATTCCACTTTCGGCGCATTGGAGCATACACGGACATCAATCATTTGCCCTTCGCTAAAATCCCAATAAGGGAAAAGATGCACCATCGGTTTTTCCCGGTAATCTGTCCATGCCGCTTGATAAATATAATAGGAGTCCTTTTTAAAAGTAGCTGTATCAATTTGGCCAAAATAGGCATTTTTCGTATGATAAGGAGTTGGCTCCCCGATATAGTCAAAACCTGTCCAAATAAAAGTACCCAGAGAAAAGGGGGCATCTCGATCTGCTATAATACAAGCTTCTGTTGACTTTGCCCCCCAGCTAGTGGAGCTATTTCCAAGTGCAGAACACTGTTCATCATCATCAGCAAGAATTGATTTTTCATAAGGAAAATGATAAATTCCCCTGCTTTGAACTACAGATGCGGTTTCACTTCCATAAATAATCCAATCTGGATGCTCTTCATGATGCTTATGATAATATTTTTCGCCATAATTATAGCCTGCTACCTTCACAATATCCGCACATTTTTGAGCATTTTCCCATGGCATATAATTGGAGCCAATCGTCACCCAAGCATTTTGCTTCGGATCATATTTATGTACTTCTTCCATTAACATTCTTGTTATTTCTTGCCCTCGCTCATCTGCATGTGTGTCATAAATTTCGTTTCCGATACTCCACATCAAAAGACTTGGATGATTTCGATCTCTCTTCACCCAGCTTTTCACATCGATTGGTACCCATTCCTTAAAGAAACGTGCATAATCATACTTCGTCTTTGGTCTTTCCCACATATCAAAAGCTTCTGATACCACAAGAAAACCCATCTCATCAGCTAGGTCCATTAATTCCTTTGCAGGCATATTATGCGCTGTCCTAATTGCATTTACACCCATTTCTTTCAGTATTTCCAGCCTTCTTTTTAAAGCTGTTTTATTAAATGCAGCTCCTAATGCTCCCAAATCATGATGCTCGCAAACCCCATTTAGCTTCATCCTTTTGCCATTTAAACGAAATCCTTGCTTTGAATCGAGAATAATACTTCGAAAACCAATGCTTTGTTTAACAGCTTCAATTGTCGTTCTTTCTGGATTATTCATTTGCAATTCTGTTTGAAGCTGATAAAGATGGGGCTCGTTTGTGCTCCATAGCAACGGATGATCGACAATTAGCTTTTGCTGATTTAAGACCATACTTTCCGTTCCTGCTTCTATCGTTTCGGAGACAGCTGCAATTTCTTGATTTTTAAAAATAATAGAATGGGTAAGGTGTACATCTTGATTAAGTGCTAATTCTGTTTCGACTTCAATATGCCAACGATTATCCTGTTGATTCATTGCGATATAGATTCCATCTGTCACGAGATGATTATTCTCTCTTGTTTTAAGCCAAACGTTTCGGTAAATTCCGGCTCCTGAATACCAACGACTATTAGGGCTTTTATATACAACCTTTACAAGTATGTTATTTTCGCCATCCACCATAGCAGCTGTAATATCATGCTCAAACGAGGAATAACCATTTTTCCATTCCCCAACAAACTCATTATTTACATACAAAGTTGAATCCATATATACACCATCAAAACATAGCAGCAGCTGTTCCCCTTGTTTCTTCGAATAGGTAAAGCTTTTACGATACCAGCCAATGCTAGATTCATAGAGATCAAGCGTATTATAAATCAGCCAATCATGTGGCAAATCAATTGGTGCAAAGTTTAAGTGTCTACTATCTGTTTCTTCTACGCTAGTTTTTGCAAATTCCCATCCATCATTAAAAAGCATTTTCTTATTCATTAATAGAGGGCTCCTTTTCGTTAATTGCATTTAACTTTATTTTTATTTATATAGGGCTGTTTTTTCATCAACCTATTAAACATAGAAAATGTAATAGCTTCCTATTCTAAAGTATCTAAATTAATCGTTCACATTTTTTCAGCTAAGAATTCTTCAACTTTTCGGACGGTTCATTTGCCTCAAAAAGGAAGCAATAGAACCGTCCCTCTGCTTACTTTATCTCTGAAATTCTCTTTATATTTAGATCGGTAAAAATGTCGTGTTCGTCCCTGCTTGTGGTTGAAAACTCGGAGACGATTGCTCCTTCTTCACTTGCCTGGAACCAATGAAGGGTATTTGGTGGGATTGTGTATTGGTCACCAGGATTTAATTCTATTTCATGAAAGACGGTGTAGTATTCTTTGCTAGCTTCCGGAACTATTGCTTTTATATTTGCTGTTGCTTCCCCTTCCACATATAAGTATACTTTTCCAAATCTGCATCGGAAGGTTTCTGTTTTCCCTGCACTATTATTGATCGGTGGATGCTTATGCTCTGGGCATGTTTGATTTGGGAATAAGACTAATTCCTTTGCACAATAATGATTATTATTAATATAAGTGATTAATTGTAATCCTTGTGTATCTATTTGGCCCAAACCAAAGTCTGCCACTTCAATAGCGGCCTGTTCTGATTCACTTAATATGATTCCTGCCTGATTAAATAATTCCAGGGTACGCATTTGTACTTCTTGATATTTGGCTTTAGTCAACATATTAAACACCCTTTCAAGAATGATTATTATTGTAAAAGAGAACCTATGGGAAGCAGTAGAACCGTCCCTTTGCTACCTCTTCTTTGCATGTTGAAGGATTCCCTCTCTTGTAAAAAATGGATCTTCTTTTGTTAATGGTAATTTAACTGTTTTACCTGTATGTGCCGACTGATAAATAGCACTGATTAATTCAAGGGTTTGCTGTCCTTGAATTCCATCGCTTAACAGCGCCTTCTCTCCATTCACTGCTAGAAGGACATCATGAATTTGACCTGTATGTCCCTCATAAGGAATAGCTGGCAAACACTCATACACTTGTTGGATTTTTTCTTCTAATACTGTGTCCTCTTCAGGAAATCCATTATCTTTTGATTTAGATGCTTTCACCTTCCAAGGTGCAGATACTCGAGCATTTTTTCCTTGGAAAACTAATTGCTGCTCTTCCCCATGGTGAATAACGGAACTCGTAATTTGAGCTAACGACCCATTATCATATTTCAAGATGGCGATGGATATGTCTTCCACCTCTGCATTATCATGAGCTACATTGCTTGCAACAGCCGTTATTTCTGTTGGCATTCCATTCATCCATTGCAAAATATCAATATGGTGTACAGCATGATTTAACGTGCATCCTCCACCTTCTTTTTCCCAAGTTCCTCTCCACCATAAATCATAATAGCTATACCCTCTCCACCAATAGGAATCTACCTGTGTATGTACAATGGGTCCCATTAATTTTGTATCTAACACTTTTTTCAATTTCATCATTGGATTGGTAAAACGATTTTGAGCAACAACCGATAAAACTCGCTTATTCTTTTTCGCAGCCTCATTCATTGCATGACATTCTTCAATGGAGGAAGCCATTGGTTTTTCCACTAATACATGTTTTCCAGCATTCATCGCAGCAATCGAGATTTCCGCATGTGTAAATGGTGGAGTACAAACAGATACTAAATCAATATCTGCTCGTTTTAAAAGCTCCTTATAATCATCATATACAGCAACATCTAACTGAAAATCCTTGGCAACTTGATATGCCTTGTCTTTATAAATTTCGGAAAGCGCAACTATTTTACACTCATCCTTAAACTGTAAATACCCCTTAATATGCGCATTGGAAATCGCTCCTAAGCCAATGATAGCCACATTAATCATCCATGAGCCACTCCTTTATCGTTCATTTTATTTGCATTGTTACACTTATGGATAATACAGATTTTATAGAAGGAAAGATTTTAACCTACACTTTTTAAAAAAAATATTAACTTAAGTAGCTTTATTTGAGAATAATGTGACACTTTTTTTAGTAATATCTCGATGGAAATAGTAAAATACTAAACTAGTATAAAGAGAGGAAAATAACACCGAATTGCCAAATCATTTAAGGGTTATACTTTTTTGTACATTCGTAAACATTTTACGTTGATAACGATTACATTTATCTACAAAACTTAACCCATTAAACTATTAATAGAAGAAGTACTTTCAAATCTTTATTATAGGAAGAATTTTCTATCTTTTCAAGTGAAAATGTAAACCTTTTCTTTTTTAGATAAAAAAAGACGATTCTCACGCATCCTTTCGGATACATAAGAACCGTCCCTCTGATTCCTTATGCTGGGTTTACTTCTAGCTCTACTTTAATTTTGATGTCTTTTCCTACAAGTACACCGCCTGATTCAAGTACTGCGTTCCAAGTAAGTCCGAAATCTTCACGGTTGATTTTTGTTTCTGCTTCGAAGCCGTAAACTTCTACGCCCCATGGGTTTGTGCCTTTTCCACCAAATTCTACATCAAATGTAACTGGCTTTGTAACGTCCTTAATTGTTAAATCACCTGTTACTTTGTAGTCATCGCCATCTTTTGTAATAGATGTTGATTTAAAATCAATTGTAGGATATTTTTCTGTATCGAAGAAATCGCCTGATTTTAAGTGGTTATCACGATCTTCGCTATGTGTATTAATACTTGTTACATCAAATTTGAATGCAATGCTAGCTGTTGTTAGATCTGTTAAATCTGCAGCTTCTACGTCTGCTGTGTAAGAACCAAATTGCCCCTTTACCTTTGAAACCATCATATGTTTAACTTCAAATCCTACACTAGAATGTGATTGATCTACTGTCCATTTTGCCATTTTAAAATTCCTCCCATTTTCCTTTTGTTTTTTACTTTGAATTCAAGATATTTATTAAAAAAATTAGTTTCCCTTGATCTTTATAAAAAATTACAAGGTAAACTGATTAGAGATTGCTATCGATAAATTACTTTGAAATAAATTATCTCTAATTAAAGATAATTTTATCACATCTATTTGTTTTGTCTATACTTTGATGAAAAAAATTTTGGAATTTTAGGAAGGAAATTTTCCCATCATAAAAATCGTCCTTCTGTTAAAGTAATGATTGCCTTACAGAAGGACAATTTTATTAATTAAGCCTTAGAATACTTCACCTTTCTAAATAAAAGGAATCCAATGCCTGCTACTAGTAAAATTCCACCTACTAAAAGCATTGTGTACATACTTGTAGCTGTATTCGGAAGAGCATTTCCTCCAGAAGTATTGGAAACTGTTTCTTTAGAGCCTTGATTATTGTTGACATCCTGCTCTAAATCAGTATCATTTCCAATACCAGATTCATCACCACTGTCCGTATTATCTTGGTCGGAGTCTGAACTTGTTTCATCTGTTGAATCATCTGTATCGTTACTATTGTCTATATCTCCACCAGTTTCTGGATCATTTACTTCTGGTTCATCTGTTTCAGGATTTTCTCCTTCTGGTTCCTCTGGTGTAACCTCTCCTTCTTCATCCCCTGGTTCTTCTAAATCTGCCCCAAGTAGATCAGTAATTCGTCCTTCTAGGACAGGATCGACTACTCCACTTAAATCCTCGACCATGTATTTACGAAGCTGTTCCCAATCAATTTCACCAATATCTTGGACTCTACCTTCTTGATATGCTTTAGCGAATACGTCAAATCCATCTCCGCCTTTAGCAGTAAAGTTATTTGTCGTTACAAGATATTTTTGATTTGCTTGGATCTCTTCGTATTCTCCATTTATATTTACATACATGGATACAACACGAGAGCCAGACTCTTTTGTACTGTCATACGTAAATTTCATGCCAGCAACATGAAGGAAACCACCGCTTTCTGCAGGAGCTTGACTTACACTATGCTCAAGAATTTGCTTAATTTCCTCACCAGATAGTTCTACAACTACTGGATCATTTCCAAATGGAAGCACCGCAATGATTTCTCCAATTGTAATTGGACCTTCCTCGATTGCCGCACGGATTCCGCCACCATTTTGGAATGCAATGACTGTTTCTGGATATCTTTCTTTTGCTTTTGCGAGCATTGCATCAGTTACTAGATTTCCTAATTCTGTTTCATTTGCACGGACACTTACATCACTGTCCGTAAGACGCGGATTTGCTAGAGTTTTCTTAGCGATTGCTCCAGATTCCTGTGTAGAAAGCTGAGTTATTTTTTCTTTATATGGAGCTAAAACTGCAGCAGCTTCTAAATCTGCTTCTTTACTAGCAACATCAATTAGCTGTCCAGCTTGTCCAATAACTACACCATTTTCATCAAACTCCACCTGAAGTTTACCTAATAATTGCGAATACTGATAGGCTTGAACAACAACAGTCGGATCTTTTTCTGAACCGTTCTCATCTTTTGTCACAACAACTGGCTCATTTAACTGGGTATGAGAATGTCCACCAACCACTACATCAATTCCATCTACATACGTAGCTAGCTGTAAATCGTTCCCAAAATCAGGATTGCTATCATAACCAAGATGTGTTACGGCAACAATTTTATTAATTCCCATTTCTTCAAAGGCTTGTACAGCTCGTTCTGCCTCTTTAATATAGTTTAGGAATTTTACATTTACAGGACTTGAAATATTCGCTGTATCTTCTGTCGTTAAACCAAATATTCCAATCTTTTCTCCATTTACTTCTTTAACAATACCATCAAAAACTTTTCCATCTTCTGGTGAATCGGTAAACTCATTTTTAACAAGCTTATTCATAAATGCATCACCGGAAAAATCTACATTCGTCCCAAGTAGAGGGAATTTTGCAGCGGAAACAAACTCTGATAAGGACTTATGACCATCCTCACTAGAGCCTAAGTCAAATTCATGGTTACCAAATACCATCGTATCCAAATCCATCATATTTAATAGCGCTAAATCTGCTTTTCCATGATATTCGTTGAAATATAATGTACCAGAAAAAACATCCCCCGCATTAAATAATAAAGCTTCAGGATTTTCTGCACGTACCTCTTTAATCGCTGTAATCATATTTGGTAATAGATCAGCATGTGCATGTGTATCGTTCATATGCATAATAGTTAGCTTAAAGCTATCGCTACTCTCCTCAGCGTATGTACTAACTGGTAAAACAATAGATACTAAAAGTGCAAGTGTTGTAAAAGCGCTTAAAAAAATTGCAAGCTGATTCTTCCTCTTCATTAAACAGTTCCTCCCCAAATTAGTCCGTTGACCGCAAATGAAGCTACTCGATTTAACACTGTTTTTGTCAACTATTCTCCCTTATTGTAGAAACTCTCTATTAACCTACTATTAAGCGTTTGTAAATCTCTGTTAAACTAGAGTTGGAAAACCATATAACACCTCCTACCCCTTATACAACGCAACTGTGAAGATTCTAATAAGTGGTTGTTTCATTAAATAGTATAAAAAATTATTCATTTATTATCTATCCTTTCGAAAGAATTTTCTGAAAATAAACAAAAAGACCCTATTTTAAAATAAAAAAAATAGGCACCAACAAAAGTTGATAACCTACTTTTTTGATTAACAGAATGAATCTTTTGATTTTGGTACAGAAAGTCCAAATAATGGACGAAGGTACAAGGCTACGAACGTTCCGCCTAATGCTAGAATTCCCCATACATAACCGTGTACACTGAATGATGCGATACCGCCGAAATAGGCACCAACGTTACAGCCAAATGCTAGACGTGAGCCATAACCCATTAGTAAACCACCAATAATTGATGCAAGCACATTTCCAAGTGTCACTTTAGAAAATTTAAATAATCCACCTGCTGCTGATGCTAAGAATGCACCAAGAATTACTCCGAAATTAAGGATTGTAGTAGAATCTGCAAAAATAGATGCTTCTAGAGCTTGTGCATTCCCTTGCCAGAATCCCCAGCTTGCTACATCCATTCCAAAGAATTGCGCTACTTTAGAACCCCATAAAGCAAACGCTGATGTAATTCCCCATGGCGTACCACGAGTCATCAATGTTAAAGCGTTAAGGACAGCTAACACGATTGCCGCTGCAAATAATGGCCATGAACCGCGGAAAATTCGTTTCCAGCCTGTTGTTGTTGGAAGTGGAGCCATTTTTGGTGCTTTTCTTTTTCTTTCCACAACCAATGTAATCCACGCAATTACCCCAAATAAGATGATTGATACAAGCCAAGCTCCACCATAGCCAAGACCTGTTGATGTTGCTAACGAAATCGGTGCAA
This sequence comes from Niallia sp. FSL W8-0635, assembly GCF_038007965.1. Taxonomy (GTDB): domain Bacteria; phylum Bacillota; class Bacilli; order Bacillales; family Cytobacillaceae; genus Niallia. Next base: position 979,256 of record NZ_JBBOYD010000001.1, on the reverse strand, counting down.
AGGATGGTAGTTCCTCTGTCCAAAATGACAGATGAGCTGCCCCGATTGTGGAACCAATAATAAAGAATAATAGTGTTACGAACGCAACAGAACGTCCCCCACCTACTGCATACAAGGTACCAGATGCACATCCACCGCCAAGCTGCATTCCGATTCCAAACATGAAGGCACCGACAACAAGACTCACACCAACTGGTGATACATAACCTGTTGCTCCTGTTCCAAAGAATGAAATGCCGTATGCTAAGATTGGTGCAAATAACGATACTGCCACTGCTAGCATTAACATATGTGCACGCAATGCTTGCCCATTACCAACTGATGCAAGTCTGCGAAATGCTGATGTGAAACCAAAACGAGCATGAAACAATGTATAACCAAGTAAAAGACCTAAAACCAATAGTATAGGCTGCATACTCTTTTGTGTTATTATTAAGTAGACTAATAGAATTGCTGCAACAATAAGTCCACCGATAATTAAAGGCATCTGTGGAGCCTTTAATCCTTTTTGTTGTTCAGGTAGACTCTTTGCATTTTGAGTCGATTGAACGTTTGCTGAAGTTGCCACTCCAAAACACCCTTTCCCCATTAATATAGTCGGATTTACTTTTTTCATGATGATGTTATTTTAAGGTAGTGTCAATATAAAAATCTTCCTTTTTTTGTTTTTGCAACAATAAAGCCTTTTCACATAAATAAAAAACCAGAAGTCATTACTCCTGGTTCTTCCTTAGCATTTCTTAGAAATAAATTATTGATTTCCTTTTTTAACCCATTCTGCAACTGTAACAGTACGTTTAGCTTGGTGTTTTACAGCTCCTTGAACGTCTTCAATCATTTTACCATCTTGTCCAACTGTTACACTTGTGCCATACGGATTTCCACCTGCTCCGAAAAGAACTGGATCTGTGTAACCTGGAGTAGCAATAATTGCACCCCAATGCATCATAGAAGTATATAGAGATAATAATGTTGCTTCTTGACCACCATGTGGATTTTGTGCAGAAGTCATCGCACTTACTACTTTGTTAACCGTTTTCCCAGTTGCCCATAGTCCGCCTTGTAGATCAATGAATTGTTTCATTTGAGATGGCATTGTACCAAATCGTGTAGGAACGCTGAAAATAATGGCATCTGCCCATTCAATATCTTCTGATGATGCAACAGGAACGTCTTTTGTTGCATCTACTGTTGCTTTCCATGCTTCATTGCTGTCGATAACAGATTGTGGAGCTAATTCTTGTACTTTTACTACTTTAACTTCTGCTCCCGCTTCTTTTGCTCCTTCTGCCGCCCATTGAGCTAGTTGATAGTTTGTTCCACCCATACTATAAAAAACTACTGCTACTTTAACATTTGACATACTTTCCATCTCCTTTGATTTTCCAAATAATTTTTTTAAAAATCCCATAAGTACACCTACTTTTAATTATTATGCTCGGAAACTTATAAGAAACTACCTCCACTGAAATCAACTCTTTCCAATGTTAGCTATTCTTCTTATTCCCTATTAATAGAAATTTATGATTGTTTTTTCTTTTTTAGCTAGATTATCTATTGAGCGAATGTAGCGTACCATTTTGCAGCTACTTCTACTTCTTGTGCTGTTAATTGATGGCCTCTATTTTCCCAATGTATTTCTACATTAGCATTGGCGGCCGCAAGCAATGTTTGTAACTCTGTTGATTCTTCTGGTGAACAAATAGGGTCATTCGTTCCGGCTGCAATAAATACTCCTTTTCCTGTTAAATCAGGAAGAGTAATTCCTCTTCTTGGAACCATTGGATGATGAAGAATCGCTGCTTTTAACGCATCCTGATAATGAAATAATAAGCTTGCTGCAATATTAGCACCATTAGAGTAACCAATCGCAATAATATTATCTCTGTCAAATTCATATTTTTCAGCAGCTTCATCTAGAAATTCATTTAATTCTTTTGTACGAAAAATTAAATCCTCTTCATCGAAGATACCTTCTGCTAAACGCTTGAAAAAACGTGGCATCCCATTTTCTAGAATATTCCCGCGTACACTTAGTACCGATGCTTCATCATCGATCATGCCAGCAAGAGGCAATAAATCTAATTCTGTTCCACCTGTCCCATGCAGCATCAAAAATGTTGGCTTTTTTGGATCTTTCCCTTTATTGAAAATATGTTTCATTCCTTCTCCTCCTCTAAGGTTCTTACCGCTATTTTAGGCAAAGCAGCTGTTAATTCGTCTCGTTTTTCTTCTAACCACTCAGGTAACATAAGCTTCTCACCTAGGTTGTTTAATGGTTCATCTACCACAAATCCAGGTCCATCAGTAGCTATTTCAAAAAGAATACCACCTTCTTCATGAAAATATAATGCCTCAAAATAATTGCGGTCTTTGATTTCTGTTGGATAATACCCTTTTTCTAATAGAGCAGTTCTCCATTGCTGAAGCTCTTTTTCATCTTTTGCTCGCCAAGCAATATGATGGACCGTTCCTGCTCCCATTAACCCACGCACAGATGGAATTAGCTTGATATCAATCACATTGCCTAGCTGTGAATCAGATGAAAAACGTAAATACCCTGCGTCTTCTCCAACACATGTGAAACCTAATATACCTTCAAGTACATCTGCGGTTTTATTTGGCTGAGCAGAATGTAACGTAGCCCCGCCAAATCCCTTAATTGCGACAGATGAATGAATATCACCCATTTGCCAATTATTTAGTGGACCTTCCTCGCGTTCCACTAATTCAATGAGAATCCCATCTGGGTCAGTAAACTGCAAATACCTTTCGTCAAATCTACTGGAACTTTCCACTTTCACGCCGTAGCGAAGAAGACGATTCATCCAAAACTCACTCGAACCAGGTGGTATAATATAGCTAGTAACGCCAACTTGCCCTGTGCCAATTCTACCTTTTAACTGTTTTTCCCATGGAAAGAAGGTAATTACTGTTCCTGGTGTGCCAGTTTCATTCCCAAAATATAAATGATATACTTCAGGACGATCGAAATTAATCGTCTTTTTCACTAATCTTAATCCAAGAATACTAGCATAAAAATCGATGTTTCTTTGTGCATCATTCACCATTGCTGAGATATGATGAATCCCTGCTGATCTTAGCATTATTCTCCTCTCCATTCGAGAAATTATTTGGGTCTTTCTTTCGTAAAGATTTCACCAATTTTCGCATAGTCATTTCCAGCTAATCTGCTGACAGCTCCTAATCCTCTTGGGTCAATTCTGCCTTCCTCGTAAATCTCTTCCTCAATATGGTATTGCACCACTCTTCCGATAAGAAAATCACAGCCAGCCTGGGCATTTGTATCCCCTAATTCTAATGCGTGCTCCAACATACATTCCAAGCGAACTTTTGCTTCTTTGATGCCAGGCACACTGATTTTACTGCTTTCAATTGGCGTTAGCTTCGCCAATTCTACCTCGCTTTCACTGGGAGAAAGTGTTGCTGCCGTATGATTAATTTGCTCCACATTATGTTCATCCACAATATGAATAACAAATTCCTTCTTGTTTAAAATATTTCTCGCTGTATCCTTTTGGTTACCATTGGAGCGCTGAATTGATAAAGACACCATCGGAGGATTAGAAGATACGATATTAAAGTAGCTAAAAGGAGCACCATTTAAGACCCCTTCTTCTGACAAACTAGTAACAAAAGCAATCGGCCTTGGAATAATGCTTCCAATAAGAAATTTATAATTTTCTCTTTCTGAAATCGTCTTTGGATCAATAGAACGCATCAAATCACCCTTTACAAAATTAATCGAGGTTTCGTACATCAATCGGTATTAATCTTCGTTCTAGCTGCTCTCTATATTGCTCATATTGACTTGGCAGCATTAAATTTTCTCCCATTTTTTCTTGGGACTCATCAATTGCAAAGCCTGGAGGATCTGTTGCAATTTCAAAAAGAATTTCCCCATGCTCTCTAAAATAGATAGCGTTAAAATAGTTTCGATCCTGAACAGGCGTAACATGATATCCATTAGAAGAAACATGCTTCTGCCAATTTAATTGATCCGCATCATCCACTGCTCGAAAAGCGATATGATGAACTGTTCCAACACCCATTGAGCCACTTCTACCTGTAGTTACTTTAAGATCAATGACATTTCCAATATCGCCGAAAGAACGAAATCTTGCATATTCTCCTTCTTCCCCAACCTTTTCAAATCCCATTACCTTTTCTAAAACCTCTGCTGTCTTTTCTGGCTGCTTTGAGAACAAAGTAGCGCCACCAAATCCTTTAATTGCATGTTCAGATGTAATCTCACCGAATTGCCAGCTATTGTTTTTTCCTTCTTCTCTTTCCACAATTTCTAGCAATAATCCATGTGGATCAGTAAATGCCAAGTATTCTTCTCCAAAGCGCTCTATTTTAGAGTAAGGAATAGTAAATTTCGTTAATCGATTCTCCCAAAATGAAAGTGCTCCTTTTGGAACTACATAAGAAGTTACTCCAACCTGCCCATCTCCAATAACACCTTGGCGCGCGCCAACCCATGGGAAGAAAGTAATAATCGTTCCGGGATTCCCACCCTCATCTCCAAAATATAAGTGGTAGGTTCCTGGATCATCAAAGTTTACTGTTTGTTTTACTAAGCGTAATCCTAGTACTCCTGCATAAAAATCAACATTTTCTTGAGGATGACCTACGATTGCTGTAATGTGGTGAATTCCACTTGTTTTTTTGGACATTTCGTTCACTCCTATTCCTTATAATCACTGCTTTACTCTTTAATATTCGATATTAGTTAGAAAATCATTTGTATGATTTTTATAAAATTATGATAGCTTTAAATTATTCCGAATTAAAATATTATTAATTCGAGATATTATTCAAAAAAAATTACATGCTTTGTGCATGGAGACCTAATTTTTTCAGCTGTTCAATTAATATTTCTTTTTCTTTTGTTTCTAATCCACCACATATTTCTCTCATGGCCGCTTTATGCTTCGGAAAGACTTTGTCCATTAGTTCGGTGCCTTCTTCCGTAATAACCGCATAAGTAATCCGGCGGTCGTTCGGACATGGCTTTCTTCTGATTAATTTTTTATTTTCTAATTTATCTACAACATAAGTAATACTGCTACTCGCAATCAGCACTTTTTCACCAATCTTTTGAATTGGCTGATCCCCTTTACTGTAGATTAATTCAAGAACAGAAAACTCTGTTGGATTTAGTCCAAGACATTTTATATCTTCTTCTACTCGTTTCTTAATCGATTGCAAAGCTCTCGATAAAACGACAAATATCTTTAAAGATAAATCTTCATCATATGTTAATAATTCCTTATTATCCATGATAATCTCCCTTTCAATTATCTTGAATTCGAGATAATTATATAACATCATAATAGTATGTGTCAACCATGATAACCTATCTATTAATTTTCTCTTAAAAGTAAGAAACCATCCCCTACTTAAGCAATTAGTTTGCATATAAAAAGCCGATTGGTTTTTATTAAAACCGACCGGCTGTAAGAATTTAAGAAGGATTAACAAGCTCTGCTTTCTGTGCCTGTTTTGCATGTAATTTTTTCATCGCAAATCTAGCTATTGGCTGTGCAATAATTAACTCAATCCAAAATGCTACCCCAAAGTTCCTAAACCAATTGTGAAAGAAATTCTGAAAAGGTTCAAGGCTTATTTGTTTAGTACCAACCCAATTACCGATAATGGTAAGAAGAATGGATAAAACCGTAACATTCATTACAATGTTTAATAACACTCTTGCATTAAATCCATCTGTTTTTCCAACGAATTTTGGCATCGCTTTTCCAACTATTGGTCCCGCAACAAATCTTACTAACAGCATAACGATAATCCACATAAACGGAATGACCTTCAAGGTTTCTAAGTAATTTTCCTTACTAAAACCTAATTGAAGCCCCATAATAACCGGTGCAATAGTGTTAACTGAAATAATTGAAATAATTAACATAAATATGATGCCTTCTTTTGGATTTTGAGGCAATCTATCTTCCTTATACATGTTTTTACCCTCCGAAAAATTAATAATTTCAGATGGCAGACGTATCATGCGACATATATTTTTGGTCAGTTAAACTATACCAATATCTCTACACACTGATTTTTTAATTCTATCACGATTTCACATGAATTCTAGTCTTGAAAAATATTAATATTTGTAAGCAAAATAGGAATTTTGTTTTTTATAGATAGTGGTTTGGTGTGTTTGGGTTATATATTTGGTTTTGGATCATATCTGCTTGGCTTTGGATTATTTATGTAATTTTTGGATCATATCCTCCTGGTTTTGGATCATTTATTGGTTTTGGATCATATCCGCTTGGCTTTGGATCATTTATTTCGTTTTTGGATCATATCCGCTTGGCTTTGGATTATTTATTGGTTTTGGATCATATCCGCTTGGCTTTGGATCATTTATTTCGTTTTTGGATCATATCCGCTTGGCTTTGGATCATTTATTTCGTTTTTGGATCATATCCGCTTGGCTTTGGATCATTTATTTCGTTTTTGGATCATATCCGCTTGGCTTTGGATCATTTATTTCGTTTTTGGATCATATCCGCTTGGCTTTGGATCATTTATTTCGTTTTTGGATCATATCCGCTTGGCTTTGGATCATTTATTTCGTTTTTGGATCATATCCGCCTCCCTTTGGATCATACAGCTCAATCCTGTCTCCAATTTTCAATTAGCGATAGGCATAAATCGTGCCAATACTAGACTCTAACTAACATCTAAACGAAAATACAAAAAAAACAGGTGGAATTTCTTCCGCCTGTTTGCTCATGTTAATAATAATTAAGACTTCTTTTGTTTTTTCCGAGAAGAATCTGCCTTCGTTCTCCCCGTTTCCTTTGTAGTTGTTCCTTGTCCTTCAGGTTGTGTGGAACCTAATCCAATAGTTGATGGGTCTGCTTTTCTGTTTGGCATGCTAATCACCTCCACTTTCTATTGTTCCTTGAAATTGGGAAGTTATGTAATAGCTAATTGTGCTTGTACATAACTGCATTAAAAAATACAGTCTTTCCTTTCACTTTCAATTTAATTATAGTTAATGACACAGGAAAGTAACTGGAGAGGAGTAATTAGATGAAAATAGAAGCACCAAAAATTCCAGCAGATTTACCTTCAAGGAATTTTCACGATATTTTATATGAGGAAGAATTAGAACTAGAAATGTGCCAAATTCAGCATTCGGTTTTTAATGATGAAGTATTAAATAAAGTACGATTATCTAAAATGGTTCTTAAAAATTGCAAATTTATCAGCACTGATTTTTCTGGTATTGAAATGACAGATGTTGTATTTGAAAACTGTGATTTCTCTAACGCGAAAATGAGTATTTCTTCGATACATAAATGTACATTTAGCAATTGCAAATTATTAGGTGTCGATTTTACGGACTCTCGGCTTGGTAATGTTCAATTTAAGGATTCTTTATTAAATTTAGCTGCTTTTGGGAGCTCCAAATTAGAAAAAGTTCGTTTTCAAGACTCACCAGTAGAATCATCTGATTTTTATGATTGTATCTTTAAGAAAGTTGAATTTAATAAGTGTATCATGGACGGAGCGAATTTTGAAAGGACCTCCCTTAACGGTGTAGACATTAGTACATCGACTTTCCAATCACTAATGGTATCTCCATCAGATTTAAGAGGCTGTAAGGTTTCTACTTATCAAGCCATTCAATTTTCTGCTTTATTAGGCTTGGAAATTATCGATTAATTTCATACAGAAAAGCTAGCAAGTCCATTTTCTGACTTACTAGCTTTTTTTCTTAATAGGGAAAGTTTTCAGTAAACATTATCCCCAGACCTTCACATAATTCTTCCCTTTTTTCAATGTGCTAATTGGTCCTAACACACTTTTCGCTTCTCGCAATTCGCCTAAATAATCCGTATTAACGGCTACTTCGCTTCCATCTGGATTTTCAAAGTTAGCATCTACAATCCGGACTCTTTCAAGAGTTTGCGTTGTTTGCACCTCGCCAAAAATGGTATCAAAGTTCTCTGGGAGTTCTACAGATAGATATACTTCTGTTCCTTCCTCTACTATCTTTAAGCTTGGATTAAATGTACTTTCTACTAATCTTTCCTCTTCTCTTTCAAAAGATTCTGCACCATTTAAATAGGCATTACGATTAATATAAACCGGCTGCTCTACTTTATTAAATGATTCATGATCACCGTCCTCTTGGTGAACGGTTTCAATATATTCCTCAAGGGAAGCTGTATAGCCGTTGTAATGGGATGTACCAACATCTTCTAGCTTCTCATCGCCAACAAAGATATTATTGTAAAAACGATCATCGCCACCATAGGTAACCGCAAAACCTGCTACCTCTGTGCTATGTGGATAATGATATGGTGTCGCACGATCAAGCATTTTGCGGTGGACCATTTTTCCGCGAATTAAATTATTAATGTAAGCTCCACCTTGGGCATGATTATCTAAAGCATAATCTGCTGTTAAAATATTATGATCTACAATATAAGGACCGCTGCTAACTTCTACGAATAAATCACGATTATTGCGATAATAAAGATTGCTGCTGACTCTTGTTCCTTGTGTTTGCCAATCTAGCCATGTTCCTAATGAACAATCATGAATGCGATTATGGTATATTTGCACATCAATCGCCGCATGTAGTTTGATACCAGCAATTTCATGGCCGTAAAACTCTCTCTTTAAGGCAATATTATAAATGTGATTGTTATAAATTTCGCTAAATACACAGCCTAAATGCCCTACAACACCATTTTGTCCGCAATCATAGATTGTATTATTTCGCACGATATGGAATCCAATCTTCTCTTTGCTCCAACCAGCTTGTCTCGCAAGGAAAACAGATTCTAATTGATATTGATAGCCTGGTTTGTCTTTTCGTTTTGTACGATAGTTATTTCCAGTAGAGCCTTCTTTTCCAAGACTTATGCCACTACATTTAGAATCGTGGATGATATTATCTTCAATAATCCAGCCTTTACTCCAATGAGGACCTAATAATCCTGGCTGATCAGCAGTAGGCGGTGTCCATGGTGTTGCTGCTTGAGCCATCTCGAACCCTTTTACCGTTATATAATTAATGCCAGTTTCCTCTGGATAGAAGCAAGCTTTTCGAACATTTATTTCCACTAATTCTTCATTCGGATTATACTCGTGAAAATTAGCATAAATACTTGTTGTATTTTCATTCACCTCAGTAAACCAAACAAAAACAGTTTGCTCTGGGTTATGTACAGGAACAATTTTGTTTGTCCAGTGATCTAATACTTCTGTTTGCTTTTGAGGATTTTTAACTTGTTCTAATGTTTCTGCTTCATAAAAAGATTTACCATTTAAGTATACATCTCCTAGATGTCTGCCTGGATTATAGACAATCCAATCGCCAAATATTTCTTCTTTATAGGGATTATATTCTCCAAAGAATGAGTTTGGGAGTTCCGTTTTCCACACAGTACCTTCTACTTGCTGCCAATTTTGAATGTGCTCAGAGCCTTTAATGACTACTTTTTCACCTTCAGCAGCTTGATAGGTAATTCTTCTTGTATTGCTTAATCCTGAATTTTTCGGTTTTACCCATTCGCGATATTCCCCTTCATGCACAATAACGGTGTCTCCTGCAACCGCAACTGAAGCTGCCTTGTTGATGGTTAAAAATGGACTCTGTGTCGTTCCCTCTCCTAAATCTGAACCATTTTTTGCTACGTGATATTCTACAGCCATCTTTTCTTCCTCCTTCATTGTGACTCTGTCCTCATTATAGAAACTTTAAAAAGTTGTTACTATTCAAAATGTAGTATAATTTAAGACAATATTAGTGTTTTTGGATAGGAGGAAAAGATAGTGGTTTTTTTCGAAAATCACGGCGTAGAAGAAAAAGAATCCTTTGAGAAATTCACCCTCATGAATTTCAACTTTCCTCTTCACTTTCATCGCGCCTATGAATTAATCATTGTCAACGAAGGGGAACTATTCGTCCGAGTCGATCAAAAAGAGTATATACTAAAAAAAAATGATGCAGCCTTTATTTTTACGAACCAAATGCATGAAATTAAAACAATCCACCATTCCCATATTAGTGTCGTTATTTTTTCACCTGAATTAATAGGACATTTTTTTATGAATTATAAGGGCTTTATCCCTGAAAGCAATGTGATTCATTTAAAGGAAACACCAAATTTGCAAGCGCTCAATTCTATTTATCGTCAAAAAAGTTTTCTTTATGATATATGTGGTAATTTAGTAGAGAACACAAAATTAACACCAGTTGCATACTCCACAAAGATGAAAGTATTTCATAAAATATTGCTTTATGTAGATAACCATTATAGTCAGGATTGCACATTAAAAGCCGTTGCAAAGCATCTGCAATATGATTATGCTTACCTTTCCAAGCTCTTTGTTCATATTACGAACATGACTTTTACCGAATACCTGACCCAATATCGAATATCACAGGCTTGTTATCAGTTAAAAAATAGTCAACAGCCAATTGGTGAAATTGCAATGAATTGCGGATACAATAATTTGCGATCCTTTCACCGGAACTTTAAAAAGATCACTCGCTTTTCACCTAGAAAGTATCGCGAGCTCTCGTAAGATCATGTATATTATGCTGATTTTATGTACATTTTATAGATACAATGCTTAAAGGTGGGATCTCTATGGAAAACGCCTCAAAAAGATTGCAAATATTGATGGGCGACACGTTACAATTACTTGATCATATGAAAGTAGATGCAGACAAAGATACGATGCTTCAGCAAGTAAAAAATGACTTACAAGAACAGAATGATCAAATGGATAGACTGACAAAATCGGACGAAGAAATCACTAACACTGCGATTTCCATGACACAAAGCTTGGATAGAATAAACAATCTAGTCCAACAATTAGAAGCAAGTTTAATGGAGGATTATCAAGCATCAACAGGAGGCATTGATGAATATCAACATATGTCCATTGATGAGCAAAGGGAACAGCCCGAAAGCTATCATGATAAGATTGATTACTTAAGTGCTGTAAAGATCCGAGAAAATATAAATCGAATGAATGAAGTACTACTCAGCATAAGATCTTAATATTATTTAATGAGGGAGGGGAGATTTAATGCCTTTCGTTATAACTTCACCATGTATGCATGAAAAAGCAGGGGATTGTGTAGATGTTTGTCCTGTAGATTGTATTGCAAAGGGAGCAGATCAATTTTATATTGATCCAGATATTTGTATTGATTGTGGTGCATGTGAAGCAGTATGTCCTGTTTCCGCCATTTATCATGAAGAAGAAGTACCCCCGGAAGAACAAGCCTATATCCAGAAGGCGATTGATTTTTACAAAACATATGAAGGATGACGAGAAACAAATCAACTTTATTTTGGTTGATTTGTTTTTTTAAGGGGGAGGATATAAAATTTTTGATTCCATCCATTCATTTTATATTCTATCCATCCATTTAATAATGTTAGAAAGAAAAACGCAGAAATCGAGAACGTTCCTTTTGGATAATTAGTTTCTATTTTTTATTTCCTGAAAGGTAAAAGTCGGAATTTCCCCCAATATGGACGTTTTCCGACTTTTTACTTTTCCTATTGCTGTTTATAGGATGTTTTATGTTAACTAGTAATCTATTTTTTTACATAAATTGTATTATATTTTTTTTATCTTCTTTTCATTTCCTATAATGATTTACTTCTATTTTACTTAATTCCCTCCCACAGTTTTGTAAACACATCTGGTTTCATTTTAAAGTACACATACATAACCATAATATATATAACCTTCTTTCAGATGAGTAAGTTTAATTGACCTCTATAATAAAGGCATAGCTTACTTGACCTCTTTTCCAATCAGCTGATATCTCATAAATATAGGTACCTTTTTGAGTTGGAGCTTCTAAAATGTCCTCTTTAAGATTTGCTTTTACAGTTTTTTCATTACCTTGCCAAATATATGCCTCATATTTTCCATCTATAGGAGAAGGGGTAAAGTTTACATTTATTTTGGATCCTTGGTTAATACTGATTGATTCAATATTTTCTTCATCAACTAATAAATAAGGAGAAAGTAAATCTTCGCATTTGGAATTTAAAAAGCCTTTCCAACAATAAGACCCTCGAACTGTTGAGACTTTATTTCCTTCAGAAGTAACCTCGATTGAAGGAATTCGATTAACTTTAATTATAATTACTACTAAGAAAACAATTACTAATAATATTATAAATTTTTTTACCAAAAAGATCTCTCCCTTATTAATCTAATATTACTTACTAAAAGTTCCTAAATCAATAAAAATATTAATAGTTAATAATTGGTTCATTACATTACGCTCTTGATTTTAATACTTTCAGAGTACTACCATTTTTTTCGTAGATAGTCATCTGTTAACTATATAAAAAACCCTGCCAGAAATCTTCTGACAAGGTTCATCATTAAATCTTTCTATTAGGTCAAGCACCTAATCTAATTGGATTAAAGAGCTTAGGCTCCCTCTTTTTCCACGTTAGCATCTATCTCTTCTTTTAACTTATTTACTTCATCTTCAATTTCAGCTGGAATATATTTTGATTTATTCAAGTATGTCTGACTTAATGAATAATCTGGAACTGCTTTAAACGCATTTGCTAGAAAATAAAAATTCACTTGAGCATCGCTGCCAAGACTAATTGTTTCATCAATAATTGTTTGGTAGTCGCCTTTTTCTAATAAGCCAATATATTTCTTGTCTTCATCTGTTAATTCTTTTGCTTTTGTTTCTTCGTTTGCATTACTTTCTTCCTTTACTACTTCTTCTTTTTTCTCATCTGCTGCATTTCCACATCCTGCAAGCAAGAATAAGAACGCTACCATAAATAGAGAAAGATATCTCATTTAAAACCTCTCCTTATATACATATAATATAATTATTATTCTAAAAAATGTTATTACTTATGTAACCTATGTAGATACTTAAATAAAAAATAGAATCATATCACTTCTTAGATTGTTGTGTATTATCAGAAAAATTAAATTATTATTCATTCTACGCTGAAAAATAATCTAAAAAATCCTTCACAAAGATGCTTGACTGGAACATTTTAGCATACTCATTTTGTTATATCAATATATTATGATTTGTTTATTAATTCTAAAAAGTCAATTAATCATTCTATTAAACTAGCTATTATTTCCCCAAAAATAAAAACAGTACTCCTTCATAAAAGGAAGAAGCACTGTTTGTCATTTAAAATTCTATAATTCTTGACCGTTAGTAGCAATCACCTGTTTGTACCAATCAAACGATTTTTTCTTTGATCTTTTTAATGTGCCATTTCCATAATCATCTTGGTCTACATAGATAAAGCCGTAGCGTTTAGACATTTCAGAGGTACCTGCAGAAATTAGGTCAATGCATCCCCAGCTTGTGTAGCCAATTAAATCAACTCCATCTTTGATAGCTTCTTTCATCTGCTCAATATGTGCTCGCATATAGGCAATGCGATAATCATCATTAATAGAGCCATCGTCTTCCACCTTATCATAAGCTCCTAATCCATTTTCCACGATAAATAATGGCACTTGATAGCGATCATACATTTTCTTTAACGTAATGCGTAATCCTTTCGGATCGATTTGCCATCCCCAATCAGATGATTCTAAATACTGATTTTTCACTCCAGAGAAGAAGTTTCCTTTTTCCTTTAATTTATCTGGTGCTCCACTCGCAACCATAGACATGTAGTAGCTAAATGATAGGAAGTCTACTGTGTGTTGTAAAAGCAGTTCCTCATCCCCTGGCAGCATATCAATCTGAATATCATTTTCCTCAAAGTAGCTTAGCATAAAGCTTGGATAGTATCCGCGCACTTGAACATCCGTGAAAAATAAATTCTTCTGATCCTCTTCTAATGCGGCTAACACATCATCTGGATTACAGGTTTCTGGATATACTTCCATTCGCGCTAGCATACAGCCAATCTGTGCATCGGGAATAATCTCATGACATGCTTTTACTGCTCTTGAACTTGCTACAAATTGATGATGCAGGGCTTGATAAATGGCTTGTTCCTTATTCTCTACTTCATCAATTAAAATACCACTACCGATATATGGAGAAAGAGTCGAAATATTAATCTCATTAAAAGTTAGCCAATATTTCACCTTGTCTTTATAACGATTAAAGACTGTTTCGGCATAGTGAACAAAGAAATCTACTAATTGTCGATCCACCCATCCATTATATTTTTGCACTAAATTCAGTGGAATTTCATAATGAGATAGAGTCACTAATGGCTCTATTCCATATTTAGCTAACTCGTCAAACACTTTATCATAAAACGCTAAGCCTTCTTCATTTGGCACCAAGTCGTCCCCATTTGGAAAAATACGTGGCCATGAAATAGACAGACGGAATGTTTTAAAACCCATCTCTGCAAAAAGAGCGATGTCTTCTTTATAGCGATGATAAAAATCAATCCCGCGACGTTTCGGGAAATTGTCGCCGCCTTTGCCAGCTAATAGCGTTTCCAATTCCACTTTGCTTTTGACATCCATCTCGATATCATTGCCCCGTTCTTCTTTTGGAACGAATGTAACCATATCAAAGATAGACAAGCCCTTCCCACCTTCGTTATAAGCACCTTCTAATTGATTGGCAGCTGTAGCTCCCCCCCATAAAAACCCTTCTGGAAATCCACTTTTCTTCATTTATAATATCCTCCCTTTTTCTAATCCCTATAGATAATGATACGCTTACAAAAGGGAAAAAACTGGTCTCTTTTAGACCAGTTTTAAGCAGGATATTGCTTTTGAAATTGATAAACGAGCACATCAAATAACCGTAATAACGTATAGCTGCTAACTTCACTATTTTCGATTTCTCCACAGCGTAAGACCTCATCAAAAACATATTTATATCGATCTGAATCCGAAAATGTAATCAATAACTTCTTTCCGTTTGCTTCCTTTATTTTATCATTTATAGCCAACTCTTCTGTGAGGATATTCCCTTGGATCGAAATCGTGATAATCATATCCTCCTCTGTTAAATGAGCCAATGCCTCCAGCTGTTTAAAGAAATTGGTATTGCATTCACATAGCTTTCCAAGAAGAAATAATTGTTTTTGAAGCTCCATCGCTTGAATTTGATGTTTTTCAAAGCCTAAAATGACAATCCTTTTAGATTCATGAATTTTTTGGATAATCCGTTCTAGTTGATCCTTTGGAATACCTTCAATAATCTCCACATTTTCCTTAAGTTTTGATTCAAATGAATCTGCATTCAACTGTTTTTCTCTCGCCTCGTACATTCCACCTTGAAAAGCAACACTGTTTCGGAGATTTGAAAAATTACGAAACCCTATTCGCTTACAAAAACGGTTTATCGTAGAAGGGGCAACATTACATACTTCCGCAGCCATCTCTAAAGAATATCCTTCTATATGATGGATATTTTCAAGAAAACTATTGGCAATAGAATAATTGATGTCCTTTTCTAGAGAATTATTTATGTACGCTAAAAGTGTATAAATTAACTGTTCCAAAATTTCCACCTCAGGATGATCGTATCATATTTTTGTAGGGATGGTTAAGTTTCTAATTTTTTATATTTCCTTTTTAAAAAAATTTACCTAAATAGCCTACTTGACTTAAACCGTAGTTTAAGTCGTATACTAATTCTGTCGACAATGAATGGAGGTCTCCGAATGAAATATTGTCATATCAGTGATGCATCAGCAAAATTTAATATTCCTGAATCAACGATAAGATATTATGAAAAGCAAGGACTGCTTCCATTAATAGAACGTGATGAAGCTGGAAGGCGGTTATTTTCAGAAAATCAAATGGAACTCCTCGGAACAGTTATCTGTTTAAAGAATACGCATATGCCTATAAAAAAGATTAAACAATATATGGATTGGATTATAGAAGGAGATAGCACCATTCAGCTACGACTTGCAATGATGGAAAATCACAGGCAAGATGTAGTCGCTGAGATATCGTTAATGGGGGAATCCCTAAAAGGAATTGATGTAAAAATAGCACGGTATACGAAAAAGATAGAGGAAAGAATATAGGAAGAAATTTGGTAGCTATATATAGAGTATAAAATAATTCGAAAAGAGGAATCCAAATGAAACTCTCAAGCAATACAATTCTAATTACAGGTGGAAGCGCCGGGATCGGGTTAGCTTTTGCAGAACGGTTTATCAAAGCAGGAAATACAGTTATTGTTTGTGGTCGCCGAGAAGATATGCTTCAACAGGCGAAAGAGAAATTCCCTACCCTTATTACATTTGTGAGCGATCTAGCAGTAGAAGCTGACCGTATTGCACTATTCGATTGGGTGACAACGAACTATCCAGAAGTAAATGTGTTAGTGAACAACGCAGGAATTCAACAACGTTTTAATGTGTTAATAGCAGACGCTAAGAATGATTGGAGTTATTTCAACAAAGAAATCACGATTAATATGGAAGCTTCTATCCATCTGTCTATGTTGTTTGCGCCATATTTTTTTGATAAAGAAAATGCGACCATTATTAATGTAACATCAGGTTTAGCCTTTACACCAATGGCAATTGGTCCGATTTATTCAGCAACCAAAGCGGCAATGCATTCGTTTACCATGAGTTTAAGACACCAGCTTTCCGACACTTCTGTAGAAGTAATCGAAGTTGCTCCTCCTGCTGTAAATACAGATTTAGGCGGTGCCGGCTTACATACTAGTGGTGAACCATTAGATGCCTTTGCCGATGGAATTTTCCAAGGATTAGAAGAAGGAAAGATGGAGATTGGATATGGTAGTTCTGTCGATCGCTTGCGCATGTCACGTGATGAATTGGATAACCATGTGGAAAATATGTACAATGCGATGAAAAAGACGATTGAGTAAATCGTATATTACTTTCGCTAGAAAAAAACTCACCGTGTTGGATGAGTTTTTTCTAGCGAATTAAATTCTATATCCAATCTTCTACATTCTTCTTTTTCCAATCAAAAACATTACTAAACCAAATAATACCGCTCCAATTATCCAAACCCATATTGGAATGCCATTATCTACTTTCACTTGAGTAGCTTGTGTTTTCTCTACATATTCCGTTACATCTTTGTTATTAATGGTAAAGGGTTTAGATGTGGATACCTCTTTCCCATCAACTGTCCCTTTTATATTTAATGTATAGTCGCCATCTTCAAGTGTTTCATCATTCCATTGGATTGGATATCTTATTTTTGTCTTAGGGGCCATTTTAAAAGGTCCATATTCCCCTTTAAACAACTCGTTTCCATCCTTATCTGAAACCGAATAAGTACCAGCTATTTTTTCTTGGATTTTTTTTGCATCGTTGCTCATTTCCATAAACACAGAACCAGTTTCGCCAATAAAACCTGCTTCTCCATATTGGAAGTTATCAGGCACTTCATTTGGTATATTTAGTTGAAGTGCAATGGCATAGACGGTCTCTGTTTTCAAAATAAAATTCGCAGTGCCCTCTTCCGCTTCTTGTTGTGTTTCCGTTTCTTCTCCTTGCGTTGTAAATAGAATACCTCCTAAAATATGCTGTCCATCTAATTCTGGAACTGTTAACTCAATGGGTACCTCCACAGATGTTAATGGAGGTACCTTTACAGTCTCTTCTACTTTAATAAATTCAGCCAATCGAACAGCATCCTCCAAAAGAACGGTATCGGCAGAGTCTAGCTCATCCTCATAGAGCATTCCACCATTTGGATTAGTATAAGCATTTGCTGGCTTAATACTTATCGTTACCTCTTTGTCCTCATTGTTGGTAATGCGCACTTGAAGTGTTTGTGCTTCGCTCGAATTTACAGACAGATCAAAGTACCCTTTTGTTTGAGGATTTTGATTTTCTGGATAGATTGGCTCAATGGTTAAAGGAACGCTAGCTTTCTCTGCCTTCACATATATACTAACTAATGGAGATGCCATTCCAAATATGAGTGTTAAAAACAAAATTCGAAACACTTTCATGCTTGTACCTCCCTATCGTTGGTTTATTTTAACCAAGTTAGAGAATTTTCATTAGAGTAGAAAAAGAAAAAACAATATCGATTGAACATGACTTCCTTATCTTTGAATATTTAATGCTAAAAAGGGATTAATAATAAACAAAAAAAAACATGCCTTATTAGACATGGTGATTCAGAATTCCTTTATATCAAGGTCCAGTTGTAACAGTTACAGTAACAGTTGAAGTGTAATTTCCTTCTTTTACATCTTTCGGTAAAAGGTTTAATGTTAAAGTGTTTGCATCTACATTATACGTACCCATGCCGCCGCCTTCAGCAGCAGAAAGAATTTTCACGCCAGTAGCATTGTCGATTTTACCATCTGCTTTTGTTATAGTTGTTACATCACTAGCTCCAGCCTGCGCAGATACTGTTGGAAGAGCGATATCTATTGAATTGGTTGGTAATGTTAATCCATTAGCTGAATCCGTAAATTGATCAGCTTTCACCACAACGTTCCATCCATCTCCAGTTCCTGTTGCGTCAATTACAGTAAATGCACTGAGAGCAGCAGTACTATTTTGAACTTGTCCATTAAGAGTTACAGAGCCAAAGTTATCAACACTTGGTTGAGTACCAAATGATAATGAACCACCTTCGATTGCTGTTGTAGCTGCAAATGCTGATTGTCCACCTACAAATGCGGAACCTATAATTGCTAAAGTAGAAACAGTTGCAAATAATTTTTTAATCATTGAATTTCCTCCTTTAGACTGTTTGTTTAATTTATTTGAAATAAGCACGTTATTTTTTCCCATAAAAAAATCCCTCCAACACAAATTTTTTGAATCGGAAGAATCTTGAATTTCAACTCATAACACGAGTATCATTCTCCATCCTTCAGCAGCCCAGCCACCATGGTGATTCTCTCGTTTAGGTCTGTAACTTTGCGTCCCAATTTTTCAACTGGTTTGCCTTTGTTGCAGAATGAGAACGATTGGACTCTCTGTATTTATTGTCGAATATCGTCGTCCATCACTCTCTGAAACTAACTATACTCTGGATATGAAAAAAGAGATAGATATAAAATTTTTCCAGAATAATAATTTTCTCGAAATAACATTAAAAAAACAAATAATAAATAAGAAATCACATTATATTGATATAATCAAAAAAAGATAAGTAATACATTAATTGATTAAATATCGGAACATAAAAAGCTCACCCTTCTGTAGGTGAGCTTTCTTCGAATCTTACATTATTGGTTTAATCACTAAGCCGGATTTACTTCCTAATCAGACTTTCATTCTTCTCCAATACACCTGGATTAGCAACAAACTCTGCCTCCTCCCCATTTAAGAAATTAATAACATTCTGTGCAACAGTAGTAGCCATAATATAATTACTTTCCTTCGTTGTTCCACCTACATGTGGGGTGAGAAGGACATTGGATAAGCTTAATAATTTGTTGTCTTTTGGTATTGGCTCCACTTCATATACATCTAGGGCAGCTCCTGCGATTTTATTAGATGCTAAAATAGTGTATAGATCATCTTGATTAATAACAGCCCCTCTTGCTGTATTAATGATGTATGCCGTTGGTTTCATTAAAGATAATAACGCATTATCAATGGAATATTTCGTTTCTTCCTTTAATGGAATATGTATAGATATAAAGTCAGACTCAGCGAATACTTTCTTGATATCAACGGTAATTTCAACTTCTAAATCATCCGCTTTTTTCTGTTTAGTAGGACTAGCCTCTCTTACCCAAGCTGACACTTTCATATCTAACCCAAACACTAATCGTTTTGCTACCTCTTGTGCAATGCTTCCAAAACCTATTAGACCCACTTTCTTTCCTTTTAATTCTTGAGTACTTATTCGATTCCTCGAATCAAAATTTCCCTTTTCCATTTCTTTATGAAAGCTTAGAAGGGACTTACTTAATGCCATGATAAACATTACCGTATGTTCTGCAGTGGAAACTTTATTTACGGAAGGTGCATGTAATACTGGAATCCCAACCTTTGTAGCATATGTAACATCAATATTATCAAGTCCCACTCCTGCACCAGAAATCACTTTTAAATGAGGATTCGCATCGATTACCTCTTTCTCTATTCTTGCTGGTGCTCTTAATACTACCCCATCCACACCTTTAACTAGTTCACATAAATTATCCACACTATAATCATCTGTTCTTATAACCTCTGCCTTACTTTTTAAAATTTCCTCTGCTGCTTCATCATACATGGATAATATTTGTAGCACTTTAGGTTTGTTCATCTGTAATACCTCCTTATTATTAATTGGTTTTATTTCCTGTGAAAAAGTAATAAAATTCCCTTTCCTTGCTTTCCGATACAAACTGGACTTTTCTATTCTTAATCATTTTATCAAACTATTTTGTCTTTTATTGAAAATGATTAGACAACGTTTCTCTTCTTCAAAAAAAACAGGCACTTTCTCACTCGAAAGTACCTGTTTTACAGAAAAGCTCTATTTTATTAATTATGCGTAACATGCTTTGGTGTATTTACCTTTAAAGAAGCTTTTCGAACTAATACGTAGTAGGATAAGAAGGCTAATAAGCTTGATGCGAAGATGATAATGCCCATCGGTACAGCTGTATGTTCTCCTCCAATTCCTACTAATGGTGCTGTTAATGACCCTAGTAAGAATGGTAATAAGCCTAATAATGCAGAAGCACTTCCTGCCATATGCCCCTTTGTTTCCATCGCTAATGAAAAAGAGGATGTACCAATAATACTGATAGAAGTTACGAATAGAAAAATAGGTATCGCAACAGCTAGTAATGGTGCATGTAGTAAAATCGCGATTACTAAAAGAATAGAAGCTGACATGGAAAGAGCTAAACCGCTTTTCAAGAATGTTTTTTCAGAAAATCTAGATAATCGACCAACGAGTTGCGTTCCGATAATTAAACCGACCCCATTTATTCCAAACAATAAGCTAAAGACTTGAGGAGAAACGCCGTAAATATTTTGGTAAACAAAAGAAATACCAGATACGTACGCAAAGATTCCTGCAGTAGTGAAACCTTGAGTAAATGCATAACCTGCAAATTCACGATCTTTTAATAACGAACCGAAATTCATGACTACTTGTTTAATATTGCTTGGTACCCGTTTTTCAGTTGGTAACGTTTCTTCTAGTTTAAAGGAAACGACTACAGTCAAAATAGCACCAACACAAGTTAATACAAGGAAAACCACTTTCCAATTTGCAAAAGAAAGTATTGCTCCCCCTATGATTGGAGCCACAATTGGACCTAAATTACCAATCAGCATCAATGTAGCAAAAAACTTTGTTAATTCTCTTCCACTATAAAGATCTCGAACCACCGCTCTTGAAATAACAAGACCACCCGCAGCTGCAAATCCTTGTATGAAACGAGCAACAATCAACATGGATATATTGGGTGCTATCGCACACACTAATGAAGAAAGTAGGTATAAGCCAAGAAAAATAAGCAATGGTTTACGACGGCCCTGTACATCACTCATCGGTCCAATTATTAACTGTCCCAATCCCAATCCTAACAAGCAAGTCGTTAAACTAACTTGGACTAGGGATGCATTCGTGTGAAATTCTTCTACAATAGTTGGAAATGCCGGTAAATATGTATCTATTGTAAATGGACCTAACAGGGATAATGATCCCAATAGAAAAGCAATTTGTAGCCTTTTAGTATTTGATAATGTGTTCAATTTTCTATCGCCTTCCTACAATAAATTTTCTGTATCCTTTTCGAACATGACCTTAAAAAAATGCTTCGTTCAAAGAAGGAAGCATTCGTTGCTTTACATATTGTATTACGAATCTTGAAATATTTCACTACTTATGCACTTATTTTTTTCATTAATTTTTTTTATAGCTGTTTTCTTGAATTTATCGCAAGTTTGCAATTTAAGCACATTGGTTTTATTTACAATGACTAAGAACACTCACCATTGTGAGTGTTCTTGAACGTATCTTTAATAGCCTTAAAATCCCCCTCTACATCTGCCCCGTCTTAGCCAGCATTTCATGAAATAACGCTTGAGCATCTTCCGGTTTCACTGTACTCAACAAAGGATCCTGCACAAATGCCTGGAATGCTAAGTCCATATCCTTGTGGAGAACTGCTTGTAGAACGGTTTCTTGATTTGTCACATGGCGCATGACCATATTGTGTACAGGCTTTGTTAATTTCCCAGCAAGCACTGGTCGTACACTGTCATAGCTAACAACAGCATTCGTTTCTACTATCACATCATGCGGGATGCCACCTATCTGGCCTTGGTTCGGGACATTCACATTCGTCATAAATTCTCCTAAACCAAGAAGAGCTTTCATAATATCGATTCCTTCTTCTCCAGTCATTTTTTGTTCAAATGGATCGGTACCATCTGCTAATCGTTTACTTTTTTCCACGAGCGCTTGCTTATTTTGCTTTCGCCAAGCAACTGGTGTTAAACCAAACTTCCACTCTCTTACTGTTTCCGGGCTTTTTAAATACCATGTATTGGGCATAAATTCAGCCAAATGACGATCTCCCGCTGCTGCAATAAGGCCAAATTGTTTAAATAAATCAAATTTCACTCTCTCGGCTGAAACAAAATGATTGTTCATCCAATGACCTTTCTCGGAGCCTTCAAACCCACTGGCCGCATATTTCTCTACAAACTTTTCATACAATGGCATTAAATCTAATCCTTTGTAGGAAGCTTGATTTATCCATGTAAAGTGATTAATCCCTAATACATTGACTTTTATCTCTTGTCGCTTTACCTCCTCTATCCCTAAAAATTCTTGAACCATGGAAGCAAGTAACTTCTGTGTACCAAACACTTCATGACAACAGCCAATCGCTTTTATTTCAGGAAAAGTCGCATACAAAGCTCTTGTACATAGACTCATTGGATTTGTATAATTTATCACCCAAGCTTTTGGTGCAAATTCGCGAATCTGATTCGCAATATCAACGAAGATTGGAATCGACCGTAATGCTCTAACCAACCCACCTGGTCCAACCGTATCCCCAACTGATTGATACACCCCATACTTTTCCGGTAAATGGACGTCAGACTCCATATCGTCAAACGATCCAGGAAGAATCGAGATAATGACAAAGTCAGCACCTGTTAAGGCTTCATCAATTGTTCTAACTGCTTCATATTCCCATTTACCAGCTACATCTGAGCGATCCAATAATTGATTGCCAATTAATTCATTTTGATAGGCAGCCTGATAGTTAATGTCATACAATTTCACCTTACCCGAAATTGCTTCCTCATTCGCCAAATCACTCATTAAGCCCCATGCCCAGCCTTGTGAACCTCCACCAATATACGCTATTTGAATATCGTTTGTTTTTATCGTATTCATATTTTTACGCTCTCCCTTTTATACAAAATTTTGATTAGCCCTTTAGCCCACTTGTACTAATACCTGAAACAAAATACTTTTGACAGATAAAGAAAACAAGCACACAAGGAAAAATTGTCACTACTGACATCGCCATAATTTCATTCCAAGAAACAGCCCCCTCTGCGTCTAAAAACATTCGCAAGCCAAGTGAAACAGGATATTTATCCACACTATTGATATAAATAAGGGAATTAAAGAAATCATTCCATGTCCACATGAATTGGAAAATCCCCACTGAGATTAAAGCTGGTTTTAATAACGGAAGATGGATTTTCGTTAAAATCATAAAGGAATTACATCCATCTAAAATAGCCGATTCATCTAGTTCCTTTGGCAAACCGCGAATAAACTGTATGAGCATAAATGTAAAGAATGGGAAGGTAGCCAATAGTGCTGGCACATAAAATGGCAAATACGTATCTAGCCATCCAAGCTTATGAAACAATAAATACCTCGGTACAATAACAACTGCTTGTGGAAGCATAAGCGTTGCTACCATAATCCCAAACAGTATTTTTTTAAACGGAAATTCAAATCTCGCAAATCCGTAAGCCACAATGACACTTGATACAATGGTAAATAGAACGGTAGGAACAACTAGTTTAATAGAATTCATTAAAAACATTCCGTAAGTAGTATCCCCAATTCCCTTCCATCCGTTCCGAAAAGCCTCCAAGGAAAACTGATCAGGAATCAACCCAATTCCTGTGAAAATTTCCTCATTCGTTTTAAATGTTGCGGAGATCATAAATAAAAAGGGATAAATCAGCACTAGGCCAAAAATAATTAAAAATACGTATAAAAGGATGTTATTTCTTTTCGTCACGTTTACTCACCTCTCATCTTGATAAAACACCCATTGTTTGGACGTTTTGAATAGTATTAATGTGAAAATTAGAATAATGATAAACAAAATCCAAGAAAGTGCAGAGGCATAACCCATTTTCAAATAAGTGAATGCGTTTTCATAAAGCATTACACCATATAAATACGTAGACTTTAATGGTCCACCATTTGTAATGACAAAGGCTGCCGTAAACTCTTGAAAGGCATTAATTGTCTGCATAATAATGTTGAATAATAAAATAGGGGTAAGCATTGGTAATGTAACGGAAAAAAACGTCCGTATTTTAGAAGCACCATCAACCTTAGCCGCTTCATATAATTCAGATGGAACCTGCTTTAAGCCTGCCAAGAATAAAACCATCGAAGAACCAAACTGCCAAACCGTTAACAAGCTAATCGTCAATAGAGATGTTTCAGGATTACCTAACCAGTTTTCTGTTGGTAAATGGAAGAATCCCAAGACATCATTAATTAATCCATCTTCGGAGAACATAAATCTCCATAAAATCGCTACCGCAATCCCTCCACCTAAAATGGAGGGTAAATAATATGCTGTCCGGAAGATGCCCATCCCTTTGATATTAAAATTAAGAAGAACTGCTACTAACAAGGCAAAGGCAATTTTTAATGGTACAGCAATCAGCACATAATAGAAAGTCACTTTTAGAGAGGTATAAAAATCTGGATCATCGGTAAACATCTTGACATAGTTTGATAGTCCAATAAATTTTGGGGAGCTAATAATATTGAAATCGGTAAAGGATAAATAAAACGAATAGAGTAAAGGAAAAAGCTCAAATACACTAATACCAATTAACCAAGGCAGAATGTACACAAGACCGATATATTGGTATTTCTTTTTCTTCTTTGTCTTTACATTTAATTGAATATCATTCTGAGGTAAACTTATTTCTTTCTTCGAATACATATCCATTTCTCCCTTCCATTTCACTGCTAATGATTGTCATTTCCAGCCTCCTCATGTAATATATTCATAGTAGTTATTTTATTAATTCTTATTTTATAGAAGGAATACAAGAATAAAAAGGTATTCCAATTTTTATAATCCACCAAAAGTTAAGCGTTTTCATAAAAAAGTATCATTTTTTCTCTTATATGTATCTTTTCTTCAGAGCTAAGTATCCATTGGCCCAAAATGATCATTTCATAGGAGGAGGTCTATATGTATAAAGTGTTATTGGTCGATGATGAACCGGAAATTCGCAATGGTCTTATCCATTACTTTCCTTGGAATGAACTTGGATTTG
Organism: Niallia sp. FSL W8-0635; assembly: GCF_038007965.1. Lineage (GTDB taxonomy): Bacteria > Bacillota > Bacilli > Bacillales > Cytobacillaceae > Niallia. The sequence goes on along the minus strand of NZ_JBBOYD010000001.1, from coordinate 953,754 downwards.
AAGTTGTATCAGAATGCCAGAATGGAAAAAAGGCACTAGAATTCATCACAAACAATGAAGTGGATGTATTATTCAGTGATATTCAAATGCCCGTCATGGATGGATTAGAGCTGGCAGAAGAAGTGGTTAAGCGGGGATTGCCGATCAAAATCATTTTATTAAGCGGCTATCGAGACTTTGAGTATGCAAGAAAAGCGATCAAATACGGAGTTTATGATTATGTCCTCAAACCGAGTAAATACGATGAACTATACAGTGTTCTTTCAAATTTAAAAAAAGAATTAGATCCTCTTCCAACAAACACAACAGATAATAAACCAGAAAAAATGACCTATAGTGATAACATCATTGAAACAATAAAAAATTATGTAAATGAACATTATAGTAACGCAACGCTTGAAGATGCAGCCACCCTTGTTCATATGAGCGCTAATTATGTTAGTACCTATTTTAAAAACAAAACGGGAGAAAATTTTTCAACGTATGTACATACTGTTCGAATGCAAAAAGCAGCAGCCTTTATCTTAGATAGTCAATATAAAATCTATGATGTCAGCACATTGGTTGGCTATAGCAATCCAAAAAATTTCACTAGGATGTTCATTAAATTTTTCGGAAAAAGTCCAAGAGAGTATAGGAAAAAGCCTAATCGGGATGGATTATGAGTCAGAAATATTTCGTCAAAAACATCCTATTTTTCCTATGTCCCATGTTAATTCCATTAACTCTCCTTGGAGCGCTATCCTATACCATTGTCGAGCATCAATTTAAACAATCTATCACGATGAATAATAACAATCTATTAAACCAAATGGAGCAGCATATCGACTTAATCTTTAATGAACTAAATTCTTTATACTTAGATAATAGCGCTAATTCCGAGAATATAATGAACTTCAAAGACTTCCTACGGGCAGAAACACTAAATTACGAGCAAACACGAGCACTAAATTTCAGCTTAAGCACACTAACTACACAAGCCATCGCTCGCCCCTATATTTATTCTATTTATGTGTATTATGATAACCAATACAAACGAGTCCTTACTTCGAGCGATGGATTAGTAACCTTAGATCATTTCTATGATCAAGAATGGTTTCATCAATTCAATAAAAAAGATACGAACAGTAATGTTTGGGTCCAAAATCGAACAATCAAAAACTATAACTTTCATACGCCACGTGACGTTATTAGCCTTTATCGGAATATCTATTGGTCTAATTCAACAAAGGCCCAAGGAATCATTGTCTTAAATATGAAAAAAAGTTATTTCAACACCATTTTAAATAACTTAAAAACCTATCAAAACCAAACCATTTTTGTCCTTGATGAAAATAATCAGTTTCTCTTTGGCAACAAAAATAGTCCTTCCATTAAAAGTATAGACCTTAACCAGATTGGTAATAAAAAAGAAGATTCCTTCCCACTCAAAATAAATGGGGAATCTTATTTGATTACAAAACATCATTCTAGTACAAGTGGTTGGAAATATGTCTCCATTGTACAAACAAACATTTTGTATGAAGTACCAATTATGTTAAAGCGTATAACTATTTCTTTAAGTATTATCTCTTTCATTCTAGGTATTTTAATTGTCATTTATTTTTCCCATAAGAATATCAGCCATCTTCGTAATGTCATTTCGATTATTCAATCTGCCAAAACTGGCCAACAGCTCTTGCCTAATCCAAATCAATTTAAAGATGCGGAATATCAATATATAGTGGAAAATATCATCAAATCCTATGTGGAACAAAATCAGCTGAAAATGGAATTAACAGAAAAGAAATACCAATTACAATCTGCAGAAATCCTAGCATTACAAAGTCAAATGAATCCACATTTTTTAACAAATACACTAACCACTATATATTGGAAAATACTCGCTTTAACTGGTAAACCAAATGAGGCAGTTCGCATGCTCGAATATTTATCCGATCTATTAAACTTCTCATTAAGAATTGGTGGAAGAACTGTTACGATAGAAGAAGAAATTCGTAATACGGAAAATTATATTAAAATACTTCAAATTCGTTTTAAGGATCAGCTTTCGGTTTACTGGGATTATGATGAAACGATATTACATGAAAACATTTTAAAGCTCCTTTTTCAGCCTTTTATTGAAAATAGTATTTCACATGGATTAAATAAAGAGAATGAGTCTGACTCTATTAAAATGAAGATTAAAATTAGACAGAGGCAGGATGGGATTGAAGTCTCTATTATTGATAACGGCAAAGGAATTCCAAAAGAAAGAATAAAAGAACTATATGAAAGTTTTTCTCACAATGACTTTTCCACTGAGCATATCGGCTTAAGTAATACGGTTAAACGACTACAGCTCACTTATAATTATAAAAGCACCTTTCGCCTATTAAGTAAGCCTGGGTGTGGGACCGCTGTAATCATCTATTATCCCTTTGACTAGAATCAAGTCAAAGAAAACGGGAAGCAGACCATTCATTGCTTCCCGTTTTCTTTCTCCTATTATTATGGCTTCACATCTTCTATCACCTTATTAATCTGGGCAATTAAATGATCGGCTGCTTCTTCAGCTGATAATTTACCATACCCCAATTGTTCAATGGTATCTGTAAATTCATTATCAATTTCGGTATTTATGGAAATAGAATTCACTGGTTTTCCACTATACTCCAATCCTAAATCCACACCTTCTGCAATTAAAGGATCCAACTGGTCACTTTCAGCCAGAAGGTTTCTGCCTTTTTCCGTTGGTTGAGCACCACGTACAGATCCAAGAATCTCAATAGCTTCCTCATCTGTTAAAAACCAATTCATAAATTTGACTGCTTCCTCAGGATTTTTTGATTTCTTGCTGACAGAAAAAACCTGAGAAGGCTGTGTTCGAATCGCAGTATCTACTGCATCATCACTTATTGGTAATAATAATGCTGTTAAATCATTTTTACTAGTTTTAAACGTTTCAATAGCAGAAGCACTCATCATAACTGCTGCAAGATTGCCATTAATCCATTTTGGCGCCTCTTGAATTTTATGAACAATTGTTGAGTAATCGCTCACCTTTGGAGCCACTTTTTTGTCCCATAATTCTTGCACATAGGTAAAGCCATCTACTAAATCGGCCTTCTCGAACCCTAAGGTATAGTCATCATTAATTAAATTATTGCCTGTTTTTTGTTTCATATAAGTGGATACTAGATCTGCCATCTCACTTGGACCCATATTAAAGAAATATTGATCAGGATTATTCTTATTCACCTTTTCTCCCTCTTCAATCAGTTTATCCCAATCATACTTTCCAGTTAAATCAATATTATTTTGGGAGAGTAGATTTTTATCAGCGAATAACATAACTGCATTAACACCAGTTGGAAGACCAGTCAGCTTCCCATCAACCACACTAAAATCCTGCAGAAATTCATCACTAAATTCAGATAAGGATAACAGCTCTTCATAGTCATCTAGATTGACAAAAGCATCCCCCTTCATTGCGTACTCTGCCATATAATAGTAATCCATCTGCATAATATCTGGTGCTGTTCCTCCAGCTATTTGCGTGCTAAGCTTCTGATTATAGCCATCAAAACCACCATATTCCCCTTTGATTTCTACATTTGGATTCAATTCCATATATCTTTTTATTGCCTTTAATGTTGCATCATGACGGTCCTCGCCACCCCACCACGCAAACCGTAGTTGGACTTTACCAGAATCACTCTTATCAGCTGCATTACTACCACATCCAGAAAGCGCTAACAAAATCATCATCAACGTTAAAAAGCCTGCAAAAAACTTCCTCTTTGAGCCTTTCATATTGCATCCTCCCCCTATTCTGTTCGTGTACTTGTATTGTAAATCAAATGGATAGTCGCATGAAAGGTATCTCGTTTGATAATTTGTATCGAATAATAAAGCGTTTTCATAAAAAGGTATCATTTTTTCTTTTTTTCCCTCTTTCGTTATTTTTAACGAATGAAGCGACGCACAACACTCACTTTTATATGTTCTGAGCCTAATTAACTTAAAAGCCCTCCCTCATTAAGACGGAGAGCTAGTAATTATTCCATAACAAAGAATTACGTTCTTAGCTTCGGAACCACAACATAATCAAGTTCTTCTTTATTAACAAATTTCTTTATATTAGAAATAGATAAGTCACCTACTCTCTTTATCGATTCAAAGGTTGCGCCTCCAATATGCGGTGTCGCAACAATCTCCTTCCTTCCCGGTAAATCATTAATTGGCGGCTCTACCTCAAATACATCTAATGCTGCACCTTTAATTTTTTTCTCCTCTAAGGCTTTGACTAAATCTATTTCGTTCACTAATGGACCACGGGATATATTGATGATGTAAGCTGTTTCTTTCATTAAACTTAAGGTTTCACTATTAATGAAGTGCCTATTTTTTTCGTTTAAAGAAGTAGCAATAATAAGATAGTCAGCCGTCTTAAACAGTTCTTCTTTATCCACAAATCTAATATGTAATGTTTCTGCTGTAGCTTGATCAGGATAGTTAGTGTAAACAATTGTTTCCATATCAAATCCGATTGCACGTTTTGCGATTGCCTTAGCAATGGTGCCAAATCCTATGATTCCAAGCTTCTTCTGATAAATTTCATTTCCCATCGACAATTCCCAATGTCCAGATTTTATTTCTCTATCTTTTTTAGGAATATTTCTTGCTGCTGATAACATCAAACCGAACGCAAGATCAGCTGCTGATTGGGCATTTACACCAGGCGCATTTGTTACTAGAATTCCTTTTTCATAGGCATAATCAACATCAATATTGTCATAACCTGCTCCATATTTAATAATGTATTTTAAATTAGGTGCTGCTTCTATTACTTCGCTATCAATTTTCACTACTGCAACAATAATAATATCTACATCTTCCACTTCCTTTTTCAATTCCTCTTTCCCAATTCCATGATCGGTATATAATATTTTCACTTCACCTAGCTGCCTTGCATCTTCTATAAATTGGGGATTTGCTTCATAGAAAGCATCTCTTAACATGATTAAAAGCTTCAAGTATTTAACCTCCAAACACATAGTAGTATCTCGTAGTAGCTGTTATTAATCTATTAGACTGTAATTTCTTCCATCCAAATCTCATTCTCTTTTGAAAACTAGCCTTTTACTTTTACCTTTTTCAGAGCCTCTGCTAATCGATCCATTGCTTCGTCGATTTGCTTATACTCTGTTGAATACGCCATGCGGATATAACCCTCTCCATAGTTTCCGAATGCCGATCCAGGAACGCAAGCAATCTGGGCTTCTCTTAAAAGAAATGTTGCCAATTCTTTTGAGGTCATTCCAATTTCCTTGAAAGAAGGAAATACGTAAAAGGCACCTTTAGGAACAACACAACTAACATGCTCTATCTCCTTTAATCTTTTAACTAATAATTGACGTCGTTTATCAAACTCTTGAACCATTTCAAAAACAGGCTCCTGGGTCCCCATATACGCAGCCACCGCTCCATATTGCGCAAAGGAAGTAGCGCTAGAAGTATTATATTGATGCACTTTCATAATAGGTTGCATTAATTTTTCAGGACCAGCTGCATATCCTAATCTCCATCCATCCATTGCATATGCCTTTGAAAAACCATTTATCGTAATTGTCCGTTCAAACATACCTGGCAATGTAGCAATGCTTATATGTTTTGCATCTTCATAAATTAGTTTTTCATAGATTTCATCGGATAGGACTAATAAATTATGATTAATCGCAATGTCAGCCAATTCTTTTAAATAAGACTCTGGCAATACTGCTCCTGTTGGATTATGAGGAGAATTTAAAAGAATCATTTTTGTTTTACTTGTAAGTCCAGCTCGTACATCATCTGGATGAAGAATGAAGTCCTCGTCTTCACGAAGCGGAATTGACACGACTACCCCGCCAGCAAGCTCGACAATATATTGATATTCAAGCCATGCAGGATCAGGAATTAATACTTCATCACCAGGGTTAATAAAGGCAAAAATCATGCTGACGATCGCTTCTTTACAACCAACTGAAACAACTATTTCTTTATTCGGGTCAACATTAATATTGTTTTCCCTTTTTAACTTAACTGCAATTGCTTCCCTTAATTCTTGAATACCGTTATTTGCAGTATAATGAACAAAGCCCTCTTGCAATGCTGCATTTGCAGCTTCTTTAATATGTATAGGTGTATCAAAATCTGGTCTTCCTATTTCCATATGTGTAATATTTATCCCACTTTTTTGCATCGCATTTGCTTCATCAAAGATTTCTCTAATACTAGAAAAAGGAATATTGGTTAAACGATTCGAAATTTCTATTGACACTATAAGCTCCTCCAAACGTTTTATAAATTTTACTTTCAAGCGAATTTTTCATGAAAGGGGCCATTAAAAAAATGGGTTATCTGCGGGGATGATGGCTAGAGGAATTACACGAGGAGGAGAAGGATACATATTCACCTGTAAAAAACCCCATATAGATGTTATCTTTTATAACATGTTTTCCTTTATAGGGGTTATATTATACTACTATTTATTGTTTGTAAATGAGAATTTTATTAATTTTCTAAAAATTATAACTAGTAACCAATGAACTGATTTAAGATACTTGACACCATGCAACATCATACAAAAATGCGTACAAGCAACTCTTGTACGCATTCTATTTCAAGCTATTTTCAATGGGAATTTATTTTACTTCTTCTTGCTAAAAGCTCTTTTTCTACTTGAGGATAGATTTTATCTAATTTATAGAATAATAGTAAGATAGATTGTAAAACATATGTTGCCAGTGGCAGGTAAAGGAAGAGAGCGTTAATACCGAATAGCGCTTCATCTGACTGCACTGCTGCTCCACCGATATAACCAGTCCATCCCAACACCCATCCTACTAAAGCTGCTCCAAGTCCGACACCAATTTTCTGTCCCATACTGCCCGCACTGTAGACCAAACCTTCATTTCTAACACCTGTTTTATATTCCCCATATTCTATCGTATCCGGTAAAAACGCCCATAATGCCCCTGTAAACGGTGATTTTCCTAATCCTCTTATGATTTGCCCAATTATGACGAAATAGATATTGGTTATATCGATCATAATAATAAGTGTACCTATTATGGAAATAACCGAACCAGCTAATACAATATTTCTTTTCCCAAATCTCCTAAATAGTGCTGGCATGAAGAAGAATCCAACGATAACCGGAATAGTGATGGCCATTGTTAATATACCTGTTAATGTTTGATTATTAAGTAGGTATTGAGCATAATAAATGGTACTACCTTGCCATAGAGCGGTTCCCATACTGTAAATGATAAAGAAACCGAATATCATTGCCCAATATTTATTTTGTAATAAAGCCCTTAAACTAACTTTTAAAGGTATCTTTTCTTCTGTTTTTTCTTGTGTAATTTGTACCCTTTCTTTCGTCGCCTTAAAGGTAAATAAAAACAAGAAAACAGCGATAATCCCATAAACAATATATGTCATAATCCATCCCGTTTGTGTCCCACCAAAGAAATCCACCAATGGTAGCGTCAAACTACTAACAAGAATGACCCCTATTTGAGCAAGGAACATTCTAAAAATATTTAATAGAGAACGTTGATGCTGATCTTGGGTTATCAAAGAATTTAGTGTCCCATACGGAATAACTACTGCAGTAAAGGCTAGAGTCAGTATGTTATACGTGATGAATGCATAAATAATTTTCCCTGTATCGCCAACATCTGGAACCGTAAATAATAAAACAGTCAAAGCCGCAAATGGTACACACATCCACAAAATCCAAGGTCTTGCTTTCCCATGTTTTGACTTCGTTCTGTCTACCACTACCCCCATTGCAACATCTGAAATCCCATCTAAAAAACGGGAGACAAGCATAATCGTTCCTACTACAGCAGCAGATATTCCCACTACGTCTGTATAGAAAAAAACAATAAACATTCCCATTGATGCCCAAACGAAGTTGACAGCTAAATCGCCAACTCCGAATCCCAGTCTCTCACCAAATGCGATTTTCTTCCCTATCGTTGTATCTACTGACTGTAAATTTTCATTGGTATTGACCTCACTGCCATTGTTCATACACTACCTCCCAAAATATGTAATAAACTATGAAACAATAACTTTAATAATCCATTGTTTTAAAGGATTCAATATGAAACAAGTTATTTGATTTTTTCTTAAGCGTTATAATGGTGAGTGTGTGCTATGTACCAAATGAAAAATAATTGGTTAGAGATACCTCATCTCAAACGATTGTTCTGTTGTAGGAATGAAAAAATCAAATGTATTTCCTAATGCTACATTTCATTTTTAATGTTTACCTTTGCTTTTTTAAGCGAATTACATTCCAAGATTTTTTGTTCAGCTTTATCTTCAAAATCCCATTTTCCATTTCATATTCAAATGATTTTTTTGGTATAATACTTTGCTCAAAAGCTGTATTAACCGCTTTCAAATTGTCGTTTTCAAGAACGATATGCTCCATGAATTGATAACCTTCAAAACTTCTAATATTACTTTCTAATGTAATACTCTCTTCCAGATCTCGATTCACTGCAAATATAGTTAATTCTTCGGTTTCTTCATTATAAACAGCAGCACTGTCTACATCGGTTACATCTGTATAATCTTTCGTATCATGTTTGGACGAATCTAAGCCTGGAAGTAGTGCAGCACCTCTTCCATATTTAGAAACATGTAAGAATGGATAGTAAATTGTCTGTTTCCAAGCATCCCCATCAGCATCTGTCATAATTGGCGCAATCACGTTTACTAACTGAGCAAGGCAGGCAATTTTAATACGATCAGCATGTTTTAAAAAGGTAATTAACGTTAAACCAACAACTAACGCATCTTCCATGTTATATACGTCTTCTAGAATATGCGGTGCTTTTCTCCATGGGTTTTTGGCCATTGTCATCAATTTCTTTTCATTATCCTTCGTTTGAATAATGTTATCTCCAACTCTTGAGTGGTACCATACATTCCATTCATCAAAGGAAAGATTAATTTGTTTCTTGCTTCTCTTTCTTGCTTTAACATAATCAACCGAGGAAATGACCGTTTTAATAAAATGATCGATTTCCATAGATTTAGCTAGATAATTTTTAGGATCATCCTCATAGTTATCAAAATATTGATGTAAAGAAATATAATCTACGTAATCATACGTATGCATTAATGTTTCTACTTCCCAAACTGGGAAAGTTTCCATGGAAGTGTTTGAACTTCCACATGATACCAACTCAATGGTAGGATCCATTAGTTTCATAGCTTTTGCGGTTTCCGTCGCTAGACGCCCATATTCTTCTGGCGTTTTACTTCCCATTTGCCAAGGACCATCCATTTCATTTCCTAAACACCAAGTTTTTATTTTATATGGCTCTACTTTTCCATGTTGAATCCTTAAATCACTATATTTAGTACCACCTGGATGGTTACAATATTCTATTAAATTACATGCATCTGCTACCCCTCTAGTACCTAAATTAATTGCCATCATTATTTCAGAACCTATTTTTTCAGTCCACTTGTTAAACTCTTGTATGCCGACTTCATTCGTTTCAATACTCCGCCACGCTAAATCTAATCTTGTAGGTCTCTGTTCTTTAGGCCCAACACTATCTTCCCAAAAGAAGTTGGAAACAAAGTTCCCGCCAGGATAGCGAATAATAGGTACATTTAATTCTTTTACCAGCTCCATTACATCCTGTCTAAAGCCATCTTGATCAGCTTGTGGATGACCTGGTTGATAAATACCTTCATAAACCGCCCTACCCATATGTTCAATAAAAGAACCGTACAAACGATCATCAATTTCTGCAATTTTAAATTGTTTGTCTAAAACTAACTTTGCATATTTTTTCTCCATCAATACCCTTCTTTCTTTTTAATTTTTATTTGTAATAAGCAATCTTAGATGCAAATTAAACCATACAATTTCATAAGTTCACTCACCTAAACCGTACTACTTTAAGATCCTATTCTTAGTAAAAGTAGTAAAGTAAACAAAATAGCATGATAGCATTTTCTACTCTTCTACGCTCCCTCCATCTAGAAATCGTTTTCAAGATATATTGTATGTACTGCATCTCCTGTGTATGATGGTTAATTAAGTTTTAAAAAAAATCTACTCATAAACACAATATTTTAAAAAAGATATTTCACACAACAATTACGCTTTAGTTGACCGTACAATTATTGGAAGTAACAATAAGGTATAATACAATTGAATTAATCAGTTTAGACCTTTATTGTGATTGACACTTATTCTGTATTAATTTAAACATACTCTATTAATCATAAATCTATTATTTTTGTTCCTTTAAAGTTGATAATTGCAATCAACAAAAAGGGTGTACCAAAATAGTACACCCTTCTGTATTGAAATATTACTATAAAAAAACATAAATTAGTTTAACTACAGGATAGGTAACATAATAACTTTTTGCTATCTATTTGAGCTTATTGATTCGATAAATCTTCCCCATTCGATGCAATCACTTTCTTATACCAATGAAAGGACTTTTTCTTCGACCTTTTTAGGGTGCCATTCCCTTCATTGTCACGGTCCACATAGATAAAACCATAACGTTTCTTCATTTCACCAGTACCGGCTGATACTAAGTCGATACATCCCCAGCTTGTATATCCAAGAAGATCAACACCATCTTCGTCCACTGCATCTTTCATCGCTTGAATATGTGCAGCTAAATAATCAATACGATAATCATCTTCCACATAACTTAATTCATCTGGTGTATCCACTGCACCAAGCCCGTTTTCCACAATGAACAGTGGTTTTTGATAGCGATCATAGAGGTCATTCATTGTAATTCGCAAACCTAAAGGATCAATCTGCCATCCCCATTGACTTGATTGAAGATATGGATTCTTTATCGTCGGGAACAAGTTACCTGCCGTCTTTTCTACATCAGAATCTTCTGCTGCCGCAACACGTGAAGCATAATAAGAAAACGAAATGAAATCAACGGTATGCTTTTTTAGGACTTCTAAATCCTTAGGCGTCATTTCCACCTCAATTCCCTTCCTAGCTAGTTCTTTTAACGCATAAGCTGGATAAGCACCTTTAGATTGGACATCAATGAAAAAGTAATTTCCTCTATCATTTTTCTTTGCTTCCCATACATCTTCTGGTCGGCAGCTATAAGGGTAGTAAGATGCTGCTGCTAGCATACATCCTACTTTATTCTCTGGATCAATTTCATGAGCGATTTTTGTTGCTTCGGCACTTGCTACTAGTTCATGGTGAGCAGCTTGATATTTTACTTGCTCTTCATTTTCCCCTTCTTCAAAACAAAGTCCTGCTCCAAGAAATGGTGCATGGAGAATCATATTGATTTCATTGAAAGTCAGCCAATATTTAACCAACCCTTTATAACGAGTAAACAATACTTTACATAGGTGTTTATAAAAATCAATCAACTTGCGATTTCGCCAACCACCATACTTCTCAATTAAATGCATAGGACAATCAAAGTGGGTAATGGTTACTAAAGGTTCAATTCCATATTTATGACATTCTTTAAATAAATCTTCGTAAAATTTCAGTCCTTCTTCATTCGGCTCTATTTCATCACCTTTTGGAAAAATGCGGCTCCACGCGATAGATAATCGATATGTCTTAAAGCCCATTTCGCCGAATAAAGCAATATCTTCCTTATAATAATGATACATATCAATTGCTTCTTTGGCTGGGTAAAAATAGCCTTCCTCAAAAGCAAACATTTTCTTTTTACCAGTAATAATACTTCTACGATCTGGGCCAGTGGGAATCACATCCACATTCGCTAGTCCTCTCCCACCTTCATCAAATCCACCTTCACATTGATTCGCAGCGGTCGCACCGCCCCATAAAAAATCTTTTCTGAATCCCATTTTTCTCCTCCTATTTCATTACTTTTATGATTTCTTCGCCTAAATTAATTGGACCATCATTTGCAGTCAGAATATCGCCTACTTCTGCAGAGTTTGTAATGACTACAGGGGTAATTGTCTTATACCCTTTTGCTTTAATTCCTTCTAAATCAAATTGAATCAATTTGTCACCTATTTGAATTCTTTGTCCTTTTTGAACAGAATACTCGTACCCTTCACCATTCAGTTGAACCGTATCTATCCCTACATGAATTAACAATTCGATACCGTCGTCACTCGTAATACCAATTGCGTGTTTGGAATCAAACAATGCGCTTACTGTCCCATTTACAGGAGAAATAACCGTACCTTCCGATGGTTCAATTGCTACACCTTGCCCTAAAATTTCTTCGGAAAACATGCCATCATCTACTTGCTTTAAGCTGTTTAATTTCCCTTGCAATGGTGATACAATCGTTGCTCCACTAATATTTAATTTAGAAGGTGGATTTTTCTCCGATTCGTTTGATTCAGATGTTTCTTCTACAACCGGATCTTTATATAAAATCAAAGTTGCTATAAATGTTACCACAATACTAATAGCAGCTCCAATACATGCAAAATAGAAGAAACTTAGCGTGTTGTCTCCAATATAACTAGGTAATGTTAGAAGGCCTGGCGAACCACCAGAAAAGTTTCGCACTCTAAAAATCCCCATAAACAGTCCACCGACTGCACCACCTATCATTGCAGCATATAGAGGTGTCTTAAATCGCAAATTGATTCCATATAAAGCAGGTTCTGTAATACCAAACAGTCCCGTTAATCCTGAAGAAAAAGCTAACTGTTTAATTGTACTATCTTTTGTTTTGATACCAACACCAATTGCAGCAGCCCCTTGACTCACATTCGAAGCAAGCATTCCTGGATAAATCACTGTATCATAGCCTGTTGTCATACGATTGTTAATTCCAATTGGAACAAGACCGTAGTGTGTACCTGTTGCTACAAGCAATGGACTAAATGTTCCAACTAGCAATGGAACAATCCATGGACTAACAGATTCTAATACAGTTATCCCATTTGATATAGCATCACTAATTAAATAACCAATAGGTCCTAAAACTACTAAACTAACGGTTCCCACTATAAAAATCGTAATCAATGGTTTACTAAAGAACTTAATAGCCTTAGGTGAAATTTTATCGGCAATAGGCTCAATATAGGACATAAACCATACAGAAAGAATAATTGGTATAACTGAGGAAGAATAGGATACTGCAGAAATCGGAAGTCCGATCAGTTTAATTGCTTCTCCAGTTTCCTTCGCTGCAGTAACCATTGCAATGAAATTAGGATGTAGTAAAATTCCTCCAACCATCATCGCTAAATACATATTTGCTTTAAATTTTTGTGCGGAAGATGCCGCTAGTAAAATAGGTAAAAAGTAGAAGGCAGCATCAGCCATAAAATTTATAATTTGATAGCTTTGGCTTTCTGTTGTCAAAACATTAAATACTACCAATACAGATAGGACAGCTTTTAACATCCCTGCTGCTGTAATCGCAGGAAGAATCGGAGTGAAAATTCCTGTAATTGTATCAATTACCTTCGCAAAAACGGAACGATTATCTTCTTCTTTTCCTTTATCCCCATCATTAGAAATACTCGTTTGGCTTATGATTTCTTTATAAACATTACCAACATCACTTCCAATAATGACTTGATATTGACCACCTTTATTCACTACTCCCATTACTCCTGGAGTGCTTTTTAAAACTTTTTCATTTGTTTTTTGATCGTCCATTAAATTAAAACGTAAACGTGTAGCACAGTGAGTCAAACTCTTAACATTTCCCTCACCGCCAACATTGTCAATGATTAATTTGGCCAACTCTTGATAGTTCATCTTGTTTATCCTCCATTCTTATATATAAAACCATAAAATATTTGTAGTAGATTAAAAGGAATAAAAAAATACCTAAATGAACCCTCCTAACAAGTAGAGGTTTCATTTAGGTATAGCCTGCATTATCAGTAACAATCCTAATCACTGGTTATTCTTTTTATATGAATCGTTAGATAGATTAACTCATCTTCTTCTAGTTCTCTTCCAAATTCCTTTTTAATGTACTCCCTAATTTTCAATGCACAAGCGTACTCATCCGTGTACTTTTCCTTCAGCATGAAAATGAAACTTGACGTTCCTGCATCATCCAATTTAACACCACTAAACATTCGTTGAAAGAAAAATTTCAAGTGGGTGATGAATCGTTCATAATTAAGCGAATATTCATCTAAGTCAATTTTGAAATGATACTTCACAATATTAAGGATATTTTGGATAACTTTTGCTATTTCAGAAACTCGGCTTACTTCTCCCATATCAAGCTCAGCATTTACGATATGCAAAGCAATAAAACCTGCTTCATCTTCTGGCAAATCTACCCCAAGTCGGTTTTTTACAATCGATAACGCTTCTTTTCCAATCAAGAACTCATGATTATAAAATCGTTTAATCTCCCAAAGAAGAGCATTCTTGATTTCCATTCCATTTTGATAGCGCTCAATCGCATAACTGATATGATCAGTTAATGTTAAGAAGATATTCTCACTTAATTTTTTCCCAAGGGAAACTTTCGCAAAGCTAATGATTTCATTAGCTACCTGAATATGTTCCATCGGAATCGAGGAAAGCATTTGGGTTAATTTATTGACACTCCACTCTTTTGAACTGAGATACATATTCTCAATCTTAGACTCATCAATAATGTCTCCAACCTTTTTCTTAAAACCAAGCCCCTTACCCATCACGACAAGCTCTTGATTATCCTGATTCCTAGACAATACAATATTATTATTTATCACTTTTAATACATTCATAAGATAGTCCCTATTCTTTTATTTTCTTCATCTACAACAAAAAATAGGTATAGCCCACAATAAAGCGGTAACAATCCTTTAAAATCAGTCTAGCATAGGTAATTTCTACTGTCAATTTGATATTTCCTGAAAAATCTTAAAAACTAGTTTCCTGCGTTTATTCATAATAAAAACCGGAAAAACTACCAAAGCAATATAATTTACATAATGAATTAATTTGTATATGATTACGCTTATACTTTTGTAAAGGAGCATAAATAGATGATTAAAAATGAGCTATTATCTTCGTTTACCTTGCCCAATGGAGTAACACTAAAAAACCGAGTGGTTATGGCTCCCATGACCAATTTTTCTTCCAATCAAGATGGAACTGTTACAGATGATGAAGTAAACTATTACGCACATCGTTCTGCAGGAATCAGTATGGTAATTACTGCATGCACAAACGTTACGCGTAATGGTCAAGGGTTTCCAGGCGAATTCGCTGCCTATAGTGACGACTTTATTCCTAGCTTAACGAAATTAGCCTCAAGCATTAAACAGCAAGGGGCAAAAGCAGTTCTCCAAATTTTCCATGGCGGACGGATGTGTCCTCCTGACTTAGTAAATGGAGATATTGTAAGTGCTAGTGATATACCTGCTGAAGGAAGTGGAAATCCTGTTCCACGAGCTTTATCAGAATCTGAGGTAGAAGCTATTATTGATGCTTTCGGGGAAACAACACGACGTGCGATTGAAGCAGGTTATGATGGTGTGGAAATTCATGGAGCAAACGGGTACCTTATTCAACAATTTTTCTCTCCCCATGCCAACCGTCGAGAAGATCGCTTTGGCGGAAGCCTTGAAAAACGGATGACTTTTCCGTTAGCGATTATTGACAAAGTAAAAAGTGTGGTAGACAAATACGCCACCTCTCCGTTCATTGTAGGCTATCGTTTTTCCCCAGAGGAACCTGAGACACCTGGAATTACAATGGGAGATACCCTTGCTCTAGTCGATAAACTCGCAGACAAAGGCTTGGATTATTTGCATGTTTCTCTCCAAGATTTCCATTCCACGCCAAGAAGAGGTGTGGAAGACTTAACGAAAACACGCATCGCTTATTTGCTTGAAACAATCAATAATCGTGTTCCACTTATCGGAGTTGGTTCGATTTACAGTGCAGCAGATGCACAACAAGCTCTAGAATCAGGAATACCTCTTCTCGCTTTAGGCAGAGAGCTTATTATTGACCCCTATTGGGTACAAAAAGTTGCCGAGGGGAAAGAAGACACGATTATTACAGTGATTAATAAAGAAAAGCAGAAAGAGCTTGTCATTCCTGATCCTCTTTGGAATGCGATTATCCATTCTCCTGGTTGGTTTCCTGGAGTTTAAAGAAACTTACACATTTACACAGAAAAGCACCTGCTTATCACTAGTAGGTGCTTTTTCACACAAGTATTAAGCTTTTTTCCGCCTTTCCATTTTTCTTAAAAATTTATTGCCGAATATGAAGATAATAAGCGGTATGCCAACTATTACTTTTCCAATAACATAATCAAAAAAACTAAAAGTCCCAAATAGAAATAGAAGAAAACTAACGATGAACGGGAAGCTAATATCCTTTTTCTTATCATTTTTCAGCTTAATCCCGTAATACAAAAAATATAAACTACCAATAATAAAATAGATTGCTATCATCATAATCACTATGGCCTAGAGCCACATCCTCCTCTTGTTTTTCATCGGAGATTTATTATAAGTAGATATCCACTTAATAATAAACCCTCTTCCCCTCCCAACTAACAGGCGCCACTACTCCTTCTGTTTTATAAGCTAGCGAAATCTCTCCTGATTCGTTCGGGTATTTCACCTTTTTAATGTTGTCGTATTCTTCTAATGGTAGATCTTTTATTAGGGTATTTGTAAAATAGATGGGGATATTATTTTGTTGAAATTGTTTAATCCACAGTTGAATTTCATCTGGATTTTTTAAAGGGAATCGTTTCAATGCCATTTTTCCATCTTGCGCGCGTCCCTTCATGGCTAATTCTATGCAAATCCAATAGGTACCAGGACCGTATTTTCTCCCCGTAAGAACGACAATAAACCGTCCCATTGTCACACTTTCCATTGTTTCAAAAGGAAGATGGAACTCCTGCACTTCTTGAGTTTTTCGATTTTTTATTATTTGGCTGAAACCTTGTTGGTCTAGTTCAATAGACACGTCGTAATCAAGGATTTTGCGTGTATGTCTTGCTAACACAATCCCAATGGCTATCGGCAATATCGTAAATAATCCAATGAGTATTACTGGCCAAACCAAGGCTTCTACTAAATATACATGGACAGCCACCCCAATTAAAGCAACTGCTACTCCGAAAAAGAAAACACTACCGATGATATTCCCCCATTTATCTTTCTTTTTAAACTGATTAGAATAGGTTAAATCCGTTTCTCTTGTATAGAAAGAATCAAAAGCATAAAGTTCATTTATGTCCTGTTCCATTTGACACCTCCTTTTGGTAGCCATTCAGTCGTATAATCCTATTATTCACTGATGACTTGCTGCAGCATTTTATACTTTTCTGGATTTTTCTTGTAGCTTCCTTTAATCCCATTTTCATATGGAGGATCGGCGATATATTTGGGAATTCCATTTTCCCTGATTCGATCATCTATTTGTTTCAGCTCTTCTATTTTCATTCTTGTATCTCCCCAAATATCTACATTGGTTCCATCTTTGAAATTAACATAGTAATCAAAACTTTTTTGCTTCGACCTTGCCTTATCAACAACTACCGAATCAATATCTTCCCACGCGTATGTCTTTTTTTCACCAGGCCAAAAGGGATCATAAATAACGCCGTTTTCTTCTATTATTAAATAACTGGAAAACGCCAAATACATAACTGGTATACAAAGGAAAATCAACCATAAAAATCTTTTTGCGTACTTCTTAAATGTCAATTTCGCCCGATTTACAAAAATGAATTCTAAAAAGGTAGGAATAATTAACAAAGCAATCAAGAATATCATCAATTCATACAGAGGATGCATTACAGTAGTTATTAAGAAAGAATCAGCCGTAGCAAAATAGTTACGTTGTAAATGCTCCATTCCCTCTAATCCCCCAAAGGCAATGGCTATTCCTGAAGCAATATAAAGGATACCCAGTACAAGATCTTTCCACTGGCGCTTATTCTCTTCCTTCACCGCTTTTTCAAAAGTCATGTTTCCCATCTATCGTTTCCTTTCCTTTTTTCGTCTTTGGTAATAGTACGATTTTGCTTACTTTAAGTTTCTAGGTAATTGGTCTGTTTATGGAAAGAAAATAGAATACCAATGAAAAAGAGGCTGTTCTGAAATAGAACTAAAATAAAGCAAGTAGAGAAAAATAAGCTATTTATCTCTACTTGCTTTTTCCTTATTTAAATGTTACTTCCCCACATAATAAGTTTCCGTCGGTCCTAAATAACTAGCTGCCGGCGTCTTACCTTCAGGATAAATTACTAGCTTTTCCAATACAAATCCTGGGCTTACTGCATAAATTCTTAGTGTATTCAATCCTGCTTTACACTCGATTCGATGACAGTATTTATGGATATTATTCAGCACATCCATTCCCCAATTGTCACTTTTCCCAACGATATATTCTTCTGGGATAATATTAACAATATTGATGTCATCCTCATTTGCTTGGATACCACAGAATAACGTATTATCCTTCGTGACTGGATTAGAAGGCTGCAGATATAATTCTACTTCATGCGTTCCCGCTTCCTGTACGACAAAATGGTATTCCAGATAAGGTGCATTCTCCCCTGCTTTAAAATGCATGGTTGTCGGAAAAGCCTTCATCGCAGATAATGTCTTGCCATAGCCCTCAAGCACTTCAAATCGGTAAATGTCCCCCTGTCGAGTCACCGCTTCCTTGTTTAAAAAATAATGCTCTGCTTCTATCGCAATATAGCCATTTGTATCTACAAAGGTTCGTTCTGAGAATTCCCTGTAATCACTTTTTGACGCGTATACTAGAATGGTACATGTGCCACAAGGCATTTCTACGACAATACGTCCTTCTGTCTCGTCGCTCATCTTCTTACGATTAATCTTCACCTGAATGACTTCCGTTGTTTTTTCTCTACCATCTAAGCTGCCACTTGTCTTCAAACATGTTAGCCACTGATTTTCACAAGTGATTGTAAAGTCCGCATTTTTGTCACTCATGCTAGAAATAGTAAATGTGGCTTCCTCTATATGTGGCTGTAGGAAGGCATCTAAATACAGCGTATTATTATGCCACGCTGGGCCCTCTGAATGCTGATTGGTCCCATCTATTGAAACGACTAATCGCGGTTTATTAGCAGGCAATACCTGCATAACAATTGGATTTTGGCAGCCTTCTTCATTCCAGTTTGTAAAACCGATATGCTCTGACATCCCCATTCCATACCACTTCCCATTATCAATGGTATGATATTGCTCTACTAGTTCTCTATCTCTGTTCAAACACGCTCTAATCTGTTCCGCTAATTTATTTGCTTCTACTTTACCAAGCTTGGCATCATAATGATTTTTCCCGGTAAGTAGCCACATCTTCTGCAAATTCAAATTTCCTACAGCTGGATAATAGACCAAAGAGAAATACTTTGATAATTTCTCTGTGTCCACTTGCTTATATAGCTCATCCGCAGCATTTAAAAGATAATCGATTTGCTTTAATGCTTGATCTATTTCCATATAGTGAACCGGATGATAAACTTCAGCATTCATATGCTCTGGTCTGCGATTATGTGCCATTTTCGTGTAGCCTGTTAGGAGCTCAAAAACCTTCTCCTTTTCCTCCTCATTAAATACGCCGTCAAACTGGGTATCAATCCATTTTCTCGTATAATCATCTGTCTTATTTTTTGCAGAAGTTCCCCATTTTTCAAAGTCATAAGCCAAATCCAAGAAATAGGATAACGGGAATTCCTGTGTAGCAATATCTCCTACATTTACAATCCATAAGTCGCGAACGCCAAAATCGTAAGCCATTGTCATCTGCTCCCATATCTTTGGAAGATAAGAGCTGTTTATCCATTCATACGAAATTGGTCCGCCATGGTAATCAAAATGATAGTACATCCCATACCCACCTGAATGGCTACGCATTTCTTCGGTTGGCAAGGTACGCAGATTTCCATGGTTATCATCACAGAGCATGAGGATGATATCTTCAAGCTCCTCGGAGCCGATTAAGCCCGGTGTATGTTCATCCCCATAAAAGAAGGGCTCCACTTCTTTATATAAAGCTAGCATTCTCGGAACTTCTGAAAGATTGGGATTAATCGTTTCTTGGATTAATTGATTCTGCGTCTTTATGACTTCTCGCAGTAATTCGATATTATCTGCAAGGGTAGCATCTTTCCCCATAATAGTTGTATCCGCTTCCCCGCGCATCCCAACCGTAATGACATTTTCAAAGTTTCCGTTCCGCTTCAGACCATCTTCCCAAAACTTCGTAATCCCTTCTCTATTTGCAATAAAATTCCAAGCTTCTCCATAAATAGAGTCCTTCCCACGCAAATATTTATATTCCTCTCCATTTCGCAAACAAGGCTCATGATGGGATGCACCCATGACTACCCCATATTCATCTGCAAGTTCTGCATTTAACAAGCCTGGTCCATCCTCACTAAAACGGGCAGACCACATAGCTGGCCATAGATAATTCCCTTTTAACCTCAGCAACAATTCAAATACATGATCATACATTTCCGCATTAAAGCCACCAAAATTCTTCGTCGTCCAGTTTCCAAAAGCTGGCCATTCATCATTGATAAAAAAGCCACGGTAACGAACAGACGGCTCTTTCGAAAGATATTTTAAATCTCCATTTAATGAGAATGACTCTTTCCGCTTCGGTTTGACATCACACCAATCTACCAATGGAGAAACACCAAGGAGCTCTGATAAATGAAACAAACCATAGATTGTACCACGTTTATCACTCCCAGCGATTACTAGCGCTTTTTCCACCTCTTCAAAGGGATGATCGATGACTTGAAATAAATATACCTCCCTCTTTCCTTTCACTTCTGACAGATCAATCAGCTTTTTCTCTTCCAATTCAAGAAGCATTGGGCTATGATCTAAGGTTCCATATAAAACAGCATGCTTCCCAAGCTTTTTTCTATCTGTAGTCGCTTGTGGCGCATAGCCAAATACTAGCTCCACGTCCCCCATAACCTTTCTAGCTATTTTATGTATTCCACTAAATGCCTCTTTTTCTTGATAAAATAAGGAGCCAGAATCATCCGTTGTCGTTACGTTTTTTAACATGTCTTGGTTAATTAGGAATTCCATTTAAACACCTCTTCTATTGATTAGGTTTCAGACAGATTTTTTACAACTAGCTAATGTTCTTGTAAGCGATTACCAATGGTTCTATTACAAATAATAACATATTCTATTATTCAGTCTATAACTATATGAATACAAAATGATGCCTATTACATAGTTTGCTACTACTACATCCTTTGTTAGAGAGAAAAAGTAGAAAAATATATTCTTGTTCCATTTAATGAAAAAAGACAAAGATCTATGACCTTTTACAACACTTAGTTGATATATTGAAGCAAGCTCCCATCTGCTCACAACTGAAAAAGGACAAGGTATCCCCTGCCCTAACATACGCTTATTCTTTTTCGTTTAACCTCTACTCATTTCTTCCTTAGTCTTTTCAAAAAAAGCATTCACTCGCTTCCCGATAGCCTCCTCTGAAATGGTCAAAAGCTTACCATCCCCGACAATCTGCTTCCCTTCCACAAACATATCTTTAATAGCATTCGGCTGCATCGAATAGACAATATTTGCAATTAAATTAGTTTTTGGTAATAATGACAAATCATTCGTATCAATCGCCACATATTTTTATAAGATTAAATAGGATCTCTCGGACTCACTCCCTTTTAAATAATATGTTTTGTCCTGAATCGAGTAACCGGCAAAAGGAAAATAAGCGGAGGTTTTCCGGCTAAATGCAAAATAGAGCTTGTTTCGGGATAAATAAGGGTAGGTTTTCCGATTATGCAAAGCAAAATCTCTCTTTTTCGCATTTTCCGAGTCAATAAGCGGATTCTCTCCGTCTATTTAAGCATTTTTTAATAATAATTACTAAATAAGCGAAAATTTTCCGTCTATTTTTCACCTCAGATGCTTTACCTTATACCACAACCACAGTGCGGACCCTCGATACTCAAAACGGCACTGCAAAGGACAGAAGACTTGACATCATTACTATGCCAAAGGTAAGGTAATTCCATAGAAACCTTGATAAATAAGGAAAAAGACGTATGCCAATTCATACGTCAATTCTTGTGTTATTTAATTAGAATGCACCCGAAAACGGAACTTTCTACTATTAGAATAGAAACTATTTTAATTATTGCTTTACTTAATCTTTGAAATAGTAGTGTATAAGCTACGGACCTAATGACATCATACCTTATTTCTTAAATGGTTTTACAACTTACTTGTATGGGAACTGAATACCTATCTCTATTGGATCAATTAATCAGTCACTTTATCTCTAACTCGTTTGACTTTAAACACTGTACTTTTAGGTATATTGGGATTGTGGTGCACAACATAAGCCTTAGAGAAACGATATAAATAATCTTCCTCATGAGATTTTGGAGTAAGAATGATCATTTTCCGTTGCAATTCTTGTTCATATAATCCAAACACTTTTTCCTTTCTTCCTTCATCAAGTGCACTATCAAATTCATCTAGTACGATGTATCCTGGCGATGCTTCGATTGTTTGTAATAATGCTAGTGCAAACAATAAAGAACTGAGTGATTCTTCTCCACCTGAGACTCCCTTCCCAACTTTCCCACCTCGTGCTTTAACACTTACATCCTCTAACTTTCCACGATGTCCTTCTTTTCTTGCTTTAATAAATAAAGTATAGCGAATTTGTCCTCGGCGATCGGTATTCATATCCCAGTCAATTTTTCCTTCAAAACCGAATATAGACATATAATTAATAAATTTCTGATTCACACCGATGATTTTCATATTGATCGTATCTTCTAAATCCTCTTTAAACTGTTCCATTCGTTCTGAATATTCTTCTAATAAAATTTTTGATTTTTTCACTTCATTTTCTGATCGATCATATTCTTCTTTCATTTTTGCATAGTTCTCTGGAGCTGCTTCATCTATCCCAGGTTCAGTTATCGCAAAATCAAAGGTTACTTTCCCATTATTACGTAATTCCTCTGATTGAGATTTTGTCAACTCAGAGAAATGCCCCATCTCATCATGGAACTTATCCACTAAATCTCCCGAGATTTCTTGAAGCTTTTGTACTTCTTTTCTTGTACGAGAATATCCCTCTTCGTTTGATACACGCTCTTCAGATCTTATTTTTATTTGCCTTTCAATTTGTTCGATTTCTCGATCTTGATAATCAAGATCGGTTTCTAAATCTTCTAATTTCCTAATTAACTGTTTTTCTTCACGACGTTTTGTATCTAGTGTATCTGAAATCTCATTTAATTGATTGTTTTTTTCTATTTTATTTCGATGAAGTTCAGCTAGTAGACTATTTAATCTTTGAACTTCCAATATTTTTGCTTGTTCTTTCCGAAAGCGTTGGTAGATTTCTAAATATTCTTGGTGGATTGACACAGCTTGTTCCCATTTAGCGAATAACTTGCTTTGTTCATTTAATTCATCTTGAATCATTTGATATTCATTCTCTATAGCTTCTTTCTCTTTGCTTACCTTTTCAAACTGACTCTGCCGCCATTCTCTTTCATTTTCTTTCGTTAAAAAGGCTTCTGCCTCTTTAAGTGACTCTCTCCTGCTAAATAAGATAGAGTTTCGATTGTTAAGCTCCTGTATTTCCTTTTCCAGTTGAAGCTTTTCTTTCTTTAGCTGAGTTAACTCTTCCTCCAATTTAACTTGGTGGAATTTCAGTACTTTTTCACTTAAAATAATTCTTTTTCCCTCTTGTGGTCCTCGAATCCCCTTATTATCTATAAGTTGGCCATTAAGGATTAAAGGTTTCTCTTCTTTAAAAAATGATTCTACCCACCAAAGCGCTTTTATTGCATATGGATAAAGATAGTCATCTAGATGATCTTTAACCTTTAAATGTTTGTCAGGTAAATGTATCAATGTTTTATCTGGGACTAAGTCGGGTAAAGAAACATGATATAGATCATTAGGTGCTTGAAATACTTTTTTATTAACGAATATAGTATATTTAATCGTGTCGAATAAATATTCATCTTGCTGGCTAGCTGTCTCATCTAATTCCACAAGTTCTCGTAACGGGTAAACATCAATTTGATTTTTTTCGAAAAATCGGATGGACTGCTCTTGACGAGGATTATACACTTTATTATTTTTTAAGAGAGACAGCTCTTTTTCAATCTTTTGATTCTTTTCATTCAACTCTCGTAATCTATCTTTATTTCGTTCTATATCACGATTGTTTGTTTCCATCTCCCCTTGAATCGCATTACTACTTTTATATGTTTCTATCAAATCTTTGAATTTTCTTTTCTGCTCTTTATCCTGTTTAATCTCTAGAGACAATTTTGCTTGTTTTGAAGTTAAGTCATTCAGATAATTCCATAGTTTTTGTGCCTTTGTAATCATTGATTTAATAGAATCATCTATCTCTTTATATTTCTTCTCTGCTTCCCCTAATTTTACTAACACATCCTCTTCTGACATACCAATACGGTCAACTTGTTTTGTGATTTCCGAAATCTGGTCGGAAATAGTGTTTATTTTTTCATTCGTCTCTTTTAGCTGTTCATTAATTTCTTTTACTTCTACTCTAAATTCATTATCTTGATTTTCAAGCTGGTTAAGCAGCGTCCTGAACTGTTCAAGTTCTTCTTTTTTCTCAACAAAATGAATTCTAATCTCCTGATTGGTATCAATCTTTTCCTTTTTATCCTCTAATAAATCTTCAATTTGAAATTTCAAAGAGTCGATTTGCTTTAGATAGTATGCTTCTAACCATTTTAATCCTCTGAAATATTGGTTAAAGCCTTCTTCACGTCGCCGATTACGATCATGATACCTATCAAGTTCCATTTTCTTTTGCTTTAAATGCATTTTATTGAGACCTTGTTTGCTTTCTGCTTCTTTTAAGCTTTGTTCTGTTTCCTTAACAAGCTCCTTACTTTCTTCCCAGTTTTTCTGGATTTTATCAATACCGTTCATCTCACTAAAAATTCGAAAACGTTCCTCTGGATGCATAACTGCAAACTGATTTACTTCTTTTTGATACCAAATCAAATAAAAAGCATCAGGATCGACAGCATACTTATATAGCACTTGATTTTTATATTCCGAAAAATTCAAATTACCGCCGCTAGTGAATTTCGTGGTTCGCTCCCATTTATCAATTTCGTCCCCTTCTTCAATATAAAACTCTCTCTTTATTGGCTCTCCAGGTTTTTGTTCAATTTCCAAACGGAATTGAACAAAAAGAGGGGCATCCACCTTAATTCTCCCTGCATTTTTGAATAGAAAATCAATTTTTGCTCGCCAAGTATGATCAGAAGGCAGATTATTAGACTTTAGTCCTTCCACGTCTACTTTACTGGAATAAAGAACCCCACCTATACAAAATGTGACGGTTGATTTACCTGCTCCGTTTGGTCCAGAGATAAGAATATGATCGAGTTCCCCAGATAAATCCATTACAGTTGGAATATAATCCCTAATTCCTGAAAATCTAATCCTCCAAGGTATCATTCTGTAAACCTCCATTCATGTTGTAGCGCTTAAAGAAGCGAAGAACATCCTCCATATGAAGCTGATTGGATTGACTGAACTCTGCGTATCTTCGTAAAAATGAATCAGAAAATAGATGGGTACCAATGGTTGTTAATTGGTAAGCCTCTTCATCCGAGTTAGTATTATATATTTCGATTGCTCCGATTTTTTTTAGTGGATCTAAATTAGCTTGAATTTTTCTTGTTACCTGTAAGGATTCATGACCGAAACTATTTATCAATTGAGAAAATAATGTATATTCATTTTGAAGCACTTCTTGATGGTAAAAAATAAACATAAGAATCGCCAAGCTCTCTTTATTTAACACATTTCTTGCTTGTTTTGCAGGGACACGCATCAACACCACTACTTGATTTCTTCGTTCATCATAAACAACTTTGAAATACCGACTAACTGCTTGATTTACTCGCTTTAAAAAAGAAAAAAATGCTTCTTCCTCATTTGCTCCAAGTAATTTCTCCACCTCTTTGCGGGAAAGCCCAAAGTTCCCCTGTCGAATCGTTGCCGAGGAGGAAAATAAAATTTGCATAAAAGTAAGCTCTTCTTCTTTAGTTAAAAATCCTTGTAGCGACTGTAATGCATACAAGGGATTATTGTTAATAGATTCATTTGCCTCGTTTTCTAATTCCATAGCTTCCTTGTTCATCATCGGTCCACCTCCAATCTCTTTTTTCCATATTACCTAGTAATTTTCGGTTTGCTTTTTCATCAATATCTGCCTTTTTATTTGCCACCAGTGCAGATACTCCGATTAAACCATTTAATACATCACTCCATTTTTCAGAGCCAGCTTGTATAACTAACTCATCTAATCCGGCTTCTTCTACCTCAGCAAGGTATTTTTCAATATGCTCGGTATGAATCATTTGCTTCGTCATTTGCCATTTTGAATCACCCATTACTTCTTCTAACTTCTCCTCCATGATTTCTTCAATCTCTTGAAAATCAGCATCCATCTTTTCTTCAATTTCATCTGTGATAGGTTCATAATTCTCAATATAGTCTATACCTTCAACAATAGCGGTAGGAGATAATGGGCTAGCGAATTTAATCGGAACCCAAAGGCCCTCCATATTTTCATCCTCATACTGTCCTTGTTCCATAAAACTAAGAATTTGATGAGCATTTGGAATATCTGAACCCATTGGCGGATCAAATGTTTGCACGATAAAATTTCTTAGTAAATCTGGTTGTATCGTTTCAATAAAATTAGTCTCTTGTATATGTGCAAACTTCAAAATTTTGTTAATGGTACCAAGGCTAATCTTGGTTCCTTCACTTATAGCTGTCATACCCCTCTGCTTGATAGATGCAAATACTAATTCCTGATCCAATGTCTCAAATTTAGCTAGACGTTCCACCATTTTCATTTCCAATTCTTTCATCAGTTGATGAATTACTTCTACTTGTGATAACGCATTTCGATCAGCTAAATATTCTAGTTCTCTTTCCTTTAGTAATAAAATTGCTTCTTCTACATTCTTGATCATACTAGCTAATTTATTTCCTCCAGAAATACCTTTGTCATCATAAGCTTCACTAATTTCTGCATCTCTTTTTGCTTGAAACAAGGATCTGGCCACATCGTCATTCATATAATAAGCAAGTGAATCATTTGCCAATCGAATTAATACATCCATCATTCTTTTTCCTAAATCGCGCATCTTAATGCGCTTCGCTGTCTTCGTTATCCAATTAAATTTCCCTAATATATAGATTAAGTGCTTCACATATTCAATAGTCATCTCTTCATCGTATCCATATGTGTGACGATACCGATAAAAGAGTGTGTCCTCATTTTCAATTGGATCAGTGATACCAAGTGCTTCCTGATTAATGAGATTAAGTATGCGTATAAAGCGTAATACATTCTTTGGAGCCTGAAATGATTCTTTATCACTTAATTCATTCAAAACACCAGCTAAAGCAGCCATATCCCGCATTGTTTGGAGTAGCTCTGGTTTCTCCATATCCATGTTAAAAATAGAAATTAAGGATTGATCCATTTTTTCCAAAGTTCTACTCCTCCAATCTCCTGCTCCTGTTCTTCTTTCTTAACCTGTATAGCTCTTTCATATCGCGATTGAAACTCTTCAAAATTTAGTGCGACTTCTAATGGTGGAACAACCCATTTAGTTATTGCCTGAAATTTTTGTACCGTTTCTCCTACTTCTTTAGCAATGATGAGTCCTGCTTCATCAACATCTGTCCAAATAATCACTTGTTTAACAGTAGAAGCCAACTGTTCAATTAATCGTCGATGCGCGGACCTTAACTGGCCATCTATCCCTAATATAAAACTGTTAGAGCCTATTAAAAAATCCCTTTCATAACCCATCCGCGTTACAATCCCTCTATTCTCAACTAACCACAATACATCGGCTTCCGTTTTAAATTCCTCGGTGAAAACCGCTAAATCTGTAGTTGCATGAATTGCTCCATAATTGTATGAAGCACTATCCCCCTGCATTGGTCCAGTAAAATATATGGAAGTAATCGTACCTAAACTACTTAGCCCAAGTAAATGTAATGGATACTCAAGTAACTCTTCGGCAACCTCAATAAATTCCTTTTTGTATGCATCAAATTCCTTTGATCCGCCTATTTTCCTGTAATACCTTGCACCAATTTGCTTCCAATCAAAATGATGTTCGACCATTGAAATTTGATAAAAAGCTACTAAAAAGTGTAGAAATAAAAGTTGTTTTTGAAATCTCCAAGTAGAATTAATACTGTTAATTTTATCTTTTGCTACAATTTCATCTAATATATCTTTTAATCTATTAAGCTTGTCTATTCGTTCATGATTATGCGCGGAAGAACAATTCTTTATATTAATCCATTGATTTTTCCATTCGAGAATGGATTCAGTTCTCAATGTTTCTTGTTCAGCCTCCATTTGTTTTTTATATTGGAATAAAGACAATCCCATGCGAAACTGTTCACTTTTCACAGTTCGTTCGTCTTTTGCCAAGCGATATTCTCTAATAATCCATGCATTACGAATAAATTCATAAATTTCATCTGTAAGTACAAATTGTTTCTTAGACTTTGGACTTGCAAAGCCACTCACCAAATGTTCTGGAGGGTTAATTTGATGATTAATCCCCACCGTCAACATCGCAACAGTCCTTCTAGTTCGAGAAGTCTTTTTTATCACAGGAATATCTAAAATTCCATTATTCTCTCTAATGTCCAGTAAATTAAGCTCCTCATTTTTCAATAAGATATATTTATATAAATAATCTTTCCATGCATTATTTATCAAGCTTTAGTCCCCCTCTATCGGTACTTTTATTTTATCATAGAGCTAGGATTTACTTTCTATTAAAGAATTAACAATTTATGTAATATGGACTATTAATATTTTTAGAAACGCTGACTTACAAGTTTCAGGCAATGCAAAAAATGGGTGTGTGAGTTTTATACAAAACACACATACCCATTTAATATTAGCCTATATATTTGGAGAATCGCTTTAGTCTACTATCCCCTAATCTCACTCAACAATCTCAAATCCATCAAGCATCGCACGCACTTCATCCGTCGACTTGGTGCTCATCAATTGATTTCTCAATTCACTCGCCCCTCTAAATCCTTTTACATATATCTTAAAAAAGCGATGAAGAGCTTGGAATGGACGGGGTTCTAATTCACTTGAATATTTATCATGGAGATCCAGCTGCAATCTTAAGAGATCCAAATATTCCTTACTGCTATGCTCTCTCGGTTCTTTTTCAAAGGCAAATGGATTTTTGAAAATTCCACGACCAATCATAATCCCGTCAACACCATATTGTTCAGCTAGCTTCAAGCCAGTTTGACGGTCAGGAATATCCCCATTGATTGTCAAAAGGGTATTTGGTGCGATACGATCACGCAGCTTCTTGATTTCTGGAATTAGCTCCCAATGGGCATCCACTTGGCTCATTTCTTTTCTTGTACGTAAATGAATAGAAAGATTGGCGATATCTTGTTCCAATATATGTGCTAACCAATCGCGCCACTCTTCTATTTCCGTATAACCAAGTCTTGTCTTCACACTTACAGGTAATCCTCCCGCTTTCGCCGCTTGGATTAATTCTGCAGCGACTTCTGGACGTAGGATAAGCCCACTGCCCTTCCCTTTAGCTGCCACATTTGGTACAGGACAGCCCATATTAAGGTCAATCCCCTTAAATCCAAGCTCCGCCATACCAATACTCATTTGGCGAAAATATTCAGGCTTGTCTCCCCATATATGTGCAACCATTGGCTGTTCATCTTCTGTAAAAGTTAGTCGTCCACGGACACTTTGTTTACCCTCTGGATGACAATAGCTCTCCGTATTTGTAAACTCGGTAAAAAACACATCCGGTCTACCTGCTTTACTCACCACATGGCGAAAAACAACATCCGTCACATCTTCCATAGGTGCAAGCACAAAAAATGGCCGAGGCAAGTCACGCCAAAAATTTTCTGTCATATCTATTCAAATCCTTTCAAAGGGACAAGGGGACAGACCCCTTGTCCCTAATAAGTACATATTTCTTGATTCTTTTACACTTATACCATTTTCCAGTACCTTTTATCAAACTAAAGAAAATTTTAACATTCTATTAGATATAGGAAAACTTTAGATGTGGTTCTTACCTAAGACCTAAGCCTCTACTCTATATGCTAAAAAGTATTAAGTGTACATTTAATATAGTATAAAAGACAGCCAAAAAGGAAGCAAAAGAACCGTCCCTCTGCTTCCCTACTTAATCCTATCTGTTCCCTTCAATTCTTCAATAGTTGCCGCACCAATTCCAAACATAGCCATCTGCAGTTCTAGCTCTCTGATTTCAAAAACCTCTATCAGGTCTTCTGGTGATTCTGTCGCTTCTTTTAGAATGGAACGGGCGAAACCAACCATATCTGATCCAAGCGCGATAGCCTTAGCAGCATCCATTCCATTTTTGATTCCACCACTGGCGATGATTGGTTTGTCAATCGCTTCGTTAACGGAAACAATACATTCAGCAGTTGGAATCCCCCAGCTAGTAAAAGCTTCGGCTGCTATTTTCTTAATTTTCTCTTTGGAGCGCAGCTTTTCCACTTGGCTCCATGATGTACCGCCTGCACCTGCGACATCGATAAAGGAGATTCCAACGTCGGTCAATTTTTTGGCGATGGTCCCATCGATTCCAAAGCCTACCTCTTTTGCTCCAACGGGAATATCTAGCTGTGTACATACTTGCTCGATTTTCCCTAACAGATCTTTAAAATTACGATCTCCTTCTTGTTGAATAATTTCTTGAATACTATTCAAATGGAGAACGAGCATATCTGCTTCTGTCATCTCGATAATTTGTTTACATTGGTCGATTCCAAATCCATAATTAAACTGCACCGCACCTAAATTGGCGATGATTGGGATGGTTGGTGCATATTTTCGAATTTGAAAGGATTCTCGATATTTTTCATTTTCGATGAGCGCTCTTGTGGAACCTAAGGCAAATGCCCAACCTCGTTCCTCTGCAGCAATGGCAAGGTTTCGATTAATCGTCTCCGCCATTGCAGCTCCACCAGTCATCGAGCTTACCAAGAAAGGCGTCTTCATCTTTTTACCTAGAAACGTTGTGTCTAATGTAATTTCGTCAAAATCAATTTCAGGCAAGGCATTATGTAAAAAACGATACTTTTCAAGACCAGTCGTTATGTTATCACCTGTTACTTTCTCATTTAAAACCAACTCAATGTGCTGGGCTTTTCTTTTGTCAATTGAATCAGTCATTCTACAAACTCCAGTCTAATTATATTTGGTTGCAGGGTGGATATCTAAAGGAACGACACCAGCCTCCTGCCATTCTTTATGTAATTGTTCAAGTTTGTCTGTACTTGTAAAAGCAATTCCACAATCGCCGCCACCTGCTCCAGACGATTTACCGGCTCCGTTATGATTAGCAATTGCAATTAGTTTTTCTAAATGAATCGTTTCAATTGCTCCACCAGTCTCTTGACTTAACTCTAACAATGCCGACCGATTAGCGGATAAGCTTGCCATCACTAACTCCATTTTATTATGTTTAAAGCCTTCAACCATAGTAGAAACGGCATCACGGCTTTTACGTAAGAATTCTCCATAAATAGTGGAATTTTGATTTTTAAGCGGCTCGATCTTTTTTATCAAAGAAGCTGTTTTGGCAGAACTACCTGTCCAGCCAACAGCAAGTACTAATTCCTCAGGGGCTTCTAGCTGCTCGATCTGTAAATATGGCCATGTCTCTTCCAACAATGGAGAAATAGATCCTTGCTCCATAATCTTTTCTTTTAACCAGCTCGCTTTAAACGCTGTATAGTGGAGCCAACCGCCATAGGTCGATGCTGCCACATCTGCACAGGAACCGCTCCCCTGTGTCTGATAATGAGCAATTGCAGCAAGTTTAAAAATAAGGGTTTTAGAAACAGACAAGCAATCTCTATATAACTTTAAAATAGAGGTTACAACGGCGACAACTACTGCTGCACTTGAACCCAATCCGTATTTTCGGCCAGAATCTGCATCATCCAATTCACTCGTTATCGTGAGGGAAAAAGGCTTGGTTTCAATCGACCTTTCACGTAAATATTGATGGACCACATCAGATGTATTTTTTATAAAATCCAATCTTGCATCTGTCTCTTCAAAAACGACTTGCCCTTGTTCAAACCGACAAGCGACATTAGGAAGACCTAACTGTGGCAAAGAAAGAGTCTGTCGTTCACTAGTTGCCACTCTCGCTGTAATATACCTATCAACTGCTACCACAATTGCTGGATAGCCTGGTTCCAATACGGCGTATTCCCCAGCAATAAAAAGTTTCCCTGGAACTTTGATTTCGTGCATCCAGACTCACTCCCTTTAAAGTGCTAATTTAAACAGTTATCTTTTTTGCTATTATCCATTCTATTCAGATAAATACTGAATCCCAGGTCCTGGATGACATACAATCACATCACGAACAGAAGGTAAATCAGCTAGCTTATCTTTTATCATCTGTTCATTCTTAGGTTCACAAAGCACTTTTACATTTGGACCTGCATCAATGGTGAAATAAGCTTCTAAGCCATGTTGGCGCAATTCCATGACCTTTTGCATAACGTCAAATGTTGCACTTTGCCAATATAAAAATGGTGGCTTTGCTCCTAGCATCGTAGCGTGCATTTTCATGGCATTCGCTTCAGCAGTTTCCCCTAGCTTCGTAAAGTCACGAGTGCTAATTGCTTCCTTAATCTGTATTAAATCCTCTTCGATAGTAGCTAACCAGCCATCATAGAATGGCGATGTATCTACTGTCCGTTGCATACCATCTCTGCTCGAAACAGACTTAGGACCAGCTTCCACCACAACAGATAGAACACTCACATCCCACGCTTTTTCGTCTATGATTTGTGTCGCAAACGAATCCGTTCCGTCCGTTTTCTCTCCTTTTTGCCATTCAACAAATCCTCCAAAAATAGAGCGAGAAGCAGAACCAGAACCTTGACGAGCTAAAGCAGAAAGCTCTGTACCTGTTAAATCTAATTGTAATGCTTTGCTTGCTGCTGCTGCTAATGCCGCATATCCAGAAGCCGAAGAAGCAAATCCAGCAGCTGTTGGCACATGATTCACCGATGTCACCTTTGCAAAGGTATTGGTACCTGCAAGATTACGTACATGATTTAGAAACGCTGTTATTTTTACTAGCTCATGCTCTGAAACTTGATTTCCATCTAATACGAGGGAATCCTTCTCAAACTGATCAGAAAACTGTACCTTTGTTTCTGTATAAAAATGATCCAATGTAATGGATAAACTACTGTTCATGGGTAAAAACAATTTGGAATCACGTTTTCCCCAATATTTTATTAATGCAATATTCGTGTGAGCTCGAGCGATCGCTTCCATTAACCACACTCCTCATTTTATAATTAGCATTTAGCTATCGTGTACCGCCATGTTTGAGCAGCACCAGCTTGTATCAAGGCATCCGCAACCTTTTTGCCGATAGTCTCATTTTCTACTAGTGCCAAAATACAACCACCACGGCCACCACCTGTTAATTTCGCGCCTATTGCTCCAGAAGTTCGAGCCGTATCGACGAGATGATCTAATCCTTCATCACTGACACCTAACAAGGCTAAATGATGGTGTGCTAGGTTTAATTTTTCGCCAACCTTTTGATAATCACCAACTGCTAGTCCTAAACGAACCTCTTCCGTCCATTTGCCAAGTAGTGTAATGGATTCCTCGATTTTTTCTGGTTTCATTTCGTACTTATCACGAATCGATTTAACTGCTGAATAAGTATCGCCAACCCTGCCGCTATCTGCTACGACCAAATGAAAGGGAGCACCTATTTTCACACTTTCAACCTCTTGTTGTTTTTGAAACCAAATTGGATTGGCGCTAGATGCCGCCATCATATCAATTCCACTTGGCGTTCCGTGAGCAAATTTTTCCGCACGCTCCACCAATGTCATCAGTTGACTATGCTTGGGCTTTTGATTAAAAAAGGCAAAAAGACCGCGAACAAGTGCAATCGCAATCGCTGCACTTGAACCTAATCCCCGTCCAATTGGAATCGAGGATGCAATTTGAATTTTTAATCCTGAAGAACGTTGCTCAAGAACCTTTAATGTTTGGATGACACAATCACCAATTCCCTCCATCTTTTCAGGAATCTGTTCTATCGGTCCTTGATAAAAAGGGCTTTCGATTTGTATCGCATTTCCCCCGATATTTTTCACTGTTACTTTTACTTCTATTTGTTTAAATGGAAAAGCAATTGCTGGTTGTCCGTAAACAACCGAGTGTTCTCCAATTAAAATCAATTTACTATGTGCTCGGCCTACCGCAACTTTTTGTGGAGTTTCAAGCATCGATATCCCCACTTTCATAGAAAAATTGGATGTTCATCTAGATGAATATCTCTTGTCTAATTTTTAAAACCAAGTAATAATCCATGGCGCTGAATAAAGGATCATAAACTGTACGCCATAATTCACGCCCCATCGATGAAGCATACCAGCAAATAACCCAATGACTAGAACACCGATAATATTGATAAAACCAGCGTCCATAAAAGCTAATAATAGCACAAGTCCAAAAAATAGTCCTAGGATTGCTTCGTGGGGAACCCACCGGAACACAAAAGCACAGATTTTGTGGGCATATTTTACGGTAACAAAATACGTGATCGCAAGGGCAATCGTTGCACCAATGAGAGTTGCCCAGACAAAGTCTGCATTCGATAAGAGGTGATGCAGATTATGCTCTGTTGTAAACACTGGCGGTGCATTAAAAAGTGCATTTGCTGGACCAATCGCCATTGGAGACAATGGGATACCGAGTGCAATTAACGGAATCAAGGTTCCAGAAATATAGGTAGCATTAGTCAGCCCCTCCATAGACGCGATAGCTACAGAAGCCTTTTTCACCGGATCTTTGACCCTGCTTGAAAAAAGTTCTCCAAGGAAAATAGTCATGCCAACAGGGCTCATAATAAAGGTAATCGAGCCAATAAAACTAGCAAGCATACTCGATCCAGTTTCCTGTTTAGTCAATAGTTTAAAGGGACTTGGGAATCCTTTAACGGGATTCGTTTGCGCAAAATCAATCGTTTTCTTCGGAAATCTTGGCATACTATCTCGTTTTTCTTTATGTAAAAGTTCAAACAAGGTCAGAATGACGGGACCGATTGTGATTCCTAAGAAGAAAGAAGTGAAGACATTCGTTTCCTCTGGTACAACGCCAATTCCCCAATAAAGATAGCGCAAGCCTTCAATTAATAGAGCAAATGGAAGAATCGATACAAGGGCTAACAACTTATTTTTTGTCATTAATGCAAGTAAAACGGCACCAATGAAAAAGAGAGGATTTGCGTATTCTTTGATGACATCAGAAAATGGGATTAAAGCTTGTGCCATCAGTAAACTTACGGGAACCGAAACGAGCGTCCCGATGACAGAACCGGATGCCATTTTGCGAATACTGATATCAGGCATGCCATGTTTTTTTAACACGAGTGCATGCTCCACCATCGGAGTCGCCATCACCCCGCCAGGAATACCAGCGAGAGCAACCGGAATCGAATCTGTTACTTTATTGGCCACAATCGCAGAAATAAAGAAGGTTAAAACTACAATTGGCTCTACCCCTGCCAATACGATCGCTAACGTCACCGGTGCTAAAACAGCCGTTTCATCTGTCCCTGGTGCAACACCGATTATTGTATATAAAACAGCTGCTAATACGGCAGCAGCAATCATCTCTATAATTAATACGATGTCCATTATTTATCTCCTGTTCCCTTAAAGTTTCTTTTTGGCTTAATAATAAAACTGCAAATGATAAACCCAATAAGTGCACCAGCAAGGCCAAAAAACAATGGCTTTGGCGCTTCATTTGGCGCGATAAAATAGGCACCCATAGTCGTTATACTACAAATAACTAGTGCCATAACCAAATCCTTTATTTGAACAAGATCCTCCCAGACTTCAATATTATCGTTTGTATCTTGATTATGTTTATTATCCATATAATCAAACTCCTTGTATTTAATGAGCAGAAATGAGCATACTGTTAGGTTCCGCTTCCCCACGAAGATTATACACTAAATTCCATTTGCTGAAAACGATTCTCAATTGAATTCTGAAAAATAAGATATGTTTTCATGGTTGTTATACCACAAATTTGTAAAGGCATAACCCCAACTTTCATTTAAAATGGTGTCACAAAAAAATGGTGCCACCGACTTTGAAATACTATTTGGAAAATATCCCATTCCCTAACTACGGGTGAGGTTGTTTTTTTACCAAC
The DNA here is from genome assembly GCF_038007965.1 of Niallia sp. FSL W8-0635. Lineage (GTDB taxonomy): Bacteria > Bacillota > Bacilli > Bacillales > Cytobacillaceae > Niallia. The sequence goes on along the minus strand of NZ_JBBOYD010000001.1, from coordinate 917,405 downwards.
TATATTATATCCATTTGGATAGGATAGGCATATGATATAGAGATTTTAAAGGAAAGGGGCCCAAAACAATAATGAATTTTAATCAAACAGGTATGAGGTCACATCATGGCGGTGGAGGTCATCCATCAGGAGGCCATGGTGGTCACACTAATTGGCATCAACATGGAGGCGGACATCCAAATTGGGGACATGGTGGAAACTGGTCTCATCAAGGTGGAAATTATCCAGGAGGAGGGTTTGCATTAGGTACTCTTACAGGATTAGCACTTGGCGCGGCAGCAACACCAGCTCCTTATCCAGTACCTGCTCCATACCCTTATGCCTATCCTTATCCATCCCCATATCCATATTCGAATCCTTATTATCCAGGATACTAAAGGGACCATGGGACAGATTTCTTGTCCCATGAAACATTAATAGTTGAGCTATCATTTCACTACAATCTTCTAAACCCTTGACCATTCCGTTTCATTCCATTTGTCCTATTATCATAAATTAATTAAAACGTTTACCCATCTAACAATTAAATTTTTTCTAATATGACTCTATAAGTTTATTTAGTATATTAAATTATCCTTACTTATCGCGTTCCACATCAATGTTCGCTTCCGCTTGAATCACTCAATCGCTCTTGCTTTATTGGTTCCTAATTTAAGAAGATGCTCTCCTTTGTAAAATCGCCGAAATAGACAGTGGATGAAACAGCATAAATTAATCCCTACTAGCATGAAAATTCAATGTATGCACCATATAGTCATAAGTATGACCATTAATCTGTATCTCTTTAACTTCTTGATATCCCATACGAGTGTATAACTTTTTTGCATCGGGATTATCCTTGGCGACATTGAGGGATATTCGCTCATATCCTTTCTGTAACGCTAATTCTTCAGCCTTTCTCAGCAATTTCGACCCAATTCCATAGCCCTGAAACTTTGGTGAGACAGAAATCGTGTCAATATATAAATCTCCAATATCCGCCTCTTGATCAAAGTTAATGTTCTGATTCCTTGTTTTTCTTCTTAAACGTTCAAGTAGAGGCTTGTCCAATTGGTAAGCATCTGTTCCAGAATAAGTTACGATAATTCCAGTTATCTCGTCAAAAATATCCGCAACTATCACATTTTGATAGCTAAGACGATTGTTTTCTTCACGAAAAAATTTTGCAAGAGTCGCATGAATATTTTCCATCTTCGTTTGACCGGTTAACTGCTCAGCGATATCTCCAATTGCAAGATGAATTAGCTCTACAACTTCTTCTGCATCTTTTTTGATAGCTGGTCTGAAATTCAATTCTTCTGGGATAATATCTTCCCAATGAAGTCCAAATGTTGCACCACCATCCGTGTGACCAGCTATAAAATAAAATTCATCGTTTGTATCATCTTCAAAATCATCATGCTTGAATCTATTCTTTTTCATTTATTTTTACACTCCGAATATCATATTTGATGACATAATTATAGCAAAGTAAGGGACTAGGGAGACAGTCTCCTTGTCCCATTGTAATTATTTTATATTTTTTTTATTAATATGTGATGCTATTAGAATATCCCAACAATTATAGACTGAGAAAATTCAAACCCTATAACGTGATTTCCAATACACAATTAATAGATTTTAAATTTCTCACTAACGATTTTGACGGGTTGTGCCTAAGTCTCTCGTAAAATTATTTTAGCTCTTTAGAAGTTAGCGTTTTATATTTGTTGCATGTTAATCCCCGTTGTTAAATAATAAGTCCATTTGGTAATGAGCTGATGAAGAAAAAAATGAAAGGCTAATCTAGATTACCAGATACTGATTATTGATGTTTTCATCTTTTGTCACCAACTGCTTATCTACATACTATAGCTAATTTACTTTTAAATTAATTTAAATTCTTTCCTTTGCGCATGGGGAGTAAGGGAAAAAATGGTGTCAAGCAGCAACCTCCCATATAAAGTCTTTCTGGCGGTCAAATAGATATGTTTTAACCTCTAGCGTTTCCTCAATAGTCTTATTTATTTTAGTCCAGTATATTTGCATTGTATATTCTCCTTACTCCATTATTTGCAAGTTTCATCCTTCTAGTAAATGGAAATAATAAAGATATAACCTAACCTATTAGATGGAGGATTTATATAGTGACTACCAACGCTAATTACAATGGAAAATTACCGCCTAACGCAGAATCATATTGGATAAACACGACTCATTTATCAGAGTACCCCCGCCTTGAGCATGACGTGCAAGTTGATGTCGTTATTGTAGGTAGTGGCATTACAGGCATTACTTCTGCCTATCTGCTGGCGAATGAAGGGCTGAAAGTTGCTATTATCGAAGCAGACAAATTACTGAACGGGACAACAGGACATACCACAGCTAAAATCACTGCCCAGCATGATTTAATCTATGAAGAACTAATCCGCTATGCTGGGAACACGATGGCAAGATTATACTACGAGGCGAACACCGATGCTTTAAACTTTGTTCAAGAAACAATCAATAAACATCAAATTGATTGTGAGTTCACTCAGCAAGATGCGTATGTTTATAGCACAACAGAAGAATATGCACTTAAACTAGAAAAAGAGGCAGATGCCTATAAGGAGCTTCTTATTGAAGGCGAACTCGTAAATAAACTCCCTTTCGATTTAGAAATATTTAATGCACTTGTTATGAAAAATCAAGCACAATTCCATCCACTTAAATACTTGGCTCATCTTACAAAAATAATTACCGAAAAAGGTGGATACATCTTTGAAAATACAACAGCTGTAGATATAGAAACTGGCGAACACCCCGTCGTGCTTACCCGTGGAGGAGCTCGAATTACAGGAAAATACGTTCTTACCTGTTCTCATTTCCCTTTTTATGAAGGGGCAGGACTTTACTCTACAAGAATGCATGCAGACCGTTCCTATATTATTGCTGCTAAAATAAAAACAGAATATCCAGGTGGAATGTATATTAGTGCCGAGGAACCGAAAAGATCTCTCCGCTATGCAACAATCAATGGCGAAGAAATGATTCTTATATCTGGAGAAAGTCATAAAACAGGACAAGGAGGGGAAACACTCAAACATTACGAGGCCTTGGAGACTTTCGGTCAACAAGTATTCGGCATTGAAAATATTACATACCGTTGGTCAGCTCAAGATTTAGTTACACTGGATAAGATTCCTTACATTGGCGAAATTACCCCTGGTCAAAAAAATATATTAATCGCTAGTGGATATCGGAAATGGGGGATGACAAATGGAACCGTAGCTGCGCTTTTATTCCGTGATATCATACTAGGAAAAAAGAACAAATACCAGGAATTATATTCTCCCTCCCGTTTTCATCCGAATCCAAGTCTGAAAAACTTCTTAACGGAAAATGCGAACGTTGTTAGTCATTTAATTAAAGGGAAATTAGAAATTCCTCAGAAGAGTATCCATCATCTAGCCAACGATGAGGGGGCTGTTATTGACATTGATGGGCACAGAAAAGGGGCTTATAGAGATAAAGAGGGTATGCTTCATATCGTAGATACAACTTGTACTCATATGGGGTGTGAAGTGAAATGGAATAATGGTGAACGATCTTGGGATTGCCCGTGCCATGGTTCTAGATTCTCGTATGCAGGGGAAGTGCTGGAAGGACCTGCAGAGAAGCCATTACAAAAATATGATTATAAACTGATAGATAATCTTACCTCAGAAGACTCTGGTTATTAACTAAATTAAGTAAGCAAAAAAAAGTTGAAAAATGGTGTCAGGCACCATCAAAAGACAACTGTCTTTTTACGGTGCCTGACACCAACATCCACGCCGAACCTCAAAATCCCCTCCTTTAATACTTCTTTGTCTTTAAAGGATTTCTTTAACCCCTTTTACAGAAATTGCTACATTGCTCATATAAATTTCCCCCTTATTTAAAGTGCCTGCGGAAGCTATATTGACTCCATCTCTACTTAGCCATACTGATATTCTGTATTACTGACTACACAGTTAAAAAATATAACTGAATAGTTAAGATGGTAATTTACCTTGGTAACAACTATTCAGTCCATATAGCTATTATTTGGTTCATAATGCTCTCATTCCCAATATTTTCGTGTAAAGCAACTCAAACTAAATTTTCAGATTTGCATCGTAAATATTTGGTTAAGGTTCACTAGAGTGTGACCGTTATCCACGACCAATGGTATCGATCAACTTCTTACGATACTTATCCTTCCAAGTTTGCTCATCCTTCACTAGCTCGTCACAAAAAGCTGCTACATCCTCGCCTGTTAGGTCAGTAACTTGCTTGCCTTCCGCTGCTCCTTCCTCCAAGAGCTCCAGTATACCGGAAAAGATACGACTGCTGTCCTTCCAGTCGGTCGGAGCACCACCAGCAGTCCACATATATTTTTGAATAGCCTTGTATGCATGGTGGTACTCAACCGGAAGAGCCTTCGCACGTGCCTCCATCTCCTTCCATTCACGCTTATCTTCCAAACTGCCAATAATTTTTTCAAAAATACTCATATAATGTTATCCCCTTTTGATTTTTTTGTTTTAAGTTCAGTAATTTTGCTAGAGACAAATTCCCATTTTGCCCAAAACATTTTAAGTTGCTCTTGGCCAGCTCCATTTAAAGTATAAAATTTCCTTGGAGGTCCCATATTAGATGGCTTTTTCTCGATATCCACCAAATTGTTTTTTTCCAACCGCATGGTAATCGTATAAACTGTTCCTTCCACTACATCCGTGAAGCCAAGTTCTCGCAGCTGTTGCGTGATTTCATATCCGTAAGTTTCCCCACGGCTGATGATCTCAAGCACACACCCCTCAAGCACTCCTTTTAGCATTTCTGTAATATTTTCCACCTTTTCAACCCCATTTATAATTCACCATATTTTCAAAGTACTATATTCTTAGGTAGTATGTGACACACATATTAAGTATTACTTACTACTGGTATATAGTACCGCAGAATAGCTTCACTTGTCAATAGCCCTATGTCCCAAACTGAGCGCTCCCAGGGACAAAAGGGACAGACCCCTTGTCCCTGAAAACTATTCGACCTATTCTATTGTAATAATCACTTTTCCCTGTGCATGCCCTTTTTCGAAATATTGAAATGCTTTTGGAACCTCCTTTAGAGAATAGCTTCTATCCATTACTGGCTTTACTTTCCCTTCTTCTATTAGCCCATTTATAAAAACTAAATCTTGTTGATTTGGTCTCTGCAGGAAGGGGATAAATTTCTTTTTTCCAAATAGGGATAACAAGGGACCTAATAGCATCGTTTGATAGAATTGACTATTAGCTCCACCAACATGAATGAATACGCCATTTTCTTTTAGCTTTTTCTTATAGGTAAAAATAGATTGGGATCCGTTCACTCCGAATATCGTATCAAAGGTCTTAGTTTCATTGACAAAATCATCTTTTTTATAATCAATCACATGATCAGCTCCAAGGGATTTTACAAGGTCGACGTTTCTCGTACTGACCACCGCTGTTACTTCTGCACCCAATGCCTTTGCGATTTGGACAGCAAATGTTCCTACACCACCTGATGCACCATGAATTAGTACATTTTGTCCAGCCCTTACCTTGCCTATATCTCTAATCGCTTGTATTGCAGTGGTTCCTGCCATTGGGACGCCGGCCATTTCTGTAAACGATAGATTACTAGGCATTAAAGCCAATACTTTTTCATCCACAGCAGCATACTCTGCAAAGGCACCCCAGCCGCTAGTAGCTAAGTCACCATATACCCGATTTCCAATCTGTAGTTTAGTAACATCCTTCCCTATAGCCTCCACTACTCCTGCGATGTCTCCACCAGGAATACGATATTTCGGTTTCTTAAGTCCAAATGCCAACCGCACTGGCAGCGGTTTTCCTGTTAAAAGAGCAAGATTGCCAAAATTAATGGATGATGCATAAACTTTTACAAGTACTTCCTTATCTTTAGGTATAGGCTTATCTACCTCCCCTACTTTAAGCGTATCTGGCGTTCCATACTTTTCCGAAATAATTGCTTTCATCTTTATCCTCCTTGAATTCCTTTTTCATCATTGTAGATGGATCATACAGATACTGCATTGACTTAAGTTAATAGAGATATATCGGGAAGGTTTATTGCATTCGCTTTTTGATTCTGCTTAATGACTCAGGGGTTATACCTAGGTAGCTTGCCAATTGATGTTGGGGTACACGTTGGAGTAAATCTGCTCGTGTTTGAATGATTGCTTTATAGCGCTCTTCAGGGGAAGAACGAATAAATTTTGCATATTCATGTTGCGCTTGAATTAGATAAGCTTCCATCATACGACGGGTCATAGATTCCAGTCCCTTATATTGCTGGTACATTTCTTGTTCCGATTCAACATCTGCAACAACCAATACGCAGTCTTCTAAACAATTTAAGGAGTAATTCGATGCTTGACCCGCTTCTTCCAAATTAACCAGCATAATTGCTTGTTCTTCTGTAAAAAAATTGGTGGTAATTTCTTTTCCATCCACCTCTACATGGTATTGCCTTACACACCCTTTCAATACAAAAAAACAATGCTTAGTCGGGAAATCTCCCTGTTTAATTAAATAAGTCCCCTTATTAAATTCCTTTATTACTATCTCTTCTATAATCGCCTGCTGCTCTTCTTCCTTTAGCGTTGTATATTTCTCCATATATTTCATAAGGATTTCTTTCATAACAAGCCTCCCTTTATGATATGACTTCAAAACAAAAAGTAAAAAACATAGGCTCCTCCATATTTGGAAAAGATAAACATATAGACTTGATAATATGCTTGATTCCTGTCATTTCAGCTTACGCTTTGCCCCTTGGTTACATGACTTTTCCAAGGACAAATTTCTCTATATGACAAATGTCATATAGCAAACATGACATGTATGTCTGCAAATATGTTTGGTACATCTTTATACTATAGATAACTATTTATAGAAGGGAAGCAAAAAATGAATATTAAAAACTTAAAACAATTGAGAAATGCTGTAGCACCCTTTGAGAAATCCACTGTAAAAACAAGTGTCTGGCAGCTTATCAATACTATTCTACCCTTTTTATTACTTTGGATTGTAGCCTATAAAAGCTTGAGCATTTCCTATCTATTAACCCTTGTGTTTTCAATAGCAGCGGCAGGATTTTTGGTAAGAATTTTTATCATTTTTCACGATTGCTGCCACTTTTCTTTCTTTAAGAACCGTAAGGCCAATAAGATTTTAGGAACAATTACTGGAATCTTAACCTTATTTCCCTATAGTAAATGGCAGCATAGCCATTCTATTCACCATGCAACAAGCAGCAACCTGGATAAGCGCGGAGTTGGCGATTTATGGATGATGACGATAGAGGAGTATGAAAATGCCTCTTTAATGGTAAAAATCCAATATCGTTTATACCGCAATCCGTTCATCATGTTTATATTAGGACCTATTTATGAATTCCTATTAGCTAATCGATTCAACCGTAAAGGAGCTAGATCGAAGGAAAGGTTAAATACGTACGTAACGAATATTTCTATCGTTCTATTAGTAGTTCTTCTTGGAACAACACTTGGCTGGTCTTCTTTCTTGCTCGTCCAGCTGCCGATCTTTCTTATTTCTGGATCTGTTGGGGTATGGCTGTTTTATGTGCAGCATACCTTTGAAGACACTTACTTTGAGGAAGATAAAAATTGGGATTACGTAAAAGCTGCAGTAGAAGGAAGCTCCTTCTATCGCCTTCCAAAATGGATGCAATGGCTGACTGGCAATATTGGCTACCATCATGTGCATCATTTAAGTCCGAGAGTGCCTAATTACAACTTAGAGCATGTCCATCAACAGACGGAGCCTCTTCAGAATGTTCCAACTATAACACTGGCAAGCAGTCTTCGTTCTTTAAAATTCCGTTTATGGGATGAAAAAGACAAAAAGTTTATCAGTTTTTATGAATGGAAAAAACAAAAGAAAGCTCTTTCTATGTCTGCAAGATCTGAAATGCAGTAAAACGAAAAGTCTCTTTTGATGGAAGCAACTAATCTGAGCAGCAATTATAAGGTTTAATGCCATTAATTGCTGCTTGATTATGTTAAAATGGATGAATAACAGCCAATAAATAACGAGGTTCTAAACAATGATAAAAAGATTAGAGATTTTAAAAAAAAGCACCGGCATTTCTCCTTATATTTGGACATTGCTTACCATTTTGCCCTTTTATTTTATATTCCACGCCTCTGCAGCAGTTGATGTGATAGCTGGCATCATCCTAACCATTTTATTTTTTCTATTTTACAGAATTGCGTATCTTTCAAAAGGCTGGACGATCTATTTATGGCCATCCTTATTAATCGGGATATCTACTATCGCCATTTATGCATACAGCTATGTGTATTTTTCTTTTTTTCTTTCCTATTTTATCGGCAATATAAAAAAACGGATTCCCTTTTTTATCCTTTACTTTATACACTTAGCGGTTACAACATTCGCGATTTACTTCAAAATCATCATAGGTGATTCCTTGCTGATAAAGCAGCTTCCCTTTGTGCTAATCATCTGGTTTGGCGTTATTTTATTACCCTTGACCATCCAGAACCGTAAAGAGAAGGATCAGCTACAGGAAAAACTAGAAGATGCGAATAAGCGTATTTCCGATTTAGTAAAACTAGAAGAAAGACAGCGAATTGCCAGAGATCTTCATGATACTCTTGGACAAAAACTATCCCTTATTGGTTTAAAAAGTGATTTAGCAAGAAAGCTAGTTTATAAGGATCCAGAGCAAGCCCGATTGGAACTGAAAGATATTCAGCATGCTTCTAGAACAGCATTAAATGAAGTCAGGAAGATGGTTTCTGAAATGCGTGGCATAAAATTAAAAGACGAGCTCCTCCTCGTCAAAAAAATAGTTGAAGCAGCTGAAATAAGCCTTACTTACGATATAGCTTCCAATCTAAGAATTTCATCGATTGCAGAAAACATTATCAGCATGTGCTTAAAAGAAGCCGTTACAAATGTAGTACGACATAGTAATGCAACCACCTGCAACATAAGCATCAACCAAAATAAAAAAGAAACAATCATGGAAATCAAAGATAATGGAACTACTCCTTTTAAGAAGGAAGATGCTCACAAAGGTAGCGGATTGGCGGGCATGAGAGAACGCTTGGATTTTATCAACGGTACATTAGAGATTACCGCGAACGCTGGAACAATCGTAAAAATAGTCGTTCCACGTGATGGAAAAATAATAGAAAAGGAGGACATAGTATGATCCGGATTGTCATTGCCGAAGACCAACGCCTTCTTCTAGGTGCATTAGGTTCATTGCTTGATTTAGAAGACGATATTACGGTTGTCGGCAAAGCAAAAAATGGAGAAGAAGCCATTCAGCTAGTCAAGGAAAAGAATCCTGATATTTGTATAATGGACATTGAAATGCCTGCTAAAACTGGCTTGGAAGCAGCAGAAGAACTAATGAGCCATCCATGCAAAGTCATTATTTTAACGACCTTTGCCAGATCCGGCTATTTCCAGCGTGCATTGAAAGCTGGCGTATCGGCCTATTTACTCAAGGACAGTCCGAGCGACGATTTGGCAAATAGCATCCGCAGTGTGATGGAAGGAAGAAGAATTTACGCACCAGAACTAGTCGATGACGTATACAAAGAAGAAAATCCCCTCACAGAGCGGGAAAAAGAAGTGCTTACGCTAGTTGCAAATGGCAAAAACACAAAAGAAATCGCCCAAGAACTATCCATTAAGACCGGAACTGTACGAAATTATATCAGCATGATACTCGATAAATTAGAAGTAAAAAACCGAATCGAAGCCATCACTAGGTTTAAGGAAAAAGGCTGGTTTAAATAAAAAAGGACTGGATGCAGTCCTTTCAGCTTGTAGAAAAACCCCCCTATTTTTAAAAGTATGATTTTGAAAAAGGGGGTTTTTGATGTTTTAATTGATTTTGACCACGACATTTGGTTTGCAAGATATTATCAAACCACTATATGTTGTATAGTGAAATTGTGAAAAAAGCTGTCGAGACTTTCTCGACAGCCTGAAAGGACTGGATGCAGTCCTTTTTTCGTTCTTGTTCCCTCTTAAAGAGTCGATTCAATGGATAAAAACTTAGGCAATTCTTGTTCACGCTTATCGAGCATAATCTGTTCTGGCTTGATGCCCTGTTCACGCAGTACTTCAATATTCTGCAGAAGGAAGTCATCGCTGCCAACAACATAGAAGAGACCATCCTTGTCTGCAGCAAGATTTTTCACTTCTTCGTAATAGTCTTTACGATTATCAGTGAATTGTGCCTTGAACTTCTTGTCAGGTGCAGATGTAAAAATATCGGTGAATAAGAAAGCTTTTGATGAATCAATGTTTAGAGAATGAATGTGATTGACGTTGTCAGCACGTTCGAAAAACTCCAGCACAATCGGTCTAAAAGTTGCCAGACCAACACCTGATGATAGCAGGTAAACATTTTTGCCTTCCCTTTTCAGCGGTAAATTCGAATGCGTTTTAAATATTGCAACCTCATTGCCAACTTCAAGATCTCTTAAAATCGATTTAAACTCCGAGCACTGCTCTCTTATGCGTGTCGTAATTCCGATTGTATTTTCGTGCGGTAAGGAAGAGATGGACATATGACGAATTAAGCTGCGGTTTGGTTTTTCTCCAGCATTGAAGCCTTTCAGTGCAAAATGAGTGTGGGAACCTTCTTCCCATGTAAAGTCTTTCGGAAGCTCAAGTTGATACGTTTTAACCTCAGGCGTTTCCTCAACAATCTTATTTATTTTCGTCCAGTATATTTGCATAGTATATTCTCCTTACTCCATTATTTTATATTGTACTATCTACTATACAACAAATGATAATAGTTCTCAATTAAAAAGATTGAGAATTTTAGATAATTTATTAAGTATATACTTGCCTCTCTTATAACCAATACAAAAAATCATGCACTAAATAAATAGCACATGATTTTAAGAAGGTATTTTATTTCACTTTCGGGTCAGGTACCTTGTTTAAGGCTGTTCATCCCCAATCACAATTTCTCTATCAATCTTTCTATCTCTGACTTCAAGCCTTTTTTATCAGTATGCAATTTCTCGTTTTTGTCGTTATGAAGAAGCTTAATCATATCTTGAAAAATGGTCCCAGGCACCATAAATAGACAACTGTCTTTTTACAGTGCCACCGACTTTGAAATACTACTTGGAAAACATCCCATTCCCTAAATTCGAGTGAGGGTTATTTTTTACCAACTATGTTATACCCATTTGGAAAGGATAGGCATATGATATAGAGATTTTAAAGAAAGGGGCCCAAAACAATGATGAATTTTAATCAAACAGGTATGAGGTCACATCACGGTGGTGGAGGTCATCCATCAGGAGGCCATGGTGGTCACACTAATTGGCACCAACATGGCGGCGGTAACACTAATTGGCATCAGCATGGAGGCGGACATCCAAATTGGGGACACGGTGGAAGCTGGTCTCATCAAGGTGGAAATTATCCAGGAGGAGGATTTGCATTAGGTACTCTTACAGGATTAGCACTTGGCGCGGCGGCAACACCAGCTCCTTATCCAGTACCTGCTCCTTACCCGTATGCATATCCTTATCCATCCCCGTATCCCTATCCAACTCCTTATTATCCAGGATACTGATGGAGACAACTCGTTAAAGAATTTAAATACACTCAATGAAAAAGCAGATACCCAACAATGTGGGTACCTGCTCCCTTATTCAACCAAACGAATCCTTTGATTTTGGTATCGACAGTCCGAATAAAGTTGGAGATAAAGTGATACAAAGCCTGGTTATCTTGATGGTAATACAGTTAGAAAATTTTATAATATCCTTCTTTACGGTAATGGTGCGATATAACTTAGTAGGCAGACAATCCACAAAAACAGTATCTAATCACTTTTATTTTTGGTAAAACCGCCGTGCTTTAGCTCGATTACCGCAATCGGCCATTGAACACCAACGCCGGCTCCGGTTCCGACTCGTATCAAAGAATAACCATCCACAAGAGTCCCCCTCACATTGTTTGACTCGTTCCAGGTCGTTTTTAGAAACGAGTAAATCAACAGCAGATTGTAAAATTGGAGGGAGCATAGTGTCCAAGTTTTCCTCGTTATACATGAACTTCAACCTGTAATGATCCTTTTCTTGGATTACAAGCAAAGTTTGATAGAAGTGGCTTACAAAATCATTGAAACTTTTCAGGTCTAGCGGATGTGGCGATGTCCCCTTTGAAATGGACTGGAAGATTCGATACATGACCTCCCGCATTTCGATAGTCTGTTTTAGAACTTCTCCAGCTTCAGACTGTTTCTCCTGCGCCTTTAAAAGAAGGGCTTTAGCTTGTTGTTCGGTCAAGACTTCAGCACGGATGCACCAGTCGACCAATTTGGCGTAGCTAGTAAACCAATCCCGCCTTTTCTCCGTACTTTCTCTCCAACTGACGGTATTGATAAAATCCATACACAAACGTTCTCCGACCATCATATAAGCGTTCATTTCCGACATAATCAAAGCTCCTTTACTATAACCATCATAATGCATATTGACGGTTATAATCAACTCAGTTATAATTTAACCATCAAAAGTAGTTTTGATGGTTAAATACTAATTCAGGAGGTACTGAGATGGACAATCCGATGTTGGTAGCTGTTAGAACATTGTTGAAGGAAACATATGATGGACCTAAAGAAAACGCAAGCTGGTACACAGAAGCGAAACCTGGTAGTGGATTATTCGGAACACTTGAAAAGGTATCGGCAGAAGATGCTTCAATAGCTATCAATGGTACAACAATTGCCGCACAAACAGATCATACCCGCTATTATTTATGGGTTGCGAATTCCTACTTAAATGGGGAAGAACCCAGTAAGGACTGGGGAGCATCATGGAAAATCACAAACGTTGATAAAATCACATGGGCTCAATTTACTGACGAACTTCAACTAGAATACACAACACTATTAAAAAAGATTGATTCACTTGACTCCTTAGATGAACAGACATCGAATGGTTTGTTGGGGGCGCTCGCTCACTCTGCCTACCATCTCGGATCAATACAACAGATGATCAAATCGATCAAAGTCCCAAACCAAACATAAGTTACTAATTAAAGCTCCAAGGAATCACTTCTTGGAGCTTTTCAGATTTGAGTTATTTTTCTTACAAAGAATACTGTATTAATATTGGAGAATTTTTTTGTTATTTAACTCCGTATAAAATAGTGTCAGGCACCGTAAAAAGACAACTGTCTTTTTACGGTACCTGACACCAACATCCTTTATCACAATTGTTCTATCAATCTTTCTATCTCTAACTCCAGACTTTCCTTTTTATCAGCAGGCAATTTCTCATTTTTGTCATTATTAATCAGTTTGATCATATCTTGGAGAAATTTAATTGCTTGGTCTTCTTTTCCTTTCTCTAGATGTTTTTGGGATTGCTTCAGTTTATTGCTCAAGCTCGCATAAAGACTATCCTTTAGCTCCCCTGAACCCTTATACATATCCAATAATTCTTGAATGGACGAATGATCTGCTTCGTATGGTCTAACAAGGAAATTATCAAACTTCGTATTATTATAATTGGATCTTACCCCTACTTTTCCTTGTGTAAAGGCAGTAAGACTATTGTCCGTAAAATCAATTTTCGGTGTCTTCATATCATCCACATACACTTTAATCGTTGTCCCATTCACTTCAATCTTCATATGATGCCAAGTGGATGTTGGTTCTTTAAGTGAAGCACCATCTAGATACTCCCAATTATAATTTTGCTTTCCAAGGTGGACTCCGTCTTCATTTATATAAGCAACATATCCTTGCATAAAATCAGCATTATTTTGGCTAAGCTCGATTCCATTAGCAGGATTGTTTACTCTAAAGATGACTCCTCCGTCTCCAGATCCTTCTGCCACTTTAACATCGGCTTCCACAATATAGTCTTTCCATTCTTTTTCACCGATGACTGATTTGGCAAATGTCTCACTACTTGCATTGTACTCCCCTATTATTTGTGGCTCTGTTACTTCGATTTCCTCTAGGAACTCAAAATAGTTAAAATCATATTCCCCTTTTACTATTTCCACTTTAATGGTATGCTTTCCAGCTGGTAAGGAAACATCTTCCTTGATAACATTTCCCCAAGTATTCCAATCGCCTGTACTTGGCACATCAATAACACCTGTTAAATCAACTGAATCATCAAGCCATAAGCGGATTTGACTATCTTTATAGGTTGTAGCTACATTTATGGCCAAATCGTAAGTACCGGCTTCTGCAATATCAACATTATACTTTAACCATTCTCCTGTTTGATTCCATCCAACGTTGTAGCCACCTTCAGTGTTAACGCGAATATCTACTGCATCCTGTCGATACTCTCCCCCAATATTTTCGATTGTATTATCGTGATAGGCTACTCCTTCTCCACCGGTAATATAGTCGGCTGCCATTATTTTACCTGGAAGCTTTTTGTGCTTATCAAATTGGTGGAACATGAACTTCGAAAGCTCAAAGTCACCTTCTACAGCAACCACTTTTAACGTATGTTTGCCAGCTGGTAATGCTATATCCTGTAAAGATACATTCTTCCAAGTGTCCACGCTTCCCGTTTTCGGCAAAGCAATTTCATCTGTTACATCTATCTCGTCATCTAAAAGAATTTTCACCTTCGCTCCATCGCTTACAGAGGAAACAAGTAAATCAAGTCCATAGCTTCCTTCTTCTAAAATATCTACATCATACGTTAACCATTCTCCCGTTTGAATCGAGCTAACTGCATAATCCCCTTCAGATAATTTTCGAATATCCACATCATCGTTGCGGTACTCATCACCAGCGTTTCCTTCTGTCTTATCATAATAAGCTACATTTTGGCCACCAGTGTTATAGTCTTCCGCTTCAATGAGTCCAGGGAGTGATCTAGGAATATCAAAGGATGTTAATTCCATTTTTGTAAAATCAAATTCCCCTTCCACGAATTCTAGTTTCAATGTGTGATTTCCCTTAGGCAAAGTAATTCCATTTTTTATAACAGGCTGCCAATTGTTCCAGCCACCAGTAGCTGGGACATCAATTACGCCGGTTAAATCTGTTTCATCATCTAACCAGATGCGTGCCTTTGCACTTGTGAAGGTTGTAGCTACATACAGCTTAAGATTGTATTCGCCAGCTTCTTGCACATTTACATTGTATTTCAGCCATTCACCAGTCTGATTCCACCCAACAGCATATCCGCCGCCTTCCGGATTGGTTCTTATATCTACAGAATCCCTTCTGAATACGCCACCAATATTCTCAGCCGTCGTATCATGATAGGCAACTCCTTCACCACCAGTGTTGTAATAGGCTGCATTAATTACCCCAGGAACCTTTTTGTATTCATCAAAATCAATATTTTGCTCTTCAAAAGGACCAACCTTCCATGTCCCCTCTATTTCGTCCCATCCTTCTGCATCCCCGTCATTAAAATCGTCATATAAACTGTCAACTGCTTTGTATCCTTGTACTTTAAAGCTTGAAAAATCAAACGAACCCTTTACCACTTCCATGGTTAAAGTATGCTTGCCTTTCGGTAATTTCAGCTTTTCGATCGAGAACGTTCTCCAATCGGTTGATTGCGGAATACTTACATCCCCAGTTATATCTGTCTTTCCATCTAACAAGATCCTTACCTTAGCATCTTTAGAAGATGAGCCTACTCGTAAATCCAGATTATATAAGCCTTCTTCTGCAATATTTACATTGTATTTCAGCCATTCCCCTTTTTCATTTGATTCAACATAATAACTGCCGTCGGAATCGTCAGCAATATCTACATGATCTTGTCGATACGGATTAACGTCTTCTTTACTTGTCTTGTCATGATACCCAACTCCTTCGCCACCAGCATTGTAATGAACCGCCTCAACTTTTCCTGGTAAAGGCTTATAGGCATCAAAGGCGTTACTTCCGTCTACTTTATTACTAGAAGCTGTATAGCCAAAAGCTCCGTGTACATCTGATGTGGTGTAGCCAATGCTACCAGCACCAATATTGCGAACCTCTCGTGTTTGCTTTTGCATGCCATCCACAAAGATTCTAAATGTATCTTCTGACTTTTCTACTCTCATTTGATGTAGCTTTGTGTAATCATAGCCTTCTGGTAAATCTGCGTACTCCCAGCCTTGTTCCTCACCATCAACAACAAAATTAGTTTCCAGTCGATTATGCTCTGGACTCAAGACAGCTGTCCCGTAGTTCTTTTCATCAGTGTAGGAGAAAACCACACCAAGTCGAGGATTTTCACTCTCCCCTTTTTCTACCATTTTCAGATTGAATTCTGCCGTATATTCCTTATTCGTTGCTGCCTTACTTACTTGTCTATACCATTTCGTATCATCCAAAGTCTTCTGTTCCAGCCAATTAGAAGAATCATCTGTAATACTCCATTTTCCTCCATTTACATTTTTCCAATCCTCTCCGATGTCAGTGCGAGCAAATCGATCACTAAAATCCGGTAATGCAGGATCTGGTTGGTCAGAGGTTGTTGGTCCTAGCACTAGCATTTTATCTCCATTCCATGCTATGCGGTCAAAGTTTATGTAGCGCCCAGGGTTTGCATGACTATGGTAAACAATGTAGTCAGAATCTAGGTCTGGTCCTCGGACAACTGTGTTATGCCCTAACCCTACATTTTCCCCTTCCGTATTTAATAGTAGTGGATTTTGCTCCTTGTTTGTTGTAAAACCAACATTAGGAGAATCACTTACTCCATAGTCAATCCGGTATGCTTTATTCCAAATATGATTTCCCGTATACGTCATATAGTATTTGCCGTTTCTTTTCAGTACCGTTGCTCCTTCTGTCCAGCCATTCATTTTTGCACCAGTATCTGTTGCTTTGCCAAATTCAGTTGGCGATGGCATGGAGCGTGCATCTATTCTGTTTGATCCCGTACTATAAAAATACCATTTACCATCATCATCAATAAAAACATGTCCATCAATTCCCATCCCAAGGTTATCCGTTTGTTTTTTAAAAGGGCCTAGTGGACTTGAACTTTTATACACATAATGCCCATTTCCACCTGGAGATGTATACATATAGAATTCACCATTCCAGTAAACTACTTCCGGTGCATAGGCAGCCTTCGTAGTAGGTTCTTCTGTAACAAGACCCGCATATTTCCAATCCATCAAATCTTCTGATGTCCAAGCTTTCACACCACTTTTATCATCTACCGTACTAACATAAAGATAATAAATACCATTATGCTTTAGAATAAATGGGTCCCCTTCTCCATAATACTCCCCACTATCCCATGTCCAAGATTCTGGTAAATCCATTGGGTTACTGTATGCAAATGCTGCATACGGTAAAGAGAGCCATAAACTCACACACAGTAATACTTTTACTAACTTCTTCAGGATAATCCCCTCCCCATATTTTTAACAATAGTTGATACCATTTATATAAAAGTGGTATACGTAATCCGTTATAAGTTGATTTTGTATACCCTGGGTACCTGTAATCTAGTAAAAAGTTTTGAAGAATGAAAAACTATTAAACCCAATCTATAGATGTTATTCCACAACTATTAAAAGCGCTTACAAACATCTTATATTATCCCAATTCGTAAACATATACTAAACTTAGTATATAATATACCTTTTATACTTTTTTGATTGAAAAGTCCTACTTATTAGAAAAAAAAGGAAAGTATTCAAACGGTAAGAAGGAGACAATTTTAAGACAAAAAAATAGCCACCATGAATTAGGTAGCATACTCTTTCCTTATTTTTCATTTCCTGCAGCAAGCACTATATTTACCGGGATAAAAATTCGTTTCGGATCGTATTCGCCAGCTAGTTGTTGCATTAATAACTTCACCGTATCCTTGCTACATCGCTGAATATCCTGTTGTACAAAAGTTACACCTTCTATTCCAGGCGAATCAAAAGTGACTAACTCTATTGGACGGAAGTACTCTTTTTGGACTTCTAAAATAGCGCGATATGCATACTGTGCCAGTTCTGCATTCATCGTAAATAAGCAAGCTAACTGCGGGTTTTCCATTAAAAATTGTTTAATCAGTGCAGGCGTTTCATCAGCGGATATTTTATCAAATGGCAATGGTAGCCAAAGATTTTTATCAATTGTAATTCCTTTTCTTAAGAAAGCTTGCTCAAATCCTTTTGCCCGTTCTTCCGTCACCGTGTTTGTTATTAATGGAGAGATAAGTGCAATCTGTTCATGCCCTTTATTCAACAGATAAGAAATAGTCTCAAACGCTCCTTGCGTATTTTCTGAACTTACACTATATGTAGAAATATTCTTCATATATCGATCAATCAATACGAGAGGAAATTTGTCTAGCGTAAGTCGAAGAACCGCTTCATTATACGTTTCCTTTTCAGCAGGAAAAATAATAATCCCTTCCACCCCAATAGCACGAAATGTCTCAATTGCCTCTGCCTCTTTTATCTGTGATTCTCTAGATATCTTAATGACTAAGTTATACCCTCGTTCCGTCACATACTGTTCAAGGAAATTAACAAAATCCTGTTCCACCTTCGTCTTCATCGTTGGAATAATTAACCCAATCAACCCACTTGAAGTGTGATTGTGAGCCATTGAACCTGTAAAACTACTTTCAATGACAAACGTCCCTTTCCCCTTGATCCGCTCCACAATTCCTTTATCAGCTAAGCCAGCTAATGCATTCTTGGTAGTAATCTGGCTTACATGAAATTCATCCATTAATTCCTTTTCAGAGGGAACTCTGTCTCCTACTCTCCATTTTCCTGCCTTTATTCGCTCTATTATTTTGTTTTGAATTTGCTGATATAATGGTTCGTTTTTGATTGGTCTCATCCTCCAGCGGTTTTTGTGTTTATTTATTGGATAATATATATTTACTATACTAAGTTTGGTAGGAAAGATGAAGGGGGAGGGCTGAAGAGATGGTTGTTTTTGGGATTGAGTGGCAGTTTGCAGAAAAGAAAGAGCTAAGATGCCTTAACACTCTTAGCTCCTAAAGATAAATATTCAATCTAATGGTTTCTTCAACTCTTTATCATCTGTAATCAAATTTCTATACTCTATACCATTTATACTTAAGGAGTTTGCTTCAATAAAGAAGTAGTCTTTATTATTAACTTGGAAATAGAAATTTGTAGTAGAGGAAAGTGTTTCTATTTCTTTTAGTTCACTATTTAGACTTTCAATCATAATTTTACCAAATCCTTGTGGAAAATAGCTTGATTCCGTTAATAATAAATTGGACTCTTCATCAAAGTTATTCAGTCTATACGTATCATATTCTGGTTCTTGATAGATATAATAAGACATGACTTGTTTAAACGTAATATTAATTTTAATTAATTCATCATTATTAACACTAATTAATTTAAGGGAAATAGCTTCTTTAAGATAATCAATATTCAAATTAATAATAGTTTGATACTCGATTTCAGAAAAAAACTGTTGTAATTTTTTTTCTGTATCTAAATTGATTGACACTTTGGCTCCTCCTAATTATTTCTTGTATTTAATAATTGTTACAATAGAGGATTCTTGTAATTACAACTAAGTCATCATAATAATCATCAAGAGCTTTTGTTAACTCAGTAAGACTTTCCTTCCCATAACTATCGCTATAATCATTCGCTGTTATGCTATACGCTTCATCAATCAATAGGACACCACCAGAGAAACCAACCATATTTAAATAAGAAATTTATCGTCACTGTGACTCCCCGAATATTCTTGTTTCACATACATGTTACACGATACATCGATGTGTTAGAAAATTAGGAGGCAACCTCTCAGTACGGAAAAGGAAATCATGGGGACTGTTCTTTTCTGCCTTCACTATATAAGTTTTTCTCCCATTTATACCCCAAGTCTTTGGAAACCCTATACTATTTATTAATAACTTTCTTTATCCTCCGCAGCCTCCATATTTCCATATGCACTTTCACTATACAGGCTTTCACGCATTAACCGAGATCTAAAGTATTGTTCCAATTTCTTATCTGTACAGTATATATAACAGCCTTTTTGTCCCCTGGTCATCAATGTGCGATACGTGTTACGAATAATTTTATCTGCTATCTCTAGAGCTTCTTCAGGTGATTCTTTAAGCATTTTTTTAATCCCCTTGAGTGATTGATCCGTTTTTGCTCGCTTTGTATAGTCAGTAATAACTTGTCCATTTTCGTATCGCAAATCATCCCCAATAATAACTCCAACATAATCAAACTCTAATCCTTGGCAGGTGTGGATACATCCGGCTTCATGTACAGAATTTTTATCAATAGCCCATGTTGTAGAGCTATCTAAGTTCCAGCTGATCCCAAAGTCATGCTCTTCAATTTTAATATCATGAAAGTTCGAATTCGTCCGGTTGTCCTTTGGCCACTCCCAGCAATATCCGGAAACAATTCTAGATTTGTTTTTGATTTTATTTTTCTCTTCAATTTCTGTTTTCATTTCATTTGGACTAGAAAACACTTTGAAATCGTAATCTAATCCCATATCATTTGCATTTGCTGTTTCACGGATTTGCAATACATCATCGAGCCAGGCAATATACCCATCTGAGCCATCACATCTAAACTGTGAAGCTAAAACACCCGATGTAACTTCTGCTCCATATTCTTTAGCGTATTCCCTAATTATCTCAACACTACCAATATCCTTCAAAGTTACTCGCTGATTTTCATCAATAAAAAATATAGACATTCTAGCAGTATGGATTATTTCCTTTACCTGGTTCTCCCCTAGGTTTTGAAACATCCCGGATTTCTCATTTAACCTATGTGCCTCATCAACAATCAATACATCCAGTTCATCTTTTTCCGATTCTGTATAGCTTCCAGATCCTTTGAATAAATTATCAATTCTTGTTTTTCTAAAGTCACCTTTCAACTTCGTAGAGTAGACATTTCGTGGAGCTGAATTTTTTGTGACGTATTGACATGTCATTGTTTTATTTGTCAATGCAACTAATAAGTTGATAGCCAATACGGTTTTCCCCGTGCCTGGTCCGCCTTCAATTATCATGACTTGCTTTGTATCCGTTTTAATTGCCCTTTTTGCTATCTGGAGTGCCGTTTCATAAAACACCTTTTGCTCATCAATCATCACAAACTCTTGATTACCCTTTAGCATATTTGATAATGAGTCCTGAAGTGATTTTGAAGGTCGAATTCTCCCTTGTTCAATTTGATATAAAATTTCTTTCTGATCTCCAAATTTTATATATTTCTTTATAAAATTTCGTAGCTTCTCCACTTCACCCTTGGCATATACAGGGGCTAGGTTAAGATAATAATCATAATATTCATCTGTTAATGGATCATTATCTCGGATTCGATAATTATGTAAATACGCACATGGTTTTAATTGGATGAATTGCTTTTGCACATTTTCATTGTAATCTTCGATTAGTGCAGCATAGGACCACGCTTGGTATGAAGGATGGGTTACTTCATGCAAACCACGATTTAAAGCCGTTTTAATAATGGCTTCTTTCCCCTCAACCTTTTGTACTTCTGACCATTGTTTCAATTCGACAATAACCACAGAATCTTTCTCACCATCATGTCCAGATAAAAGAAAGTCCACTCTTTTTGATGTATATGGAATCTTATATTCAATTGCAACCCCAGCGTCATTGGGAATTGAAGGATCATTTAAAACACGGTACATATGCAACATTGAATTATCCCAAGACCGAATTTCCGACTCACTTGTACGTCCTAGTTTCAATTCAAATTGTGTTAGTATATGGGAAACAAGAACATCTTTATCAACATGTTCAAGAAATTCATGTTTGTTAGCTTCGTAGACGATCATTTATGGACCTCCGAAATCAGTTCTATAATAATATGAATATTTTACCATACAATTTAAAATATTTTTAGAAAAAAGAAAAAGCAGAGTGCTGTTATAAACACTTTACAAATTAAATTACTTATCGATTTAATACCAGTGATTGAGTATAAATATAATTTCAATCAGTTAAATAAGCAGTAGCTTTTTTTTCCGTATTTCAACAAAAAAATTGGCTATGTAGATGATGACGCAGTAAGAGAAAGAATACACTTTTCAAAATTCGGTAGTCAGGTAGTAATAGTTTTATCAAGTTAGGCAAAGAGGTTATTACTCTAGTAAACTTACAGGAGGACGAAAGGCTAGGTTTTAAGGAGACATTAAGAGAATTATAAAGCGCATTAATTTTGTAATATGTTTTTTTATCCATATAAATAAAGACAAGCTGCTGAATAGTTCCAGTTGCTTGTCTTCTTTTCATTATAAATATTATCCAACTTGTTGTGTAGTAGTATTTTGCTCTTCACTAAATAATTGTATAACACTATCAAGAATAATAATCATTTTAACTGCTTGAGTGAAGTATTTTTCAATATCAGAAAGGTAAACCTTTTCTGAAAGTATTCCATGGGCAAATGAATGTCTTAGGTTGTTTAAAGACTTAAGTGCCGATATTATTTTTTGGCCTTGCTTATTCTTGTTTATCTCTGATTTAAACAATTTATTAAGATCGGGGTTAATATTTTTTAAAATTTCACAAATATTTTCCATGGTAGCATTTTTTGACTTCTTAATAATAATTGATTTTTGTTTTAATAGATAATCAACAAACCGTTCATTGTATTCGTCATATTTAAACCACTTCTTCATGGCATTCCATTGGTTCATATAGATTTCCAGATATTCCTTATCGGTTATTGGCTCTCCGAGTGAGGGTTTATCTTTATGCTCCAATATCAGCTCGGTAATGACACGATGAATCAGGTCTTTATCAATTTCCTTGATAGAAAACTCGATAATATGCACGTTTTTTTGAAGGGTGATAATAAAACCAGTTAAATACTCCGTGAATTTCAGTCGAAATGCGCTGATTTCTTTGTTTTGCATAGCGTCATCGATGTTTCTACTATGGATAATTCCCAGGTAGTCGGAGGAATCTTTTCGTAGATTATCAAACTGGGCAAAAATTTGATTCCATAATAGGTTAAGCTCTTTCCTTTCCTCTTTCTTAAAATAGGATTTTGCTTTGTAGGTTTCCAACTCTATCATTAAGTTGGATAACGAATTTACCAAATTTGAATCCAATGACCCTTTTACTCGATTGATTTGGCTATTCATCTTTTCAAGCATACGTTCAATCTCGATGGTTTCAGGTGTACATTGATAGCGTAGCTTTCTACGGTTGAAGTCTTCAATTCTGCTAACGTTTCCGGAATCCTGGTGAGAAATGACATTCCCCCAACTCTCAAGCATATTTAAATCCGCTTCTAGTTTGGATAGGTCATAGTCACCGAAGAATCCTAATACATCATTTTCTTTTATAAATTCTAAGATGGTAATCGGCAAGGATGGAGGTGCATAATAAACTTCATGTTGTTGATACAAATAGTGGATAATGGCGGTATATCGTTTGTAGTTTTCTTCGCTGAGGTATTTTGCTTTTGTAAAGGGTCGGAGCAATCTTTGTTCTAGCGTCATGGTATTCTCCTATACTTGTTAAATTTTCTTCGTCATAATCGGCATGGCTTTTTATTCCCAATAAGCTTTTAATCCAGTTCAAGGATTTGGCATATGGCTTGTGAACGGTTCCTTTTTCTTTCTGCAAAACGGAAGTTTTCTACTTCTTCCAATAAATCATCTGGAATGGTGATGTTTATGATGGGTCTCGCATTAGGCGATTTTTTATGTCCCATACTCCAAAACTCCTTCTATAATTTGTTAATTTTATTATAACAGTCTGTTGGTCTGTTATCTATTGTTTAGCTGAAGTCCCCGACGCAACTCGAATAATCTTGTTTTCGCGGAAATGTTACACAAGACAAAATAATTAAATTCTAAAATGCACTATGAAAATTAATCACCATTTTTGCAACATCTTCTGTAGTAATTTACATCAACGATTCTTTAGTAATATGCCTTCAACTTCGACAGTCTCTTCAACTGATTCAGCCTTATATCATCAAACAGATTTCGAACAAGACGACCATTTGAAAAGTGATAATCTTGCTCTTATAATTTCTTTTGCAACAAATCGCGGACTTTTCCAATAGCTTGCTCTTCGGCAATATAGTAATTTTGATAGCAAGTGTAATTGAATATTTGAACAAATTCATCGACTGAATAATCATTAAAATAAATAAAAGTATTGAAAGTCGACTTTAATCCTAAATTGGATTGAAAGAACTGCTCCATCAAATTAAGATATCCAGCTACAATTACAACTAGGTCATCACGATAATCTTCGAGAGCTTTTGTTAACTCAGTAAGACTTTCCTTCCCATAACTATCGCTATAATCATTCGCTGTTATGCTATACGCTTCATCAATCAATAGGACACCACCAGAGAAACCAACCATATTTAAATAAGAGACAATGTAAATACTTCTCTAATACTCCCTACTTCCACTCCACCATCATTTTTAATGATGGCTGGTTTTAGTTCTCTTAATCTATTAATGGTATCACTGTTAGAATAATTGATTTGTTCTAGAATGGACGCGATGATATTTGGCCAAACATCTTCTGAACCGTTGGCTACTTTTAATGCAAAGCCTAGTTTCTCCTTTTTTAAGCCAAAGCAATAAACTCCTTGAGCTCCTCCTTTTGCTACGATGTTACTGTCTTCTAATAAAGTTGTACAAATAAACTTCTCGGAGGCAACTATTCTTGGATGTTTATTCATCAATCCAGTCATCCTTTTAACTGCTCTTTTCAGATCAGAATTGTCGATTAATTCAGGAGAAGATAATTTTAGATAGGTAATAGCCATGTTTTTTAATGGAATAGCAAAAACCGGGACACCGCATCCATCCGTTCCTACTTTTATATCTGAAATTGGTATATTTGATAGTTCGGAAAGGATAGTTAGAATTTGTTGTTGGAGTGGGTGATGAATCTTCCAGTATCCTTCCGTTGGAAAACCCATTTCACGACAAACGGTTAAAAAACCCATATGTTTGCCGGCGCAATTGTGGTAAAGTCTTCTTTTCTCCAATCCTTTCCTTAACATCGCATCTCTTGGATTTGAGTTTAATGGATAGGAAGGTGGACAGAACAATTCTTCCTCTTTAATAGGCAATTTCTTTAACATCGATTCCAAGGCTGCAATATGGTATTCTTCCCCACGATGAGATGCTGTTAAGAGTGTAGCCTCTTCCTCTGTAAGACCATATTTAGTGATAATATCTGATAAAAATGCAGGTAAAGCTTGTATCGGCTTGGAAGCAGAACGGAAAAAAGTGTAATGTTCCGTATCTCCTACCTGATATTTGGTTTCAAATTGTTCATTTACCCCGCAAATCATTCCAATATGTACATTCTCCAGTAATTCAGCTCTTTTTTCTTGCACTAACACTTCAAAATCCATGGTTATCCTCCCCTTCGTTTAAAAATCAGCTTACTTAATCAAGATCTAATAGTGTATTTTGTGCTTGGATTGCTGCATCTAGTACTACTCTACAATCACGTAACTCGGAGTATACAATTTTTATTGTTTCTTTTAATGAGCAAATAAAAGCTCATCAGTTAGAGGCATTCCCTTTATGCTTAAAAGCTTTGTATCAACCATCTCTCTATATTTACCTCTTATCTCTTTTGAATTGTATCCTCTATTCCATATTATAACAGCTAATCTTTTTAAAGGAGTATAAAACAATAGAGAGCTGGGAACTCGAAACCTATTGTACTGATCCGTATAACACCACCAGGAATACGTCTCATGGAACACGACTTGTCAGTAAAAAATCGTGTCCGTATATAACAAAAAAACTCCCACTCAAATGAGTAGGAGCCTTGTCATTACTGACTTTTATGATACCGGTGGTCGGGGTCGAAAAAGCTTAATAGATATTGAGTTTAAAAGGTTTAGTGCAAGTGATGCGTAAAATTTGTGTAAAATAATTTGTATGAGTAAATTCAGGACGTGACGGGAGAAAATCTATCTTCTAAATTCCCCTTTATAATTATCATAAATTATAATAACTGTTCTAAATTCCCGACACTTTCTAAATCAGCATAATACTGTTTTATAGCTATCTCCATACATAATTTTCTATTATCACTAGTTCTTTGTGACATGTATTGCTTATTGTAATATAGTGTAAAGTCAAATACTGTTCCGAATAATATCGAGCATGCTTCACTCCAAAGTTTGATATCAATTGGTGATATATCTAGATCCTGACTTTTAATATAATACTCATTTATTTCTTGAATAAAGGGTTCCATTTGTTTGACAAGCTCAACTTCGGTTAGTATACCATTTTTATACTCATTAAATAAACTGATTACATTCTCAGCCAAAGTTACTAAATGCGATAAAATTTCCTTAGTTTTAATTATTAACTCATTTTTGTTTCCTAAATTATTCTGATTAAAAATCTTTAGATGCTCGTAGTAACTATGTACATTAAAATGGGTCCCATCTAATATAAAAGTATTTCTGTTATTAACTTTATACCACCATGCTTTGTCTTGTTTGTCATCCACCCAAGTAGTATGACAAATAAAATTACTACTTATCATATCATTTTCATCCCGACCAAAGTAAACCCAAATAATATTAGCTATTTTGCCAGTCCATTTGTCTTTAGATTTCTTATTGTTATACACCTCCACATTCTTAACCACATTAACTATTTCATTATAAATTTTATTAATCTCTTCAAAAGAAAAAGGCTCCTTTAAAATTACTTCTGTAGCGTATCTCTTTGCTTGGCCAGTATGAAGTGGTTTAACTTTATAGATAATATACTTATCTGACTTAAGGTAAACATTTTTTGAATAGAATGGCTGAAACTCTTGTACTTTAAAATAAATTGTACCACCCATATTAGCCCTAAAAATTGGATGTTGTTTTAAATATGTACTTTTTTTATTCCATATATCCAAATATAACGATACTAGTCTTTGTATATCATTTAATGATACTTTTCCATCTCTAATTAATAGTCTATCCTGAAGTGCATCACATAAAAAGCTTGTAAATAGACTTGTAGGTTTATCTGGATGTCCAAATGAGACTTCTTCGGATTTACTAGATGCTAAAACTGCGTAACCTTCCCCTTGAAACTCAGAGACCGTTTTTTCTATATTTAATGACGACGTTCCATCAATAGAAAAGTTCCCTGAGTGGCAACAATCTAATATAATGATCTTACTCTTGATTGGAATATCTTTAAGGTTTCTAATAATCTTTTGAGTGCTTAAAAGTCCATCACTAAAAACAAGGTAGTGTTGGTTATCCTTTAATGTGGTTCCATGTCCTGAAAAATAAAAAATTAGTGTATCATCCTTATTTGTTGCTCGCGTGACCATTTCTGAAAAAGCTTTTTCAAAGTCATTTTTCGTTAATTCACCTAAGTTCCCACACGTTATTATATCGGAGTAGTCTAATTTCAAACCATTAAGTAAAGCATTCTTCATTATAGTAATGTCATTCATACAAAAAGGTAAATCATTAGCACCAGAAAGATAATAATTACTAACTCCTACAATTAGCGCCTTAACATTTGACATTTTAACTCCCCTTGTATTTTGTGTCACTCCCAACAATTACGGAGCTTTCACAGTAAATTCATTCAAAACTTCCCCATCTTTCACTACATAAACATTCAACTTATCCAAAATATCATTCAAATCCTCTAGGTCCCTATCGCTCAACTTGAAAAAAGGGTCTGATGTTAATACTATATACCGTTCCTCCCCATTAAATCTTTCACTCGAAAAGTCAATTAGTCCTAGATTATCGTATTGTTTTACATTAAGTCGACCATTTTCTTTTTCATAATTGACCACAGCATCATAATAATCAGAGGCAATAACTCTTTTACTCTCCCCAATTGGATTTACTTCCAATGATAGTACTTTTCTAGGTGGCTTCATAGACACATTCTTTTGGCGATTTATTGTGCCCAATCTCTCTTCCTTTTTCATATCTAAATCAACTAATTTAGAATTCATTTGATTGATTAGCGCACTGTTTCTATTATCGATATTTTCCTGTTGATACATTTCCAATTTCCCCAAGGTATCACGATATTGCTGGTTAAATGATTTTTCCAAGAAAGAATGCATTTTATTTAACTGCTTTTCTCTTTTTGACAATACCTCTTGCCTAATTGAAATAGCATGCCTCAGTATCTCACTTCTGCATTTATTTACGTTCTCACTTTGAACTGTAAAGTCATGATTTATGAATTCATAAATAAAAATCCAATTGGAATTCAAAGTGATTATTTCACCAGATTCACGTTTAGCAAAATGAATAATGTGTTTATCTAAGTCTTTTCCTGTTCCATCAGTGATAGTAATTTCATATATCTCAACATGGAGTTTTTCAGGGATGTTTGCATTTAATTTATAATGTTGCCACGACTTACCTTCTAATTCTTTCTTCATTAATTGTAGACCAATATGAAATAGCGGATGAATATCGGTAATTAATGGAACATCCTCTGACACTGCAAGAATAGAATTGGTAAACCGATAACTCTGTATTTGCTCTTCCTGCAGTTCTGGCATTTGCTCACGAATAAATTTAGGTAACCGCTCAATACGCATTATTTTTTCATCTTTTGATTTATGAATACGAACTCGCTTCTTTTCTAAAATATAAGATGTAAAATCAGTGTATGATCGTTTAGGGATCCTTTCGACTAACCAATCATTTTTTTGTCGCTTCAGTTCAGATAAATCAATTTTATCTTCTACCATTCTTTCTTCTTCAACTAGCTTCAGTAATTTTTTATTTTCTTCAGATAAAGTCTTATCCATTTTTTCGATAACTTCATCTAATTTTTCTCGATTTAATATGGCTTCTTCCATTAGGTTTGCTAAGCTATCATACTCAACTTCTAAAATTTCACCAATAAAATCATAAACTAAGTCAGAGCCTAAGTCAGTTCTCATTTTCTCCATTTTCTCAAGCAATCGTACCATTACGCTACCTTCACGGGTATTCTTAGCTACTAAATTAAATATAAACACTTCATTTTTTTGACCAATTCTATGAATTCTACCCATTCGTTGTTCCAATTTATTTGGATTCCACGGTATATCGTAATTGATCATTTGATTGCAGAATTGTAAATTTATGGACTCTCCACCAGCATCCGTTGCTAGCATTATTTGACATTCATTACGAAACATCTCAACTTGTTGCCGTCGCTTGTCCATTGAGAAACTACCAACAATTTTTGAAACCTGTGGTACCCGCTTTAATAGTTTTCCTTCAAGGTAATTCAAAGTATCTACTGATTCAGTAAAGATAATAATTTTTTCGTTATGTTGAAGAATTCCATTGATTCCGAATAATGTTTCCTCAAGCTCTTCGTATTTTCTTTCTACTGTGTATAGTTTAATGTGCTCTGCTTGTTTAATTAACCCCTGTAAAACAAGAATTTCTTTTTTCAATTCCTTAATATCAACTACATCTATCGATTGTTCTAATTGAGCATTTAATTGTTCTTGCTGCTCATTACTCTCCTCTAAATAATTGTCTGTATCTAACTTCTTGATTTTATTTAGGTACCTTGTCCGTTCCTTATCCGTTTGTTTATACAATTTAACTAAGCGGTTATACCTTCTTCGTAAGGATAAATAGATTGCTTCAATAGACGAACTAAGTCTTCTTTGTAATAACATCATGGCAAACGCAGTACTTTGGCTACCATTATTTATAGCTCGATTAAAGTAATGAGTTACATATTCCGTTACTGCATCGTATAATTCTAATTCATCATCTGTTAGCTGAAATTGAATCGTCTTTGATGTGCGTTTTGGAAATAATGGTGTTCCATCAAAATTGTTGAGATTTTCCTTTAAACGTCTAATGATAAATGGATTAGCTTTTTCTTGTATTCGCTCATTCATACTTTTACTCGAAAAGACGTCTTCATCAATTAATTTCATCAAATGCCTAAAATTTTCCGTATCCCCTTTATGTGGTGTTGCGGTTAATAACAGACAATGTTCCGATTTTCTTAATATTGCTTCTCCCAACTGATAGAGCTTTGTTCGAAATACTTTTTTCTTAGTAGTTCCTTGTGTATAAGCAGACATTTTATGCGCTTCATCAATAATGACTAAATCAAAGCTAGCTTCTTGAATAAGTGCTCTTACATCATCACGTATAGCCCAATACATCGAAGCCAAACAGAATGAATTTTCCGTAAAAGGGTTTTTCCCTCCATATTCATTTACAATATTCCGGTTGATAATATGAAAATGTAGACCGAATTTCTGATTCAGTTCTTCCTGCCACTGTTTTAGGACAAGCGGAGGGACAAGAATTAGAATACGATCGACGGTAAGTCGGGCCTTTAACTCTTTCATAAGCATGCCTGCCATGATTGTTTTACCGGCACCTGGATCATCCGCTAGTAAAAATCGGGTCTGTGGTACTTGAAGCATTCTACCATATACTGCTTCTATTTGGTGAGGCAGTGGTAATAGATTTTCATTACCTAATGCTTTTGTTTTAGAAAACTTCATTTCATTTTGAAGAAGCAAATATTGAATATATTTTTGTACATCTGATGCCTGGATATAATCATTTTCTTTATTATTAAGTTGTTGGAAGTCTTTTATTTTTTCTTGTTCAATCATTAATTCATAATATTGATTTGTATCTTTTCCAATTGCCTCCAAGATATAAAAATCTTCAACATGCTCACAATATTTGATTTCTACAGCCTCTGGAAAGTATGTGCTTGATATAATATCACCTTTATAAAACATGTCATCCCCCATTACTAAAAAAACCTTATTCTACAATTGAATAAGGTTTTTATATTGCATTTCTTTCAATTACCAATTCTTTTACCCCTTGGCGATGAAAAGAAAATATCTTTCTTTCCCGTAACTCTGTGATATTTAATTCACAGTAGAATGGAAAAAATAACTGATGATTCTCTATTAAATCAACGTGCAGTGAATCACTTTCCATAACAAATAATATAACCTGAACAAGAAATGATTGGATTAGTGGATTCGTAATTACAATCTTTTCGCCTTTTGTATAGCTATGTCTCCCTACTGGTTGAATAACATTCCAAGCTTTCATGCTCATTAACACTGCACTGGTTGCAACCTCAACACGTCTGCGGTCACCGTACGCTTCTTTCATCCGCTTGCCAATTGCTTTACTAGAAACTTCATCTTGTAATTGGAATAAACGCCCAAATTCATTAGCAACATCTTTAAAAAAGGGATAAGCTGCAATCGTTAAACCCCAATGTACAAAAAGCCTTTCTTCATTGGTTAATTGGCTAAATTCACCCAGAATTTCATCTCGAATTGGTAT
Source organism: Niallia sp. FSL W8-0635 (assembly GCF_038007965.1). Classification (GTDB taxonomy): domain Bacteria; phylum Bacillota; class Bacilli; order Bacillales; family Cytobacillaceae; genus Niallia. Next base: position 886,062 of record NZ_JBBOYD010000001.1, on the reverse strand, counting down.
CAATTCCGCATCAATTAGATACCATATTTTCATCAACATCGTAATGGCATTCTTTCTTGATTTTGCACCTGTAATATCATCACGTAAATATCCGTCCAAGATTGTATACATCTCTTTACGTGAATACTTTTTAGTTTGATTAGCTGTATAATCCAGGTGATTTAGCAAAACCTTTTGATCAAATCCAACTGGTTTACTCACCCAATCCACTTCCCTTATTCTTTAGTACCTTTACAAAAGGAACAATTACTTCTTCTATACTAATTCCACCATGTGTTACAATTGATTGATTTTTAGGGACAAAAGCTTGGCCATATCCAGCAAGTAAAACATGATAATTTTCAGGTAATCCAATACTAGGCCATTTTTGTAAGGATAGTTTAGATGCAGCATCTTCATAAAACGTCATATCATTATATATTCGTACTCGCTCTCCTTTTTGTTCAACAAGTACACCTTCTGACACGCGACCAATTCCAGTTGCATTGGTGTTTCCATGATCAGATGTAAGGTATACGGAATATCCTACATCTATTAAATCCGATAGAAAATTGACAAGATAGTTTGTTTCTAACCATAATGCAAGATTTGAAAAAATACTCTTTTCTCCTAATACTGCATGGTGTGTTAACTGATCAATCACGTCGATAACTGCCCCATATACCTTGGATGACTTTCTAGTTAGACCCTGGATTGTATGTTTATCATAATCTTCGTTTCCAAGACCTTTCTGATAGGTAACATATTGTTTTAGGACACCATGATTTTCCCAAAATGATTTCCAAAGTCTTTCTTCCGCTGTTGTTGTTTGTATCGAATTGCTAAAGGTTAAAGGAACGTTACCTGAGAAGATTGCTTGACGAGACACAGATGTTAGAGTTGGAACCCACGCAAAGACTTGTTGTTCTTCAAATAAAAAACCTTCCTCTTGCAAATACTTCTGAACCACTCGCCATTGAACAAAATTCATTCCATCAAGAACTAACAACGCTACTTTTTCATTACCTTGTCTTTCCTTACTAATCACATGTGGAAGATGATGAACAAGTTTTGGTTTTGGATAAGGTGGCAAACTGGTCAATGTATGGTACTGATTTACGATCCACCCCATGAATTTTTCGTTTACATCTTTCATTGTTTTTTCAATTATAGTCTTATTGATGTCACTTTTCATGGAAACTAGCTTAAATTCTGCAATTAATCCATTTATATGGAACCAATCTTTATATTGATTGGCACTTGATAAACAATCTAATATTTTATCACGTAAATAGTTTAATTGATTCTCAACTGTCTCTTTATTAGATGCTTCTTCAATTCCTATTCGCATCCAATCAGGAATAGCATCTGGTATTAATACTTCTTTCACCTTAGATATTTGCCCTTCAAGGAATAAATCATTCATTAACCTTCTTACATCATGATTAGCCAACGGATTACTTTCATATACATCAGTTGAATCATTAATTTGTCCTTTTTTCACTTGAAGGTATTGTCTGACATAATTATCCCATCTTTGACCTATATAATGATAAAAGAAAGTTCGTGATTGAATCATCTTTTTTAATGACAAGCCCGTAAAAGCTGGAAGACTTTTCCACTTTCGATAAAGAAACTCCTGAACTACATTGGGTAGCTCTTTTGATTGATAATGTATTGACAATAAAGTCTTATATAAATCAGATTCACTATCTATCGTGTCATAAGGTATTTTATATACGAATTTAATAATATACTCTAATGTTTCTCTCTCAGATGGAGTGCCTTGATACTGTTGATGAACAGTATACAAGGCATCAAGATCGTCTCTATCCATTTGTCGGATAATATTTAATGAGAACTTAGGAAATAAAGTTTGCAAACTAACCTTAACGTTCAATGCTTTTCTTTGAAATTCGTATGGAAATACAACATCCTCATTCACATAAATCACTAATTTACGTTCAGAATGATTAGTGCGATACTTTTGCTCATACAGATAACGAAATGTAATACTATCTTCAAATCTAACCGTATCAAACCCGTGTGATTGCAATTCTTTTAAGACAAATTCATCGTTCAATAAATTATCTTTATCTGACACTAAAATTAGTGATGCTTGCTGTAATTGAATTTTATCAATAATTTGTTTACGCCATCCGAGCATCTATTTCACCTTCTATAATCCTAAACGTATACATGCATTATCATAATACATGAGTAATTTATCGTCTTCTTGTATTACGATCTCTGGGATTCGCTCACCAACTTTTACAATGCTTTCAAAATCCTTTTCACTATAAGCCTTTTTGAAACCGGCACGAATTGCTTCAGTTCGAAAGGTTTTTAATTTCTTTTTATTACCTTCAAGTTCTTGTAAATAACCTTCATATTCTCGCAATAATGCCTTTTCACGAAGTTTTTCCAAGTCAGCCTGCTTATTTGGATCCGGGACATACCAACGATGTATAGCCTTTTCAACTACTTTACGATCAGTTGGCTCCAAACCACGTAAATCTTTGTACGTTCTTCTTAAATATGTCAGAATTTGATTAGGAACAGGTCCATCCCCATCATATCTTAAGAAATTTTGATTTAGTAATTCATCGAGTTCAGGTATTTCTTCGTGCTTTGCAATATGTTGTAATTCTTTCATGAAGTCTGGGTGGATATCTTGTCGAGTTTGTGTCTTTTTCATTAACTGCTGACGGATCCACTCAATTGCACTATTTTCATCTGATACAAAAAGAGATTGTTGAGCAAAATCTTTTGCCAATATTCTTTTTTTATCATACTCAGCCACTTGAGATTCTAAGAATACCATTCCATCACGCATTGGGTACCGCTGTGCAAGTTCTTCTTGAAAATCTAATGCATTGATAGGAATAGGTAATCCAGTTAGGACATGATAAGCAATCATTCTATCATACAAAATTCTTGGGGTTCTCTCCACAACTACCGATGCATTACCTTTGACTCCTATAAAAACAGGTAACTTATTCAAATGTTGATTAATGAAGGTCCATGCCGAATCCGCTGTATTCCTTTCAGATTTCATCTGGATTACACTTTCATCAGTAGGCTTATATGCAGAGATGACTAAATCTTGTTTCACTCCTGTGGTTGTAATAATGCCATGGAAACCACCTCGTTTTTTATCAAGAGCATCGACACTTGCAATTACAAATCCAGCATTTTGGATAACAAATTGGATCGCATTCCAAACACTAGCTGAAGTATTTGAGAATTCTACCGTTATCCAGCTATTTGGTTTCAATATTCGATAGGCTTCCTTGAATGATTCACTCATCAGATCCGTATAATCACCTAGTGTTTTCCCTTGAGCTTTGTTTTCAATAGCTTCTTTTTTATTGTTAGTGAATACTTTCAACCATGCTTCCCTAATGAAATTCAGCTCAGAATACATAATATTTGCACCAAATGGAGGATCTAAAAAGATATAATCAATTGAATTATCCTCTATCGGTAATCTCGTGCTACTCTGAGTAGTTATTACATTGCCAGCATACTGATTTTCCGTCCACGCATTTAAAAATTTATTTAACTGTAACTCAAGTTGCGAAATTGGATTAATTTCAGCAGATAATGGCGGAAGATACAATGTATTCGCCATAGGGCCAACATGCCGATTATGCTGTGGCATATAGCGATTAAATTTTGACAATCGAGGGATTGCACTTCCTAATAGGAATTGGGCTTCAATTTCCGTACCAGTTCCTTCACTTAGCTGCAAAAACTTATCAAGTAAACTCAAATTTTTACGAGTATACATTTGATGGAAATAGATTAAGCCATTCCTAATTGGTTCACTGGTCTTAATCCCATCGACAAACTTGCTCTTCCTTACCTTTGAATATTCAGTGTAATTTTCAAGCCATTTTAAGACTTCGAAATCGTACCAATCAGGTTTCTTGTTATATCTTTTTCCTTTATATGTATAATTAATTCGTACAGGTACAGTCTTCGGAATTTCGACTAGATCATTTGCAATAGGATCAAAATATGTAACTAAAATCTTCTCTAGGTTTCTTTTTAAAAAAGTAGCACTACAATGAGGGCAACTAAGATCCTTGTTAACATCTTTTCCATCCTGTTCCTCGACAGTTGCGTCCCAATAATTGATCTCTTGATTACATGACGGACACTGATAAATTTCACTCCAAATGACATAGTTGATCTCTCCAAAATGAGACCTATCTTCTAAAAATATATTTTTTGCATGCTGTCCTGGTACTTTTTCCATCGTTGTTCCAAGCGTAGAAACCAACCATACCATTTCTGTTCTTAAATCATGTAATACCCTCTTCAGAACATCGTATGTATCTGGCAATTTCGTTTTTTTCGAATGGTTCTGTGCTATAAATGTAGCTGCTGGTGAAATATCAACTAATACGGCATTTCGTTTTCCGACCATGCCATCTGTATAATCATCCCCCATTAATTCTTTGACAATTTCCGTATCTTGACATTTCTCTGCCGCTACACCTGTCATTCCGGTTCCAGAAAAACCATCGAATACGATATCACCTGGATTTGTATAATTAAGCATATATCTCATAATCGCTCGATATGGAACTTTTGTATGATAACTATGTGCGACATAAATTGGATCATTTTTACCTTCACTAACATCAATTGCAAGTGGATGGTCAACTTGCTTTTTTTCTCCTTGCTCGTGTTTCCATTCTCCGATAAAATTATTTATCCAAGGATTGGGACATACGGTATAGTAAGGTGGATCAGACAAGGCAATAATGTCCTCATCTTCTCCAATCGGGAACCCTTCTATATTCCTCAATTCTGGCAATTTCTTTCTTAACTCATTCCGAAAATATTCACGACGTTCATCTTCATTATCAAAAGTCATACCTAAGCAGACAACAGGACCATTGTCTGCTTCAGATTGTTCATCACCAAATGAAAGTTGCTCATTTGCATTAACCATTTATTTCCCCTCCTATTTTCTAACCGTCAAACGGACTCTGTCCTGATCATTACTACCGACTAGTGCACGTAATAACATATCTAAATTATCCCGAACTTCTTTTACAGTGATTGGATTTCCATTACCAAACACTTCTTTTATTTGTTCAACTTCTACTTGCTCCTGATGAATTCCCTTTAATACCTTATTAATCGCATTTATTACTTTAATTGGAATCGGCAAAGTAAATGCTTTCTTTTGTATTAGTTCATTTATTAATTGCTTCTCCTCAACTTCTAATAGCTCGATACTCTCTTTTACAGATGAATCATTAAAGTTAGTTAATAGCGTATCTGTCCATGTCGCTAATAAATCATCCAATTCTTCATCAAGTTCCGAAAGGGACGGCTTTTCATTTAGCAGTTCTTCACGTGGATTAAAGTGACAATTTTGACATTCTGGTGTGTGTGCTAATTTATCGGCGGTTACATGATAACAGACCTTTAATGAAGCCACTTTTTCTTGCCAATCTTTAAAAACCCCACTTGGTAGTAATTCAATCTTTGATGATAATACTTGTAATGCGTCACATTGTTTATCTTGTAATAATTCAGTTTTCATTTTGCTTTCAGTAGCATTTAATCGCATTTTCTGATGCAAAGACAGATAGTAATCTATATAATCTTTTTTCAGACGCTCTAATTCCTGAATTTCGTTTATACAATCTTCATCATTTTTCAATGCAATGCTTAAGTTATCTAGTGACACATCGACATCGTCAATCCAATTCTTACTAGGGGAAGTAATAAACTTAGCTTTCACAAGGTAATCAGCTACTTTAGTGTATTCATTAATCTTCTTTTGTAAATTATCTAATGTATCCAACAGTAACAGATTTGCCTTTTCTTTTTCAATTCGTTCCATATTGAATTTTAAATTCATCATTTTAGCCCGTGTATTGTACACCTGCAACCCTTGCAAGAAATCATTGAGGCTTGAAAGCTTTTCATGCTTTTCTTCTATTTCTTCTTGTGTAAACAAAGGACCATCCCATACATGAAATTTATTGCGTATACTTGCAATCATTTCAACTGTACGATTAGTAGCCTTCTTTGCTCCAGATATAATTTGTTTAATAACAAAATCAACTCTTTCTTGATTCGAGAAATCAATCTTGATTGAATCGAATAGATCTGATAATGCTTGTACTTCACGAACAGGTAATCCAGTTGGTTTTTTAATATGATCAAAATAAGTAATATCTTGGATAGGAAGTCGGATAAATTCGCTAAAATTCATCGCCTCATACTGTGTTCCCTTAACTGTTACTACAAGTTGTCCATCTTGAATCAATGAACCAAGGATTACAACTAGTAATTCAGGTTCCATGGTAAACCTTTTAGTAATTCGTTGATCTGGAGTCCCTTGAGATGTATTAATTACCTCGATTAGTTCACTCTGGTTTAATACTTGTCCATTACCTATTCTATCAAGCGAGTCGGTTACCCATTTTGCATAACCTGAATTCATTGTTGTAGGGTTCCCTTGCTGATCAAGTAAGATTAAGCCATCAAGAATTGCTTCCCCTTGATTTGTTTTACGGCCATTCAAATAATCTAAAGCATCTTTAACATAAGTGTGTATATTCTTTTTCGTCAAAAATGAATGTTCAAGCTTTCTAAATGAAGGATATTCTTCATATTTCACTTCAAACCACTGAGAAAGCAAGTCTTGTGAAATTGAATCTACAAGTTCTACTAATGTGTCTGGGTTACTTGGCAAGAACATCCCATGTTCAAGTACTCCAGCACTTTTTCCTCGATATACAATTTCATAAGCATCAACGAAATTTTCTTTAATCCATTTTACTAACTTCTTTTTATAGTCTTCCAATTTAGGCTTATATAATTTTTTATTAGTAGTCGTATCATTGTACATCTCTGTTGCACCCCCATATAAGCGCAACAATTGTATGAATGTATCATTTTTTTTCTTTAAACGGAAGAATACTTCATCTTCCTTTTGTTCATCTTTAAAATCCGGTTCTTCAAATGCTTGAAGCATATATATGTAAAAATCTCTTTCAGGTTGGGCAGTTGATCTCTCATTTGGTGCCCCGAAGAATAAATAACCTTCTCGTTTTACTCTCCTATCCATCCAAGGAATTTCATGTAGCCAGATTTTATATCCAAAAACATAGGCAGCAGTCTCCGATACTTCAGTTGCCTGTTTTAACACATCAAAATAATAACTATCTAATTGACTGTCATTCAAACCGTCTCCACGTTGACGAATAAGCTCATCCACGGGTACTGACTCATCGATGTTGATATAAAACTGGCCATTGTCATTATTCAAAGAAATATACTGAAAACTAGCTGCTGTTCTTAAATCTTTCATTGATGCTTCAATTGTTGTTTTCAAAAAATCAGCTGCTTCATCTTCAAATTCCAATAAGGAAGGCTGACTTAGAAATAATTTATCTCTGAGTGTATCAGAGTTTAATCCAATAGGTGTTTTTAGGTCTTCGGTAGTTAATCGAAATACCGCCAAGGCATTTACCATCTGTGTTGCCATGGCTTTATACTGCCTTTTCACACTTGATTGAATAATACCCTTCAACGTCTCGACTTTATCTGTAATAAACTTTACACGCTCATCTGAACGTAAAGAGGAATCTCCTTCGATATACGTCCAATACCTATCAAAAGATATTAGTCCTGTTGAATCCTCAGGTACTTCTTCAGATAGTAATTTTTTAATTTCTCCTGTAATTGTTTGTAGAGCAACTCGTTTTTCACCAATATGTACTCTCTCAAACATTTCAAGGTATGCAGGATGAATTGGAAACAAATTAACGTAGGTTTCTAGTTCTTCTGATAGCCCACTATACAGTTTCTTAAACTTCCCTAAGTGTTCACGAACAAGAGCTTTTTGTTCATCATTTTTCTTTAATAGCCTTTCTGACACTACAAAAGCAATATCTTCACGAACAATACGAGTTTCTTTAAATCGTTCTTTTACACGGCGTAGTGAATCTGCTACGAAGCTGAATTTCGGATTATCAAAAAGCATCTCCTGTACACCAGAAATAAAACGGAAACGAGTGTTATTACAGACCTCGCCAACTTCACGTAAAAAGCCTAGATCTAGCGTAAGATCTTGTTCTTTCCTTCCACGTAAGTAGTCAAGAAGTTCATCTATAACAAGTAATAATCCTTTATCAGGATATTCTTCATGGAATAATTCCATCATTTCGTACATCATATCTTTATTATTTGTCACTTGATCTGCCGCAGGAAAAGAATAGTCTATCCCCATCTTTGCTAATCCTTTTTCTAATTGGCGACAAATAATTTCACGAAGAGGCATTGTCACTGCACCAAATTCTGCACGGATAACCTGAAATTTTCCCTCTATTTCTGTTGCTTTTTCCGCTACTTGTTTGTTACGCAAATGTTCACTAGAACCTGGTAATTCCGCAATGGTTGATACTACACTCATTAAGTGAGATTTACCGGATCCATAGTTACCAACGATAAGTATCCCTTTGTTATCAACCATACGTTCAAATTGTAAGTTTTCAAATATGTCATTCATTAATTTTTCAGCCATATTATCTGAGATAACATATGTTTTTAATAGTGAGATAGCACGACTTTTATCATCCGCTTCTCTTAATTGGACAACGGATTCAACTGGATCGAATGAAATTAGTTCATCATAACGAAGCATAATACTCCCCTCCAAATCTTTACTTCATAATAATATTCCCTTCAAATTCACGACAAGAAAAATATTCAGGATGCCCATATTCAGCATAGTACAGTTGATCATCCTCATATTTCCCTGGCCATTCAACAACTATTTTGTATGTCTTACTAATGTTCTCCAATAAACGTACAGGATGAACTTGTAATACTGGGTCAAAAAGAATATCAATGTGTTGAAGGAGATATACTTTTTTTCTATTTGTAATAGCCTCTAAAAGTATATCTTCAACATATAGCGGATATTTATTTTTAGCTAAGTTTATTAATCCTTGACTTAAGATAAGATTAACGTTTACTTTTTCGAATTGTTCTGTAATAGGTATCTTAGTATTAAATTGTGCATTCCTATTGCATAAAAATATCAATTTATGCCACCATTGTTCCATTTCTTGAATTTCTTTTTTAAAACTGTTTATAGTCACTTGAAACATCCTTTTTCTAATATAGTCAAAAATGACGTTTTTTAAATCCAAGCTATTTAGTATCCCGTTTTCCATGTAAACAATTCATACTATTAATACTTTAATATACGTATATTTTAATAACAAATTTGTGTATGCCATATTACTTTTTCATTTATAAGTAGTTACAGCTGATTAAAGAATCCAGTATCTTCCCCCGGATTAATGTTAATTAGTAGACGACGATCTAACAATTGGTTTCCCCACTCACAAGATGTTTCTGAAACATAAGAACAAGAATGGCATGCAGCTCCATTTGCAGTTGATTGAAATTTAAATTCTCCTTCAGAACAGTTTGGATCAGAAGAACAATACATCATACGTTCAATAGCCCGAATAAAAATTGGATAAAGTTTATCTGGGTCAGCCTGTTCTATTAGCCCACCTAGACTTCCCTCAGAATCACCAGATGCCGTATAAATGAGTACTCCTTGCATTTCATTACTACAGTAGATTCGTTCTTTCAATGATGTTGTCGAATAACCCGAATGCGCGGCTAATTCCTTTATTAATGCATGACTAAACGTATGCAGAAGCAAATGTTTGCTTTCTATCGATAACGCTGAGTAACCAAGTTGATCCCGATTCCGATTATATCTCGAAATGATATCAGATGTTACCTCTGAATGATTTGTATTACGTTCCCATTCTTTTAGTTTATACTTATCAAAGTTAAAGAAGATACCTTCGCCATTATTTCGTATCCCCGGCAGCCACTTGTTGTTCTTATCTTTCATAACTGGAATCAAGTCCTTTGATTCAGCGAATTCAAATCGATCTAAATATTCAATTCGTGTAAACCCCTGTAAAACTTGGATTTCCGGCAATGATTCTATTTTATGAACAGCTGAAAAATAAGGCTTCATTTTTTCATGAATACTAACTGAACTCGATTTATAACCAGTATCATGAGTATCATCCGTATCTCCTTGGAATAACGTATTCCATTCCTGTTTTCTTATCGACTGGAAACTTATTTCTTCTTCATATTCTCCAGACAGAATTTTTTCAATTTTATCTGCATCCGATTCGTTAAAATCAAGTATGCTTAATAATGTTTGGAAAGAATTTGATCCCTTTTCTTTTGCTTTTATCAATGCTGGTTTATTTTCTAGCACTTTAGAAACCAGTGGGTCACTATTTTCTTCACTCAGCGGAATCTGTAAAAAGCTTGTCACTGCTGGCGAATATATATTAGATGCTCCCCGTAAATAAGTTTCCATAGATTCGTTGCATGATTCTGTATCACCAATCCATGGTCTTTCACCAGTACAAGATGGTAAAATTGATTTTAATGAATCTTTTTGCATGATTTTACCTAATGATTGTTTCTCTTTACACTTTACGCATTGTACAGAAAGATCTGATAAGGAACCACTATCACCTTGACGAATAAATTTCAGGATGGGCTTATCACTAGTACAGGATTTTCCTTGATGAACCCATTCCATATAAGGGAAATCACTAATATGACCATTTTTACAAGACATCACAAATCTGCTGGGATAAAGCTCAATTTCTTCACCTTTTTGTTTGCAATGATAACAATAAGTATTATGATAATCTGTCATCATGTTACAACTTGGACAAATTTTCCACTTCGGAAATGGCGTTGCTTTGACTTTAACAGAGTCTGGTCTTTCGTTTAGTAATTTTATATAATCTATGTTCAATGCCCTAGTAATTCGTTCATCTGTTTCATGTGGTGTATAACGTGTATTCCACAAATCTACTGCCATAACGATTACACTTTGATTCATCATATCTACAATAGAACCTGGTCCAAAGTGATAGATTAACTGTGAAGGGCGCAATGTCCCCATTTCTTTACTCATCTTTAAACCACATCTCTTCCACCTTAATTTCACCTTCAACATTTCTTAGCGACATCATTGCTGGTTTGGATTCTTTCGTTTTTGCTTTTTCAGTAATCTGTTTTAATAAGTGGTTTTTACTGTATTGACTTAATCTATAACTTAATTGTTCCTGATACTTATCTGACATAGTTTCCCACCATTTCAGAAACCCTGTTAGGTGTTCTTCTATTTCTACTTTCTCCCAAGAATTCGTCTTAGAAATGCGTTCAACAAACTTATTTTTCAGTGCTTCTACTCTTTCAGAATTATAAAATTTATTGGCACTCTTTTCGTTACTTATTTCAATGAGCGACTGTCTTAAGAAACCTATAAACGCACCAGTTAGTCCCTTTTTTCTACTTCCTATTGAAAATGGCGTAACACTCATTGCTTCAACATTACGATAGATTGTTTGATGATAGGCCCTAAAACGTTCATAATGTGATAAATCTCGTGAACGCATGGAATTGAAGATAGTTAATACTAATCCAGGATATTCCCTTCCAACCCGACTTGTCGCCTGTATATATTCTGAAGTTGTTTTTGGTTGTCCATGCATAACCATAATTCCAAGTCTATTCACATCAACCCCAACAGAAATCATATTTGTTGCTAAAACAGCATCTAACACGCCTTGTTCGTTAACTGTTTGCTCCATTTTATTCAGCAACTCTGGTATTTCTTTGGCTTTTTTTCTACTTGTCATTTCTTCCACATTTAATTCATGTGAAAAATGGCTACTACTGTCCAACATATTTAACCGCGTAGGTATTTCATCTTTAAATGTAGTTAACATACCAGAAAGTTCTTTGACTGTATTAAAATAACCTAACATTGTCCAATATGGATCAATAAACTCAGATTTTGAATCACGTGTAATTGTTGTCAAAGCTGCATATGTTTGAATTGATTGGATTTTCCCACTGACACCAGGTGCACAAATTCCAACATATAAACGTCCGGGTTTGTCCTTCGTTTTTAATGAGTAAGATACAAAGTTATCATTTGATTTTTGTACTGCTAGTGGAAATTGCGTTACCTCTCTACCGTACAATGCTTTGACTTGTTCATCTGCACCACGTATGGTAGCTGTGGAAGCGATAATTTTTGGACCTATCCCATTTTGTTGACATAATAAATCTACGGCTACTTCATAAAGCCCTGTTAATGAACCAAGCGGACCTGAAATTAAATGAAGTTCATCCTGAATGATTAACTCCGGTGGTTTTAATCGGTCAATCCTCTCCCAACCACGTTTCGTTTCCTTATCTTCATAAATAAATCCTTTTTCTGGATGATAGAAATTTTTCTGTCCGAAAAGCTCGTACATATTATTTTTCCAAGGTAGTTGAGCAACTTTATCAACTGTACCGATAATAATAGTTGGAACCCTTTTGTATATCTCTTCATCAACAGTATAAACAGGGAGCCCTAAATCACCATAAAACTCACAGTGAGGGTAATGACAGCTGATTTTCTGAGTTTTTTCAGTAATATGATAGTCATCAGGTGATAATTCCGTTCCACACCATGGACAATGTGTGAGTTGCATTGGATTTCCTTTTAGAACTTCTTTTCCTCGTCTAATCTCATCCATTTTTTCACTAGCATCTTTCAATAGATTTGGTGATGAGTCATTACCAATCCAAAGTCCAATACTAAAAGGCACTGTACCATATTTATGTGGTTGTTCTCCTCGAATATATTCTGCTGCACAAACTAGTGCGGTTGCACGTTGGAATTGTTGGGTGGTTAGAAGACGTAAAGTGTAACGCATAAACACAGTCACACCGGCATACTCTTCCACATTAAAAATATCCGAAGTTAGTCTTCTAAATGCCATTAGATATGCAGCTACTCCTAGGTATGCTTCAGTCTTTCCTCCACCTGTCGGAAACCAAATTAAATCTACCATTTCTCTGTCCTCGTGGTTCTTATCAGAGACACCATCAATACTCATAAGCAAAAACATAATTTGAAACAAACGCCATTTCCCATCATGAATGGGCCTAGTTCTTTTATTGGATGATCTATATTCCAACGACACCTTCGTGTGAGCACGTTGCAACATCATACACTTGTTAGCAAATTGGAAAGCTTGTTTCCCAATACAATCATCTGATTTTGATATGAATTTAATACCATTTTCAATTCGCTGAATTATTTTCCTGATTTTTTTTATGTTCTCTTCCGCTTCTTTTTTTAAATGTACTTCCAAGTCCTTAATTTCATCAGACTGAAAATCTAGCCATCTATTATATTGTTTTGGTATAATTGATAAATAATCATTTAGTTCTGTAGCTGACATCCTGCTAAGGTCTCTCATGGAAAAAGAATATCCTTCAAATGTCGTATGTTCTACTGCTGGTAACTCATAGAAAGGAAGCCAAGTGGATTCTATATTCACTTTTCCATTCTCAATATTCCAATCCACACCTACCCCATGGCCAATTGCTAATTCCTTAAAATCACGATATAGTAATTCATCCGCAACATTAAATCGATCGGCCTTTGAAGTGAAAATTGCCATATTATCTTCTTCAAAACTAATTGACAATTTTGTTTGAAACATAATTTCATCCTGTTTCGGATACTGATCATCCCTCTGATAAGAGTTATATAGGAAGATACTTACATGATAAATTCCATCTCTCTTCATTACAGAATATTTTACTCGGGCAGGATCTGAATCAGCATTTTTGTTTTCTAATATTTTCGTAACATCTGATTTCAGGTCCACTGTCCATGTTTCTTTTTTCTGGGATCTTTCATGAGATTCCCCTAAATACATCGCCCAACCTGCATTTATAGTTACTTTCCCTAGCTTTTTCATCTTAAAGCTAAAACCCATACTGGAAGGACGGAACATGTCACGATTACTTAAGTATTCATCAACCTTTTCGTCTTCAGTCAGCTGATTCGTTTGAATATCCAGATCAGCCTCATTTATAACATTTGCCGATGAACCAAAAGGTACAAGTTTTCCCGTTAAGTATAAAGCCATTGGTCTTTTTCTTTTGCCTAGAACCTCGTTTTCATCAAAAGGTCCAACCAGAAATTTTTCTAATTTATTTACTATCTCAGATCTTGTTTCTTTATATCCTTCATAATTAACAGGTTCTTTTGATAATAATGTTACTTTACCTTCTGTTATCTGAAATAAATCCGGGTGTTCATCAACTATCCTTTTTAAAGTACGACTTGTCCATTTACTATCTATCTCCATATAGTCAGAAACAGACATTGAGTTCTCTTGACTTGACTTTAAATATTTTTCTAATTTCGTAGCCCCTGGTTTCATACCATCACCCCATCAAAGTCCTTTACCTCTTTAACCTGCCATTCTTTTATAAATCTAGCATAGGCAAGAGGTTCTCCATGACGTTTTATATTTCTAGAGAAATCAACAACTTTACAGTATTTGGTACCGCCAAATTTTTCCCCTCTTAGTCCCCGCCCTACCATTTGCTCATAAAGAATAATACTAGAAGTTGGACGACAAATAAGAATATGATCTGTTTTTGGAGCATCAAATCCTGTTGTTAACACTCCGTAGTTAAATAAGAATTCTATTTCACCTTTCTTAAACGCCGAAATATGCATTCGTCTAATAGGTTTTGGAGTATCTGCAGAAATAACAGCTGATTTTCTCCCAACTGAATTCATCATTAATGCTAGGAATTCCGCATGCTCAACGGTACATGCATAGACTAAAGAAGATGAACCTACTGCTATATCCATCATATACTCTATTATTTGAAAATTTCTTTTTTCATCTTTTGCTAAAATATTAAGGAATTCGTTATTTATATCATCTTGTTCACTATCCATCATATCGTTTGTAACTTCAATCTCTTCACCATCTTCATGAAGTAAAAACAATGGTTCAGCTAAATATCCTTCTTCCCTAAAGTATAAGAGAGGATTTACTTCATAGCGCTTCATATCTGGTAAAGATGGGTGAATTAAATAAGCTTCAAATTGTTCAACAAGGGTCATAGTTTCTTCATTACTTCGACCTGGTGTAGCAGTTAACCCACATATAGGAAAGAGATCTTCACCTACTAATTCCTTAGCTTTATTGATAAGTAATTCATAGCTCTTTGTCGTAGCATGATGTGCTTCATCAATAATCATTGCACCACAATTAGCTAATATTTCATCTAATGCTTTATCTTCACTTTGGATTCGGGTATATAATTGTTGAATACTTGCAATTACAGCTCCACCGATTAAATCCTCTTCTTTAATTTTCTTACCGCCAAAAAAACGATAAACTCTCAATGTCTCAGGAAACTCTCTCTCTTGCCACATATCCGATATACATGATATTGCTTGTTCACAAAGTTCTTCACCTTGGGCAATCCATAATAAATACTTTCCTTCATTAAAACGGGGTTGCATCCAATCTATGAAACTTTCAACTGCTACTCTAGTTTTACCCCCACCTGTCGGTAAAGTAACAACGCATCTCGTCTTTTCTTTTTCTTGATTCAGAACAGACAACATCTTTTGTTTTAGACCTTTTTGATATTCGACTAATGGCGGAACCATTTTTCTTGGTTCAATATCTTGAATAGGGTCTGTGCTATGGTCCTTTGGAATTGAAATACCTGAAAAAATCAAAGGAAAACCAAGCGTTTGAACAAAGTCTCTTGGCCATTTTCCTCCCATTGACCATCTCTTTTCTGCTAAAGCATTTGGCATATATGAAGGGGATTGAATTTTCCTGTTGCTTATTGGATTTCTTTCGTACAATTGACTTAGTGTCTTATTATCAATTTGTTTTAATAAATACGACCTTAGTTCCCTGATGTTATTATTACTACCTGAAAACAGGTATGTACCTTTCTCAATGACAACCATCCGTGCTAATTTATTTTTATCTAGGTCATCTTCTTCTAAATCATTTAGCATCTTGTTAATTTGCAAGTATTTATCTGTACCCAGAAATTTAATTAGCATCGTATCACTAACGTTATATTTGTCTATTAATATATTTACAGTTTGTCTTATTTCATTTTCTGTTAAAAAAGTATTCAATTCCACACCTCAATCTAACGATGTTGCACGGTAATGTTCAACACCTTACTAATCACTTCTAACCTGCGCTTACCGCATTGTTGACGCAGTACAGTAGTAAATTGGTCATCCTTCAAGAACTTACTATCATTATTGCTATATAACTTCTGAACAATTTCTATCATTTCATTTTCACTTATTCCATCTTCCCAATATTTATCTATTACAACATTTATAGTCGCTGCTAAATCTCTTTGTGTCTTCTGAAAGATTTTTATATCCATAGAATCACCTCGATGTTCTTACTTTTTTTATACTTTATCTTTATTTTATAACTAGTTCTTAAGTAACACAACCAAATTCTGGTTTTATAGGTTAGTAATTATTGTTACTCTTTTAATACATGAAAAATATCCACCCTTCTTATAAGTGATAAGAACGTGGATATTGCTTGTATCCCACTTTTGGGCATCTTATCTGTCTGCTGTTGATCTTACATTTGTATAAGACTTAATCTTATATTCTATTTGAAAATAGGAAATGTCCCACAGTTTGTAAGTTTATATACGTACTTGGGGATACTCCTAAAAATCACGAAATTCTAAAGTTATTGATAGACAAATATCAATTCTTGATTTAGAAAATAAATAGATTTTTCTAAAAATAAAAAGAAAGCATAAAAAAATATCCACCCGATGATCCCTGTGGAAGAGTGAGTCGGATGGATACTACCTATATCCCACAGTGAACGCCTTCACTGCTACCTATATTATAACGAAAATCATTAATTTTTGATATTTTTCAAGTCATGGATCTAATGCCCATTTCAGTAAAACTTCCTCTTATTGTCTTTATTCCTATATCTGTAAAAAGCCCAATACAATCATACCCTCTGACCAATTCGACACCTCCATCTCTTTCAATTAATCTCTTTTTATAGAGTTTGCTAACTCTAAATAACAACGAAGAAGGTGCAACAATGCGTAACGGATTACAAATATTATTAAAGGTGGGGATAGCAGATGAAACCAAAACACGAAAAAGCTTTATTCCCTCGATTTAGAGATGATCTCAATAAAAGAAGTAAGAATGTGGTGTTTAAATATACCGCAATGATTATCGAAGAGAAATATCCAGAATTGTACGAGGAGGTGAAATACTTGATTGATAGAAACATAGAAAAAGAAGCTCTACTAAAAAAAGTAGGCCATCTTCCTGGTATCAATACAACAAGCGAAGAATTTCAAAAGGAATTATTTGATTTAATTACAAGGCATTTTGAAACCTACTATGATGACAAAGGAGAGCAACTAATGTAACCCTTTTAATGGCATAAAAGATCCATAATATAGGCTTTTCGATTTAGCCTATATTATGGATTACTTCAAAACAATCAGATATACAATGTGCCCAGCGAAATTCACATATACCTCATCTGCCCTAATAAAGAATACTGTTTCAATAAGCTTAATTGAGTCATCATGATTTAAAACAGTCACATTACCATTTTTATTAGTTGCCCTCAAATTTAATAAACCTTCTGTTGTACTTTTACCCTGCAGAAGTTCTATTTCTACATCCTGATCTTGCTGCTTATAGAAATAGTCTTCTATTTCTGCTATAAACGCAAATTCGTCTATGTCATGGACAGTTCCAATGTTTTTTGATATTTCTTCCATTCTAACAATTCACCTTGCTTTTTTTGAAGTAGCTACTATAAAAAATACAATCGCATGTACCAGTGTTGCTCCAGGCGGGTATATTGCAAAATCATACTGATAAACTGCGTGTTAACTAACAATATTATAACTAGAAATGATACTGAGTCACAAACATGTTATACCAAGACATCATCAACTCTATAATAATGAACATTGTCATTAAATTCCCGAAACACATTGTTGAACTCCTTATCTAACTCGTATGGTCCAATATCATTAATTAGATAAGGCATTTCGTTTCCGTAAATTATAGCCTTTCTAAAGCCTCTAAACTCTAGACCTTTAACTACTTCTTGATTTTTAATGGCATTTATTTGACGGTAAACATTCATAAATTTACTATAAACGTTTGCCTCAAATGTTTGCGATGTTATATAAACATTTACATAAAACGCATTACTTTCAGCCATATTAGTTGTAATGATTTGCTTATAATCATTATCTAGATCATTGATTAGATAAAGGTTTACATCCTGATTACCTTTCTTCTTCAGAAAAGTGCTTAATTTATTGATAAACCTTTGTTCATAATTCTTTCTATTTATCTCAAAAAGAATAGTTTCACTAGTATCACTGACAGTTGTCATAATAAGATTAACATCTTTGTGGTAGTCTCCCACCTCCTTGATAAATGCTGCACAAATATTCTTCCATCTACGTTTCATGCCATGTTTTTTTCGCTTATCTTCCACGATAAAAATAATTCCGGCATGTCTAACATCTAATGCACTTTGTTTTGCTGTCTCATAATAATGTCGGTACGTTCTAAACTTTTTACAAAGCTGTTCATGGTTTTCGCTACCTCTATCAATCTCAATCGCGTAAGTCCTATTATTCTCTAATCTAATCTCAGCATCTGGACGAAAACGAAACTTATTTTCAGAGTTGCCATAAGTTACAGCGCTATAAAGATTGATACGATGTTCAATAAACGTTGTATTAATAGATTTTAATTTAAAGAGAAAATCAACCAGTAATAAATGATGGGGAGCTTGTTCTAATGGAGGAGAAAATAATTCATATGGAAAGTCACCATAATTTGTAAATCCATTTTCATTAATCCAACCTTCTCCCCTTTTTCCCTCCTCAATATTAAATAAGTCTTTTGCTAATTCGTAACCTTTGGAAGTAAGATAATACATGGATCCCTCTGACCCATCTTGCAATTTATACTTAACAATCAATTTTTGATCAAGTAATTTCCTAAGATACTTATAGATAGTTTTCTCCTGACTTTCCGTAAAATTCTTACCATATTTCATTACTGCAAAATGATAAGGTTTAACACCTCTATAATTAACGAGACATTCAATTAATTTTATATCATAATCGGTTAAATCATAACCTAATAAATATGCCATAATATTGGCTCCTCTCTAATTAATTTTATACATATATAGTTCTAGTTAGTTTTTTTGCCCTGAAGTACTCACTATTCTTGATTCAGCAAGTACTTCTCTAAATATAACGAGGTAGAATGCACAGTTACTCAGTAACCGTAATTGTTCACTTAATATAAGTGCTTAAGAAGGGGTTTCCCGGTCATCCTGGAATGTAATTGTTTTTAAAGTACGCTCCTCTAAGTTTTTCATGATATAACCCTTTACATATTGGTTACGTGCTTCAATGTTTTCTTCCTTATTAAAGAAAAAACCACGTTTTATACGGACTGACACTGGCTCAGTGGACCACTTGTGAAGTGCTTCTGTTTCTAACTCCGCTTCAATTCTTCTAACGGCCAATAAATCTTTTATTCTATTATGTCGCTCGTCCATCATGCTAGGTAATCCATTTATAAATGATTCGAGCTTTTCTCTTATGGTTTCAAATTCATCCCATAAACTTTCACTTAAAATATCTTGCACGATGTAAAGCAATTCCATTTTTAACCGCTCGTAATCTGAATTGAGCTCTCCAACTTCATCAAGTGAGTCATCTACACTGGTATATCTCAGATTACAATGATTACTAATATCTTCAAATATTTCATTAATACTAACCTTTTTATCCCTTAGCTCCTTGATATGAAGTGCGACTTGTAAATCCAACTCATCGTATACCTTTTCTCCAGTTAAAGGAGACCTGTTCACACAGTGAAGCTTTAATTCGTGTAGTTGATTGAACCAGTTAGCAACCGTATTGCTATGCTTACCAACCTTCTTGGAAAATTCGCCAATTTTAAGTTGAGCCATATTTATTTCCACCTCCTATCTATGTTTCGTGAGCACATGTGAAGTAATTTTTAAGGTTCTTCTGTGCTACAAAATGGTTATCGGCAGCACATTCATAAAATTCCCTCGCAATTTTTTCCAATTTATCACTCCGCCATGTTAGGGAAAAAGAAAATTCAAAATCAATGGGATTGTTAGATAACGAGAGAATTTCCTATAGGCAGTATAGGAATGCTATAGGGAAAATCTCGGAATATCGGCTTTGTTCTTAAATTCGATACGGATTATAATTACTTTAATTCAAGTGGAGAGGTGATATTATTGGAGAAAGAACCAACTTATCAAGAATGGGAATTCAAGCTTATTCCATCAAGTCATGGCGAATTAAAAGGAAAAAAACGTTACTATCGAATATTTTATGGAACTGTACACTGGCATACAGCTGAACCTGGCAACATCCATAAGGCTTGTGTTCCATTTGTGCAGTATGGTGAAGAGGAAAATTTTGAAAGGGCAAGAAAGAATGGAGATATTAGAGCAATCTATCCATGTCATATTCTGGATCAGGATTTAGACAAGGTAATGGCTGCAATGAAGGAATTGAGGGAGAAAGAATATAATTAGGAATCAAACAAAAAAGGGAACACTTACCTATGAAACTAAAGGTATGCTGTTCCCTGTCACTTGTAAGTTATTTTGGGTTTTATGTATCCAATATGTATCCTTTATATATCCTTTGTGTAGCCACTATATAACCTACGTGTATCCAGCTTCGGTATCATGGGGACGGATCTACTGTGAAGAAGAGGCCCACCCCCACATTTCTAATTGTTTATATCCTTAACTAATCATGTATCTGAACATCAACAGCATTGTCTTCACTTCTAACTTCATAACGTTTTTCAGGCTTTCCATATACGTTTACCAATTGATGGCTTGTTGAAAACGAATTATCCTCCAGATAGTTGCTGCTACCGAACATTACTTCTTCGATATAATGGGATTCCTGCTCAATCCAGTTCGGCTGTTCCTTGCATAGATCTTCTACTCTCTTTATCATTGCAAGGTTTTCTACATTCTCCGTATCATCATTTGGCATAAGTATAAACAAATAATCCCTAGCTCTACTAATAGATACATTTACAATATTAAGTTTATTAAGAAACATATGCTTTGATGCCGATATAGACGGTGGCGGATTAAATAGGGCAATTATGATGTCACATTCGTCACCTTGGAATCCATGGATTGTCCCTACTTGAACATCAATATTCTTAGGGAATGTGAATGATGCCATTAACTTATCAATCAAGTCAGACTGAGCACGATATGGTGCAATTAAACCTATTCGAAAAAACTCATCTCCATTAGCCTGTTCAATGAGTGTAGACATGTACTTTACGAACTCGAATGCAAAAAGTGCGGAGTACACCTGATAATTACTTTTACTTTGTAGCCGTTTCGGTCGAAATACGCTCTCATACTTACTCACCGGAAATTTTATAATATTGATAGGTTTTATATCAATTGAATCCTCAATACCTAAAGGTCGCCTGCTATCTTCGGTACGATTATGCTGTAATACACCTCCGTATGCAAACTGACTAAACACTTCTCCAATTTCAGGAGTACTTCTATATTGTGTGGTTAGAAGCTTGACAGGATACGGGTTGGGTATTGTTGTTGGTTTAGTAAATGAATCAAGCTCTACCAGAGTGTAAATGTTTTCATTTTTCCAAATATCGACAGTTGTAATTGGTTCAATCTGGAATGGATCCCCAGCTATTATAAACTTCTCAGGTGTCTTCTTATACAGTGGATAAATGATGTTTACCAAAGGTATCATGGACGCTTCATCAATAATTATATAGTCCCACTTAAGCGCACTCAAATGAAGTCTCGTATCTCCTTCTGGAAGAAAATAATCATAAGGAAAACGAGCGATTGTCGTGACAGTTACATGTCTTGGAAAGGACCGAATATCGATAGTCTTATCACGAAAAACTCCGCTCTGCTCGATTTCACTGTCATTCGTTGCGCCAAATCGGACAAGCCAGTCCGCATAACTTTGATCTTTATCCATCTCCATTAGTCGACGCACAAGAACATCAGCCGCTTTGTTTGTCGGAGTCAAAACAAGAACTTTCAAGTTTTCCTCTTTTTGCATAAGAGGAAGAATAACCTCTCCCGCTAAGTGTGTTGTCTTCCCTGTTCCAGGTGGCCCAAATACAAATTCGATATTTTCACAGAGATTGTTCTGCATATCATAGGAGTCATCGAAATCAAGTTTATTAAAGGCATTCTTTAGTTCCTCCAATAGAAACACAGGATTCTTTGCCTCGATTCTTGCCTCAGTGACTAATGATAAATCTATTCCGTCAATCTGTGCATTTGTCCTTAATTTTACCCTTAACGTGTATGATTTTACATTTACAACTTCAATTGCTACTTTGATTATCGATTGATCTGCAAAATGTAGTTCAAGAGGAATATCCGCAAGGTCTTCCATAGATTGTGGTATATAGCGACTTGGGTGTTTTAAAATTAGGGTTCGTGAAGTACCTTGCTCCTGTTCAACCTTTGAGAAAGTTATGGAAATTTCTCTACTATTGGTCTTGTTTTCTCCACTATTGAGCGATTCCAATTCAAGTAAAGCTTTAAACCATCCGAATGAGTATTTATCTGCCTTTAACGCTTTTTGTGTCAATTCATCAAGATAAGCAATTTCTGCTATTTCACTTGCGCTACGTTGTTTTGCTTGCTCAATTTTTTTGCTAAAATTAATAGAAGGTTTCGTGTAATCATCCTCGTCAGAATCTGTCATCGCTTGAGCATTAGTAGGAGTAGTTTCCTTTGCTTTTGAATCAGAAACAGCTCGTTTAGTGATTTCTTTTGCTATACGAGTAACAGCAGAGTTTTCTAGAATATTATCAGTTTCGTCACCATCAACCTTTGTTGTGTTAATTTTTTTTGCGCGATATTGTTCCGCAAACAACTTAATTTCTTCGAGTGGAATATCGGATAGGGCTTCAGCCAGTTCAATTTTCGTACGCTGTTCATCAGTTAAACCATCATTGACATACTCACTATCTTCAATATGATCTTGAATCTTCAAATAATTAATAAGCTCCACTGCCTCGTCTATTGACGTATTATATTGCTGAGATAGGGTTTGTACCGTTAGTTCCCCTGCTGCCATAAAATGCCCATCTCTATTAAGCAGCCATGGCGCTGTACGAAGTCTGATAGCTTCACTCGAATCAAACACCATTGACCTTGGGTTACGGTAAAAGTACTTATATGCGCCATTAAAAATACTTCTAATACCATTATAAGAATAGCCATATTCAACATACTTTAATAACTGATTCCAAATCATGATGGATAATTCAACATTTTGCTCTTGTATTAGATATTCTATTATTTCTTTACTTCCATCTATATACTTTTCTTCCCATTTCCTATATCTAGTATAATCAGGCCAATAATCACGAATTTTTTTAGCTTCTTCATAACTCAATTCACGTAATAAAACCCGCGGCTCATCCTTCACTCCAAGGTCAGTAAAAAAACGGATTAAATCCTCTTTATTGCTTTCACCAACTAATTTTAAGTACTCACCAAATTCTATGAATTTAGTATCTAATTTAGCCTGAAACCATATCCTAAGGTCATCGGTTGGTAAATAAAGATTACTTGCTTTGCCACGATAAATAGTATCATTATCAGCAGACCGGTATTTAATAAACGCACATTCTTTTATGAGTCTAATAAAATCATCTACTTCTGTTTTCGGACATTCTTTATAATAGTCAAAGAATTTCAGAAAATGTTGAGTGGTGTCAATTCCCTCATGGTTATCTTTATAAAGCGGAAGAATATGATTATATATTTCATCTCGCGTTGATGGACGATCAACTCCTAGCTGTTTAAGAAAATCGGCGGTACCATTATTTTCTAATATCTCAGGTAACACGGTGTTATATCCATCTGTATCGGTTGGTAAAAATAACACAACTTGGTCATTTTCATCAAGAGCAGCCATTGCATTTCTTTCATGATTAAGAAAAATTGGTTTCTGTTTAATCAAATCAGTTCTTCCCTTTGTTTCAGAAACCCACTGGTAGAACTTATGTAGCCAAGAAACTTGTTGTGCCTCAATAAAATCACTATTAATACCCACGATAATGTCATCATATCCTTCAATAATATCCTTTTCATCAATCCAAACAGATGTTATTGACTCAATATAATCAGTCAGTGACTTATTTTTACGCTGCGTTTCTTGCCGTCCAAACGATGTGAAAACCCATTTTGCTTTTAGATTTCTGGCTAGTGTAGCCAACTGATTGTCTGAAAAAAGTTCCGCAATTTGAGGTACAAACGCCCAGTATGCATTGTCCTTTGAAACGTAGCCATCCACAGCTGGTAGCAACTCATAATTACTCATCTTTTCCTGTATAGAAGTATAGAATGGCTTGAACGAAATTTTTCTTTTATCGTTTGTATCACTAAATTTACTTTCATCATATGGAATAATATCAAATATCTCATCAGTAATGAGGGGATGGCCTTTTACTAGTCCAATATCCCTAAGATAAACAAGACTGTCTGCCGCCAAATCTGCTAACATTTCTATCATTTTCATATTATGCGGAACACCAGCCCGAATACCTTCCCGGCTGTCAGTAAGCAAGAATGGTGCATGAAGTATAAAGTTTAGACCTGTTACTTCCTTTGTAGGAAAGAAACAAAATGCTGGATGTTGTATTGCAGTCAGATTTTCTTCCTTATCAAGAACGAAACCTACTGAATATGCATGGCCATCTCCATTTTCACGCGAAAACAACCATAGTTTGTCCTCATAATGTTCATCACCGTCATTTTGTATTAGGGAGATTAACTCGGCACTGGTTTCAGTGAATTTCTCCTTTTGTAAAGTGCTTTTGCGATATAATCCTATAGTATCTGAGATTTTGAAAGAAATCCCTTTAAGATTTGAAAGAAACAAGAGTGGATAATCTAATGAACGAAGTTTTTCTGAAATATCTTCATATGCCTCTTCTGGCCCTCTCTCAGGGTGATCAAAAGGAAAAACAAAAAGTGTCTCCTCTGCCCTTCTCTCTGAAAAATCTTCATTAATTAGTTTTGGGACGATAAACCGTTCTATTTTAAAAAAGATATTTGGGTCGAAAATATGGGGTGTTGAGGTATACTGAAACACAGACTTAAACCCAACTCCGAATTTTCCTATTGAGGATTCAAGTTTATTAGAGTTGGCGATAGATGTTATTGCATTAATATCACCTAACATACCCTTTTCAGAGTCTTTATCTGGATCCGATATAGAAAATCGCCGTGTTCCGTTGTGGGCAAAAATTAAATAATCCTTATGTAACTCAAAACGAGCTGATGTCGCTTTAGCATCATCAGCATTTTGGAGCAACTCGTAAATAAAATGTGCCTGATCTGAATACTTCTCGACAACACTAGTTTTAACCCCTCGTAAAGCAGGGTCATCTAGTGCGTCAGCTAGACCAGATCTATGTTTTGATAATTGCTCAAAATATTTATTTTCCTGGATAATCATAATTACTTCCTCCTAAAATAATACTGAAGACGATGCCTGACCTCCGAATGAATATAATCAACTATTTTATAGTAATATTTTACCATACATCTATTTGCTTGTATTGAATGTTCTGAATTTAAGCATGATAATTATCCATAAGGAATTTAAAAATATATTTTTCTATTAAAAGATATAATCTATCGTTACTTAACATGCATGATAGTTAGTTAGATAATAGTCAATTTACAACAATAAAGGCCTGTATTAGACGAAGAGAACATATCTCATTCTTTGATTATGTACACCTTTGTCTAAACAGACCTTTTTATAAATTAACTATTTTTAATCCATGCTTCAATTTTACTCTCTATTAACGTTGCATCCAAACTACCATCTAATCCATCCTTTGTAATTATCAGGTTTCCATGTGCTTCTGATATTCCAACACTTTCATAATTTGCTCTTTTCTTGTCCCAATCTTTTTCATATGATTTAATTCCTAACATTCCTAGGTGTTCTAAATATGCTGTTTTCCCTTGATAGCGTAAAGTAAAATCAGGTAAATAGGTTTTACCATTAACTTCTATTGGTTTTTCATAGAAATACTCGATATTCATCTTATCTAGTATATTAGCCACTATTACTTCAGACTTAGATCTTACCATTTCACCACGAATTGTTTTATGAATCAATTTTTCTTCAAAGAACCGTTTTTGGTTATTTGATTCAATTTCAATGATATTTGGAGCCACAAATAAATCCGTATAACGTTGTTTCGTATCCGAATGCCAGTCATTGGCATACTTAATTAATTCTTGAATCGGCAAATCACTTATTACAGTTAGTCGTTCTTTTTGACGAGAAAACGCAGTATACAAAAGTTCTTTTGTAATAATTGAACTTTTACCGTTAATGATTACGATTGTTTTGCCAAAACCTGAACCTTGTGACTTATGAACGGTAAGAGAATATGCAAGTTCTAGTTTAGAATCGCTATTTTCTCCACCAAAATCCCTTTTTGTATACGAGAATAACTTTCCTTCAAATGAGCCGAAACGAAAACTATATGAGGCAGGATAATCACCATTCTTTTTGGCTCTGCTTAAAATCCCAAGTTCACCATTTGCTATATATTCTTCTGTTTTATCCCAGGCTTTTCTAATTTCATTTCTATTCGAAATAACTTTGTCACCTAAAACAATATTTTGAACAGATTGCGGTTTATATTTATTTCTCTTTTCCCACTTTTTCCAGTTTTCAACTATTTCCTGTCGATATTTCTGATGGATTTGGTTATTTAAATAATAACTTCCTGCCCCAATATATTTAGTTGGTGATAGGACTTGCCAGTCTTCGATATGTTTACCAGTATTATATTTTGTATAAATACCGTTTTTCTCCGCACCTAAACTTTTATTGAATCCATCAATATCATCTTCAGTAGTCATGTCATTGATTTCAACCAATTCCTTAAAGAACACTTTTTCTAATTCGTTTAAATCGCTGTATTGAATATATTTTAGGCGGTCATCTGTTTCATTATTTTGAATACGATAAATTACATCTTTATCCAACAAATCCAAATTAGAGAATATTTGAGCAAAGGATAAATCATCGCCACCGGAACCCTGTCTCATCTCAGTTTTCAGTGTTGCGACCTTATCTGGGTCTTCCATCTCTAAGTAATTTATCAAATCAACAAATGGTCGTCCTGCTCCTATTGGTGGTAATTGATTGGGATCCCCTACAAATATAATTCTCTCAGCATGTGAATCCACAAGTTTGAGTATGCCAGCGAACATATCTTCTGTCAGCATTGAACTTTCATCGATAATCACTGTTTTGGAAATACTTGAACTAGGTCGAGTAGGCATCTTATAAGTCATTGTGTCCCAGCTGAAACCGTTAGAACGAATTAGGAATTGTGCTACTGTCATAAACTCTGCCTCAATACTATTGTCCCTAAATGAATTCTCCAGTTGAACTCTTGCCTTCCCAGTGGGAGTTAATGCTAATACCCCACCAGACTTTACTTTTTTTGAGGATGCAAAGATTCCCAATGTTTTAGTTTTACCAGTCCCAGCTCTTCCTAGTAAGATAGATATCTTAGATGATTCGAGAGTTCTTAATGCTATTGCCTTTTCATTACGTGCTCGTTCATCATTTTCTTCATTGTTTTCTTCAAGTTCCCCAAATTTATTGTCAATAATTTTTCTCCAGGTTTGATCATTCGTCAAACGATTTTCTAAACGACTATTTACTATCTCTCCTACTAATTGTTTATATTCTTGATATTCGATGAGTTTGATGTAGGTGTTTTCCTCATCAACGTATAAGTCACCATCCTGTAAGAACTCTACGACACCTATAATTCTTTCTGTTTGATAATCCGTTCTTTTATCTAATGGTAACTTGTTAATTTCTTCAACAATACGGTCAAAGCTTAGTAAAGTATGGCCTTCATTTGCAGCATGAACTAATACAAAAATTACCATCGCCCTAAAACGACGTTTATCACTTTCCGTTCTCATTTTGGTTGGTTTCTTTAGAGGATAATTATTTTCCACTAACGGATTAACAAACATTGCATTGTCTATCTGAGAAATTGTAATTTGATGAATGTCCTTTTCTTTTCGTGTTAGTTCGTATAATCGGTATGGATTTTCAATTATCTCAACTGCATTATTTTTCAGTTTACCCCAAGCAAAAATAGCTTGTTCAACAGAAAGATTCAATCGAGACAAAAGTTCAAAATAACGAGTTTTGTTTTCATCTTTAAGTAAACCAAAAAACTCATCCTCTTTGTCAGCTAAGCTGTCATCTAGATTTTCGTTACCCGTTTCTTTATCACCTAAAAAGTATAACTTCAACTCAGAAATTAAGTCGTTTTCAGAGGTATCAATATGTTTAGCAACATCGAAACCATATCTAACACCGAAAGCTGATAAAATTGAACCTAATCCTGGATAAATACCACGTTGATTCCAAACATTTTTTAATTGCTTATCAATATATTCAAGTTGTACATTAACCCATTCATGATTAGCTTCTTTTAGCTTAAGCTTAGCAATATTTTTTAGTGCAGTTTTCATCTGATTTAATACATCAATAGCTGCATCATAGCTAACCCATTCAGCTGCATAGGAGAATTCATCCCGAAAACCTGCTGGTTCAAAAACTGTGACACTCGTTACATCAAAATCAGGATGTTTTTTTGCGAAATCTGAAATTTCTAGATACGGCATTAAAAAGCCATCTTTACCGTCTACTCTAATTGAGTGAGCTGCATTTGTCTCCCAAATATAGTTTTTTTCATCACTGCTTCCATCAGACACATATTCTCGAAGTTCTACATTTGATATGATACTTCCTATTCCCGCAATTACACGCCTATTATCATCGATAAAAGGCACTTGTTTGTAATAAGGGAAAATTAAGGTTTTTTGCGGTTTAATTCCAGAATAGAAGTAATCGAAAATTCCTTTTTGAGATTCCCCATGTGACACCCAGGAACTTGGCCAGCTCAGCATTTGTTCTGTTTTGTCTAAATCAAAATAAAAATTGTAATAATTTTGTTTTTCTTTAGCTTTGTCCTTTAATGTCCATGCAAAGGGGCGCAATAAAAATGAATATGGGTCCATTTCAAAAGAGGTTTCTTCAAAATGCTTGAATTTAGCATTTCCCTCTTTATACGGATGCTTCATTTTAATTTCTAATTTGGTATCACTCATGAACGCCGCGTTCTCTGTGATCCAGTCTTGCATTTTTACTGCTCCTACTTCCTCGTAACTTTTACCTTTATTTTCTTCCTCAAACTCCAAGTCCCGGGATGTTGCAATATTAGGGATTACTTGAGCAGCTACATTATATCTAGGGTTGTTATCAATTCTCCCAGTAAAATCGTTGTCCTTCCATGGAATTCTGGTTGAGAAGTGTTGTACATATTTTGTTTGTGGATTATCTTTTTTTTCTTGACCAATCATTTGTATCTCCTCCTAAAAGTCTACCAATAGAATGCCGTTATTGTAATGAACACTATTGTTAGATTAGTAATTGCTGTACGTATAGTAAAACTTTAATAAACCTTAGTAACGGTTCTAATGCTGCTAATTTGCGAACCAACTATATTTTTATGTGGTACATTATCAATATCAATTCCTGATTTTGGATAATCTGCTTTCTTACAAACTTTGTATACATTACCTTGACGTAATTTGTTGTGCTTCGAATAAAACAAATGACTTTCAATTCTTCTTTTCGGTGTTGCACATTACCCCTTATATATTACTTTATACTTCTCCCCTACGACCCAAGTGCACTTATTTTCATTAAATTTATAATCTGTAATAGTGAATTATTGGATACAGATCTTTTAGACTTATGCCTTTTTTGTTCCGATTTTAAATAACAAGAAAATTCATTAGCAAATTTCACCTTTAATTTACAAAGTCATAAATCATTGGATTAATATTCAACGTTTCCACCTACTAATAATCTATAAATAAGACACAACCTATAGTATCTATATTTTGATTATACAATAATGCATTATTACTAGTTACCAAACGATTTACTATCCTGTACTAGTAATATAAGACACCCCCTCTTAGGAGTAGGAGAATTTTAATACTTCAAAATTAGAAGCATCAATAGTTAATTATTATCAAAAAATTTTTTTTTACTTGCTGCTTTTGATGTAACAGTGATTTATACCATCTTTAATATAGAGTATGTTTACAAACTTGGATAATTCAGATGCGTTTACTCTAACTAGTAGATATACTGGAGTTTATACAGTTTTAGAATATTCTTGCAATATTTTATAATATCCCCTACCCCCACGAAAATTTTCCAATCTTCTAATTCAATATTACTATTAATACATAAATATATTAATCATTAATGTTAGAGATATTTCCATTATTTGGCCCAAATAATTTCTATTATCCTACCGATAACCAAGTATCTTTGATAAACATTTTCAACCAGGAGGTGAACAGAATGGCAACAGAAATTGCAACTGTATATCAAGATAATCAAAGTAAAAATCATCTTTTCTACCATCAAAAGGAACCTAGTTACGTTCAAGCACTATCAGTAAATATAAACATTCCTATCCCTTCAGATTCCGTAATTATTTCTAAAATCGAGTTACAAGAACTGAAAAAACTTCAGTTAACAGGAGTCTACTGGTCTATGAAAGACCTTGAGAATCGAGTGAATAGAAAAAGCGAATGGATCAAAGAAAATATACTTTATCCAACAAGTTTCAAGAAAATACTAGATGCAGAAAACGGTGGATTTGTATTCTATCCAAAAAGCAAAGGACAAACCTGGTCATTTCAAGCATCAAAGATGGCAAAGTTTTTAGATGAAAACTTCGATCGGATTTTTGCTTAAAAAACTACTAATATACTGAATTACCAAGCACACCTTTTATATCGTGCTTGGTTAAACCCCAAACAACATTAGAAAGGTGACATCATAGAATGGCGAGTATACAAAAACGGGGTAAAACCTATCAATTTACTGTAAGTCATATGGTGAAAGGTGTTTCGAAGCTGATACGAAAAGGTGGATTCAAAACCAAAAAGGAAGCACAAATTGCAGCAGCAGAAATTGAGGCAAATCTAGCAAAAGGGATTTTACCACATTTGAAGCAGATGCCTTTTGATGATTATTTTGAAAAATGGATGACATTATATAAATCTAATTTAACAAATACCACCAAACTTCATTACGATTATACTTATAGAGTTATTAAAGATTATTTTGGCGGCAAACCACTCCAGGAAATCAAACGCCATGACTACCAGCTTTTTTTAAATAACTTTGGAGCTAATAAGGCTAAAGAGACTGTTGAGAAAGTGAATATCCATATTCGATCGTGCGTACAGGATGCGATTGAAGAGCAAATTATCCTACATGATTTCACAAGGAAAGCCGTACTCACCTGGAGCAATCCTGCGAAGAAGCCAGAAGAAAAGCATTTAAATTATTTTGAAACTAAAATATTACTAGAAACGATTTATAGTTTGTTAGGTGAAGGGCTAGGTTATTATCTAATTCTATTAGGATTAACTTCTGGAGCGAGGTTTGGCGAGTTAGTGGGATTGACAAGAAAGGATTTTGACTTTAAAAACAACACAATAACCATTAACAAAACATGGGGTTATGCGAAAAGACATCCTGAAGGTTTCGGTCCAACGAAAAATGAAGCATCCAACCGTACAATCAAACTAGATAAAAAGACAATGAATGCATTTAGAAGGCTTTTCGAGACTATTACACCTAATCTATATGGATTAGTCTTTTATAGCCCAGAGTCAAAGTACAGAGTAATTAGCAACACCAACGCCAACAAGCTCTTACAAAAAACTTTACAAGAACTTGGTATCGATCCAATCACTATGCATGGGTTAAGACACACTCATGCAAGTATTCTACTATATAGGAAAGTTGACATTAATTACGTTAGCGAGCGTTTGGGTCATAGCACTATCGAAACGACTTATAAGCACTATTCTCACGTGCTTAAGGAATTGCGCGAGGAAGAGGAGAAACTAACGATTGAAACTTTTGAGAATATGTAATATTACTACAGTTACTTTTTTAATCAGGTATTTCAAATAAGTTAGAGAATTGAAATACTTTCCTGAAAAACAAAAACAAAAGCCCACCTATATTGAGCTTTTGTTTTTGTTATAATACTAATTCAATCAATGTAAGCTAATAAAGTATAATCTGACCTCGGCACTGTTACACTTTACATTCTTTACCCCAATACCAATTCAGCCTGCAGTCTGACTGCTTCTTCTTCTCCAGCGCTTAGTTGCTGCTGATTGGAGATAGCTAGTTTTCGTGTTTTTCCAACTTTGTATAGCTTCCCAACGTGAGGTAGCTTCTCTTTTGGTAGGTTTAGGGTAAAGTTTGTGGAGAATGGGAGTTTTTGAGCTTCCTTGCTGCTAGGTGAATAGTTAAATTCTTCCCCTAATTTCTCCAATCTTTTTTCATTTTGTGATAATTCTTGATTAGCCTTTTGAATTTCTTTGTCTAGTTTTTGTAGCTTAGTCTTCTCTTCTTTTTTATTTTCCGACCCTTTTTGCTCTAGCTGCGTTAATTGGTGATTTAATTTATCTTTTTCTTCACACAGTTCTTCATACTGCTTTAAAATGTCTTCCTTATCAGAAGGTATTTCTTCTCTTAACTCTACGTGTGTAGCAATTTCCTTCTTCACGTATTTCATCTTTTCTTTGCCGTCTTTAATATTATTTGAATCTAAGATCGACTTCAAAATATCAAGTTTACCGATACTATCAAATTCACCTTTTAAATAAGGTTCAACCTTGTTCGTAAAATACTTTTTCTTTTCGGCATTCTTTAACTTCTGAAATCCTTTAATTCTCTCATCTAAATTTGCACAAACCTTGAGCACCACATCATGAACATTTTTCAACGAAAGAGCTTCTTGTTCCTCCACTGCTATTAACGACAGTTTTTCTTCAAGGTCCTGTATTTCAAGCTTATATAAACTGATTTCATCCAGTAATTCTGGGGCAACTTCATTCATTTGCGATTCTACTTCACTATATTCATGTTCTAAAGCTTTCAACGCAGCTTCTTTATCCTGTTTTTCCTTTAATACTGTATTTCTCTCTTGCTCCCATTTTTCTTTTTTCTCGTAGTAATCTTGTTTTTCCTTCAACTCTAATTGCTGTTCCAACAACTTTGAAGTGTACTGCTCTATTTTCTTTAATAGTTCATCGGCAGCTGACCATTTGAAGATCCCTTTGTCCATCTCTATTGTTGCTGATTCCAGGCCTTGGATAATCTTTTCTACATCAACCTTGTCGTCTTTTTGGAAAAGTCTACCGAAAATGGATCCGAAAAATGCTTTCTTTTCCTTACCTACTGTTTTTGCGTACTCAAGAACTTGTTCGACATATTTTTTTAGTTTTGTAGTTTCTTTTTCCCACTGATCATATAAGGCATCTTGCTTGGCGTTATCATCTAACACAGGCGGAATTAACTTCCATCGATGAATGGTAGTCATTGCTAATTCGTCTGATTGCTTTTTCCCCGGCTTATGAGCTCCCTCGAAAAAGGCCCGCAATGTGGGAGCAACAATTTCGCCGTAATCCACTGTTGTGAACTCTTCAATTTCTTTTTCTTTAAATTGTTTATTAAAATGGTCGATGAATATTTTTCTGGTTTGAATCTCTCCAAGTCGTATTTCTTTACGAAAGGACCACATATTTGGTTCCAGTCGATTTAGTCGGTTAATAAAGTCTTGAACCGCCTTGGGACTCAATGATATTCCCGCTTCATTATGCCCGTCTAAAGTACCACTTAACAATAATCCAGCATCATTATCCGCCAATACAAAGAAGTTGTTTAAATGTTCGACTGCCTTCACAACCACATTCTCGTTATCTCGAAATTCCTTTAAAAAATCGTGCTCAACATGTAAACCAGTATACAGTGTTATGGAGACTCCCTGCTCTGCCTTTAGGTACAAGGTAGCATATAGAGCATCTAACTCATTATATTTTGAAAGTCCAATCTGAAGACTTCGATTTGCTTGCAGGATGATCTCTTCCAGTTGCGAGCGTAAATAGTGAGAATTTCTACTATTATAGTAAAAGCCCTCTGGATCGATTAACGGATAGATGTCAAACGGTGGTGACAATTGTTGACTGTTCCTCTCCATTTTACTATCACGATATTCTTCCATCGATGACCAAAACCTGCTAAGAAAATAGTGATAGGCCTCCTTCAACTGAGTGCCATCAAACGGAACATAAAAATGAGTTCCGTTTTTTACCGAATTAAAACTATTGAAAGAAAACAAATAGCCACTTTTTGTCGTAAGCTTTGGGTCAATAAGGAGTATATTTCCAACAACATGTTCATCGATTCGAATGATTGCCTTATTATTGATAAAACTTGCATACAGATGATCGAATTCATTTAACAATAAATAAACCCGTACTCCTCGTTGAGCGAGCCTAGGAATTTCTTGTAAAATTTCCTTTGGGAGTGGGACGTTGCTACTCAAACAAACAACATCTGTTGCTTCTCTTAATTTACTGACAACAACATGAATTAATTGTTCCAAATCCGCGTCCAAATCATGTGCACTTTGTTTTTCCCAAATGTTGTGTAGAACTTTGTCGGAATTATCTTGTCTTTCCTCAATCTGCTTCATATGGAGAGTAGCTGTTGTCATAGGTAGTACACCTCTTCCATCATACTCAATTGTTCATTTAATTTTTGCGGAAATACTTCCGGTAAGATTTCCATAAAGGAAATATCTTGCCACGAACCACGTGTATGCTCATTTGCATCAAAAATTCGTTCAAATCGACATTGGTCAAGCTCAGCAGTCATTTTATATCGATGCCAATTGCCATTTGCTTTAAAAGCAAAATAACGATCATGAGGTGGAATACTTCCAACATAGACATTATCGTAGCTTTCCACCTTAATCTCTTTATCTTGGAAGCTCACACCATGTTTCGTTACGAGCAATACATTTTTAACACCTTTTGCTTTAAAAGCTTTTACAAACAACTCAAATTTTCTTACTTGCGCTGGATTTTGAACAAATTTGGACGAAAATACAAGTGTGTCAGGTACTTCATAACCAACTAATTCGTCAATTAATTCCAGCATAGAAAACTGCATTCCTGCTGCAAGGTCCAATCTCTTATTCCGAACAATAAACTTGTCATCCAATTCAAGGAACAAATCAATTGGGGCCTGTAAGTTCCAAAATGCCTGATAATCTTCTTTGTGTCTGACCTCATCTAAAATATCGCTAATTGTAATGCCATCAAAGACATACTCATAACTACTAAATGCTGTCTCAGCCTTTAATCCTTCTAAAAATGAGTAAAGCTCTGTTTGATTTTTATACCCTTCTTGAAGAAATGTTTTCGCTAATGCAATCACCCATTTTTTCGCTTCGACGGCATTGAGCGGTCCGATTGGAATCATATTTATTTCAGATGCACCAAAACCTCCAAATCGTCCAGCTTCACCCCAATCTGGGACTTTTAATGAAGTGGTTAATGTCGAAAGTTCCTCCTCTGTGACCATGTCAAATGGAACTAGAAGGATTCTTTTTCCCTCATTCCATTCCATTTCTTTCTTTTTTACTTTTTGAATAATAAGACTAATAAATTGATAGGGATCAATATACGTCTTAGCGACGATCTCTTTATTCGGGAACTTTTGGGTTCGTCCATTATTTCGTTTTCCCAATTCTCCTGATAAAAACATTCTTGATGGGTTTTCTCGGGATAAATCAATCTCCCATTCTAGTTGGTATTTACCACTATCTTCTTCTATATACGCCATCTTACTCTGCCCATCAAAACCTTTTATTTGAAAACGATGCGAGTTAATGACAGAATCATACTTCTTTTCTTGAAACAATTTTACGTCTATATAGGCAGTCTTATCATTCATGATCTTGGAACTGCGCTCAAAATGGAGTAAGTAATTTTCCAAAAGGGAATCTTCAATGTAATAAAACTTATACTGACCTTTCTCTTCAATCGGCACTTTTCCCGTTTCCACGACTTTGTTACCTTTCGTCGAAATGAGTCCATGCGGATGGATAAAGCCTGTACTCTTTAAATGATTAATTACACCTTCTGCAACAAAATCGGGTACGTTTCCCATCATCGTTTTCAATTTATCGACAGAAGCGAGTCCGCCATTTTCTTTTAAAAATGCAAGCAATTCTACTATATCTGGACGATCCGGAGAAAACCATTCCATGGTTAGGATGGCCTCAAATGATTTCACTCCACCTGATCGTTTAAGGGTCATCTTCATCTATTTCACTCTCCTAACTCTTTTTGACTTATCGTCATTTTCGTCGCTTCCCTCGGTAAAAGCCTTAATTGTTCGGATTGCTTATTATTTAGGAAAAACTGATATTTACCCACAATAACACGCTGGTATCTTGCACGTGTAATGGCTACATTTAATCGATTCGGATTATCCATAAAGCCGATTCTGTCAGTTCGAACCATTGATAGGAATGTGATATCCGCTTCCTGGCCTTGGAATTTATCCACTGTATAATTTTTAATTTCAACATTTCCGATTGAAAAATTAGCCAGCCTATTTTTTTGTCCCGTTAATTTCTTTAGTTCATCTGCCATAGCTTTTCGTTGGCCATTGTAAAAAGTTATACATGCTACTTCCCAGATTCCTTTATCATGTTCATCATTCTTATGGGTAGCCGCCCATTTGATAAATTCTCTTAGTTCTTTCATAATCGCTTGCACTTCAGCTTCATTCGTAGAGCGCTTGTTTTTACCACTAACATCTAACCATATATTTCTATTCTGATAACGATTGTACGTCCATTCACGCTTGTACCTCGTATAGGATGAATCGCGAAGTGCCTCATTGTTATAAAAATAGGATCTTGGAAATTGAGAAATTTCCGGGTGCATACGATGTTGATAGTCTAAAGATACGAATCGATTTTGTTTTTCTTCCATATTGAAACCAGAATTTAAGGTCGTTTCAAGTGACTGATCTCTATTCTTCCCAACCCCATCCTGAAGGGCTTGCAAGATAGATGGCAATGCAATGTCACCTACTGTTTCAATATCTTTTAAAATATGAGCAGCTGCAGTGTTAGGCGAAAGTAATTCTAGATTCCTCTTTAAGTTTTCTCTCGTTCGCGAATTGTCTACATTCTCCAACTCAAAAGAACGAACTAATCTCCATCCATATTCTGATGCCCATGTTTTTTCTTTTAAAAACTTCTTTTGTTCACTGAAAAAATCGATTGCCAAAGCTTCACGTTTTCTGCTTGACTTCCAAGTATATTGCAATGACTGATGTAATTCTTGAGGGTGACGAGAATAAAAAGCATTCACTTGATAGTGATTAGATGAATTTTCCCAATCATCTTTGATTACAACCATATTCGTTGGAATCTGATTTTCAACAAGTGAATATAATTTTTCACTTACAAAAATCACCTCAGCGCCTTGCATACTCCAGACAATCGGATTTTTCTTTTTTATATCCATTTGGGAAATGCCTACGAAAGAAATAGAGTCAACAGTCGGATTCTCATCTATAACAACAACCCTTTTCTTCATATCGTCTGGGTCAGCCACTGCCAGCTCACTTTGAATATTTTTAATTACATCATCCTGTAAAACGAGACAAACAGGCATTCGCACTCTAAAATCATGGATATATTGATAAATGAGAAGACATGCTTGCTTTAAAGCAGGTGATAATTTTTCGTCATCATCGATTGCAGCATTCACATGTTCACGATCATTAAAGGGCGGTAATTGCTTAATATCCCCAACAAGGATCCAACGCTTCGCGAATAGAGCAGGAATTAAAAACTCTTGGAACGTTGTTTTACTAGATTCATCAATAATTAAGTAATCATATTTAGGAACAGGCGGTTCATCACCGTTAAGATTAAATAATGGATGTTTCAAGATTCCAAATGTGGTTCCACAAACTAGATTTGCCGATTCAATTAATACATCACGGAACTTACTATTTTCATAGTTGTCCATCGTGAATTCTTTAATTTTCTCGCTAATTGAATCTTGTTTTCCGATCCGTAATGGAAAAATTCCATCTAACAAATTCTTCTCTTGTAGCCTTTCTAACACATTATCAAGCGAGACATGTGTTGAACCACATAAAAGAATTCGTTTACCCCGTTGAATTAATTGAACAATTAATTCAAGAATGGTTGTTGTTTTCCCTGATCCTGGTGGACCTTCTAACAGTGCAAAATCGGGTGTTGCGAGTGCTTTTGAAACAAAGCTTCTTTGCGCTTGAACACCTTCTCTAGTATGGTCGGTCAATACTTTCCATTCTGTAATGGTTTCAGGTGTAAAGGACTTCCATACCTTTTCTCTTTCTTTTCTTCTCGATAGATCAATAAGTGGCTTTTGATCTGTTAAAGGTACTCTTTTTAGCTTTTGTATCGCTTTTCGTTGCATTTCTAATTGATACGTATTTACCCGAATGGAGAGGACTTCAGGTATATCACTAAATTTAAGTGTCGTTCTATCGTGCCTACTAATGAATAGGATTCGCTCATCTGGAAGAACCTTTTCAATTTTCAACCTCACTTGCTTTCCGTCGAGTATCCCTTCTAATTCTTCCGTGTCTTGATCAAAGAAGTAATCAACATTCGATTTAGAGAATGACTCATCATCTTCCTCTTCGTCTATTAGTCGTATCGCTAATTGGCCTTTCCTTGAACTACTCTTTTGATCATATTTCGATATTTTAAACATGTCGATCCCATTTTCCGGATCCCTATATATATGATCGTTAGATAAGCCGGAAACGTTACTTAATGTTTCAAATGAATCTCGATTATGCTCTATGGCGATTTCTACTCCATTGACATGAATCTTCTTTGGGATTGGAATCGTTTGAATTTTAAAATGAACGTCTATACCACCATGGGTGATTTTTTTAGGTTTTGGAAAGCTTTGCGAAACGTACAGTGCATTTCCGTTTCTTTCAAGGATTGGAATTCGCTCACCTTTTTCGTTGAAATAAAGATCCCCCGACAGATTTGCTATATGCCAATCTGATTGGTTCATATAAAGTCCATTAATATAAAGATCTTCATCTTCATTGATTTCTCCCTTTATTTCAAAGGAATATGAACCTTTTTTCTCGTTATATGTTTTCCCGCTTAACGTCAGGTGATGACCGTTTTGGGAAATATCCTTAATCTCAAAAGGGGTAATAGTCGCGATGCTACCGTTACTCGTTAGCGCCTGTTTTTCCCCATTATAAGCAGAGCTATCCGTGATTCGTAATAAATGACGTGTGGAACTGATCGAAATAAGCTCAAATTGAGTAGGGAGAAGTGGCATAAAATTATTATCTAGACGAATCCCGCTTCCTGGTTCGAACGGAACATTGTTTTCTACATTTAATTCTAAGTAGTTTTCATCCATAAAAACTTCTAACACCGATGATGTGCTCAGGGTAATTTGATAGCATAAAGGATCAATGATTAGTTTAGTAGGGTCTTCTACTGTATCCCATTTTGCCCTTACATGCTTTTTTTCTCGTAGCGCTTTAATCGCTAGTGTCAAATAACGTTCAAACTTTCTCATATTATCGTCAACAGCCGTTACCATATTATTAGCTTTTCTAGAATCATCATACAAAGCTTTATAGTATAAATTCATTTTCTCAACCCCCGCAACAATACCTGGTCATACAGATTAACTCAGTCATTCATGTATATCCGAAAACCTCTTTTACTTTCTTGTTACAAATGTACTATTAAACAACTCGAATCTTTGTCGAATTTTGCAAAAAAACTAAAAATTTTGTAGATTTCTCAAAAGAGATTTTTATGTTTCATAACTTAAGTACTTTATTTTGTATTACAAATACATTTATTATTTGTATGGTCCATTAATTTAAAAGAATAATTAAATTCAACCTACATTTTTAACCCTTACGAAATAAGCATTCCAAGAAATTCATCGAAAGAATTTGCGAGTAATTTCGGATCCCATTTTTCAACTCCATGGACTGCTGTGTAAACCTTCTCTCCCTTCAACAGAATTGGGTCTCCTTCTCTTGAAGCAAATACAAATGTATCCCTTGGTAGGTCATATTCGTTTTGTAAGTTGAGGAGGGATGATGCTGGATAGAACTTGATTGATGTAAAATCTTCCTGCGTCACTTCGACATCAATAGGATTAGCATACTTGTAAAAGTCATGTAAAATTATTGGTATATCAAAGTCTTCAACTCGGTCAAGCTCACCAAATTCGTTACGTGAATCTTGCAACTTTACTTTTGTAATAAAATCATTGTAAATCAAATCCACACTACCTTTCTCCATATTTCATCATAGCCATAAATCAAGTCTAAAAATTTGGCCGAAGCTTATGAATAGTAAAAAGACGTATTTTCTCGTAGAATTGTTTATCTAGTTGCATTTTGACGAACTGATAAAATACCATCGATAAACCGATACCAAGTGATAATATTAAGCCTGCGTGTCCACCCCAAATCCCCTGTGCAACAATAGATAAAAACAGGATACCTAATGAATAACCTAATGTTTTACCTACTTGCTTGAGAGCAAATGATGTGGCGTGACCTTTCCATTTTAACTTGACAAATACCCATGTACTGAAAACAATTGTTGAAACGGCACCTACAACTGCCATATTGCACATTTTCACAAGGTTTTCAGTCAAAGTAAATCCAAATCTTTCAGTAGCAATTTGAGCAAGAACAGTAGTAGCGGCTTCACCAATTCCACGTACTAGGCCATGATTAATAACTGCTAATACGGAAGATTCAGCTCCTGTCTTAAGACCAACTCCTGCTGCCTCCATTACCGACTTAACAGATACACCTTGTTTAGCAAGAGTTGTTACAGCACCTATTGTAAACCCTATACCTAACCCAATTGCTGCAGCTAAACCGATTCCAGTCAATTCATTTTTATTGATTCGTTTATTATTTATGTCTTCAAGACGAGAGTTTCTATCGATGAGGTCACCCTCAGTAGGATTTTTCCAATTTCCGTTATGCGCAGCAAGGTGCTCCTCTTTATTTTTCATGAATTTAATATTGTCAGGGTTCGCTTGCTGTGATGTATGTTCACCAACTGAGTTTATATGATGACCCTCTGCTCCTCGCACTCGTCCCCTATCGAAAATCTCCTGCATTTGTGCATCTGTCCAATCTCTAGACCCTTTACCCCCCATCTGAATCTCCGCTTGTTCGTACTTCCAGGCCATGTATACACCTTGATTGCGGAGTGAGTCATCTCCTGGTGGTAGTGAACTCACTCTCGACTGTAATTCTTGCCGTTTTTCATTCAGACTTGTAAAAATTCGTTCAAATTGCTCATTATAGGCATTCGTTGTTTTGATAGTTCCAAATGTATTTGAACTTTGAAGTGGCATAACAAACAAATTAGTATTCACAAAATGTGGGGAGTGACTTAATCCGTTCGTTATGGACTTTCTACTCTTAAACATAAGCCACCTCCTTGTTAGTTTGCTTTTTCCAATTCAATTGCAAGCTCAGTTAAATTGTATTTACCTTCTTCGTCTAATTTACCAAAGATATAGGAGTAAACATGATTATAGTAAATTATTGTTTCATTTAATAAACGCCCAGCATCATACGAAAATAATCGGGTTCGCACGAGTCTTTTAAGCTCTAACATACTTGTTTTATACTTATCCTCATTTTGCTTAAATTCATTAAAAACCTGATAAAAATCACTAACGGCCTTCTTGTTATATTCTTTTACCTTGACCTTCTCAAACTCATTAAGCTTTTGGTTAATAATGTTCGGATAATCCATAGTTAGTTCCTTATACAATTTCTCATCCATCTCAGTTAGAAAACTTACATCTATCTGTTCTTCTACTACTTTTATTTTTTCTAGGAGAGTATTAAACTCCTGTTGATTTCTACTTTTTCCTAGTGCAAATTTGTACTCCGTAAGCTTGAGAATAAGTTCCGATTGTTCCTTTTTAGCATCTTCCACTCTTCGATCTATTTGAATTTGTTCTATGCGAGTAATTTCATTTCGAATATTATCTACTTCGTTTTGGCAAGCATAAACCATTTCTATTACATCACTTGTTAATAACGCATTTTCACTAAAAAAAATGACTGCAGAGAAAGCTTGCTCTAAAAACAATTTTCGTGTTGGTATATCTAAATTCCAGTTGGCAATTTTTATACTGAACTCATAAAATGTCTGAAAAACATCTCGATTTTCTATATTTTTATTAAAGATATTTTTGATGAGTAAGTTTGCTTGCCATATGTCATTTTTGGTAAGAAATTCCTGAAAAAGTGATAATTGCTCGTCAATCGACATCATCTTACATCCCCCTTAATGCCATTGTAGACTCCGACAATGGCATTTCTTCCAAAAAACTTTGAAGACGTTCTGCTTTAAGAATGCTTGCCTTTATATCTTCAATGCTAGAAGAATTAACCATTTCATTTAAACCTTCTACATATTCTTTCCACTGTGCTTCTAAATGATCGGCAGCGGCATTGAAGGCGGATTCTGTATCATCCCAAAACTTTTCAATCTCGGTGACAAACTGGCCAAATGCATCTTGCTTTGAATATTCCTTAACAAGTTTTTTAGCAATTCCTTTTTGCCATCCTCCTGATGCAAATGCAAACACGGATAAACCAACAATAACTGCTAACGCAATTCCTAACGTTATTGGACCACCAATAGCTGCAACCAATGAGGCCGCACCTGCTGTTCCCCCTG
Source organism: Niallia sp. FSL W8-0635 (assembly GCF_038007965.1). Taxonomy (GTDB): domain Bacteria; phylum Bacillota; class Bacilli; order Bacillales; family Cytobacillaceae; genus Niallia. The sequence goes on along the minus strand of NZ_JBBOYD010000001.1, from coordinate 843,251 downwards.
CTACAGAAATGCCTAGAGCAGATAATACACTAACACCTTTTGCTACAAGGATATAAGCACCTAAGTTCCCTAAAGTTGATGCCCAAATCGCAAGACCACCGAATGTAGCCAAACCCGCTAGCCCACTTGCAAAAATTTTCACTGTATCAAATGGGATATTGAAACTTTTTAATTCGCTCTCTAATTTATTGATTTGCACATTAAAGTTTTGGAGGTAATTATCAATCACGTTGTTTAGCTTTTCCGACTTACCCTTTAAAATAGTCTGTAATTTAGCTTGCAGTTTACTACTCAAATATCCTGCTAATAATTCCATATCTTCCTTTTTCTTTTTGTACCTTTTTTCTTTAATAATATCTACGATGTTATCTATCGATATCACTGATGTATATTTTGTTTCAAAATCACTAACTGACTCTTTTTGAAGAGTTTTAATACTGTTTAACACGGTTTCACGTGCTTTTTCGTTTTCATTTACACGTGTTGCTTCATTATTTATGATTTCATCTAATAATCTTTTATATTTTTCTCTTTCTTTAAGAATATCCTCGTACTGATTAATTTCTCTTTTAAGATCTAGCTTAAGGTCATCTATGTGCTTCTTGATTGCATCAATTGCATTTCGATTAATTATTGATGGTAGTTTTTCTAAAATTTCTCTGACTTCATTTTCAAAGGGCTCTCGTAGATAAGGCTTATCTGTTGTATATGTAAAAAAGCGCTTACGTAATACAGGCTCTGTGTGAACATAACCAGACTGCTCTTCACGATTCTCCCATATTTCTTCAGGTACTAGGTTATATAAACGCTTAGACCCGGCATCTAGAATATTCTCAAGCTCGGATTTATTACCGTTATCAACTGTGTGTGCTTGCGAAGCAATAACAAATAGATTATTGAGTGGGTTCAACCCATTCCCCCTATTTTCAATTACAGGTAAGGAATTTAATGTCGATTTGATAAATTCAATATCCGCTGCTCGTAAAAATCCATTTGCAATTGACATATAGACAACTATATCCGCGAATTCTCTTGATTTTTGAGCCAAGATATCATCATTTCTTCTATCACCTGTTCCAAAACCAGGTAAATCCACAATGTCACAAATTTGCAAAATTGAACTATCTACAAATACTACTGCAGCAGAAGCCTCTTCAATATCATACTTATCCCCTTGGCGTGTTCCGTACTCACCTAGAATCGAAGCAGGTCCACTTGCGATCCTCCATTTTTTACAATAAGTTTCATCATACAGTTTCTTTGTGTCAAAACCGCTCTTATCTCCTGTAAAAATCCATACTTCATCATCAATAAATGATGGGCGGTCATCAACGTGCTTGATATGTACGCTCACCGAAGTTGTTGGTGTCCATGATGTCGGCATTTTATCGTTACCTAATAAAGAGTTTATCAATCTACTCTTTCCAGCATCTGACATACCAACAATTGCCACAGTGGGTTTAACTATGGTTGTTTGAATCATTCTTTCTAGATCTAGAACTAACTTCTCATATTTTATTTCTTGATTAAGTGGTAAGTTTTCTGCTTTAGTTTTTAAATAATTGAGCAAGGTCTTTTTAATAAATGCAGAAGGTTCCCACGTATTTTCTACTTGAAGTGCTTTTGGAAGTGATTTTTTATACCCTACTAATTCATCTAGTGTCGTTCCAGTTACTTCTGCAATTTTTAAAAGCATGCTGAACTCTATTGTTTCCGGTGTTTTCTCCATTCTTGACACATAATCTTGACGAACCCCAATCAGCTTAGCAAATTCCTCTTGCGTCATTTTTAAGACATTTTGTCTAAAATCCTTTAAATCAAACATAATGGTATAGTAACCCCTTTTCCATAATTTAACTAAGAGTATATTTGTATAGTAAAATAGTCTTAGAGGAAAGTCAATTCCGAAATATGCGAAATTGCATATTTTTATGATTTTTTCGGTAATAATAATACCTGCCCCACAATTGGCGACAGGCATTATTGTTTAAATAGTTTAATATCAAATAATATTTCATCATTATTTGGAACTTATTGTTGGCATCAGTATTTTGAAAAGAACTACTAATTTCCTATTCTCCATTAAAATGAGGAGCTAACCAATTAAAATCTGGACAATTATTAATACATAGGAAACTTCTTGAATCTGAAAATGCATTCACACGTGTAATCGCTATGAACAAAGCATTTTGTAGTTCCTCTTTCCTTTTCAAATCATCTCCTATACCCTCTAAAAGTAAAATAATATGTGAACTTTCCCAACCTTTATAGCTATGATAACTACAAACCTTCAAGCGTCCCTTACCAGGTTGAAATTTCCATTTTTCATTCCGTCTCTCGTTATAATCTTTTTGCCCAGATAGATCATATACATGAGAAGTCTTTACATGTAAGCTTTCAAAATAATTTACCAACTCAATTCCCGTATCCTCTTTCATTGTAATAACAGTTATATCTTCTAATGTACTGATACCCTCTGATAATATCGTTCTTATGTGTTGATCGACCACATAAGCCCTGTTCTTGTCAGCGGATACATTTTTCCAATTTATTCGGGTAAATAAATCTTGTTGAGAATTCGTTGTTATGATTTTTTCACTATTTTCCATGTTAAGCAGATTTCTAATAATATCAATCTGTGAAACTATACTCTGTGGAAGTCGATGGGATATTTTCAAATGACCAAGTTGTCCTTTAAAACCGATGCCTTCTATTTGATTTGGGTCTGTTATCCATAAGCTCCGTTTATAAAGATCTTGTGCTTGATCAAAAAAAACTAATAATTCTCCTCTACTAGTATAGAATTGTTTCAGGAAGCGTATCCAGCCTCCATTAAAATCTTGTCCTTCATCAATCAAAATAGAATCATAATTTAGATGTCCTGGAAAATTAACATTTATTTCATCACAAATCGTATTCATTACATTATTAGTATACTTTTCAAGGTCACCATTGGGAGCCGAGAGCTTTAATTCGGCTAATAAGATTTTTAGAAATCCATGAAAATGTGCAATGGTTAAATTTGTTTTTAATAATCTTCTATTTTCATGACCATGCTGCTGACTACATAAATCTCTAATATAGTGTCTTAGTGTAATATTAAATGTTAAAATAAGTACTCGTTGCCCATTCTTTATTGCTTCCGTTGCTTTGGTAGCTAATATCAATGTCTTTCCTGAGCCAGCAACTCCACTCCATCTCCTGATACTTCCACTTTTCAATTCAACCAAACGCTTTTGCTCTGTAGTCAGAGTTATTGGTTGTTTTCTTTCTCTTGCATAATCACTGGGTCTCAAAACATTTTCTAGGTTTTTTACTAGCTTCTGTAGCGTCTGTTCATTATCTTTAGCGAATAAAGATCTTTCATAGAATAAAAACTTTGGATAAATATAATTATCTTTTCTTGGATGGGAAGTTTTAAATAAATAGTCCAATTCATTTCTTGTCCAAATTAAGCAATACTTGTGGTTTGGATTACCACAAAACTCTATAGCCCTTTCTCTTGAAGCTATATGAAAGTAAATTACAGTAGATACCATTGCAGCTGAAATATCAGGATATTTTTCATTAGCATTTAAAAACTCATCTAATTCATATTTAAGAATCATATCCTTATATGCGCGCACTTGGGATATTGGATTTTTATTTATATATTTCCCATTAGTTCCAAGTACCTTTCCATCATTGCTATATGCAGGTGATTGTAAATGCCAGTCTTTTACCTCAACTATTATTACTCCTTTTTCAGGATGTAATAGAATAAAATCAGGATGCATTGAATTAATAATAGGTTGTTCGTAAAGTGTCCAACCGTCAAAAATATCTGAAGAACAGATTCTTTCTTTAAAATACTTTTCTCCTTCTTCTAAAGGTTCTCGAGTGTTTGGATTTTCAATTACTCTTACACCTTTGCGATTCCCAATAATCAATATAATACCTCCAAACTTCACTTCAACAATTCAATAGCAGTTCATTCATTTCACTTATATTCATTAGTATAAATTACCTACTTATTTCCAGTTTACCATTTAAATTATATTTACTCATTTAAATAAATGAAAATTTCAATATACATATATATCTTCATACTGTAACAATAGAAAAATAATGTCATGTGTGAAAATTATTCGTGTAAAAAATGTGTAAAATGATTTCAAATCCTACCTACTTCAGCCGTTTTCCCCACAAAACAAAAAACACTCACAAACATTGATATATCAACATTTGCGAGTGTTTAATCGTTTCTTAAATTAACTCGTTTTCACCTAAAGATACCGGTGGTCGGGGTCGAACCGACACTCCAGAAGGAACACGATTTTGAGTCGTGCGCGTCTGCCAATTCCGCCACACCGGCGCGTTTATAATTTGTTTGGGTAATGCCGAGGACCGGAATCGAACCGGTACGGTAGTCACCTACCGCAGGATTTTAAGTCCTGTGCGTCTGCCAGTTCCGCCACCCCGGCATGATATGTAACAAATATAAATTATAAACGATTATGGAGGCGGCAACCGGATTCGAACCGGTGGTAAAGGTTTTGCAGACCTCTGCCTTACCACTTGGCTATGCCGCCATAATATACTTGGAGCGGAAGACGGGATTCGAACCCGCGACCCCCACCTTGGCAAGGTGGTGTTCTACCACTGAACTACTTCCGCAAATGGCTGGGCTAGCTGGATTCGAACCAACGAGTGACGGAGTCAAAGTCCGTTGCCTTACCGCTTGGCTATAGCCCAATACTATTTATATGCAATAAAATAAAAAAAGTGTCAAAAAAATGGGGCGAATAATGGGAATCGAACCCACGAGTGTCGGAGCCACAATCCGATGCGTTAACCACTTCGCCATATCCGCCATAATATTTAATGAAAATTGGCAGGGGTAGTAGGAATTGAACCCACACCAAAGGTTTTGGAGACCTTCGTTCTACCTTTAAACTATACCCCTGTATAGATGGTGGAGGGGGACGGATTCGAACCGCCGAACCCGAAGGAGCGGATTTACAGTCCGCCGCGTTTAGCCACTTCGCTACCCCTCCGACATAAATGGTGGCTCAGGACGGAATCGAACCGCCGACACAAGGATTTTCAGTCCTTTGCTCTACCGACTGAGCTACTGAGCCATTATTTATTGCTATTGATTTTTTAAAAATGGCGGTCCGGACGGGACTCGAACCCGCGACCTCCTGCGTGACAGGCAGGCATTCTAACCAACTGAACTACCGGACCAGATTGCGGGGACAGGATTTGAACCTGCGACCTTCGGGTTATGAGCCCGACGAGCTACCAGACTGCTCCACCCCGCGATAATAGTAATGGTGGAGGATGACGGGATCGAACCGCCGACCCTCTGCTTGTAAGGCAGATGCTCTCCCAGCTGAGCTAATCCTCCATAATGTAATGATATGTCTTGGTGACCCATACGGGATTCGAACCCGTGTTACCGCCGTGAAAGGGCGGTGTCTTAACCGCTTGACCAATGGGCCATATAGAAAGTTAATGGCGGAGAGCAAGGGATTTGAACCCTTGAGACAGGGTTACCCGCCTACACGATTTCCAATCGTGCTCCTTCGGCCACTCGGACAGCTCTCCAATATGGCTCCGCAGGTAGGACTCGAACCTACGACCGTTCGGTTAACAGCCGAATGCTCTACCACTGAGCTACTGCGGAATAATATGGTATGCCTGGCGACGTCCTACTCTCACAGGGGGAGAACCCCCAACTACCATCGGCGCTGAGAAGCTTAACTTCCGTGTTCGGTATGGGAACGGGTGTGACCTTCTCGCTATCGCCACCAGACTTTTCTCAAGACATATTTTATTATACATGTTTTTGAGATTTTTTCAAGTATAATTTCGAAAAATTATTCCCTGAAAACTAGATTATGAAGTAAAAGAAAGAATTGAGTAATCATTATTGTCCAGCTCTAACGCCTATCGCCTAGCAAACTTCCGATCATCTCCCTACGATAAGTCAACATCGATTCACTTACGTTCATCGTGTTTCCTTTATCTCAGTCGAAGCTCTTCCAGTTTGTACGCCGATAAACAGGCGTTTCCGCTTTTCGTTTTAGTTAAGTCCTCGATCTATTAGTATCAGTCAGCTCCACATGTCGCCACGCTTCCACCTCTGACCTATCAACCTGATCATCTTTCAGGGATCTTACTAGCTTGCGCTATGGGAAATCTCATCTTGAGGGGGGCTTCATGCTTAGATGCTTTCAGCACTTATCCCTTCCGCACATAGCTACCCAGCGATGCCTTTGGCAAGACAACTGGTACACCAGCGGTGCGTCCATCCCGGTCCTCTCGTACTAAGGACAGCTCCTCTCAAATTTCCTACGCCCACGACGGATAGGGACCGAACTGTCTCACGACGTTCTGAACCCAGCTCGCGTACCGCTTTAATGGGCGAACAGCCCAACCCTTGGGACCGACTACAGCCCCAGGATGCGATGAGCCGACATCGAGGTGCCAAACCTCCCCGTCGATGTGGACTCTTGGGGGAGATAAGCCTGTTATCCCCGGGGTAGCTTTTATCCGTTGAGCGATGGCCCTTCCATGCGGAACCACCGGATCACTAAGCCCGACTTTCGTCCCTGCTCGACTTGTAGGTCTCGCAGTCAAGCTCCCTTGTGCCTTTACACTCTACGAATGATTTCCAACCATTCTGAGGGAACCTTTGGGCGCCTCCGTTACTTTTTAGGAGGCGACCGCCCCAGTCAAACTGCCCACCTGACACTGTCTCCCACCCCGATAAGGGGTGCGGGTTAGAATGTCAATACAGCCAGGGTAGTATCCCACCAATGCCTCCACCGAAGCTGGCGCTCCGGCTTCCAAGGCTCCTACCTATCCTGTACAAGCTGTACCAAAATTCAATATCAGGCTGCAGTAAAGCTCCACGGGGTCTTTCCGTCCTGTCGCGGGTAACCTGCATCTTCACAGGTACTATAATTTCACCGAGTCTCTCGTTGAGACAGTGCCCAGATCGTTACACCTTTCGTGCGGGTCGGAACTTACCCGACAAGGAATTTCGCTACCTTAGGACCGTTATAGTTACGGCCGCCGTTTACTGGGGCTTCAATTCAGAGCTTCGCGCGAACGCTAACCCCTCCTCTTAACCTTCCAGCACCGGGCAGGTGTCAGCCCCTATACTTCGCCTTGCGGCTTCGCAGAGACCTGTGTTTTTGCTAAACAGTCGCCTGGGCCTATTCACTGCGGCTCTCTCGGGCTTTAACACCCAAAAGAGCACCCCTTCTCCCGAAGTTACGGGGTCATTTTGCCGAGTTCCTTAACGAGAGTTCTCTCGCTCACCTTAGGATTCTCTCCTCGCCTACCTGTGTCGGTTTGCGGTACGGGCACCATAAATCTCGCTAGAGGCTTTTCTTGGCAGTGTGGAATCAGGAACTTCGGTACTATATTTCCCTCGCCGTCACAGCTCCGCCGTATGGTAATGGGATTTGCCTCATTACCGGCCTAACTGCTTGGACGTGCTAATCCAACAGCACGCTTACCCTATCCTCCTGCGTCCCCCCATTGCTCAAACGATTTAAAGGTGGTACAGGAATATCAACCTGTTGTCCATCGCCTACGCTTTTCAGCCTCGGCTTAGGTCCCGACTAACCCTGAGCGGACGAGCCTTCCTCAGGAAACCTTAGGCATTCGGTGGATGAGATTCTCACTCATCTTTCGCTACTCATACCGGCATTCTCACTTCTAAGCGCTCCACCAGTCCTTACGGTCTAGCTTCAACGCCCTTAGAACGCTCTCCTACCACTGACATCATAGATGTCAATCCACAGCTTCGGTGATACGTTTAGCCCCGGTACATTTTCGGCGCAGAGTCACTCGACCAGTGAGCTATTACGCACTCTTTAAATGGTGGCTGCTTCTAAGCCAACATCCTGGTTGTCTAAGCAACTCCACATCCTTTTCCACTTAACGTATACTTTGGGACCTTAGCTGGTGGTCTGGGCTGTTTCCCTCTTGACCACGGATCTTATCACTCGTAGTCTGACTCCCAAGAATAAGTATTTGGCATTCGGAGTTTGTCTGAATTCGGTAACCCGATGGGGGCCCCTAGTCCAAACAGTGCTCTACCTCCAATACTCTAAATCTTGAGGCTAGCCCTAAAGCTATTTCGGAGAGAACCAGCTATCTCCAAGTTCGATTGGAATTTCTCCGCTACCCACACCTCATCCCCGCACTTTTCAACGTGCGTGGGTTCGGGCCTCCATCCAGTGTTACCTGGACTTCACCCTGGACATGGGTAGATCACCTGGTTTCGGGTCTACAACCACATACTATTTCGCCCTATTCAGACTCGCTTTCGCTGCGGCTCCGTCTTATCAACTTAACCTCGCATGTAATCGTAACTCGCCGGTTCATTCTACAAAAGGCACGCTATCACCCATAAAAGGGCTCTAACTACTTGTAGGCACACGGTTTCAGGATCTATTTCACTCCCCTTCCGGGGTGCTTTTCACCTTTCCCTCACGGTACTGGTTCACTATCGGTCACTAGGGAGTATTTAGCCTTGGGAGATGGTCCTCCCTGCTTCCGACGGGATTTCTCGTGTCCCGCCGTACTCAGGATACACTCAAGAGGGAACGAAGTTTCGACTACAGGGTTTTTACCTTCTACGACTGACCTTTCCAGATCGATTCGTCTACCCCGTTCCTTTGTAACTCCATATAGAGTGTCCTACAACCCCAAGAGGCAAGCCTCTTGGTTTGGGCTAATCCCGTTTCGCTCGCCGCTACTCAGGGAATCGCGTTTGCTTTCTCTTCCTCCGGGTACTTAGATGTTTCAGTTCCCCGGGTCTGCCTTCAGTACCCTATGTATTCAGGTAAAGATTCTATCCCATTACGGATAGAGGGTTTCCCCATTCGGAAATCTCTGGATCAAAGCTTACTTACAGCTCCCCAAAGCATATCGGTGTTAATCCCGTCCTTCATCGGCTCCTAGTGCCAAGGCATCCACCGTGCGCCCTTTCTAACTTAACTTAGTTTCGACCAAAGATAAGCGGCGTATCTCTTCGTCAGCTCTCTCACTCTGCTCCTCACGTACTAGCGTACGCTCCGGTGCTCGCTCGGTCGCTTCCTTGACCTACTTGCTTCTCTTTGCTCTCAAATCTTTGAATGAGTATTCGATTAATACGATTACTTTTCAAAGAAGTAATTCTCTAAAATAGAGAATCTAAGATGGCGATTACTCGGTTTCTTTCTTGTTTTTACTATTCATAATCTAGTTTTCAAGGAACAATTTCGGCTAAAGATAAACTTCGCATCTCTTCGTCAGCTTCTTCGCTCTGCTCCTCACGTACGGTTGTACGTTCCGGTGCTCACTCAGGCGCTTCCTTGATCTACTCGTTTCTCTTTACCCTCAAACTTATTACTATTTTGAGGAATTGCTCCCTCAAAACTGAACAACAAATCGTCAACAATCTTTGATGGAATGTAAATTCCATTTTCCTTAGAAAGGAGGTGATCCAGCCGCACCTTCCGATACGGCTACCTTGTTACGACTTCACCCCAATCATCTATCCCACCTTAGGCGGCTGGCTCCTTACGGTTACCCCACCGACTTCGGGTGTTACAAACTCTCGTGGTGTGACGGGCGGTGTGTACAAGGCCCGGGAACGTATTCACCGCGGCATGCTGATCCGCGATTACTAGCGATTCCAGCTTCATGTAGGCGAGTTGCAGCCTACAATCCGAACTGAGAATGGTTTTATGGGATTTGCTCGACCTCGCGGTTTTGCTGCCCTTTGTACCATCCATTGTAGCACGTGTGTAGCCCAGGTCATAAGGGGCATGATGATTTGACGTCATCCCCACCTTCCTCCGGTTTGTCACCGGCAGTCACCTTAGAGTGCCCAACTTAATGCTGGCAACTAAGATCAAGGGTTGCGCTCGTTGCGGGACTTAACCCAACATCTCACGACACGAGCTGACGACAACCATGCACCACCTGTCACTCTGTCCCCCGAAGGGGAACGTCCTATCTCTAGGAGTGTCAGAGGATGTCAAGACCTGGTAAGGTTCTTCGCGTTGCTTCGAATTAAACCACATGCTCCACCGCTTGTGCGGGCCCCCGTCAATTCCTTTGAGTTTCAGCCTTGCGGCCGTACTCCCCAGGCGGAGTGCTTAATGCGTTTGCTGCAGCACTAAAGGGCGGAAACCCTCTAACACTTAGCACTCATCGTTTACGGCGTGGACTACCAGGGTATCTAATCCTGTTTGCTCCCCACGCTTTCGCGCCTCAGCGTCAGTTACAGACCAAAGAGTCGCCTTCGCCACTGGTGTTCCTCCACATCTCTACGCATTTCACCGCTACACGTGGAATTCCACTCTTCTCTTCTGCACTCAAGTCCCCCAGTTTCCAATGACCCTCCACGGTTGAGCCGTGGGCTTTCACATCAGACTTAAAGGACCGCCTGCGCGCGCTTTACGCCCAATAATTCCGGACAACGCTTGCCACCTACGTATTACCGCGGCTGCTGGCACGTAGTTAGCCGTGGCTTTCTGGTTAGGTACCGTCAAGGTACAAGCAGTTACTCTTGTACTTGTTCTTCCCTAACAACAGAGTTTTACGATCCGAAAACCTTCATCACTCACGCGGCGTTGCTCCGTCAGACTTTCGTCCATTGCGGAAGATTCCCTACTGCTGCCTCCCGTAGGAGTCTGGGCCGTGTCTCAGTCCCAGTGTGGCCGATCACCCTCTCAGGTCGGCTACGCATCGTTGCCTTGGTGAGCCGTTACCTCACCAACTAGCTAATGCGCCGCGGGCCCATCTGTAAGTGACAGCGTAAACCGTCTTTCAGCTTTTCCACATGAGTGGAAAAGGATTATCCGGTATTAGCTCCGGTTTCCCGAAGTTATCCCAGTCTTACAGGCAGGTTGCCCACGTGTTACTCACCCGTCCGCCGCTAACTTTAAAAGCAAGCTTTTAAAGTCCGCTCGACTTGCATGTATTAGGCACGCCGCCAGCGTTCGTCCTGAGCCAGGATCAAACTCTCCAATAAAGAGTTGATTAGCTCATTGCTAAACTCTAGCTTTTTGTTACTTGTTGTCATTCTATAACGTTAGTTATAAAACGAATATTGTTGACGTTTGTTCGTTCAGTTTTCAAAGAGCAATTTAGTTAGTCACTCAAGAAGCGACTTTCCTAATATAGCATCTATCAACATTCACTGTCAATAGTTTTTCAAAAAAACTTTTCCCGTCGTTTACTTCAACATTTCGTGTTGTTTCAGCGACGGATATAAATATAACATTATTCCAACATAATGGTCAATACTTTTTTAAAACTTTTTTAGTTTTTTTCTAAAACCTTATAATATCGATGATAAACGCCGGGACTTTTCGTTGAAACATTAACTACCTCTATTAAATGTTTATCGATCAAATATTCTAAAAGCATCCCAAGATCAACTGCATAAATAAGCAATTCTTCTTTTTCTAATAAATCATTAAATGTCCAAGCTTCCTTCTCTTTTAAAACATCAAGAATATAGCTTGTACTAGTTCTCATTCTGGAATGAATTAAGAATTCACTTGCTAAGAATAATAACTCAAGCCTTTTTTCAATCGGCTCATCACTATTTACTAGCTCTACATATAATTTATAGATTTCCGGCTCTATTTGTTTTACTTGGCTCCAAACAGTTACTTCTGGATGGAATCCATTTTCAATCACAGCTAAACGTGCTAAATGATGTAGGGAATGAACAATATCATTATAAGCGTCAAGATAATGCTTATTTTCAAAGAAAGCTTTCCCATCCATATATCGTTTAATAAGCTTAGCGAATTCTAACGCCATCTTTTGTTTTCTTTCGTTAACAGGAAATTCCTTTAACTCATTTTTGAGTTGATAGATATATTCGTTTCGATCAAAAACAACTCTTCCATTGTATATCCATTCAAATATTCTTTTATTATTCCCCAATAAAATCCAATTTCTTAATTGTTGTTCTGTGACAATATGTAAAGCTGCTTTCTTTTCCGCATAAGTATAGTGCTTTATAAAAACAGGCTGTTCTGCTTCTTTTACAATAATAAGCATCACAGTATCAAAAGTATCTGTCACGGTCATTTCATTTTGTTTTTTATCAATGATTAATACGCCCAATGTATTTGTCTGGCTAGCTCGTTCTTGATATATAGGACGAAGAATATCTTCCATCGTTATTCCTCCATCTCCATGAATAAATTTTATTCGTTTCGTATTATTTCGACATTTTCTATTAAATTCCTGCCCTATTTCCATGGCATACATGAAATCTTACTACAACTTGTTTAAAAATAGAATTACTTTTTTCTCGGTATTCATCCATCTATTATCCCAGCATAATGAATGAACCTTCTTAACAAAACAGAAAAAAGAGGTATCTTTTTAAGATTAACCTTCGCATATTTGTGCAAAAGCTAATCTTAAAAAGACGACCTCTTCTATTCCTTACATTAGTGCGCTTCTTTTTTAGCACAATCAGGACAAGTACCGTAAATTTCTAGACGGTGATGACTGATTTTAAATCCTGAAACATGGCTGGCAAATTGTTCTACCTCATCCAATCCTGGATAATGGAAATCAACTATTTTGCCACACTCTTTACAGATAATATGATAATGGTGTGAAGTAATGAAATCAAACCGACTGGAAGAATCTCCATATGTCAGTTCCTTTACTAAATTTACTTCGCGAAAAACTCTTAAATTATTATAAACAGTGGCTACACTCATATTTGGGAATTTACCTTCAAGTGCTTTATAAATTTCATCGGCAGTCGGATGTGACATTGAGCTTATTAAATATTCAAGTATCGCATGACGCTGCGGGGTAATGCGCACTCCTGTTTCCTTCAGCTTATCAAGAGCTTCCTGTAACTCATTATGCTCGTTATGTTCCACGGACATGCACCCCATTTCTAAAAGATATTCTTATTTTATAATGTTTATAAATAGTGTACTAATAATAGGAGGGTTTTGTCAATACAGTTACTGTAATAACGCCGTTTATAGACGAATAAACCGTTAAAACAACAATGATAATGATTATTTAACAATACCGACTATTAGGTAATAGTTAATGATGGAATGTTATTGATAATACACTTTCATTATATGCATGTAGCCTACTATTTTTCACCAGAAATTTTATCCATTTGCTGAAAAAAAGACCAACGAACGCTTCGCTGGCCACCGACATATATATGAGGAGGTATATGCTCACTATACAATATGCTTATCGCTTCTTAATGAGTGGACAAAAGTCCCTAGCATAAAAATTAGGCTTCGATTTTTTGTAATGCTTGCTTTATTTCCTCTACATGGCCTGCCACTTTGACTTTACGCCATTCTTTAGCAAGCTTGCCTTCTTTATCAATCAAAAAGGTGGATCTTTCAATCCCCATATACTCTTTTCCGAAATTCTTTTTTAACTTCCAGACATCAAAGCTTTCCGCTACTTCATGATTTTCATCGGATAGTAATGGAAATGGTAGCTCGTGCTTTTCGATAAACTTCTTGTGTCTTGAAATCGGATCTGGGCTGACACCTAGTACTACTGTATTAAGCCCTTCGAAATCACCATGGTTATCGCGGAAGTCACAAGCTTCTGTTGTACATCCAGGTGTCATATCTTTTGGATAAAAGTATAAGACAACATTCTTTCCCCGGTAATCAGACAGTTTTATTTTTTCTCCATTATCTGCTTCTAGTTCAAAATCTGGCACTGTTTCTCCTAATTGAATCGACATCGTATCCCGCCTTTTCTTTTAATATACCAAGCCTACCTAATTTGCTTGGATGAATCAAGAAAAGGAGATTGCTAATTATTCAAATCTAGTACTGCCCTTGCGACAAAGGCTGCTGGAATCGTATAGCCTATCAATGCCTCCACAAGAACTACCATTCTTCCAATGCCAATGGGCATTAAATCTCCAAAACCTACAGAGAATAATGTTACACCGCTAAAATAGATGCTAGTGTGTAAAGTATGAAAAAAATCATAGGTTAAAGAAGGAGTCTGTCCATCATTATAAACAGGAATTCCATTCATTTGGAATAACGTATAGATTAAGCCAAAGCCAATCATAATGGTGATGTAGACAAAAATTAAATACATAAAATTTTCAAAGGATACCCATTTTTCTTTTACGCGGTAAGGAACAAACAATGTTCTTAAGCTCATCGCAATAAAAAAAAGGATTAAAGCTAATAAGACATAAAAAAACATTCCCTTACCTCCTTACTTTCTTGCTGCATGGCATGAATACTCCATCATTAATATTTATGCTTGTCTAAGGTAATTATGCGTTTATCCATTTACACCTACCTGAGAACGTACGAAGTTACCTGTTGTTAAAAAGCTGTTTCCCTTTATCTTCTTTCAAAAAGTGCTAAAATGAGGGAAGGTATTCTATACAGAATGTTACGATTTATAGGAGGTTTATATGTTACATACCAATTCAGAACGATTACATGAAGAAGCTTTAGAGATTATTGTCGGAGGTGTCAACAGTCCTTCTCGCTCTTACAAAGCTGTTGGTGGCGGATCACCGATTGTGATGGAAAAAGGGCAAGGCGCTTACTTCTTTGATGTAGACGGAAATCAATATATCGATTATTTAGCTGCATACGGTCCAATTGTGACTGGACATGCTCATCCACATATTACAAAGGCGGTAACTCGAGCAGCTGAAACGGGGCTATTATTCGGAACACCAACTCCCCATGAAGTAAAATTTGCAAAAATGCTTCAGGAAGCAATTCCTTCTATGGAAAAAATCCGTTTTATGAACTCCGGAACAGAAGCCGTGATGACAACTATTCGTGTTGCTCGTGCTTACACTGGAAGAAACAAAGTAATTAAATTCGCTGGTTGCTACCATGGTCACTCTGATCCAATGCTAGTTGCAGCTGGTTCTGGTCCTTCTACCCTTGGTACTCCAGATTCTGCCGGTGTTCCCGCAGTAATTGCAGCAGACGTCATTACCGTTCCTTTCAATGATTTAGATGCTTATAAAGAGGCATTGGATAAATGGGGAGATCAAGTAGCTGCTGTTCTTGTGGAGCCAATCGTTGGTAACTTCGGTATCGTAGAACCAGTTGAGGGATTTTTACAAGGAATCAATGATCTAACACATGAAGCAGGCGCACTTGTTATTTATGACGAGGTAATCACTGCTTTCCGCTTTACTTACGGTGGAGCACAGGATTTATTAGGTGTTTATCCTGACTTAACTGCCTTAGGAAAAGTAATTGGTGGAGGACTACCAATTGGCGCTTACGGTGGTAAAAAAGAAATTATGGATCAAGTAGCACCAGTTGGACCAGCATACCAAGCAGGAACTCATGCTGGAAATCCAGCCTCCATCCAAGCTGGAATTGCCTGTCTAGAAGTATTAAAGCAAGAAGGGGTATACGATTACCTAGATAAATTAGGCGCATTATTGGAAAAAGGTATTTTAGAAGCAGCAGCCCAATACAATGTTCCAATCACAATTAACCGCCTAAAAGGAGCACTTACTGTCTTCTTTACAACCGAAAAAGTATACAACTACAAGCAAGCTGAAAGCACAGATAGCGAAATGTTCGGTCGCTTCTTCAAATTATTAGTAGAACAAGGAATTATGCTAGCACCATCCAAATACGAAGCATGGTTCATTACCATCGCACACACAGAAGAAGATATCGAAGCAACTCTACATGCAGTAGATCAGGCATTCGCTACATTAAAAGAAGAATATAAGTTTTAAATAGTAGGATGAGAAAAGGTTCAGAGGAATTCTGGACCTTTTTTTTATTTCCAGATGATTGGAGCGGAAAAGGTGAGACAGTCTGAGACCCCGAAGGCTCAGTCGAAGCGGCCCAGCGCTCGCCCTGATGAATCGTAAATCACCACCCCATTAGTACGTTTTACACCTCTAATATAGTTTAAATCCATTTCAAATATCTCAACAATATGTCCATTTTTTTAAAATCCATCGAAAATAGAAAAAATCAGGCATTCGTCTATTGAAGTTAGCATCTAATCACTGTATAGTACAATATTGTGTTTACTTTTCGCGTTTTTCGCAAAAAGTAAGGGGTATAAGAAAATATGTTATAAGATCAAATGAAAGGAACACCAATATATGACATTAGGAGCGCGCGTTCTGAAAACAGGAATCGCCATCGTTTTAGCTTTATTTCTAGCGCAACTATTAAATGCACCAACTCCTGTTTTCGCAGGGATTTCTGCCATTTTTGCCATACAGCCAACCGTCTATCGTTCTTATTTATCTATCATTGAACAAGTACAAGGGAATATCATCGGCGCCATCATTGCCGTCATCTTTGTATTGAGCTTTGGAAACAACGTCTTTATCATTGGACTTGCAGCAATCATTGTTATTACCATTAACTTGAAATTAAACTTAGAAAAGACGATCACTTTATCAGTAGTAACATTAATTGCCATTATGGAGTCACCTACAGATGATTTCATCACCTTTGCGGTTATTCGTTTCTCCACCGTAATGCTTGGAATTCTATCTGCATCAATCGTCAATCTAATTTTTCTACCACCTAAGTATGAAAATAAATTGTACAATCAAATTTCCGATATGAGCGAGGAAATAACAAAATGGATTCGCATGAACATTAGACATGCATCAGAACATGGCAACTTAAAAAACGATATCGATAAAATGAATGACCGATTAATGAAAATCGACCAGTTATATACACTGTACAAAGAAGAACGGAATTACTTTAAACGAACAACCTTATTAAAAACGAGAAAATTAGTTATTTATCGGCAAATGATTGCAACATTGAAAAAATCTTTTCAAACATTGAAAAAGATTCACCGATATGAAAATGAGTTATTGAGCTTACCTGAAAAATTACAAAATATCATTCAGCAGCAGCTCGATTGTCTGATTCACCATCACGAACATGTCATGCTTAAATTTATTGGGAAAGTAAAGCCAAATGTTGTTTTTGAAGAAGGCAGCATTTCCCTTGATCGAAACATGCTTTTCCAAGAATTAATGCATTACTATAAAGAATCAGAGCCTACTGTGCACGAAAATGAAGAAGAATTAAAGCAATATCATATGATGCAAATCGTCTCCGCTATCATTGAGTATGACGAGAACGTAGAGCATCTTGATACGTTGATTACATCTATTCAGGTTCATCATAACCATGAGGCAGAAGTAACGATAGAGGAATAAAAAAAGGGATTCAGAAACAATTTTCTGAATCCCTTTTTATTCTCAATTTCCCAATTGCTGTATTTGAAATAGATCATGATAATGACCTTGTAGTTTCATTAGCTCATCATGTGTGCCATCTTCCATGATTTTTCCGTGTTCGATTAAAATAATTCGATCAGCATGCGTAATCGTAGAAAGGCGATGGGCGACAATTAAGGTCGTTCTGTCTTTTGCAAGTTCTTCTAATGATTCTTGAATCGATTGTTCACTTTCTAAGTCTAGAGCAGAAGTTGCCTCGTCTAAAATTAAGATAGGTGGATTTTTCAAAAATACGCGAGCAATCGCTACTCTTTGTTTCTGGCCCCCACTTAATTTCACGCCTCTTTCTCCTACTTTCGTTTCGTACCCTTCTGGCAGCTGCATAATAAAATCATGGGCATTCGCAGCTTTTGCGGCGGCAATTACTTCCTCTTCCGTCGCATTCGGTCTTCCAATCATAATATTTTCTCTAATCGATTCACTAAAGAGAATATTTTCTTGAAGAACCATCCCAATTTGATCCCTTAAGGAACGAGCTTGTAAATCTCTTATATCTCTTCCATCTAATAGAATTCTTCCACCTGTCACATCATAGAATCTTGGAATAAGACTAATTAACGAGGATTTTCCGCCACCGCTCATCCCAACAAACGCGATTGTCTCTCCTTGCTTAATATGTAAGGAAACATTATCTAATACTTTCGGATCCTTTGTATCATAGGCAAAATCAACCGCTTCAAACGCAATGTCGCCTTTAACATTTGCACAAGGAATAGCATTTGGCTTATCCTGAATATCATATTTTTCATCAATTAAATCAAACACCCGATCCATGGATGCGATGGATTGCGTTAATGTCGTTGATGAATTCACTAATCTTCTTAACGGATTATACAATCTTTCAATATAGGCAAAAAACGCAATCATTGCTCCTAAAGATAAATCGCCATTTAATACTTGATAGCCTGAATAGGCAATGACAAACAATGGAGAAATATCGGTAATCGTATTAACAACCGCAAATGCTTTCGCATTCCACTTCGTATGATTGACCGCTTTTTCTAAGAAGGCATTATTATATTTTTGAAAATGTTTTTGTTCATGATCTTCCGTAGCAAAGCTCTTAATAACGGAAATTCCTTGCACTCGTTCATGTAAAAAGCTTTGAACTCCTGCTAGCGCCTGTGATCTTTCTCTTGTCAGTGTCCGTAAATTTCCAAAGAAATAGCTCACTGAAAAAGCATAGAAAGGCAATAAAATGATGGAAACGAACGTTAACTTAATATTCATGGTAAACATAATGCCAATTGTAATCAAAATCGTTACCGCATCTAACCATAAATTCATTAAGCCTGTTAAAATAAAATTCTTCGTTTGTTCGACATCATTTACGACCCGAGAAATCACTTCTCCTGCACGGGTGTTGGAATAATACTTTAAACTTAATTTTTGCAGATGCATAAATAGCTGGTCTCTAATATCATATAGAATTTTATTAGAAGTCCATTGTGCGAAATATTGACGATAATATTCAATCGGTGGTCTCACCACAATAAAGATAATCGTCATGATAATCATAATTGTCCATAAATTGCTCATTTTAGTCGCCTGTGCCAAGTCTGGGTTATTGATTATATCATCGATTACGTACTTTAATAGCAATGGTATTAATAGCGGGATGGCAAATTTAACAATGCCGATGAAAATTGTGCCAATGATTTGCCACCGATAAGGCTTTACAAAGGCCATATATCTTTTAATACTGTCCACATATACTCCCCTCTCTATGTTGCATTTGTTCTTTTTCCTTTTTTGGTGGGTGGAAAACTTGTTTGTCAGTCTTTTTGTAAAATTGCTCATTAAATTTGTAGCTTGTTTAAAATAAAAATAATGAACGGTCAGTTACCTTTTTTATCTTATCGAGGGCCGGATGGGCTTTGATAGCCTTTCTCTGTTACCTTTTTCTCGCTTGCATAGCTGGAACGGGCTTTGATTAATCGAAACTCATAATTCCTTTTTTCCATAAACTTCCTTAATCTCGTAAACCCTTCAACACAATGAATCATTTTATCACTATTCCTTGCTATTGCATAAGAAAAAAGCCTGCTGACATTCAACATGCTTTTTTCAGTCATCCTTATTAACTTCTGTACGTTAAGTATCTTTCATACCACAAATCAACAAAATCTGGTGCAAAGGGACCTTTTCTTTGTCTTATCCATTGTACTAATTGATTTACTTGCGACTTTAAAATGTGATCGATGACATCTGGATATTTCATTTCTTCGCGGTGACGTTCATATTCATCTTCATCTAATAAATTAAATGTCATATCCGGGAAAATTTTGATGTCCAAATCATAATCAATATATTTAAGTGCCTCTCCATCATATATAAACGGTGAGCTTAGGTTGCAATAATAATGAATGCCATCTTCTCTAAGCATGCCAATGACATTAAACCATTGTTGTGAATGAAAATAACAGATTGCAGGTTCACGAGTTACCCACGTTCTTCCATCTGATTCTGTAACAATTGTACGATCATTACCACCTATTATTAAGTTCTGCGTCCCTTTAAGTATCAGTGTTTCGTCCCAGATTCGATGGATGTGCCCATTATGTTTATAACTGTGAATTTGTATTGGTTCACCCTCGATAGGTACGCCCATTTTTATTTCTCCCCTACTTTCTATTTACGGACGCTTTGTAACCTGTTACATACTAAAGCGATTCATTATTTCATTAAAGGCAACAAAGTACGATTCCTCTTTTTTCTTATTATAACGGTTCTGTCGTAAATTTAAAACAAAAGAACCATTGAAATTACTCAATGGTTTAAAATATTCCATATTTTTTATGAGCTAGATGATAATTTCAGCTCATTTTCTTGATAGACTCGAATGACTTTTTCTGTTTGTATTTCAAAGATTTGCTGAATTTGTTTTAGCTCTTCTTTCATTTTGCCAATCTCTAATTGCACTTCTTTTAATTCGGTTTCTTTTTGCAGTATTTGTAATTGTGTTTCAATTTCTTCGCACCGTTCTAATTCTCCTTGTAAATATAGTAGTTTTTCCATAATTCGCATTTGCTCTCCAACTAAACCGTTAAATACTTCCATGAAAAAACACATCCTACTCTTCATTTTTAGGGTCTATTCCTTTTGCATCACTTAATTTCTCTTAAATCTTTCTTTTACTATTTCTTCGTATGTATGATTATTCCTTTGACTACTTCTGTAGACTAAGAAGAAGTTTTGTCGAACTTTTTTTATAAGGAGATTGTTTACCGGATATATAATGGCAAAAAAAAGCAAAGGGCACTCTCCCGTAAGTGAAGTGCCCTTTGTTTGCATTATTTGCTTGAGTTTTGAGATTTTTTAGCTTCTGCTTGTTGGTTGAATTTTTTTACTTCAGCAGCGTTTGTTTCGCTTGCAAATTCAGTACCAAATTGACCTTGGCCAGCAGATTGAGCATTTTGTTGTTTTACTTCTTGAATGTTAGTTCCAGATTGAGTAAGACCAGCTTTTTTTGCCATAACTATCACCTCCACGCATATTAATTTGTCCTAGACATCTCCGTTCTATCCAAAGTTTTTTATTACCAATAAAACCCATCACTCTTCCTTTCTAAAGCAAAAAAAAGGGAATCTCCCTTATTAGGAAAATCCCCCTTTTTCACTTATACTAATAATGAAATACCGCCATCCACAATAATAGTCTGTCCTCGAATCATGCTCGCATCATCACTTACTAAAAACATAACCGCATTCACAAGGTCTTCCATTTCCACCATTCTTCCAGCCGGTGTTTTATCAGCTGCCGCTTGAAGCAATTCTTCTCTATTTGGAAAATGCGTTAATGCTTCTGTATCAACAGCTCCACCAGAAACGGCATTTACCACGATATTTTTCGGAGCTAATTCTACTGCTAAATATCTAGTTAACGCTTCTACTGCTGCTTTACTAACTCCAACCGTTGTATAGTTTTCTAAGTAGCGAATTGCACCCAATGAACTGATGCTTACAATCTTGCCGCCTTTATCCATTAGTTTTGCCGCTTCTTGTGCACAGAATAATAAGGCTTTACTGTTAATATTCATCGTCCAATTCCAATGAGACTCTTCTAATTCCATAATTGGTCTTAATACACCAGATGCTGCATTATTAACGAAAACATCCAGACGCCCGAATTCTTCTTTCACTTCTGCGAACATCGCTTTAATTTTTTCTACATCCCCTACATTCGCTTTTACTAAAAGAACTTTTCTTCCTAGTGCCATAATTTCATCCGCTGTTTCTTGAGCTGCTTTTCTGCTTCTTGCATAGTTAATAACGATGTCATAGCCTTCTTTTGCTAATCGAAGCGCTGTTGCTTTTCCAATTCCTCTACTGCTACCTGTAATTAATGCTACTTTGTTTGTCATTCTTTTAATTCCTTTCCCATCCATTTACTTTTCATTTTACCTCTATTGATGCATAGTTCGCAATCAACATTAGCACAATAGGTATAGACAAGGGTTAAGTAAAGGAAGGTAGTAGATCATGTATGATGGTAGAGATATGACTGAATTAGCAATGATGGCTAAATCTGATTGGAAGGATAACGAGCTCGCCCACTTCCATCATTCCCTGCAGCAAATGACTCCCTATTTAAATAGTGAAGGAGTAAGTATTCACCGTGAAATAATCGAGGAGATTGAACATCGAGGCGGGTTAAAAAAATCCTAGCCGATTATGAATAGACTAGGATTTAAAAGAGAAGGGGGAACCGACTACGGTCACCCCTTGTTAACTTGTTCCGGTATAAACTTTAGCATTTTTTGATGAGACACGGGGAAAGGGAAAGGTTCAATTTCTTCCGAATTTACTCTTCTTAAATCTTCCTTTTCCTCTTTCAGCTCAATCAATTTTCCACTATACACATTGATGTTCCAAATTAAATGGGAGAAGACATGTTCAATTCTAGTAATCATTTCACCAACTTCAACCATTGCCTGATAGTCTTCTAAAAGCTTTTCTTCTAACTGCAATTTTTCACTTTTTAATACTTGAACGATTTCCATATTCGGAAATTCCCATAGATTCGCAAGTAATCCTGTGCTAGGTCGCTTATGAATTAGTGTTCTGCCATCCTCATCTGACAAAACGACTGCAGCAAGCTGAATTGTCTTTTGCTTCTTGCCTTTCGTTTTAATCGGAAGCTCCGTTACTGTCCCTTCCTCAAATGCATGGCAATGTTCTCTAACAGGACAAAGCAAACAAGACGGTGAAGTAGGTGTACAAATTAAGGCGCCTAGTTCCATCAGTGCTTGGTTAAAATAAGATGGATTCTCATGTGAGATAAGGACACGGACAGCTTCTTCAAACGTTTTTCTTGTTTTCGGTTTCGCAATATCTTCCCATATCGAAAGTATTCTCGATAGGACCCTCATAACATTTCCATCAACAGCAGGCTCTGGAACACCATAAGCAATGCTTAAAATCGCTCCCGCTGTATATGGACCGACTCCTTTTAAACCTGCAATTTCTTTCGGTGAATCTGGCACTTTACCATCATACTTTTCATGGACTTCTTTAACAGCAGCATGTAAATTTCGTGCCCTTGAGT
Source organism: Niallia sp. FSL W8-0635 (assembly GCF_038007965.1). Lineage (GTDB taxonomy): Bacteria > Bacillota > Bacilli > Bacillales > Cytobacillaceae > Niallia. The sequence continues at coordinate 820,399 of NZ_JBBOYD010000001.1, read as the reverse complement.
AATAACCTAAGCCTTCCCAAGCCTTTAATACCTTCTCTTCCTCTGCCTCAGACAATGCTTCTATTGTTGGGAATTGGGAAATAAATCGGTTGAAATAAGGAATAACCGTATCAACCTTTGTCTGCTGAAGCATTATTTCAGAAACCCATACTTTATATGGATCCTTATCTTTTCTCCATGGAAGATCTCTTTGTTCTTCGCCGAACCAATTTAATAAATCCTCTCTAAATTGCTCTACATTCACTTGTTTTTTTATCATTTCTTGCCTTTCTGTCACTATAAACCTCCATATGTTAAAGATTAAATTTTTTTGGGAATAACAATGTATAAACTTCTTTTTATTCTATTGGACATGACATGCATCATAGGATGAAATGGGATAGAATGAAAGTATCACGAATCTTACTTGCGAAACAATATCTTCACCAATAGATTTAATGATATAGGAAAGTAAGTATAAATAAGTAAATTTGTCTCATTTTAAATAAGAGAACTTTTTTTATAAAAATTACGCGATTGTCCGATGTATCTCATCGATTTTTATTATTTAATAACATTATCCGCATTTTTTTGTCCTATGCATTTCTTTAGCTGATTGTAGTGTATCTTTTGTGAAGAGAAAAGAAAAGCATATTTTAATTGTAATTATGGTGTTTTCACCCAAATAATAATGGAGAAAAATCAGGGAGGTTTGGTATTTTGGATACAGGAACACATATCGTCATGGGGATTGCACTTGGTGGGTTAGCTACATTAGACCCCGTTGTAGCTTCCAGTCCAGTAACAGCTACAAGTGTTATGATTGCCACAATAGTCGGCTCTCAAATACCAGATATCGATACGGTTTTAAAATTAAGAAACAATGCCGTTTATATACGAAATCATCGGGGAGTAACACACTCCATTCCCGCGGTCATTTTATGGCCCATACTTCTTACAGCGGTCATTTATCCGTTTTTCTCAGAAGCAAATTTATTGCATCTATGGCTTTGGACCTTTTTAGCGGTCTTCCTACATGTTTTTGTAGATATTTTTAATGCTTATGGTACACAGGCCCTGCGCCCGTTTACAAACAAATGGGTTGCCTTAGGAATTATCAATACATTTGATCCAATTATTTTCTCCCTGCATATTGTAGCTATTTTATTTTGGGCATTTGGCACAAATCCAGGATATACCTTTTTAACACTGTTTATTGTTCTGATAGGTTATTATCTGCTTCGGATTTTCACACAGCTGCAGGTAAAAGCAAATGTGAAAAAGATGATTCCGGATGCGACGGAAATCATTTTATCACCAACAATGAGGTATAACCATTGGCGAATTGCTGTGATGACAGAGGATTCCTTCTACGTGGGTCGATCTCATCAGCATGAAATTGAAATTTACGATAAATTTCATCGCATTCCTGTTCCAAATACACCTGTTCTTGCAGCAGCACAAAAAGATAAGAATCTAGCTGCATTCCTATCCTTCTCTCCCGTTTTTCGCTGGGAGGTCTTGGAGCTGGAGGATCAATATCAGGTCCGCTTCATCGATTTACGTTATCGCAGTAATGGACATTATCCCTTTGTCGCTGTCGTTCATCTCGATTTAAACATAAATATCATTACCTCATACACAGGTTGGATTTTTAGTGAAGATAAGCTTAAGAAGAAACTCGATATATTAACGAATTAGCATAAGAAAGGTCGACTTTAACGTCAACCTTTCTACTGTTTATATGGATTTATTAATGCAATTTCTTTTTATCATCTGTAAGAAATTCTTTATATTTCGGATTTTCTGCCACAAATTCATGAAGCTTTTCCCCATAGTTTTCAATCCATTGACTGACAACTTTTTCGGTTACTTCTTCCCCTTGATATTTCCGACCAGCCTTTGCGTATGTTGCTTCAAAATCTTCCCATAATAATTCAACCCACGTTTGCGCTTGCCCTACCGAAATAAAAGAATTAAGCTCTAGTAGCCGTTCGACTAACTTTTTCTGTGCTTCATGCATCGTTGATTCCTTCTTTCTTTTTCTGTTTTTACTTATAGATTGCAGGTGGATAACAAATACTATCCGTAGTAATAAACAAATAAAAAAGTTTATTACCGTTTACTAGTTGATTCTAGGAGGTATAACGATGGGAAATGTAGATAATACAAATGATGTTAAGCTTGAAGGGGAACCGAGAGCTAAAGCGGAATTCGCTTCTAAAAGAGCAAATGGTACAATCAATACACATCCTCAAGAGAGAATGCATGCTTCCTCTCATCGCAGACCGAAAAAATAAGGAAGTAGCTTTTATTTCTGTTGGAAAGAGGGAGAGACCACCAATGGTCCCTCCACTCCTTTCTTCAATCCTTCTTTTTCAATAGCGCAATTGGAATGCCTTCTTCTTGGCTTCCTGCTATTTTTCGTTTTCCCCAGGCAAATACACCATTCATGTATTCAATTTGAAAAAGAACTCCTGGATCGCCTTCTATTTCATACACTTCATTTGCTTTAAAATCTTTTGGATTTAATAAATAGGATTTTGCGAGAACAGCTTTTCTTTCCAAAACAGCATATTCATTAACTATTCCAAGCTGTTCCGCTTTTTTCGCTTGATCATTTAAAGTGGATATTTCCATACGGAGTTCATGTTCTGTCATCATGCTATATCTTTTTGTCAGCATTTATATTCCCCCTCCACTACAAACTAGTGTAATAAAATTCATCTCATTCGGCAAAAATTTAGATTTTCCATTTACATTTCATTGTCGATTTCATCTAAATACTGTTCGATAAGGTCCATCGAGAATCCTTTCCGATATAAAAATTGTTTCATTTTTTGCTTGAATTCATAGCCAGTAGCTTTCGCGAATTTCCGTCTTGCCTTCTCTCCATGTATACGGATGGTATCTAATTCATCGCTATCCATTTCAAGAATCTCTGGCATCCTTTTAACTTCTTGAATGATAGCAGAGGTATATCCCTTTCTAACAAGCGTTTGTTCTAGCTTTTGCAATAGAATTTTTTGAGAATCCTTTTTCTTTTCTGCTAAAAATTTCACCGTAATTTTCCGGGCAGCCTGCAGTTGATCTTCATATGCAAACTCTTCCATTGCACGCTCGATTAAATCCATCTGAACTCCTTTTTCTTTCAGCTCTCTTTTAATCGCTTCAGGTCCTTTTGTCGTCGTATTCCGCTGTGTGCGAACATAGGAAAAAGCATAGTCCTCATCATCAATAAACTTCATTTCCTTTAATTTCGCCATTACTTCTGTTATAAATGAGACGTTTTCCATTTTGGAGGAGAGATGCTTTCTTACTTCCATGTCAGTCCTCTTCACTTTAGATAAATATCTAACTGCCATATGGTAGCCTTTTCTTATTTCATCCGTATATTGGATTTCATTTAATAAGAGTGAGTCTAACACCATCCCTTTTCGCAATTGGTACTTAATTAATACCGTTTCATCTACACTAAAGGCATAAACATCTTTGCCTTGCTTCATTGTAAATATATTATAACGATCGTTTAATTCCTTTTGTCTTGTAATTTTACTAATAATCATCCTATCACCACATCATAAACTATTTTAAGCTTCTTCCACTCCAGGCTAAAAATAACATTTCCCTAATTAATTGCTATTACTTTCTATTTTAAATGTAGCATAGAAAAAGATGAATGGCAGTACTTTTGCCTGTGGTTTCTTTCCTTTCACTAATTAATATTCCCATACTTAAAGTGAATCTATTTTACTTCACTAGGAAAGAATAAAAAAGACACTTGCAATTGGAAAGGAATGAAGATAAATGGATGGAAAGAAAAAACAAAAGACAAAACAAACACTATCTAGTATGCAAGCAGTAACCTATCAACATGAATTTAAGATGGCGGATCGTGCTGCTAGTAGAAAAGATACGAAATAATACGAATATTTATAATTAGGGGAGAGTTTATGTTCAATCATTCTCTCCCCACTTTTCATGTTAACCCTTACATTTCTGTGGATAAACAAACCTGAAAACTGTTGATAATGTGGATAAACCTGTGGAACACTTTACTTTCAGCGTTTATCTTGTGAGTAAATAAGTTAATAACCCTTCGTTTTTTCCACAACTAATTTTTTGATTATTTTCAGAAAATACAACAAAATAGGCCTCCCCACTTTCATGGCAAAGACCTATCTAAAAAAAGGATAATAATGGAAAAGATAACATAAAAATGGATTCCTTTTTATATAATTTCTTTTTTGCTTCTACTTTCTTCTAATAAAGTTGTTTTATTATAGTAGAAAATGTACTTTTGAAAATATAGATTTCTCTCTAACCCCCCTCTTGCTCTATTTGATTTTTGTGAATATTTATTTGCTAGCCTTTTACTATTTCTGATTTTCATTTTTAGTAAAACAGTTTTCATCATAATCCCCCCACCACTAATTAATTCTTAATAACGAACGAATAATTAAAAAATAAATGGATTTATCTCTATAATTCTTCTCCTTATTATCATTCGTTATTAAGAACGATATGATATAAAAACCCCTTTATGTCTTTAAATATAAGGCAGAAAAGTTCTTTATGTCAATATATTTTTGTTTTTTATAAAGAACAATTTCATGAAAGCGTTTAATACTACTGCTGCCACCTCTTTGTTTGTCCTTTTTCTACAAGTAAGTTCTTTTACCATTTAGCATGGACTAAAATAACATTCTATAGCTCCACTTCTAATAGAAAATAACCTTTCTATCATCTGAAAAGGATTATTTCCTTTTTTATTTATTAAATGCCACCCTAAGTATTCCGACTATAATATGACTAATAAAATCTTGGCTGTCTTTTGGTTACCACCATAAAAAAGAAAAGAAGCTTGATTTATTCAAACTTCTTTTCTTAGCACATCCCTATGAAAGAAACGCTCTTTCCTGCGAAATCTTTTCGGTAATATCCTTTAATATTACTTCTTTTTCCAGATAGCTTGATTTAATTCCAAAGTGTGGCTCAATATGTTCTATCGCTTTATTGCCCATTAACAACAGCTTAACTGCTCGATATGGCATATTAATTCCAGCAAGGCAGCTATAATGTAGCCCTCCAGACATTCTTGGATTAATCTCTAATAATTTGGGCTTGCCCTCTTTATATTTAACTTGAATATTATAAACAAATGGAATCTTTAATACTTGATTTATTTTTTCCGCTAATGTGATTAATTCTTGATTCTGTTCTAATTCCCTTACTCTTCCTTTTCCCTTTTTCCTAGGAATTGCAGCCATTAACTCTCCATCATATGCTAAGCAATCAATACTATATTCCGGTCCATCCAAGTATTCCAACACCATTAAGGGGGGAAACTCTGATTGCTGTTTTAATGTCTCGAATGCGTGATCAAATGTGATTTTATGGGAAATACCATTATAAAATAGTTCCTCGATGGTAGCTAAGCGATCTTGTATGATTCGAAAACCATTTCCCCCCTCCCCAATTACAGGCTTAAAGCATACCGTATGCCCTTTCTCCTTTAAATGGTAATAAGCTTCTTTAAATGCTTCTGCATTTGTTACGATAAAGTAATCAGGGATAGTAACATATTCCTTTAAGAGAGAATGCCTTTCTATTAATTGATAGGTAGCTTCTTTATCATCAAGATCTTCCATCAAACGAGCATCTGGGCAAACAAGTACCTGAACGCCTAATTCATTAAACTCTTTTAAGTGCTTGGCAATAAGGACGTTTTCTTTCCGTGGAACAAATATATCAATCGAATGTTTACGGCAAAATGCTAAACAAAATTGAAGATAATCCTCTCCAGTAACAATTGGTTCTTTAAATGCAGCATCACAATAGCTTAAATAAAGGGCATTTTCATTGTTAGAAGTTCCGTATACTTCAAATTCAATCCCATCTGAATTATAGCGAATCATATCAATAAAGTGCGCAACTGTTGTGAACCATTGGTTAAACCAAATTCTTTTTTTCATTTCTCTATCCTTTCAGCTATAGAATGATTTCCATTTTTTAGCTCTCTGAAATTTTTATTATGTATAAACTACCTTCTTTTTATTCCTATTGTTAAACAAAAATTCGACAAGCACGGACAAATCCCTGCACCTTGCAGCATTATTCGCTGAAAATTCCATTTTTTCATTCTGTTTCAAGTCTGCAACTAAAGGGAAAATAGAAAAAAATAATACTTTTATTTGTATAGACAGATTCTAATTTGCACTATTCTATTAGGCTCATGCTATAATTAATAAATAGTATTAATTTTGTAAAAATGTTAAAAGGAGATCTGTTTATGACAAAATTCACTGGCTACATTGGCACATATACAAAGAAAACTAGTAAAGGTATCTATTCATTCGTACTAGATACAGATGAGAAAAAAATTACAGATGTTTCTCTTGCGGCTGAAATTGAAAACCCTACCTATTTAACAATTACGAACGATAATCAACAGTTATTTGCAGTTGGCAAAGAAGGTTCTACAGGTGGAGTTTCTGCTTATTCTATTAGCAATGATGGAAGTCTTTCTCTAATTAACAGCGCATATTCTGAGGGAGCATCCCCTTGCCATGTAAGTGTAGATGCCGATAAAACCATCGTTCTTTCTGCAAATTATCACAAAGGGACTGCCGAATCCTATCCATTAAATTCAGCAGATGGATCATTAGGCAATGTTGCTTCTATTATCGAGCATTCTGGTACAGGCCCAAATACTGCACGCCAGGAAAAACCGCATATGCATTTCGCTGGTTTTACTCCAAATGATCAATATGCAGTCTCTATTGATTTAGGTACAGACCGCGTAGATACTTACAAGCTAGTTGATAGTAAGCTAGAGGAAGTTAGCAGCTTATCTGTTAAACCTGGAAGTGGTCCAAGACATATTGCCTTCCATCCTAATGGAAAATTTGCTTATGTTATGACAGAATTAAGCAATGAAGTAATTGCTTTATCTTTTAACTCTGAAACAGGTGCATTTGAAGAATTACAGTACATCTCGACTCTACCAATTGATTTCACAGAAAATAGCCAAGGAAGCGCGATTCATCTTTCTTCTGACGGAAATTTTGTTTATGCAGGTAACCGCGGACATAATTCCATTTCTCTTTTCCAAGTTAATAGTGAAACGGGTCAATTAACATTTATCGAAAGAACTTCTACAGAAGGAAACTGGCCAAGAGATTTTATTTTAGATCCAACCGAACAATTCCTTCTTGCATCAAATGAACAATCAGATACACTTACATTATTTGAGAGAGATACCGTTACTGGAAAACTGACTTTATTGCAATCAGAAATAGAGGCACCAGAACCAGTTTGTGTTAAGTTTTTAAATAATTAATTTATGGAGAAAGAGGAGATGGCAAGTAGCCATCTCCTTCTTTCGTTTCTTACGGTTTTTAAGCTAAATATGCTTCCTGTACTTGTTTATTCGTAATAAGCTCTTCTCCCGTTCCTTCTAGCACAATTTCTCCCGTTTGGATAACATACCCTCTACTTGCAATTTGCAAGGCTTGAAAAGCATTTTGTTCTACTAATAAAATGGTCATTCCTTGCTTATTAAGCTCTTTTATAATTTCAAAGATTTGCTCTACGATAATAGGAGCAAGCCCCATTGATGGTTCATCTAGCATAAGCACCTCTGGCTGCATCATAAGGGCGCGCCCAATGGCCAGCATTTGCTGCTCTCCTCCACTCATCGTTCCGCCTTTTTGTTCGACTCTTTCTTTTAGTCTAGGAAAATATTCAAATACTTTTTCCATTCTTGTTTCGATTAATTGTTTGTCCTTTACAGCAAACGCTCCAATTAATAGATTCTCTCGTACTGATAGTTTTGGAAAAATTCTTCTTCCCTCTGGCACCTGTGAAATTCCCAAAACAGCAGTTTTGTGTGCAGCTAAATTAGCAATATCCTTTCCATTATAAAGAATGCTGCCCTTTTTGATCGGAACCTGCCCACTAATTGATTTAAGGGTAGTGGACTTTCCAGCACCATTACTTCCTATTAGTGTAACAATCTCTCCTTTATCCACATGTAAGCTAATTCCTTTTAAAGCTTGAATTCCGCCGTACCAAGCTTCAATTCCTGTTAATTCTAGTATCTTTTCCACGCTGCTCCCCCCTTTAAGCAAGTGATACCGCTCCTTTTCCTAAATATGCTTCAATTACTTTAGGATTGGAACGAATCTCTTCAGGACCACCTTCTGCAATTTTCTCTCCATGATCTAATACGATGATATGATTGGAAATTTCCATTACTAGTTTCATATCATGTTCAATTAAAATAATTGTTAAATCATATTTTTTACACATATCTTGAATTAAATTTGTTAATAGACTCGTTTCTTTCGGGTTCATACCAGCAGCAGGCTCATCTAATAATAAAACGCTAGGCTTTGTTGCTAAAGCGCGGGCAATTTCTAGTCTTCGTTGTGCCCCATAGGACAAATTCCCAGCTGCTTCATTTAATAGATCAGCAAGCCCAACATATTCTAATATCCGATATGCCTCTTTCATTGCATCCTCTTCTTCATGTCTAGCCTTTGGCAATTGAAGCAGTGTTCCAATCAAGCTTCCTCTTATATGGTTATGCATACCAACCATAACATTTTCCAATACTGTAATATCACTGAAAAGGCGGATATTCTGAAATGTTCTAGATATCCCTTTCCTTGCCACTGCATGAGGCTTAAATCCAGCAATCGACTTTCCTTCTAGCAAGATTTCTCCTGACGAAGGTTTATACACACCTGTAATCATATTAAAAAAAGTAGTTTTCCCAGCACCATTCGGGCCAATTACAGCTGTTATTGAATTCTTTTCGACAGCCATATCAATATTGGCATTCGCTACAAGACCGCCAAATGTTTTTGTTAATCCCTTCACCTCGAGTATATTCACTTGATGCCCCTCCTTAAGCAATTTAGTAGATTACTGTTTTTCTGCTATGCTCTCTTTTAATTTCTTTTCATTAAACTTCTTATTTTTAGCAGGTATCAATCCTTGAGGTCGATATAAGGTCATAATAATTAAAAGTGCACCGAAGATGAATCTTTGCATTTTTGCTGGAGACAAGGCATCTGGAATAGTTGTTACTTGGCTTAACCAACCAGTTAATTCTGTTAACACCTGTAAATTCAAAATCGTAACAACTGCAGCACCTAAAATAACGCCAGGTACACTTCCCATTCCTCCTAAAATTACCATAACGAGAATGGTCGTCGATTCTAAATAAGTGAAGCTCGTTGGATCAACAAACATCTGCTTAGCAGCAAAGACAACTCCCATCATTCCGGAAAAAGAAGCTCCAATAGCAAATGCCGTTAACTTGGTTTTTACAAGAGGAATTCCCATTGCTTGTGCAGCAATCTCGTTTTCTCTTACCGCTTTCCAAGATCTCCCTAATTTCGTATGCTCCATTCTAGTAACCGCATAAATAACAATAATGAACATAACTAGTACAATATAATAGAATTGATTTGGCTGGGATAAGGTGATTCCAAATAATTCTGGCTGCTGGATGCTAGGAAGCCCCATCGCACCATTCGTTATGTTTACTGGTTTATCTAAATTATTAAACACAATTCGGATTATTTCCCCAAACCCTAAGGTTACAATGGCTAAATAATCTCCTTTTACCCTTAAAACCGGGATTCCTAATAATACGCCAAATAAAGCAGCTACAAATAGCCCGATTATGATAAAAAACCAAAAGCTATTTCCAGACAAAGGATAGGTACCAAAAGGCATGAAATTATTCGCCTGCGCAGTAGCAAAAATACCATATGTATATGCTCCTACTGCAAAGAAGGCAACAAATCCTAAATCAAGCAATCCTGCAAGACCGACAACGATATTTAGCCCAAGAGCCATGCATACATATATCCCTACCATTGTTGCTACTTCCATATAAGCCTGATAGGAAGGTCCTTGACTTGCTGAAACTGGTAACACAATTACTAAGATAAGTAAGGCTATTCCCCACTTCATTTTATTTCCCAGATTCATATAATAAAGAAGTAGAAGAGATAATAGTAGCAGCAAAAACGCAATGACTGATTTTTGCGAAAAGGCCAAGGCTGCTGTCGTAACCAATACATAGGCAAAGAAAAGAATGATTTGCGCAACCTTATTTGTTTGGATTGTTTTAATCATGTTAGTCATCTTTTCCACCTACACTTTCTCAGCTACGGCTTTGCCAAATAAGCCTTCTGGTTTAAAAATAAGGACGATAATCAATATGGCAAATGCAACAACATCTTTATATTCTGCCCCCATAATGCCACCTGTAATGATGGAAAGATTGGCAGCAGTAAACATTTCAATTAATCCTATCAATATACCACCAAGCATCGCACCACGAATATTGCCAATTCCCCCTAGTACCGCTGCTGTAAAAGCTTTAAGTCCTAATATAAATCCTATATAAGGATCGATTGTTCCATACTGAACTGCAAATAATACTCCTGTTGCGCCTCCTAAGGCAGATCCTACAAAGAAGGTCACAGAAATTACTTTGTTCACATTAATCGACATTAACGAGGCGGTATCTCTGTCTTGAGCAACAGCTCTCATTGCCATGCCCCATTTTGTTTTATTAACGAAAAAGTCTAAACCAACCATTAAAATAACGGCGACTATGATAACAACGAGAAAGGAGCTTTTAAAGCTTGCTGCATGGGAACCGAAAATAGAGCCGATGCTAATCTTTTCGGAGAACAGACTTGGTGATGTTAAAATGTAATTTCCTTTGAATAATTCTGTGATAAAACGAACGATATCCTGTAATAAAAAGGAGATACCAATTGCTGATATTAGAGCGATTAGCTTTGGCGCCTTACGAAGTGGCCGGTAAGCAACTCTCTCAATTCCCATTCCTAAAAATCCTGTGATTAGACTAGTAATTAGGAGCATAATTATTAATGATACAACCGCAGGTAACATGGATGTCCAACCTAGGCTTGTTAAAACTATTAAGATACCTGTGCCAATGAATGCTCCGGTCATAAATATTTCTCCATGAGCAAAGTTTATTAATTCTAAGATTCCATAAACCATTGTGTATCCTAATGCAATAACAGCATATACGGCCCCTAATGTTAATCCATCAATTAAAACTTGCGGTAATGTTTGTAAGATTTCTGTTAGCATTTTCTTCCCCACACTTTTGATTTAATTGTGTTTAGTAGATAGTAGCAATTATTTCTAATTTCTTTTCTTTATTTATGAAACCCGTTGATTTCCGCTACAGACACTTGATTTTCACGGGGAGGGATGGGAGTCTCCTCGGCTTCGCCTGTGGGGTCTCCCATTTCCCGCTGGAGTCAAGTGTCTTCCCCTCCAATCAACTCAGCAATTTAAACATTTAATAGTTACTATCTATCTACTAGTAATAAATAATGAAACTTAAATTGGTATACTTCTCTGGTTATGTAAATCATTTTCAAAATAAAAAGGGTACAGGCTGATCCATACCCTTTCTATCTTCTAAATTATTGGCTGATTTCTCCATCTAATGTAGCTGGGTATGTTGCTTCGTCAAATTTGTAGATAAAGATTTTCGCAAATTTGTTATCACCTTTATCGTCAAATCCAACTTCTGTTACTACCCCTTTGTAGTCTTGTGTTTCGCGTACAGCTTTTGTTACGTCTTCGCGTGATGGCAATTTATTATCATTATCTTTGATTGCTTTTTCAATACCCGCTAGCAATACGGCAGCTGAATCGTATGCATATGCCGAATAGGATTCAATGCTTTTGCCAAAAGCTGTTTTATAGTCTTCAGCGAATTTAGCTCCTTCCTCTGATAGCGTTGTGTCTCCAGCAACGGAAGTAATAAATGTATTTTTAACCGCCTCACCAGCAATTTCAACGAAAGTCGAAGAGTCTAATCCATCTCCACCCATGAATGGGATATCCAGTCCTTTTTCACGAGCTTGTTTAACAAGAATTCCGCCTTCCGCATAAAGACCACCAAAATAAATTAGATCCGGCTTTTTAGAAGCTACTTGGTTTAAAACACCATTGAAGTCTTTTTCCCCTACCGTAATTCCTTCATATCCAACAATTTCTGCCCCTAGCTCTTCTGCAGCAGCTCTAAATGCATCTGCTAGACCAGAGCCATATGCAGTTTTATCTTGGACAACAAAAATTTTCTTTGCTCCTAATGTTTCTACTGCATATTGAGCTCCTGCTGGTCCTTGGAAGTCATCACGTGCAACCACACGGCTAACTGTTTTTAAACCACGATCTGTATAATCTGTTGCCGTACTTGCTGGAGATACACTTACTAGATTATTTTTCTCATATACTTCAGATGCTGGGATAGAAACACCTGAGTTTAAATGTCCCACAACACCTAATACGGATTGGTCAGCAACAACTAAGTTAGCGTTCGCAACCCCTTTTTTCGGATCTCCCTGATCATCTTGCGCGTCTAATTTAAGTTCAAATCCTAATTCAGCAAACTTATCCTTCTGTTGATCAATTGCTAGTTGTGCACCTAATTTAATCGCTTCTCCTAAGGTTGCACTACCTCCAGAAAGTGGGGATTGTGTAACAATTTTAATTACTTTTTTGTCTCCGGATTCTTCTCCATCAGTGTTTGCATTTGAAGCACAGCCACTCATAAATCCTAGTGCCAAAGTTGCTGTCATAGCTAAAGAAAGTACTTTTTTGGATAACATAGTATGCCCCCTATAATTGTCTTTTTCTCTATGAAGCGACTGGATATTTTCCCAATTGCTCCTATTCCATGTATGGATTATAATCCTCTTCTAGACAAGTGTCTTTAATGCTGTAAGATATTCTGACGTTATATTTTCAAAAAAAGTGAATATATTCTGACATTTTTCTTCGTATTTCGAAATGATTGATAAGAACAGCAACATTTTTCTATATAGGGGACCTGCTTTTGAAAAGTGAAGTCATAGAAGTGAAAGGGTGGATTACGACTAGTTTGAAGTAGATAGCAAAATGGAGAGTGCTGGATTTTTTAGAGGAAGTTAATAAAAATTACTATTGCTTGGTTAAGAGATTAGTATTATTGGAGAGAATTTGACTGTTTTATAGCTAAATCGGCTATACTCTAGCATTTATTAGATAAGCCAGTCAGGAATAAGCGCTGAACTCAATTAGATAGAAGCCAAGATTAATCGATATCAGCCAAACCCAACCGCTTTTCAGCCAAACTCAACCGCTTTTCAGCCAAACCCAACCGCTTTTCAGCCAAACTCAACTACTTTTCAGCCAAACCCAACTACTTTTCAGCCAAACCTAACTACTTTTCAGCCAAACCTAACTACTTTTCAGCCAAACCTAACTACTTTTCAGCCAAACCCAACCGCTTTTCAGCCAAACCCAGCTGCTTTTCAGCCAAACCCAACCGCTTTTCAGCCAAACTCCCTCCAACTTATTTACCAACTATCATCCCCAAGGCATATCGGTACTAATAACATTTGCAAATGCCTTACTATGCTCTCTTCTATCTTTGCGGATTTTCACCCGTTGTTCCGCGGTATTGTAGAGCATTGTTTCTTCCTCCGATTGCGGAATAACCTTTGCAACCCGCTTCGGCTTGCCATTTTCATCTAAGGCAACAAATGTTAAAAAGGACGTAGCAGCGAGTTTTCTTTCTCCTGTTTTCAAATTCTCTGCTATTACCTTCACGAATACTTCCATCGAGGATTTACCTGTATGTGTTACATATGATTCTAGACATACAGAATCCGTTGGACGAATGGGAAATAGAAAATCAACAGAGTCTGTTGAAGCGGTAACTACATCACTTCTTGAATGTCTAGATGCTGATATGGAAGCTACATCATCTATATAGCTCATTAGCTTCCCACCAAATAATGAATTATGATTATTTGTATCAATAGGAAAAATTCGGCTTGTTTTTACTACCAAGGATTCCCTGCAATATTTTTCTTCTTCAACCGTCATTTCCGAACGCCCCTTCCGTTTTCAGACAAGTAATGGAAATTGCAATAGAAATATTGTAGAGGAATCTTTCGAATTTTGTAAAGATAAATGCCCTTTTTGTGCTTTTGCTAAAAGAAGACTATAGGGTAAGCCTAAACCGAGACCGCGCTCGATATCTTTCTTATTTTTCCCTCTATAGAATCTTTCAAAGATATAGTCTTGCTCTTCTATTGGAATACCATAGCCATTATCCTCTACCAAAATGCTTACATTATGTTGGTCATAGGTTAATTGAATGGTTATTTTCCCATTTTGCTTCCCCTTGATTGCATGTAAACTATTATTTAATAAATTGACAATAATTTGCTGAAAACGAACACTATCCAGCATGGCATAAATCGGTTTCTCTGGATTTACAAAGGTTATCTCCGTAGCAGCTAAAGCATCCCCATGCACAATTTCCCACTGATAAATAATTTCCTTTAATGTAGCCTGAACATTTAGCTTTTCCATATTTACCTTAATCGAACCAGCACTGAAGCTATTAAAATCTAGTAAATCCTCTACCATGCTCTGCAGTCTTCCCGCTTCCTTTAAACTCATCGTTAAAAATTGTTTCTTCTTATTATCAGGAATGACATTATCATTAACAGCTTGAATGAGTGCACTAATGGAGGTGATCGGCGTTTTTAATTCATGTGTGACTCCTGCAAGTAATTGCGTTCGCAAACTTTCTAATGCATAGAGCCTTTTTGTCATTTCATTAAATGATAGAACTAATTGGTAGAGTTCTTTTTCCTGCACATCTTCATTTAATGTAATATGATAATTTCCATTCATTAGATGCTGGGCTGCATTCGCAACCTCCTCCACTGGCTTTGCCATCTTTTTGGACAAAGAATAAATGACAAACCATCCAAGAAGCGCTAAACTAAGCAGCAATAATCCTAGTAATTGATATTCCTCTTTATTTAAATGCTGTAGCTGGTTATGAGGCTGAATAATATAGACAGTCCCTGTTTGCGCCCCTCCATTTATAATGGGAGCCATAACAACAGATGCTTTTTGATTATTCCATAGCGTTACCTTTTTTATGGTTAATTCATTTACTAAAGGCAAAGACTCAATCAACTGCTGTTTTTCTAGATCATCTGGAGGGAAATTTTGATTCAATGAACGGACATTTCCTGTTGAATCTTTAAGAAAAGCATCTAGAGGTTGTCCCTCATTTATAAATTTCTGTCTATCCTGCAAAAACGGTACGCGAATATCCTTGAGTCTTCCTTCTTCCATCTCATTGCCATGCTCTGCTATTTCCTGGGCAACTAATTTCGTTAGTTCTAGACGGCTTTCCAATGCATTATGGCGAATCCATAAAATAGAGACAATGCCAATAATCAAAAGACCACCACATAATGTTAGTAAATATCTTTTCGTCCAATAATAAAGTAAAGGCGTTTTTTCCTTATTATTTTTCCTGAATATAAAATTGATAGCCAAGTCCCCGTAATGTTTTAATTTCGCCATCTTTTGGATCCCACCCATTTAGTAATTTCCTTATTCTTTTAATTGCTAGGTCAACCGCCCGATCACTCCCATCATAGTCACTTCCCCACACATGATCTAGAAGCTGATCCCTTGTAAAGGTTTGATTAGGATTGCTTGCTAGAAAGAGAAAGACAGAAAGATCTCGAGGAGTAAAGGGAACCTCAATCCCATTAAGGAAAACTTGATGGGACACATAATTTATTTTTAAATCTCCATAGTATTTTATCCGCTCATCGTTGACTTGATAATGAGAAGATCTTCTTAACACTGCTTGTACACGTGCGATGACTTCCTCTCCTACAAAAGGCTTTGTAATATAGTCATCGGCTCCATTTTCAAACCCTTTTAGCTTCTGCTCTGTGTCCGATAAGGCAGTAAGCATAATAACTGGACAGGCAGATTTCTCCCGAATATAGGAAAGGACACCCCATCCATCTAAATAAGGCATCATAATATCTAACAGGATTAAAGCGGGCGTTTCGTCCTTCAGCTTTTGTAAAGCCTCATCTCCATTATAAGCATAATCCACATCGTATCCTGCATTTTCTAAGTATGCTCCTAAAACCATGGAAATTGCCAGTTCATCTTCTACAATTAGAATTTTTTTCATCTTCGTTTCCTCATGCTTTATTTTTTCCTAATAAAATCAATTATACCGATAATTCACATGATAAAAAATAGATCAGACCTTATCTGTTAACAGATGGCTGATCTATTTTTATCTTATTAGTATCTTAATGCCTCTAGGGGACTTAAATTAGATGCCTTATTAGCTGGGAAAATTCCAAAGATAATGCCAATTAAGACAGAGAAACTAACAGATCCTCCGACTACCCACCAAGTAATCTGGGATGTCATATCTAATGTGCTGGATAAAATTTCTGCACTTCCTATTCCAATAGCTGCACCGAGAATTCCACCTAATGCACTAAGTACGATTGCTTCAATTAAAAATTGGAGCATAATATCTTTTTTTCTAGCGCCAATAGCCTTTCTTATTCCAATTTCCCTTGTTCTTTCTGTAACCGAAACAAGCATGATATTCATGATTCCGATTCCACCAACAATTAAGGAAATACTCGCAATACCGGCTAATAATAAAGTCATTGTGTTGGAAACAGAATCTAAAGCCTCTGACACAGAAGATTGATTTCGAACAGAATACAAAGTTTCGTCTCCATCAAACTGATTGTATAATTTCTGCTTCATTTTCGCCATGCCCATTTCTACTGAATCCTCATCTGTCATAAGCACTGTTGCGGAGGTAACATATGTTTGTCCGATAACACGCTGTGCCGTTGTAAATGGGATAAGAACAGAATCATCTACCGATCCAGTTAACTCTTCTCCTTTTTCCGCAAGCACGCCAATTACTTTATATGTCGTTCCATCAATTTGAACCGTTTGATCGATTGGATTTGTAAATCCGAATAATTCTGTTGCTACATTATACCCTAACACTACTACTTTATTGCGGTTATCTAAATCGATATCCATCACATTTCTTCCTGACTGTAATGTAATATCCTGTACCGTTTCATATGAAGTAGTAACACCCGTAACGGTAACTCCAGAGCTTGATGTTGTGCCATTTTTCAAAGTACTAGAGGTTGTCACTGTAGGAGAAACTGCTTTTACTTCCTCATATTCCTCAAATGACATCAGTTCATCGTAATCGACAACCTCTTCATCACTCGAATTTCCCGAAAGGTTAACAGATACCGTTGTTGTTCCTAATCCCGAAATCTCGTCGGAAACAGAAGTAGATGCTCCCATTCCTAATGAGGTTAATGCGATTACCGCTGCTACACCAATAATGATACCAAGCATGGTAAGCATGGCTCTTAATTTATTCATCGTAATATTTTTAAAAGCTATCTTGATTGCTTGTCCTAATTTCAAGAGACAACTACCTCCTTTGTCTCTGCTAACCGGCCATCCTGAATGCGAATAACTCGCTTCGCCTGTTTCGCAATTTCTAAATCATGGGTTATTAATATAATGGTATGACCTTGTTTATTTAGGTCTTTCATTAAATTCATAACTTCTACCCCTGTTTTACTATCAAGGGCTCCAGTGGGCTCATCGGCAAGCAAAATTGGAGGATTTCCAGCAAGAGCACGGGCAATTGCCACGCGCTGTTGCTGTCCGCCAGATAATTCCGTTGGTTTATGTTCTGCTCTTTCTAATATCCCTACTTTTTTCAAAGCTTGTAAGGCAATCTCTTTTCTTTCCTTACTTCCAATTCCTCTATACACCAATGGCAATTCTACATTTTCAAATGCAGATTGTTTGGTTAGTAAATTAAAGGATTGAAAAATAAAGCCTATCTTATGATTTCTTACCTCTGCTAGCTGTTTGCTTTTTAAGGAGAAAACATTTTGTCCATCCAAATAATATTCTCCAGAATCTGGTGTATCTAAGCACCCAATCATATTCATTAACGTTGATTTACCCGAGCCTGATGGACCAATAATGGCAATAAAATCACCTTTATTGACTGTGAAGCTTACATTATCCAAAGCAGTAACCGTTTCTCCACCAAGTGTATACTCCTTCTTTACATTCTTTATCTCAACAAGCGCATGCTGTTCAATCATTCATTTCTACCTCCAAATCCACCGGAAGGCATTCCGCCACCTTGGCCTCCTCCTGGCATCTGACCTCTTTCACCACTTGGCATTTGGCCGCCACCAGGGAACATTCCTTGTGTCTCACTATCACTTGATGATTCAAATGTCGGAAGTACAACCGTTGTTCCTTCCTCTAAACCGCTCTTGATTTCAGCTACCACTGTATTTTGCAGCCCTAATTCAACAGTTTGTTTTGTGGAGGCTGTTTCCGTAGTTCCATCTTCATTCGTTGTTGTTCCAGATGCCACTAGCACATAATACTCATCGTCTTCCTTTTGAACTGCTTCAACCGGTACAGTAATGACATCTTTAGCTGTGTTTGTTGTAATAGTTGCTTCTGCTGTCATACCAACTAATAACCCACTCGGCTTACTTATTTTGACCGTTACAGCATACTTAGCAACACTTGTACTATCACTGTTTGCTTCTTTCGCAACGCTTGTTACTTTCCCAGTAAATTCTTTATCATCAAGTGCACTGACTTTTATACTTGCTTCTTGTCCAACCTTCACTTTAGAGATATCTAATTCATCTACATTCACGACCATTTCAAGATGATCATAATCCGTAACAGTAACGACTTCTGTTCCCATCGATACATTTCCTTCTTCTTCTACATTCAAGGCAGTAATTTCACCTGAAAAAGTTGCTTCGATTGGGTCAATTGTATCGTCCTCAAATGTTACTAGCTCATCACCTTCCTCTACCTCATCCCCAACTGCGACTAACACTTCATCAACAGTCGCATTGCCTGTCGAAGCAAAGGTTTCTTTATTAATGGTTGCGATGCTTCCTGTCCCACTTATTTCTATTTCAACATCTCCCGTTTCAGCAGTCGCCGTTTGCGTTCTAACCTGCGCTCTTACTTCTGTTTGGTTCTCATTTGTAAAATAATAATAAGACCCAATTCCTGTACCTATTACTACTACCGTTACTCCACTAATAATCCACTTCTTTATACTTTTTTTCATCTTTTGCTTCAACCTCTTTCTATTCTATTTAAACTTGTTTGTATGAATGTCTTGTCCTGCTGCTTACAAGTAATAGAATAAAAAAGAAATGTGTCAGGAATAAGTCAGGGGGAAAATTCATTTGAAAAACTTTTTTTTGATGGGGAAATTAGTTTGCGTTTTTTCGGGAGGACTAGGGGGATAAGTAGTGGTTCTGTTAGCATTTGTTTCTTTTCGGCTTTGTTTTAGGGCTTAGAAGAATGCTCTCTGTTACCTTTTTCTTCTTTTTGGCTTTGCTTCGGGCTTAGAGAACCGCTCTCTGTTACCTTTTTCTTCTACACAGCTTTGTTTCGGGCTTAGAGATGTCACAGACAATAACCCCAACTACTTTGCCCACAAAAAAAGCCATCCACAACTTCTAAGTTGCCGACAGCTTTACTAAATAAAACTCTTTCCACCATACTCCAACAAACCTTTACAATAAAGGCTCGGTACTATCCTTTATGCCTACCAATCCCAAAATCGTTAAAAATAGATTTTGTGGACCTAAAAAAGCATCTTTTGGGTCAAAGTATTCTTCTAAAGTGTGGATGCCACCACATGCTCCTCCAGCACCTAATGTCACGGCAGGAATTCCTAAACTAATTGGCACATTCGAATCTGTGCTACTAGCGGATGAACGAACGGGATTTAATCCGATACTTTTCCCTGCTGCGATAACCGTTTGGATAATCGATGCTTCTGAATCCTGTGTTCCTGCAGGTCGATCTCCGACTTGCTTTATCACAACCTCGATCGCTGTTTTTTCACTGTTCCAACGAATATTTTCCTCTTCTGCCGCTTTTTCCAAAATAGACAATACTTTCTCTTCTAACTTAAGGAGTTCCTCTTGTGAATTGGAGCGTAAATCAACCATCATGCTTGCCTCTTGTGCAATCGTATTGACAGAAGTACCACCAGCTATGGTGCCAACTGTAAATGTCGTTTTCGGATCAAAGGGTGTTTCTATATCTGCAATTTTACTTACAGCTCTTCCTAAAGCATGAATGGCACTTGGTATCCCAAAATCTCCAAAGCTATGACCACCAGATCCTTTATACGTTACATGATAGCGATGGCTGCCGGTTCCTAAATACGTAATCTCTTCTGGGGTGCCAGGCTCTAATGAAATGAATGCATCAATGTCTTCCCTATCCTTAAACAGACCCTTCACGCCGCGCAGGTCTCCTAATCCTTCTTCTCCAACCGTTGCTCCAAAGATAATATCTCCTTCTGTTTCAATATTCGTTTTATGAAAAGCTCGTAAAACCGTCAGCACGGCAGCCAGTCCTCTTCCATCATCCGATATCCCTGGTGCATACACTTTTCCGTCCTTCCACTCTGCTGTAATGGCAGTTCCTTCTGGAAAAACTGTATCTAAATGGGCACAAACAAAGATTCTCGGTCCCTTTCCTGTTCCATATCTTATCCCAAATACATTTCCATGCCGATCTTGCTGAATATCATCTAAACCGAATGATGCTAATTTCGATTGAAAGAGTTTCCCTTTCTCTCCTTCTAGAAAGGAAGGCGCTGGAACTAAAGTAAGCTCTATTTGTTCATTCAGTGTGTTTTCATCATCCTCTTGCAAAAATACGAGTCCATCCTTCACAAGCTGATTATCAAGCATTTTCGTAAATACACTTTCCATTTTATTCATTCCAATAATCGACATGTCTCATTCCTTCTTTCTTTGTATTTGGGGTTCGCTTCAATGCTAGTTCGTTCTACACCATAACTTCTACTCAAAAGGATTATAAAATCGTTGACCATCGTAAAAGGTTATGCTGTTTGCATATACTTAAACTTATGGAAATTTTATTTGAAACAGACAACGTTATTCGAAAAGTCTTATTTTTCTGATAATAATGATTATCTTACTAGATTACGATCTTTCATGCAAGTTAGCTATTGGCTATTCGTGTTATTTAAGAGAAAAACAGAAAGAGAAATTCAAAGAATCTTAAATGATGATAGCTAGCTATATCTGCACTATATTTCTAAAAAAAAAGACCTAATTATACTTTATGTATAGTAAAGGTCTTCCTTAGTATCAGCTTTAAAATAAAAGAAATATCGTTCCTATTGTAATAATCGCACATCCTACCAATGTGTTTTTCGTTGGCTTTTCTTTTAATATAATTATGCTTAAAATGACAGTAATTACGACGCTGAACTTATCAATTGGTGCTACTATTGATACTTTCCCAATGGAAATTGCTGCAAAAAAGCATAACCATGACAAACCTGTTGCTATTCCAGATAGGATTAAGAAAAGATAGCTTTTCCTAGATATTGTTTTCATTTGGTTCTGTGTTCGTTGGAAGAAGACAATTCCCCAAGCAAAGATAATTATAACGATGGTACGAATAAAGGTTGCCACATTTGAATCTACCTCTTCTATCCCAATCTTCGCGAGAATCGCTGTTAATGCTGCAAAGACCGCTGATAGCAACGCTAAAAATATGTATGAATTGGAATACGATGTGTCAGAGCTCTTTTTAATTTTTCCTATTAAAGCAAAGGTACCTATTGCAATAAGTGTACCGCCGATAACAATCGCAGTCGTCACTGGCTCTCCTAAAAAAATAAAAGAAAAAAGAATCGTTAAAATAACACTCGATTTATCGATTGGAACTACTTTTGAAACATCGCCAATTTGGATTGCTTTAAAATAGCAAAGCCATGATAGCCCTGTTGTTATTCCTGATAAAACAAGAAAGACAAGTGACTTCCTACTAACCAGAAATATGCTATCTAATTGTTTCGTGATTAAAACCATTAAAAAAGCCATGATTACTACAACAATTGTTCTAATTGCCGTTGCTAAATTTGAATTGACATCTTTAATCCCTATCTTTGCTAGTATTCCTGTTAATGCTGCAAATATGGCTGCTAGTAATGCCAATATAATACTCATTACATCACCTCTTTATCTATTTATTTGTTCCTATTTTTAGTGTAACTCCATTTCATGGAAGAATCACTTTCATCGCTATTGCTCTCCATTACTACACTTCCCCTTTCAATGAATAATTATTGAAAAGGGATCGTCTACAATCTTTTTCATTATCACTCTACGTATACAAGGAACTCCCTCCGCTTAAAGCGGGATAAAATTCCATTGACGGACATACGATATCTATTATATGATTACTCATTGTGTGAAAGTTATTGTTTAACGTGGTTCGAGACCATCCCACGTAAAAAAACTAAGGGAGAGAGCAGAGAAAATGAAAACAAAAACACTTGCAGTTAATGGCTTGGTGGCAGCATTATATGTGGCTGTTACGATTGCGATTGCGCCAATTGCATTTGGAAGCATTCAATATCGTATTTCGGAATTATTTAATCATCTTGTTGTATTTAACAAAAAATATATTTATGGGATTGTCGTTGGCGTATTTTTAGCAAACTTATTCCTTTCAACT
Source organism: Niallia sp. FSL W8-0635 (assembly GCF_038007965.1). Lineage (GTDB taxonomy): Bacteria > Bacillota > Bacilli > Bacillales > Cytobacillaceae > Niallia. Next base: position 797,893 of record NZ_JBBOYD010000001.1, on the reverse strand, counting down.
ATTAAGTTATACGATTTAACTTTTGGTGTTGCTCATTCTATTATTTGTTTGTTAATCACAATTGGTATAAGCAAGTTTGTGAAAAATCATCTTTTACGAATGATCATTAATACACTTGTCTTTACTTTTAATATGTTTATTATTGCCTATCAATTGCATCTTGCACTTGGATTCCCTTTCTTAATCACATGGGGAACAACAGCTATTGGTGAATTTGTTGTTATGGCAATCGGTATACCTATTATGCATTTCTTAAATAAACGTATTTCCTTTGGGAAGTTAATGGATTAAATAAGGGTATTAAAAAAGGCTGTCATTTTCTGCAGCCTTTTTTTTAATACCTATTATTATCAGTATTCAATGCTTGTTTTAAATTTCCTTCTCTTTGAACAATCTCTTGCTCTGCTTGATTTCTTTTTTGCTTGCCTTCTTCTTGGATTTGAAGTGTCTCTTCTAACGAATTCATCAATTTATGCTGCGTTTCTTTTAATGATTCTATTTCCTGCATTGCTGATCGATTTTCATTCGCGATTGTTGCCATTTCTCTTACATTTGAGTCTACCCTATTTGTGTTCATTCTCGTTTGCGTTTCTATGGCATTACGCTGTCTTAGAAGAGTCAAAGCAATGGAAACTTGATTTCGCCATAAAGGAATCGCGGTCATGATCGATGACTGAATTTTATCAATAACAGTTCGGTTCGTATGTTGAATCAAGCGGATTTGTGGAGCTGTTTGGATCGTAATTTCCCTGCTGACCTTTAAATCAAAAATACGCTTCTCGAGTAATTCAGCAAAGTGAATTAAATCATTTACCTCTTGTAGCTTCATCCGATCCCCTGATTCCTCCGCCAGTTTTTTTTGGTTAGGAATAAGCTTTTCCGTCATTTCTTCATATTTCATTTCAGCCGCCGCAATATAGACATTTAAATCTTGGAAATACGTTTTATTGTTCTCATACAATTGCTCTAATAAATGAATGTCTGCAGTCAGGACATTTTTGCTCCGCTCGAGACGTACACTCATTCGATCTATTTGCGCGCTTGCTTTTTGATAATTAGAAAGGACTTCCTGCACACTTCTAGATGGTCGACTAAATAATCTGCGAAAAAAACCTTTCTTCTCTACACGTAATTCATCTGGATTTATTTCATTTAGTCTTTCCATTAACTCGCCAACTACATCGCCTACTTCTCCGACATCTTTACGCTGTACATGCTCAATCATCATATGAGAAAAAGAAAGCAATTTCTTCTGAGCTTCTGCTCCGTAAGAAATCGTCATTCGATGATTAGTCGGATCAAGCTTCGCAGCCAATTCATATGCCCGCTTCTGAATTTCTGGTGGCAAAACATCAATAAGGCGAACAGTTTCAGCTGTTTCGCCTTTTTTCATCAACAAATTATTGCTTTCTCCTAAAGGGTCAGAGAAATAATCATCTGTACTATTTTTCATTTCTCGTTCATCTGTCATTTAGGCCGCCTGCTTTCATCTAACAAATCAGTGTCTTTCTCCTTATAAGATGTATGCTTTACTACATCTAATTCAAAATGCAAATCATCAATATCATCTGACAGGATTTCATGAAGATCGTCTTCTAGCGTTCTGGAAAGCTGTTCTAAAGTTTTTCTAGTATCATTTAAAGTTGCCTGTAAAGCTCTGTTCTTTTTTGGTTGAGCTGATAACAGGGCATATTTCTCAGCAATCTCCACTAATGAATCTAAGTGAGAATAATAGAATTTATCTGCTTTATAGAAACGGCGTGGCTCTTCTTTTGTTAATCGATAAATTTTCTTTGTTACTCGCATTAAATCAATTCTTTGTTTAAAGGAAGGAAAATGACGGATGGCAAATACATGTCGATTTAAACGACTAATTTTCTCATTCGCTTCCTTTAATTGTGTCTGGATAAATTTATATTCTTTTCTTGATAATCCTTGCCTTACCATTAGCTGATGTTTGATTACACCATCGGAGATAAAATAAGTAACAGCGGTTGCTCCTATCCCATATGCAACGGAAAGGAAGAAATATTGGTCAAATCCCACATAACTGATTAACCATGTTAAAGCACCTACAGGAAAAGAGATGCCTGTTCGTACTAAAAACATTAAAAATGAGTTCACTATAATCGACTCCTGCCTTTGTATTCCTTTAATTTTTATACGTTTCTAATCATCATTTGTTTCAAAAATGTACGTTTTTATTTAATTCTATTTTAACGTAAACAAGCTATTTCTTGCTATAGACTTTAAATGGAATATTGTCTACGACTAAAGACGTATTTTGCTATACTGTCCCTTAAATTATATCTATGTGGAAAAGCATAAAAAAATGATTTGATCCTTTCTATTCTATCAAATCTAGACTTATGTTTCAGGTTCGAATAGATATGAAATGTGGGAAATAGAATAAATTCCGAAAATGTTAGTTGAAAAGCGAAAGGAAAATTCGAAAAAACAGATTCAACATCTAAGTTTAGAATTTTTGCTACCATCTATAATCAATAGCTACCCATTTTTCAGTGATTAAACCCATTTCGAATATGTTGTCCCTATTTAATTAAGGTCGCCACAAATTAGACATAACTTTATGTCCAATTTGTGAATCGCATCACAAATAACTTTCTTACGTTAGAAATAGTGTTATTATATGAGTGTAGTAAGAAACAAACAAGATCTTGTAAAAGTAAATGTGAAACAGTGAACAATATCACCAAATAAATAAACTAATAACTAAATTTAAGGAGATGGAGTAACATGTTAGACTTATTAAGAAATAATAAAGTGGTTGCAGGAATTTTAGCGGTGATTAGAATTTATCTTGGATATCAATTTATCCATGCAGGGTATGAAAAATTAACAAGTGGTGGGTTTGATGCAAGTGGATTTTTACAAGGGGCCATCGCAAGTAGCACAGGCGATCATCCGGCAGTACAAGGCTGGTGGGCAACATTTCTAGAGCATGTAGCACTTCCTAATGCAGATTTATTCAGTTTCATGGTTCAATGGGGAGAAGTACTTGTAGGGATTGCGTTAATCTTAGGTTTATTTACAAGCTTTGCAACATTAATGGGTATGGTAATGAACTTCGCCTTCTTATTCAGTGGAACAGTAAGTACAAATGGACAAATGATTCTATTAGCAATCTTCGTTATCGTAGCAGGTGCAAATGCAGGTAAATTCGGTCTTGACCGATATGCAATGCCATATATCAAAAATCAAATTAATAATAGAAGAAACAATAAACATAAAAAAGAAACAGCAATTGCATAAGTAAGTTAAATAGGAAGAAGCCAGTTACAATCATCGTAGCTGGCTCCTTTTCGTTTCTTTATTCCTTTTTCTTTTTTATCCAAGGCGATTTGCCAATTCAGGCTGACGTTGCTTTTTCTCTTTTGGTTCTTGCTTCATAAATGGTGGCTCGATAATCAATGTAATAACAAATGAAACCACACATAATACTGTAATAACTGTAAAGGTTGCGTGAAATCCTCCTAGTACTGCTGCAATCATAGATCCAGCCAGTGCGCCAAATCCAAAACCTTGATAGATGATTCCATAGTTTTTGCTTTGATTTTTCAGACCAAAGAAATCAGAGACAATAGCAGGATAAACGGTAATAACTCCTCCGAAACAGAAAGCAATTGCTGCTACACAGGCAAAGAATAATGGGAAGTTTAATGGAACTACATTTAAAACAGTAACTGCTACTGCAGTAACTACTAATGTTCCAGAAACTACTTTGATTCGCCCTACTTTATCAGATAATGCACCAAGAATAATACGCCCAATTGTATTGAATATCGCTACTAACGCAACCGCATTGGCTGCTGTCGCAACATCTAAATGTGCTAGGCTTACACCAATATCTTTTACAATTCCGATTAAATACAGCCCACTCATACATGCGGTGAAGAAAATAACAAATAGTAAGTATGCTTGTTTCGTTTTCAGCATTTCCTTCACTGTATAATTCTTTTGACCAGTTGCTAAAGCTGTTGTTGCTTCTACCTCTTGCGCTTCTTTTACGAGGAATGAGCCCCCTACTACCATAGCTAATGCGATAACACCCCAGATTAAAAAGGCTGTTGAAACACCAAATGATTCGATAAAGCTTGCATTTAAATATTTAAAAACTAAGCTACCGGTTCCATACGCTCCTACAGAAATTCCAGATATTAGTCCTTTTTTCTCAGGGAACCATTTAATTAAATTCGTTAACGAAGTAATATAAGCCGTACCGTCTGCGAAACCAACTAATACTCCTGCAACAAGATATAGCATCCATAGGGACGATACTTGAGAGCTTAACATTAATCCTCCACCAAGCAGGATTCCAGCGACAGCAATTAATCGACGCAATCCCCATTTATCTTGAATCTTCCCTGCAAATAGGGTAGAAAATGCTAGCGCAAAGCTTGTAATCGAAAACGTTATTGCGGTTGCACTTAAATCCCATCCATATTTATCAACAAGTGGTTGATTAAATAAGCTCCATGTATAAATGGTACCTAACCCCATTTGAACAATAATTGTACCAATCACTATAAGAAGGCGATTTCCATTGCGTTCTTTCATTCCGATCTCCTCTTTCTACTCGGTTTATAAACAGTATTTTCTACTATAAAAGGTTGTTTATTCTTTCTATTTATAGTTAAATTATACCGCCTGAAAGTATTTTGAAACCGGTATCAGAATGAAATGCCCTATATTCGGAATGAATGGTAATTACAGATGCATAAGTTGTCGAAATACTTTTGCTTTGCTTCTGCTAACTGGTATCTCTGCCTTCATATCCTTTAATCGAACTAAATACGTATGATTAAACCATGGCACAATTTCATGGATTTTCGAAAGATTTACTGTGTAGGAACGATGACAGCGAAAAAAAGTATCCTGTGGCAATTTATCGTGAAAATCAGAAATACTCATCGGCATCATATATTCCTCTGATTTTGTATAAACGACTGTTACTTTTTCACTCGCCTCTGCATAGTAGATATCATTTACATCTGTCACAATAATATTTTCATTTTTACGCAGGTTGATACGGCGATTTACCTCTGTTGTCACCTCTTCTGGTCCTTTACTTTCTCTTTGATAAGCTGATTCTAATTTTGCAAGCATCGCCGCTATTCGCTTTTCTTCGTAAGGCTTCAAAATATAATCAAATGCTTCTAATTCAAAAGCCTGTGCCGCATGCTCCTTATAGGCTGTTGTAAAAATAATATAAGGCTTTTTTGCAAATTTACTAATATTGCTTGCTAAAAACATTCCATCTAAGGAAGGGATATTAATATCCAAGAAGATGGCATCGACTTCTTCTGCTTGTAAAAATTTAAGGACATCTAGACCATCCTCAAATGAGGCAACAATTTCAATACTGCTATGTGTTTGAATTAAATATTCTAGTTCCTCTTTTGCTGGAATTTCATCCTCAACAATGATTGCTTTCATGCTATCTCCTTCGTTATATCAAAATAAACTTCCGTACCTGGCTCTAATCTTCGAATAATCAAGCCTGTTCCATACATTAATTTTACTCGTTGATGGACATTCGTTAAACCGATTTGTTTGGATGATACCTCTTCTTTTGCGAGGCGATCAATCACTGCCTGGTCTATCCCTTCTCCTGTATCTCGTACACTGACGCGGACCTTTCCCCCTAAATCTTTGACTGCTATTGTGACAATTCCAGGTCCTTTTCGTTTTAAAATTCCATGAATAACAGCATTTTCCACTAATGGCTGGATTAGCAGACTAGGAAGCTTAATATGTGTATCATCTATTTCATAGTTCACTTGTAGTCGATTGCCAAAGCGGGCTTTTTCAATTTGGATATAGTCTCTTACTTGCTGAAGGGCAAGCTGAATATCAATAAGCTCTTCTCCTACCTCTAGGTTGTAACGCATATAACCGGATAAATTAATAATTAATTCTCGTGCTTTTTCTGGATCCCGACGTGTCGTTGATGCAATCGCGTTAAGGGCATTGAATAAGAAATGTGGATTGATTTTTGTCTGCAAGGCTTTAAGTTCTGCCTTATTTGCCTCTTCCTTCATCTGCTCTACTCGTGAAACCTCCATAAGGGTTGAGATAATTTGTGCTAATCCAATCGCCATTGTTTGGAGCGTATTTGTAATCGTATATGCTTTTCGATAATAGATTTTTAACGTACCGGTTACTACTCCTCTTTCTTCTAAAGGAATAACCAATAAACAATGAATCTGTGGAGTGTGATGATCAGCGATATTATTGCGAATGGTAATCTTTCCACTTCGAATGGTATCTTTCGTTAAATCACTAATAATTTCCTGGCCAATTTTGTACTTTTCTTCACCAAAACCAACGTATGCAAGAACATCCTTTGTGTCCGTTATTGCCACTGCATCTGCCCGAATATCCTCTTTTATAATCGTACAAATTGTACGCAAGGAATTCCCATTGATGGAACGGAAATACGGCAATGTTTTATTGGCAATATTAAGGGCTAGCTGTGCCTGCTGTGCAGCAATTCTTTCTTTTTCCCCTTCCACACTAGCAATCATTAAGACAATTAACCCAATACTAACTTGTCCTAAAATCATCGGCAAGGCAATTTTGGATACAATCTCTACTCCTAAATCAAAGGGGTCTGCCAGGAATAAGATCAGAATCATTGTTAGTATTTCACATAGCATCCCCGCTACAATCCCATATATCCAACGGCTATTCTTTTTTACACGATGATGAATATAGCCTGATACTACACCTGCTAAAATACTGGTAATCAAACAAGGGACAGAGGTTACGCCACCAATATCAATTAAGTAACGGTGTACGCCGGATACAATTCCTGTTACTATCCCAACCCACGGACCAAATAGGATACCACCTGACATAATTGCAATTGTTCGGATATTCACAATCGAACCTTCTACTTGAATCCCTGAATAGGTACCAAATAGAGCGAATGCGCAGAATATCAGTGTGATTAACGTAAGCTCTGTTGGAGAGTGATGATCCTTTTGCAAAGTTTCTTTGAATTTCGGAACTCTAGTCATAAAAAATAAAGTTAAAAGTAAAAGTGCAGCTCGCTCAAATAATTGAATGAGCATTTGTAATTCAAGGGAAGAGTCCATTCTTCTTCCTCCTTCTGTTTAAAATCTTTGGTGTTTGTTCTTTGCGATGCTTATGATTGGAGTCCAAGATATTCTAATTCCATTTATTTTAACAACAACGTATTAACATATTAATTAATAAAAAAGGAATTCTCTAGCTTACTGGTTTCTCCACTTTCCACATCTACAAAGTAATCACAGTCTAGTTTTCCGCATAGTACCCATCTGTTATCTTCTGAATCATACACATAATATGGAGTCAGGGTAAAATATGGTTTCAGTTTTTGATAAGCCTCTTCCTCGGTTACTTTTATCTCCTTCTCTTCATTGATTTTTGCGTCGAGAATTTCATCCCAAAGTTCCTTTCTATCCATATAATTCACTATCTTTCCGTCTTTATCATGAAAAATAAGGATTCTTCCTGCAAACAGACTTTTAGGGATACTCTCTTCAAGATGTGCAATCAACTTAAAATTTTCTCTATATAAATATTTAAGCATCCATTTACCCGAATCATTCGGATACTTCATTCGCAAAAAATCTGTTACTTCTTGGATACATTTTTCTGCATCTTCATCCATGATTGGCAAGGAATCTGGATGCGTCCCTTTTAAATAAGCATCTCCCACACTCACTTCATCATCCCAATGCAAGAACTTTCTTTCAAAGCTATCCTTCATTGGTTCCTGCCAGTCAATTTCTTTATTGATGTTCTTTCGAAAACCAACCTGCTCCTGTATAAATAGGATGCTTCCTTTGCGATCATTTCTTATGTACGTTTCTTCCACTCCATATACCATTATCATACCATCATCTTCAGGAAATTTAGCTAAAACAACCTGTTCTCTCGCTATATCTTCTATATCAGCTAGCAATAAAGTATATTCTTCTTCCAACTCTCTCTTATACGTCGTCACACTTACGTTTTTCGCATAAAAAGTTAACTCTCCATTTTCATTAAACCCTACATTTATCGAACAGGATGGGGATAACGGAACACCATTCCACTGTTCCTCAAAATAATACTCCCTTTCGTCTGTTTGCTTGCAAACAAAATCTTTCTCCATATATAACCCCGTGAAAGCAGTGAGCCACTCCTTAACCTCTTTTATATCTTTATTTGCAAAAACAACTCCCTTTTCCGCATAGGTCAGCCCCTGCACAAAAATAACAGATTGGAACTCCTTCGTATGGATGTTTATATCGATAGAAGCAGTCCCTTCAGGATTCTCCTCCTCATCTGTCCAATCGGCATAAATATTAGGGAACCATTCCATATTTAAAATATTTAACGTCTCCCCATCCAACATTAGCCTTCTAAATAAACGATGCCTTCCTAAATAATATTCTGTTAGTCCCCATTGATTTTTTGCAAAGTCTACTAGTTCTTTAATCCGCGCGTCCATTTTTCTTTCCCCTTTAGCATTATTTTATCTCACTACATCATTAATCGCATTACATGCATCATCTGCTAGCATTCCATACTGTCCCTTTTTGGATGCTGCCGCATCTTTTTAAATATTCCAGCCTCCCCCACTCTTTTCTAAAAGAAATTAACCATACTTACCTTCTATTTCCCCCTTATATTTTCCTGCTGTAAGGAGGAATCAATCTCAGCTCTCATTAAAGTAGAAAAAAGTATCCCTGTATGGAAGGAACGGGTTTTCTTCTCGGGGCCAATGAAATCTTAGCAAAAAAAATTCATTTTTTATAATAAATTACAGCGTTTTCATGCTGACTTTAGTGCTCTCGAAAAGTAAACGGAAAAATTCCGCTTATTATCAAAAACACGCATATTTCTATAAAAATAAGAGAGGTTTTTCCGCTTATCGTATCCAAAACTTTGGATTTTGTCTTATTTTAAGCAGTTATGCGGAATATCTCCTCCTATATCTGCTTCTATCCTCCCTTTTTACAGATTAGTCGAAAATTCTCCGCCTATGAATTTTCATACCTATCCGAATATCTATAATGAACAACAACATAGCCTTTGTTAAAAAAGAAACAGATTCATAATTGCAGAAAAATATCGAAAAGTTCATTTCATGCTAAATTGGGAATGAATATCGCTATAAATAGCTTAATATCAACAAAAAAACACCTACTCAAACAATGTGAGTAAGTGTGCGATTTACTTGTTTAGTCCCCTTCAAGAGAACATGCTAGTTTAGATATTTATTGTCTCTTTTTCGTTTTTTTATTATTTAATTTCTCTGCTGCTGTTAATGGTTCATTAGCAAATTCGTGATCATATTGACGAGATGTATCATCTTGTACTGCTTGTTTCGCATTTTTATTTTTATTTTTTGCCATGGTTGTCACCTCCACCCTTTATTCTTTCTTGCTCTAATAGAAATATGTAAGCGGACTGACGAAATTTTTGCGACAAAAAAAGAGACTTCCTATCATGCTAGCACAGCATTTGAAGTCTCTATCTTTTATTTTCCGTGGGTCACGATTTTTACCTTTTGCTTAATGGTCGTTCTAAACACATTTCCTTTTTTATAGGCAATTCCTGTTGCTACCAATAGCAACATACCTGTTACAATAAAAACGGACTGAGCAGGGAAAATGCCTCCAATGAAACCTCCGATCATCGGTCCAAACATTCCGCCGAGCTGCGTTGCTGTTTGGTTTAGACTGAAGGCTCTCCCACGAAAATTTTCTGCCGTCGTTTTTACAACTAACCCATTTAAAGCTGGAAAAACAGCGCAGAAAAAGAGACCAAATATAAAACGAGTAATCGAGAATCCCCAAATATTACTGAAAATAATCTGTGAAAAGGTACCAAGTGCCCCACCTAATAATCCAATAAATAAGATGCGGTTAAAGCCAACCTTGTCTGCCCACTTCCCCCAATATGGTGCCATGATAACACTTGCAATCCCAGGAAGTGAAAAGATAATCCCAGCCAATAAGGAGGCTTTATCCATCGAACCACCAACCTCCAAAATATAGAGTGGAAGAATTGGCTCAATGGTCATAATAGAGCAGGAGGTGACCACCGTTAAAAGGAGTACTAACATAAGTGGCCTATTCGAAAAGGCTATGCGCAAGTCATTTCTAACAGATCCCTTTTCTTTACTTGGCGAGAAGTTATCCTCTTTTACCCAGAAGATAATTAAAAGGGTAGCAATGAAAACAAGAAGACCTGCACTCGCAAAGGAAAGGCGGTTTCCAACTAATTGGGCAATCACTCCTCCAATTAATGGTCCCATTATTCCTCCCGATGCAGAAGCTGTAGAAATCATCGATAAAGCATAGCCTGTTTTATCAGAAGGTGTATTCGTTCCAATTAAGGCAATCGCCCCAGGAATAAAACCAGATAACAATCCTTGCAGTATTCGAAGTACTAATAATTGATAAGGGTTCGTAACAAAAGCTGCTAAAGTATAAACCACAAAAAGCACAAATCCAGCTCGAATAATCATCGGTTTTCTTCCATATTTGTCTGCAAGCCTTCCCCAAAATGGTGAAGCAAAGGCTCCTGCAAAAAACGCTGCACTAAACAATACACCTGACCAAATCTCTGTGTTTTCGTGAACATTTAATTCTAGAAGAAAAATTGGCAAAAAGGGAATTACCATGTTAAATGACGCGGAGGTAAAGAAAACTCCTATCCACAAAACAAGTAAATTCCGCTTCCAAATTTCCATTTAGTATCGCTCTCCTAAGACATCAGCAATCAACTACTAAGCCAATGAGATTTATTTCCTCCATCATAGCATATTACTATTTATTTTTATACCCGAAATTTTCATTTTTCGAAAAAATAAGAAATGCTAAGGGCACCCGTATAGCTGCGTGTGGGGCTGAGCGACTTATCCAGAGATATAGGACCACGGTGAACGTCAGTGAACCGAGGTTGACTTATCATAGGGATAGGGCGGGAAGCTTATCGGCCTCTGGATACCCGGATCTAGACACTGAATTAACTTTAAAAACTTATACTCCTTAACTATGAAAAAAAGTTGAGAAACCTTGTCTCGTTTCTCAACTTTCCATCGTTATTTGATTTTAAATTCCTTCACTAATCCATTTAACTCCACTGCTAAATTGGATAATTCATGTGAACTATCGGCCAGCTCCTGCATCGAACTACTTGTTTGCTGAACGGAAGCAGAAGTTTGTTCGATACCTGCAGCTGCCTCTTCGGAAATTGCTGCAATATCTTCAATCGAGCGATTCATCTCTTTACTTGTTTCTAAAATGGATGCAAGATTTTCTGAAACAACCCCAATGCTATTCGCCATGTCATTTACGGCATCTTTAATGCCATTAAAGGTTGCACCCGTTGTTTTAATCTGTTCTGTACCTTTCATTACTTCTTCATATCCACCTTGTAGGGAATCTGTTACAACACTTGATTCTTTTTGAATACTTCCTACGATATTTGTAATATCTGTGACAGAGAATGCAACTTGTTCGGCAAGCTTTCTTACTTCATCTGCGACTACTGCAAATCCTCTCCCATGCTCTCCAGCTCGTGCTGCTTCAATTGCTGCATTTAAGGCAAGTAAATTTGTTTGATCAGCAATTCCTTTGATAACAGAAACTAATTTCGATATTTCCTGAGACTGTGTATCCAAGCCATGTACTTTTTCTACAGCCTCTTTCATAATTTTATTAATCACATTCATTTGTTCTATAGAAGACTCCATTAATCGACTACCGTCATTCGTCATCCCTAACACTTTATTAGAGGATTGATATATTAACTCCCCTTGCGTATAGGCGTCGCCAATCGTGCCAGAAAAGGATTCCATTGATGCTGCTAAATCACTTGCCGTATTTGCTTGATTCTCTGCTCCGGAAGATAATTCCTGCATGGTTGTTGCTACTTGCTGACTTCCAGCAGTCACTTCATTTGTAGATTGGGATAAATTCTCACTTTGCTTGTTAACGGTAATCGATACTTCTGATATCTTTTGAATAACCATACGGAGATTATTGCTCATTTTATTCATGGACTGAGCTAATTTACCAATCTCATCCTTGCCTTCATAATTAATGTTCTCAGCAGTTAAATCCCCATTGGCAACTGTATCACTAACTTGAACAACTTTCTTTAAATTACGAGTAATGATTCGACTGATAATGATGATTAATACTGTACCGATAATTAGAGCAGTAATCATTGCAATAACTAAGGTTTTTGTCGCGATAGCTGCACTATCAACCGCATCACTTGCTGCTTTTGTACGACTAACTTGTACCAATTCTTGCATTTTACTTAAAGCAGTAATCGTTCTATTACGAAGTGTTGTATTTGTTAAGCTTAAGGAATTAATAGCGGATCTGTCATTTGCTTGTATCGCAGGTATAATTTGATCAATAAATAATTCATTCATTTTCTTATCGCGTTCGACAATTTCATCAAATAAAGCTTGCTCTTCCTCATTTCGAATATCTTTCTTTATCGCTTCTTCATATTCATTAAATTTAGTAATACTCACTTGATAATCATCCACATATGTAGGATTTTGATAGTCGAGATAATTTAAAATGCTAATACTTTTTTCACGAGTAATCGAACCCATTTCTGTAATAATTAGTGCTCTTTCATCTGTTTTATTTAATTGTTCAATATTGCCATTAATATGAACTAAACGTGTCGTTACTAGAATAGTAGTAATGATTAAAAGTGCAAAAACAAGCAGTAACGTAATTCCATATTTCCACCCGATTGATACATTATTTAACTTATGTAACTGACTATTATTTAATTTTAACTTTCCAAAAAATTTAAAATTCCCATTCATTAGCTTACTAGATTGCTTTGGTTTTTTCTCTTTCTTTGGACCAGCTATTTTTATTTTTCTAAACTTTATTTTTGCCATCACAAGTTCTCCCCCTTGATGATTTAAGACCCCCACTACTTAAGATATGTCGTCCTTTCTATCCATTGGAATAAATTTAAGAATATTCCGAAATAGCAATTTTTAGTTTTCCTATTTTTCTCCTCCTTTCTTTTATAACGAATATTCTTTGTTTGTCTTCCTCTATTTTCTAAATCATTCTTTCTTTTAAACTAGTAAAATAGAATTAGATTCACTAAAAAACAAGGTGATTTATTACTTCGTATGTACCATATTAAAGTAATTTACTGAATAATTCAATTTCATTTACAAATAATATATCGGACTTTTTCCTCAATTGTTTATATTTAAATAATTTTTTATTATAATATTCGAATAGTTTATCTAGGAAAAAATAAAAACTGTGGCCAAACTTCTACTAGTAAAAGTTTAACCACAGCCTAAAATCTACTATAAATAGAGAACCATTAATGCTTCATCATAATATTTCCCACTAACTTTTAATGCCTTTCGATCAATGCCATAGGTTTCAAACCCCAAGGATTCATATAACTTTTTGGCTGGTATATTATCAGCAACTACTTCTAAATATAGCTGCTCTATCTCTCGTAACTCCTGTGCTTTATTAATTGCTATTTGTACTAACTGTTTCCCAGCGCCTTTTCCTCTGTTTAAAGGAGTAACATAGGCTGCATATAAATGGCCGCGATGGCTCATTTTTTGTTTCGTATCCTTCATTAAGGTCAAGACACCGATTAGTTGATTTTCAACAAATGCTCCAAATACATATGAAGATGAATCAGCTAACCTATTCTCTGTTCGACTAATCGGATAGTCTTTTTCTTCCTCATAGCTAGACCCAAATGCTTCTGGATTTGTTTTCAGCGCTTCTAATCTTAGTGCAAAATATGCTTCGGCATCATGGCGGTGTAATTGCCTGATTTCCATTCGAATCTCTCCCTATCTGTGTAAAACTTTCTTTTGTTATGGATGGGGCTACTTCCTTTTTTTCTAGTTTTTGTTTTTTCTTATACATATTTGGATTTGGATGCTTAAAAATTACTCCTACTTTTACTTGTTGCACCTCTTTTACACCTTGTACAATCAGTTGCATCGCAAAAATTGCAAGAATAAATGGAACGAGTAAATACAAATACCAGTATCTTCCGGATCCGAGAGCTAGTCTGCCAACTTGTCCTATTAACCCAGACCATTCATAGGTAATCGATCGAGGAGGATCTGCAAACATAGCATCCATTGATAATTTTGTTCCACCAAAGAAGTAATCAAACATACCTAAGTGCATAAAGATTAACAAAACATGGATAAATTGCTGTCCAAATAGAATGGTAAGTCTTGGTCCTAAATGTGGAAGAATATGCCGAGTAAAGATTTGAAATTTCCCACCGCCCATCACCTTAGCACTTGCAATAAATTCATAATCTAGCACGCGATTAATCTCTTTTCCTAATAATACGGTCGTTAATGGTACAACTAGTAAAGTTAAAATCATCGTTTCTAAAAAGACCCTTTCCCAAAAGGAATAGCTGAATCCGTCAAAGCCAGGTAACAGGATCGGTCTTAGCAAAATATAGGCAATCAAGCTTAATGGCATAAAATGAATCGAATCTACAGTCTTTGCCAACCATTGCTGCACTTTAGGTTTGACATGAAAAGAATAAACAACCGCAAACAGTAATCCACCAATTACTCGTAAAAATGCAATAAGCAGGGCAAAAAGCAAGGTATATTTTGCCCCAATAACAATTTGATCAAAAAGGCTATACCCCATTTTGTCAGACCCAAAGAAAAAAGGTTCTGTTGGCGCAAAAGGCGGAGCAGCAATTAGGGTCGCTCCATCTTCAGCATATAATAAATTCATTTGATCAACATGATTATTAGTTGTAACAGAGTAAAGAATGCTATACCCAATTACCACGATAAAAAACAAGCTCCCAACAGCAAATTTCCAGTTTTTCATATGGCTGCCTAACATCTTTCCTACCCACATAACTGGACGAATTAAGGAAAATCTTCGCCAGCTAAATTGTTGGAATCCATCCTTTATATTAAGAAGAAATACCTTAAAGGAGGAGGCAAAGTGTGTGAAGGTTAGCTTCTCTTTCCTCGATTCTTTTTTCAAATCACGTGCTGGTTCTTTCTCCTCTTTCAACACGATATCAACTAGTTGAAAAATAATAAAAAATGGCGTAAATATAAGCAGCAAGGACACAGCAATTGTCATTGGCGTAAAGCTTTCTACGAGAAAATAAGTAAATCCATGTACATTAAAGAGCCGTTCGATAATAAATTGACTAGATAGCAAGCCCCATATAATTATTTTTAAATGATGGAACGAGACTGGAATAATATTTCGAAGTATGTGCTTCAGCAAAATCGGAAAGTTATGAATCCCTTTACTTCTTGCAAAGGTTACATACATCTTCAAAAATTCTTCTTCCATCATCAGGATAAGAATTTTAAATAATGAAACAGCAGGAAGAATAGCAAGGGTAATAATCGGGCCTAAATATGCCTTATCTGAATAACTGGCCACTTCAAATATTTCTACACCAGTATGTACAAAAATAAAGATGACTAGCGCTTGTAGAAGTGTTGCAATAATAATGTCTGGAATCGATTCAATTAAGTCTAGGATTCTCTTTATTGGTTGCAACAGAAATTTCGGTAGAAAAAAAGATACGAGTGATAAAATAAAAGCAACAGCGCATCCTAGCAATAAAGCCCCAAACAGAATTTCCATCGAATAAACAAAAGCCGGCCAGAGCACATCCAATATCGGCTTTTCATCTACACCGTTTAAGGAATATACCCATCCATCTTTCTGAAAAAATTCCTGTGATAAAAAAGACAGAAGGGTTGAAAAATATCCCTCTCCCTCTGGAAAATCTCTCATTTGAAAGTATTTTGGAAAAACACTTAAAGCAAGTATTGCAATCGTGCCAAGTAAATAATAGATGATTAATTTCGCAAATTTTCTCATAGATCTCCTTTCTTTTCCCGTTACCACCAACTAAAAATTCTTACTATTCAAATTATATGGATATATCGATTGCTAATCAACCCTATTTTTTCCAGAAAAGGATCTATTGAAAGGAAAATAAGGCTTTCTTAATCTAATAGTAGGGAATTTTTTTCTTTATCAGCCAAATCAAGGCAGATATCAGCCAAAATTTCGATTTATCAGCCAATCCAACACAGATATCAGCCAAAATTTCGATTTATCAGCCAATCCAACACAGATATCAGCCAAAATTTCGATTTATCAGCCAATCCTCTTCTTCCCTTCTCTCCACCCATCAAAGTTTTCATTCTATTTCTATTCCACTAATTTTTTCTTCAAAAAGTATTGTTTAACCCTTTCTGGAAAATGATCTAGAGTCCCAAATACTTCGTAGCCATGCTTTTCGTAAAAGGCTGGTGCTTGAAAGCTAAAGGTATCTAAATAGATAAATGTGCATGCATTTTCTTTTGCAGCTTGTTCTATCTTCGCTAAGAGCTTGCTGCCGTATCCTGCTTTTCTTACACTTTCGTCCACCCATAAGAAATCAACATGCATATGATGCCAAAACATATGACCAGTTACGCCAGCCATAATTGTGCCATTATCATCTTTTACAACAAAACTAATATTTTCATAGGGACTTTTTAATTTATCTGGCAACTGCTCCATATTATAAGCGACCAGCTTTTTTCGAATATAATCACTATCCTCTTGAACCCATTGCTGGATAATTTCCATTATTCCCCGCTCCTTCTTTCCCTTATTTTTTCTGCAAGTAAACCAAACATTTTTCGAACCACTTCTACCGGAATTTCTTGATAGGCATCACCTAAGCTAGTTTCAAAAGAACAAGTATTTTCATCGATTTCTTTTACATAGCCACTTATTCCAATTCCCATTCCTTCTTGAATATCTGTTAAAACAGCCTCTACCTCTTCTTTTTCCAAATCAAAATGAACATGGAACATATTAGAAACTGGCACAATTGGAAGTGTTCGAATCCCTTCACATCCATTAAAAAACGCCGCTAGCTCTTTGGCAGATTCATAGTATTCAGCCATTTTATGAGCTCGTTTCTCGTAATAATAATCGGCAGATAAAATATATGGATATAAACTGATTAAATCACCGCCATATCTTCGTTTCCAAACCTTTGCTTGGCTTGTAAATTCCTCACTCCCAGCTAAGATTGCCCCGGCAACTCCGCCGATTCCTTTATAAAAAGACATATAAACACTATCAAATAGTGCACATACTTCGGCTGCTGTTTTTTGATAATAAGGTAGTACTTCCAATAATCTAGCCCCATCGAGATGGAGCTTAATTCCATGCTCTTTACAATAACGAGAAATTTCCTCTAATGTCTCAAAGCTTGGTAATTGGCCACCAATTTCACGCTGCGGCAATTCTAACAGCACGCAGGCAATCCCGTTCTCCATTTGCCTAATATCCTCTAATTCTATTACTCTCGTTTCATCAGCCAACAAGATGGTTTCTATTTTATGAAGCTTCTTTAATCCATCTTGTTCATGAATTTCTAAATGACTTAATGGATGATAGGCAACCTTCCCTAAATCCTTTACGTCACACCATATCCGGAGCGCGATTTGCTGTGCCATCGTTCCACTTGGAAAAAAGCTGCTGCTTCCTTTCCGAAAAGATTGGCCATTTTTTGCTGAAAGTCTTCTATTATTTGTCCTTGTCCATACATATCACTTTCTACATTTCCGTCTACTTCCTGCAAGGCTTCTTTTAATACTTGTACATTTCTTTTGCCATGATTGCCTAATTTATAGGCGGTTTTGTTATAGGATTCTCTTAATGTATTTTTCATGGTATTCCCCCTACTCTCTCAGAATATTTTGACGATATGATAACTATAGCACTTTTTACTTTCTTGAAAAATAGAAAGCGGGCGCTGTCGGGAAGAGTCTGTTACCTTTTGCCTAGCTCTGATGCCAACTCGGGTTTAGAGCGGCCTTCTCTGTTACCTTTTGCCTTCCTCTTTTGACAAAACGGGCTCAGAGCGGCCTTCTCTATTACCTTTTTCCTTCCTCTTTTGATAAAACGGGCACTGAGAAACCCTCTTTTTTCGTTCTTAAAACATCTCTAACTTGCTTTCTCCAAAAAATCAAAACATACGAAAAGAAACAGTAATCCCAAAATGTAATTACTGTTCTTCGCCTTATTTAAATAAGCTGTGCATCTTTCTGATTAACAGTCGCCTCTCCAATATCTGCTTCCCGTTTGAATAATCGCGAATATACGCCGTTATTATTTTTTAACAGCTCGTTATGTGTACCTTCTTCGACTATTACGCCTCTATCTAATACGATAATCCGATCAGCGGATAGTACTGTTGATAGTCGGTGGGAAATAATGAAAATCGTTTGTTTCTTTGTTGTTTTTAAAACTGCTTCATTAATTTTTGCCTCTGTAATAGGATCTAGCGCTGAGCTTGCTTCATCCAATACTAGGATTGGCGCGTCTTTCAAAATTGCTCGTGCTAAAGATAGACGCTGTTTCTGCCCACCAGATAGTAAGCTTCCTCTTTCTCCGACCTTTGTGTTCAGTCCATCTGGAAGGGTATCGAGTAATTCACCTAAACCGCTCGCACGAAGAACGTCATACAATTCTCTCTCTGTAGCATCTGATTTTCCAATTCGTAAATTATCTGCCAACGTGCCACTTCGCATTTGTACATCCTGTGTAACAATTGCCATTTGCGAGCGCAGCCAGTCTGTATCCCATTCTCGAATCTCTCGACCATCTACTTCAATGGAACCCTTTGTTGTGTCATATAATCGAAAGAGCAGATCAATAATGGTAGATTTTCCAGAACCACTCGGACCAACTAAGGCTATTTTTTCTCCTGCCTTTATATCAAAAGAAACTCCCTTTAATACACTCTCTTCTTTATCTGGATAAACGAAAGACACGTCTTTCAAGCGCACATCGCCACTTGCTCTTTCTCCCCTAACCCCATGCTTCGTTTCTGCTTCTGATACAGGTTGAGAAAGCAAGATATCCGAACGATCCAAAGCAGGCCCTGTTCGTCTGACTGAAAGCCAATTGCGAAGGAGACGCTGCATTTCATTTGCCGCAATCGTTACTAATCCACCTGCTGTTAACATTTGACCACTAGTTAAATCAGCATTCCAGATAAGGAGAGTACTGATAAAATAAACAAGTCCTAATGCAAATCCATTATAGCTTGCAATCACAACTACCGATTGCATTCTTGCCTTTAATTCTCGTAAAGAATGTTTTACAAAAGAATCTCTGATGGAAACAACACTTTCTACTTCACTGTCGGAAACTCCCATTACACGTGATAGATGAATACCTGTTACAGATTCTCTTAATCTCTCTAAATATCTGGAAGCTTCTGCCCTAGCGTCCGCTGATGCAGCTCGTGTTCTAGCCCCTACATAGTTGGATGCCCAGTAAAATAGAATTCCAAGAACAACACTTGTAATCATTAAATAAGGATGGATGAACAGCAATACAATACTATAAATCACTACCCCTTGTGCACTTGCCATAAAGGTTGACCCTTCCCATGCTAAAAAATTATGAAGGGTATCTGGATCATCAGAAGTTCGTGCTAATAATTCTCCTGATGAATTATTTTGATAAAACGAAAAAGGCAGCACTTGCAAATGCCCAAATAATCGTAGCTTTTGTCTATTTGTCACAGACTTCGCAGTAATATGGCAAAAATACTCATCAATAATCATCATCCCTAAATCTAATACAGCAGATAATACCAAAAGCCACATTAATCCCCATAGCCAGGTGTTATTCTCACTTGGAAGAATCGTATCGATCAGCCAGCTCAGTGCTAAAGTCGGTATTAATGCTGAAAAAACCTGGCTAATAGCAATAACAATCGAATCCCCAATGACCCATTTTTTATAAGGCATTAAAAATTGAATAACGCGTTTGCCATCGCCGATTTTCTTTTGTTTGGAGATATTCTGCTTACTCATCCAATCATCTCCTTCTCTAGCTCGCTATATTGTGCTCGATATAATTGATAATACTGCCCTTTTAAGGCAAGCAACTCATCATGTGTGCCTTGTTCGGCAACTATTCCCTGATCAAGCATCAGAATCGTATCTGCCTTTCTGACTGTAATCAATCGATGGGCAATGGTAATTGTCGTTCTTCCTGGAATTAATTGCTCTAATGAGTCTTGAACCTTTTCTTCCGTTTCTCCATCTAAGGAAGATGTAGCTTCGTCAAAAATTAACACTGGTGGCTGACGCAAAATGGCTCTCGCAAGGGCAACCCTTTGTCTTTGTCCCCCAGAAAGCTTCAAGCCACGTTCCCCCACAACCGTTTCATACTTATCCTCCAAGGACTCGATTAGCTCCTTTAAACCTGCTGCTTCAACAGCCTGCTCCAGCTCTTCCATCGTTGCATCAGGCTTTCCATAAAGAAGATTATTGCGAAGCGTACTATTTAATAGGAAGGTTTCCTGTGAGACTACTCCAACCTGCCTGCGAAAACTATTGCGGTTATAGGCAAATAAATTTTTTCCATCAATAGTCACTGAGCCTTTCTCTGGTTCATATAGCCCTAGTAAAATTTGAATAAGCGTACTTTTTCCACCACCACTCGTGCCAACGATGCCAATATGCTTTCCGGTTTCTACTGAAACAGATACACCTTTTAAAACTTGCTTATCACTTCCTGGATAGGAAAACCAAATATTATCTAAAGCTAAACCCCCTTGAACTGCACCAAAATTCGGAAGATTTTGTTCATGCTCTTCCGGCAGATCAAAGTATTCGTATATTCTTTGCAATGCTGGAATTGCCTGTTGAATCGTTAAGGCATTTTCCGCTAAGGAACGAACAGGCTGGAACATGATTGGAATAAAGTTTAAACAAGAAACGAGCGTACCTACAGTAATATTCCCTTGCCAAATGGCTAATCCACCAATCAGCATCACAACACCAGGAGTAGCAATATTAAATAAGTTCCCTAGACGCCAATTGACTTTCCCAATTAATGCCGCTCGAATAGAGTAATTTTTCCAATTGCTCAGTTTCTTTTCCTGTGTAGCAATTTCCTCTTTTTGTGTTTGATAGGTTCTTACTAAACGAACACTCTCGATACTTTCCTGCAAATGCTGATACATGTCAGCACTCATATCTCTTTGTACCGCACTCATTTTCCGCATCGTTTTCCCTAACTTAAAGGATGGAAGAATATAAATGGCAAATACAATGAACATCACAATCGCAGCTGGCCAGTATATCGCAAATACCGTGATAAATGCTGCTATTGCACTAATTACTTGTTGCAAAATTCTTGGTACAACCGTATTATTCAAGTTTTGTATCGATTCTACATCATGTGTTAGTCGATAAAGCATATCCCCACGAGGTGTCTTTGAGAAAAAGGACATCGGCGTTCTGTGAAGTCTTTTAAACGCGCGAATTTGCATATCTGTAATCACATCAAATCCAATTTTCACCTGAACAAATTCTTGTAAAGATTCAAATAACGCCTTTCCTAAAAATGCTGATAATATTCCGAATACAATCCATAAAATAAATGCTATTGCTTTGTCCCCGATTACTTCATCCACCAATTTCCCTACCAGAATTGGAGGTAAAATCGTAAAGGCACCACCAATTAATGAGAAAAATAAAGCAATCAATAACTTACGCCAATATGGTTTAAAATGCTGTAAAGTAGTTCTTAATAAGTTCATTCTTTCTCCTCCCCACAAAGAGTTATTGTATTACAAATAATGAAAATATTCACTATGATTTACAAAAAAATTTCGGATTATGAAATTTTTTTCGAGCAATGAAAAAGAGTTGTCTTAAAAGGTGCTCAAAAAAAGGAAGGCAGCCATTACCGCTAACCTTCCCTAAGTATTTATTCCGTTCTTTTTTCAATCGTCAATCAAGGTTGTATAATGAGCCTAGCTACCACTTTCTATCCGGACAGCTTTTTTTCTCTAAGCTAGCACGGAAGCGGACAAAGCAGCCGCATTTTCCACATGTATGCTGATTTAGGTGCTCACATTGGTCACATATGTTCAACCGCTGATCTCTTACTTCCTCTTCGGCTAAATCTATTTCGAAGGAAAGCTGTTCTCGTACAAGTGCATCAACATCTAGTCGACTAACTTGTTCCTTTATCTCGCAGCCTACACATGCCATCTTAGTTCACCTTTGTTACGATGCTCGCAACACTCATAGGTGCTAAAGTAACCTTTAATGTATCCTTCTCCATTATATAACTAGTAAACTCTTTTTTTGCTACAACATCTGGTTGTTCAAATGTATTATGGGCATCCATAGTATTTGCTGTAATATATTCTGCTTCTACTACTACAAATTCCCCTTCTTTTCTAGAAAGTGTAATTTCTCTCGTTTCTGTTAAGTCATAGTTACATAGGGAGACCGTTAATTTTCCGTCCTTCTTAGAAGCTGTATATGTTACATGATTACTTTCATCTCCATAAGAATCAACTAGTTCTGCATCCTGATGATGTTTATACAAATCGAAAACATGATAAGTAGGGGTTTTGATCATTTTTTCCCCTTCTGTTAATATCATTGACTGCAGTACATTCACCATTTGCGCAATATTCGCCATATGAACTCTGTCTGCATGCTTATGGAAAATATTTAATGTAATAGCAGCAAGCATTGCATCACGAATCGTGTTTTGTTGATATAGAAAGCCAGGGTTTGTTCCAGGCTCTACATTGTACCAAGAACCCCACTCATCTACGATTAAACCAACTCGTTTTTCCGGATCATATTTATCCATGATTGTACTATGCTTTGTAATTAACTCGTCCATATACTGTGCATGTTCTAAAACGGAATACCACTGTTCTTCTGGGAAGTTTAAAGCATTTCCTTTATCCTGCCATACTCTCGTTGGAATAGAATAATGATGTAAGCTAAGTCCATCCATAAATCTTGCCGCATTTTTCATTAATACTTCCGTCCAATTATAGTCATCTACATTAGGACCACAGGCAATTTTATAAATATTATGCTCTCCATACTTACGTACATATGTCTGATATCTACGGTATAAGTCTGCATAATATTCAGGACGCATATTTCCACCACAGCCCCAATTTTCATTACCCACGCCAAAGAATTCTACTTTCCATGCTTCTTCTTGACCATTTTCTCTGCGAAGATTTGCCATTGGCGATTCTCCGTTCATGGTCATATATTCAACCCATTCCTGCATTTCTTGTACATTTCCGCTCCCCACATTTCCATTTACATATGCTTCACACTCTAATTGACGAATCAATTCAAGAAACTCATGTGTGCCAAAGTGGTTATTTTCCGTTACTCCACCCCAATGTGTATTAACGATTGTACTTCTATTCTCCACTGGCCCAATTCCATCTTTCCAATGATATTCATCCGCAAAACAACCACCTGGCCAACGAACAACAGGTACTTGGATATTTTTTAATGCTGCAACCACATCTTTTCGAATTCCATTTACATTTGGAATATCGGAGTCTTTTCCAACCCAAACCCCTTCATAAATACACCGTCCTAGATGTTCAGCAAATTGCCCATAAATATATTTACTAATTGTCGGTCCTTGTTTATCTAATAATAAATTCACTTGCATGTTATGATTCCTCCATTATTCATTTTTGGAAAAACGTGAATAGATAATAGGCTCTATGTACCATTTCCTCCTTTACGTCTAACTCATTATCCATTGCCAGTTACATACTTCAAAGATAAACTTATGACTAAAATATATTACGATTTGAAACCGTTGTCAATAACTTAATAGTATACTATTTTTATAATATTATTTATTTTAATTAACTAATAAGTTATATAAAATAAATTATTTTGCCATTAATTTATTCATGTAGTATATAATAGTAATAAAAGGGGGGGGATCACTCATGCAATTAGATATATCGGAAAATTCTATCCCTGTGTACGAGGTTCTATCCAGTCCTACTCGCATAAACATTATTAAATTATTATCCAAGAAAAAAATGAATATTGGAGAATTAGCAAAAGAATTGAATATAAGTAGCGCGATAGTCAGTAGACATATTACAAAGATGAGCGATGCAGGTTTAGTGAAAACCGAAACAATCCCTGGTAAATCTGGTCTGCAAAAAGTCGCTATCTTAAAAGTAGATCGAATTGAAATCCAATTTCCGCAAAAAATCTACTCTGCTTATGAAAGCTATAAACAAGAAATTCCTGTTGGACATTATTTTAATTTTGATGTTTATCCGACGTGTGGACTTGCTACTACCACAAATCCCATTGGCGAATACGATGATTCAAAATACTTTATGGATCCGCAAAAAAATCAAGCAGCTATCCTTTGGTTTACAAAGGGATTTATCGAATATCGCATTCCATCCATTTTAAAAGAAACTGATAAGCTTGAGATGATTGATATCGTATTAGAAGCATCCTCTGAGTTTCCATATTCCAATAATGTTTGGCCATCTGACATTACGTTTTCCTTAAATGGAAAAGAACTATGCACCTGGACCAGCCCAGGAGACTTCTCTGACACCAGAGGTCGCTTCACCCCTGATTGGTGGCCAAATGAAACCAATCAATACGGCATCTTGCTTACTATTCGCATCACCAAGCACGGTGTTTATGCTGATGGAAAAAAATTATCCGATACTACAATTGACGAGTTTCGTGACGAACAACGTGGAATGTGGGATTTAAAGGTAGAAATTAAAGAAGATGCAGAAAATCTTGGTGGCGTTACGTTATTTGGAAAAGGCTTTGGGAATTATAATCAAGATATAAATTTTATTACTTATTATAGTAATCCAGTGTAATGGATTGGGAGTTAGATGAAAGCTTTGGGTTTTTGAGAAAAGGTGTATTGTTTATCATGGACATTTTTCCACTCGATATCTTGGCTTTCATTCCCTTGGAGAACAAGTTTTCTGCTTTTTTTCTTGGATTGTGGTGTTCGTCTGATTGATGTACACCATTTTTCTTGCTTCCCTCTTGAATTGTGGTTTTCATCTGATTGATGAAAACCACTTCTCCATCTCCCATCATAATTCCCACCACACACCAAAAAGCCACACCGAACTTTAATCGGTGCAGCCTCAAAATCCCCAAACCTCTATTTCAATAAAAGCACATCAAATTGCCCTAGCTCCACTGCTTCTTTCACTACTTCTCCTGTTAAAAGATTACGCTTTCCAACTAGCTCTTCTGGTAATAAATGCTTCTTTGTTTTTTGATTAATGACAAAATAAAAAGAAGCATCCGTTGTCTCTCTTTTCGTAATTTCAAGTCCTTCTCCGTTAGAACACACCGGCTTCACATTTGTTTCTGCTATCACTTGATTGAACAAATGGGCAATACCATCTTGTTCTACTTGGGTACCAACATACCAGACATTCCCTTTTCCATAGGAATTTTTCGTAATCGCTGGGGTATCCCCGTAAAAATCTTCTTTATAGGTGGCAATGGTCTCTGCACCTTCTAGATGAATAATGTCACATAGCAGCTGACAGGTATAGGCATTTCCATCATTAAATTCGACGCCATTCTTTTGCTCTGGAGCTAATGCATCAATTTCTTCTACCCATATTCCTGCTATTTCGCGCAATGGTCCTGGGTATCCTCCAAGATATACATTATCTGATTCATTAACGATCCCGCTCATAAAAGTAGTAACAAACTGCCCTCCAGTTTCAACAAATGCAGTAATCCGCTCTGCTAGGCCTGCTTTCATCATATAGAGAACTGGTGCCACAACCACATCATATTTAGAAAGGTCACTATCCACCGATATCATATCAACTGGAATATTTTTATTGTAAAAATATTGATAGTACTGATGAATCTGGTCTACATAGGTTAAATCTTTATTAGGTCCACTCGTATACTCTAGCGCCCAATAATTTTCCCAGTCAAAGATAATTCCTACTTTACTATTTATTGTTGAACCTATAATCTCTTCAAATTGCTCCAGTTCTTTCCCTAGCTCCATCACTTCTCGGAATACTCGTGTATTTTCATGTCCAACATGCTCGATGACAGCACCATGAAATTTTTCACATGCCCCTACTGAGCGGCGTAATTGGAAAAATTGAATGGTATCCGCTCCATGTGCAAGTGTTTGGTAGCTTTGGGCACGCATTTTCCCTGGTCGTTTTAAAGAATTATAAGGCTGCCAGTTTTGTTGACTTGGTGTTTGTTCCATTAACATAAATGGTTGACCATCTTTAAGACCTCGCATTAAATCATGGCACATCGCTGTATAGCTTAATGGCGTATTATAGCTTGGATAATTGTCCCATGAAACAAGGTCCATCTCTTTTGCCCATTTAAAGTAATCTAAATTTTTATAAGTCCCCATTAAATTTGTAGTGATTGGCGTAACAGAATCATATTTACGAATCGCATCTCGTTCCATCTTGTAATTTTCCAGCATACTATCCGAGTTGAAACGACGATAATCGATGGATATTCCTGCAAAGGCAGTTTTATCTCTGCCAATTCCTTCACTTAGTGCATTGGGTAATACTACTTCATCCCATTCATAAATGGTATGACCCCAGAATTCTAAGTTCCATGCTTGATTTAATGCTTCAATCGTCTTATAGCGATTTTTTAGCCATACACGAAATGCCTTCTCACAGTTTTCGCAATAGCACTCGCCACCGTATTCATTATTAATATGCCAACAAGTTATATGGGGATTACTTCCATATCTTTCTGCTAGCTTTCCTGCCAATTTGCTTGCAAACTTCTGATAAACAAGACTGTTTGGACAGGCATTATGTCTTTGTCCAAACTTATGATGTCTGCCTTCATAATCGGTTCGTGCCACTTCAGGATATTTTTTCACCATCCATGCCGGCAAAGAAGCTGTAGATGTAGCAAGAATAATTTCATACTTGTCCTTACTTAGCATTTCGATGATTTCGTCTAGCTCTTCAAAATAATACTCTTCTTCCGAGGGCTGAATTTTCGCCCAAGAAAAAACATTAATCGTTGCCGAATTAATGCCTGCTTTTTTAAAGATGCGCATATCCTCTTCCCAAATATCCTTAGGCCATTGATTCGGATTATAATCTCCACCATATAATATACGATTAAAGAATTTCTTCTCCATTTCCATCCCTCCGTCGTCATTTTCATACATTCATTATAGATAGGACAACGGAGAAAAAGTATAATAAGAGTAACTAG
Organism: Niallia sp. FSL W8-0635; assembly: GCF_038007965.1. GTDB lineage: Bacteria > Bacillota > Bacilli > Bacillales > Cytobacillaceae > Niallia. The sequence continues at coordinate 770,730 of NZ_JBBOYD010000001.1, read as the reverse complement.
TTTATATAAAAATACGAAACTATTGTAAGGGGATACATAAATGGAGGTTCATTTTAATTTATTGGATGATTTCAATCCTTTTTCGATTGAAAGTATTGGCTATAAATGGGAACAGGAAATGGTTATAAGAGAAGAAGGCTATCCCTATTATCATTAGCTACAAACAGAGGAAGGGTTAGGAGAAGTTACTATTGAACAGCAGAAAATTCGGTTAAAGCCTTCTGAAGGGATTCTAATAGCCCCATTTGTTTCCCATTATTATGAAGCTATATCCGCTAAAGGATGGAAGACAAATTTTTTGACTATTAACGGTACATTCGCTCCAAGCATAGCCAAAATACTTGGTACAGATTCCTTTTATCTTGCAAATGACTGTCCTGATTTTTCCTATAGTGAGTGGACGAAAAGAATGTTGTCCCATATAAAAAACGAAAACAAAAATTCCATCCATCAAAAGCTGTCTATTGATGTGGATTGAGTCAAGTTTTTGTGGGAGTGTTTTATAGCTCCCCTTTTATAAAGTAAAACTTCTAATTTTGTATCCGTTTTCTAAATGTTTTCTTTCATCAAAATTTCGTTTTTTTCTTTTTTAAAAACCTTTTAATCCCTGTAAGGCAAAGTGAACGGGTTTTCCAATCGCTTGATTTAAGTATGGCATGTTCTGACGCACGGTTTCTGTTACTAATTTTGTGGGTATTTCTCTTTTCGCTCGATGCTCTTTCTTTGATTTTTCCGTGGCTTTTTCCCATTTCCCATATATCGTTTGGATGGATAGGTCATCCTTCAATCCAATCCACAAGCGCGCCATGCTCATGACCCCTTTTTTGCTCCATGCTCTTCCATTCTTTAATCGTTTGGCTAATTGATTCATCATCGCCTCTGCACTTCCCATTGGACGATACGCTGTCGTGTCCACACCTTTTTCCTGTAACCAACTACGGTAATCTTTTATGGTTTCCTGATGATGCGTTAAAAAGGCAAGGAAATGCTCTAGTTTTTCTTCTTCTTCTGGTGTATCCATTGTTCCTACTGCGCTATTCAACTCTAGAAGTAATGTTTCTACCTGGTAGTTTCTTAACGCTCTTTTCATGTAGCGGTATCGAGGATGGCTCTTCATTAGTTGCTTCATCGAACGAGCGACATGAAAACGGTCCATGGTGAAAAAGGCGCGTTCCCGAAAATACTCCCGACATGCCGTTATCCAGCCTGCTCCATCACCATTAATAATAAGCAAGGTTTGGGTAGGATCATACGCATAATTATTCTGTAAGAACGTTTCAAAGGCTTCCCAAAAGGGTTCTTTTCCTTCATAAAGAAAATGCCTTTTATTTCGGAGCCTGATTCGCTTTCCGTTTTCTTTCCATCCCTCGTGTACAGCGGCGAATTTCAACTCCCATCCACGCTTTTTCTTTTCTTGACTCTTCACATATAATCCATCTACTTCTACAAACAATACCTTTTGAAAAGGGCGTTTTTCCTTAGCGGGAAGTACGCTTGTTTGAAGAAGATGTTGCCGTAATGCTTCGTGGCTCATCGCCGAATAGCCTAAAAATTGTTCGAACGTTTCCACCGCCTTTCGATAGGAGGAGCCATTCGTCGCTAGTTCTAACCCCCATTCTTCTAGTAGCGGACTAAATCCCTTATTCCCCTGAAACTGTAAATAGTGATCTAATAGACAAATATATTTTTTGGTTACACGATCAAAATAATAATTACGCTTCAGCTCCACAGCTCCAAACGCTGTATCTAATCGTATTTCTCGTTTATCACGTAAAGCAAATCTTCTTTTGTCTCGTTGCTTGGCAATCTCTTGATCCCAATTTTCTAACGTTTGAATAAGGATTTCTTGAAACGTCATTTGTAGTGTTCGAAATAAAGTTTTTTCCAATTCTTTTAATGATGGCATTTTTGTGTTACATTGATTCATGAGAGCCTCTCCTTTTCGTAGTTTTCGCCAAATTCTACTTTACAAAAGGATGCTCTCTTTTTTAATGCTTAATTTTTTCCAGCTACCGCGCTCTCGCTTGGTGGCCTTTTTGTCTAGTTGGAGGACGCGTCCCCCAACTAGACAAAAAGGATATTTATTCTCCCACAAACATTTTACTCATACATTGATGTGTATACCTTCTTATTAAACATTAGAGATCATGGGTTACACCGAACCTTTCAAACAAATGATTTATATCATCAATATATATCGCCAAGTATTCAATGGATCCAATCCAATTACAGAGAAAAATGCGCCATCGCTGATTTAGCGAAAAGTCTCTTTATTTCACCACAATATTTAAATAAACTTTTTAGACGATTTATCGGTGTCTCTGTCTATCAATATGTCCTTGCTTATCGCATCAAAAAGGCAAAAGAAATTTTAGTCACAAATCGCGATTTGAAAATAAAAGACATTACATTTCTAACCGGATTCAATGATACAAGTCATTTTGTAGCCACCTTTAAAAAAGAAACAGGATATACCCCTAAGGAATTCCGCACTTTTTATTAGAAAAAACTCCTCCCTTTCAAAAGGAGGAGTTAATAATATATTATATAGAAGCAACTAGTGCAACATTTGAGCTGGGCTTCCTTATTAAAAAAACTTCTTCTTCCAAAAGACCAAAGCCGTTACGCCTGATAGTAAGAAGGAAATCATAATCGCGATTGTAAAAGAATAGGGTACATCTTGAAATGGGATATGAACATTCATTCCATAGAAGCTTGCAACCATTGTTGGCAATGACAATATAATCGTAAAGGATGTTAAGAATTTCATCACAATATTAACATTATTAGATATAACCGAAGCAAAAGCATCCATCATCCCACTTAAAATAGACATATGAGTTTCTGCCATCTCAATTGCCTGCTGATTCTCAATAATAACATCTTCCAATAATTCTTGATCATCATCATACATTTTCAAATAATTGCTTTTAAGCATTTTTTGCATGACAATATTATTCGATTTTAAGGAAGTAGTAAAATATACTAAGCTTTTTTCTATATTAAGCAAAGAAAATAGCTCTTTATTTTTCATGGACTGGTGAAGTTCCTTTTCAATACTATCTGTCTTTTTGCTGATTTGCTTTAAATATTTTAAATAAGCAGTTGCCATACAATATAGGATTTGCAAAGAAAATCGTGTTTTTTTATACGTAAAAAAGCTCTTCATTCTGCCTTCTGAAAATTGATGAAATATCGGATTATCCTTTAAGCAAACCGTAATAAAGCAATTCTTCGCAATAATCATGCCTAATGGGATGGTGTCATAAATTGGCATATTTTTCTCATCAAAGGAAACAAGAGGAAGATTAACAATTATTAATACATTTTCCCCATCCTTTTCAATTCTTGAACGCTCTTCTTCATCCAATGGATCTTTCATAAACGCAAATGGAATATCTAAACCGGTAGCAATTTCCGTTATTTCGGTTTCTGTTGGGGCAATTAAATTGATCCAGCAGCCATTCATCATGCTATCCGTTTCTTTCAGCATTCCTTCTTCCGTAGAAATATAAATTTTTTTCATGCTTTTACCTCCTCTAGTTATAGAGGAAATCAAAAAAATTCTCTGCCAAATAAAGTTGAATCTTTATCAGTATTCAAACTTCTAAAGGAAGGGTTATTCATGACTTCCTCTTTCATGGCCGTGGGTTCCGGTTCAGGTTCCATACACATTCGATTACTCATAAAAATTCAACTCCTCACTAGTATTCTTTAAACCTATTACATACTACTTTATAATTTATTTATTGTAAACAGAAAAGGTGAAACTTTTCTACCTATCTATCTTTGTGTCCCAACACAAAAATAATGAATAAATTTAGAATTTATTCCATAGATTATTTTCTTAAATATTCGTATAATTTAAAAAAATCCAAAAACACATTACAACACGGAGGTTACATATGAGCGAACTTGCAAAAAAACGGCCAAATTACGCAGAACCAACTCCGCCTAGTAAAACCAAACTAGCGGACAGATTTTTAAACGTCATTGAACGTGCAGGTAATAAGTTACCTGATCCTATTACGTTATTTGTCATCATGTCTGCCATTATTTTAATCGCTTCTTATTTACTATCGTTACTTGGCGTCTCTGCTACGAATCCGAGCTCAGGCGAAACAATTGAAGTAGTTAATTTACTGAATCGCGAAGGCATTATTCAAATCTTAACAAATATGGTGAGCAACTTCACGTCCTTCCCTCCATTTGGACTAGTATTAGTCATTATGCTAGGTGTAGGTCTTGCAGAAACGACAGGTCTTATCCAAACTGTTATGAAAAGAACGGTGTTAAGTGCACCTAAAAAATTAATACTGCCTGTCATTGTCTTCACTGGGGTTCTTGGCAATATTGCTGCCGATGCAGCATTTATCGTATTTCCTCCTATCGCAGCCCTCATCTTTATGAGCGTAGGAAGAAGTCCAATTGTCGGTCTTATTGCTACCTATGCAGCGATCGCTGGTGGATATAGTGCTAACTTAATTCTAAATTCCTTAGATGTCCTGCTCGCGGGAATTACGGAGCAAGCAGCAAAGGTAGTAGATCCAAATTATGTGGGAAATCCGACGATGAATTATTATTTCTTAATCATTTCTACCTTTGTATTAGTTGCTGTCACTACTTGGGTTACGGTGAAATTTGTGGAACCGCGCTTTGGAAAATACACCGGAGTGGTACAAAAACTAGATCAAGTAACTGCCAATGAAAAAAGAGGTCTACGTTTTGCAGGTATTACCCTAATCATCTATTTTGCTGTCATTTTAATAATGGTTATTCCAAGAAATGGTTGGTTACGTGATTTAGAGACAGGCTCTGTTATTAACTCACCATTTATGTCTTCTATCGTTCCGATTATGCTATTTTTCTTTTTATTACCTGCTTTAGCATATGGTATTGGTTCCAAAACGGTTAAAAATGATAAAGATGTGGCAGAAAAATTATTTAAATCCATTGCGGACTTAGCACCGTTTATCGTGCTAGCTTTTGTCGCTGCACAAATGATTGCTTACTTTAGCTGGAGTAATATTGGTCCGATTCTTGCGATTAAAGGTGCCGAATTGCTTCAAGCGATGAACTTTACTGGACTGCCAATGATTATTGGTTTCATCATTATTTGTTCCTTTATTAATCTATTAATTGCTAGCGCATCTGCAAAATGGGCATTACTTTCTACAATCTTTGTACCAATGTTTATGTATTTAGGCTATAGTCCAGCATTAACACAAATGGCTTATCGAATTGGAGATTCTATCACAAATCCAATCACGCCAATGCTTGCTTACTTTGCGATTCTTTTAGCCTTTGCAAGAAAACACGATAAGTCGATTGGGATTGGAACTTTAATTTCCGCCTTACTTCCTTATTCCATCTTCTTTGCGATTAGCTGGATTCTCTTATTCGTAATCTGGTATTTATGTGGACTTCCTTTAGGACCAGGGGATCCTATCTTCTTAAAATAATTTAGTCAATTAAAACGAGCAGCCTGAATTTTTAGGCTGCCGTACTACATATAATTATAAAAATTGAAATGAGGGGTAAGTAACATGAAAGCATTATTTTCACTATTAAAGGAATATGAACAAGAGATGATTGACATTCGTCGTCATCTCCATGAACATCCAGAATTATCCTATCATGAAGTATATACACCTGCTTATATTGCAGAATATCATCAAAAATTAGGGCATGAAGTAAGAACAGGTGTCGGCGGTCGTGGGGTTGTTGCTACACTTAGAGGCAGCAAACCTGGTAAAACCGTTGCATTACGTGCGGACTTTGATGCACTTGCTATCCAAGAGGAAAATGATATCCCTTATAAATCCAAGGTAGACGGCGTTATGCATGCTTGTGGTCATGATGGTCATACGGCTACTTTATTAGTGTTAGCAAAAGCATTGAACAAGCTGCAAGCAGACATCGAAGGAAACATCGTGTTTATTCATCAATTTGCAGAGGAATTATCTCCAGGTGGTGCCATTGCGATGATTGAGGATGGTTGTTTAGAAGGTGTAGACGTGATTTTTGGAACCCATCTATGGGCAACAGAACCAGTTGGAAATATCATGATTAACGCTGGTCCTCTAATGGCAGCTGCAGACCAATTTGATATTACCATTCAAGGAAAAGGTGGTCATGGATCGGAACCACATATGACAAAAGATGCGATTATGATCGGTGCACAATTTATCACCAATGTGCAGCAAATTGTATCAAGACGCGTGAATCCATTACATCCTGCTGTTGTTTCTGTTTGTAATTTTGTAGCTCAAAATCCCTTCAATGTTATTGCCGATACAGTAAAATTAAGTGGAACAGCACGTACATTCCACGATGAGGCTCGTGACTTAATTGAGAAGGAAATCGGAAATGTCATTCAGGCATCATGCCAGATGGTTGGCGCATCTTATGATTATCGTTTTAAACGTGGCTATCCTGCTGTTGTAAATCATAAAGAAGAAACAGACTTTATCATCAAGCATGCAGAACAAATTGAGGAAGTTCAACAAGTAAGAATTTGCGATCCAATTATGGGCGGAGAAGATTTTGCGTATTACTTGCAGCATGTAAAAGGTGCTTTCTTCTTTACAGGTGCAATGGATCCTAACTGGGAGGAAGTCTATCCACATCATCATCCGAAATTCAATATTGATGAACACTCTCTTTTGATCGCAGCTAAGACATTAGGCTCTGCGACATTAAACTATTTAAGTAATGAATCTGTACAAGATAAACAAGAAAGCTTAATCAACGAATAACAGGAAATAGCTGTTCCTATCTTTTATTAGGAACAGCTATTTTCATTAAAAATTCTTTTGCACATTTAACTATTGCTTAGACGATTCAGCGCTCCCCATTTTGTTCTCGCCGTTCATATAAAAACAACGCTACCTTTAAATTCGTTACATCATCTAAATCATCAAAGTCACAATTTAATTTCTCCTGTATTTGCTGAAGACGATAATAAACTGTATTTTGATGAAGATGCATAGATTCTGCTGTTTTTGTTACATTTTTATTTGATTGTAAGTAGTTTTGTAATGTACTTAACCATTCATTTTTCGTTCGATTATTCGACTTAGAGAGAATAGGGCCCAATATATTCTCTACAAAGTATTCAGCTTCTTCTTCTGGAACATTAAATAAGTAGCGCTTATAGCCAAGGGATTGAAAATCAAATACGGATTCTTCTCTTTGATGACTTTCCATTTCTTTCTCTAACAATTCCGCATCTTTATACGACATGGGTAGATGGCGCATGGAGTATACTGGACGGCCAATATATACGACTATTTCCTTATAGATGGATTGTAATCGTTCTACATATTGTCTAATGACTTGAACATTCCCCGCTTCTTTCTTCTTTGCTCCTAACAGTAGAAACAGTTTATTCCGGTTTGGGAAAATCATCACCGAAAAATCTTTTTTGAATACTTGCCGCATCCCTCCCTCTAACAAATTAAATTGATTTAATTCATCAAAGGAATGCTGTTTACTTTTTAGGACAAGAAAAACAAAGTACTTCGCAGGAAGTATCTCCTGTTTTTTCAAAAAGCTTTGCACCTCAGTGGTAAAATTCTGATTTAAAATATCCTTTAATAATGCTTCCTTTTCTGCCTGTCTCGTTTTTAATTGTTCTTGAAGCTTTATTTGCTCAATGGCAATAATAGAGGCAGCATGTTGAAAGGAGAGCTCTCCCACAATATCAAGAGGAACGCTATTGCCTGTTATCACCAAATATCCAATTGTTCCAAAGGAAGATTGAACCGATAAAGCCTGTCCAAACAACTCCTCTTGTTTATATATTTTCTGTAATTGTTGTGTTTGCAAGTTTTTCCGATTCTCTCTAATCCAGTCACTTAAAAAAGGAATTTCTACACTAGAGATTGGATGAGAAATATCAAGACGCCCTAATGAATCAAAATAATAAATACAGTCATTGGGATTACGAGCTAGACTTTTTACGAGCGATTGCATCCCATTCCCTTCCAGCACTGTCTCATTTAATTGATTATGCAGTTCAAGAATGGTTTCTAATTGCAGAGCTCTTTGCTGTTTTTCATAAAAAGCACGGGCATTTACAATAGAGATTGCTATCTGACTACCAATTGCTTCTAAAAAACGCAAATCCTCCTCTGTAAAAAATCCGTCATTTTTAAAGTTATCAATTGTAAGAACGCCAATTTTTTGCTGTTGATAAACAAGTAAAACAGACATACAGCTAACTGGCATTAAAGCATGAACTGTCGACTTCAAATAATATTGAAGTGTCTTATTACGCATATTAGACATCGCTTTTTCAATTTCTTCGATTGTATTAATTAGCATGCTTTTACCTTCTGCAAAAACAGTTCCGCTAATTCCTTCTCCTTCTAGAAGCTTATTCTGCAAGTAGATATCTTCCTTAAAATTGACAGCAGCCTCAATTTCTAGATACTGACTTTCCTCATTCCATAGTAATAAAAAACCTGCATCTGCTTTATCAATAGCTCCAATGACGTCTTCGATAATCTGCTGAATTAATTCCTTTAAACTATCATTTGTCGTAATATTTTTTGAAACTTGTATAAATGTATTTAATCGCCGCTCCATATTATTCTCGCTGCTCATTTGCTTCCCTCTTTATTGCTTATTTCAAATGTGTAACTATTATCTCCTTAAATTTATTTTTTGTTAAGAAAATTCCCATGAAAAATAAACAGGACAGTTCTCTATTTACTAGAACCGTCCTATTATCCTTACTATACGAGCTTATATCCACAATTCGAGCAGAAGTTTCCTTCTCCTGTTTTCGTCCCACAATTTGGACAGAAATTCGGCCGCTGCTTTTTCTCCTCATTCTGTGGGGCTGCTTCTGGTGTTTGTTGCTGATTTTGATTCTGCGATTGCTGCTGGTTCTGATTTTGCTTATTCATTTTATCCATCATTTGGTTGGCCATATTCATGCCCATCATCATTCCAGCCATATCAGATGCAGCTCCACCACCAGAATTTTTCCCATTGGACATGCTATCAATCATGGAAATTTGCTGATACTTTTCAATATTGCCGACCATTCCGTGGGAAGCATTTTTATTAATCATATCCTGAACTTCCTTTGGATAACTGAAGCTCATGATTTGGAAGCCAGTAATAGTAAGACCACTTTCTACCATTTGACTATCTAGATCATCTTTAATGCCTTTCGCAATTTCAAAAGCATTTGCCTGTAAATTAAACATATCCTTGCCTTCTGTAACAATCCACTTCATAAGAAGCTGGTCTAGGACCGAGATAATGCGAATTTTTACATCTTCCACTAAATATTGATTTTTAATTCCGGCGATTTTATCAATTAAAGAAATATAATCATTTACTTTAAACTGAAAAGTTCCATTCGCTCGAATTGGCATTCCACCCGGAAGTCCAACTGCCGGAATATTTATCGCATTTTTCGTACCCCATTTAACGGTAAATTCCTTTGTATTTACGAATAATACCTCTACACGCATTCCACTGTTAAATCCAAATTTAAATCCTTTTAAAGTAGATAAAAAAGGGACAATTTGTGACTCAATATCATACTCTCCATCCTCTTGGAAAGCACCCTCTATGCTACCATTGTTTAGAAAAATGGCGTCTTGGCCAGGACGAATAATTAATTTACTCCCCTTTTTAATTTCACGATTTTTCCATTTATAGAAAATCATATCTTCTCTAAATTCTTCCCATTCCACTACATTTGCAAATTGATTGCGAAAAAATGACATTTTTTTGTCCCCTTTCGTTATTCAAATAACTTTTTAGAATTTTCCTCTGCTTCCACTATGAGAGTGACCACCGCCAGTGATTCCTCCACCACCACCTGAATTATTTTGTGGCTTTCTTTGTTTTGTCACTGTTTTTCGAATAAAACGGTCGTGTCTATTGATAATTTTAGAATTTCTTTTATCCATATACGTATTGCCGTTCACCGTTACTCTCCCACCTGATTGGAAGACCATGATACTCACAACAATTCCTGCAAGCACGACAGAAACAATTAATTGGAAGAGCCAATTAGTGAAAATTGCCGACATTCCAATTGAAGTGTTTTCTTCGATATATTCATTTCGAGAGTCAGCAATTCCGCTGTAGTCATAATCATTTTCTAAATTCGATGGATCATCAACCAAATAATAGGCTGATTCATGCATAAAGGTTGAGAATGCCTCAAAATATTCACCATCAGATAAAGCTGGGGTTATTTCTTCACGAATATAATCTAGTGTTGAATCATCTAAATAATCTTCGGCTTTTTTAAAGCCTGCTAAATATATATCCCGTTGTTCCATATCAATTGCTAAAATAGCTGTATTTCCAAAAGGTTGATCATAGCCTGGAGATTCTTCATCATAATAATCTTGAACATATTTCTTGATATCTTTCCCATCTGTACCATCTAGCGTAAGTACCAATAATGCTGTTTCCGTTTCTTCTCCTAGTTCTACTGCCAAGCTTTCTAATTCTGTTCTTTCTGTATCAGTTAATAGCTTTGCCTGATCAAAGATAAATTGCTTTTGATTTTCTGAGGCTGCATGGACAGTAATTCCAGAAAAAACGGACAGTATTGCCAGGGCAATCAGCAGTAAACTACTATACTTGATTAGCAAGTTTTTCAAAAGAAGCCACCTCCCATAAAGAAGGATACGCATTTTAATGTTAGAAACGAACCAGCGGCAATCCCACTAAACCATAATGCCACTTTCCCTTTACTAATCGGCGGCTTTCCTACTACCTTTCCTGTTTGCCCATTCATCGCAAAAATATGCTCTTGGTTTTCGTAATCATAGCTTACCATCCACACAGGAAGTAAGACATAATCACTACGCACAGCTTTCGTATCAATATTTTTGTTGCGATAATGTATTGAATGGTAACCAGCGAAAGTCGAGTGCACAAATGAATCAATGTAATCACTAACTTTATCTTTCGCCCTCGGTAATAATTCTGAATCGGAATAATTATATTTTTCCGAAATGAAGCCAGCAAGATAAGGTGTTTTAAAATCTTTTAACTGTTCATAAGGAAAAGGCTCTAATTTATCCATTAGTTGATCATTCATTTTTTCAGAAGCATCTACTGGAATTTTCACATAATCTAAATTTATTTTTCGGTACGCTTCGTAATACTTTGTTTCCGTATAAATATAATCCCCACTTGTATAAGTCCGAACCTTTGTACAAGAAGCTGTTACATCCACATCACTATTTAAATCATAAAGCCAAAATGGAACGTACATACCTGTAATACTTTTTATTCGATCTGCACTCATAAACCCTTTCGGTGTTAAAAGCCCTTTTCTACACCATTTTCGAAAAGCAACAATTGCCTCTTCTTTACTAATGGTAAAAGGAATGACTTTCTTAGGAGCAAGCACGCCTGCCAACCGATTAGCGATAACTACTCCCGCCCCACAAAAACTGCAATTGGTTGCCGTTGTATCTGCTTCCGTTATTAACACAGCACCACAGTTGTCACAATGGTACTCCTTAACCTCATTATCCTCAAAGGATGCCGACATTAAATTTTCTGGATAGCTCTCAATATTCTCTTCATTTCCGCAGCTAGGGCAAGATAAACTGCCAGTATCTGCATTAAAATGCATGTCTCCCCCACAATTTGGGCATTTATAATGAAGGATCAAGTCAATCACCTCAATTTATTTATCTATCAATATATTAATCATAACTCATTTTTCCACTTACTGCTTTTCTACCCTTGAAAAAGGTTGATATATACATATACTGATTGAATGAAGAAAAAGTTTCATTTTCCTAGTCTGTCCTTAGATGGAAAGACCAATCATGCTTATTCTATTTTTCATAAGGAACTGTCATAATAAGAGAAAAAAGGGGTACATAATGAAAAAGGCACTTTTGATTATAGATGTACAAAATGGTATGTTTCAAAAAGGAAAAGTAGTACATAATGGAGAACGATTAATTCTGCGTATCAAATCTATACTGACACAAGCCCGCTTAACGAAGACACCAGTAATTTATATACAGCATAATGCACCAATTGGTAGGCCGTTAGAGTATAAGACATCTGGATGGGAAATTCATCCGGATCTCGCTCCTGAATATGAGGATATTATTATTCAGAAAACAACACCTGATGCTTTTTTTCAAACTTCTTTAGAGGATACACTAAATCAATTAGACATTGAGCATTTAATTATCACTGGGATTCAAACAGAAGCATGCGTAGATACGACTTGCAGACGTGCTTTTAGCAATCATTATAAGGTTACGCTTGTTTCAGATGCTCATAGCACTTGGGATACTAATTTGTTAACTGCAGAGCAGATTATTGGTCATCATAATGAAGTGCTGCGATGGTTTGCTGATGTTTATCCGAGTTCGGAGATAAGTTTTTAAGCGCATTATTTCACAGAGAGGAAAGGGCTGTCTTAAAAGTCCATTTCAGCGTAATTTCCAACCAAATAAAACCCGATAATATTGATGTCAAATCATTATCGAGTTTTACTTTATATCATTTTCAACTTAACAAACTACTATTCGGACAGCTCCTATGTTTTTTTTGATTATATTGGCTTTAAGATTTAAGATACCTTCTCTGTTGAGATGCTTTTCTTTAAACTGTGTGTCGATCTGACAGTGGCATTAGCAGCGTTATTGGTATATAAAATAGGAAAACTCGCCATGAGGTGATTAACAAGTTTTCCCATTTATATAAAACCCTCACTTACTTTTGGTAGGGTTCACCGTAATGCATTAAAATAAGGATTTCTTGGACTCACTCCCTTTTAAACAAGATGTTTTGTCCTGAATCGAGTAATCGGCAAAAGGGAAATAAGCGGAAGTTTTCCGGTTAAATTCAGAATAGAGCCTGTTTCGGCGTAAATAAGGGAAGCTTTTCCGATTACGTAAAACAAAATCTCCCTTTTTCGCATTTTTCGGGTCAATAGGCGGAATCTCTCCGTCTATTTAAGCCTTTTTTAATAATAATTACTAAATAAGCGAAAATTTTCCGTCTATTTTCAACTCAGGCGCTTTACCTTATACCCCAACCGACAAGTGCGGACCCTTTCGAACCCTTGATACTCAAAACGAACTGCAAATGACAGAAAAATAGACTTCTTTAACAGTCCCTAAGCCATATTACCGTTAACAAAAAAGCTGACAGCAAATTGCTTTTTCAGCATTTACTGAAGGTCTTTAAATTTATTGCATTTAACTCATGTACCACAATAGGTTTTATAAGCTGGATTCACCTTTTGCGGGGCTACTCCGTATTCGATTTGTTCTTTTGTATAAGCAAATGGCTGAGAAAGCATTTGTAATAATTCTTCCATCACACTTAAATCCCCACCTTCTGCTGCATCAAGGGCTGCTTCTACAAGATGATTTCGAGGAATAACGACTGGATTATGCTTTTTCATTTGTTCACGTGCGCCTTCTTCTCCACCTTCTTGACTCTCTACTCTTTCCTTCCAAGCCTTGTGCCAATCGATAAATGCTTGATTTTTACTTAACTCTAGTTTTTCAATTTCCCCTAATGCTAAAGACCGGAAAGTATCTGTATAATCAGCTTGATTATTTTGCATGATACCAAGGATCTTCTCGATTAGTTCTGCATCTTTTTCTTCCGTTTCCGCTTCTAATCCTAGTTTACCTCTCATGCCATCAAGCCAATGCTGTTGATAGAATGTATTAAATTCATATAGTTCTTTTTGTGCTAATTCGACTGCCTTTTCCATATCGTCATGAAATAATGGCAGCAAGCTTTCTGCGAATCTCGCAAGGTTCCAGCCCCCCATTTTCGGCTGATTGCCATATGCATATCGACCTTGAACATCGATAGAGCTAAACACCGTATCTAAATGAAAGCTATCCATAAAAGCACAAGGACCATAGTCAATGGTCTCTCCGCTGATTGTCATATTATCCGTATTCATAACACCATGGATAAATCCAACCAACTGCCACTTTGCTATTAAGGCAGCCTGCCGTTTAATCACTTCTTTAAACATTGCTAAATAACGATTTCCATCTTTCTCAATCATTGGAAAGTGACGGTCGATTGCATAATCAGCAAGAGCTTTGAGATCCTTTTTCGAATCTAGCGAAGCGGCAAATTGAAAGGTCCCTACTCGCAGATGGCTTGCTGCAACTCTTGTTAAAATGGCTCCTGGCAAATCTGTTTCACGGATAACCTTTTCTCCAGTTGCCACAACAGCAAGACTTCTTGTTGTTGGAATACCGAGCCCATACATTGCCTCACTTATAATATACTCTCTTAGCATTGGTTTAATAGCGGCTCTTCCATCTCCTCCTCGAGAGTAAGAAGTGCGGCCAGAACCTTTTAATTGGATATCAAATCTTTCACCTGATGGAGTAATCTGCTCTCCGATTAACATTGCCCTTCCATCTCCAAGCATTGTTGGATGACCAAATTGATGACCTGCATAGGCCTGTGCAAGAGGAAAACCGCCTTCCGGAATCTCATTCCCGCTTAATACTTGAATCACTTCTGGACGCTGCAATTGCTCACTATTCAATCCTAATTCCTTTGCCAAGTCGTGATTTAGCTTCACCAAGCTTGGCGAACTGACTGGATTTAACGTCATCTTAGAATAAAAAACATCGGGAAGACGAGCATAGCTGTTATCAAAATCCCAGCCAGCATTTAATTTCATTTCATTATTACTCATATTTAGCTCCCTTCCAATCGTTATTTGCATATTTACTATTATACCCTTTTCATCAAATGGAACATGCACTAACTCTAAAGAGGAGCAAAATCTTTCATTTTTTATACACTTCTTCTTTTGAATGAAAATCATCTTTTATGATTGTTTCATCCATATTTTCTTTTGTTACAGCAACTGGAGAAAGTAAGATAGTCGGAACCTCTATCTTTCCATTATTGACCTTGTTTTCTACAGGAATCATTTCTCCATTAGCCATTTGAACAGCTATTTGAGCTACTTCTTCTGCCAATGCTTTAATTGGCTTGTATACAGTCATAGTCTGAGTGCCTTGGATTATCCGTTGTGCTGCCGGAAGATCGCCATCTTGTCCAGCGACAGGAATTTTCCCCTCTAGTCCATGTTTCTTAAGAGCTTTAATGGCACTTCCAGCTGTTGCATCATTTGCTGCAATAACTGCATCTATTTTATTATCATTTGCTTTTAAAGCCTCTTCCATATTGCTATATGCATATTCTGGATCCCAGTTTTTTGACCATTGATCATACACTACGGTTATATCTCCTCTATCGATAAAAGGCTGTAAAACTTGAAAGACACCTCTTTTAATAAGATGAGCATTATTATCCGTATCTGCTCCCCCAATGTATACATACTTCCCTTTTGGCACTAATTCAGTAATTGCTTTCGCCTGCAATATTCCAACCATTTCATTATCAAAGGAAATATATAAATCGACTTCGGCATTTTTTATTAATCGATCATACGAGAGAACCTTTATTCCAGAAGAATGAGCTTTGTTCACAATTGTTGCCATCGCTTCTGCATTATGTGGGACTACTACTAATAAGTCGACCCCCTTGCTTATTAACGTTTCTGCCTGCAGAATTTGCAGTGCATCGTCTCCATTCGCAGCAACACTTTCTACTTCTGCACCTAATTCTTCCACAGCATCTCTAAATAAATCTCTGTCTCTTTTCCATCTATCTTCTTTCAAAGTATCCATCGAAAATCCTATTTTCAGCTTTTTATTCTCTTCTTCTGTTTTTATTGTTTTGGAAGCAGCCTTGGATGGAGAATGACTGTCTTCTATTCCTTGTTGCTTATAACAGCCAGAAAAGATACCTGCCAAGCATAGCGACATAAGAATTAACAATGATTGTTCTCCAATCCGTTTCATCCATCTCTCTCCTATTTTTATTCGATGTTTTCCTCTTGCCTTTATGCAGGAACTAAGATGTCTTATTCACTAAAAATAACTTCCGATATTCCTTAGGAGACATATTGCATAGCTTTTTAAAGACTTTACTAAAATAATTTGGATCATGGTAGCCGACCTCGAAGGTAATTTCTTTTATACTTTTATCCGTATCTCTTATTAATTCCTTCGCCTTTTCAATTCGACATTCTGTTAAGAAATCAATATAGTTAATCCCTTGTTTTTCTTTAAAAATCTTGCTTATATAGATGGGACTAAGACCAACTTTCTTAGCCAAGGAATCTAAAGATATATCTTCTTGGGAATGGGAAAGTATATATTGCTTCAACTGATGGATCGCATCTGCTTCCAATCTATCTGTTCTTTGTCTGAAAGAATGAACCATTTCATCAAGCAATCTAGTTGTTTCTACTTGTAATTCTCGATAGCTTAAGGGCTTATTTGCATATAAAGGAGGATCTGTCTCCATTCCCATCTCCTCCATTACCCGCGATACAATCCAAAGAATTTCTAATATTCGTTGCTGTGTATGCAATACATCTGCTGATTCTCTCTCATAGTGCTGCAAAACATATAAAATATATTTTCGGACATTTTCCCACTGTCCCATTCGAATTTGGTCAGCAAATTCCTTTTTCCGGTGCTCTATTAGTCTTCCACTCAAAGTCTCACTGGAGGAGGCTGCTTCTTCTGAATAAAAACGATATTTTGCTGATAATGAAATATCCATCGTTGCAAAAAGAGCTTCGTGGTATGATTGTCGAACCTTGTCTAAGGAGGAGGAAACATTTCCAATTCCAATAAAACAATCTGCTTTCTGCTTACTTTTAACAATGGAAAGAACTTGTTGAGCTAAAGCAGTTGCCTGAGAACGATAAGACATCTTTTCGTCTCGAAACACAATAATAGGGAGATGACTGCCATAAAGGGCACCTATCCAACAGCTTTTCGTTTCTCTGATTTTCTCTTTTATGATTGAATAAAGGGACTCTTCTCCTGCTGGCATTAGCACTAGCATAACAAACATTTCTTGCGTAGATGGTGTCTCTAACATTTCAACAAGCATATCAACATGCACTTCGTGGACATGATCAAATAATAATTGTGTCACCACATCTGTCTCCACTAGAGATAGCGCTTTCAAAAATGCTTCTTCTTGATACTTTCTGAAAATAGATGCTCTATGCTCCTCTTTAATTTGCTGAACAACCTTGCCAACCGTTGTGATTATTTCACTTGCTCGACTCGGCTTAAGAATATAATCCTTCACGCCTAGCTTAATGGCTTGACGCATGTATTCAAACGTATCAAAGGCAGTTACCATAATAAATCGAATCATTGAATTACTTGCAGTAATCCTTTCAATTGCTTCTAAACCGTTGAGACCAGGCATTTTAATATCCATTAAAATTAAATCAGGTCGAAATGTTTCTGCTAATTCGATTGCCATTTTCCCATTTTTCGCTTGCATTACCTTTGTATCCGGAAAGCCTTTTTTTATGATTGCCTCCATTCCTTCTCTCTCTACTTGTTCATCATCTACAATAAGGAGCTTTATCATCATCCCACATCCTATTTTTTTATTTGAATGATTACCTTAGTTCCTGAGCCAATCTCACTCTTAATCGTTATGACATCTTCATCTCCATAAAAAAGTCGTAGTCTTTTTATTACATTGCTAAATCCTATTCCAATGCCTTTTGATTTATTTTCAACTGGCTGTAAATCCTCTGTAAGCAATTGTTTAATTTTATCCTTCGATATTCCAATTCCATCATCTTCTATTTCGATTAGGACTGTATCCTTCTCATCAATTACTCTGGTCCAAATCGTTCCACCGTCCTCATTTGGTTCCACTGCATGAATAACTGCATTTTCAATGATTGGCTGTAAAGTTAACGACGGAATTTTCCAATCTAGACAGCACTCATCTATCTCCATAAAAAAACGTAATCTATCTGTGAATCTTGCTTTTTGTATATCCATATATTGCTTTAACACCATTATTTCCTCTCGCAATGTCACTGACCGGTCTAATTGCTTTAAATTGTAGCGAAGAATTCCTGCTACACTAACTAATAAATCACTTGTTTCTTCAGAGCCTTCTAAATATGCCTTTTTAGATATTGTATTTAAGGTGTTAAACAGAAAATGGGGACTGATTTGACTTTGCAAGCTTTTAAACTGACTTTCTTGCAATAATATTTTGCTCTGCTGTAATTCATGTTCTAGCTGTGCCTTATGCTTTATTTCTAAAATTAGCATATTAATGTTCTTTCTCATGCGATCAAAGGTTCTCGCTAGAAAGGCAATCTCATCCTTTGTCTCTACTTTCACCTGCAAATCAAAACGACCTTTAGATAATTCATTTGCTGCCTGGGTTAACTTAATTATCGGTCTAGTAATGGTTAGCGAAAACCAGTACGTTACCAAGAATAATACACACATAATTAATAATAAAAGAAAGATTCCTAGTTTCATTACTTCACCTGACTGTTTAATAATGCCTCTATAAAAACGGTCATAGGTTTTTAACTCTGTATCTACCAAAGATAAGGCCATCTCTGAAATATAGGTTGATATGCTCGTTACTTCAGAAAATTCCTGAGCAGCTGCTTCACTGTCATTTTCTGATAAAAAAAGCAGTAGTCGATTAGTTGTTTCGATAAAACTATCAATTAAATGAACATAATTTGTTAAAGTAAAATTGTTTTCTACATTTCTTAGCGTAACGACACCTTGTTTTGCTTCTTCCATTCTTTTCTTACTTTGATTAAGCTTTGACATATTCTCTTCGGATGGATTTATCATGTAGTTATTTAAATCAGTAATGACATTCTGGCTACTAGAGGTCACTTCGTTTAGCTTTAAATACCGCTGCAAAATCCCATTGTATTGTTGCTGTGTTTTATGATTGTAATAAGTAAGGGCAATCCAAATGACGGACATAATAATCAAGACAATTGTTGTGAGCAGGAGGATTTTTTTCTGAATGCTATTCATATGTAGTTTCTGCTTTCTGTATCGTTATATCTGTTAGATAGCCATTTTTATCTAACGGAACTTTTTCTCCATTCAACCATTCCATCATTAGCTTGACACTCATTTCTCCCATTGTTTTAGGAGATTGCTCCACCATTGCATCTAAGGTCCCTGCTTCTAATAGAGAGATAGATTCTGGTCCATCATCAAAGGAATATAAATAATAAGGGTCTATTTGATAACGCTTACTTATTTCTTTAACCAAAGTACCTAAGACATTTGCATTAATGGCAATGAATGCATTCGTATCAGGCTCCTTATTTAAAATGTCTTGTGTTGCTACAACTATCTGGTCTTTCGATGTATCAACCGTTTTTGCATAAACAACGTTAATACCTTTATATTGTTTAAGTATCTCCTCTATGCCTTTCAATCGCTGTTTTTGAAAATATTCTTCCTGGGAGTCAAGCATGAGAACGACCTTCCCCTTTAATCCCATATCTCTTACTAGTTGCTCTGCAATCATTTTCCCAGCGGAAAATTGATCGGATCCTACATAGGTTCTCCGCAAACTGTCAGCAATCGGAACATCATTGGCAACAGTAATAATGGGAATTCCGTAAAAAGAGGCTTTTATTTTAGTCAAATTCTTAAATTCATCATTATCTAACCCTTGAACAATAATGCCATCTACTTTCGATTGAATCGCTATTTCGATATTTTTCAGAAAATCTTCTTGATTATTGCCGTAGCTCCCCCAGACTTCAAGACTAACCTTTTCTAATTCCGCCTGCTTCTTCGCACCACTTGCTACTTTATCCCAAAAAGGAGTATCTCTTTCCTGTGTGATTAAAACAAGACGTTGCTGGTTTTGATTGTTAACCATATCGGATGGGAATTTCCAATCTGCACGAAAAACATTTTTTGCTGAATCAAATGTAAAATAGCAAAGAATTATAATAACTGTTAATAATACAACCATAATCGTTTTTCGCAAAAGATCAATCTCCTTCCATTTAAATATATCTACAATCCCATCATAGCACCCTTTGAAAATTGTACAATAATTATGTTTTACGGGGAAAAGAGATGCCATTATCTCGTGGCAAATAATAGAATAAAAGGAAAGGAAAGAACAAGCATTAGCCTGTCCTAAATAAAATGTGGAAAATAGGAGAGACCGCTGTCTCTCCTTCTAGTTTATTTTGACTTCCTCGTCATTACATCGAAAATAACCGCACCTGCTAGAACTCCGCCTCTAATCATATATTGGTAAGAGATCCCGACTCCTAGTAAGTTCATTCCACTTGAAAGTGATGCCATAACAATTGCACCAATAATAGCACCTGTTACTTTTCCAACTCCTCCAGCTGCTGAAACTCCTCCTACATAAGCCGCTGCAATTGCATCTAATTCGAATAGAGTACCGGCCGTTGTGGTTGCTGATTGGAGACGAGCTGTAAATAAAATACCTGATAATGCAGCCATCATTCCCATTGATCCAAAAACAATATAGGTAATTTTTTTTACATTAATCCCACTAAGGTGAGCAGCTTCTGGATTGCTTCCGACTGCATAAATATGCCTTCCAAGTACTGTTTTTGTTGTCAGGAAATGATACACAAAAACAACTGCAAGCATAATAATAACGGTCCAAGAAAATCCGTTATACCCAGCAAGAATCCATGTGATATAGGCAATAATGATAGAAACAAATGCTAATTTTAATAGAAACATTGGTTTAGACAGTACATCAAATTGATAGTTTAATTTGTTTCTTCTATTTGTTATTTCGCTATAAATGTAGAGCAGTATCCCGATTAACCCTACCAATAAAGATAAGAAATGAAGTCCATTTACTTCAAAAATGGATGGGATATATCCATTACCAATCGCATTAAACGCATCATTTTGAATGATAATGGTTCCTGTTTTTTCCGTTACTTGCAATAACGCCCCTCGAAAAATCAGCATTCCCGCTAAGGTAGCTACAAAGGATGGTATTCCCACTTGTGCTACTAACAATCCGTTAAATAATCCTACTACAATTCCCAGAACTAGAATGATAGGGATAGTAATATACACGGAAACGCCTGCCTGGGTTAGTAGGATTGCAGCAATTGCCCCTAGAAATCCCGCTACATAGCCGACAGATAAATCAATATGACGAATAACAATAATCAATGTCATCGCAACTGCAAGTACAGCAATATATCCCGCTGAATCGAGTAGATTACTTATATTGCGCGAAGAAATAAATAATCCGTCTGTCATAATCGTAAAAGTAAGAATAATAACAAACAAAGCGATATACATTCCATAATCACGAATATTCGCTCGTATAAGTGTTTTTGCTTCTTGATACATATTCATTCCACCCTCCCTATTGTGTTGCCAGCTGCATAATATTTTCTTGATTAGCTTCTTCTATAGTCAATTCACCTTTTAGTTCAGTTTGTGCCATGACATACACTCGGTCACTCATGCCGAGCACCTCTCCTAGCTCAGAAGAAATCATGATAATGCTTAATCCTTCTTCAATCAGTTTATTCATAACTGTATAAATTTCGAATTTGGCACCAACATCAATGCCACGGGTTGGTTCATCTAAGATTAATAGTTTTGGGGCAACAAAGAGCCACTTTCCAAGAGAGACCTTCTGCTGATTCCCTCCACTTAAATTGCCTGCTAGCTGTTCAAGAGATGAAGCTTTTATATGAAGCGACTTTTTATAGGAGTCCGCAACCTTAATTTCTTCGTTTTCATTAATGACTCCTTTTTGCGCAATTCCTTTCAAATTAGCAGCGGAGATATTACTCTTAATATCTTGCAGCAAGAATAATCCATCTCCTTTACGGTCTTCTGTTACATACGCTATTCCCGCTTGAATGGCATCGCTCGTATGATGAAGCTTTTGCGGTTTCCCATTCAAAAACATCTCACCCTGAATCTTGTACGATTTGGCATTTCCAAAAATACTTAATGCAAGCTCCGTTCGTCCCGAGCCCATTAAGCCTGCAATCCCAACAATTTCCCCTTTGTTCACACGGAGGTTAATATTCTTTACTACTTCTCTCCCTAATTGCGGATCAAAAGCACTCCAATTTTTTAGCTCTAAAACAGGATTTCCTTTTTCTTTCTTATCTCGTTTTGGGTAAATATCCTCTATTTCTCTACCGACCATGTTTTTAATAATAATATTTTCTGTAATTTCCCCCTTGGAAGCATCTAAGGTACAAATCGTTTGCCCATCCCGAAGAACAGTTGCTTTATCTGCTATCGAAATTACTTCCTTTAGCTTATGGGAAATCATAATACAAGTGATTCCTTGGTGCTTTAGTTCCTTCAGTAAAAGAAGAAGATTTTCGCTGTCGTCTTCATTTAATGCAGCTGTCGGCTCATCTAAAATAAGAAGCTTTACATCCTTACTCAATGCCTTGGCAATTTCAATAAGCTGCCTTTTTCCGACACTTAAATCCTTTACAAGTGTGTCTGGTGCAACATCTAGTTTTACTTTTTCTAGTAATTTTTTTGATTCAACAATCGTTTGGTTCCAATTGATTACTCCACCTTGCTTCACTTCATTACCAGCAAAAATATTTTCATACACTGATAAATCAGGAAATAAAGCAAGTTCCTGATAAATAATAACTATGCCAGCTTTCACACTGTCACTAATTTTATGAAACTGCTGAATCTCGTCTTCAAAAACAATATCTCCCTCATACGTTCCATATGGATGGACTCCACTCAATACTTTCATCAAAGTCGATTTACCAGCTCCATTTTCTCCTATTAAACAATGAATCTCTCCTTTACTCACCTTGAAATTCACATTGCTTAATGCCTTAACTCCTGTAAATTCTTTCGTAATCCCATTCATTTCAAGAATATATTCACTCATTTTCTTCCTCCTTTAAAAGCTGACAAGGGAATGGATGAAAGGGTCGACCTCCCTTGGTATATCTATCACCAGAAGCAATCGATATAGCCAATAGAGGTCGAGCTTTTTTTGGGAAGTCCCTTCTATAACATTACTTTAATCCTGTAAATTCACTTGCTTCATAATAGCCTGAGTCAATTAATTCTTTTTGCACATTCTCTTTATCTACAACAATGACATTTGTTTGCTTCGCACTTACTTCAATCGCTCCATTATCATAAGAACCTGTAGTTTCTGGTGATTTTCCATCTAAGATATCGACAGCAATCCCCATTGCATCCGTTACTAATGTACGAACATCTTTAAATACGGTCATGGATTGCTTTCCATCAATCACATATTGAATAGATGCTTTTTCTGCATCTTGCCCTGTCACCGTATAACTAGAAATATCTCCGTCAGAAGCAAAAACATCAGCAATTGCACGGGCGGTGCCATCATTAGGTGCTAAAACGGCAACGTCACCTTTCATATCTGTATCTACCGCCGTTAAATGCGTTTGGGCTTTATTTTTTGCTTCGTTTGGATCCCAGTTTGTTGTCACCTGTCCTAAGATTTTACTCATTTCATCACGGCTAAGCTCTTGCTTATCTTTTAATTTTTCTGCCTCACCTGAGTTAGCAATTTTAAATGTTCCATCCGCAATTTTTGGTTGAAGTACACTCCATGCACCCTCAAAGAATAAAAAGGCGTTGTTATCTGAAGCAGCTCCTGCATATAAATACAAAGGTACGTCCTTTCCTTCTGAATGATCGATCAAATATTGTCCTTGTGCAGCACCAACTGCCACACTGTCAAAAGTGACATAGTAGTCGACTGCATCTGTATCTGTAATCAGACGGTCATACGAAATAACTTTAATCCCCTCTTTTTTAGCAGCCTCTACTGCCGCCGCTGCTGCTGCCCCATCTTGTGGAGTAATAATAAGTACTTCAATTCCTTTATTAATTAACGTTTCCACATTTTCTTTTTCCTTCGCAGAAGAACCTTGGCTGAATAAAATTTCAGTCGTGTATTCAGAGTCTTTTAACGCATCTTTAAAACGCTGTTCATCCTGTACCCAACGTGGCTCATCTTTAGTTGGTAAGACAATTCCCACACTGATTTTATTGCTGCTTCCCCCTGTGCTATTGCTGCAAGCTCCCATAAGAGCAGCAATTAGCATTACTACAAGTAATAAGGATATGGATTTCCATCTTTTCATTGATTTTTCCCCCTTTGAATTTGTCCTTTCTTTTCTTTACATTTAAAATTGTATGAGAAAAACAGCAACTTTGTAAGCGTTAACAATAGTACTCTTTTAATATCTTCTGTATTTTTTTAATATAGAGGCGAGAATAAATTAATTTGTTGAGAGCTTGGGATTTCCTCCAAAAAGTAGGACTTCTCTTAAAAAGAGCAGTTTTCTATTACCAGCAAAGAAAATAGCCTTCATCCGATTAATGAAAGCCGTTCTACCTACCAATATACGAGCTACCCAATAAGTTACTTCACAAGTATCCTATTTCCATAAGCCACAGTATTTTTCTTTTTCTTCATTTTATTTTGATACATATTATCATCCGCTTCTGTAAATAAAGCAGTCATTTTTCCAAGAGAGCTTGGAGTAAATGCATAGCCTATCGACATTTTTACAGTATTTTTCTTCTCGCTGTGCTCATTACCACTTAATTCCATGGACATTTCTTTATATAGCGCTTCTATTTCTTCCTTATTCATACCTTGAATTAATAGGACAAACTCATCCCCACCTATTCTGGAGACTGTAATATATGGAGAGGAAAAAGTGTTCAGTATGTTACCAGCTTCTTTAATCAGCTCGTCACCCTTTTTATGCCCATATTTATCATTTACTTGCTTTAACTCATCAAGATCACATAAAATAATCGCGATTGCTTCCTCTATTTTTGTATCGAATTCTTCCATTTTTTGTTCAAAATAATAGCGATTATGTACTTCCGACAGTGCATCATGAATCAGTTGATGCTCTAAATTTTGTCGAAGCCTTACCTTCTCGTCAATATTGCGAATAATTCCATGAATAGCTACTAACTCCCCGTGTTCATAAATAGGGGTAGCATATTCCTCAAACCACTTATAATTACCGTCTACACATCTCATACGTTGGATCAATGGCTCACTATAATCTATCTTTCCAATAAGTTTTTTATACATAATATAATAATCATCTGGATGGATCATTTCTAAAGGCGCATTGGGATTTCGATAGAACTCCTTGACCATACCCTCTCCTAAAATAGAATCAGCGGATGGACTAATATACGAATGTCTCATTTGCGGTTTTACTTCATATCGGTAAACAATATCCTTCGAGCTTTCCACTAAGCGAAACATAATATCTTCCTGTTCTATTTTTGCTTTCCATTTATTATATTTACGCTTATCAATTATTCTACAAAAGAAAATACTAAATATTATACCGCTGAAAAAATAGAATATCCCCATCTTTATCCTCACCTTACAATTAGTGAGACTATCATCTGCATATTACATCTATCCTAATAACAGAAAAAAGCTAATCTTCTACCGATTAGCCTTTCTTTCATAAAGATAAATCGGTAACTGGCTGACTTAATCTCCAAGATCTTAGTCCCTATAGCTTTGCGTCTTCACCTTTCGATGAATTTGCCTTTATCACTTTATTATATTTAAATAATGAAATGTCGAACGTATCCTATTTCCATTTTCTTGTTTCTATTATAAATTTTATAGGAAAATAGATAGATACACAAGAGATAGAAAGGACTTTTTTTACATTTTTTTACATAACTAGCAAAAATACCACTTACCTGTTTAATCTGAAAAATTCACAAAATCTCCATTTTTCATTCATCATTTTGCGGTTTATTTTGTTATCTTTATAAAAAAGCGATACAACTAGGAAGGGAGAATGCGATTAAGATGAAAAAAAATAAACTTATTATACCGATATTTATTACGATTGTATTTGCTGTCACGATCATTTTATTAATCAATCAAAATAATCGCTATGAAAAAATGGACAGTGAAGATGTAAAGCAACTCGTCCAGGATTTTAGTTTCGGCAATAAATCAGCAGCTGCTGCCTCTATCAGCTCCGATACACTAACCGTAAATACACTTGAAAACGAAGAACGGATCTATCATTTGCCAAAGGATGAATTTTTCGTATCATTTGCCCCTTACTTAATAGAAACACATCCTTGCGCAATCCATAATCTAGCTGGCTGTCGTGGAGAATTGGCTAATAAGGAATTTGCTGTATATATTGAAGATCAAGAGGGAAATATTTATGTGGATGAACAGTTAACATCACAACCAAATGGTTTTATTGATTTATGGCTTCCTCGTAATACAGATTTCCAAATTACTATCTCCTATAATGGCAAAACAGCTAAAACGAATTTCACTACTTTTAAAGATGATAATACTTGTATTACGACACTTCCTTTAACATAAAGTAAAACTTCCATCATTTGAACCAATCGGCCCTTAACGGACACTCGAGCCTTTCTGTCCGTTAAAAGTGAGACAAAATAAGAAGATATCCCGACTATTAAGTTTAGATACCTTCTTCATAAGCGTTACTTATATTCGTAATAGTCCTGAGATTGATAGCTTTGAAACCCACAAGACTCATAGAGTTTGAGTGCTCGAGCATTTTTTGCTTCTACATCTAAAAAAACGGGGAAGCCTTTTTCATTTTCCATTTTTACGACTTTGGATAAAGCCCTTCTCCCTATTCCTTGCCCGCGAAGCTCTGGAAATATAACGAAGCCATAAATCCATGCTTCGCCATCCGTTTCAGAAACTCTGATTTTCCCAGCAATTTTTCCATCTGCCTCAATAATCATACGTTGATCGCCTTCTTGCTCCTTTATTGTTTCCACATATGCCCGCACATCCTCTTCCACCATTCCAAACCCTAAAACATCAAGCTGGATTTCTACTTCTTTATCTTGAGTATAATCATATGGTCTTAACGAAATCGTTGCATCCTCTATTAAATCAGTGTTATGCCATTTCATTTGATGCTCCGAAAAGGCATAGGAGCATGGTATTTTTTCTAGAAATGCTTTTGCAG
Source organism: Niallia sp. FSL W8-0635 (assembly GCF_038007965.1). Classification (GTDB taxonomy): domain Bacteria; phylum Bacillota; class Bacilli; order Bacillales; family Cytobacillaceae; genus Niallia. Next base: position 743,807 of record NZ_JBBOYD010000001.1, on the reverse strand, counting down.
TCTGTGATGCCGCAGGAGCATTTAATAATACACTCGTCGCCGCTCTCTTTCTTGCCTCTTCTAAGCCTTCTTCTAACAAAGCTGTAAAAATCCCTTTTCTTCGATAACTTGGATGAACCATGCCACAAAACTCTACTGTTCTGCCAAAATAGTAGCTCCCTAAAAATCCAACTAGTATTCCGTCAATATAATGGAAAAAGTCCTCTTTCTTTTCTCCATTTCTGTTTTCTAGCATATCGAAATTAAGCTTTAATTCATACTCTTCCTCTTTCTCACAAATATCCTTCAGTTCTTTAATTTCTGCAATTTGTTCTTTTGAAAGCATGTTATTTTCTCCTCTATTTTGAGTTCCCTTATATTTTTACTAATTACTCCAAAGGATTCAAAGGATTTCCTTGACTTAAATCGGAAGGATTCTCTTCAGAACATTTTCCAAACAACCACTTTCAGTACTACCGACCCATTCATCCTCTATCACAACATACTCACAATCGTTGCTGTTTAAATATCGATAAATAATATAAGCTTCGTCTATTTCCTCTTTTTCCAAAGTACCGATATGCTGGTTGGTTCTAGTAAGGGATGTACATATCTTCCTTTTCATATCTTGAATATCTAAATGCTTTACTTTATAGATTTGCCGAAACATAATTTCATTCCGTCTAATGAGAAAAAGCTTTATTCGGAAATCATCTAAGTATTCTAAAGCAACTATTGGATGATTTCCCTTCATAAAATTCACAACTGTTTCCGTTTGCAAAATCCTATTTACTTTCGTAATGGTATCTCTTATTTCCGCTGCTCTTTCGAACTCAAAATTACTGGAAGCTTCATTCATTTTTGCAGACATCTCTTCTATTATTCTAGTATCATTTTTTTTAAATAAAGAAATAAGGCGATGGATAATTTGTTGATACATTTCTTGGGCTACTGGATCAAAACAAATACCCACGCACTTCCCGATTGAAAAATTTAGGCATGGACTATTTCTCGGTATCGTCTCAGAACAATCTATTTGATAAAATGCTTTAATGGCATTTATTGCCTTCTCTACAGTTCCTTTACTAGTGAAGGGACCAAAATAATAATGAATGTCATCCTTCTCTATCTCATTGGCAATCTCCATGTGGTAGATTCCCTTCTGCCATCGAAAAACGATGTAATTATATGCTTTTGTCGCTTTCATCATCCTATTGTACATCGGCTGAATTTCCTTTATTAACTTACATTCCAGCATCAATGCCTCAAATTCCGTATCAGTAAGAATAAAATCGAAATCCTTCATATGCTTTACAAGCTTCTCCACTTTGCCAATCCGATTTTTTGAATGCTGGAAATAGGAAGAAACTCTATTTTTTAATTTTTTCGATTTACCAACATAAATGATTTGTCCAGAGGAATCCTTCAGCAAATACACCCCTGGAGATGCTGGCAAATTTTTTAATTTTTCTTTAAGCTCCAAGTCGATTCCTCCTCTGCACCATTTAAAAAGAAATCATTTTAATTCCATGGTTCTTCGTATCAATCTCTACTTCTCCTCCAATTGGAAAAGTAAAGAATGGTTGGATATGTCCAAAATCAACATTATATAGAACAGGTATTTGTTTCAAAAGGGGATGTTTATCTAGAATAAACAAAAGCTGATCCTCTGACATTTTGGAAGCTCGTTGAAATCTTCCAATTACTAACGCTTTGATAGAGCCTGCTGTCTGTAACAAAGAGGTTAAATCTCTTGCGAATGTTTCAGGAGTAGTTAATTCATCATCTTCTACAAACAAGATGCTGTCTTTAAGATTTGGCATATATTCAGTTCCCTGCAGTAAATTTAAAGTACATAAATTACCACCAAACAATTGCCCTTTTGCACTTCCCTCTTGGTATACCTTCCAGCCACCAGGTTCATATTGGCGATTTTCTTGATCCAAATACCACGCATCATCTGTCCATACATCAGAAGGCTCTACGATGAATTCACTAGTTTCCATCAAGCATTTCCGGAAGTATTCCGTTTGGTATTCCTGCAGCTTTTCCATTTGAAAGCTAGAAAAATGCGGACCAGAATATGTAACAAAATCAGCCTTCGTCGTGATTGCTGTTGCTAAAGCAGTAATATCACTATATCCACAAATAATCTTAGGATTAGCTTTTATTAAATCAAAATCTAAATAAGGCAATAGCTCATTGCTGTTAAATCCACCAATGACCGTTAATATTCCTTTTACCTTTGTATCCCGAAAAGCATCATGGATATCTTCTATTCGATGCTCAATTGTCGTGGAAAACTGTAAGTCTGATTCAAAGATATGCTTCCCAAACGTAACGACAAATCCAAGGTCTTCTAACCTTTTCTTTGCTTCCACGATTCCCTCTTCTGATAAAATTTTTGCACTTCGACTAGGAGCGATTACTCTAATTTCATCCCCCATTTGAAGCTTTGCAGGTATTCTCATGCCCATTCCTCCTCTTTCTTCTTATTAAATCACAAATAATCATATATTTCTGTAACTTTCAAGTAGAACAAAACGTATATTTTACAAAAGAAAATTTCGTTTCATTTGAAAAGGAGGAATATATATGTTTACATTTTTTTTAGTTACTGGGCTCATCGCGATTTTCATCGCTGTGACTATGGTGGACGCATGGCCCGATGGAAGGCAACATAGAAACCATTATTTCAGAGAAACAAAAGAGGACCGCGCATTAAATACAAAAATTTCAATGGTAGCTGGTTTGATTGGTATTATCTCGTTAGCGATAGCAGGAGTGATTTATTATTTTACAAATTGAGGACAACAGACCCTAAAGCTTTCTCGTTTTTCTTTCCGATTGTAAAAATAATATTCATTCCACTTGGATATGATCCAAATTTTTGTTTTATTGTCCAAACCGACTTGGATATGATCCAAAATTACCTTTTATTGTCCAAACCAGCTTTCATCCAAAACCACTACCAAAAAAAGTGGGACAAGGAACCTGTCCCCTCGTCCCACCACCACTTTTATAGCTCCTTCATCTGCTTCGTCAATTCCAGAAACTTTCTATCTAATTCTGCATACTCCTTATCCTTTGGTGTCATAAAGCATAATTTTCCAAGGACTTCTTGTCTTTCTGTTTCGAGTTTTAAACGGAGCTCTTCTTTATTATCTCTTTTCAGTTCCCCAGATTCTGTCCATTGTCTTTGAATCGTTCCTTCTGCTATGGCTATTTTACTAGTAGTTATTTTCTCCAAGAAATAGCGGTCATGGGAAACGACGAGGAGTGTCCCATGATATCGCGATAACGTTTCTTCTAATTGTTCACGGGATGGTAAATCAAGATGGTTCGTTGGTTCATCCAGAATAAGCACATCTTTTTCCTCTATTATATAAGCCATTAGCTTACACTTTACCCGTTCCCCCATACTCATATTTTTTATCGGTTCCTTCCATTGAATGGCCATAAATCCTAGATGTTTCATTAACGTTTGTACTTTTCCTCTTTCTGTAAACGTCTCTTTAAAAAATAGCTTTTCTGGTGTTTCCTCTAAAGGTAGATCAAATACTTCCTGTGTTAAATACCCAATATTAGCTGTAGGAGAAATCCAGACATCCCCATCTGCTTTTTCTTTTCCTAAAATAATGTTTAATAGGGTTGTCTTCCCGCTTCCATTCGGACCTATAATAGCAATCTTCTCGCCATGTTGAATCGTGACGTTTCCCTTTTCAAATAAAACGCGAGTGCCAAATGCTTTCGATAAATCCTTGATCTCCAAGAAGCGTTTTCCCTTCTTTTTATTTGCTTCAATCGAAAAAGACACCGTATATTCTTCTTCTAAACGCTCTACTTTGTTTTTTTCCAGCTCTTTTTCCAATCGTTTTTGCTTCGATTTCACTTGGGCATCCATTCGTTTCGCCTTTGCACGATAATATTCTTTTGGAAACTCTTGTTTCGTTGATTGTGCATGTGCCTTTTGCGACCATGAGGTAATTTCTTTCATTTGCCCTTCGACTTGTTTAATCTTCTTTTGTTGTTTGTCATATTCTCTCTGCTGGGTTAATCTTTTCTGTTCGCGCGCTTCCATATAACTGGAGTAGTTCCCTTTATGCTCAATAAGCTTCTTACTTTCAATAGACCAAATCTTTGTGGTAACAGCATCTAGAAAATAACGGTCATGGGAAACAAGGATAATTGTCCCTTTATATTTTTTTATTTGTTCTTGAAGTAGTTCCATACTGAGCTCATCTAAATGATTGGTTGGTTCATCTAATAACAGTAAATCCGATTCAACAGCAAAGCCTCTAGCAAGCCGTGCTTTTAGCTTTTCCCCACCGCTCATTTTATGAAAATCATTTGTTGGCACCTGCCATTTTTCCAGCAGCTTCATTTCGGTAGAATTCTCTTCCGTAAGGTCATAGTTTTCCGTTTCTTGTTCGACCATTCTAATGACTAGATTTTCCTTTAGCCACTTCAAATGTCCTTCTGTAGCAGCTATGTCTTGGTTTATTAATTGCAATAATGTCGATTTACCTGCTCCATTTTTGCCTATAATCCCAATAATGTCTCCATGCTGTACACTTGCATTTATTTTTTCAAAAATAGTGACATTCAACACTTCATAGCTAATATTCACTAATTTTAACAGTTCTGTCATTTTATCAAGCCCTTTCTAAGAAGGGAGAAAAAAAATCCTCCCAATTATTCTTGGAAGGATTAGCCGTACCTAATTATCTGCTCGCTCTTAATCATCATCATATACAAAAAATGTGCATATCGACCAATAATTGTGCGCATACCATTAGAGATATACAAGAAAAAGCGGTTTATGGAAATGGGCAGACTAATCCTATTCTTGTTTAATTTGAAATTTATTTCATTCAAATTTATAAAAAATAAGATTAGTTCTTCATCGTTCACCCATCATCCCTTTCGTTATAAGTATCTGTAGTATAACACACTTTCCAATACGTAATCCACTGCAGAAAGATGAAATGGTAAATTTTCACTATATTTTCCTATCTGTACAATATCACAATTGTTTAGTATTATTTTAATTATGTTTTTGTTAGATAATCTAACATATGATTTCTAGAACTTATAATCAACAAGAAAAAGGCGAAAAGGAGTTACACGAATGAATCAAAAGAAAAGAATGTCTAAATCAATTTTATTCTTTGTAGTTATTTTAACTATGTTGAATATTATTTCTCCCATAACAAAAGCAGAAGCAGCGGAGAAAGTATATCAAATCGCAACAGATATTACATTTGCACCATTTGAATTTCAAGATGTAAATGGTGATTTTGTCGGAATTGATATGGATTTAATCGCTGCTATCGCGAAAGATCAAGGTTTCAAATATGAAATGAAGCCACTTGGATTTAATGCTGCTGTTCAAGCACTAGAATCCAAACAAGTCGATGCTGTTATTGCAGGAATGAGCATTACAGACGAAAGACAGAAGAAGTTTGACTTCTCCGATCCTTATTTCGATTCTGGCATCATTATGGCTGTTAAAGATGATAATGAAACAGTTTCTTCTTATGAAGATTTAAAAGGAAAAAAGGTTGCTGTTAAAACAGGAACAGAGGGTGCTAGTTTTGCTGAGAGCATCAAAGATGAATACGGATTTTCAATCGTGACTTTTGACGATTCTGCTAATATGTATGAAGAAGTAAGAACAGGAAATTCCGTGGCAGTATTTGATGACTATCCTGTATTGGCATATGGAATCAAGCAAGGAAATGGATTAAAAATTGTTACAGAAAAAGAAGCAGGAGCATCTTATGGTTTTGCTGTCTCTAAAGGACAGAATACAGAGCTTCTTGAAATGTTTAATGCAGGTCTTACTAATTTAAAAGCTTCTGGTGAATATCAAGAAATATTAGATAAATACTTAGAAACTGGTTCAGAAGTGGAAGAAGGAAACGGCTTTTTCGGCCTATTAAAAGAAAGCTTCCCAAGCTTACTGTCTGGTTTAAAAATGACATTGATTTTAACTGTTGTTTCGCTATTAATTGCAACAGTACTTGGAATTGTCTTCGGTTTATTACGTATTGCAAAAAATAAAGTATTGCGCATAATCGCTGGTATTTATATCGATATTTTCCGAGGAACACCGTTAATCGTTCAAGCATTCTTTATTTACTTTGGAATACCAGCAGCCCTTGATTTCCGAATTACAGCTGTTGCTGCCGGTCTTATTACCTTAAGCTTAAACGCTGGTGCTTACATGGCTGAGATTGTCCGCGGAGGAATTCAATCTGTTGATAAAGGTCAAATGGAAGCAGCGCGCAGTCTAGGACTTCCTTATGGAAAAGCAATGAGAAAAGTGGTGCTTCCACAGGCGATCCAATTAATGATTCCAGCATTTATTAATCAATTTGTTATTACATTAAAAGATACGTCTATTCTTTCCATTATCGGTATTAACGAATTGACACAAAGCGGAAAAATTATTATTGCAAGAAACTTAGAATCATTCCAAATGTGGTTGATCGTCGGTATTATGTACTTTATTGTTATTATGATTCTAACAAAAGTATCAAATCGATTAGAAAGAAGGATTAAAAATGGCCAAGCTTAAAGTGACGAATCTGAAAAAATCATATGGTAATCTTGAAGTTTTAAAGTCAATTGATTTGCAGGTAACAGAGGGCGAAGTTGTTTGCTTAATCGGTCCTTCTGGATCCGGTAAAAGTACCCTTCTGCGCTGTTTAAATATGTTAGAAGAAGTAACAAGTGGCGAGGTCGTTGTAAAGGACTTTAACTTAACCGATAAGAAAAATGATATTAACAAAATTAGAGAAAATATCGGAATGGTGTTCCAGCACTTTAATCTTTTTCCACACTTAACAGTATTGGAAAATATCACGCTGGCACCAGTCGATCTAAAAAAAGCAACGCCACAGCAAGCAAAAGATAAAGCCTTACAACTATTAGACCGTGTCGGCTTAAAGGATAAAGCCAATGAAAATCCAGCTAAATTATCTGGTGGTCAAAAACAAAGGGTCGCAATCGCACGTGCCCTTGCGATGAACCCTGATATCATGCTATTCGATGAACCAACAAGTGCTTTGGATCCAGAGATGGTCGGAGAAGTATTGAATGTTATTAAACAATTGGCCCAAGAAGGAATGACGATGGTTATCGTTACACATGAGATGGGCTTCGCTAGAGAAGTGGCAGACCGCGTTATCTTCATGGCTAATGGGTATATTGTGGAAGAAGGAACTCCACAAGAGATTTTTGGGAACCCTCAAAATGAGCGTACGCAAGATTTCTTGAATAAAGTATTGTAAAGCTAATGGGGACAATTAACTGTCCCCATTTTTCTTTAATCCTTATAATGCTTCTTGCCCCACTCTCCCATTAAATCAAGAATGGGTATAAAGCTTACTCCTTTTTCGGTTAAAGAATACTCCACCTTAGGCGGCACCTCTTTATATACTTCTCGGTGCACCATTTGATCTACTTCCAATTCCCTTAACTGTCTTGTTAAAATTCCTTTTGAAATGCCAGGTAAAAGCCTTTGCAGTTCATTAAAACGTTTTGTTCCCTGACTTAAATGCCATAAAATAATAATTTTCCATCTTCCTGCTGTTAAATTTTGCGTATACGTTACAGGACAGAAACCTTCCTCTTCATTCGATGAAGGTTCCCCTTGAACAAAATAACGTGCCATTTTATCTCTCCTTCCCATGGTACTATTTATGTGACTATGTCATAAAAAAATAACTACTTTTATTTTTCTAACTATAAATATACTATATACCTATATTGAATATACAACAACACATTTTGTTAGAAGCTTCTGGTTATAATGAAATGAGAAAATGAATAGGAGGAAATTTCAAATGAAACTATTAGTAACAGGTGCAACTGGTAAATTAGGCTCTAAAATTGTAAATGCTTTATTATCAAAGGTTCCTGCTGATCAGCTTGCTGTCAGTGTTCGCAATCCTGAAAAAGCAGAAGACTTCCGTGCAAAAGGTGTAGAGGTTCGCCAAGGAGATTTCGATCAGCCAGAAACATTGGAAACAGCCTTTAAAGGGATAGATCGCTTATTAATTATTTCTGCTGATGGAGATACAGAAACAAGAATTCGTCAACACAATAATGCTGTTGCAGCTGCTAAGAATGCTGGTGTTTCCTTTATCGCCTATACAAGCATTGCGAATGCACAAGAAAGCACGAATTTTCTAGCTGAAGTCCATAAAGCAACAGAAAAGGCTATTCTTCAAACAGGCATTCCTTATTCGTTCTTGCGCAACAACTGGTATCTAGAAAATGAACTTTCCACTATACAAGGTGTTCAAGCTGGAGCACCATGGGTTACCTCTGCTGGAAACGGAAAGGTTGGATGGGCTTTACAACAAGACTACGCAGAAGCTGCTGCAGCGGTTCTAGCTGGAGAAGAACATGAGAATACGATTTACGAGCTTTCTGGAAAACCTTTATCCCAAGAAGAAATCGCCGCTGCTGTCGGCACAGTGATTGGAAAAGAAGTACCAGTTCAACAGGTCGATGACACTACTTATGCTGAAATCATGACACAAGCTGGTGTACCAGATTTCATCGTTCCTATGCTTGTTGCGATTCAAAAGGATATTCGTGAAGGTACATTAGAAATTGACAGTAATGATTTTGAGAAATTGCTTGGACGTTCGGAAACTCCTGTAGTGGATGGGATTAAGAAGCTTATTAATTGATTGGAACGATTAGGGACACAACCATTACTGTGTCCCTTTTATTATTCAAAACTATTTCATCAAATGCTTAATCTTCTCCTCTGTACCAGTCCCATCAACAGGTGTATAAACACTGCATCTCAAATCATTTGCGCCATGAACTTGTAAAGATGTTAAATTATAAATCATTTTTCCCGCCTTAGAGTGACGAAATTCAATTAACACCTCAGGAGCAGAGCTTATTTCACTTTCATTCCACATTTTATTAAAATCTGGATAGTTCTTTTTCATCTCCTCAATAAATTTTCCATACCACTCATCTGCCATATACTGCCCCAAATAGGTGCGAAAGATAGAAATAAATCCTTTAACAAAGTCCTCCCAATTGACAGCTAATGCTCTTAGCTCTTTTCTTGAAAAAACCAGTTCAATAAGATTTCTTTTTTCAAGTGGAAGCTTTTCAAAATCCAAGAATACTTGTTTAGCTGCTTCATTCCAGCCTACGATAAAGGAACGGCGATCGGTAATAATGGAAGGACAGTAGCGAAGCTCTTTTAAAATTTTTTCCAAGGCTGGCGTAATCATTCCCTCTTCCTCTTCCTTAGGAAAAAAGGAACCACCCTCCTCAAAAGCTAATCCATATACATATTTTCTTTCGTCCAGGTTCAATTGCAAAGCATCAGCTACAGCATCTAGAACAGAAATAGATACTTTAATATCCCTACCTTGCTCTAGCCAGGTATACCAGGTAGTGCTTACTCCAGCTAATTGTGCTACTTCCTCACGGCGAAGTCCTGCCGTTCTTCTTCTACTGCCAACTGGAAGTCCAACCATTTGCGGTTGTATTTTTGAGCGTTTTGTTTTTAGAAAATCAGATAGAGCTTCTAATCGAATATCTCTATTCATACACACTCTCCTTTTTAAACTAGTACTTATTATACTAGTATAAACTACAACTTGTAATAGGATAAAAAAGCATACAATAATAAAAAAAGGAATGGGGGGAAATTTGTGAAAAGAGTTGTTATCACTGGAATGGGAATTGTTTCACCGTTAGGAAATAAGGTAGATGATTTTTGGGAGAATCTCTTAAAAGGAAATTCTGGGATCCGTTCTATTGACCATTTAAATGTCTCTAATTCAAAAACAAGAATTGCTGGAGTTGTAACTGACTTTTATCCAGAAGAACGATGGGGAGCAAAGGAAGCGAAGAAACTTGATCGATTTAGCCAATTTGCATTGGCGGCAGCAGAAGAAGCTTTAACAGACTCTCAGCTGGACTTACATCAAGTAGACAAAGAGCGGCTAGGTGTCTATGTAGGGTCAGGGATTGGCGGTTTGACCACCCTTATTGAAAATGTAAATACATTAAATCAAAGAGGTCCTAATCGCGTAAGTCCTAACTTAGTGCCGATGATGATTTCGAACGCAGCCGCGGCGCAAATTAGTATTAGATTCGGAGCTCAAGGTCCTTCCCTCTCCCCTGTAACAGCTTGTTCAATTGGAAACACCTCGATTGGGGAAGCCTTTCACACCATTCGAAATGGCGATGCAGATGTGATGTTTGCTGGCGGAGCAGAAGCTGCTATTACAAATTTAGCTTTAGCTAGCTTTGGTAATGCAAGAGCCTTATCTACTAATAACGAGGAACCTACTCTAGCAAGTAGACCTTTTGATAGAAATCGAGATGGATTTGTGATGAGTGAAGGAGCAGCTATATTAGTAGTGGAAGACTTGGAACATGCCCTGAAGAGAAACGCTCCGATAGTGGCTGAAATTATTGGATATGGGGCAAGCTCAGATGCTCATCATATGGTTGCGACCCATCCAGAAGGAAGAGGTGCATATCTCGCAATGAGAAACGCATTAGTGAAAGCAAATATCTCCCCTTCGGATGTTGATGTAATTAGTGCCCATGCAACCAGTACAACCGTTGGCGATTTCTCGGAAACATTAGCTATTAAGAAATTATTTGAAGAGGAAGCTTATAAAATACCAGTAACCGCAAATAAATCGATGCTTGGTCATATGCTTGGTGCCGCTGGTGGTGCAGAAGCAATCGCCCTAGTAAAGAGTTTGAGAGAAGGCATTATTCCACCGACGATCAACTTAGAAACACCAGAACCTGACTGTGATTTAGACTATGTCCCAGAAGGAGCAAGAAAAGCTTCTCTATCTATTGGGTTATCTAATTCCTTTGGCTTTGGCGGTCATAATTCTGCGATTTTATTGAAAAAATATTAATACAAAAGACTAGGAAAATCACCAAAACGTTTCCTAGTCTTTTTCTATCGGAAATTAGGAAGCCAGCTTTTCATTTGTATCTTCTTTATCCATAAACGCAAAATATGGTAATAGCATGCCCAATAAAGAAAAACTAGCAATTAAAGCTCCAATTAATATGTACAAAGGACGGATTCCCCACACTTCACTTAGTATTCCACTTATTAATACACCTAGTGGCATCATTGCTCGAATAATAAAGGAACGAACGGAAATAATTTTTCCCATTAAATGATTGGGAACTGTTTGCTGGCATATCGTTATATTATGAATGCTAAATAAAGCCATCGCGACACCCGCAATTATTTCTGTTGTGATGGCAAAAATAATCGAGCTTGTCATTCCAAGATTAATATAGGTCACCCCTCCAATAAATAATGCTCCTAGCATCAGTCGTCTTCTCGAGTGGAATGTCAATTTCCCAACCAATAATGTACCTAGCATATAGCCTAAAGGAAATCCTGCCATAAAATAACCATACATGGCATTATTTCCGTCTAAAACCGTTTTGATATACGGAATATTGATTACCATCGTGACCCCTACTCCAAATTGCACAACTGCTAGAAAAATACCTAACCACACTATTGTTTTTTGCTGGAAAAAGTAGCTGATTCCTTCCATAAATTCCGTAGCCCACGTTCTTCTTTCTATCTGTACTTTTCTTTTTTCAGAAATTCCCAATAAAAGACTTCCACTAATAATTAGTGCGATACAGATAAAAGATAACGTACTGCCAATCCCAATATACTCAATGACCACTCCTGCCATGACAGGAGCAGTAAAGGTCATTAATCTCGCTAGCCCCTCCACATAGGCATTTGCTTTATGTAAATGCTGTTTCGAAACAAGGCTAGGCAGTATTGCTTGATTGGCTGGCGAATAAATGGGAGTTATTAATCCGATGATGATTTGGACAATAAAAATATGCCATGGGACTAATGAGTTTGTAATAAAACCGATAAGTGGTATGAGAAACACAAGTCCCCTGCTCCAAAGTGCAAAAATCATAATCCACTTTCTACTCCAGCGATCAATATATGGCCCAATAAAAAGCTGAAGCACAAGGGATGGCACGAAATATAATAGCCACATACTGCCCAATGCCCAAGATGAATCTGTCATCTCATAGATTAATAGCGAATTGCAAAAGGTTCCAAAGGCCCCTGCTAATTCTGATATGCCATTACCCATCCACATATATGTAAATGGCTTATTTTTAAAGATTTTCAAGGTAACACCACTTTCCTTGGTTTGGCTGATTTATTATTTTATTGGCTGATTTCCTCGGTGCTTTGGCTGATTTATTCTTATTTTGGCTGATTTCCTTGCCGCTTTGGCTGATTCATTCTTATTTTGGCTGATTTCCTTGCTGCTTTGGCTGATTCATTCTTATTTTGGCTGATTTCCTTGCTGCTTTGGCTGATTCATTCTTATTTTGGCTGATTTCCTTGTAAAATTGGATCCTATTTATACTATGTTTCCATCATTTCTTTGTAGGTTGGTTCTACATTCCTCATTGCTGCAAGTATTGCTCTAATTCTTTTGCTAATGATGCGATAGCTCTCGTCTTTAATACATATTTTCCATCTTCTATTCCTACTAGCTGGGCCGATCTCAATATTTTTAAATGATGGTGTATGGTCGATTTTCCCAACGCTAGTTTTTCGGTCATTTCCTGAAGGGTTCGACTTTGTTCAAACAATAATTTCACCATTCTGAAACGAACTTCATCTCCTAATGCTTTATGTTTCAAAACAAGAAAATTGCTTGGCATACATTTATCGCTAGGAGTAATACTTTCATTTGAAACAGGATAATAGTATACTTTCGTTCCTTCTAAATCTGCAGTAATATTCCATGGTCGATATATGTACTGAGGAATGAGTAGTACTTTATACACGCTTGGTTCTGGTATATACTTTATTCCTCCCGTAGCCCATTCTACAAATTCCTCTGGCTCCATTTTCACTTTCCTATCTTCCTTAGTGTGAGCATCTGTTTGTAGGATAGAATTCAAGTTTTTCAACTCAGGTTCTATGACTGCTTTATACCAACCACCCATGACTTTAATCAGATGCTGTTTCAGTTGCTGTGGCTCAATCATACAAATGAAAGAAATATAGCTCGGGAAAAAAGGATTGTCTTTTGTTGCTTCTCTTAATTGCTCTATCGCATCTACGTTTTTGTTTGCGGCTTGCTCTCTAAGCGGCTGATAGGTTTCCGTTATAAACGGAATACATTGATAGATTAATTCTCTATCGGTAAGCTTATCTATATATTCGAAAAATGCTTCTAGGCTGGAAAAATCCTTTTGGTGGAGCAATTGAAGTAATGCTTTCCACGTATTATTTGTTTCAACATAGTCTAATTGAGCTTGTAAATCTGCAGAAAGACTCGTTTTTACCTCTTTCCAATAACTCTTTGGCTTGTCCAGCGAATCGAGTAAATGGCTATTAGTGATAGCGGCTATTCCAAGTGCACACTCCCATAATAGTGAATACTTCACTTCTACTTGATACGTCTCTCGTTTCCGACCAGTTGTACTAAAAACCTCCACTGAGAAACACCTCCATTTTATCTTCTGTTAATCATATTCTAAATTATTAGAATCATATATTCAATAAATTTCGAACAATCATTCAAAAAAACTCGACCTAATTTTATACAGGTCGAGCCATCGGATGATTAATTTCGTTCTTTACCTAAATAACTATTACTATTAAACAAAGACTTATTTTGATAGATAATCATACTCACAAACGCAAGGAGGATGCCAGATAACGCAAAGACAACTCTTACTCCTAATAAATCAGTTAATATTCCCATCAGCAAGGAGCCAACACCAAAGATTCCTGTACCTATTGCTCCCAAAGAAGTATACACCTTTGATAGCTGTTCTTTCGGGATACTTGTTTGAATGATTGTTTGTTGAGGGATACTTTTTATTTGTGTAAAAATGCCGACGCAAAACGATAGAACTAATGAAAAAATAGGAATACTATTTAAGCTAAATACTATCGTAAGAAGAAAATTAACAAACGCTCCTGTTAAAAGAAATATCCCTAATTTACTTTCAACATAGGAAGCATATTTAATACAATAAAGGCTTCCTAAAATTAATCCTAAAAAGAAAGCTCCATTAATGAATCCCCACCATGTCTGTTCTACTTCTAGGGCTTCACTAACGAATACATATAAAACAGCCGCAATCCATACTGTGCCAGCAAGACTTTCTAGGAGATCCATCAAAGCAATTTTTCTTAATACCGGGGTGTGAAATAATGTCTTCCACCCCTCTTGAATTTGTTCTATCTTCCCGGCTGATTCCAGTGTTTTTGCATAGACCGTTTCTAAAAAACATAGCAAGAAACTCGAAATAATAAATAAGCAGCCAACAAACCAAATGAGTTGCTGTGGACTTAAAATCAGGAGAAACATACTACCGACAAACCACATCGCTGCTTGAATCAATTGGGTGACTGTTTCCGCTATTCCATTTGCTTTCATTAATTTTTCAGGTTGCACATAATACGGTATCAATGTTTGTCTAATCGGATTTGCACAGCCATCAAGAAAGGCAATAAGTCCTATGACGATAAAGACTATATAATAATTTGATGCAGTTATTCCTGTTAATGCAAAACCAAATAGTATTAATAATAAGGTCTTCCCTATTTGAGAACCTGCCATTAAACTGTTTAACCTTATTTTCCCGACAAGAAGGGGTGTTATTATACTAGAAATAAACATACAGGTTGTAATTGTAAATGGGACAAATGATGCTGCCGTCGCTGATCCCTTTAAGTCATAGATAATGCTAATAACACTTACCATATAGAGGACATCCCCTATATTCGCAAAGGATTGCCCAATCATTAATAATGAAAAGTTTTTATTTACATTCATGCTTTATCCCCCATTAGTTAATAATTTTTTTATTAGTCAATGGGAAATTATTAAATTGGACGATTCACTGTTGTACAATCTCCTTTATAACGGATAAGCCAGGGGGATAGAGGCATATCTCAAAATTTTCTTACATTTATCTTAACATCCAATTGTATAGTTTGTTACCTTTTTTGGGGGCATATTATAGTGGCAACTGACAAAAGTACTTAATCATACTCCTCAAGCAAAAAGAGAGCACTTTTTCCAAGTGCTCTCTCCCAGCGTTCTTCATCTTATACTTTAAATCGATTCAATAATTCTCTTAATTCTCTTGTCACTTGTGCTGCTTTTTCAATGGATTCATTAATCGTTTGGATAGAAGTTAGCTGTTCTTCTGAAGAAGCAGCTGCTTCATGGATATAGCTAGAAGATTCCATTGCTTTTTCTAAATGATCCTTAATGACGGATTCAACATCTGTTACCTTCGAAAGTAGCTTTTCGATTTCGATAAAGATCTTATCTACTTCCTTCGAAGACTCCTCAGAGGAATAATAGACATTTTGTAAACTTTCATTCACATCTTTTAGTGTCTCCATGCCTGTACTAAAATGTTTTGTTCCTGAATCCATTTCCACAACAGCATTCGATGTATCGGAAACAATTTCATTTACAAGATTGGAAATTTGGTTAGCAGACTTTGCTGATTGCTCTGCTAATTTTTTGACTTCATTTGCTACAACCGCAAATCCTTTTCCATGTTCTCCAGCTCTTGCTGCTTCAATCGAAGCATTTAAAGCAAGTAGATTCGTCTGTTCTGTAATATCTGTAATCATTTGCACAATATTGCCGATTTCTGATGAACGATTTCCTAATTTCTTCACGATCTCAGATGATTGCTGAACAGAAGCTTGGATATCAGACATTTGATGAATCAAACGTTTGATTTGGTCGTTTGCTGTCTCTACCTCTTTGTATGCATGCTTTGTTTTCTCTGATACTAAAGATGAATGATCCTTAATCTCCGAAACACTTTGTGTAATTCCATTGATAGACTCTAAATTTTGCTTATTTCCTTGTTCCTGCTCTGTTAAAATCCCCGCTGAATTTTGAACATTATTGGTAACATCACCAGCTAATTGGACCATTTCTTCTGCACTATTGGATAAATCACAAGTATTTTCTGTAACAACTTCTCCTTTATGAAGAATGCCTCTAATCAAATCTTGGAAACTGTCCAATAACGCATTAAAGTTATTCGCTAGATCCCCTACTTCATCTTTTCGATTAATAGAAAGTCTCTGTGTTAAATCTCCTTCATTATTTGCCAATTCTTCTATCTTGTCATTCACTTCTTTGATTGGCTTTAATGAACGATTATTAATTGCATAGCATATAATTGCGCTTAACAATATAACTACAATGGTAATGATAATAAAATAGTTCAATAAAGAATTTGCATCAGCAAATGCCTCATCTGTTGGAATGGAAATCATAATCCCCCAATCCATTGCATCTGCCTTGTTATAAAAAATTAAGCTGTTTTCTCCATTTAGTTTTGTTGTAATATCTCCGCTTTTTCCATTCATACTGTCTTTTACTAATTGATCAAGCTTGCTGTTATCATAGTCGGCTATTTTCTTATTCAATGTATCTTCTTTATTTTTACCAGCAACTATTGTTCCGTCATTCGTAAATACAGTAACATATCCACTTTCTCCTAATGTTACATTGGAGATAATGTTCATAAGACTCTCAATTTGGTTTCCACCTGAGACAACTCCTACAATTCCCCCGTTATCTCCATATATCGGTGCCGATGATAATACAATAGGAGCACCATTTAAGCTTGGTGTTTCAGACGGGACAGGATCATATGTCTTCGTTAAGTCCTCCATAGCACCTTTATAATGAGGAGCTTCTGCAACAGAAATTTTATTGCCACCTAAGTATAGAAATCCTTCTGCATCAATATAGGCAAATGCATCTGGATTTTCCAATCTTTCCGCAATTCTAGTTCCTAACACTTGTGCTTTTTCTACATCATTGGCTTTTAATTCATCCACTTCCGCCATGTATGTCATTGTATCTTGTTTTCCCTGTATCCAAATATCTATATTGGCTTTTACCGATTCTAATTGACTATATGCTTGGTCTTGAAAGCGATCATAAAGAATTGCCTTTGCTTTCATATAGCCAAAAGCAGATATACTTATCATAGAAATAGCAATAAGCAAGCTAAAAACCAATGTATTTTTTAATACTAACTTCAATTGAGCCACTCCTCTTATTTTGATACTATTTTTCCTTGTAACATAAAAACTACACAAAAAATGAAGAAAGTATCGGTCGTTCTCTTTCTTGGCAAAATTACCGCCAATAAAAAAACACCTTAAAAAAGGTGGATTTAACCATCTTTTCGGTAATCCAGCCACCATAGCAATATTGCCTTAGGTCTGTGACTTTGCGTCCCTAGCTTTCGATAGGTTTGCCATTTTTCGTAGAATTATTTTTATTCAAATCCACTATTATCTATTTCAAAAAAACAAAAAAAGAGAGTCCAATTACTGAACTCCTCCTTGTTAGGATAGATAATAATATGGAATTTAATTATACTACTATATCTTTTCCATACGCTATCACTAAAATTATCCTTTTTTTCTTCAAAGTGTCCATTTAATCAATAATCCTGCATGTGCTAGGCCACCACCAAAACCATACAATAATACATAGTCTCCAGCCTTTAATTTTCCTTCTTCTACACCTATATCCAAGGACAATGGAATAGTGGCTGCAGAGGTATTTCCGTAATGGATAAGACTATATAAGGTTTGTTCCATTGGAAAATTACTCTTCTCACAAATCGATTCTAACATTCTTAAATTGGCACTATGTGGCACAAACCAGTCTATTTCATCTAGATTAATCCTTCCCTTTTCTGCAACAGCCTTCATGCCGTTAGTCACTGTTTTAATTGCCCACTTATAGACTTCTCTCCCATTTTGGACAATACAGCCATTCCCCAGTAAGTCGATGTTATTCATCTGAGTAGCTAAATTCGTACAATATAAATGTTGACCACCTTCTCCTTCAGACCCTATATGAGAAGAAATAAAGCTTGGTTGATTCTCATCATATTCTACAAGTAATGCTCCTGCTCCATCGCCAAAAAGAATACAAGTCGTACGATCAGTGAAATCTGTGATTTTTGATAATGTTTCTGCTCCTACAACAAGGATTTTTTTATTTAATCCTGATGTAATCATCCCATTCGCAACATTCAATCCATAAGCAAATCCAGCACAGGCAGCATTTAAATCAATCGCACCCGTATTTTTTATCCCGAGCTTAGCTTGCAGATTGGAAGCAACACTTGGTGTTGTATAATCAGGAGTCATCGTACAGACGATAATTAAATCGACATCATCAACCGTTTTATCGTATCGTTCCATCAAATTGAGTACTGCTTTATAACTTAGATCACTCGTAAATTCCTTATCACTAGCTATTCTTCTTTCCTTGATACCAGTTCGCTTTACAATCCATTCATCGTTTGTATCAACCATTTTTTCTAAATCATTATTCGTTAAAATACGCTCTGGAACGTATGAACCTATCGCCGTAATACGTGCTTTAGATGCTGACATTCACATCACCTCATCATTAATTTTCTTCTATATTAACACCAATTACTATTACCTGGTACTAATTTATAATCAAACTAACTCCTTTTTTCGAAAATTGCTTTTCTCCCTTTAGAATATGTTTTTCTGTTTATTTTGGTTTATCTATTTTTAAAAATTTAATTTCAAATTATTACCGGCTCTATTCTGTCCTAACTCAATTGTGAATTTGCCTAGCTTCTAGTCGAAAATTAATAAAATGGGGATTTAACTATTTCAATAGTAAAGCCACCAATTCTTCTGAGTTGGTGGCTTTATCTTCGTTATCAGACATTTCAGTATATGTTTGTACCCCGAGATTTTCTGCTTCTTCTCCTTACATTTTCTATGTAGCTTCTTCTCATTATTCTTACCATTCTTCTGTCAGTAAATCTTTCCTTCCAAATTATTTAGTTACTATTTAGAAGAATCTCTTCCTCTTTCCGTTTATTTATTTTATCCAGTACTTTTACCAATAATTGTCCTCGTTCACTTAATGAAGAGATGACCATAAACTCATCGTCTTGATGGGCATTTCCTCCTCTTGGTCCTAAGCCATCTATTGTTGGAATTCCCATATTTCCTGTAAAGTTTCCATCTGAACCACCGCCGCTATAAGTAGCTCCCAAGTCTATATTTAATTCAGAAGCAGCTTCTTTCATTATTTTAAGTAATTCATTCTGATTTTCCTCCATTTTCCAAGCTGGCCGAGTAATGCCTCCGCTAATTTCTATACGAGTATTTGGTGTTTCCGTAAAACTACAAATTTCTAATATTTTGGATTGAGCAAATTCTCCCTGTTCCTGTGTTTCAAAACGCAAATCAATTCCCGCTTCTGCAAAAGGGGCAATAGTATTAACGGATTGACCACCGTTCACTAATCCTACATTTACATGAATACCTTCCCATTTCGTTAACTCATGTAAGGGAATTATTTTTAATGCAAGCTCTTGAATAGCACTTGCCCCTTTCTCTGGCGCAACACCGGAATGGGCTGACTTCCCGTATATTTTCAAGAAGAATTTACCGCCACCTTTACGGCCAATCACCACATTTCCATCTAGATCAGCAGGCTCCATAATGAACACATGTTTCACTTTCTCTGCGGTAGCTTCTATCAATTCTCTTGAAGTAATAGATCCTATTTCTTCATCTGTATTAATAATAATTACTACATTTTTATACGCATCATTATTTTGAGAAATTAAGTATTTTAAAGCATACAATGTCATTACATGACTTGCCTTCATATCAAAAACGCCAGGACCTTTAGCATGATCCCCCTCTATGGTAAACAGGCGTTTTTCAACTGTTCCAGCAGGAAAAACTGTATCAATATGCCCAATTAATAATATGCTTGGATTCGTTGCCTCTTTATGCTTTAATACGATATTATTTCCTTTATCATGAACCTCGTGAACATCTGCAATAAAACCAAGCTGCTCAAATTCATGGATTAAAATGTCTCCTACTTTATCCACTCCTAGTTTCTGATAGGACCCGCTATCAATATTTACTATTCTTTCTAGCAATTTAAGCATATTTTCCTTTTCTTTTTCAAAATAAACCTGCATTTCTCTACCTCCTTTTATATGAAACATCTATACATTTTATATATACTTATTACTTTATCAGAAATATCTTAAAATTCAAACTATAACCAAATGATCATTAGTACCAAAAATAAAAAGGAGAGAAAACTCATTTGGTTTTTCTCTCCTTTTGCCGTTTACTTATTAAGAATTAAAATCATATATCTTCCCTTTGATTAAATAACCTGTGCTTTCCGCCATATTTGTAATATGATCAGCAGTTCTTTCCAAATAGCGATTGATAAATAATAATTGGACAAGCTGATTTGTTTCTTCTGGATGCTCACTTAAGTATGCTGTTAATTTCTTATATGTTTCTAAATAATAATCATCTACTTCATCTTCTAGCTTACTTATTTCTTTCGCAAGGACAATATCTTCTTCTATGAAGGATTTAATAGCTTTTTTCAACATGTCAATAGATATTTCCTTCATTTTCTCTAGCTGTGTTAGACTTAGAAGTGATGGTGTTTTTCCAATCTTAATCGTTGCTTTTGCAATGTTTACAGCAAAGTCTGCTACGCGCTCAATTTCAGAGGAAATTTTAATAACGCCAATCACAACACGCAAGTCTCTTGCGACAGGCTGTTCTTTCGCCATTAACCAAATTGCAAAATGATTAATTTCAGATTCTAGATTATCAATGTCATTATCTTCTTCCATTACCCTTAAAGCAATTTCTACATCTTGCTTTTTTAAAGCGTCAAATGCATCTTCCAAAGAAACAATTGACATTTCGCCCATTTCTCTGATTTTTCCTTTTAACTCTTCTAGCTTCTTCTCAAAATTCTCTCGAATGACCATTTTGCCCCTCCTATTATCCAAAGCGACCTGTTACATAATCTTCTGTGCGCTGATCTCTTGGTGTAGAAAAAATCTTATTCGTTTCATCGTACTCTACTACTTCACCATTTAAGAAAAAGGCTGTTTTATCTGAAATTCTTGCTGCTTGTTGCATATTGTGTGTCACAATAACAATTGTATAATCTTTTTTCATTTTTGTAATTAGCTCTTCTACCTTCAATGTAGAAATTGGATCTAAAGCAGACGTAGGCTCATCCATTAAAATAATATCTGGTTTCATTGCAATTGCACGGGCAATACATACACGCTGCTGTTGTCCACCTGATAAGCCAAGTGCAGAGGTTTTTAAACGGTCTTTTACTTCGTCCCAAATCGCTGCCCCACGTAAGCTCTCTTCCACGATTTTATTTAATTCTTTCTTATTCTTGATTCCTTGCATTCTCGGACCATAGGCAACATTATCAAAAATGCTCATTGGGAATAAATTAGGCTTTTGAAATACCATTCCTACTCTTGTACGTAATTTTATCACATCATTTGATGCATATATATTTTCCCCATCAATGACGATATCTCCTGCAATTTTTACACCATCAATTAAATCATTCATCCGATTAAGTGTTCTTAGAAAGGTTGACTTTCCACAACCAGATGGACCAATTAAAGCCGTTACCTTTTTTTCCTCAATATCAAGAGATACTCCAAACAATGCTTGTTTTTCTCCATAAAACAAATTTAAATCACTCACACTAATTTTGGATGCACCAGGTGTAGTATCCTCTTGACCTACCTGTAAAAATGCTTTTCCGGTTTTCTTTTGACTTTTTTCTTTTACTGTCGTAGTCATAAACATACCCCTTATAAATTAGTAGTCTGCTTTGTTCAACTTTTTGGATATATATGTTGCGATAAGGTTGATAGCAAGAATTATTACGATTAAGACAATCCCGACTGCAGCAGCTAGTTCTATATCTCCAGACTCTTGTGTTACTAAAAACGAATGAACTGTTAATGTTCGTGCAGAAGAAAGCAAGCCCTCTGGCATTGCTGCAACTGTTCCGGCAGTTAAAAATATAGCAGCAGACTCCCCAACAATTCTCCCGATGGAAAGAATAATTCCTGATAAAATTCCTGGCATCGCGCTAGGTAAAATAACCTTATATAAAGTTTGTAATCTTGTTGTACCAAGGGCTAATGATCCTTCTCGATAGGTTGGAGGAACTGTTTTTAAAGATTCCTCTGTTGTCCGAATAATAACAGGTAGGACGATAATTGTAAGTGTTAAGGAAGCTGCTAAAATAGACATTCCTAATTTTAACGTTGTTACAAAGAATACTGCCCCAAATAGACCATAAATAATCGAAGGAATACCTGTTAAACTTTCTGTTGCAAATCGAATTACTTTTACCAACCGGCCCTGTTTCGCATACTCTTGTAAATAAACAGCAGCTAATATTCCGATTGGAGTCGCAATAATTAAGGAAATTACGATTGTATAAATAGTTGTTACAATCATTGGCCAAATTCCACCACCACCAGTTGGAGAATAATCACCAAAAATGAAGTCGAAGCTAATTAAGCGAAAGCCTTTATAAAAAATATAGCCAACAATCATGACAAGGACGGCAACGGATAAGAAGGCAGAAAACCAAAGAAGACCACGTAATAAATTATCTTTCCCTTGTCTCATCTTATTTGCCACCCTTCGCACTAATTTTTGCTAACACAAAATTCAAAATTAAAATAAACGAGAATAATACGATCCCTGTTGCAAATAGCATTTCTTGATGTGTACCTGCTGCATAACCCATTTCTAGAGCAATGTTTGTTGTTAACGGACGAATACTATCTGTTAAGCTTGTTGGTACAATTAAACTGTTACCAGCAACTAGAATAACCGCCATTGTTTCTCCTATTGCTCGCCCTAATCCTAATACAATAGCTGTCATTATTCCGGATTTAGCTGCAGGCACAACCACTTTAAAAATGGTGCCAATTTCCGATACACCAAGAGCAAGAGATCCTTCTCTATACGTTCTTGGCACAGCGCGAATTGCCGTCTCTGCTACTGTTACAATCGTTGGCAACATCATAATCGCTAATACTAAAATAACAGCTAATAAACTTTGACCCTTTACTAAACCTAATGTATTTTGTAAAAAAGGAACAATAATTGCTAGACCAAACACACCATATAAAACAGAAGGGATACCTGCTAAAAGTTGAATGGCTGGTGAAACAATTTTAGCAATCCGCTTTGAAGCTATTTCAGCTAGAAAGATAGCCGTAAACAATCCAATTGGCACGCCAATAACCAATGAACCAATAGTTGCATAAAGGGATGCGACAATCATTGGCCAAATTCCAAATTTCTCTTCACTTGGCACCCAGTCCACTCCAAAAATAAAATCAAAAAAACTAAATCCTTCTGCGATAAAAGGATGTGCTCCTTTATAAAAAACGAATCCAATTATTAATACTAAACTTATTACGGAAAGAAGGGCACAAAGCAAGAAAATCCTTGCTGATACCTTTTCAAACAGATATTTCCTCTTATTTGCCTTGCCCATTTCTGAGGTTTGCTTTTCAGTTGTTTGAATAGACACTCTATTTTCCTCCAAGATTACTTCTAAAGATTTTGGTTTTACTTAATAGGAATAGCTCCTGCTTCTGCTGCAATTTTTTGCCCCTCATCACTAAGAATAAAATCGATGAATTTCTGTCCATTTGCAGTTAAATCCCCATCTTTATATACAAACAAAAAAGGTCTTGATAACTTATATTTTTGCGCTAATACATTTTCTGCTGTTGCTTCTACACCATCAATATCAATGGTAGAGATAGCATCATCAATGTACTCAAAAGAAATAAAACCAACTGCATGTTTATTATTTGCAACCGTTGTTTTAATATTTCCATTTCCACTTGCTATTATAGAATTTCTGATTAACTCACCAGAGCCGTAGCCTACAATCTCTTGGAAGGCGTCACGAGAACCAGATCCATCCTCACGAGAAACAACAACAATTTCCATGTCATTTCCCCCAAGTTCACTCCAGTTCGTCACTTCTCCAGTAAAGATTTGTTTTACTTGCTCCAACGTTAACTCTTTTACTTTATTACTTGGATGTGTCACAACAACAATTCCATCATAAGCAATGACTACTTCCTTTAATTTACCTTTTTCTTCTTCTTTTAAATCTCGTGATGACATTCCAATTTCGGAAACACCACTCATCGCATTTGTAATACCTGCGGATGACCCAATTTGATTTATTTCAATTTTTGTATTATCGTGTTCATGATATTTTGCCGCTAATTTCTCTGCAAGCGGTCCAACGGAAGTAGATCCTGAAATCGATATTGGCTTACCGTCATTCATTGATTGTTCTGTTTCTGAATTACTTGCACATCCGGATAATAATGCAAGTATAGACAGGACCATGAATACCATTTTTAGTTTTTTTATAATGACCATGATTTACCTCCAAAAGAATAGAAACATTTCTATGTCATATCTTGTCTAATTAGTATGATAAATCTCAACTGTAAATATTCTATTGTCTCAATGTAAAGGTTTTGTAAATAACGTTAAAAGCAATACATTCCATGTTATTTATTGTAAAAATAAACCTAATTAAGGCAGGGAAAAACGTGAAAATAAAAGCAACATTTATTATTCTTCACAAAAAAGATAGCAGGATGCATCTGCTATCTTTTTTCACTATATTACTTTTATTCAAACTGGTATAACTTACTATTATTGATTCCTATAATATTTTATAAAAACAGTCTTTCCGATTATAATAATCAAAGATACATTATTAGGAGGCAAAAAAATGGACAAGCAAGGGCAAGAAAAATTTTTATCTTTCATTTTACAACGAGTACAAGAAGGAAAAGAAGAAGAAGCAAAAGCAATACTGACTGAAAACTTCCGTAAACAAGATGAAGGCACTTTTTCTCAAAGTGATATTGCAGAATTTGTTCCTAAAATGATTAGCCTTATAAAACCAGAAAAATTAGAGGAAATACAAGCAGTTGTAAAGCAGTTTTCCGGGAGCTTCGGAAGTAAGTAAGAATGTTATCTTACATATAAATTAAGTTAGCAAAAATAACTTGGAATAAAGTCACCAAGTTATTTTTTTCTGCTCAAATATAGAACTTTCTCCAAATACTTGTCTTTTTTATCCCATTTACAACTTTACGGAATATGATATTGGGGCAGAGTGAATGGGCGGTCGATATGGAATGAATGGACATTTTAAAGAAATTTTCGGATCAGCTATCAACACAATCGGTACGATCCAAGCTGCTATTGGAAGTACTCCTTCCTTCCATTTTTCTAAAGAAATGAATTACCAGCTACGTTTAAGTGGTAATATACTCCAAGGAACTGGCAGTGCATTATCAGCTGACGGACAAGGAACTATTTCATTAGAAAAGCTTGGAGATGAAATTCAGGCAATCGGGAATTCAACGGTTGTAACTGGCTTAATTCTTTATAAATTAAGTAATACCCCAACAGAACAAAAATTAATTATTACAGGTAACTGGCTACAGGCATTAGGCAGCTTTGTCGGACTTACAGATGAATTTTTTGATCGTACAGCAGATGGAAGAATGGAAAATATAATTGGTGGTTTATTACAAGGGATCGGGAATTCTTTGCAAGCAATTAGCGGAATGGAACAATTACACGGAATAAGTAACAATAACCAACAAAATATCGGTGTATTAGGAAGTTGGATTCAAGCGACAGGAGCTGTCATTTCCCTTATCGGCCAAGTTAAAGAAGAGTTAGAAGAGATTGCATTAAATATAAATGAATAGTAAAGCATAGAAAGAAAAACAGCCTATACTATGTTAGTTTCGGAGAGGAAGATTTTTTTCTTCCTCTCTTTTCATTAAATGCAAAACTAGAATTAGAAATGCTCTATATTTAATAATTAACTTTGAACATCACGTTTTCGAAAGCCACCAAAGCTCACACTCATTAATCCTACTGCAATAATGCTTAATACAAATAACGGCATAAATGTAGCATCCTCAATAGGAACTTGCGGAACATGACCGAATGGTGAAAGTTTGCCTACCCAATCTGGAAATTGAAATAAGTTTCCTAAATATAGAACGAAAAAGGAATATAAAAAGTAAGCCCAAATCCAATTGGTGAATCTTGGAGCAGCCCCATTAAGAAAAGCAACAATTCCTATCATTACAAGCATCGCAGGAAAATATACGAGTGCTGCACTGTAAATCATTCCAAATTCCAGCCCTTCCTTCATAACAGCTGTAGCTGCTGACCACAAGCCAATTGCACTTAGAGAAAGCATGACGAAACCATTCACAACTGCAAGTACAAGATAAGATCCGATAAGCTGTTCCCGTGAAACAGCTCGAACCAATAAATGCTCTAATCGACCTTTTTTCTCCTCGGCACGAAGCTTGTTCATCGCCATAACTGGAGGAATCGTTGCAATAAGTGAAAGAACGATCATCAATGTCGGAATAAATTGTTCTACTATCGAAGCACCTGCCGCTTGTTGTAGCATTTGCTGATACATGTCATTTCCTTCAAAAAAAGACTCCAAATCACCAAAAATGGATCCATAAGATGCTCCCAACACATATAACCCAATCGCCCATGATATAAATCCTATTCGCTGTAACCGAAACGCTAATCCAATAGGGCTTCGTAAAAAGCGTGAGGCAAATCGTCTTCCTGGTTTGGCTGGTATAAATCCTTGTGCTAAATCACGAATGCTATTTAAGTAGTTCGCAATAATAAATAATACGATAGAAATTACCAACATTAGTATAACGGGTTCCCAATTATTTGAGGAATAGACTTCGGCTTTTGTTACCCAACCTAATGGGGAAAGCCAGGTTAATGTATCATTACTTATATCTGTAATTGCTCGAAAAAGATAGGAAATAATCAAGATTGCAATCGACCATCCAATCGTTCCTCGAGAACTTTCTGATAGTTGGGCAAAAATCGCTGTCACTCCAGTGAAAAAGAGCCCCGTCCCTCCTAAAGCTGCTCCATATAAGAAGGAACCTTCTAAATCCATACTTTCTATATTAAGTGCATATAATCCTAGAGCTGTTATTAGTGCTAGAACAATAAACGTACTACTTATTACGATTATTGTTGCATTTAAATATGAAAGACGGCCAGCTGGCAACGAACGGATTATTTCTATACGCCCCTCTTCTTCATCTGCTCTTGTATGACGAGTGACAAGTAAAATAGCCATTAAACCAATAATTACAGCCGTCATTAATATCATTTGATGTGCGGTCATAGCACCAATTGTATAATTGTCAAGATTACCAGTACCAAGCATCGCAGTCATCGCAGGATTTGCCATTGTTTCCGTTAAAACATCTCTATCCTGCTGTGTTCCATATAGACTCTCTAATGCAGGAGGAATCATTAAAGTAAATAGTACTAATCCAATTATCCATAACGGAATTCTAATTCGATTAAGACGAAGAATAAATCGTGAAAGCATCCCCGTATTAGCAAATCTATTTCGATTCATTAACGGACACCTCCCGTTTCTTTCCCTTCTCCTTTATCCTTACTTTCATAATGACGCATAAATAAATCTTCAAGAGTTGGTGGTGCACTTTCCAACTTCATAATTCCAAACTGACTAATATAACTAATTGTATTATCTAGTTCTTCCGTATCTACTTGGAAAGTCAGGCCTTGGTCTGTTTCTTCTATTTCATGGATACCCGGTAATTCATTTAACGATGAAATTGGCTCCTTCGTCTCCACTAACATATGTGTGCGTGTTAAGTGACGCAGTTCTTTTAACGTTCCGCTTTCAATGATTTTTCCTTGTCGAATGATTCCTACCCTATCACATAATTTTTCTACTTCAGACAGAATATGGCTTGATAGAAGCACGCTTTTTCCTTTGCTTTTTACATCCATCACACACTCTTGAAAAACTTTCTCCATCAGCGGATCAAGTCCTGAGGTGGGTTCATCTAAAATATATAAATCGGCGTCTTGTGAAAAGGCAGCAATTAAGGCAACCTTTTGGCGATTTCCCTTTGAATACGTTCGACATTTCTTCGTTGGATCTAAATCAAATTTTTTTATCAATTCTTCTCTTCTGCTAGTATTATTGCTTCCTCGTAATTTAACAAATAAATCGATTACTTCCCCACCAGTTAAATTCGGCCATAAATTAACATCTCCCGGTACATAAGCCAATCTCTTATGAATATCCACAGCATCCTGCCAAGCATCCTTACCAAATAACTTTACATCTCCTTCTGTTGCCTTTAAAATACCAAGCAACACGCGGATTGTCGTTGATTTTCCAGCTCCATTTGGACCAATAAACCCAAATACTTCCCCACTGCCCACTTCAAAATCAACTCCATTAAGTGCTGTAAATCCTCCAAACTTCTTCGTTAAATTTCGGACTTCCAATACACTCATCCTATTTCCTCCTCATTTATAAAAACTATTTTTAGGCAAGGTAGAATAAATCTCCCATTCTTTCAGATATTCCTCCCCAACTCCTTCAAAGGATTTTAACTGACTCCCCACTTTTTCACCAAATCCATACATCGTCCAATTTATAATATCTATCGCTTTTTCAAACTATATCACTCAGTTGTCTACATAGTTAACTCCCACTATATATTTATTCCTCGGTAGATAGTAGATTTCATACTTTTCATTTTTGTGCATTTCTAAATCAAAATCAGTATTTGTTTTAAATACTTCTCCATCCACACTTGTATACACATAATCAATCGCTCCACCATATCTCCCAGATGGATAATCTGCCTCATAATCTTCTAAAACAATAACCTTCTCCATAGCTCCATTTTCAAAATAATCTTTTGAATCCGTAATATTATCCATCCAATCAATTCCTAAGAAAGCATACGCTAATCCTAGAAAGAGAACAGTAAGGAAAGTAGCTGGCAATACTAATTTTTTTGGTTTAGCTGCTTTTTTGGTTAACAGGAGATATATACTCCCAATTGGAACAATGAGCCCTGGAATGACAAATAATCCACCCCATGCAGCATACACGACGACATCCTTTAAAAAAAAGAAAATAAAGGGATAATGCCCTTCTGTTAAACCCTTAACAAATGTCATATTCGTTACAAGCAAACTAAAATATACCCCAATTACAAATAAGCCAAATACAGCTACGATGATATACGCTTGCCATTTATCCCACCAAGTTTGTTTTTGCTCTTTGTTTGGTTTATTGTTGTTCTTTGCTTTCGTGGTCATTTTATCCCCCCATTTTCTTTTATAATATGGTATTACGATTTGTTATAGCAGAAAG
This sequence comes from Niallia sp. FSL W8-0635, assembly GCF_038007965.1. Taxonomy (GTDB): domain Bacteria; phylum Bacillota; class Bacilli; order Bacillales; family Cytobacillaceae; genus Niallia. The sequence goes on along the minus strand of NZ_JBBOYD010000001.1, from coordinate 714,573 downwards.
TTCCATTTACCATATTTTTAAGTAAATAGTCTGATGGAAGGATGTGTTATTATTAGCAAAAAAAAATGACTGGACTATTATAAGCTCCAGTCATTTTCAGTTTAATTTGCAATAAAATTACTTGAATTAGGATTGTCCTTAGCCCTTTATCACTTTTCTTCTCAAAAAACTATACTGTCATCTTCCAGCTAGACATAGCTAGCCAATTTTCTTTTTCTTTGTAATCAGGCATAAGCTTTCCAACAAGACGCCAAAAGGAGCGGTCATGATTAAGGTGAACCATGTGACACATTTCGTGTACAACGACATAATCAATGACTTCAAGGGGAGCCATCGCTAACCTCCAATTGAAGGTTAGTTGAAAATTTGAATCACAGGTTCCCCAATTGGTTTTACTATCCGTTATACGTATCGATCGAGGTTTTGTTTTAAAATTACTTTGATAGAAAGAGACTCGCTCTTCTACTAAAGCCTTACTTCTCTGATAATAATACCGTCTCAATAATTGTTTTATTTTTTCCTTATCATGGTGCTGAACATATATAAACAGTGTTTCTTCGTCAAACTCCACACGTTCTTTCATTATCGTTATATCTTGGACAATTTGAATAGGATAGGTATTACCAAGATAAAGAAAACTTTCATTATTTTCATAAACCTTTTCCAACGGACCATTCATTCTTTTCTGCATTTCATTTAATTTGGTTTGAATTTGATCCCAGTTTACTTCTAACACTTGAATAACACGTTCATCCGATGTCTTTTTTGGTGCCAACACGATTATGTTTCCATAACCATCTATCGCAAGCCCAATGGAGGAGCGATTCTTATACTTTATATCAAAACGTATGGTTTCCCCTAAGTAGGTATGTATCATCTCATCACCCGACAAATCCTTTACTGCTTTTATCCTCTATATTTTATCGCCAGTCCTTTTAAGAAGTTTCTAGCGAAATTATCTAAGCATACTTTATAATTTTTATGACCTTCTTTTCTTAAAAAAGCTCCAAGTTCTCCTTTAGATACATTTAATCCCGCTTTTTTAAATATATCTATCATATCCTCAGTCGTTAGTGCCAATGCGATTTTGACTTTCTTTAACAGGATATTGTTTACACTCGTACTATTTTTTATCGATGATTCTGGTGTACTAGTTTGTCCTGGTTTAGGCTCTTGCTTTCCTCTTTTGTAAATAATAAAGCCATTCAGAAACGAATCTAACATACTATTCGTTAATTTGATTTGATCGTCATCCTCTGCTTCTTCATCTACTTTTTTAAGAATCTTTACCACTTCCGGTACAGATATCTCTTTCCCACCAAGCTTAAATATTTCTGCCATTTCACTATTTTTTATTTCTAATGCGTATCTTAAACGAATCAATATATCATTATTTTCCATTGTTTGACCTCCAATTTACAAAACTACACCCTTTTCTTTTCTAGTCTATCTTAATAACTTCTTATAGATAGACTAGTGTAGTGCTATCTTATCATAAATAAATACTGCAAAAATGTATAGTTCCTTAATAGCAAATTTACTTTATCGAAATAGCTTTGTTCTATCATAATACGGAAAGCGAATCGTTGCAGTTGTTCCATGATTTTTTGAGCTTTTGAATTCTATCTTGCCATTATATTTTTCGACAATATTAAAGCAAATCATTAAGCCCAAACCTGTTCCTTTACTTTTTAAAGAATAAAAAGGGGTACCAAGAGAGGCAACTTCTGCATCGGACATTCCTTTTCCGTGATCAATTACTTTCATTACGACATAATCCTTTTCCCTTTCAGCTGTCACGATTACTAAATCGCCATAATTAGATGCCTCAATGGCGTTTTTAATAATATTTATAAGCAATTGCTTTAACTCTATGACGTTCGCAGAAATAGTACAATCCTCTGTAACCTTTAATTCGATGCGATTATCATGTAAAAGTCCGTATGAATGGAGCAAATCTGTCACACTCTGAAGAACACCCTTCACATCTACTAGCTCTGTAAGTTTTTCTTGCTCTGGCTTAGCCATCGTTAAGAATTGTGAAATTACCTGTTCAGCCATATTTAATTCATCTATCATCAAGGTGAAATTCCGTTTTTGATTGGTGGAAAAAGAGTTATCCTTTTCATATAACTGTAAAAATCCCTTCACAACAGTTAGAGGATTTCGAATCTCATGGGCTACAGCAGCTGCAAGTTGGCCAGATGTCTTTAGACGCTCAGACTGCTGAATTTGTTCGTAATATAATTGCTGCTTTTTCATGCGTCCATTCGTTAAATAAAAGATAAAATAAATGATAATTTGGCTTGCAATAAAGTTTAATACATTTCCGATTAAATCCTGTTCTAAATAACTATATTGAGGCTTTTGATTCATAAATGTAATGTAACCAAATAAAAAGAGGATCAATCCACCATTTATACACAAGGTAAAATAAAAAAGCTTTGAATTAAAAAATAAAATGGATAGGGCTGGTATAAAACATAGTAAAATAAAGTTAGATCCAGTATCTGGGTAAAAAAGAAAAAGGGAATAGAAGTAAATAGATGCTAATACGATGATACTTATTCGAAAAATATCCGTTTCCTTCTTAGGATAAAGTAATAAAAACATAGATAAACTGAACGCCAAGACAAGTTGAAAAATAAAACTCCATCCGAAATCACTTAATCGTGGGTTATCAATAAATAACCCTCCTATGATAATAGCTATAATAGCCCAAACAATAATATAGTAAATATTTGTATTTAAATTATTTTTGATCTCTTTCATGGATACCCCTTAAGTTCTTAATCTTCATACATACTTTAAAATATATCATTTTTTTTGAAAGCAATGGGGTAAATATAACTATTTTTTTACCATGCTGATAGGTTATCTTGTTTTTCTATAAGCATTTACGTGCTGTTGCCAAAAAGCTGATAATTATTTTTACCACGTTTCTTTGCAGTATACATAGCTTTATCTGCAAGTTTCATTATTGTATCAAGGTCATTAGCGTCTTGAGGATAAAGAGAAATTCCAATGCTTAATGTCACTTGATCATGATAGCCCGAGATAAATAAAGGCATATTATCGATTATTTTTTTTGCTATTGATATACAATCCGTTTGTACAGCATAGGGCAAAATTATGATAAATTCATCTCCTCCAAACCTTCCAACTGTATCTTCTTCCCTTACACAAAGTTTAAGGTATTCACTAACTTGCTTTAACAAAAAGTCTCCCTTGGCATGTCCATACGTATCGTTGATTTGTTTAAAACCATCTAAATCAACAAACATAATTCCAAAACTCTTATTGTTTTGTTTCGATTCTTTGATTATTTGCTCAAGCTGTTCCAGCAGACTTCTGCGATTTGGGATTTGGGTTAAAGCATCTATATAAGATAATTTCTTTAACCTTTGTTTATTTGTTTCCTGAACGGTTATGTCTCTTGCAATGACTTCTCTTGCCGGTTCTCCATCAAACAAGATATAGGTTGATTTCGCTTCAATGTAACGTATATTTCCTCCGTCATCGTATAAATTAAAATGATGGATTTTAAATTGCTGATCAATCTCATATTTATCACTTGATAATCTTAAACTTTCATAGGATTTAGCATTCAAAATTTCTTTCCAGGATAAATTTATTAATTCCACTGGTTTATTAATTCCAAATAATTTTGCTCCAGCTTCGTTGGTATAGGCAATCCTTCCTTTTCGATGAACAAAAATAGCTTCTGGTGAAAGATCCAGTAATTTTCGATACTGTTTTTCTTTGTCTGTTGACTGACGAATCGTATTATTAAGAAAGCCCATAAGTAAAAGAAACAAAATTACCTGAAGAATTTGCAACGTAAGAGTAACAAGCATCTCCCATTTTTCTTTTGAACCAGTAAATCCAACGATTATTTCTATAATCGCTAAAGCTACTAATATAAAAAAAAGTCCTTTTGTTTTTCGGGAAAGAAAATCCATATCTTATTCTCCTAAAAGTAGAAATAATCGATGTTCTACCTGGGGTTAAGTGAGAGGTATTGCCTATTTAAAGATACTGCACTACTTTAATGGTACCTCAAATATAATAATGAAGATACTAATCACAACTGCACTGACTACATAAGCAAGATTTGTTTTTTTATGATGCAATAGTAAGATGGGGAACATAAGAAAATAAAATAATAATGACCACCACAAACTCCAACCATTGGTATGGGTCATATTTTGTGTCAAAACAAATATACATTCACCTATCATATAAATAATAATCCATTTCATCATATATAATCCTTTTGCGAGAATCGTTTTTTGGGGAGAATAATTCGCCAAAAATAGTAATGCGGTCGCAGGTAGAAATATTAATGAATAGATTAAATTAGTTATAATTGGAGAAGATATTGGCCAATCTGGATTATAATTCCACAATTTGAAATCACTACAAATACAATGATATAGGAGATCACATAAGCTAATAAATAACATAGTTGTGTGATACTTTCTCCATTTATGGACAGTTTGATACTTCCAATTTAGCAAGAGGATAATGATGATTACAACTAAATGCATTTTGCCTTCTCCTTAAACATCCAAATGTTCTCTTCTTATTTTTACCAATATCTGTATTAATATCCTTTTTGTTAACTTTTTTATCCTATTCTCCCCAAATAATTATTTCCATTATTGACCATACTAAGAAAATTCCATTTCCTTTACAATTATACTATTTTAATTCAGGTGATAAATTATGATAATTAAAGATCTAGTTTCTAATCTTTCAATATTGGTGTCATTACTTTTTTTGTATAGTCAAATAACCAAACAAAAACCTTTAAATCGACAGTCGTCGATAAATAGGAAATTAACAACTGGGATTGTAGGAGGTATTCTCGGAAATATTCTCATGCAATATAGTATCCATATTGATGATGCCATTATAGATCTCAGGCATATTCCAATTATGATTTTAGCTTTTTATGGAGGAGCCATTCCTGCCTTTATCTCCATGATTTTAATCATGATAGGGCGGTTATTCTTGGGTATAAATTTGGCAACTTTTTGTGCCCTTGCACTCATTTCTTTATCTACTCTTGGCGCAGTATTCTTTACTTGTTGTACCATATCTACAAAAAACAAAATCATTTCATGCTTATCTTGGAATAATTTTATTTTTACCATTTTCGCCATCTATTTAATTAAGGAATGGAATATTCTCCTTGTATTAATTCCAACCTATTGGATAATTTCCTATCTTGGGGGATTTATTGGATTTTATGTCATAAACCACTTAAGATCGATTCAATTACTGTTTGAAAAATATAGAAATGAGTCAACTACAGACGGATTAACTGGATTAAATAATTATAGAAATTTTGACCATCTCTTTAATTCCTTAATAAAACAGGTAGATGCTAGGGAAGAAAAACTTTCCCTCCTTTATATTGACATTGATTTCTTTAAGAAAATTAATGATCGATATGGCCACATAAAGGGGGATGAAATATTGAAAAAACTTGGGGAAATATTAAAAAAGTGTACCAAGTCATATGATGTTGTCAGTAGAAATGGCGGCGAAGAGTTTACCGTATTATTATTAGATTGTCCTTTGGAAAAAGCAAAAGAAATGGCAGAAAACATTCGAAAGACGGTAGAGGCATATCCTTTCTATGCTTTAGAAGAGGAAATCCATATAACCGTTTCAATAGGAATAGCTTGCTACAATGAAACAACTATCCAAGCAATAGATATTATTGATGATGCTGACAGAGCTCTTTATTATGCAAAAAATTCTGGCAGAAATAAAGTCTGTATAGCTAACCATTTTCCAGAAAAACAAGATGTACTGCCCTATATTTAATACGAGTAAAAATGGAAAGAATGAATCAGCTATTTCTTGATTCATTCTTTCCATTTATTATTTAACCCTGCATTTTATTGAATTTTTTCCCCATCTTAATAAGTCTCCACTTAGTAAGATAGAAATTTTCATATAAAAATTGAAATGCATATAAGATTAACGTCAAAAATATAAAAACATACATTAATTGAATTTTTTTCATTCGTACTAATGATGCTACACCGAATTTTGTTAAAATAGGCACTCCAACATATGTAAACATTCCATCAAATAGCATATTCACGACAAAATATCTAAAAAACTTCCCATATGTCCATTTTAATATCCAAATCGAACCAACAAAAAAGGGACCAAGCATAAAAGGAATTACTCCTGATAATCTAGGATGAAGTGTTTCATACCACCACCACCATTTTCGCTTTTTGGCGACGACATTCGCTAATCTTACCATTAAAGCAATAAATATGCCTGCTGGCAAATAAAGTTTAAACGTTTTCTTCCCTAATAACAGCGCAGTAACCCAAGGCATTATCATGGTCAAAGACAATAATGTCTTTGAATATTTCATTATTTTCATCCTACCCACCCTTTAAACATTCATTAAGAATATTATTTCCTAAAAATTGCTAATGTTTACGTTTGGATGAATTTTTTTAGCATTTATTCTCACTACTTAGATAATCAAACAGATAAAGCCTTCAAAGTTTGATAATTTCTATAATATTAAACTTTGAATGAGAAAAATGCAGGAGAATGTGACTTTTTTACCTATAAAGTATTTATGATGTTTTGGCAAAAGTGGCTGGGATAAAACTAAATAACCAATCTGTAAAGACGAACAATCTTTAATCTAGCTCTTAAATAAAGCTACTTTCTTATGATGGTTATTTATGTTTTTAAATATAGTCAAGTGTAAAAACTTAGTCGTTCCATTGCGCTACAGATGCACGATGCGCAGAGGAGGAAATTGAAATCGCTATGCTGCGGGGTCTCAGCCTTTCCTCTATTTCCCGCAGGATTCGAGTGTCCTCCGCTCCATTTCACATCGTTTTCAAACCTTTTTCTAAACCAATAAACACGAATATGTGTGCGTATTAATCTCATACATATTCGTGTTTATTTTTGGTTGAAATGCTTATGTCACACAGTCTCTCTCACGTCAGTTAGTACCAATATAGAGGCAATCACCCCAATTTTAAGGTTAAAATATTTCCTAAGCTATTTAAGTAGATAAGAAATATCTTCAAGCAAAGAATTTGCATAGGCTGTATTAATCTTTTTGCCAGATTGTGCCCGAACTTGATTTTCCAATGCATGCAAACGATTCTGTGTTTGTTTGTTTTCCATCTTTCCAGCCTGAAGGGTTCCTATCTTAGAGAGTAGACTCGTAGCTATCCCTTCATTCGTAATCCATTCCTTTTCCCTTCCATAGTTAATTGCCTCATCTAAATGATCAATGTCCATTTTAACCTTTAATTTATAGGTTTCGTTTGTAACATTTCCAGCCAGATCAGTTACGGTAACTTCAATAGTGTGATTTCCTATAGATAGTGAAAAAGGTTTTATTTCTATTGGATTACTTATCTCTATCCCATCCATCTTGAATTTTTCACTTGATATCTCGCTAAAGGAATCAGAAATATCAAACTCTAGATTGAGTGAATCTGTTCGATATAAGTCTTGTAATTTTGGTGCTATTACGGTAGGTGCTGTCTTATCTATGAACTGGATAGAATGCGTTTTTCCTATCGAACCAGCAACATTAACTTCAACCTTTAATGTTGGAGATGTTTGTACGACTTTTATTGTTTCATCTTTTTTATCTATATCTAGTCCCGTTTTGTTTAATTCAACGATAATTTTATCTTGTTTTTGCGTTGGATCAGATACTGAAAGAGTTAACCCATCCCCCGCTTCTTGTACCATAACCGAGGAAGGGTTTTGGACAGTAATAAAGTCAACTGTTCCCTCTTTATAAAAGTTTGCCGCTGTTATCCCGAGTGTCTTTTCTTGTACTGCCTGCACTGCTGCTGTATTTGCAAGGAAAGTTATATCGGCATTCCTACTGTATGTTTCTGTCTGATTAACATCTTTATTCGGGAGAAGGACATACGAATAGGAAGCATTTGTTGGCATTTTCCCATGATCAAACGCCAAACTTAAATAGTTTCTTGTAATAGACTCAGTGGAGCCTCCATTATTAATTTCGCTCCAAGAACCTGTTCTTGATTCACGTAATCCATTCAAACTAGGGGATTCAGCAAAATAATAGCCTATATCTGCCCCTTCGACATTTCCCTCTAAATGAGCCCATTTAACATTGGTTAATGTCTCTGAATCTCCAAGTTGATTAAGCTTTTCTTCTCCATTAACAATCAGCTTATTATTACCATCCTCATTCAATTGTCGATTTTCAATTATCGTTTCTACTTTAGAGTCATTGGTGCTCGAAATATCTGCACCTAATGCAACAATCTCATCATCGAACATAAACCATGATTTTTTACCTTGCAATGAGCTACCTGTTAAATTTTCAAGGGAAAAATCCATTCCAACAGTACCATAAATTCCATTGAGATTAGCACCTCCAACCCAAGATCTTGGGTTATAGTAACTTTCCCAATCCTTCAATGTTCCTATTGATTGATCTGTTGTTGTACCTGGTAATCGATAACTATCTACAGTCGGCCAAAAATCATTACTAAATTGTGTTAGATCATTGTTAAATAAATAAGTAGCTCCAGCCCCTGTATACCATCCTTTTTTATTTTCTCCATTCCCATATTCAAATCCTGAAATTCTATCAGAAAACAGACTAATCCCTAAACCAAATCCAGGCCGAAGATGAACGACCCGATCCATGCCTGCAAAGATTTGATTTTTTACTAACTCTCCCCTAGGCTCAATTGTCGTATCATTCATTAAAGAGTTAACTAAATTCATTTGATAAAGCGATAAACCATTAGCGTAATTGGAAAAAGTAGTATCTGTTTGAATCCATTCTTTGACCATTTGTTTAATGGTCACTGCCTTCTCAGGAGGTGCAGCATCAGCCAAACGAAGCAAACTTAATATAGTTGCCCTACCAGTTATATGATCACTAGAACTCTGTCGAGAAATACCTCTTCCCGACACCATGTCCATCATTGCCCCTTTATAAATAAGTGGTTCAAAGGAATCAGTTACCCAGCTAAACACATTATTAACGTTTTGGTCTTTTATATCCCATGGAGAATCTTTTAACAAATATAACATATCAGCTGTACGACCAACCCAAGTTGCTCCATATCCACCCGTATACGCAATATTATAGTGTTGAACAAGAGATCCATCTTTATAAACACCATCCCCGCTATCAACATAAAGATATTCTTTCCCGATTGAATCACTACCCTGCAAGACTTTTGCGCTATTATTTCCAAGCACACCACGAAGAGCTACAACAAGCGCCTTATCCAAAAGGTTAGCACCTGTTTCACGGAAGTTTGGATCACTAAGAGAAATTCGTTTAGTAGCATCTGGAACAAACCTATCAATAGCTCCTATATATTTATTAATTTGAGTGGAAGACAAATCTTCATACATTAACACCATGATATCGTTCAATGCTTGAGGAATTCCAATTTCCCAATCCCACCAATTTCCATACTCATTTTTATTTTCATTGTAACGATAGGTATACAACCAATCTAATCCACTAACAATTTCGTTCTTTAACGTTTGATTACCATACAATGTTGAACCTTTACTAGAATACGCAAGAGCCATATCTTTTAATCGTTGATAGGACGTCGTAATATGAGATGAATCAGTTGTACTCGCTTTATCATTCCACAAAGATGTTCGCTCATTGGACTTATTCATGGAATCCCATATACCAGTTCCATCATCGTTTGTAATCTTTTCTACAGAACTATCCATATAGGTTTTCATATCCTGATTGCTAGCGTCATATAGTTCGTTACCCGTTAATTTATTGAACCAATTGACTCGAAGTTCTTCATAAAATTTAGGAGTCTCAGCAGAGTCTACACTAACCAAACTCTCTGCCGTAAATCCACCATCTTTTGATGTTGCCTTAATAGTTGCCACCCCTGGTGCAATCCCCGTAACAACACCAGTTTCATTAACCACTGCAATATCAGCATTGGAGGAAGTCCAAGAAACGGTTTTATCCGTTACATCAGTAGGCGTAAAAACCGGAGTCAAGGTCACAGTATTGCCGATATCTAGCGTGATTACCTTTTCTTTTAATGTAAAATCAGTCACCTTTTTCGCAGTTTCCTTAAGTGTTATATCATCAAGCCAAGCTTTACCTTTTGCTGTTTCAAAAAATAGCTCTATCCGTACTTTACTGGCACTTTTTGGGATAGCTAAATTCAATTCCTTTGAGCTCCAATCTTGGGAACCTTTTATTTTTTCTGTGGATGGTCCATCGCTAACTTTTTTACCATCTATATCTAAATATTGTGTTCGAACAAAAAGTCCTCCCCAAGATGCTTCGATATTTTCTGTTTTGAACCAAAATGCTAATTGATAGGCTTGGTTAGGTTTGACATCCACATCTTGTAATACATCAGCTCTGCTTGTTTCAGAAGCTTGAATAGAGATGGACTTTCCTCCCTCATGATAAATAGCAGAATCAACCGTTAACAATGGATTACCACTCGGAATCCAATCACTCCAATGTGCAGGTCCAATACTATTTGTCCAGTTACTGTTACTTGTGGTGGTTTCAAAAGATCCGTTTTGTATTAAATTCTCAGTTGGTATTTCTTCAGCTGCAACATTACTCAAAGGTAGAACTAAACTGATTATAAAACATACGATAAAACAAATACGCGTTACTTTTTGCACTTATTTTCCTCCTCAGCTTTAAAATTAAGTGCAAATTAAAATAGCAGAACTATTTAATTAACACTTAACTTCATCTTCTATATTTTCCTTCTTGATCAAAAATAGAAATTCCTCTACCGAATGATACCGCTTACAACTTTTATTGTTATACCATCTATTACGAGATGATTTTCACCATCCAAGAGCTTTCTAAAATTTAATAGAACTTCACTAATTTTACAACATACTCAATAAATGACTTCATTATAAGATTTGTTCCTCTATTTGATAGATTACAGGGATCGGATAGATGGATCATCCTTTACTTGCTTGTTTCAACTGGGCACCTTGGCTTCAATTAATGATTTTTCATCAGCGATAATTGTAACATTGGGATGCAATTGTAAAATCGAAGCAGGAAAACTTTCAGAAACTTCTCCACCTAATAGTTGCTTCATTGCCTCTATTTTCGTTTCCCCCGATACTAATAGAAGAATTTCTTTACTTTGCATTATGGAGGAAATACCCATTGTAACTGCATATTCTGGTACTTCTTCGAACTTTTGAAAATACCTAGCATTCGCTTCTCTTGTTGCATCTGTAAGCTTTACAACATGCGTTTTCGTTCCAAATTTTGTCCCTGGCTCATTAAAACCAATATGTCCATTACTGCCAATTCCTAAAATTTGAAGATCAATTCCACCATGTGCTTCAATTAATTGTTCATATCGAAGGCATTCCTCCTTGAAATGCTGAATATCCCCATTTGGAATGTTCGTGTTAGAAATGTTTATATTGATATGATTAAATAATTTTGTATCCATGTAATGTCTATATCCATTTGGATGACTTTCTTTTAAACCGATATATTCATCTAAGTTAAAGGTCGTCACTTTTCGATAAGAAGTACCATTTTCCTGATAGTCATTGATTATGTATTCATAAGTTCCTTCTGGAGTACCGCCTGTTGCTAGTCCTAGAGTGATATTCGGCTTCGCTTTTACCTTATCAATAATATACTTACCTGCCGCATGACTCATTTCCTGATAATCTTTCACTTCCATCACTTTCACACTTTTTCCTCCTTAGTTTCGGTCTCCATCTATCCGTTCTTTCTATCCCTTCCGTTTTGTATAGTTATCTATACCAATTTCCCCATAATCCTTACAAACCTAGTACATTCTATTAATTTTAAATAACAACCCTAATGTTTCTACTGTTATTAGAAAGATACAGATGTAGCTTTTATTTTTTGAAACTTATCCTATCTAAAAAATCCCCCCTGAAGTATAGACTGATTTTTATTTATAGTTCTGTCTACTCTAAGGGGAGATATTATCTATACCTATTTTGGTTGTATATATTTTGGTTGATGTGAAAAATGAATTTCCTCAGCATAGATGCCTTCTGTTTCGAAAATAATTAAACGGTTTTTACCCTTATTTAATAAAGGAGCAGGTATATACAGCGAGCCGGTTGGACCAATATTCCAGTAGCGTCCTAAATGAAAGCCGTTTAATTCTGCTATCCCTTTCCCGAATCCAGTACAGTCTAGAAATGTATCTGCCAATTCATCTAATTCAAAAATATATTCATAGAAACCTGGTTGATTAGCCTCCCAGCCATTGGTAAAGTCAACCTTGCTTAAATCATCTAGCGATAATGGATAATGGTCAATATTCATATGAAAATGAATATCAATCATGACCCCAGAACGAACCCCTTTTCGCTGTGTTGGCGAAAGTAATCTTCCTCCATAATTTACTCGTCCAGTATTTTCTACTAAAATATTTAGTTCTTTCGTCTCTTTTGGTAAAACAAAAGAACTGCCAAGCGTCTCTTGATACTCTGTATGAATTAAATTTTTATCAGCAAAAACTTGTACCCGATCATTCGCATCGACAACTCGGCAATTATCAAGTTGTTCTCTATTATCTATCGTTGTCTGGTATAAAATATAGCCATAATTTTGATCTAGTTCCTCCATTGTTAAAGTATGGGTATGATATACTTTATGGCTTATAGTTGACAGCGTATTAAATAATGATACTTTCCGGTTTAACTTTACTTTTCCAAGATCTTTCCTAACTAAATCACGCGGCGTCTCCTGCCAACAATTCCCAACTGATTTTTTAATCGCCTTTTGTACTGCGAAATATTTTTCTGTTGGTTCACCCCATTCGGTTAGAAGGGCATCGTAATCATAAGAGGTGACTTGAGGCAAATCGATACTATTGCGGCTTGAACATCCATTCATAAAACCAAAATTTGTGCCGCCGTGGAACATGTATAAATTAATACTTCCACGTAGTAACAATTCCTCCACTTCATCAGCCAATTCTTCTGGATCACGTCTTATAATTTCATCTCCCCAACGATTAAACCAGCCATCCCAAAATTCCATACACATAAGTGGCCATGCTTTATTGTTTTCTTGGTGAAAATCAGCTAATTGATCTAGATTTTGATTCGACTTTGATCCAAAGTTCCCAGTAGGTAAAATATCTTCTTCCAAAAGACTTCCCGCTTTCAAAGCCTCATGCCATGCTCCGTCAGAAGTGAAAAGAGGAACATCAGCCCCATGTTTCACCATTAATTCTTTTAACCTTTTTAAATACTGCTTATCATTTCCAAATGATCCATACTCATTTTCAACTTGCATCATAATAACAGGTCCACCGTGAGTTACTTGTAACGGACGAATCACTTCAAATAGAGATTGATAATAAGAATCAACTTTTGTTAGAAAATTAGAAGAACTACTGCGAATTCGAATAGATGGATCTTTTAACAACCATGCAGGTAACCCTCCAAATTCCCATTCAGCGCAAATGTAGGGTGATGGTCGTAAAATAACATATAATCCAAGCTTTTCAGCAGTCTTTACAAAATTTTCAATATTAGCTATTCCTTCAAAATTATAAGTACCTTCCTGTGGTTCATGTAAATTCCAAGGAATATAGGTTTCTACTGTATTGCAGCCAAGTGCTTTCAAATTGAAGAGGCTATGCTCCCAATATTCAGGTACAACCCTAAAATAATGAACTGCACCTGAAATAATTTTAAATTCCTCTCCATTCAACAAAAACTCTTTAGCAATTTGAAAGCTTGTCATTGTAACCTCCTATAACATTTCATAAACATGTAAATATATCTTTTTTTACCAATAAGTTTCCCAAGTTGGTCTTAATAGACGAAATAATGCCTCCATATAGAAGTAATCTCCCCAAAGATTTGGTTCGTCTACCCCTTTTCCCTCCTGATATGCATAAACACCATGCAATAGTAAACCCTCAGTTTCTTCCTCATCTTTTGATGTATATGATTTACTTAAAGCTTTTACCATTCCAGCCGCTAATTTGTCTGCGTTAGGATATAGGTTCACCTTTTTAGCAGATAAAAGTCCACAAGCAACAATGGCGAGTGCTGAACTATCTCGTATTTGACCATCTTCCTTTGTAAAGGCAAAATCCCAATAAGGTACAATATCTTTAGGAAGATTAGATAGAAAATAATTGACTGCTTTTTGATAAACAATTTCATTTCGCAACGATGGTGCATAATAGTTATTAAGAGGCAATCCTAAAACTGCCCAAGCCTGACCTCTCGCCCAGCATGAGTCATCCCGATATCCTTGATGAGTTGCTCCACGTAAAGGCTCCCCATTTACAGGATTAAAATAGTACGTATGATACGTAGAATAATCTTCTCTAAAAATATGATTTAAAACTTGATGATAATGATTTTCAGCTTTTTCATAGTATTTTCCATCACTAGTTAATCGCCAAACATCAAATAACAAAGGTAAATTTATCAAGGAATCGATAATAAGTCGATATTCTTCTTCATTGTTTAAAGATCCCCACGCTTGTAAAAATCCACCCTTTGATTGGTATCTCTCAAGTAATTTATCTGCTGCTCCTTTTAATATCGGAATAAATTCTTCATTCTTCGTTATTCGGTATCCTGCCCCAACAGATAGACTATACAAAAAACCAAGATCATGGTGTTCTAACACAACATTTTCTTTCAATCGACGCTCGAAGCTTTTCACTTGATCAAGCGCTGCCTTTTTAAAAGTTTCATCCTGGGTGTATTCATAAGCCATCCACAACATACCTGTCCAAAAACCATTAGTCCAATCATCGTTATTTTTCAAACGATATTTACCATTTGTCGCTTCTGCAGATGGAAATTTATCCTGATATCGCTCTAGATTAGTCTTTAACTTTTGGCAAATCCAATCTAGCTCTTTCTCTATTTCCTTTTTTGTTAATAGATTACCTGATTCGATCAACTTCTCCTTGATCCTTTGTAACTCTAACTCTACCATTTTTCCACCTCATAGATAGGAAGTAATATTGGTTCCAGGATCATCAGGAACCATTTGTGCTGTGACCTCTACACCCTTTTCTAAAAGAAATTCCACTGCTTTTCTCTCTGAATCTGATAGACTAACAGATTTTTTAATTTGAACAGTATCCGGTCGATTAGACAGGTTTCCGATATTCACTTGCTTCACATTTACCCCTGCATTCAACAGTTGGACGGCCACTTCTGGAGTCTTTATCACGATAAGAACACGTTGACCTTGATAATTCCCATTTTTAATATTAGCAGAAGCCTTTTCAACAGTTAGAATTGACGTATTTACACCAGTAGGAGCTGCCATCCTTAACACCGATTTTTCCATTTCGTTTGTTGCTACTTTATCATCAATAACCATTATTCGATTTACTTTCAGTCCTGTTGCCCACCTCGTCGCAACTTGACCATGAATTAAACGATCATCTACTCGCAAATGTACGATTCCTTCCATTATAGCACTCCTATTTATCCGAAAATTTTCAAATTATAAGCAATAATTCCGAACACAATTAACATAAAAATCACTTTGGTTGAATTCATCTTTTTCCGTCCTAAAATCCAGTAAGTTAGAAAAACAATCAATGCTGGAGCAAGTCCTGGCATAATTTGATCAGCAATATCCTGTAATTTTAGTGTGACCTCACCTTGGGTAAATTGATAGCCAAAAGTGGCTTTTACGACACTTGGAATGAGCGCCCCAACAACTGTAATCCCCAGAATATTCGCTGCACTGGTTACTTTTTTCAAACGGTTGCCTATTTCACTAATTAGTTTTGTTCCTTCTTTATGCCCCGCCTTTACAAACAGGCGCATACAAACTAAACGAACTATTCCAAAAACAAGCCATAATATTAACCCTGCAGGATTTCCTTTAAGGGCGAGATAAGAAGCAATTGAACCAATTATAGTAGTTGGAATCATAAAAAATAATGTGTCCCCTATACCAGCCAATGGCCCCATCAAACCTGTTTTAATGGAGGTAACTGCTTCTTTCGCCTTAATTCCTTCTTCGCTTTCAAGTGCTGTATTTACCCCTAAAATCATAGGAGCCATTGTATTATTCGTATTAAAAAATTGTAGCTGATTCAAAGATGCTTCTTTTAGTTCCTCTTTATCCTCTTGTTTTCCATATACTGATTCCAATAATGGATAAATGCTATAATAATAACCTAAACCTTGCATCTTTTCATAATTCCATCCCGCTTGTCCTAAGAAGTACCATCTCCAGAAGACCTGATTTAATTCTTTATCCACATTATTACTCATCACCCATTCCTCCTGCTTGTGTAACTTGAACTTCTTTTTCCTCTTTTGCGAAAAATTGCAGATAAATAAGTGCAAGTGCTACCCCAATGATTGCTACCCCAAGAACAGGTACTTTTAAATAAGCTGCTAAAAAGAATCCAATTAACAAAAATGCAAAGTTAGGTTTAATCGGTAAATACCTTAACAAAATAGCGATACCTAGCGCTGGTAAAATACCACCAGAAACAGATAATCCTTTCATTAACCAAACCGGAATCCAATTAACAACATCTTGAACAAAGTGAGAACCTAGTACAAGTGCTAAAAATACTGGAATCATTCGAGAAAGTGATGTAGGAACAATTCCCCATATATTCATATAAGTTGCCTTTTTTGTTTTCCCTTCCTTTACCATCTTTTCTGCACGATGTTGGAAGAATGTATTTGTAAAACGAGCCAATACATCTAATTGAACCATTAAAAGACCAATCGGAACGGCTAATGTTGCACCAAATTCTGCACCTTCCCCACTCAACACTGCAAATGTTGTACCAAGCAGTGCACCTGTCATATAATCAGGAATTGATGCACCTCCAAAGTTTCCGACGCCAAGAACAAGTAGATTCAATGTACCACCAACAATAAGTCCAGTTTGTATATCCCCTAAAATTAACCCTGCAAAAAAACCTGCCATTGTGGGTTTAACAAATCCAAATGTTGTATTGTTTCCATCATAAATCGCAAATGCCGAATAAAGGGTTAATAAAATTATTTGCCACCATTCAATATTAGCCATATTGATCATATTCTCCTATTCATCTAAATTAGATATTTTAATTTCCAATTGACATAATTCGATTGTGCTTTTCCCTTTTTCCTCTAGTAGCGTGAGATCACCTTCAAAATAAAGTGATTCCAAAAGCATTGGTAAATTTACACCTGAAATGATTCTTACCTTTTCTGTAAGATTTAATCTCAATGTTTCCTGAACAATTCGATTATAGGGAGTGCCGCCCTTCAAATCTACAAACGCTAGATAGTCTTCTTGATTAATTATGACCTCACTTTGCAGAAATTCTTGTATTTCTTTCGTAAAGGCCTCGACGCCACTTTCTGTTAGCTCAATTGTCTTTATCGAATTGGATTCACCTACAATCATTTGTGCAGATGTTTTCAATCCTGATGCCACACCATTATGTGAAAGTATAACTATATTCATTTATCTATCTCCCATATTAGACTGAATCGATTCTTATGTTAAAGTAATCCCAACGTTTATAACTCTCAATATATTCGGCCACTTTGCCATCCTTTAGAAAAGTATGTCTTTTCGTAAATACAACAGGTGCAGCCTCCTCAAGCTCAATTTGGGTTCTTATTTCTTTTGGAACTGGAAATATAATTTCAAATGTTTCTGTAAAATCTGCCTGATAAAGATTTATTCCAAACTTATTTCTAATCATTTCATAAATTGATTCAAATTTCTCTAAACTACTAATCTCTTCATCCTCTATGAATTCCGGTAAAATAAATGTATTTTGCAAAATAAATGCACATCCATCACTATACCTGATTCTTTTTACCGAATAAAAAGACTCATCATCTGCAATCCGTAACTCTTTTGCTATACGCGGGTCTTTCATCAATTCAATTTCAATTACCTTTACATTTTCTTCATCATGCTGAACATTTTCCTTTTCAGTAAACTTTACAATTTTCCCTCGTCGGGCTTTCGATACAAACGTACCTTTCCCCTGATAACGAACTAAATATCCTTCATTCACAAGTTCTGTAATTGCTTTAATAACAGTAATACTACTTACATTAAACTCTCTTTTGAGTTCTGCCTCACTATAAAACTTATCCCCTGGTTGGAATTCACCATTAGTAAGTTTTTGGAGCAGACTATTTTTGATTTGCAAGTACTTAGGCATAGCAATCTCACCCCCCATAGTCAAAACTTAATATGTTAACATGTTAATATATTAAGTTGTTAACATTTTATTATAATTTTCAAAAAAATGCAAGCGTAATCTAAAAAATATTCTACTATATCTTGTAATAGATTGTATCTTTCCAGATATTACAAAATAAGGCTGTCCCTAAAGGAATCGCACATAAATAATACTCATTTGTACAGGTATTAATTTTTTACTACTATATTTATAAGCTTGTATAGCTGATATGGAGTAATTACCGAAGTCCCTTGCCTCATGCTAATTACACCTCTAAAATAGATATAATTTTTTAATATTTCTCTCCAATCCCTAATTAAATGATTATGTTCGTTCATGTAAACAAAAAATAAAGTCTATATCGTTTTTCGATTAACGATATAGACTTTCTATTATTAATTTATTATTCAGTTATATCTCTCCCAAATATTTCAATTTGTGTAAGAGCTGGGAATGGTGAATCGTCCTCATGTTTAATCAAA
This sequence comes from Niallia sp. FSL W8-0635, assembly GCF_038007965.1. GTDB lineage: Bacteria > Bacillota > Bacilli > Bacillales > Cytobacillaceae > Niallia. Next base: position 695,849 of record NZ_JBBOYD010000001.1, on the reverse strand, counting down.
TCTTTTAATGTAACAGAACTAGTCGTTATCTCTCCAAATTCAAAAAACTGACGATCTAAATTATTCGTTGGATGAACAATCCGTTCCTCACCTGTTGAAAAAGCAACCGTACATTTTATCCAATAACTGTCATGTGGATAATCTCCCCTTAAAACGAGAGCAATCTTATCCATTTTTACTAATCGACCAAAGTCTATTGTTATTTTCGCATCTGGTTGCTGATTTATTCCCCATGACTGATATGGAAAAGATCCATGATTCTCATTTGCAATTATTCCATCTATCGCATTGCGAGCAAAGAATGTTGAATCATTTCTCGTTTCTATATTCGCAAATGCATGAGGAAAAGCTCCGGTAGCTTCTTTTTGATCATGCGGATTTAAAGCCAAATTTCTATATGTATTGATATCTTGCGTTGAAGCTAACCTCGCCGTTATATAATGACGTTCACCACTGAAGACTTTTGGTGAAAATGCACGCTTTAATGTTTTATCTGTGATTATATTATACCTCCAAGTTTTTTTGGTTAAGTAAATCAAGCTTGGAGCAAGTGCTTCATCAACTTGTATCCAGAGAAACGAAGGAACCTTATCTACAGCTACTTCAATATAATCTCCCGGTTGATATATATATTCTTTATATGCTAAATAAGTTTCTGTCTCATTAAATCGTTCACTTATTACTTTACCTTTTTTGTTTTTCAATCTGAGTGTTAACATTTTTCCCCTCCATTTTGTTACTTCCTATAATTATTTAAATAGACTTTACGTTTACCTATGTCAGGTTATTTTCAGCTTTTCAAAAAGCTTTTCAAAAAAAGATACAAGAAGGCTACATCTTGTATCTTTACCCTCTTAAGATTGTTTACCAATATACGCCAGTATTCCACCGTCTACATAGAGGAAATGACCGTTAACAAAATTCGATGCCCTAGACGATAGAAATACTGTTGTACCAGCAAGATTCTCCGTTTCTCCCCAACGGACAGCCGGAGTTTTTGCAATGAAATGGATGACGGGAACCCATCCTCTTGTTTTTCTCTAAGAGGCGCTGTTTGTGGAGTCGCATATACCCAGGTCCAATTCCATTACCAAATGAGTAGTTACTCGCACCAACCCTAGAATGAATAGACTTGCTAGGTGAAATAGCTGCTTGTTCATTGCTCATAACTAAGTGTTTGGTTTCATCTGGCTTTCCATCACGTGGAAGATGCGAGCATCCTAGTTCATATCAAAATATCCATACGCCTCCATTCGACATTCATGCGTATGACTTTGCATAGTATTCCAATCACTGCCTGGCTCTAAGATTGTGTAACCCATTTCAATTGGCAACTCTTGATAAGAGTATATCAAGAGTTATCAGCACCCCCTTTTACGACCGCATGACTTGCTTTTATTGCTTCGTCCTTTGTATTTCCACGAATAACAGCCACAACTCCAGCATCTTTTAAACGTTGTAAGATTTGAACTCGTTTCACAAAAACATTAATTTCTTATTCGGAAATTAATGTTTTATAATTAGGAAATTATTGTTTTTTATTATACATCGTTAAAAGATAAAAGCAACGTTTTTATAAAAAAAGTCGCCGAAGCGTTTTTTAATGAGTCAATACTTGCTCCAACTCATCCTTCGTTTCGGCGACTACTTGAATAATTTGATTTTTAAAGTTCTCTGTTAGGCGATACTTCGAGACACTTACACTAAAAGTACCAATAATCATCTCTCCTTTTTTCAGAGAAACTCCTATACAGAAAATATCTTTCTCCATTTCTTCATCCTCATAAGCAATTCCTGTTTCTCGAATTTTTTGTAATCAGATAACAATTTTATGGAATTAGTAATGGTACTCTCAATATATTGTTTCATCAGTTGACTCTTGCAGCTTTTTTAAATAAGGCAAAAACAATTCTACCAAATCGGTTTGATTGATATATTGATTGGCATAGTGAACGAATAAGTTTTAATCCTAAATGATAGTTTTTAGTTCTCTAGCTACACACATAACCAATTAATAAGAGTGTATCCAATATTTTTAATGTGGTGGAATTAGTCATATTTGTTGCTATAGAAATATCTTGTAGAGTTTTATTTGGGTTCTCAGCAAGAGAATCCATAATCTTCGCAGCCTTTAAAAGTACCGTACCATACGGTTTTGTTTTCTCCATAAAAAACCCTCTGTAAAACTCATTTCCACTTAATCCAGAAATTGATTTACATAATTTATTCCATTTTATTGGATAGTGATTACTTTCAGTTTTTATCTCACAGTGGGTAAAAAACATTCATGATACTTCAATCAATCAATCTAATCGTTAGTGTATTAGTTTATTTTTGGGAAAAGAATAATAAATTCTGTTCCTTTATCTTTTTCACTTTTTACTTTTATTTTCCCCTTGAAAGATCGAATAATTTGATAGCTTACCATCATTCCTAATCCTGTCCCACTTTCCTTTAATGAATAAAACGGGTAGCCAAGCCTATCCATTTGCTCTTTTGTCATCCCAATTCCTTGATCTTTAATGCTAATATTTATAAATCCATCATTCGTAGGAGTACATGTAATCCAAACCATTCCACCATTCGGCATCGATTCTATCGCATTTTTTACAATATTAATCAATGACTGGTTGAATTTTTGACCATTAGCGAATATCCAACAATCTTCAACAATATCAGTTTTAATCTGAACATTATGATTCAGACTGTAACTTTGAAGGATTTTTGCAACACGTTGTAATTGATAGCCTACTTCCATTCTTTCATTATTATTAATAACTGGCTTTCCAAAAGCTAAAAAATCATTAATAATTTCATTTGCACGATCTAATTCTTCTAATGATATTTGTATGTATTCCTTTTTTCCGTTAGGCAAATCAGGCTCATCTAGTAGTTGTAGAAATCCTCGTGCAACTTGCATCGGATTTCTAATTTCATGCGCAAATACACTTGTTAATTCACTGATCACCTTTAACTTCTCCGCATTCTGCAATTCTGTTCGAATATGGTTAATTTCAATGAGCGTCTCATATAACATAATGAAGAACCATGTAGCTATTGCTCCAAAGATAAGTTGAATAATCTGTACACCAGCATACTCTATAGAAAAACCTCTTAGTATAATAAAAATGATAAATCCTATAAAACAGTAGTAAAGCGAAAGACCAACTGCTATTTTCACTCTTTTACGTTTTTCCGCCCTAGCAAAATATTTTTGAAAAATTAATATAACTGGTATGGATAATAATAGAACAAGAACTGTATTATAAAACCCTATTCCAAAACCAGAATAAAGTCGATAAGCTATTATAAGGGCTGATAGAAAAATTGAAGACCAAAATCCTCCGTATAAACTCCCTAATATTAGTGGAACAATCCTTAAATCTAGCCGGACATTTTGACCAAGATTCACTGGGAACGACATACAAAATAATATGGATATTCCCCATAAAATGGACATGATAATGTTTCTTTTTTTATGACTTTTAACCCTTTCCAAAACAATTGAAAAGTTAATAAATATGGGTACTACCATCAGCGTTAGTTGTAGCAAAAAATCCTTTATTATACTCATATGCTTTACCTTTCTTCTTCTCGTATACTGCTGTATAAGGGCTATTCTAGTTTAGTCCTTTCTCATTGTTTATTTCTGTTCCATACATACCTATATGATTCAAATGATGAAAGGAATACTTCCATATTATACTTTAAAATAGTCATTCTATGTCTTAACTATATTGTCCCATTGCATATATAAAGAAAAAAGATTAGGTACTGTTCCATCTGAAATAAAAAACTAACGGACATAACAAAAGACTGAATCACTATGAATCCAGCCCATTGTATGGAATCTTAAAAATATAAATTTGAGCAAAATTTCATACACCATTTCTACGTTCCATTTCTTAGTACAAATTATTTAGGTAGATACTGATTAAAAAACTATAATGTATTAATCTGGATAGTATATTATCATACTTAAACGAGATAATGCCTGTCCTGCATTAGAATATATATGGGGCTTATCTGCCTTGAATCTTATTGAATCACCTTTTTTCAAATTATATTTATATTCGTTTACGGTAATATCAATTTCTCCATCAAATACAGTTATAAATTCCTCTGTTCCATCTATATGCCCAACTGAACTTAAATTCCCCTCTGGATCAACTTCAACGGTATATATTTCAAAACGTTTATTTTCTTGAAATGGAAACACTGGATAAACTCTATATCTTCCATTATCTTCAGGCATTACTTGTAACTCATTCCTTAAAACAACTTTCGCATCAAGTGAAGGAGCACTAATAAGAGATGTAAAGGATAGCTTTAGTCCGTTAGCAATTTTCCAAATGGTTGTAATAGTTGGACTTGAATCTCCTCTTTCAATTTGTCCTATCATAGCTTTACTAACCCCACTTAGTTCTGAAACCTTCTCTAAACTAAGTTTCTTCTTCTCTCTTATAGCCTTTAAATTTCTTGCCAAAATAAATTGAATTTCTTCCATGAAATTACCTCCAACCAATTTACAATTTAACACACACTTTGTATAATATAACAAACGTAAGCTATATCGGTAATTTCGTACATTATAACATACTAAAAAAATGGGAGAATTAATGATGCCCTTGTTATCATTTTTATTGTTTGTATTAGTTAGTAGCTTTACTCCAGGTCCAAATAATTTTATGGCAATGTCGTTTGCAAATAAATATGGGTTTAAAAAAACAATTAAGTTCAGCCTTGGCGTTGCAGTAGGCTTTTTTGTTCTTGCCTTGATGTCTAGTATTTTTAACCTTTTGCTTATAAACATCTTGCCAATAGTAAAGATCCCATTAACCATTTTAGGCGTTGGCTATTTGTTATTTTTAGCTTATAAAACAATTACAAGTAAAGACATGAATAATGAAAGAAGTGAAGAGAATGCCAAAAATCTTTTCGTTATAGGTGCATTGGTCCAATTTATTAATCCAAAAGGAATTTTGTATGGAATTACAGTCGTATCAACCTTCCTATTACCTTATTATACTTCTTACTTTAGTTATTTTCTCTTTTCATTATTCTTAGGAATTATTGGATTTCTAAGTTCATTAAGTTGGAGTTTATTTGGCACTATTTTTCAGAAAGCATTATCACAGCATCGGAAAACATTTAATTTAATAATGGCATTGTTATTGATATATAGCGCTATTTCAATTGTTTTCCATTAAAGAATATATATATGCACACAAAAGGAGGGTGTAACAGACATTAAGCACCCTCCTCTTTATTTCACTCTATTGCTTTCCATTCATAAATGATAGACAATTGCCCTTCATTTATAAAGAAAACGCTTACTATCTTATGTAACTAATTCAGTAAAAGTCTTGGACCCTACCTCACCATTTACTTTTAAATCATTATCTTCTTGGAATTTTTAACAGTAGCGAACATTTCCTTACCGAATTCCTCAGTTCCCTACTTATCACTCACCAGAAGGAATGGCAATCGGTGCTGATATACTTAATGGAATTCCAAAATCAGGGGAACCCTCGGCATTCCAATTGAATTTTTGTATTCGGGTACTTCGTCGCTGGCTTCCTCCCTCTGATTCGGAGATAGCATGATAAACTATCCAATCTTCTGTCCCATCAGGTGATTGTGTAAAACTATTATGGCCAGGAGCAAATACCTTATTTTCGATACTTTTCCTAAATACAGGCTCTGTAGATTTAAGCCAAACTTCGGGATTCATGACATCCTCATTCTCTGATGTTGTTAACATACCCAAACTATAATCATCAGACCAAGTGGTACTAGCAGAATAGACTAGAAACAACTTATTATTCCTCTTTAACATTACAGGTCCCTCATTAATCGCCATTCCACCTTGCTTTTCCCAATCATACTCAGGTTTTGACAATAATACGTTCGGACCAGTAAGCGTCCACGGATTTTCCATCTCAGCTATATAGAGAGCTGATCCATACTCAGGAAAGTTTCCATATCCAGCATATACAAAATAAAGTCGGCCTTTATTTTCAAAAATCGTTCCATCTAAACCAGGGTATTCTGTATTTACATATCCTTTTTCTACCCACTCCCCGTTAAACGGATCTTCCTCCGAATTCTCTAGCACAAAAATCTTCCTTGATTGATCATCGCCTATTCCGTCATTTGCTGTGAAATATATATACCATTTCCCATTTATCTGATGAATTTCTGGAGCCCAAATATTAGCACAATTGATTCCTTCACTCGGAGCAGTCCAAATCGTTTTACAATTACCTTGTGCCATACCACTTAATGTAGATGACTTCCATAAATCAAGCCTCGTCCTTTTTGTGACCATAAAATAGTAAGTATCTTTATCCTTATACACCCACGGATCTGCCCCAGGCTCTAAAATCGGGTTATGAAAAGTTAATTTCTCCATCGTTTCCTCCTCTTACTACGTTTTTTTATGAAAATTACATGAATAAAGCATTTGAACTATAGTTCTAATAATGAGTTTTACTTATCCCATATATTTATTCTCTACCCTCTCTTTCTTTTCCTTTTAAAATTAGTATAGAATGTACATCTTAAAATTTTCTTTTAGAACTCAACCAATTATTTCATTTTTTATTCACCTATTCCCATATAGGAAAACCTCCTATCATATTGTATAATAGATTTTTATCCTACTTGTGAGATGCACAAGTAAGTATAATTCCATAATCGAATTTCAGTTTACACAAATAATAATTTCAAGTTAGAAAATCTAATATAAATCTAGTATGATATCTACATGTGATATAAAAGAAGGGGTTAAAAAAATGAGCGTATTAAACGTAAAAGGTTTAAGTCACGGTTTCGGTGATCGAGCAATATTTAATGATGTATCTTTTCGACTTTTAAAAGGAGAACACGTTGGACTAGTTGGAGCAAATGGTGAAGGTAAGTCTACTTTCATGAATATTGTTACTGGAAAGCTACAACCTGACGAAGGAAAAGTGGAGTGGTCACGAAAAGTTCGTGTTGGCTATTTAGATCAGCATGCTGTCCTTCAAAAAGGGACTACAATGCGTGAAGCATTGAGTACTGCTTTCCAATATCTATTCGATGCTGAAGCAGAGATTAATGAGCTTTATGCAAAAATGGGTGATGAAGGTGCTGATATCGATGCATTACTTACAGAAGTTGGAGAACTACAAGAAACGTTAGACAGTAATGATTTCTATCAAATTAATTCAAAAGTGGAGGAAGTTGCTCGTGGTCTAGGATTAGACGATGTTGGACTTGATCGAGATGTAGCTGATCTTAGCGGTGGGCAACGTACGAAAGTTTTGCTAGCTAAACTATTGCTAGAAAAACCTGAAATCTTATTACTAGATGAGCCTACAAACTATTTGGATGAACAGCATATCGAATGGTTGAAGCGCTATTTACAGGAATATGAGAATGCATTTATTTTGATTTCACATGATATTCCATTCCTTAACAATGTTGTTAATTTGATTTATCACATGGAAAACCAAGAGTTGAATCGCTATGCTGGCGACTATGATAACTTCGTAAAAATACATGAAATGAAGAAGCAACAGCTAGAGTCTGCTTACAAGCGTCAACAACAAGAAATTGCTAATTTGAAAGATTTCGTTGCTCGGAACAAGGCAAGTGTTGCGACTCGTAATATGGCGATGTCTCGTCAAAAGAAGCTCGACAAAATGGACATTATTGAATTAGGAAAAGAGAAGCCAAAACCAGAGTTTAAATTCAAAGAAGCTCGTGCTGCTAGTCGTTGGATTTTCACGGCTGAAGATCTTGTTATTGGTTATAACGAACCACTTTCTCGCCCGCTCAATTTGAAAATGGAACGAGGACAAAAAATCGCCTTCGTTGGTGCAAACGGTATTGGTAAGTCTACCCTTCTAAAAAGTATTCTTGGATTAATCAACCCAATTTCAGGAACAGTGGAACGCGGTGATTATCAACACATCGGCTACTTCGAGCAGGAAGTAAAAGAGTCCAACTATAACACTTGTATTGAAGAAATTTGGAGTGAATTCCCAAGTATGAATCAGGCGGAAGTCCGTGCTGCTCTTGCAAAATGTGGATTAACAACAAAACATATTGAAAGTAAAATCGAAGTCCTATCTGGTGGCGAAAAAGCCAAAGTTCGCTTATGTAAAATTTTAAACACAGAAACAAATTTATTAATTCTCGACGAGCCTACCAATCACTTGGACGTAGATGCAAAAGAAGAACTGAAGCGTGCATTAAAGGAATATCGCGGAAGCATCTTAATGGTATCCCATGAACCTGATTTCTATCGTGACATTGCGACAGATATTTGGAATTGTGAGGATTGGACGACGAAAGTGTTTTAAATAATGATTGAGGGGTACCAAAGTGATCTTTTGTACCCCTTTTTATTTGATAAAGTATATCTTTTGTGGCGTGTTTCGGTTACTAAAAAACTATCTTTATCCCAAACTTGTCAACAAAACCATCATTCCATTCGTAATACCATGAATCATTACAGATGGCCATATCGAATTCGTTCGCTCATACGCTAGCGCAAAAATGATACCGCTGAAAAAATTAACTGGCATTGCATTATAGGTAGGGATATGGATAATAGTAAAAATAGCTGAACTAATTAGAATCGCTCCAAAAATCCCCATACGAGTGCGTAACCAGCGATATAAAAATCCACGATAAAAAATTTCCTCATATATTGGTGAAATCACTGCCGCTGATACAAAGGCAATAAAAACTGTAAAGAAATCTACGTTTTGTTTTAGTGATTCTGTCTTACCATTTTCCCACGAAATTCCTATAAAACTAGTAAGTACAACAATGATTATAGCGCCAATAAGTAAAATAACAGAAAATACAACTATTATCTTCCAATCTTTCTTAAAAAACCTCTTTATTCCTACTTCACGCCAAGAAAGTGCTTTTGGACGGAGGGCAATAAAATAGACACCTGTTAGTAAAACACTCGCTATTGTTAACCCCATAAGTGTACCTGCATATAAATCATTATTAAAAAATTGTGCATACATCGATGAAACAATGAACTTTAAACAGCCAAGGACAAAAATAAACTCCAGTATCATTAATAAAATAAATTCTTTACTCCCCCATGGATCCTGTTCTTTCCAATTAGTCTGCTTGTTCTCCATCCTCATCCCTCTTCCTATATATGGTATAATGCAACTATATTAGATTACGCAACGTAACCTGCAAGCTTTTTTTAGGGGGGATACCATGAAACGATGGTCTATTGGAGAAGTTAGTAGACAGAGAAATTTATCCAAACGAACACTGCGCTATTACGATCAAATCAAACTTCTTACACCTAGTTTTAAAGATGAGTACGGAAGACGATTCTATTCAGAAGAGGATTTATTTAAATTAGAGAAAATTATTATTCTAAAGTCCCTTTCACTATCATTAGAGGATATTCACCATTTATTAGATAAGCTCTCTTATAAACAAATACTCATTTCACACTTCAATTACTTACAAGAACAGCTTTCAAAACTTCAAACAAGCATAGCTAACACCACTTCATTAATCAATATGATAGATTTAAAAAAAGATCTATCTTGGGAAGACATCACCGAACTTGTTCAACTTTCACAAAGCAAACCAAAAAAGTGGATTGACTATTTTCAAGATGATGAACAATTTTTTTTAGAACAAACGATTCCGAGCCTTAGTCATAATGATGAAATAACTCATCAATATATTCTGTTATTGAAACAAATTGAATATTATATAAACCAAGGTATACAGGCAGAATCAATACAAGGAATTCAAATTGCTAGAAAGTTAATAGAGCTATCGGAAGTGACGTTTCAGGGGGACGATGATTTAATCGATAAATTTTGGGAAGTAAGAAAACTACCTGCTCAGGAAACTGGACTATTTCCGATTTCCAAAGATGTATTGGAGTTCGTGGAACGTTGTATTAGTTATACAACATCTGAACAATTGGGAAATTAAATGAAGCAAACAAAGTAACCAAACTATTAAATCAGAGAAAAGATAAACCAAAAAATGCTTTAAATTCAACTTTTTGTTGTTTTTAGTTTGGGTAAAATCGTTCCTAAAATAGGCTTTTTTACAGCCACTTATTTATTAATCAATATTCTAAGTGTTGGACGTTATGGACTGTGTAACATCTATGTGAAACAAGATTTTTCGAGGCGTCACTGTGACAGAGAAATGAGGGGTACCCAATGAAAGTTATTTCACTGGGTACCCCTTTTTTACTGAGAAGAGTTTATTTTAATACAAGTTGCGCCACACACTCCACATGTCTTGACATTAGGTCGCAGACACTTTTTCTAATAAGATGTAGTAGTGTTTACCTATTAATCACTCTGGCAGAAACTCTGAATATACCGCAATAACTTCCAGGATAGAATCCGTTAACTGTTGATGAAATACTTCATTATCCTCTAATGGAGTTAACTGCATGAGCCTTGTTTGGAAATGCTCATATGAATGCTTTGAGTAAAGAGGATTTCCATCATGTCTTGGATAAATCGCCCACACTTCATGGACTGGACGGACTCTTTTCCAATAACGCGGCAATATCTTATTGTAAATAAACGGTGATACAAAATCATTTCGATACGCTAACAACTGCCTCATGGTATCTGTTTTATCCGAAGTATTGATTTTTGCACTGTCCCATATAGCACGGGCGGGTCTGTATTTAAAGTCAAATACTAATGACCCAATGTAGTCTTCTCTTGCATCATGATAGAAATCTAAACGAACATCAGGTCTGTTATGCTTATCCGCTGCATAAAGAGGTTTATAAAGAGTCGACTGTTCAGGTTTATACGGAATACTCGTATCGTAAACCAGATGGACATTTATATCATCTTTTTTAAGCTTAATAACCGTTCCAGGTTCTAAAAACGGTATTTCAAATGAATGACTACTGGCATCTATATCATATATCCAACCACTTATAATTTTAAAACCAGAGGATTCGTGCTGCAATGATTTGATTATCTGTAAGAATCCCCAGATTTCATACAATAAGCTGGTGCGTTTCCAGTAAAAATCATAGTTTTGATTAAGGGAAACGTTTATATCTTCCGTTTTGATTTGGCGGTATAGCTTAATTATTTGGCGGTAAGTCATATCTAAGTGCATACAAAGTGGAATATACATAGGTTGCCTATTGTCCACTGTTTCCATCCATTCAACGCCTAATACCCTTAAGCAATTGCTTCTAATGCGACCCACATAGATTTCGTATTGTTCCAGCTCTTTTAAAACCAATAATGTGGAACGATTTTGTATGTGGTCTAAAGAAAGGAATTTTTTCTGAGCTAGTTCTTTTTCTACTTTTAATTTATGCTTTTTTAAGTAGCTACTCAATTCAGTTGTTTCTTTGACAAAATAACTAAGTATATATTTTAACCATTGGTTCTCTGGTAAATTATAGTTCTTTGTGTGCTGCGGGTTAAAAATGTATCCGACACTTTCCGGATGTCTCGAGCGGTAGCGAACACCAACTGAATCTACGATATTTTTCTTTCCTTCATGAACAAGGTTGTATACTTTCCCTACCCTAAAACGTGGCTCTTTTTCTATTTTATTGATGGCGATAATCCATTTAGAGAACTCATTTTTTAATATGAGCAGCTTCCGAAGCTTATCATAAGGAATGGGAGAATGCATTTCAGCACCTACGCTGGCATTCTTACGGATTAAATCTTGTGCCAATCCTTTTAGAGTATCTTCCACATCGTTACGCATGGCAGTCCATTGTTCTTCATTTACTTGCTTTGGTTTAATCTTTAGCCAAGCATAATAGGTCTGATTGAATGAAATAACTTTGATTCTGTAATAACCAGGAATGTATGGATAATAACTATCCCCTTTTTTAGTATTATAGGGATTATCTTCGTATAGCAGCAGCCTTTCTTTGGAGGCTGCCATGTAGACTTGGTCACTTTCATCGGTATTTAAATAGTCCAAAGGAATCGTATCAAAACCATCCATATAAAGGCGTGCGTTTGTGTCTTCGCTCGTGAATTCTAATTGAAGCCACTTATTTTCAACAGCTTCTGGGGTAGTTTCATCCAACAATTTGTGCAAATCCGCTTCATCCGCTACATAGTTTGTGATGTTCATTTCCTTATATTCCGTGGTACCTCCGAGAGAATATCCGGGCTCTTTTTGACGAAAACAAACCTTAAATGGTGTGACCATACAAACGCAACTCCCTGGCTTTATCCTTGATGGCTCTTCTTGTTTTCTCCATGTAATACATAGAAGGCATAGTATCTAATAAATCGAGTAAGGCACTGTACTCCACTTCTTTTGTATCAGGATTATAACGTCCAATTAATTCGGAAAATTGTTCTTCAGACCCTCTAATCTTTGTTAATACACGTTGTATTAACTGTAAATCGAACGCCTCTTCTCTTTTCAGAAGAGAACTTGATGGAATATTATTTAAATAGTTATCGATTTGTCGGATAATCCGCCAGCCTATCCCAATGTTTCGGTTGCATTCCTGAAGTTTTACATGCAATTCCCACAATAATTTTGATTCTGATAATGAAAGTGTAATATCCGTTCCTTTCTTTCGGAAAGATTCAAATATTTCAGTAGTAACTGGATTTTCTTTTGCATTTTTTTCCTCATGCATGGATAAGTCCATTCTTCTGTTTTCCTCCATTCTCAACACATCTTGATAAGACTTCACATTTAAAGATATGATATTTGAACGGTCTAGGACCTTATCAGAAAATTGGTAAGTTGATTCATCCAAGTTCACGGTTCCAACAAATAAAACATTATTGCCTATTAATAAGTTAGGCTTGTATTCATTTTGATTATATAACCTTGTTTCGTAGCCTGGATTATATAATTGTAGCTCCCTAGTGCTACCTTCTTGCTCGAGTACCGATAGAAATTGGGAGAAATAATGTTCCACTCTCGCTAAGTTCATTTCATCAAAACAGACAATGTAAAGATTATCCGGATTATCCTGTGCTTGAATCAGGGTATTGATTAGCCCTGAGTCACCTGGGCGGTAAACATTGTTTAATGTATCAAGATACCCGATAACATCTGTGTCATCTTGCCAAGATGGTCGAACAGGAATAAATGCAAGTTGACCTTTTTTTAAGACCAAAGCTTTAGCGTAGCATTGGACAAGTTTTGATTTTCCTGTTCCACTCATTCCGGTTAGTATGACTAATCCTTTGGTTTTCATAGCCGTATGAAAGTTATATAAATCTTTTTCATCATAGTACAATCCCATGAGTTTGGCTTGTTGTTTGAACGTGTCCATGAAATCTTCTTCTTTATCTTTTTTTACCTCATTGACAGAAGAATGTTCAATATTGCTTTCACCAGATGTTTCAGGACGGTGATTGTATTCAATTGGCTCTAGCGTTTCTCCCTCAAGTACAATTTTCTCTTGAATATCCGTAATATTTATAGAAGAAATGAATAGCACTTGGTCATGCAAATAGCTATCTAAGAACACTTCATTGTCTAATGCTATTTTTTTGATTGGGCTATCATCTGCTTGAACATTAAACCGAAATCCTCCAAACGCATAATCGTGATTGGATACTGGACCATACACCGTATACCCGTCACCTGATTCTTTTGATTTGCTTTTCCAAAGAATAATAGGTGGTGTGTCATCATTGTCTGTAGACACCTGTTTATTTACACCAATGAATTTCTTACTTCTTAATTGCTCTTCGAAAATTTCTTGGGTTCTTTGAGCGTCCTCAGAAAAAATCGGAACTGGTTCTAAAATGGTATCAGAACGAAAAGACTCTGTTTTTCTAACGATATTCCAGTCTCTTCCTACAAAAAACTCACCCCGTTGCTCGACATTAAAAAACAAAATGTATCTATTTAAAAAATCACGTAGCTTTTCTATTCTTGTATCCTCATCCAAGTTCGTATCATCATAAAATCCGCAAGAATCAGCAAGTGCGTCCCCATATCCTGTTATTTCTCTCACATGTCTAGGGAAATTTTCAGGTGGGTTGGATATGATTTTTATATAAAATTGTAGAGTATCATTGGAATTAAGGATGACAGTCCTTCTTGCAATTTCATAATCCTCCCCTAATACACCTGCAAAATCCATTTCCCATTTTTTCCCGTGCGTGTATGCCATCACGATGCCCCCACTATTGTTTTTTCGAAAATTCCCATAAACATTTGTACATCGCTAAATTGCTTACAAATATTTATTTTCGTTTCGGGTAATTGATTAAACGTGTCGTTTTGTCGCAGTAAATATTGTTCTTTGTTTGATAGTTCATAACCTAGCACCCAATAGCCATCATAAGAATTATCAAACTGAAAATCGTATACAAGTTCGTTATCCAAAAACTTAAATTCAATGGTCTCATTTTCAAATGGAACTTCTGAAGCCGGTTTTCCTACCACGAGTATATTTATGAGTTTCTCTTTTTTAGGAAGCTTTTCTTCAAGTTTAATTACTTGTTTTTGTAAATCTTCCACCTGTTTCTGCAAGGAAGCTATTAGCTTATCCTTTTCTTGTTCTGTCATTTTAGACTTATGCATAGCTTGTTCACGCTCTTTAATTTCATCATCTTTCTCTTTAACTACACGATGAACAGCCGAAAGTTTTATATTTAAAGAATCTACTGTTTTCTTATTTTTTTCTTCCATCTCCTCTATCTTTTTTATATACTGTTTTGCTCGTTTTTCTAACTCGCTCTCAAGATTCTTAAGTTTTTTCTCGATTTTTTTATTGATTTTATCTTCGTTCTTATCTTGAATCGCAAGGTGTTCTGTTTCTGATTTCTTGGACTCAGGAAGTAATTCGCTTTTTTTTGAATTTTTGTCGGAGGTATTTTCCAAACCATATTTATTAAATGCTTGGTTTTTCACTTCAAGCAAGTCAGTGGAATGGTCTGCAATTTCTCCAAACAATTGAACAGCCTTTTTTTCTAAATTTTGATTAAAGAGTCGAATAAATACCGAAACAATTCCTTCTTCAGCCACTAAAGCTAATAACTCGACCACTTCTTTTTCAGTTAGTGTATCTGATTGATTCTGGGGGAACTCGTCTATTTGGGTAAACCATATTTTAAAATATTTATAACTGCTAGGGTTCAATAGGTTAGTTGTGAGTATTTTTCTATTGGTCTTAATATCATTAATAGAATTCACTCTAAATCCCCGACACACTATCTTCCCTTTGCTGCTACTGTATATATCTAAAATGGTTTCATCGTCTAGTTTTGTCAACAACCACTGATAAACATTTTTAACAGTCATGATTCTCCTTCTTTCCCGTCTCATTCTATTAAATGTATAGGTTTTATCGGAATAAGGCTTCACATAGGAAAATACCCCATTTCTTCATTTTTTTGTTTTATCACAGCATTAAACGGGTAAAGAATATATATACCAAACATTCACCTAGTTTTCGTCCTATAATATTATACTGTGCTATAAAAATGAAGGACTTTAGAATCTCCCCTTAATTATCCAAGGAAGCCCAAAAGTCTTCAATACTCATTAACATATTTTCTATTTTATGTTCTTCATTTAAATTAGCCTCCCAGGCACCATGTCAACTTCTGATAATTCACTGCCCTCTTTTCAGTACTCTAAATCTATCAAGAAATTATAAATTATCTCTTTAGAATCTGTTTTTTTATATTCAATGTTTTAACCTTTAATTTGTAATCATTTCTTATCGGCGAAATCATTAATACTGAATCGTATCTAGAAACGAATTCCTGGTAGGACGTATCATCTGCAAAATAATATTAATATAGTCTATAATACAGCTTCAATGGTCTGTGTATTTTCTTCTAGGGTTTTCGTTTCTTTTTTTCGGTACAACCAACTAAAAATAAAAGAATTGAAGATAATAAAGCTGTTTTGAAAAATACAATCCGTTTGGGTCTTCTTCAATAACCTCAAAATTCTCCGAGACTTTTATCTCTTTTCCTAGTGAGCTTAAGGAGTGAATTTCAGCAGGAACAGTTTTCTTTTCACTGCTAACTTCATAGGGTAACTCATTGTTTTTTTCTTTTACATCTGCCTCTAGGTTTTCTGAACTATTTTGTTCCTTTTCTAGTTCTGTAGTAACCCCTTCTTTGTCTTTATTAATGCCCCCAGAATTAAAACCGAAAATAGTGCTAAAATATGCCCCCATGTTACGATTCACCTAGTAATTTTATCACATTTTCATTATTTTGGTATTATTTGCTACTACTAAACTGCTCCGTTAGTTGAAGAAGCACTTCTTCCAATGTATAATAATTTTCAATCTCACATAGGAACCACTGTTTTTTAAAAAGATAATTTCTTATATTCTTATCGCCAAACACTAAATGAACTAAATGCCAAAAACAGGGTTCTCATACTCTCAACCTGCCCCGGTCTCACTTTTACCAAGCACTTCACTATCAGGGCGGTGAACATCTAATGAGCGTATTCTCTCTTAAGGGGAGACACAACGAAAGTAAACAGTAGCCGGGGCAGACTGGATACCCAACGGATTGCTTTTACGTCATATTACAACAGTAAATTTTCAAACAATACTAGTCCAACTACAAATAAGACACCACAAATAGTTCTAAGACTATTCGTGGTGACTAGTTTTAAGCAATTAGTATATTTGATGGTTCTTGAAAATTATAAAAAACTTTAGCAGTTCCATCCTCTTCAATATCTATCCTAGAAATGAATCTATGAATTATTTCAGGAAGGACATCCGGTGAATAAAGATATTGTAAGAAGTCATTTTTTATACAAGTTAAGTCGATTTCATGATTACTAGCATTGGCTTTAAGAGAAACCTTTTGAGCTTGTAACATTTCTAATTCCCTAATATTGACGCTATTTGCAGCCTTAAAATCTTCTGCTGTCATATCCCCATCAGCTTTCATCTGAATATAATTTATCTTTCGGTTATGTAGAATCTTTATTTTACTTTCTATTTTTTCTATATCTTTTGTGCTCTTTTTTAGAGACCTCTCTATTTTTTGCTGAAAATGTTTTGATAATATATCAAGATTCAATTCTTGTAGAAAGTTACCAAAATCATTAATAATAGCATCAGTCAGCTTGTCTTCCTTTATTGCATGTGATGAACATCTTTTGGTACCATATCTTCCGTAAGACCCACATATGTATCCTTTTCTACCTGAACGGAACCACATGCCTTTTTCACAATCAGCGCAGAAAGCAACATTTGTAAATAAGTGTGCTTTTGGTGCTGTTACATTCTTCTTTCTTTGCACCATTTGTTTTTGTGCAGTTTTAAAGACATCCTTTTCAATAATTAGTTCATGAGTACCTTTTACAATTTTTTGTTCCTTCCTATCTACGGACTTTCTTTTTGTACTAACGACACTTATTGTAGTAGTCCTGCACTGAACCAAATCCCCAGTATAATGTGGGTTGGATAGAATTATTTTAATCGTATTACTCATCCACTCGGTACCGGCATTTTTCTTGTTAATCACCTGAGCAGGGGTTGGTACTCCCTCCAAAGTTAAATTTTTTGCAATTGTATCAACGCCCGTTCCGTTTATATATTCTTGGAAAATCCGTTTTACAATAGAAGGGGTTTCGTCCTTTCTTATACACAGCTTCCCATTTTCAAGATAGTATCCGTATGGTGGTGTGGAACCTTGATACTTTCCTGTGGAAGCCCCAACTTCTTTTACGCTTTTAATTTTTTGGCTTAAATTCTGGGACTCTTTTTCGTACATCCAGGCAAGTAACCCCAGCATATCCATATTCTTTTTCATTGTATTGACCATTCCATCTAATGAAATGATATAGACACCGTGGGCTTTAGCAAGATTGGCAATCTTGTAAGAAAGCTCACCATTACGAGCCAAACGGGATAAGTCCTTCACCAATACAACATCGATGTTTTTTTGTTCGATATCACCTAATAATTCTATCAGTTCCGGGCGTTTAGCTTTGGTTCCCGTCTTCCTATCTTGATAATACTTTTCAAATATCCATCCCTTGTCATGAATATACTTTTCAAACATCAATTTCTGATTTACCAATGACGTATCCTGTTCTTCACGTCCAGTAGATACACGAGCATATGCGCCAACTCTAAACATAATTTATTCCCCTCTTTCTAAACCATCAGTTTTATTTATGTATTTTTTGTTTAAAAAGTCATCGACCTTGGAATTTATTAAGTCTTGGAACATCTTTTCAAAAGAGTCCCCATTTTTATCGAATCGTCGTGAAATTTTCATGTTGTTTTCCCCCAGAAAGTTCTTATTATTATGTATGTATTTTCGATTTAATGTTCATAATGGTTACTAGAATTTCGATATTATGACCATGAAGGTATACCAACATGGAAGTAAAACCG
The DNA here is from genome assembly GCF_038007965.1 of Niallia sp. FSL W8-0635. GTDB lineage: Bacteria > Bacillota > Bacilli > Bacillales > Cytobacillaceae > Niallia. Next base: position 677,485 of record NZ_JBBOYD010000001.1, on the reverse strand, counting down.
AACCAGATAAAAGAAAATGGCGCATTGGTGCAGGTATTTACCCATTTATGTTTTTATTATTTTCCACATATGTATTATAGGTTCGGTTTTCCATCCAATGAAATATGTAAAAGTTCGATTTTCCATCTACCCTCATTTTGTGATAAAGGATACCGGATTAACCTTGAATTGAATATCAAATTCAAAGTTATTTTCACTTTTAAAGTGTATAGCTATTTCGTTAACAAAGTTCAGCACTATTAATCGTTGTTCTGTCATTGATAACTTACATATATTGATATTTTGAAAGCTATTAAGAAACACTTCCAGTTCCGAAGGAGTTAGAAGAATTTCGATTTCTCTAATCGACTGCTCAATTTGAATAATTTCATTTTTTAATTTGCTTAACACATTTCTAAAGACGCTGTTTAACTGATTTTGCTGATGAATTTTAGCAACCATTTCATTAGCTAAAACAAGTTGTTCCTTTGCCTTAAGTAAATCCATTTGCTCCTGAAGTGACACAATATATTCTTTAAGTGTATTAGTTACTGTCCCTGTATTTATTTTTACAGACATGGATAACTGTTGTTGAATATAGCCCAACAATTTTTCATTCAATAAATTTATATCCATCTCATAAGAACAGGTCGTACAGAAATACTTAAAATAACTGTATTTAATACCTTTCTTCCTCGTGGAGCTATTTCGATGAATTAGATGGTTACCACAGTTTTTACAAACTAGCAAACCACCAAATAAAAACGGAGTTTCTAATTTGTTATACTTTTTCTTCAGCTCTCGATTCACATCAATAAGTTTGTAAAAAATACCCGGAACAATGGCATTATGGCTATGTTCAATTAAATGTTTATTTTGACTGATGTGTTTACGGCGGAAAGTCCAACTGAGATGCCCCATGTAGACTGGATTCTTAAGTATATTTTCTATGCTACTTGTCCGCCATTGTTTCTTTGTTGGAGACGGAATACCTGCTTCATTTAAGACATTTGTTATCTTTTGTATTGAATGTCCCCAGGATGCTAAGTAATAAATAAAAAAAACAACAGGAGCATTTTCGTCAGGGACCAACTTCTTATGAATTTGCTGATAGCCAAACGGAACGGTTGAACCTGGGCGTACCTCAGATTCTAAGTCTGTCTTTTGAGCATCCACTGTTCTTCTTGATTTATCATTTGATTCTCCATTTGCTATGATTAGTTGAAGTTTCACATCCAAATCAGCAGGTGTCCATTCATCCTCTTTTGTGGTTGTATAAAATTTAAGGTGCGGCTTCTTGGTAATCACATCCGAGTAAAATTCCGATACAAAGGAGTAAATTTTTCTGTCAATGCGTGAAAAATCATAAAAGATGATTGCACTGACATCTTGTGAAAGAACAATTTCTTTCATCATATTTAATCCCTTACGGCTGCTAGCAGATTTACGATAAGCACTTTGAGCATCATCGTAAAAGATAAATTCATTTGGCAAATAGTACCCCTTTTTCTCTGCATACTCCTTAATTGCTAAGGTTTGAATCTCAAACGATTGATTTCCTTCCTGTTTATGTGAAGACCGCCTTATCGAAGCAACTGCCAATTTTCTTTTCTCTAAAGGCATTTTTAAGATACTGTTATCCTGTTTACTCACACGCTATCATCCTCTCTAATTGTTCATTGTCTAAGAACTCGTTAAAGTAAAGAATAAGAGCTAATGTCGATTCATGTACATAGCAGTCCTTAATAATTAAACCAACCAAATTTATTAATTCATCGCTTTTTAAACAGTCACTTATTTTGACATTGCTTACCAAGTATTTCACCTTATTTTTATAATTTTCACATATCAATAGGTGTTCCCGAAGTTCTTTTCTTTTTTGCTTACTTTCTACTAATAGTTTCATTTCGTTTTTTTCATATTGTTTAGAAAGAAATTTTTCATAAGGCATTGTCGCAATTTGAGCCTCAATATGCTCAATTTTTTTATTGGCAGCCCCGAGTTCTTTCCCTAAATTATCGAGTAAGTGGTTTATCATTTTAATGGCTTTCTTCTCGATTCCTTCCTCATTCAAGTTTTCAAAGACCATTGATATGCAATTTATTAACATATCATTGTAATCATCAACATTAATACTCATTTTTTTATGTTTATTTGAACAAGTGTATATGCCTGATTCACCAATTTTATTTTTTCGGTAAATCATACTCTTTTTGCAGATTCCACACTTAGGAGGAAGGATATTTTCGTCGCTTCTTCCATTTAAGTTTTGCTGCAATTTTTCCACGAATGGTTCAATTACAACCTGGACTTCTTGGAAAGTCTCCTTAGAAATAACAGGTTCAACATAAGGGAGCTTATTCAAATAGTTTCCTATTTTCTCGCAGCCGGAATAGAAGGGGTCTGTAAGTATGCGCACAATATCCGTTGGCTGTTTTTTCATAAGACTAGAAAATGTTGAAACAAGTTGAATGAATTCAGTTGTATCGCCAATTCCCCTTGCTTTTTCAAACAATTGAATGATATTTTTTTTATTCTCTTTTTGAAGAGAGTAAGATTTATTGCCCCGTTCATCCTTGTTAGTTTGATAACCAAATTTCCTTGGAGGAAGTTTTCGGTGTGTGTCTGAAACTCGACGGGCAATTGCCTTTCCTTCTTCTTCAATTAAAATTCCGTTAAAGCCCTCAACCAAATAATTGGAGCTAAAAGACGAATAGCTTGAATCAGAGGAAGTAAATACCACTTTAACATCATGTGTAATGAACAAATCCACCATTTCAAGGTATTCATAAAAATTCCTTGTTAATCGGCTGCGGTCATAAACATAAAGGGTACCAACTTCACCTTTACTGATAAGTGATATGACCTCCTGCATTTTCTCCCTGTCCCTCAGCTTTATCTTATTTGCAGATATACCCAGTTCATTTACCTCTATATATTCGTCTTCATCAAGCTCATCGCGGAACTTTTTATCGGCAACAATTTGCATCTCAAGACTTTGATTTTCTGTACTGACCCGTCTTAAAAAGAGGTTTAATTTCCCGTTTGAGTATATGTTTTTAGCCAATTTTAATTCCTCTAGTTTCATGACCAATTTTTTTATCTTTCACCATTTAAATCAGCCTTTCCTTTATAATTTTTACTCAAGATAATAGCTTGAAGTGCTGGAGATACACCAAGTTTATGTAACAGCATTCTTTCGATAAGCCTTTCTATTAACATGGTTCCAAGCTCATTCGATTCTTCAATTACCTCGATTTTCCTGACAGTGCATTTCAATTCAACCACCTCCAGTCAATAATCACAGAATTGACTGAAAGTAGATATTTTATACTTACTTCTTATCTTCTATGTATAAATCAAACTCCATTTGGCAAGAGGCAACTACATTTTTCATATCTTTCCTTGGCACGACCAACTTGTATGTTTTGGTTCCAGGAAGCTTTAATTGCTCCAAACTTCTATTCATGGCGTTTTTCACAATCCCATTTGGAACTAATATCCCAAAACCTTTTTAGTAAATCGGGAGATACATTATGTTTGATACTTGCTTCTTCGATTTCCCTTTTTCGGTTATTAAAGACGCTGGTATAGCTGTTCATTATTTTTCACTCCTTTTAATTACCTTTTTAATAACGAATCGATTTTTTTGTTGTTACTATTTCTAATCCTTTGAACAGGAACTTTGATTTGCATTTTCATGATTGTTCACTCCAATCTAGTTGTTTTTTGACAAGTCCATTTGTTTTCCAAACTTGGTATTGTCATAATACAAAATCGAAAATTAAAATGGATGGAAAATCGAAATTATTTTTCATAAAAAAAATAAAATTTTCTTGAGCAAAAGTTTCTTCGATAATCCCCCAAAACTGAACTGAATTTTGCTATAATTATTGTTTTTTCTTTTATTTGATGCTTGACTTACATCTCGCAATATATGATTCTTGTAAAAAAAGGGGATTTTTCCGAGGAGACAAAATATGAGAGAAGCACTGCATGCTATTGATAACGAATTATTTAGGCTACCATATTCTGCAACTGGTGAAGAAGTAAGCAACTTTAAGAAATTAGCTGAAAAAGACCTCTTTCAATGCCCCTACTGTAACGCTAAATTAATTGTCAAATACGGAGATGAAAGAGGGCTATATTTCTCTCATCAACACTCAGAGGCATGTGCAGAATCTAAGAACATTGATAAGGCAGAAAAAAGGTATTTTAAGCAAACTGAAAGAGAAACAAAGATTCATAAGGTAATGATTAATATTGTTCATGATGAACTAACTGTTCAAGCTAAAAACAATCCACAGATTACCGTCGACTATGGGTATAAAGCTAAATCATATTTAAAAGAATACCCTGATATTTGTGTTAAAATTGCCGATAAGCAATTCGCACTTTCCATTATTACCGATGTTAAATCCACAGCGGACAGCAAACTTGCAAATCAAATTACTAAAAGACATCTATACTTCCTGGAACAAGGAATGGAGCCTATTTGGTTTATTGAGAAAAAAGAACAATCAATAGAAAAAGATAAAAATAGTATCGTTTTATGGGATGCAGAATTATCGATTGCTGCAAAAACAAATGTAGATAAAGAATGGGATTCAACTCTAGCTGCTATTGTAAAAGACAAGATGTTTTTTAAATATTTTAATTACCCAGCTTCGATGGATAACCTAGCGATTGATGTTAGAAGTATGTTTTACATTTATTCAAATGAGGACAGGATAGTGGTCAAGGTGCAGCGGTTCTTAAAAGACCGAATTGTAAAACCTTACCGAGCTTTTCTTCTAAATGAAGGTTATGAAATTCCTTTTGCTGAAGCTCTTGTAATAAAAAATAATTTTGTATTGAGTAACCCCGATATCGATGAACAAAACCGTAAAGAGTTCATTAAAAGATATCAGCTTTTCAGGCATGAATACCAAGAAAGATTGAGGATTCAAGAGGAAGAGAGACAAATAGCCTTACAAGAAGCGCAAGAACAAGAAGAAAAACTAAAAAAAGAACTAGAAGAAGAACAGAAACGAAAACAACAATTGCCGCAAGATATTCTTAAACAAAGAAATACTCTAAATATCCCTAAAAAAATGTCTTACGAAGAACTTAAATCCCTTTTGCGGTCAAACATCAAATTAAATCAAAGAGAACAGATGGAACTATGGTCAATCATGCCGGCACTTAGACATGATTTTCAATTTATATGGGAATTGGTTGTTAAGAATGAGTGTAAGTCGTTTGATGAACTGAGACCAATTCTTCATATGGCACTAGGCAAAAGATAGCAACGATTGATTCTTTATTATTATTGATAATTAAAAAGAAAAGAGACTAAATAATCTTAAGTAGTTCCGATAACGTGGAAAAATACTTAAAAAAGCTTATCAAATAACACTATAATTTACGGTGAAAATATCTTACCAATTAATAACAAAAAAGCTCAAAGAATTGAATTTCACACTGAGCGTTGATTCATTGTTACTCTTTTTCAGTTAAGACCCCGTTAGTTCAACTGGTGACTGCTAATATTGATAAGAGGCTGGGACAAAACCCTCCTTTTAGACGAAAAAGCCGTGAAATTTTACGAAGAGTAAAATTTCACGGCTTTGTTTATTTTTTCAATAAAAATAAGGACCACTTCTGATAAAATAAAGTTACCACAACAAAATATCATCAGAAAGAAGGATCCTTATGTTTAAAAATTATAACATGAATCAATTAATTTTGCCTTTAGATTTAGAAATAAAATTACAAGAAAATGATATCGCCTTTTCTATCCATCATTTAGTGGAAAGTATTCCGAGCGAAGCTTTCGATTCTTTCGTTCGACATACTGGGTGTCCAGCTTATCATCCACGTATGATGCTAAAAATTATTTTATGTAGCTACACGCAATCGGCTTTCTCTGGTCGTAAAATAGAAGGCCTTTTGAATGATAGTATTCGCATGATGTGGCTCGCACAAGGAAATGAGCCAAGCTATCGGACCATCAATCGTTTTCGTGTCCATCCCGATATGCAGGAAATCATCCGTCAGTGTTTCGTACAATTCCGATGCCAGTTAGTGCAGGAGAAGCTCATTGATCAAGAAGCCATTTTCATCGATGGCACAAAAGTGGAAGCCAACGCTAATAAATTCACCTTTGTATGGAAGAAAGCCGTTGAAAAATATCATGAAAACTTAGTGGAAAAGTCTAACCAGTTATACAAAGAACTACTTGAAAATCAAATTATCCCTGAAATAAAAAGAGAAAATGAAGAGCAGCTATCCATGGAGGAATTAACACAAATCGTTGAAAATTTAGAGGAAGTAGTCGATGAGTATACGCAAAAGATTGACAACTCGAACGATGTTAACGAGCGAAAACAACTTCGGAGTGAAAGAAAATCACCGAAACAAATGGTAAAACAAATATATAATTGGATTACGCGTAAACAGAAGTATGAAAAGGATTTTGAGATTTTCGGTGCACGCAATAGTTATTCAAAAACAGATCAAGAAGCAACCTTTATGCGAATGAAAGATGACTATATGAAAAATGGACAACTAAAAGCCGGATATAATGTTCAAATAGCGACAGAAGGCCAATTTACACTAGCTTACGGCGTTTTCCCTAACCCAACGGATACAAAAACACTCATCCCATTCCTGGATCGGATTGAAAAAAAGTTTTTTTCCTTACCTAAACATATAGTCGCAGATGCCGGTTATGGAAGTGAACAAAATTACGATGATATTTTAACCAACAGGAAACGCACTCCCCTCATCACCTATAATCATTACTTAAACGAACAAAAGAAAAAGTTCAAAGCAGACCCTTTTAAAACGAGTAATTGGGTATATGATGAAGAAAGAGATACGTTCCTTTGTCCGAATGGGAAAGAGCTTACGTTCCAATACCATTCAACCCGTAAGGATAAATCAGGATTCAAACGTCAATTCAAAATCTATGAATGTGAGGACTGTACAGGTTGCCCACTACGTTCTTTTTGTACCAAAGCGAAAGAAGGTACGAATCGTAAGCTCATGGTCAATAAGAAATGGGAACAACAAAAAGAATACATAAAAACGAAGCTTTTGGAAGAAGAAACGGCTAAAATTTACCGTCAACGTAAGATTGATGTGGAGCCAGTTTTTGGATTCTTGAAGGCTAATTTAGGTTTCACACGATTTTCTGTTCGTGGGAAATCCAATGTCGAAAACGAAATTGGCCTCGCATTAATGGCCGTAAATATACGAAAATATGCGGCAAGGGGGTGAAACCTTGCCTACATATCTCTAAAATAATTGAAAAAAGGTGAAGTCGCCGATGCGACTTCACCTTTTTTTTAATTATAGAGACCTTTTGTCCCAGCCTCTCTTAAACTACGTAAATATAACCCTTATCGTGTTCCATTAATTCAATACCAGCCTTTTCGTATCTTGCAAAGATATTCGCTCCGTCCCAATCCTTAGGCATCTTGTTTCGTAATCCCAACTTACCCAAGAGCTTATTCTCGTCATCATGAATGGTCGTAACCCATAAATTCCTCATCAATATATCAAAAATATAATCAGTTGTAATCGTTCCATTCTTAGCAGCATCTTCACAAATCTTCCTGATATATTCCGTTTTAGGTATCATATGGTCATATTGCAGTGTATTACTATCCCATTTTCCTTCCTTTGAATGTTCTTGCGCACGCTCACTCACATAGTCGGATGAAAAACGCCAATCATTATATTTTGTCGGCAACTTTTTTTCATTATGGTGTTATGTAGAATCGCCAAGAACTTGCTCCTTGCTTCTCCCATCCCTGACATATAAATTTCATCCTCGAAATTAAGAGTTTTCATAAAATAATTTTCCAGCCATCTATTCATTATGTTTTTTTGGTTGATAAAGATATGGGTTACACATTTTTATTGAAACAAATAAACATATGCGCAAGAAATACGAAACTATATGCTAGAAATTGACATTTTTAAAACAATAACTCTAGTTCTTTCATTCAACACCAATCGACATAATATTACCTGTGGAGTATAATTTTAACATAATCAAATAATAAGGGGCTGAAAAAATGAGTGATGTTAGAGGGTCAATTTGGAGAAAATGGGACTTACATGTTCATACTCCTGAATCCATTGTGCATCAATATAGATGTCCGGAAGATGAAAATGTTTGGGAAAAGTATATTTCTGATTTAGAATCCTTACCAGAAGACATAAAAGTGCTTGGAATAAATGATTATATTTTTATCGATGGTTATAAAAAGGTTCTTAAATATAAGGAAGATGGACGACTACAAAATATAGATTTAATTTTGCCAGTAATTGAACTGAGATTAAATAAATTTGGGGGAACAAAAAGCAGTCTAAGTCGAATAAACTATCATATTATTTTCTCTGACGCTCTTAACCCTGATGTAATTCAATCTCAATTTCTAAACGCTCTAACTTCAAAATACCAATTAAGTCCTGAACATGAAACTATCTCTTGGCACGGTGTAATTACAAGGGAAAGTTTAGCCGACTTAGGAAAAAAAATTAAGGAATCTGTACCTGAAGAACAACGTGTCCATTATGGAGATGATTTAATAGAAGGATTTAATAATTTAAATTTAGATTTAAATGAGATTAATGAAATACTTTCAAGGTCATATTTTAAAAATAAATATTTAACTGCTGTTGGAAAAACCGAATGGGCTGACATTAAATGGAACAACCATTCAATTGCTGATAAAAAAACCATTATTAATAATTGTGATTTTGTTTTTATTTCAAGCCCAAGTCCGGAACATTTTCAAAATGCAAAAGACAACCTCACTTCCGAAAATGTAAATAACAGGTTGCTAGATTGTAGCGATGCCCATCGTTTCTCTGATTCTACCGATAAAGATAGGTTAGGAAAGTGCTTCACCTGGCTAAAATGCGATTCAACGTTCGATGGTTTGAGACAAATTAGAAATGAATTTGGTAGTAGAGTATTTATTGGAAATATCCCTCCTAAGCTTGAGAATATTAGGAAGAACCCAACTAAATATATTAAGTCGATTAAAGTCCAAAAGACAGACCAATCTAAACACACTGGATGGTTTAATGCTTCTATCCCACTAAATCATGATTTAGTCGCAGTGATTGGGAATAAAGGAAATGGAAAGAGCGCCATAGCTGATATTATTGGTTTACTTGGAAACACCAAGAATTATTCTGACTTTTCATTCCTAACAAAAAATAAATTCAGACAAGGTAATTTGGCAAGTAATTTTATTGGAGAAATTGAGTGGGAAAGCGGTCAAAGTGAAAGTAAGAATTTAAACGAAAATCCAGCTGGTCATGAAACTGAAAAGGTAAAGTACCTCCCGCAGCAGTTTATAGAAAAGCTATGCAATGTTGATGATGAGAAATTTGAGGATGAATTAAAAACTGTTATTTTTTCACATGTGGATGAAAAAGATAGATTAAAAGAAAACTCTTTAAATGACCTTATTAAAGTGAAGACAGAGAAATATAAAAAAAATATTGATATATTAAAAATGGAGTTAGGCTCAATTCATGAATCTATTATTGAACAGGAAAAATTTTGTTCAACTAAATATAAAAATGGGATAAATGAACAGATAAAATCAAAAGAAGAAGAACTTAGTGCCCATGAGAAGATAACACCTATGGAAGTTGAAAAAATTGAAGCAAATCCAGAAGCACAAAAGCAAATTTATGAAGCTACGCAAAAACTTGCAGAATTGAACCAGAACTTAAACAGTATTACAGAAGAGATTAAAACTAAGTCAAATCTACAAAATGACGTTGAAGAAAAATTATCATATGTTGAACGACTTGAGGGATATATTGAAAATTTTAAAAAACAGTACGAAATTTTCATTTCAAGTTGCTCCAAAGAAGCTGAATTTTTAAGTGTTGATATTAAAAACATTATTTCTCTAAATATTAATACTGAAGTATTATTAACACAAAAAGAAGCTTTACTGCTAGAAAAAGAACAATTAAATAAAATTTTAGTAACTGACTCCAAAGAGAATTTAATAACAAAAAAAGCAAAAGTGGAGGAAGTAATAAATAATCTTCAAAACCAATTAGATGAACCGCAAAGAAAGTATCAAATTTATCAAAAGGACTTATTAGATTGGCAAGAAAAATTGAAGCAAATAAAAGATGAATTGGACCTATTAAATAAAAGAAAACTTTCAATTACTAATGAAGTTGAAAAGGAGCTTTTAAAACTTAGAGAAGAAAGAAATAAAAAAGTAAATGAAATACATCAAAACATAGTGAGTATAAAAAGTGTTTATGAGGAACTATATAAACCTGTTCAAAACTTTATTTCTAAGCACTCTCTTAATGATGAAAAATTCCAGTTGAAATTTGAGGTTTCGATACAAATCAAAGGTTTTTCAGAAAGATTTTTATCACTAATCAATCAAGGCATTAAAGGACCTTTTCAAGGAAAGGATGAAGGAAAAAAGGTATTAGAAGAGTTAATGGAATCTGTTAACTTTAATGAGACACAATCTGTTATAGAATTTGTTAATAAAATTGTTGCTGAAATTTGTTCTAGGGACACTAACGAGCCAGAATCAATAAATATTAGCTCACAGCTAACTAAAAGCTCCAGTCTTATAGATTTTTACGAGGTTCTTTTTTCCCTAAATTATTTGCAGCCTATATATAGTTTAAAACTGGGTGACAAGGACTTAAAAACATTATCTCCTGGAGAAAAAGGGGCTTTACTTTTAATTTTCTACCTTTTAGTAGATAAAGATGATATTCCATTAATAATTGACCAACCGGAAGAGAATCTAGACAACCAAACTGTTTTCAATCTCTTAGTCCCTTGTATAAAGGAGGCTAAAAACCGCCGCCAAATTGTGATTGTTACCCATAATCCTAACTTAGCTGTCGTTTGTGATGCTGAACAAATTATTCATGCAAATATGCAAAAGTACCAAGATAATAATATCGAGTATTTATCTGGTTCAATTGAAAATCCTGATATAAACAAAAGAATTATTGATATTTTAGAAGGTACCACCCCTGCTTTTAAAAATAGAGAATCGAAATATTATATTTCCATATAATACTTAATGTTTTTTCAAGGCGCATGGATTTTACATGCGTCCTTTTCTCGAAATAAAGGGATTTTCAAGTATTTTTCACAACAAAACCAGTATCTATAAGTTCCCTTAAAGGTTTTCTTTCAGATTCATTTTCCTGGTTAACTCCTACAAACTGCGCGTTAAAATCATCGTAGCTAACAATATAACCAATATCCCCCTTTTCTAAGCGGTCCCGCTCATAAATTTCCTTTCTATTATTATCTAATAAGCCAGTATGGGGAAGTATCACCACATCATCAAAATCATAAACGTTTCTTAATCCTCCTCTAAACAGAGTAAATACTTTATTCTTTTCAAAGGATATTTCAATTACTTCATATGTCTGGTCTTCAAAATTGTCATAAGCCTTAAATTTGACTTTTTTCATACCAATTTGTCACCTCCTATTCCATTTTTATGTGGTTATTCGGTTACGAATGATTAAAATTTAGCTTATCAGGATACAATACCCAAATTCCCCCTCCATTTGATTATTATTTCCCTAAGAAATAATAATCAAATGGATATTCATGAAAAAAAATGTCAATAGTAGTTCACAGGTAAACATTACTACATCTCAACATTTTGATTGGAGTTGAGATAAATGAAATGTGCAGTATACATTAGGGTTTCGACAGATAAAGAAGAGCAGAAAACCTCATTGGAAAATCAGCAGCAGTTCTTTTACAACATAATCGTGGAGAAGGGATGGGATTTGTTTCGTATTTATATTGATGTGGAATCGGGAACGAAGGATAAAAAGCGGGAAAACCTCCGGCAATTGATTGAGGACGCAAAGCAGCATAAGTTCGATGTCATTCTTTCAAAGGAACTATCGCGCCTAGCAAGGAATGGGAAGCTTTCATATGAAATTAAGGATATTGCCGAAAAGCATAATATCCACATCATCACCTTTGATAATGCGATTAATTCACTTGAGGGCAATATTCATATGTTCGGCTTATATGCTTGGGTCTATGAACAGGAATCACAACGTACTTCTGAACGTATCAAAGCTGCTCTAAACACAAATGCCAAAAGAGGAAATTTTCATGGTTCAAACGCTCCCTATGGTTATAAGGTAATTGATAAGAAGCTAGTTCTTGCAGATGATTATACGCCTGAAGTTGTTAAGAGCATATTTGATTTATATTTGAGTGGAAAGGGTTTCGATTCCATTGCTCGTTCTCTTTCCAAAAAGGGGTACCCAACACCCTCTCAGGTGGCACAGAAGAGCAATGCAGGTCGATATTGGCATGGTTCAACTATTAAGACCATCCTGACTAATCCGCATTATACAGGTGATTTAGTTCAGGGAAGAGAAACTACAAGAAGTGTCACCTCCCAGTCAAGGCACAGTATTCCTGAAGAAAACCAAATTATTGTAAGAAATACACACCAGGCAATCATTTCGCAAGAAACCTTTGATACCGTACAAGAGCTAATGAGAAGTCGCAAGAAAAATCATACGAAGGTAAAAAAGCATCTTTTTACAAATGTCCTATATTGCTCTGACTGCGGAACAGGTATGTGGTATAGGCAAAATCGAACTGGCTACATTTGCGGGAGTTACGCTCGTCATGGAAAAATTGCTTGCACTCAAAGAACTATAAAAGAAAAGGATTTAAAAGAAACAATCCTTTCTGATATTAAAAAAATGGCTCAAGTTATTAACGATAAGGAATACTTAAATACCCTTGCAGAAGAAGCTCAAATGAAACAAAAGCAAGTTGCTCAAATATTAAACAACATTGAAAATGAAATTAAAGCTTCTAAAGCAAAAAAGAAACGCTACCTTGAGATGCTTGCAGAAAACCAAATAACCCATGAAGAATATCGAGAAGTTGCTGATGATAATCAAGAACAAATAAATGAGTTAAATATTAAAAGGAGTGGGCTTGAAGCCTCACTCCGACATGATGAATTTTTAGGACGAATTGAAAAACTTCGAAATACCATTAGCCGCTTTTTACCGCTTCATGAAGTAACGGAGGAAATACTCCATCATTTTGTTGAGCGGATTGAGGTAGATAATAACGGTATTCCTATGATTACTTATCGATTTTCAATTTCACCTGGTTAATTCTCCCTCAAAACCATCTGCGACACACATTCAACATGCGCCGTATGCGGAAACATATCCACCGGCTGCAAATACTCTACTTTATAATCCTTAGACAAATAATCAATATCCTTCGCCAAAGTAGATGGATTACAAGAAACATACACAAACTTCTTCGGTTTAACCTTTTTAATTGCATCTAATAGCTTCCGATCACAGCCTGTTCTCGGCGGGTCAACGACAACCACATCTGGACGCCAGCCTTCTTCTACCCATTTCGGCAGCCAGTGTTCTGCTGTACCTGTTACATAGGTTGCGTTTTCGATACCTTGTCTATCTGCATTTTTTTGTGCATCTGTAATCGCTGCTTCAATCGTATCCATCCCGCGAACTTCACTTGCGCCATCGGCTAGCCATAAGCCTATTGTTCCGACTCCGCAATACGCATCGGCAATCTTTTCTTTCCCTGTTAAAGCAGCTGCTTTTTTGACTTCATCATACAGCTTTACTGTTTGCACAGGATTCAATTGGAAGAACGCTCTTGCAGACAGCTCGAAGTTTAAATCTCCTAGTGTTTCTTGGATAACTTCTTCCCCACTTAAGTGAATTGTCTTTTCTCCAAAAATAAGGGAGGTTTTGTTGCCGTTTATGTTTTGTACTAATGATTTCACTTCTGGTAATCTTTTTTGGATTTCGGCCATCACTAGTTTTTTTCTTGGCATTTCTTTTTGCGTTGTAATCAGTACAACTTGAACCTCTCCAGATTCAAAGCCAGCACGCGTTACAATCGTACGAACAATCCCTTTTTGCTTGCGTTCGTCATAGATTGGGATTTGGAATTCTTCTAGAATTTTACGAACTTCTTCTGATACTTTGTTTGTCAACGGATGCTGCACCATACAATTCTGAATTGGAATTAAACGATGGGAATCAAGTCCGTATAGACCTGCAATAATCGCACCATTTTTTTGCTGTCCCACTTGGAATTGGCTTTTATTGCGATAGTTCCATGGATCTTCCATGCCGATTGTTGAGCGAATATCTAATTTATCGATTTTCAGTTTTGTATGTCTTTCTAATGATTGAATGACGATATCTCTTTTTTCCTGTAGCTGCTGATTATAGTCTAAATGCTGAAGCTGACATCCTCCACATTGTTCGTAAAAAGGACATGGCGCTTGAACGCGGAATGGCGAAGATTTTCTTATCTTCTTTACCTTTCCTTCTGAAAACTTAGGCTGAACCTTGGTTGCTTCTACCACCACTTCTTCACCAGGAAGAGCACCTGGCACGAATACAACCTGTCTTTTAAAATAGCCGACTCCTTCGCCATTTATCCCTAAACGCTTAATCGTTAATGGAAAGGTTTGTCCTACCTTCAACTTTGCCACCGTGTTTTGCTGTTTATCTTTCATCTATAATTACTCCTATATCATCTCTATTAAAAAACTTATTATAACTATCTTTCCTCATTCTGTCTTCTTCATATACTATAGCTTCTGCGGCGAAATATCCAGTTCTTATCATCCGTTAATTGCTGAAAAAATTCCCATCTAAAAAAAGGTAATTTTATTAGGTAAATGGAACTGAAATTAATTACATGATTTAGCATTAGCTTAATAGTGAATTAATAAAGTTTCTATACACTAGGGTAGTACCAAAAATTACTTATAGAGGTGATTCTTTTGAAATTCAAGAAGTTAACATTAGGAATGATGACAGCTTTACTTTTCACTGGTATGCTAGTTGGTTGCTCAGACCAAAATGATGACCAAACGGAAGATACGGAAACAGAAACACCTGCTGAGAACGAAACAAATGAATAAGTAATAAGATAAATAAAAAGAGCAGAAAAGGCGGACATAATTGTCTGCCTCTTCTGCTCTTTTTCTCCATTCTAACTCTTTATAGATTTATCACCTAAAAAAATAGGGAATAGGCTCCCTAAAAATTGTATTTCTAATGAAAGAAAGGTGACGGAAAAGGACGGACTATTTATAAAATCAGGCATTATGAGTTCCTGACAAATGAAGAAATTGATTTGGTGATTAGAAGCTTAGAACATTTAAAAGAAAACAAGAATAACAACAAACAAACTTAGACATCGTCTGAGCTTGTTTGTTGTTTCAAGGCAAAATAATCTTTTAGCATCACTTGATTTTCTGCTATATCCGCAAGTGTGTATTGGTCCAATACGTTGAAAAATTGCTCTAATGCATTATTTAGGACATGCTTTAATGAACAAACAGGCGTAATGACACATGCATTATTATCTTCAAAGCACTCAACCAAATAAAAATTCTCTTCCGTTTTGCGGATAAGTTCACCTATGTTGATTTCAGCAGGATCCTTTGCTAAGCGAAAGCCTCCACTTCTGCCTCTGATTGTTTCGATATACCCTAATTTTCCGAGATTAAAAATAATCTTCATCAAGTGATTTTTGGATATATTATAAACTTCGGATATTTCTTTTATATTTGTAAGTTTTGAAGTTTCTTGTGTTGCCAAATAAATTAATACTCTTAAAGAGTAATCGGAATAATTAGTTAACCGCATCATTCTATCTCCTTTTGCTATTTTTACGGTTCTTACAGTGAAAATGTGAACATTTTGTTAAACATGATAAATACAGTAAAAAAGAAGTATTTAAAATATTGCTTTTATATAGACAGACTTTTATCATAAAAGATGTATTTAAAATATTACTTAAAAGAAGGTCTTAATTATGTTATCACAAAAAACAATGGACATCATTAAATCTACTGTACCAGTATTACAAGTTCATGGTACACAAATAACTACTGTTTTCTATAGCAATTTATTTAAAGCACATCCTGAACTATTGAACATCTTTAACCATGCTAATCAAGCGAAAGGACGTCAGCAAACCGCTCTTTCTAATACTGTTTTAGCTGCTGCGCAAAATATTGATAAACTTGAAACTATTATACCAGTTGTCAAACAAATCGCCCATAAACACCGCAGCTTAATGATCAAACCAGAGCATTATCCTATCGTTGGTGAATACCTTTTAAAAGCGATCAAAGAAGTCCTAGGAGACGCAGCTACTGATGAGATTATCCAAGCTTGGGCTGACACATATGGAGTAATTGCACAAGTATTTATTGATATTGAAAAACAAATGTATGAAGAAAGTGCTACTAAAAGTGGTGGTTGGTCTGATTATAAGGAATTTAAAATTATTAAAAAGATTCAAGAAAGTGATGTGATTACTTCCTTTTATCTAGCTCCAACAGACGGAAGCTCTTTACCAGCCTATGAAGCAGGTCAGTATATTACGATCCGTTTATCAATTCCTGGAGAGAAATTCTTATTTAATCGCCAATATAGCTTATCAAGTGCAAGTAATAAAGAATATTTCCGAATCTCTGTCAAAAAAGAAGCGTCAGTAGAAAATCCGGATGGAAAAGTATCCAATTATCTTCACACCGACATAAATGTGGATGATACAGTAGAAGTTACTGTTCCAGCTGGTGATTATACGCTTATAAAAGAAGAAAGTCCGATTGTTTTTCTAAGTGGTGGTGTTGGAATTACACCATTTATGAGTATGGTAGCAACCATTGCTGAAGAGCAGCCAAATAGAGAGGTAAACTTTATCCATTCTGCAAGAAACGGTGCTATCCAAGCATTTAATGAGGAGTTAATTGGTATAAAAGATAAAATCACTAACTTGCAGCTATCTTATATTTTCGAAAACCCATCAGATGAGGATAAATTAAATCCTTTCTTTAAGAAAGCCGGCTATATTGATTCAGAATGGCTGAAAGAGAATACTATTATTAAAGACGCTCATTACTTTGTTTGTGGACCAGTTTCCTTTTTACAAACGGTCATTAAAGGGTTGAAAAACAATGGTATCGATGATGCACATATTCATTATGAATTCTTTGGTCCAGCGATGAAGTTATAAGCTTTTAGCTAGCATGTTGTAAATTAAAATTCAAAAAAAGGAAAGCCCAGTTGTCTTTCACAACTAGCTTTCCTTTTTATTAATGAATATCCCGTTTCTTAAAGTTACCGCCTTTTACTTCTGAAACATCGTAAATAGCAACAAACGCTTTAGGATCTAATTCATGAATAATTTCTTTCATTTTTCTTTCTTCCATGCGGCTGACTACACAGGTGATTTCTTTAAATTGTTCGTTAGAATATCCACCTTCCGCAAGTGTATAGGTAGCACCACGTCCCAAGCGATCACGAATCGTTTCTACCATTATTTCCGGCTCTTCTGTAATAATTTTAAATGTTTTGGATCCACTTAAGCCTTCTTCTACAATGTGGATTACTTTAGAGGCAATGAAGTATGCGATAGCGGATAAAATAGCTCCTTGGAGACCAAATACAGTAGATACGAAAATAAAAACAAACATATTTAAAAATAAGATTAAATCACTTGTTCCAAATGGCAATTTTCTTGAAAGCAATACGGCTAGCATATCAATTCCATCTAATGCCCCACCATTACGCAGGGCTAAACCCATTCCAAAACCGATGATAATTCCACCAACAACCGTTATAAGAAGGATATCTCCTTCAATAATTGTCGGAACATGATGCATTAAGCTTGTACTTATGGCTAAAGATAGTATGCCGATAACGGAATATACAGCAAAACTTTTCCCTATCTGTTTATATCCTAAAAATACAAAGGGAATATTTAATATTCCAATCAAAATCCCAAGGGGAAATCCTGTTAACTGAGAACCTACGATACTTAAACCAGTAACTCCTCCATCAGATACTGCATTTGGAATAAGAACTGCTTCTAATCCATATCCAGTAATAATTCCTCCAATTATCACTATTAGTGCTCGTGAAGCCATAAGAAGCTTCTTTTGTTTTTTCTGTGTTTTTTTCTGCATTTATTTTCCTCGTTTCAAACTATTTAAAGAATTAGCTTTATTTACTCTATATTTTACCATAATTACTATCATTAAACGATTAAAGAGCTGTTTGATCGCTACTCCATACTACTTCACAAGCAAAACAAAGGCTTTTTCTATGAGTAAAGATAGGGAAAAAGCCCAAATAGAGGTAAGCTCTATTTGGGCGGAAATCACACTATTTTAGTGCATTATTCCTTCATCCATTTCTCTCTTCATTGTTAAATCATCTAAGCTTTTGAAGCTATAGCCTCTTTTTTTCAAATCCTTAATGGCTTGCTCTAATGCATCGGCATTATCCTTAGAAACGGTATGAAGTAATAAAATACATCCTGGATGAACTTGCTTCATAATATTATCATAGCTATATTTCCAGCCCTTTTGCTGATCCGTCTTCCAATCCACAAAGGCTAGTGACCAGAACACTTGCGTATAGCCTAATTCTTTGGCGAGCTTTAATGTTCTCTCACTAAAAATTCCTCGTGGTGGACGTAAATACGTCATCCCTTTTTCCCCTGTTATTTCTTCCGTTTTTATCTTCACTGATTCAAGTTCTTGTTTTAGTTTTTCATCACTAACTTTCGTAAAATCTGGATGGTGGTACGAATGATTACCAACAATATGACCTTCATCTATCATTCTTTTTACAAGATCAGAAGCACTTGTTAAATAATGACCCGTAACAAAAAAAGTTGCTGGAACTTTTTCTTTTTTTAATACATCAAGTATCTGACCTGTATATCCATTTTCATAGCCATTATCAAAGGTTAAATAAAGCACCTTTTCTCCACTTGTATCTTTATAATAAGCACCGTATTTCTCAAGCAAGGAATCCAATTCTTGACCAGCTTCTGCTGGCTGCTCATTTACACTTTTTTTAAATCCCCAGCTTAACGGTTTATTGGATACATTTGCTTGAACGGGAAACGCTATTAAACAAAAAACAGAAAAGCAAATAAACATTTTTAGGCCTAATTTCAATGCAATTCCTCCTTTGCCTATTCTTCTATCTCTTATTTTTTGTTGGGCAGAGGAATTCATTCTTGGTAATAAAAAGAAAATAACCTATAACCATTAAAAAAACGGCTAATAATATAGCCGTTTCTACTAGCATTATTTATATACACGATCTTTAAATTGCGCTAATTTTTCTAAGGAAGACATTTCAATATCTTTATGAAGAGAATTGCCATGGGCGTCCATTGTAACTACTGCTTTAAATCCTTCTACTTTTAAATGCCACATTGCCTCTGGAATTCCAAATTGCATGAGGTCTACCCCTTCCACTGACTTGATGCAATCAGCATAGTATTGAGCTGCTCCTCCAATTGCATTTAAATAAACACCACCATGTTCTCCTAAGGCTTTCAGCGTTTTCGCGCCCATGCCGCCTTTTCCCATCACTACACGTATGCCAAATCTTTTCATAATATCCCCTTGATAAGGCTCTTCACGAATACTTGTTGTCGGTCCTGCAGCTTTAACATGCCAATTACCATCGTCATCCTTTAACATAACTGGTCCACAATGATAGATGATTTGCCCATTTAAATCAATCGGCGCATCATTTGTGCTTAAATACTTATGGATAGCATCTCTTCCTGTGTACATCATGCCATTAATTTGCACAACATCTCCTACTTTTAATTGACGGATATCTTCTTCACTAATCGGTGCCTGTAGTGTAATAACTTCCTCCGCTGCAGCTACTTCATCTTCCTCTGCTTCTGTCTTGAAGTCGATTTTATCTCCTTCTTGATATTGCCACTCCTTGATCTCTCCTGTATCAGAACTTACAGAAATCGCTAATCTGCGGAATGCCCAGCAATTATAAGCAACAGATACAAAGAAGCTTGCAGGAATACGGTTCATTACACCAATTTTACAACCTAGAAGTGTTGTTTCCCCGCCGAATCCCATTGTACCAATTCCTAATTTATTGGCATTTTCCATAATATAATCCTCTAGTGCTGCCAATTCTGGAATGTCATTTGTATCATCTACAGAACGGAAAAGCTGCTCTTTTGCTAAATCATACCCTGCAGAGCGATCTCCGCCAATTCCAACTCCGATAAAACCCGCACTACAGCCTTGCCCTTGTGCCTGATAAACGGAATGAAGAATACATTTACGTATACCGTCTAAATCTCGACCTGCTCGGCCTAATCCTTCTAATTCAGTTGGAAGACTGTATTGAATATTTTTATTTTCACAGCCGCCACCTTTTAAAATTAACCGAATATCGATGTAGTCCTTTTCCCACTGTTCAAACTTAATGACAGGAGTACCTGCCCCTAAATTATTTCCACTATTTTCCCCTGTAAGAGAATCAACGGAATTCGGTCTTAGCTTCCCGTTTTTCGTTGCAAGCTCCATGCTTTCGTATATGGCTGCTTTAATTTCCAGCTGATTGACAGCAATAGGTGTCTTAATTTTAAAAGTTGGCAACCCCGTATCTTGACAAATAGGTGAGACTTCCTTATCTGCCATTCCAATATTTTGCGTAATTGTCGCTAAACTCATCGCAGAACGCGTTCCAGCATTTTCTGACGCTGTTGCCTTCGCAATCGCACGTCTCACATCTTTTGGAAGATTGGTCGATGTTTCTACAATTAAGTCGTAAATACTCTTCTTCAGATTTTCAAAATACATGCTTCTCCCCCTCATTTGAAAAGCGCAAGTAATCCTTGCAAATTTTATGTTGCATTCAAATAACTCCCTATAAAAAATTATACTCTTCTCTCCTGCGATAGAGAAGTAATTTGCAATCGTTTACAGAAATATTCCAAAAAAACTCCATTAAAAATGCTTGGATGAATTTTTCATCCAAGCAGCTCTTTATTATAAATCTCTATGTTTAAATTCATTACATTTCGATTCAATTTCGTCTATCATTAGAATTAAACGATCGATATCTTCCAATTCCGTTTCTTCTGGATCAATCGCATCTAGTACATCCATAAACATATTTAATCTTGTCTTTAAAAAAGTTACTTGCTCATTTTTATCTGAAATAGAACTACCCAATGTATTCTCTCCTTTCAAAACTACCTATTTATCGTAACGAATTTTCGCCCATTCGGCAACCATTCTTTCTTATAGCTTTACACACGTTTTATCTTTTTACACCCTTGATAGAGAAGTATTTAGTTCATTTATTAAAATTTAAAAGGAGCATCTATCCATATTCTAGATGCTCCTTTCTCCATGAATATTTAAAGTTCCCTATGAGAGTACAGTGTCTGTTTTCATAACTTCTTTATCTGCAGTAGCAGGAAGCTGTGGCTTTTCTTCTATATCGGATGATTCAATAATTTGGTCTTTTGTGGTGATGATTTTCTTTGTAATGCGTTTATATTGGTGCATGGATTGAAAATAAAGTTGTTTAAAATCATCCGTAATCTCTTTTAAATCCTTTGATCTTTCTTTTACAGTAGATTGAATCTGCTTGTACAATCCTTGCGTTTCAGCCGCAATATCTTTCATCGCTTCAGCAGAGAGATTCATTCTTTCCTTACAATTTTTCTTGAATTCATCAGGGTTATCTTTATAGCTTTGAACAAACCGAGTGCTTGTATCTTTTAAACGCTCTACCCTCTGTATCGTTCTTTTTCTTGTAGCTGGATCAATTAGAGAAATTGTGACACCAATGGCGCTGCCAATTACTAAACCTGTTACGATTTTATTACTTTGCCTAGTTCCATTAGACATATCATTCATCTCCCTTCTTCTCATTAAAGTTTCTTTTCCCGCCAATGCCTTATTTAAAACAAAAACGTTTGACAGATAGGCTTTTTCCTTTAATAATGACAAGGGGACTTTTATCCCCTTTCCTATTGCATAAATGATAAAAATCGCATTCTATACCTTAATTGCACATAGATATAGTTTAACTATTTTTTTAAAAGGAGCTTATGATGATTACAGAAAAAAATAAGATTAACCCAAGTATAGACCCTTGGGAAGCTTATATGGATATGGAGCAACACGGAAAATTAACTTTATCAAATATCGAATTCACCACAACAACTCTATGTAATATGCGCTGTGAACACTGTGCTGTTGGCTACACACTTCAGCCAAAGGATCCAAACGCATTGCCGATTGATTTATTGTTGAAAAAACTAGATGAAATTCCTCATTTACGTTCCCTTAGTATTACTGGTGGAGAACCAATGATGAGTAGAAAATCTGTTGAAAATTATGTCGTTCCACTTTTCAAATATGCTCATAGTCGTGGCGTAAAAACGCAGTTGAATTCAAATCTAACATTAGGTCTTGACCGTTATGAACCCGTAATTCCTTACTTAGATGTATTGCATATCTCCCATAACTGGGGCACAGAAGAAGAATTCGCAGAACGCGGTTTTGCAATGATGACAAGAAAACCCACATATGAACAAAGAGGAAAACTATTTAACAACATTATTACAAATAGTAGAGCGTTAGTAGAAGCAGGCGTAGTGGTTTCTGCTGAAACAATGCTTAATAAACGTACACTCCCGTATTTAGAGCATATCCACCGACAAATTGTCGATGAAATGAAATGTCAAAGACACGAGATTCACCCAATGTACCCATCCGATTTTGCTTCTTCTTTAGAAACATTATCATTAGATGAAATTAGAGCTAGCATCAACCATCTTTTAGATATTCGTGATGAAAATGTATGGATGCTATTTGGTACACTTCCATTCTATCCTTGTAACACCAAAGAAGAAGATTTACAGTTATTAAACCGCCTTTATTCTAGCAAAAATGTAACTGTTCGTAATGATCCCGATGGACGTTCTCGTTTAAATGTAAATATTTTTACTGGTGACGTAATTGTTACAGATTTTGGCGATACTCCAGCACTTGGCAATATCCAAAAAGATAATTTAGAGGATATTTTCCAAAAATGGCTTTCCACTGATTTAGCAAGTTCGCTAAATTGCCATTGCCCAGCTGTCAAATGCCTTGGACCAAACGTACTTGTGAAAAATAGCTATTATCAAGATATTGATTTCACAAAGAGAAAAGCATTAATTAGTCGATAAGGAAGATGGTGTCCGCTGTGAAATGATGGGCACCTTTTTTATTGGATTTTATTGGTTTATGAAAACCACTTTTCCCTCTTACCACTGCTTTTGTGGCGTTCATCCCACTCATGAAAATCACCTTCCTTCCCTCCTTCTCCCCACCATCTCTTTCCAATATCAAAAAGACTGACATCCAATAGTCAGTCTTTTCCCAAACGATTATTTCGGTCTTTCGCTCGCTAGGAATCCAAAGGAAACATGATCCTGTACTGGAATCCATGCACCAATTCCTTGAGAAGTTACATTTTTAACAACAATTGATTTTTTGCTTCCTTTTAGCATCATATAAACTTCTCCATATGTCACTTTTCCTTTTTCATTGACAGCGGGAGCATATCCATATAAATACCCTAGTCTTTTTGGAGGGATATTATAGACTTGATCTTTCTTTGTACCTGTACCAATTACCGTTTCAAACGCAAGAGATAAGCCTGAATTTTGTGTTGCTTTAACTAGCATCATTTTCTTTACTTGCTCCGCATTTGGCACCTTAGCAGTTAAACCACCTCTTACCGTTTTCTGTGATTCTTGTACATAATGAATTTGATATGGTGACTTGCCACCGCGGTTATCGTAAAAATTTGTATTTATCTTCTGATACTCCCAATTCGGTGCCGTTTCCGTTGATTCATAATTAAGCGGCCATTGTCCTAAATATACAATTGCCTTATAACCAAGTGCAAATGGCGTACTATTTACCGTGGACTCATTCAGCATGCGAATTAAATCTGGATTATCAATTTTCACCTTAGTCGAATTAATAAGCTGCTGCGTCAATTCGCTTGGCTGTAGCTTAGGCACATCCTGAGTCGGATTTGGATACGTATTTTCCTTCGTAATATTCATAACTGAATTTGGGATCGTAATAATTTTTGATTTTGGTGGATTCTCTTCTTTTTCTTTCTCTTTTGCTTTTTCCGCATAAGTTAACATTGGAAGCATTAAGAAAAAAGATAAAAGCACAATCGTTATTTTCTTATACATAGCAAGTTTGAACTCCCTTCAAATAATCATCCATAACTATGATTATTTTTTTCGGAGTTCGCTTAGATTATCCATTAATAAAATATTTTTTTCTCTAATTACTATTTTACTACGAATTTCCCTGTTAATTTCGAGCAATACGGATGGAAAAATTGAATAGCAGGACCGAGCCCAAAAGCGATAATGAGTGTCCCAAGCCCAATTGGCCCATTTACTAAAAAAGCGAAAAATAAAGCAAGAATTTCTCCAATTAACTTGGCAGTCATAAGATTTACTCCAAATCTTTCTTGAATCGTCACCATAAAATCATCAATTGGATTTAAAGGAAATTCAGATTGTAAATATAGAGCTATCCCTAATCCAATAATAATTAATCCAGTAATAAGTAAAAGCAATTGGCTAGTAAACAAAAAATAGTGAAGTTGATTAACGAGATGAGCCATCCAGAAATCAATGAATGACCCTAGTATAAACACCGTTGCAAGTGACAATAAATTTGGCCTTTGGCGTAAAATAATAGCATTAACAAATATAAGGACGATTCCTACAATAACAATCCAGCTCCCTATAGTAAGTCCGACTAAATGAGATAGCCCTACACTTAGTGCATCCCAAGGACCTGCCCCTAGGTTTGCCTTAATTGTTAACGCACCACCAAATGCTAATATAAAAAGCCCACCAATATAGAAAAGGCATCGATAAAACAGTGTCATTCCCCTTATAACTCCTTCCCCCATACATGCTTTTATCGCTACTTTTATTCTTATGCATAAGAAAGGTGAAACTTGTCCAAAATTCATAAAAATAAATAATCAGAATATTTACATTTATTAATTATTATTGTATAATAAAGTCATCAAATAAAAGGAGGGCAGCTATTAAGATCGCTTGTATTTTAGTAAAGGAGGAAAATAAAAACCTTTGAATATTCATCAATCAGAATTTTATTCAAACAATAAAAGGAAAAGAGGTTGGTGATCCGATGGAAGCGACATGATAGATTCCCTAAACAACATATTTAAAACTACGAATACTTAAAAAACTTAATTTAATGAATAGAAAGGTGGATTTACCCAAGAAAAGCCTAGCCGCTGTAAAGAAAGCGGCTAGGCCTTGTTATTTTTCCATATTTTTTTAAAGTAAATAAAAGCCGATTCCCATAATTGCATAAGCAGCTAGTAATGTTGCTCCCTCAAACCAGTTCGTCTCTCCATCATTCGAAATACTTACCATTAACAACACCGCCGTTGCCATACTAATAAGTTCTGGCAATGTAAATACTAATGACATTCCGCTCGGGAAGAACAAGGATAATAGCACTAATAATGGTGCAACAAACATTGCGATTTGCAGTGTCGACCCAATCGCGATTTCAACAGCAATATCCATCTTATTCTTATAAGCCATTACAACAGCTGAAGCATGTTCTGCAGCATTTCCAACGATAGCAACAATAATAATCCCGATAAATAACTCTGACCATCCAAAGGACTCTGCTACTACCTCAAAAGTATGTACTAAGTTTTCGGATACATAAGCAACAGCAAGTGTTGCAATTGCTAAAATTGTGATGCTTTTTTTCACGGACCATTCTGGAGTTTCGTCATGTCCATGCCCAGCTTCGCCATTCTTTTCGACTTGATAAACGCCACGATGCGTTACCAGCTTGAAGAATAGTGCCGCTAAATATAATAAAATTAAAATAATAGCTATTCCGATACTCAGCGAAAGTGTTTTTCCTTCATTCATATTCATAGCAAATACTTCTGGAATAACAAATGCAACAATTACTGCAAAAATTAATAGACCAGAATTATGACGAGCATCAAAAACATTAAATTGCTGTCTCTTATACTTTAATCCTCCTATGAAAAAGGACAAGCCTGCTACAAGCAATAAATTCCCTAGCACGGATCCAGTTAAGGATGCCAATACCACTTCTGTTAAACCCTCGCGTAATGCAAATATAGCAATGATTAATTCAACTGCATTACCAAAAGTAGCATTTAATAATCCACCAATCCGAGGACCTGCAACAATCGCTAAGCTTTCTGTCGCTCTTCCCATAAAACTAGATAAAGCTATAATGGTAAGACAGTAAATAACAAACATAACAATACTTGACCAATGAAGTAATGTACCAATAATCGATACTGGAACCCCAATAAAAGCTGCAATTGTAAATATTTTATTAACCATTTTTTCGCTTCCTTTCTTCTATCACTTTCATATAATTTCCCATTCAACCAGAGGCTAAACTTATTATACAGCTACTTTGCCCAAATATAACCAATTCCCTAAAATTGTTTCTCCGCATTGCAAATAAATTTTACTTGTCCCTAAAAAATCTATTGCAATACTGTTAAATCCCATTTAACATCTTTTAGGGAGACTAAATATTGTCAGCAGGTAAAACATTGAGGAGAAAAATATGAACAGTAAAAAATTTGCAGTATTAATAAGCATTGTCAGTATTTCTGGATTTAGTCAAGGAATGCTGCTTCCTTTAATAGCAGTCATTTTTGAAAATGATGGACTTTCTTCTAGTTTAAATGGATTAAATGCAGTGGGTCTCTATATAGGGATACTTCTTATATCCCCTTTTATGGAATCTCCTTTGCGTAAATATGGCTATAAACCTGTCATTGTTTTTGGCGGGCTTGTCGTTATTATTTCCCTAGCACTTTTTCCGCTATGGAAGACCTTCTGGTTTTGGTTCCTTCTTCGTTTATTTATCGGGATTGGTGATCACTCCCTCCATTTCGCAACGCAAACATGGATAACTACCGCATCACCAAAAGAAAAACGAGGACGTAATATTTCTCTATATGGCGTTTTCTTTGGTATCGGGTTCGCAGTGGGGCCATTATTAACACCTTTAGTAAAAATAAATGAATCACTTCCTTTTATTCTTTCATCCATTATGTGCTTTATCGCATGGATTTTTATTCTATGGATTAAAAATGATTTTCCAAAACAAACGGTTGAAACCAATTCTTTTATAGATACAATGAAACGTTTCTCTAGTGCCATGAAGTATGCATGGGTTGCCTTTCTTCCACCGCTTGCCTATGGTTTCTTGGAATCAAGCTTAAACTCTAGTTTTCCAGTATACGGATTGAGAATTGAATTAACCGTTGTCCAAATTTCCTTTTTGCTTACTGCCTTTTCCATAGGTGCAATAGTCTTTCAGCTTCCTCTAGGAATGATTAGTGATAAATTCGGAAGAAGACGGACGCTTGTAACGATTTTAATTATTGGCACTGTCTGCTTTTCTTTCGCCAGCGTTCTTGAGGCCTATTTAATCGGATTAATTATCTGTCTTTTCCTTGCTGGTATGGCAGTTGGCTCTACCTTCTCGTTAGGAATTAGCTATATGACGGATTTGGTTCCAGCCAATCTTCTGCCTACTGGAAATCTTCTATGCGGTATGGCCTTTAGTGTCGGTAGCTTAATTGGACCTTATTTAGGAGGACTATTTATTCAATATTTCCAGCATATTAGCTACTTTGTAGTGATTGCTACTATCTTATTAATAGTTTGCTTGGTCCTTTTTATCTTTGGAAAAAAAGAAAGAAAAAATCACCACTTGGCTGAAGCAAAATGATGTTCAGCACATACAATATGTGGTAGGATTAACGCATACAACTAAATATCAGATAAATTATTTCTATTGTTTTTTCTGCTGTCACCTTTTTAGGTGGCAGCTTTCGTGTTTTTTAAGGGTATTGAACTTGATTATCTCTCTCAATAAGAATAGAGAAATCACTAAAATCTAGTTATTAAAAGGAGGAAAATGAAAATGTCCACAGAAACAGAATTGAAATCCTTTGTACAATCAAATGTAGAAGTGAGACCATCTTTATTTGCCAAGCTCTCTCCTCATCTCGAGCTTATTGCCGCTGGAATAAGTGGAATTTTTATTATGATAGGATGGATTTTAAATCATTTGGATTATTCGTCTCTGGCTATCGCTTCCTACTTATTCGCTTTTGTTATTGGTGGATATGCCAAAGCGAAGGAAGGCATCGAAGAAACCATTGCAAACAGAGAATTAAATGTGGAAATGCTAATGGTTTTTGCAGCAATTGGCTCCTGCCTCATCGGATATTGGGCTGAAGGAGCGATCCTAATCTTTATCTTTGCAGTAAGTGGTGCATTAGAAACATATACGATGAATAAGAGTAACAAGGAAATATCAGCGCTCATGAAATTACAGCCTGAAGAAGCAGTAAAAATACTTCCTGATGGACGGGAAGAAATTGTCCCCGTTTCGACGCTTGAAGTCTCGGACACTATTTTAATTAAACCAGGTGAAAGAGTCCCTGTAGACGGAAAAATTACAAAAGGAACAACTGCCATTGATGAAGCAGCAATTACAGGTGAATCCATACCACTAACGAAGGAAATAAATGATGAGGTATTTGCAGGAACTGTAAATATAAGTGGCTCCATCACCGTGACACTGACAAAGCATGCAGACGAATCACTATTTCAAAAGATTGTTACATTAATTCAATCCGCACAAAGTGAGAAATCCCCTTCTCAAGCGTTTATTGAAAAATTTGAAGGAGCATATGTCAAAATAGTATTGTCTATCGTAGTCCTATTAATGTTCCTTCCCCATTTTCTTTTAGATTGGTCTTGGAATGAAACATTTTATCGAGCGATGATTTTCTTAGTTGTAGCATCTCCTTGTGCATTAGTAGCAAGCATTATGCCAGCGACCTTATCTGCCATATCAAATGGAGCAAGAGCTGGAATCCTTTTTAAAGGAGGCGTACATCTAGAAAATCTTGCTCATGTGAGGGCAATCGCGTTTGATAAAACAGGAACATTAACAAAAGGAATGCCAGCTGTAACGAATGTGATTGTCGCTGAAGGCTTTACTGAAAAAGAAATTATCCAATTAACTGCTAGTATCGAAAGCCATTCGAACCATCCTTTAGCAAAAGCGATTGTTCGCTATGCTGAGCAGAAATACAAAGAAACATTAAAACAGCCAGAAAGTATTCAGGATAATTCTGGTTGGGGCGTTACAGCAAAAATGAATGATGCAGAATGGCGAATCGGCAAAGCCGCTTTTGTCGGTGAAAAAGAAGCGAAAACCTTCCAACATGGTATATTTAATCAATTATCCGAAGAAGGAAAAACAGCTGTATTTGTGCAAAAAAACGGTGAAATAATCGCAATGATTGCTTTAAAGGATATTGTCCGTAAAGAGTCAAAAGAAGCCATTCAAAGCTTAAAGAAAAGTGGCATTTACACTGTTATGATTACAGGAGATAGCGAAAAAACGGCAAAAGCCATTTCTAAAGAAAGTCATGTCGATAAATATATCGCTGAATGCTTACCAGAAAAGAAGGTAACTGCCATTAAAGAACTGAAGGAAAAATACGGAATCGTCGCAATGGTGGGCGATGGAATTAATGATGCTCCTGCTCTCGCTACTGCAAATGTAGGAATCGCGATGGGCGAAGGGACAGATGTTGCCTTAGAAACAGCAGATGTTGTTTTAATGAAAAATGATTTACCACGCATTGCAGAAGCAATTCAACTATCCAAGCGAATGAATCGAATTATTAAACAGAATATTATCTTCTCCATTTCTGTTATTATGCTTCTTATCGTTTCCAACTTCTTACAAGTTGTTGCCCTTCCTTTTGGAGTTATCGGACATGAAGGAAGTACAATCTTAGTTATCTTAAATAGCTTGCGATTGTTAAGAAACTAATACAAACAGCGCAAAAGACACGAATTTCAAAATACATTCGAGTCTTTTGCGCTATTCTTTCTCCCTATGGTAAAGTGAAATTTGCATCTCCCCCTATTTAGCTTGAATTCTTTGTAACAGTGGGGAGAACTATTTTTACGAAAGGCAGTGGTTACTAATGATTTTTGAAACAGAAAGACTTTACACACGTGAAATGACCATTTCTGATTTAAATGCCTTAGCTAAAATTCTTCAAGATCCTCAAGTTATGTATGCTTATGAACATCCATTTAGTGAGGAAGAGACACTCAATTGGTTAAATCGTCAATTAGAAAGATATCAGGAATTCGGTCATGGTTTATGGGGATTAGTATTAAAAAAAAATGGTGAAATGATTGGTCAATGTGGTTTAACCTATCAAAAGTTTGCTGGAGAATCTGTATTAGAAATAGGCTATTTACTCCGAAAAGATTCATGGCATCAAGGCTATGCGATTGAAGCAGCAAGCGCAGCAAAAAAATATGCATTTGAAAATTTAAATACGAATGAAGTCTATTCCATCATTCGTGATACGAACATTACTTCTATGAATGTTGCCATTCGTAATGGGATGAAAATAAGAGGACGAGAAATCCAGCACAATTATGGGGTGGATATGCCCCATTATGGATTTTCTATTCGTCGGAACGAGTATTACTCATAATCCACCTTTCTAGATTGCCTACATATAAAAAAACATATGGTGTTTTGATATATAAAAACTCCCATCATAGCCTGTACTATAATGGGAGTATATCATTTCAGAAATTTTTTTCACTTTAGGTTAGTGATAGCCGTTTTGCCCGTTAGCAGAACCTGAAGTCTTATGCTTTGGCTTGCTTTTCCCTTTTTGTTTTGTGCCGCCATCTTTTTTAGTATGCTTTGTCATTATTCATTCCCCCTTATTAATTGTTTTCCCCTCTAATAGTTTGTTCTATTTCCCTTCTTTTATAAAGGTAAAAAACGGATACAAAATTAACAAGGCTCTTTCTTTCTCTCGGTGAAATAGGCATTAATTTCGCCACCTAATATAATAATGATTCCTGTAATATAGAACCAAATCATTAGAACAATAATCGTTCCGATGCTTCCATATGTCGCCGAATAATTACTGAAGTTCCCTACATAATAGGAAAACGCTAAAGAGGCAAGAACCCAGCCAATCGCTGCAAAAAATGCTCCTGGAACAGCAGAAATACAGGTAAGCTTCTTATTGGGGGCAACCCAATAAAGGGCAAGAAACACAATAAATAAAATAATGGGAGAAGCAAGAAACCTTAATGTGTTCCACATAGATAAGAATTCTTCTGTTAAATCAAATTGAGAAAATAAAAACATGCCTATTTGTTCCCCAAAGACCGGTAATAGCAAGGCTACTACCACTACTGCAATCATGCCAAGTGTTAATAAAATAGACATTCCTCTTGCAACAATAAATGATCTAGTTTCTTCGACATCATAGGCTTTATTTAGGGCCTTTATGATTGCGTTTAATCCATTAGAAGCAGACCATATTGTTGCGATAATACCGAATGATAGAAGACTAACATTTCTACTTAACACTTGATCGATATTTGTTTCAATCGTATCCATGATATCTCCAGGTGCAAAACCATCGACCACTCCTAATACGTCTTCCTTTGTAATCGGAAGATAAGGAAGGAGTGTCATAAAAAAAATAAGTAACGGAAAAATAGATAATAAAAAATAATAGGATAACTGTGCTGCAAGATCAAATACACTATCTTGTTGAATTTTCTTGAGGAGAACCTTTATAAATGGAATGACCTCTCCCATACAAATCACCGTCCTAACAGTTCTTTTATGTATGTCTATTGCCCTTTACAGCCCCATTAAAACATATGACTCTGATAAAACTTCCATCAGTGGGGATTCTTCCCCACTGACATTAGAAGTCTACATCGTTTTGGATTATCAAAATCTCCTTTTTCCCTCGAAAAGTGTTTTCCTCATGATTGATAAAGTAACAATGACAAAGAAACCTGTCCTAAAAAAAATTATCTTGCCTTTGCTTCTGTCTCAGGTAAATATTGTATGCTAGAAACAAGCTTTTTTTCCTGATTTCTATTGTTTCCATTGAAAAAGGCTTCCTTTGTATCGTGAATGATGGTTGCTACCACCGGTGTTATTCCCTTTAATTCTTCTAATTGCCTCTTAATAAAAGCAGCATCCTCCGAAATTTTCATAGCTGATTTTTTCCATTTATCAGCAGTCAAATTTAGACTAGTTGTCATTTGCTCGAAATCTGTTACTGTATCTTTCACATGTTGTAAATTGGTAACAGCATTTTTTCTTGTTTGCTTATCCAACAAACTGATTGCCGTTCCAATAAGGCTACCGATAAAAAGTCCTTTTGAAATACTCATTTTCATCCACTTCTGCCACCCTTCTTTTTTCGATTGAAGGATAGGGGAATGGGGTTGCTTACAAGGTATAATTGTTTTTTATATCCTGTAACAAACCTGCACAGCCATCCTTCACTAATGCAAAAACCTCTTCAAAATTACCTGTATAATATGGATCCGGTACTTCTTTTCCCACAGCATGGTCCGTGTAATCCATTAAAAGGCGAACCTTCGTGTGATCTAGCATTTCATTTAACTTTCTAATATTTGCAATATTACTGTTATCCATTGCAATCAGATAGTCATACTCCTCTAAATCCTTTTCCGCTAATTGACGAGCATAAATACCCGCATCCTTAATATTATTTACCTTTAGAATATCTCTTGTTCCCTGATGCGGTGGATTCCCAATATGCCAACCACCTGTTCCAGCTGAATCGCAAATAATCTTTTCTTGCAATCCTTCTTTTTCCACCAAATCACGGAATATCGCCTCAGCCATTGGTGAACGGCAAATATTTCCTAAGCAAATAAATAAAACTTTAACTTTCATTTTTATTTTCCTCCAATTTTGTATTTACATACTTCCTTTACTTTTAAAAGAAGGGTAAAAAACTTATGCGTATCACACTCTATATTGACATTTCTATGTTTGCATGAAAAGATGAATAGAACAACTTTATTTGTCCAAGAAAGGGGAAAGTTATGAATTTAGAAAATAAAACAACCGAAAACGTGAATTTCATGATTGAAAAAATAAAAGAGAAGTTAAAAGTATTAAACATTGGTGCCATCAAATCCACTCATTTCGACGAAGATCTTTATGATGATATTAAAGACATTTATGAGCTTGTTATGAAGAGAGATTCTTTTAGTCCAAATGAAATGCAGGCAATTGCTGAAGAATTAGGAAGCTTACGCAAACAATAAAGAAAACAATAATCAGTGGGCGAATCCCACTGATTATTTATTTAAGAGAATTAACTTTTTACATACAGACATATTGCCCTATGTATGTACATCTTACAGATCAAGCATCTTGATCTGTAAGTATCACAGGTCCTTCTTTTGTAATGGCAATTGTATGTTCATACTGTGCAGAGTGTTTGCCATCTACCGTTCTTGCTGTCCAGCCATTGTTATCCATTTTCATTTTGAAATCGCCAACATTGACCATTGGTTCGATTGTAAATACCATTCCTTCTTTTATACGTGGTCCTTTTCCTGCTAAACCAAAATGAGGGACTTCTGGTTTTTCATGAATCGCTTTTCCAATACCATGACCGATAAAGTCTCGAACAACAGAAAAGCCTTGTTCTTCTACATATTGCTGAATAGCGAATCCAATATCCCCAATTCGATTACCGACTTTAGCTTGTTCAATTCCCACATATAACGCCTTTTTGGTCACATCCATTAATTTCTGTAGCTCTGCTGATACTTCTCCAACCGCATAGGTCCATGCAGAGTCAGCCAATGCTCCATTATAATTTACAACCATATCAATTGTTACGATATCTCCTTTTTTCAAAGGCTCTTTTCGTGGAAAACCATGACAGATTTCATCATTAATACTTGCACATGTTGCATATGGATAATCACGATACCCTTTTTGCTCAGGAGTCGCTCCCTTTTCCGCTAAATATGCTTCCACCTTCTGATCAATTTCCAAAGTGGTAATTCCAGGTCTTATCATTTTAGCAATCATTTTATGACAGCCAACTAGAATCTCACCCGCCTGCTTCATTTGTTCCACTTCTCTTTTTGATTTTAAAACAATCATTTACAATCCTTCTTTCTATTTATAACTCTTGCTTGTATGGAAATCGTTCATCATTTTAGCGATATTCCAACCAAATTATGTTCACTGACCTGCTTTTTAAACGATCGTTCTTCACCATTTCACCAAACATCGTAAAACCGATGACTGAATGCCCATGGACTTCTTTGGATAGCTAGCAAGAAGCAACCCTTTTGACCGCCACTTTTTCACTCCTTAAGATTAACACAAAAAAAGAGCCTATACCTACCTCCATATTCATGATAAAAAGATTATATTCCTTTTCACATGAATCGGTGTACGTACAGACTCTTTCCTACTTACTATCTTTATTTATTTAAAAGCTTTAAAGATTCTCTCGTAAAAGCTGGTAAATCCTCGGGAGTTCTGCTTGTCACTAATTGCTCTCCACATACAACTACTTCTTCATCCTTGAAAGTGGCACCTGCATATTCCATATCCACTTTAATTGATTTATAGCCAGTTGCATTTCTACCTTCAAGTGCTTTCGCAGTTATGAGCAACTGAGGCCCGTGACAAATTGCAAAAACAGGTTTCTTCGCATCCATAAAGGCTTTAGTAAAGGCAACTACTTGATCATCTGCACGAAGCTGATCTGGCGAAAATCCACCTGGAATAAATAAAGCATCAAATTCATCAGGAGTAACATCCGCTATTCCTTTATCAATTTTCACTGTTGCTTCTTTTTGTTTTCCTTCTACTGTTTTCCCAGCTTCTAATTCAATCGTTACTACCTCATGTCCAGCTTCCTTATATGCTTTTGCTGGTTCAGTGTACTCAGAATCCTCAAACATATCAGTAATTAAAGTAGCAATTTTCTTACTCATATATAGCATCTCCTTTTCCTATTTTCTATAAGTAACGTTCCCCATAGAAAGAAAATAAAACATGCTATCATTATTTTTAAGCTTCATTTCTTCTTGCAAAATCCACAAATCGAAACTTATCTGGTCGATGTCTGGATTCTGTAAATTGAAATAAGGTAGCATTTTCAAAATAAATATAGTTTTTAACGACAACAATGGAATGAAATCCTTCTAAATCAAGCAAATTATAATCTTCTTCTGTTGGCTCTTCCACTGTAAATTCTTTTTTGGCAAAACTAATTTTTAAATTTAATTCCTTCTCGATATAATCAAAAATAGAGTTCCTACATATTTCTTCTGTTAATCCAGGCACATATTTTTCAACAATATAATCCTTATCTAAAATGATTCTCTCTTGATTAATTTCTCTTACACGAAATACTTCCCATATTGAATCTTCCTTCTTAAGCTGCATCTCTTTTTGCAAAAGAGATGATGGCGATTTATTCGAAAAGCTCTCAATAATGGTTACTGAGGAATGTCCCATTTTATTGGCTAATTCCTTAAAACTAACCAATCCTGAAATCGGAAATTGTAGTTTTTCTAAATCCAGCACTAAGGAGCCCTTCCCTCTGAGCTTTTGGATATACCCTTTTTGAGATAGAATATTTAAAGCCTTACGGATTGTTTCTCTAGATGTGTTATATTGCTCTGCTAATTCATTTTCAGATGGTAAAATCGTATCTGGTGGGTACGTCCCATTTCTTATTGCAGCTTCAAGCTCCTCAAATATCATATAATATTTATTTAACATGAAATTCACCAACATTTTCAAATTATTCGTTACCATTCTACCCTTTTTCAAACGAATTGTCTAAAAAGGATTGAAAAACAAATAAAAAAATGTTTCATTTTATGTAGGAAAGGGTAAATACTATAAAATATGTTTCAATATTTTGAACAAAATTAGAACTATCCTTTCTACATCATAGTGATATAAGCATAATGGATAGAACATTTTGTTCTTTATATGGAACTTTTTATCTATAAATGCTATCATAAATATACATACCGTTAAGAGTGAAAGTGAGTGAGCGTATGATTGGGGATCGTGTAAAGCAGCTACGTTTAGAGAAAAGAATGTCCTTATCGGAATTAGCAGAACAAGCAGGAGTAGCAAAATCTTATTTAAGTTCATTAGAAAGAAATTTACAATCCAATCCATCCATTCAATTTTTGGAAAAAATAGCAACTGTTTTCAATATACCAGTGGATCATTTAATAAATAATCAACAAAATAAAGATGATTTAGATTCTGAATGGTTAAAGATTGTTAAAGAGGCAATGGATTCTGGGGTATCAAAGAAAGAATTTCGGGAGTTTTTGGAATTTAATAGATGGAGACTGGAACAAAAAAAATAACTATTTTTTTTCACTTAACTATCTATAATAAGCTACCATATTTTAAAAGAGGTTTTCTACATGGAACGATTAATAATACGATTATTTTATCTATTATTAATCGTTCCATGTAGACCTTTTTTCTATTATTTACAAATCTACTTTATACAAATGATTATTTCAGTTATTCCTGAATTAAGTAATCCTTCTCACTTCTTAGAAATTCTCTAATTTCTTGCAAATTCATTCCAATATTTTTGGCTTCATTAATTAATTGAACCCATTCTGAATCCAATTCTTCGATAAAAAGTTGACTATTAATCACTTAATTCTTCCCTCCCAAAAATACATTTGTATTTTGGCAGTCCGGCCATCCTTGTATAAAACATTAGATCCGTGACTTTGCGTCCCAAACTTTCGTATTGGTTTGCCCTTTACATATTCTGTTCCCTTTTCCTATTTTTTCATTATATCGTTTTTTATGTTTAAAAGTTGCAGTATTTTGTCATAAAATTAGGACAAAATACTAAAATGTTTCTTGTTTTTTCTACAAATAATTTAAAACTACTCGAATTTTATCGAAATAATCCTACAAACGCATTATTTACATCTAACTTCATGCTAGCATTTCTATTTATTTTGATTTCTACTATAATATTGTGTTGTATAGCTTTTTATCACTTTTTTAAACGAATAATTAATATGAATTTGTTCAAATGTAATTGCGTCAAAAAAAGGGTATTCAGTCAAATCATTTTGACAAATAGGACAAATCCATTTTCCTAACTCGCTACTACTATACGATGGTCTATAGCATTTATCACAGTTTTTCCTATACATTTTTCACCCTCTTTATTCCATTTAACTTGATTGACATGGTTATGCTTAAGATAAATGATTATTAATTGGAGAAAAGTACATCGATTTTTTCACGACAGTTATCTATCATGTCGCATCATGAGTTCTATAAAACACCAAAAACGTTCTTATTAAAGAACTTATTATTTAGTATAGTGCAAATCTATCATTTTCAAAAATTCCAAAATCAGCTATATTTTCTTTTTAAAGAACAAAAACCGTTCTTTTTCTCGAAATAACTCTTGTTTCCTAGCTTTTTCGTATTTTTTATTGAACGATTCGTTCGTTATAATGAAAGAATACTTCTATATGTGGTAAGGAGAATATTCATGTTGGTTGGAGTAAAATTAAAGAATTTAAGATTAAAAAGAGGTTATTCTATCAATGAGCTTTCTGACAGATCTGGTGTCTCTAAATCCTATTTAAGTTACATTGAAAGGGGCATTCAAAAAAACCCCTCCCTTCAAGTATTATCGAAACTCGCGAGCACCCTTGATACCAATGTAGAAGAGCTACTAGACAATAACCATACTTCTATAGACGGGATAGATGAGGACTGGGTGAGTTTAGTAGAGGAAGCCATAGAAGATGGAATTACAAAAGAAGATTTTGCCGGTATACTTGAATATGTTAAGTTCAAAAAAAGACAAGAAGACTAAGAACACGGAATGTGCCTTGGATAACGATGGCACAAAAAAGAGGCTTCCATTTTTACAAGTAGAAGCCTCTTTTTGAAACAAAAACGGAATATTTAAAGAGATTCCTCTCCCAATTCAAAGAGGGAGTTCTACTTTAAATAGTCCTTTTTATTATTTATTTAATTCGACTGCTATTCTTGAACCAACTTCTGCATTATTTTTAACTAATGCAATATTAGCTACTAGGCTGGTCCCTTCTGTTAACTCTTTTACTCTGCCTAATAAAAATGGCGTTACCTTTTTACCGGAAATATGATTGTCCTTCGCCTCTTGTAGCGCCTTTTCAATAATATCGGTAATATACTTTTCATCCAAGGCATCTTTTTCTGGAATTGGATTAGCAATCACAACCCCTCCATCTAGCCCTAAATCCCATTTTGTTTGAATCATATCTGCTGCCTCTTTAGCTGTTTCTACAGAAAAATTCACTTCGAATGGACTCGTTCTCGTATAGAAGGCTGGAAGAGATGTTGTTCCATATCCAACAACTGGCACACCATATGTTTCTAAATACTCTAATGTTAAACCAATATCTAAAATCGATTTTGCTCCAGCACACACGACTGCTACACTTGTTTTAGCAAGCTCTTGCAAGTCAGCAGAAATATCCATTGTTTGTTCGGCTTCTCTATGAACACCGCCAATTCCACCAGTTACAAATACTTTAATCCCTGCAAGTTCTGCACAAATCATGGTAGCAGCAACAGTTGTTGCTCCATTTTTTTTGCCTGCAATTAGGTAAGGTAAATCACGTCTACTTGCTTTCTCAATATTGTCACTTTTAGCTAAAAATTCAATTTCATCTTCTGATAAGCCAATCTTAATTTTTCCATCAATAATAGCTATTGTTGCAGGCACAGCTCCATTCATACGAATAATTTCTTCTACTTCTTTTGCTGTTTCTACATTTTGAGGATAAGGCATACCATGGGAAATAATGGTCGATTCTAATGCGACAATCGGTTGATTGTTTTTCTTTGCTTCTTCTACTTCTTTTGAGAACTCTAGCCATTCTTTTTTCATGTTCATGCTCCTTTTAATGAAAGTATTTTCCGAATGTTTCTTGTAGCTTTTTATTATTTAATAAAGGATTTACTGTCTGATTAGATTGAAGTGTAATGATGGAGCAAGCCATCCCAATTTTGCAGGCATTTTCTGTGTTTAGACCTTTAATATGAGAATACATAATGCCTGAAACAAGTGAATCACCTGCACCTGTTACGTCAATTACTTCTGCATCAGGAGTTAATATGACACCAGCCTCCCCAACTTTGGTAAAATAAATAAGCCCTTTATCTCCTCGGGTGATAACTACTTTTTCCACACCCTTAGCAAGAATTATTTCAGCTGCCTTAAAGTAATCTCCCTCTTCTTTAATTTTCATCCCAGTAAGTACCTCGGCTTCATCACTGTTTGCTATTAGCCATGTCACTCCCTGTAAGTTTTCTGGCAAATTCTTGACTTTTGGCGCGGAAACAGGTGTAATACATAATGCTATTTTTTCTTCTCTACATCTAACAATAATATGCTCTAATACATCTCCTGAAAAATTAGTATCCACTATCACTAATTCAGAGGTTGCTATATAGCCCCATTTTTTGTCAATTGTATCTTTATCGATGCTATCATAAATAATCATATCCGCTAAAGCAACAGCAAGCTCACCGTCTGTATCTAATAGTGCTGTATACGTACCAGTTCTATACAGATTAGACAATAGAGAAGGAGTGATATCAGCATGGTGTTTTGTGTTTTCTAATAACCATTCCCCTTCATGGTCATCTCCCACGATAGTAAATAAAGAGGTATCGATCCCTAGTCTGCCTAAATTCTCCGCAATATTTCTCGCTACTCCTCCAGGTGACTGACTTGTAGAAGCTGGATTGGACGTTCCATACTGAATCGCTTCCCTTGCTTGCACTTTACGATCAATATTGGCACCACCAATACAAATAACTTCTTTCTTTTTCGGTAATACATAAGCTCTCCCTAATAGCTTTCCTTCTTTTGTTAAAGAAGAAATATACCCTGCTACCGCTGAACGGGACAAGCCCATTTTATCAGCCAATTCATTTTGTGTAACAAAGGGATTATCTTTAATCAGCTGAAGAATATAGATTTCTTTATCATTCACTTCCATCTCCCCCTCAGGTTAAAGTGAAACTACCAATTATTAAGCATAGGAAAAATAGTAACATTACCTAACAAAACTTTTGTTTATATTATAAACTTTTGTCTGCCAAACAACAAGACTTTATTCATTTTTATGAAAACTAAATATATTACAATTTTTAATCACACCACCATTTCCCATTAGTATCCTTACAATTATTTATTTTCTCGAAAAAAAAGAAGACTATCATTCCTTAGTCTTCTGTTGCTACTCTTGGTTGAATTAATATATCAACTCTTCTATTTTTTGCTCTTCCATCAGCAGTTTTATTACTTGCAATCGGTTGGAACTCTCCGTACCCCTTAGCACTAAATGACTTAGGATCAAGATTTTTATTTTCAAGGAGTAATTTCATGAAATTCAACGCTCTTGTTACACTTAGTTCCCAGTTTGAATCATAGCGAGAATTACTAATTGGAACATTATCCGTATGCCCACTTATTATTATACTCCTTGGTGGATCCATCACTAATAAATTGGCAATTTCAGAAACAATTTTCCTATCCTTACTTCGTACATCTGCACTTCCTGAAGCAAATAGGACATTATCTCGAATGGATACATGCAATCCTTCACCAGTAAGCTCCGTATCCAATTTGTTTCCTAAATCATTCTCATCTATATAGACATTTACCTTCTTTTGAATTTCTGCCAATTCCTTTTGATCTTGCTGCTTCTGTAATTCCTTTAAATCTTCTTCAGCTACATCCTGTTTTTCGTCATTTTTCTCTTCATCCACTACATTTAGATCTGATTCTTTCCCATCCATTGA
The DNA here is from genome assembly GCF_038007965.1 of Niallia sp. FSL W8-0635. GTDB lineage: Bacteria > Bacillota > Bacilli > Bacillales > Cytobacillaceae > Niallia. The sequence goes on along the minus strand of NZ_JBBOYD010000001.1, from coordinate 636,746 downwards.
AGGGGCAGGACTAGGATATTCAAAGAAACCTGTCCCACCTTGTAACTCTCTATTAAAAGCATCTGCTATTGCAGAGAATTTTTGTGCATCTACAGAACTCATTCCATATAATACGATAAACAAAGCCAACAACAAAGTAAGAACATCTGCATAGGGAACTAGCCAAGATTCATCTACATGTTCTTCATGATGCTCTTTCTTTTTTCTCTTTTTACTCATTCGCATTCACACTACTTTCCGCTTCCTCTAGAAATAGTCTTCTTTCTGAAACTGGTAGATACGATGCTAGCTTCTGTTCAATTACTCTAGGTGCCTCTCCCTCTAAAATAGAGAGAACTCCTTCAATCATTAAATATTTTTGACTTGCTTCCATGTGAGATTTTCTTTTTAGCTTATTTGCAAAAGGATGCCATAAAACATAGCCCGTAAAAATCCCCATCATGGTAGCAACAAACGCAGCACTAATAGCATGTCCAAGCGCTTCTGCATCAGACATATTACCTAATGCTGCAATTAGCCCGATTACTGCTCCTAGCACTCCTAATGTAGGTGCATAGGTTCCTGCTTGTGTAAAAATAAGTGCTCCTGCACGATGTCTTTCTTCCATTGCTTCGATTTCTTCTGTTAGTACATCACGAATATACTCTGCACTTTGTCCATCAACAGATAAAGATAAACCATTTTTCAAAAATGGATCTTCAATTTCATCCGTTTTCGCTTCTAAAGCAAGAAGTCCTTCTTTTCTAGCTAATTGTGCCCATTCTGAAAATAATCGAATTAATTCTTTCGTATCCTGTGTTCTCTGTTCCTTAAACAGGATTCCAAATAACTTCGGAACTCGTTTAATCTCTGAAGTAGGAAAGGCAATGACTACTGCCGCAACTGTACCTACTAAAATAATGAGAATAGCCGCTGGATTCAATAATACGGCTGGGCTTACTCCTTTAAATACCATCCCTACACCAACGGCAATAAAGGCAAGTATAATTCCTATCAAGGAAGTTTTATCCATCATTTTCACCTATCTTATTCTAAAATTTCGATTCTATGTCTTACCCTTTTTTTCGACAATTCTCCACCTTTTTTTAGTTTTATTTTATGTAAATTTCGTTAACTTCCTGTTTTATGAGAATAGTCCTGCTTTTTTCAAAAAAAAAGGGTGATATGATCATCACCTTCAGTTACTAAGTCTATCTTATAAGGAGATAAAAATCGAATAATTCACTTATGATCCTAAAATCTGAGATATGAGCCAAAAAACTACATATGAGCCAAAAACTTTAAAAAGCTTACTTAGGAAATAGTCGATCCTCTATTTTCTCCTGATAATTAGAAAAATGCTTGGAATGGCTAGTTCCTGTGCGCTCTCTAATCATTTTATTAAATCTCCATAATTTTTCATTATATTTCTTTTGTAAATCCGCCTTCTCTTCTTCCGTCTCACAAGAACGGATTAAATCTTCCATTGACAATAACTCCTGCCTAATTTTATCTTCTTCTAAAGTATATCCAGCATTTTTTAATACTCGGTACGCCATTCGCAATTCTTCTGGTACGGAAGCTAAGCTATCTTTTGGAAGTGGCTTACCGAACCCAGGAAGATTGTTAAATTCCCCATTTTGATAGGCTTTTTTAATTTTATCCTCTGAAGCAAGAAACGAAAAATCCATTTGCGAACCCTCCTGTTTTGTTAGCTTATTTCCATTATATATTTTCCTCTTCCCTTTCGTATAGGATAGACCATTTTTATTAAAAATAGAAAGGAAAGAAAGGGGTGTTATCATTTGGCACGTGGAGAGCATTTTAATCATAAGAAGAAACACCATCCAGGACCGCTTCCAAAAGACTCAAGAAAGCATACACATACAGAGGATGCTCCTGGGGATGAAGAATTTATCGTAACACAAGAAGCATTTAAGAACCGAATCGAAGAAGAAGAGTAAATCAAAGAAATAGACGGCGTTCCATTAGAATGGACGCCGTTCCTCTTATTGCCCAAAAGTCAACATAACATAGCCCTTCCCCTCATTAACACAATATCCTATTACCAGCCTCATCTCATGTTATACTAGATGGTATCGTATTATTCTCAAAAGGCTTGCCTTAAATTGAATAAATAGAAATCAACCAACTTTATTCGAAAAACAAAAATTTTCTGTTAGAAGGTGTTTACATGAAATCTCTTGTGTTATGTGAAAAACCAAGTGTTGCTAGAGAAATAGCAAGAGTGCTTGGTTGCAATAAATCAAATAAAAGCTATTTAGAATCAGATAAATACATTGTTACATGGGCTTTAGGTCACTTAATTGAATTGAAAATGCCAGAGCACTATGATCCTAAATTTAAAAATTGGAATCTAGATGATTTGCCAATAATTCCACAGAAAATGGAATTAAAGGTAATGAAACAAACAAGTCATCAATACAAAGCAATTGAACAATTAGCAAAAAGAAAAGATATTAAAGAATGCATTATCGCAACCGATGCAGGACGAGAAGGAGAATTAGTTGCACGATGGATATTAGACAAAATCCGTTTTAACAAACCAACTAAACGTTTATGGATATCCTCTCAGACTGACCGGGCAATTAAAGATGGATTTAAACAGTTAAAACCTGGGAAAGAATTTGATCGTTTATATGAATCCGCCGTATGTAGAGCCCAAGCCGATTGGTTAATTGGATTAAATGTTTCTAGAGCCTTAACGACCAAGTTCAATGATCCCTTATCAGCTGGACGTGTGCAAACGCCAACCCTCTCCATGGTTTTAGAAAGAGAGAAAGAAATTCAAGCCTTTGTTCCGAAAGAATATTGGACTATCACGGCAAATGTAGACTCTTTACAAGCTAAATTTGAAAAGGATCGTGAAAGAAGAATTTTTTCAAAAGAAAAAGCAGAAGCAATTGTCACGAAGTGCAAAGGGAATCCAGCAATTGTCGAATCCCTTACCGTAAAAGAAAAAACAGAACACCAGCCTTTGCCTTACGATTTAACTGAGCTGCAGAGAGATGCCAATAGACGGTTCGGCTTTTCTGCTAAAAAGACGTTAAATGTACTTCAAAAGCTATATGAGCAACATAAACTTGTCACCTATCCAAGAACGGACTCCCGTTACTTAACGACAGATATGAAGGATACTATGCTCGACCGATTAGAAAGTATTTCTGGAGCATTTAAAGAAGAAGTTCAACCTGTATTACGCAACAAAGGAAAAGTAGAAGCAAACAATGTATTTAATAACAATAAAGTTTCCGATCACCATGCGATTATTCCAACGGAGCAGCCAGTCTTTTTAAATCGGTTAGATAATGATGAAGTAAAGATTTATGATTTAATCGTAAAAAGATTTTTGACGCTATTTTATCCAAAATATAAGTATGAAACAATTTCTACTACATTAAACATCAGTGGAGAAACATTTGTTGCGCAAGAAATGAATGTATTAGATTTAGGCTTTAAAGCTTTAGATGACCGTAAAGCAGATTCCTCCAAAAGCATACAGCTTCAAAAAGGAAAACAATTGAAAGTTCAATCGGTCAGTATGGAACAAAAATTCACAGAAGCTCCATCACGCTTTACAGAGGCTGATATTCTAGGAAAAATGGAGAAGTTTGGACTTGGAACACCAGCTACACGTGCAGAAATTATCGAAAGGCTACTCTCCTCTGAAGTGTTAGAAAGACAAAATGGCAAATTACATTCTACCTCCAAAGGAAAACAGCTTATCAATCTCGTTAATGATGATTTAACTACTCCTGATTTAACGGCGAAGTGGGAACAGGAATTAGAGGATATTGCCAAAGGAAAAGCAAATGCTAAACAGTTTATGGAGCAAATCAAAGATCAAACCAAACGATTTGTTAGTGAAATTAAACATAGTGAAAAATCATATAAAATGCAAAATTTAACAGGATCCAAATGTCCAGAATGTGGGTCTTTCTTAAAGGAAAAAAATACGAAAAACGGCAAAATCCTTGTATGCTCTAGTTTGGAATGTTCCTTCAGTAAAAGAAAGGATCCAAAGCTATCCAACAAACGCTGTCCACAATGTCATAAAAAAATGGAAATTCATAACGGTGTGGCAGGAACCTATTTCCAATGCAAAAACTGTAATGTTGTGGAAAAAGCGACAGATCGTAAAAAAACGATAAATAAAAGAGAAGAACGAAAACTAGTTCAAAAATACAGCAAAGACGAAAGCTTTGGAAACAGTCTTGGTGATCTGCTAAAAGCTGCTATGAAGAAAGACGAATAGGTAATGCTATAAGACTGGGACAAAAATGTTTCCGCTGGAAGTTATAGCCAAACAATTACACGAAAGTATGATTGTTTGGCTTTTTAATTAGCTTTTAAGAAGGCGTTTGTAGCTATTACCCACAGCTTGAATGATATGCTCTCCTATGGAAAAAATAGCGTTCACGTAGCGAGTGAAAACCATTTTGGATTTGAAGCATAAGCAATATGGCGTTCACCAAGCATATAAAAACCATTTGGATAATTATTCGCCTTTATAGATCATCTATTTATGTCCCCCAACCTCTTATCTCTTATTAAATCTCTCCAATAAAGTATCAGCCTTTAATTCCAAAGTAGAGGAAACTCGCCAATCTGCTTTTTCAAAAACTTCCCCTTCCCCAATTCCAACTGAAAACATAGGTGTCTGCAATATCCCGCTCAAGCCTGCTTGTCCATCCTCCATTGCAGCACAATTAATATAATCAATCCCTAAGCAATCCGCAGCTGTTAAAAAAATCTCTGGATCTGGTTTTCCCTTTTTTAAAGAATGGGGATCTACAATGCATTCAAACCAATCTCTAATTCCAAAACGCTCCAAAAGAAAAGGAGCATTGGAACTAGAGGAAGCAATTCCAAATTTAATACCTTCATCCTTCAATTCTTTCAGAAACGCGTACATTCCTGGCAACATATTTTCAACAGTAAATTCACTAATCATGTCTTTATAGTAATCACTTTTCCGATTACCTAACATTTCTTTTTCTAAGTCTGTAAATACGTTATTTGTTCTTGCCACTAAATCATCTATAAGAACCTTTCTTGGAACCCCCTGATACCTTAAATTATCCTCTCTAGTAAAGGGGGCACCAATTTCCATCGCCATTTTTTTCGTTGCTTCATAATACAATGGAACTGTATCTGCTATAACCCCATCGAAATCAAAGATGGCTCCTTGTAATTTGTTAGACATATAATCCTCCTCGAATAAACATCACATCTATTCTAACAAAAATTACAACTTAATTGTCATGCTCCGCTTAATACGATTAATTATTCTCCTAATGTTACGATGAATCAGTTTATTTCTTTTTCTAAAAAAGCTACAATAGAAACAGCATCCATTCCACCCTTGGGATTCATGCTCATACATAGAGCTTAGAGCTTATAGAAAAGGAGAATGAAAATGAGTACATTTCAAGAAAATCTGCAGAAATATGCAGAACTTGCAGTAAAAGTCGGTGTTAACATTCAAAAAGGACAAACATTAGTTATCAATACATCCATAGAAGCTGCTGAATTTGTTCGTTTAGTAGTGAAAGAAGCATACCAAATTGGCGCAAAAAATGTTGTAGTCAATTGGGGAGATGATACCGTTACTCGAACTAAATATGAATTGGCACCTGATGAAGCATTCACTGAATATCCTGAATGGAGAGCAAAAGAGACTATCGCACTTGCAGAAGAAGGAGCAGCGTTCATGTCTGTTGTATCTTCAAGCCCAGACCTTTTAAAAGGGATTGCTTCTGAAAGAATCAGTAATTTCCAAAAAGCTTCAGGTACTGCTTTAAGTCAATTCCGAAAATATGTACAGTCCGATAAAGTAAGCTGGACAGTAATTGCTGTTCCTTCAAAAGCTTGGGCAAACCTTGTTTTCCCTGAAGCACCTGAAGAAAGCAGAGTCGAGTTACTTTGGGATGCTATTTTTAAAGCAATAAGAGTTGATCAAGAAAATCCAATCCAAGCTTGGAAAGAGCATGATGAAACACTTCATACAAAAGTGGATTATTTAAATGAGAAAGCATACAAAAAGCTTCATTACACAGCACCTGGTACTGATTTAACAATCGAACTTCCAGAAGGACATCTATGGTGTGGAGCAGGCTCTATTAATGAAAAAGGGTTAGAATTCATGGCAAATATGCCGACTGAAGAGGTTTTCACTGTTCCTCATAAAACAGGTGTAAATGGAACGGTTTCAAGCACAAAACCATTAAGCTATGGTGGAAATATTATTAATAACTTCTCTATTACTTTCAAAGATGGACGTATCACCGAAGTGAAAGCAGAAGAAGGAGAAGAAATTCTTCGTCAATTAGTAGAAACAGATGAAGGTTCTCATTACCTTGGAGAAGTTGCTTTAGTACCACATCGTTCTCCAATTTCACAATCAAATATTCTTTACTACAATACTTTATTTGATGAAAATGCTTCAAACCACTTAGCAATCGGTAGTGCCTATGCATTTTGTATCGAAGGTGGAAAAAAGATGTCTAGTGAGGAACTAGCAGAAAAAGGACTAAACGACAGTATAACACATGTTGATTTTATGATCGGTTCAGACAAAATGAACATTGATGGTATCGCTGCAGATGGTACAGTAGAAGCAGTATTCCGTAATGGTGACTGGGCTTTTTAAACACCTGATTCCTAGCGCAATAAAGGATGACTTATGGAATGTTTACGATTAAACATTTCATAAGTCATCCTTCTTTTTTTGCTACAACAAGAAAATCCTATTTCATCAATCTAATCGATTTAATCCTTTGAGATAAATCTAATTGGATAATTAGTTTATAGTTCCCTGCTGTATAAGTTGCTACATATCCATCCTCTTTTTTAACATAATCCTCAGGCTTCCCAATTGTATCTTGAATAGACTGTACCGATTCTTTTAATCGAATTCCTGGGATAGAAATGGAGGTAACAAGTTCCGTACTCTTATCAAAGTAATAAGTCACCTCAGGAAAATCTAATTGACTATATTTCTGATTATAATCCTCAATCGTATAATTCGAGTTGAGTTTCTTTATCTCTTTTATATTTGTACCAATCGGATATTGGGCACCTATTAACATTCCTTGTTCTGCTAAATTCATTAAACTGGACGTAACGCTTAAATTTTTATATGGATAATAAAACTCTTCCTTATCCAGCCAATTTTGAATAAGCTCCTTATTATCCACTGACGTTGCATCCACTTTTAGTAATTTTCCAGATTCCTGTTCGAGCATCCACGTATCAAATTCCATTATTTCTTCATCTTTTTTTCTTAATGTTTGAATATAGTTTTGCTGAATATTTTTGATATTCTTACTGTATAGACGCATGCCATAATCTTTTAACGAAACTAGTTTCTCTCCATGGATTGTATAAAAATATGCCATTACTTCATTTGCTTCTTTCCCTTGAAAAACGGCAGCAATATTTTGCTGATTAACAAGAAATGTACCAGTATTTTTTTGGGACAAGTTAAAAGTCATCGGATTTGGCAATTCAAGCTCTTGTTTCACTACCTCATTTCCATACGCTTCAGTCCATAAATAAAAGGCAAAGTCTCCAGTTACAATCGTATCATCTTTTTTTCCAAGCTCATTATCTTCAAGCTGCTGATACTTTCTTTCCCCTTCACCTACAATAAATACTTGATATTCCCTCTCTTTAACTTTCATATTTATTTCAAAATAAGCATTTTCCTCTACCCATTGTAAATCCTTCTTTATCACTACATGTTTTTTCTCAATTTCATTCTTCTGTTTATCTGTTAGATAGGAATTCACCATGGAAGCCACTAAAATTCCTGCAATTATAATTACTCCGACCCATAGTAGCCAGATATATTTATTTCTTTTCATTATATTTCTCCTATTTTTCAAACACATCTATTCTCCTCTAGTGGAAGAATAAATATTTCGATTACGGTTATTTTGTTGCCCTGTTCATCCAAAAAGGACACTCTCACCATAAGTAATTTTATTTAAGACTCTCCAAAAATAGTACCAAAAATTTTTTCAGAGCCTGATACATACTTATTAATAGTACCAAATTGCTCTTCAATCTACAAATCTAGCTTTTTCCAACAATAATCTTTTGTTTCTCCAAGAGTATTTTATACGCACCCTTTGGACCATTTTCTTCTGTCCTTATCTATACCTAATGACCCAACTTGCGACAATAAGATCGAATATGAGATGATTGATAGAAAAAGAAAAACACATTAACTATATAATTTATCAGTACTGATAAATTATATAAACAGGAGGTAAGAAATGAAGCAAATTCATCTTATTATTAGCGGAAGGGTTCAAGGAGTTGGTTTTCGATACTTCGTGCAAACATTAGCTATAGAAAACCATGTTACCGGTTGGGTTCGTAATAAAACAGATGGTACTGTTGAATGTATTGCCGTCGCTTCATCTGATACACTACATACTTTTGTCGAAAAAATAAAGAAGGGAAATCGCTTTGCAAAAGTAAACCATATCGAAATAACTGAAAGTGAGCCGAAAGAACCATTTTCAAATTTCAGAGTAATGTACTAGCTAGAAGGGTTTTCTTTATCCTTTTCAAGCCATTTTTATTAAAACCCGATGCTTGAAATTAAATATGTTTCATGTAAGAATAATTATATTTTAATAACCAATAATGGAAATAAAAGATTTATTTTGGGAGGATAATATGTGGAAAGAATTTAGAGCTTTTGCAATAAAAGGAAACGTAATAGATTTAGCAGTTGGTGTAGTAATCGGCACAGCATTTAGCAAAATTGTCAGTTCACTCGTTCAGGATTTGATAATGCCCCTCTTCGCCTATTTTGTGGTCGGAGTAGATTTTTCCTCCTGGTCTTATGCAAGTATTAAATATGGGAATTTCATACAAACCATTGTGGATTTCTTCATCATTTCTTTTTCTATTTTTCTAGTAGTTCGGTTAATTAGTAAATTCAAGAAAAAGGAAGAAGTCAAAGAAGAAGCTGTAACGGTAGATACTAAAGAGGAATTATTAAAAGAAATCCGCGATTTATTAAAAGCAGAAGCTGTTCGAGAAAAAAATAATTAATTGAAACTTTCTAGAGGTTATTTTCGTAGTATCTTATAAATCATAACTCAATACTGGAGTGAAGAAAAATGTATGCATATAGTCCAAGCAATGAATATATGCCCTCTGTTTTAAGAACTTTTGCCCTTTCTCTTGGGATAGCTTTTATCGGCACGATGATTGGTAATTTCGTCCCTTCCTATTTATTCTTGCCATTGTCTATTTTAGAAGTTGTTCTTTTATTAATTGCTATTTTTGCGAGAAAAGGAAAATCCTTATCCTATGGATTCTTATTTACCTTTACGTTTATTTCAGGGATTACCACATTTCCAATCGTATCTTATTATGTATCAACTGTCGGAGGAAATGTGGTCATCAATGCATTAGGAACTACAACCGTTGTGTTTGCTGGTGTCGCTATTTATGCTACAAAAACGAAGCGAGACTTCTCTTTCTTAAGAGGTATGTTACTTGCTTCCTTAATCGCTTTAATTACTATCGGGATTTTTAATATTTTTTGGCCATTAGCAACAGGTGGTATGCTCGCATATTCCTTCATCGGTGTGCTTGTATTCAGTGGATATGTTCTATATGATTTTAATCGAATGAAGCATTATGGCGTAACAGCAGATCAAGTGCCTTTAATGGCTTTAAATTTGTATCTTGATTTCTTAAATTTATTTATAAGCATCTTACGTATATTCGGTATACTGTCTTCGAGAGATTAAAAAGGTTTGAGTAAAGAGGTCCATAACCTCCTTGCTCAAACCTTTTTTGCTAAAGAAACAGCTGCACTTTATTGATAGTCCGCCAAACGACTTTTGATTAGTTGAATCATTTCCTCTGGATTATCTTTTACAACAAAAGAGAATACTCCTCTATTTGTATGCAAATAAAGCATTTTATATCTATTTGGTGATGGTTTAAAAGAAATGTCATGTATCGCATTTAAATGAAATGTATGCTCTTCACTTGTAACTCTATCACTCCATAAAATGAGACTTTTTTCTTCTTCTTCGATTTGCATATGTAAGTCAATCTTTCTTGTAACCACAAAATAGGAAAGGGAAAGTATTTTCATTTTTACCTCCTAGCATCTATCCCTTCTAGTAATGAGGATAATATATGGGCAAGGAAAAACTGAAATCTATCCCCCTGCAAAAATTAGACAATCTTATTAGACAAGATATCGGAAATTCCCATCATTTCCTGGAAAATAATTTGCTATTTCGACAGCATCTAATATCGATTTTTTTCCTTTTGGGGAATCTTTCATCATCAAGCATTATCGCTTCGACAACTTCTTCCACTATTGTTTAGCTAATTATCCGATCTTTCCATTTGGAGAAAATGACATTTCTCTATCGCTTATATTAAATTTCTATATTTCTTAGCAAGCTCTTCTGTTTCTTTCTTCCGCTTCTTTCTTAATTCTGCTCGTTCCTTCGCTGATTCATATAAACCCTTTTCTTCTTCTGTCTGTGGGATAACTTTGGGAACTTTTGTCGGTTTTCCATGCTCATCAATAGCAACCATCGTTAGAAAACTAAGTGCACATAAATGACGTTCTCCGGAAATTAAATCCTCTGCCGTTACTTTTACAAAAACCTCCATAGACGAAGTTCCAGTATAAGTGACAAATGCTTCTAAGCAAACAGCATTCCCTTCATGAATCGGATGCAAAAAATCGACAGAATCAGTCGAAGCCGTTACAATGCCTCTTCTTGCGTGACGCATAGCTGAGATAGCTGCCGTATCATCAATATAGGCCATTAACTTGCCTCCAAATAATGTCCCATACGTATTTGTGTCAGTTGGAAAAACAATGCTTGTTTTCACCACTAATGACTCACTACAAAATTTAGACTCTTCCATATATCCTCCTTAAATAACCTGTGGGAGCTTTATTAACTATAATGAACCTATCTACCCTCATTATTATATGCAATTTGTAATGGAGAGTCTAATTTTGATTGAAAAGAGCTAGCGAAAAAAAGAATTTTTCTTACGTGCTTTTAGTAAATCTCCCATCCATCCTCTTGACTTAAGGTAGAAGAATACCGCTATAGTAGACCCAACAATAACCAATAAAGAAAAAAGATACCCTAGCTTCCATTCTAATTCTGGCATTATTTTAAAGTTCATTCCCCATAATGCCCCCCAAGCCATAATCGGTGTGCATAATGTAGTAAACACCGTAAGAGTTTTCATAATTTCATTCCCTCTATGCTGCGAAACGACTTCTTCAAAATCAACCAGATTATTTAATTCTTTCTGGTATTCTTCTACCAAAGTTAATCCTCTTTCTATTCTTTTACTAATACGAGCATATTCTTTCCCCTTTGTAATTCCATTGCCAAAGGCTTCCTCTAAAGAGTATCTGATTTCTAGAAATGGAATCATGACATTCTTCCAGATAAGAAGTTCATGTCTAGATTGATATACTTTATCTAAGGTCTTTATACTATTTCTTTGTTTAACATCCCAAATCAATTCATCTAACTGTTGTTCATAAGAATCAATATGGTACAAAATCTCTGTCATTATTTTCCCAAGAATAACCATAAATCCTTCAATTGGTGTTTGTGCTCGCTTTATTTCTTGAATAAGGTTATTTCGATCGATATGTAAACTTTTATCTTTGTAATCGTAGGTAATTAACGTATCATTTGATAAATAAAAATGAAAAATTTCATATTCTTCTTTTTTATCTATCTCCCGATGATAGATAAGGGAGCCACTTAAAGTTTCTTGATCTTCTACAGAGGTATCAATATGAAGATAGTTATTTCGTTTATCTTTAATCTCGCGAAACCAAGAATTTATTATCGGACCTTTTTCAAAAGAAACATTCTCAATATCCGGTTCTTCCAACAGCTGATACCAATCCCAGTTCTCTAAATGGTATTTTTTCACTTGAATCCCCCTAACTAGCTTTTCTATTATTATTCCCTGAACAGAGTTTGTAAAACTTAAAATGGGGTAAATAAAGAATAGAATGAAACTAGAAGGACTAGAAAAAAATTAGGAGGGATTCTCTCATGTTTGGAAAAAATTCAATGCGTACCTTTGCAATCATCGGGGCAGGAGTGGGAAGCTTTTTCCTTTTTACACATAAAGGAAAAGACATGCTTAATCGCTTTAAAAACAAATTCAATTCTACGCAAAAAGAAGATTTACTTTCTAAAGCAGGAAATCCAGCTCCAGATGATATAGGTGACAACAATATGGTAAATGAAGGTGCTATGTATTCTGTGCATTACTATAACAAGCAGCGAAATAAACTAGCAGAAACTTAAGTCCATTTCTATCAGATGGGTTAATCTTTCGACTATTATGGAATACTAAAATCGGATAATTGGGGGAGGATTTCCCTCCCTCCATTGATTCAAAATTTATTTTATAAATAAGCAATTTTTTTATTCATGACCTTTGGCTTCAATTGATCCTTCGCTCGTTTCATTCTTGTTTTCACTGTGGATAACGGTGTTTTTGTATGATTACTAATCTCCACTAATGTTTGATTATGATAATAGAATAGGAGTAAAGGCTCTTTATACATATTAGGTAGTTCTTCTAATGTATCAATCATTTCTTCCTTCTCCCATTTGTTCATTAATGTTTCCTCTGGTTCCAGTTCAACAGAAGTGTCTCTCGCATATGTATAAACAGACTCTTCCCAAAATTTCTTCGATTTTTTTTCTTTTCTCCAATAATCTCTACATTTATTAAGCGCAATTTTATATAACCAGCTTTTCACTTTCTGAACATCCTCGAAGTATCCAAATGATGTATATGCAGAAATTAATACTTCCTGATACAAATCCTCTGCTAATTCTTTATGTTTAACAAGAGATAGTATATAAATATAAATTGATTTCCCATATTCTTTCACTACTTGTTCAAATAAATCCTCTTGATTTCCCGCTATATTTGTTTTATCTAATAGGGATTCCATTTTCTTTCTCTTTCCCCTTCCCTTTTTTACGATTCTACTTAATTAACGTTTCGCAATATGCGAATCCCTACACTTTTTTCAAAATTTTTTAAGGCAGTTTATTTATTGGTGTCAGCCATATGGAAATCCCAATTTTTTTGCATATCGTTAAATAATGTAACGACGCTAAAATAACTGCTCCCAAATTCATCCCAATCGCAATTCCACTCATTTGAAGCTGACTTAAAGACCCTAGATAATATATCGCAGCATAGGAAAAGGAAGTGGCCCAAATACTATGAAAAACCGCATCCTTTAACAACCCTAATCCAATTAAGTATGCTTGCATTGGAATCGTAAAGTAATGAAGTAAAAAATATGGCCATAGAAGCTGTACAATTATCGCTGCCTGAGTGGAATGAAAAAAGGTCATTGTTAATGTATCCGCATAAAAATAAAATATCCCAACAGCTATTGTTCCGTAGATTGCTGTTATAATCATGACCTGTTGTAATAGTTTCTGCAGCTTTGTATAGTCTCTTTGAACATATGCTTTTGAAACGGTCGGTATCAGCATTGTCATAAAGCTATGGGAAATGAAGGCTGGAAAAAATCCAATCGTCATCGCTATCCCAGCAAGCATTCCATACTGCTCCGTTGCGTTCGCTGCCGTAATACCTGATGCAACTAACGCTCCCTTAATTAAAAAAGGCTGGATTGCATGAGTCAAAGCGTGAAAGATTCGTAGACCGGTAGTCGGAATAGAAACGGATAATAAATCTTTCCAAATGACCTTTCCATTCATGGTTTCATTTTTCCCTTTTTTAATCCGTTGAAATTGTACGAAAAACATATGCATTAAGTATAGTAATACGACTGTATCACTTCCGACAATTGTAAAAAAAGCAATTAATACAGAGGTATTTAAGTCAAAGGAAAACCACTGAAATAAAAAGACTAATAACCCGAGCTGAATGATTTTTTTCAAAAAATTAGAAGCTGCAATTTTCCCCATCTGCTGTTTTCCCATAAAATATCCTCTTGCAATAGAGGTGAAGGAAATAATCGGCAGTAGGAGAATAACTAGCCACTTTAAGAATGGATGATAGGAATTGAAAATAGGAATAAAAGGTATGATGATAGATGCGATGATTGTTAGAAAAATAGTAAATATAATGGTCCACTTAAGCACTTGCTGAAGCATAGACAAATGGTACTTCGAATCTTTCTCTGCAATAAATTTTGAAATAGATGTTGGTAACTCAAAGGTAGCCAGTAGAACGATGAGAAAAATAGTAGGCAGCACTGTCATGAATAGGCCTAGTCCATGTTCTCCAAGTTCCCTTGCCATTACCATATTAATGATGAATTCAATACATTCGCCAAAAAACGCTGTAACAATTAATAAGAAGGTCCCTTTGTAAAATGAACTCATGAATCTCTCCCTCAATCTATCTTCCACAAACATAATTAGTAAAAGATGTGTGTTTATTTTTCTCTTCTTTATCATCATATGAGACAAGTTCGAAAAATATTTTCCTAGATTGACTTTTTCTTTAATAGAAGAGAGAGAAATGTATTAATCAAACGTTTGATTAAGGGATTTATTCGCGTTGTATCAAAGGGTTTGCCATGCTTATTCTACAAGAGAATGCTTAAAGGCATAAATAACTGCCTGGGTTCGATCCTGAACTTGTAGTTTACTTAGTATATTACTAACATGTGTTTTTACCGTTTTTAAAGCAATAAATAATTGGTCGGCAATTTCCTGGTTGCTTTTTCCCTCTGCCATCAATAGAAGAATCTCCATTTCTCGTGCGGTTAATTCTTCATGTAGCGGTGCCACTTTCTTTTCCCGCATCTTTGTCATCATTTTATCGGTTACTTCTGGTTCCAAAACAATTTGACCTTGAAATGTTTCACGGACGGCTCTCGCAATTTCGCTTGCCTTCGATGTTTTTAACATATAGCTTGTAGCACCAGCCTGTAAAGCAGGATAGACTTTCTCATCATCAAGAAAACTAGTGACAATAATGATCTTTGCATCCTCCCATGCTTCTACTATTTGTCTCGTTGCTTCTATTCCATCCATTTCTTCCATTACTAAATCCATTAAAATGACATCTGGTTTTAACTCGAGTGCAAGCTCTACTGCTCTGCTACCATTTTCCGCTTCTCCCACCACTTCAATATCTGTTTGAGCAGATAAATATGAGGAAACGCCAATACGTACCATTTCATGATCATCCACCAGTAATACTCTTATCATTTATATCCTCCTTCCTTTCCAACATCGGAACCTTTACTTCCAAGCGTGTACCTTTATTTTCTAAACTAATTAGCTTTAACACTCCGCCAATTTCCGCAGCCCTTTCATGCATGTTTTGAAGTCCATAAGAGCCCGCCTTTCTTTTCTCCACATTAAAGCCAACACCATCATCTATTATGCGCAAAATAACAAATGCTTCTCTTTGAATGAGCTGAACCTCTAACAAATTAGCCTTTGCATGTCTTAATGTATTAGAAACAGATTCTTGAAGAATTCGAAAAAGATGATCTTCTATTCCTTTATCCAAGTCAATATCTTCTAATTTCCATTCTATTTCCAACGTCACCTTCTGCTGCAGCTCATTTAATAATTCAATAATTCCTGTTTTTAACGATTTCCCTTTTAATGCAGCTGGTCGTAAATGAAGCAATAAAGCTCTCATTTCTAATTGAGACTGTTGAATCGTTTCCTCCACTAACTGAAGCTGCCTTGATTCCTGATCATTTGTCTTCGGTCTTGTTTCATTAATAGCTGATAATAGCATGGATGCCGCGAATAATTGCTGGCTAACCGAATCATGCAGCTCTCTTGCTAACCTATTTCTTTCTGCAATAATGATACTTTGAACCTTTACTTCTTGATCTTCTGCTTTCTCATTGACAAGCTTTTGAGAAAGCTTCGTTTGTTCTACTAATTGATTCTGCAATTGAATCATTTTATAGCTTAATGCTTGTAATTCCTCTGTTGAGCCAATTGGCTCAACAGGACGATACTCCATTTTATCCATTGTATATAATACTTGTTCCATGGAACGAATTTGTTTTTTCCAGGAAAAACCGGATAAATAACCAATTAGAATACCTAAAGAAATATCGACACTTGCTAAAAATAAAACAAACGGGACATCCATTACTTCTTTTTCCCACAAATCGCTCCAGTTTTCTGGAGGAAAAGCGACTAAATAGCAAATAGAAAAGAATACAAGTAAAAGAAGGGATGTGCATACTCCCCATAAGATTTGTCTCGTAATAATACTCATATTCTTTTCACCTCTAAGCTACCAGCAATAAAGGAAGTAAATATTTTTACTCTTGTCTCTGCATGATCAAAATGAGCAGTCCGTATACTTACGTTTTGATTCCATACATTCTCTTCTACTTCGCCAAATATTTGATAAGAACCGAATAAAATAGAGTGATTGATGCTAATTTCCATATCATAAGGAATATATAGCTTTACATCTCCTACAATATTTTTAATCATGATAACCGTTTCTCCTTCTGGCAAAACGGTATAGCTAAGATCAACCATAGTATTCGTAATTCCACATTGAATATTAATATCATTCCATTCATAAACATGATCTGGCGTAATATTGCGATTATAGAATGAATTAGTAAATAAGGCCTTTTTCTTTAATATTGGCTCTTCCGTAGGCGCTTCAGTCTCTTTATCTTTAATAATTGGTTTAATTACATCCGTAGTGTTCTTTTTTTGGAATAATTGAAAAAGATAATAGGCAAGAATCGTTAATAAAACTATTTTTACGGTAACCATATTTAGAATACTAACGATTAAAAGCAGTAAACCGACCCAGAAAAGGATTTTTCCGATTCCACCTTGTAATGATTTCTTTGCTATATACATCATGCCAATCGAAACAAGAAGGGAAAAGATTAGTCCTGGATTAAAGACAAAGAGTTCTAATAATAAAAACCCTCCAACCACATACACCCAATTTGCATATTGACCTTTTAGTTGTTTAAACATTGGCTATTCTCTCCCTTCTTTGTTTTATTTTGGTGAAAATTTGATTGATTCTCCCCACAAAAAATAACTGGCTAATACTAAATCATTAAATTAAGACAGACTAAAAATGACAGTATACGTGAATGAGTAGGTTGCTTTCCGCTCCAATCAACCGTTTTACAACCTGGTTACCTACATAATTTATTAAAAACAATCTTTGAAATTTTTATTTAATTCTTTCTTTTTTGTCTATATCAAAAATAAAAAGGGCTGGCTTTTGTAGCTCCAGCCTCTTTTAGGATACCATTTTTTTATAAAGAAATGGAGTCATCTTCTTTTTTTAGCATATCTTTCTCTAAAGCTGCTAATTTTTCATCCATTGTTTGTTTATAGTATTCTGTATTTATCTTTTTCTCTAGTTTTTCAATATATTCTTCCATTTCAGTAAAGCGTGCTTGATTTGTTGGGTTTGCTTGTTTTTCTTCTAATACTTTATTCATCGTATGGTTTGCTTTTGTTGTATTTTCCTTTGCCATTAGCTCCATTTGACGTATCTTCATGTCTTTTAATTTATGCTTCATATCCATATATTTAGTTTCGATTTCATGCAATTGCTGCTCAGTATTTTTCAACGACTCATTTAAGCGTACTACTCTTTCTTCATAATGAGCTTGTTCTTGCTGAGCGAAGGAATAAAGCTCTTCTTCTCCTGCTTTACTAGCAACCTCCGCCTGTCTTTTTCTCTTTTCTGCCATCTCTTCTGCTTGATGTAGTTCTTTTACGAACTCTTCTTTTAATTTATATTGTCTTTCCACTAATTTTTTTACTTTATCTGTCTCTTTTTCACATTCTCTTACATATTGATTTAAAAGAGCAAGTGGATTTTTTTCTTCCTTCTTATCTAATAAATTATTTATATCAGCCAATACAGTATTTTTCATTCTTTCTAATAAATTCGTCACGCTAATTCCTCTCCTTACCTTATTTATTTAGTTCTGACCACTGCTTTTCAAAATTTTGAAAAGGGTCATCAGATGATTTTTTTGTAATAATAGATTGTTTGTTGTTATTCCATTTTTTATAAACAAGATACAATATATAAGCGGCTACCAATCCAATGATTGCTGGAAGGTTACTTGCAGTAATGATAAGCATAATGACTCCAGCTATCCCCCACCCTATTCTGCCAGCTGTACTCGTCGCCTTTACAAATTGCCTAAAGGCGAAATAAAGAATGGCTGCACTAATAACTAACCCTAGTAGTGGACCTATCTGTGATAAAAGGATAATAGAAGCTGCTGCTCCAATAAAAAACAAACCAAATTTTTTCATTTTATGTTTCGCTCCTTTCTTATCTACTATGTTACCTTTATCGTGTTTTTTTCATAACATGCCTTAGCTTGATTTTCCTCTACAACTTTAGTCTTAGAAACGGCTAATCCTAAAAAGTCGCAGGTTGGGACAAAATTAAATAGCCGATTTGTAAAGACGAACAATCTCTAATTTAGCTCTTAAATAAAGAATGCTTTTTCATAAGAAGCCGCCTTTTATAAACGATTAAAAACCCGAAGAATCACATATCATATGATTTTTCGGGTTTGTCTATGATTCGAATACCTATGTCTCAACCTTTTAGTCTATTTATTATTTTTCCGTTTCTGTTAAGAAGCTTTTAGAACGGATTCCAGACCTTCTAAGAACAAAGTCTATATCTACTTTTACATCTGCTTTTGCAAATTCTTCATCCCACTTATCTTTTACCTTCATAAAGGAATGAAAATCCTGTCTTCTCATTGTTTCTCCGAATCCAAAGATATCTGATTGGTATTGTCGTTGAACTTTCGTAATAGTATCCATTATTTTTTTTGAAAAAGTTTTATTTATTAGCTGTTCATATTTTGCAATCGTACCTAGCTCTGCCACACTTTTATAACATTGTGTCCCTTCAATAAATCCTTCAGCTTTTATTTTCACACGAATAGAAGGCTTATCGTTCTTCCACTTAGATGTTACTTCTGTTTGTGACTCTGTTACACGAATAGCGCTATAGTCTCCTTGTTTGCATTCAATAGATAAAGAAGTTGTCTTTAACTTATTTCTTACCCATAAATAGTTCCTCGCATCCTCTAAACTAAGAAAACCTACCAACCTACCTTCTTTAAAAATTGCCAGCGAATCTACCGCTACAATCGCATCAGGAGTTACCTTCTTAATATTCTCCATGCTCATTCCTTTTTCTACATCTCCCTTTAACCGTACAGTAGCAAGCACTGGTTCTTTTCCTTCCAAATTTAGTTCGGAGATAAAATTGATTATGTTCATTCCTGGGTCCCCTCCCCAGTCCTCCAACAAATGATCCAATTGTGGAGATAGCTTTAAAGAAGATGCCTTTCTATAATGGGCAGTCACTTTTAGAATATCTTCTGCTTTTCCATTTTTAGCTATAATAATGTTAAAATCATCTCTTACCTCTCTATTTCTTTCTAAAAAGTCAATAAAGTCAAGTGTCCCTGCGCTTGCTAATTCTTCACTGATAACTAACACTTTCATATGAGAAAAGATTAGAAACTGTGCGTAATACTCATTAAAAAGATGGGTAATTTCAGAAATGGAATCACCCTCAATCCCTTCCACAACGGTAGGGGCATTTCCAGCAGCAGTTTGGGTATTTAATTCCGCAGCATTCAACGCCTCTACCGTCACTTTATATTTTCCATCTTCCCCTTTATCTATCGCCATCCCTGCTACTAATTTAATTTCTGATAATTCTTTTCTATCCCAACACCCCGTTAATAGAAATAAGCAGCTTAATATACATAGAAAGACACCGATTCTTTTCACTTTTTCTTCCCACTTTCATGTTTAGGGGGAGACGGAGATCCTTGAGGCTTTTGCCTATTCTTTATATTTGGACTTAAATAGGATGGTCTCTTACTAATCGACCATAGTGGGAAGCGGACAAATACATCCTTTTGATCTTCAATGATAAATGGAGCAACTGGCGCTAAATATGGAACCCCAAAGGAACGAAGTGAACTTAAATGGGCAACCATGAATACAAGCACTAAAAGAACTCCATATAAACCTAATATAGATGCAACAATGATAAGTACAAATCGTATAAGTCTAGATGCGTTTGCGAAATTATAATTTGGAAAAACGAAATTGGCAATTGCAGTAATCGCAACGATAATAACCATAATATTCGAAATGATTCCTGCTTCAGCCGCTGCCTGTCCGATAACTAATGCACCTACTATAGAAACCGTTTGACCAACAGCCCGCGGCATTCTTACCCCTGCCTCTCTTAAAATTTCAAACGTAATTTCCATAATAAATACCTCCACAACAGCTGGAAAAGGCACATCCTCCCGTTGAGCGATAACACTTAATAATAAAGTAGTGGGTAAAAGCTCTGGATGAAAGGTTAAAACCCCTACATAAGCGGAAGGCATGATTAGACCAATCATAAACGATAAATATCGGATCATTCGAACAAAGCTACTCATAAAATAGTTTTGATAGTTATCCTCTGGGGAAGTAAAAAAATCAGTAAGAACGGCTGGAACAATTAATACAAATGGTGACCCATCAATAATAATGACAATCTTTGCATCCATTAAATAGGTTGCAACCGCATCCGGACGTTCTGTATTCATTGCGAGTGGAAAAACAGTCATACTCTTATCAACAATTAGTTCCTCCACATTCGCAGACTCAAACACAGCAGAAATATCAATCTTATTTAATCTTGATCGCACTTCTTCTACTATTTTTTCATTTGCTATTGAATACATATAACCCATGTAAACATTTGTACGAGTTTCGTTCCCAAGCATAAACTTCTCAAAACGTAAGTGATGATTTCTTATTCTTTTTCTTATTAAGTTAATATTTGTCGTGGCATCCTCTACAAAAGAGTCCTTTGGTCCTCTTACGACGGTCTGTGTAGTCGGCTCGGCTACCGCCCTGCCTTCACTGTTTAAATAATTTAAACTAAGTGCTTCCCCAACACCTCTGAAAACAATCACGATACGCCCCTCCAAAAGGGAAGAAACTATATGATTAACTGTCTTCAATAATTTATATCCTGATACACCAAAGCTTCGCTTACTTAAATTATGTAAATCTTCTATTGTTTCTATCGCAATATCTTTATCCACTGCATTCTCTAACGTATTTCCTAGCATTTCTTTTAACATTTCCGTATTAACTACTGTTTCTAAATAGTAGATACAGCCTTCACTTTTCCCTACTTGAATGACATCAGATTGCAAATCAGCAGTATCCCCAAAGGTTGAACTAATTTTCTCCTTTAACCCTTCAAAAGTAAATTTATCTATACCTATCTCTTCCGCTTTGGTTGGAACAACATGGGAGGGTATTTCCTTTTTGCTATTGATAGACATTATTTTTTTAAAATAATTCATGCTTTTAGCCCCCTTTTCTCATTCCTTTGTTCCTTCCATTTTTTCACTAGCAATACAGCCACGATAAAAATAGGAAAGGCAAATTGAAGTGGAACATGTAGTAAGAATATATCTACATTAAGGCCTTCCACAATATGATCTGAAAAGTCCAATGAAATAAAGATAGAAAACATTGATACTATGAAAGAAACCGGCATGGCAAAATAACGATAAGGTAGCTTAAAAATATACTCAATTCCTTTTAATCCACCATATAAAAACACGGAACTTTTAATTAATATTCCTAACATCATAATAAACACAACTAATACGTCTATTCTTTCAAGAAACTCACCAATACTAACAAGCCTTGCAGCAATCAATAAGGGAAAGTTAGCACGTACTGCTGTATTTTCACCTAATGTAGCAATAATGAGAAAAACGGAAGATAATAAGATTAAGCTTGCTATAAAAACACTTATTAAGCATATCTTTCTACCCACTTTAAAATCCCCTATATGTGCCAAAATAACCGTGAATGCTATTAATTCTCCATAAGGAAAGGCAATAATAGAAGGAAAGGTAGACTTAATGATTGGCTTAAAACCGGTGCTCAAAATTGGCTGCACATTAGTAAGGTTTATTTTGTCTCCAGCGTATAATAAGATAAACAACAAAAATACAAATAAAAACATATAGGGGCTAAATATTTCTGCGGTTCTTCCTAATACCTCAATACCTAAATACAATATATAGCCTATTACTAGCATAAGGGTGAATATCGTGAATTCGATTGGCGTTGCAGGAAGAATGGCAGAAGTTATTAATTCCCCAAAGTCTCTAATAATTCTTGCAGCAATATAGATAAAATAGCTTAAATAGATAAGAGCCAGAAAAACAGCAATTTTTCGAGAAAAACAATATTCCATAATCTCATATATATTTTTCCCTGGGAGCAATGACATTAAATAAAGATAAAAACTCATAATAATTAAACCGACAAACATACCAATTAAGACAACTAGCCATGCATCTCTTTTGGCATCAATTCCAATGCCAACTACGATAGAACTTCCAAGAAGGAAATTGATTATCATCGTAAATATTTGCGTTAAAGATAGTTTTTCTGTCAACATAATTATTCAGCACCTTATTGGTTTTAATTTCTATCTTATTTTCAAGTCATCTAGTACGTTCATCTATATTGGAAACAAGCGTATTCCATAATCTTCATCTTTCTTTTTCTAATCAACAGCAACCTTTATGAACCGTGCTCGGAGGAATCTTTGTTCATCTTTTTCTTGGAGCCAGATTTTTGCCATTGTTTTATTAGCATAATAAACACCATAAGTGTTGGTAATCCAAATTGAAGAGGTAAATGTAATAGAAAGGGATTAGACTGTAGCCCTTCATTCATATGATCTGAATAATTTCGAGCAATCAATGTTGTAAAAACGCCTACAACGCAAGCCATCGGCATGGAAAAATATCGAAATGTCTGATTAAAAATATATTCTAAAGCTTTTAATCCTCCATAAATATAGATACAGCTTTTTACAAGTGTTCCTAGCATCATACTGAAAACAACAATAGCATCTATTCGTTGCAGGAAATTACTGATAGAAACTAGTCTGGCTGCACTTAACAATGGAAAATTGGAGCGTAAAGCGATATCATGCCCCAATGACAAAATAATCATCAACGACGTTACTAGTAGTAATAGACTTGATATAAGGACACTATAAATAATTATTTTTTTGCTGTATTTAGCATTTGAAACATTGCTCAATATGAGTGTTAAAATAAGCAATTGTCCATAGGGCCGAACAATTTCATAAGGAAAAATGCTGCTCCATAGAGGCTTGAATCCTTCCTTTAATATTGGTCGAATATTGGAAAAATCGATATTATTTCCAGCATACAAAAAAATAAATAACAGAATAATAAAGATAAACGCATACGGAGTAAAGATTTCTGCTGTTCTCGCAAGTACTTCCAATCCCATGTACAAAATATATCCCATCACCAGAACAAGCATTATAGTCGATACCTCAATTGGTGTTATAGGAAGTACAGTACTAGAAATCAACTCTCCAAAGTCTCTAATAATTCGACAGCTATAATAAAAAAAATAGATAGCATAAACAAGACTGAGACCTATCGCGATTGGACGCTTAAAACAATACTCAAACATCTCAAATAAGTTTTTCCCTGGAGCTAAAGAAGTCATAAAAATAAAAAAGTAAGTAATAATTACTCCTAATCCTAAAGCAATTAAAAGAACAATCCACGCATCCTCCTTCGCTTTTAAACCAAGGCCTATTACAATCGTACTCCCTATTTGGAAATTAAAAATTACCGCCGCCAATTGAGTTAACGAAATATTTTCTTTTAACATGCTGTTACACACTTCCTTTTAGAAAAGCGCAAGCGCCTTGGTTCAGATGTATACAAAAGAACAAACATGTTCTTTGGATAAGGTATACCTAGATTGAACAAAAGAGATTTATCTAAGTTAACAAAGCAGTTGTACCCTTTTTCTAAGAGTAAAAGCATACTAAAATCAATCGCTAATTTAAGTTGGCTACTATCTAGATAAAGTGATACTACAATCAGTCGTTATTCCATCTGCCTTAGTAATCGTTAGAAACATCGCTTAGACTTTTGCGGGAGTTTGTTCCTAGCTAATTCCTTTTAAGACGATAGAAATTCATCCTGGCGTTTTCAGCTTCCCCTTTTTTTATTTTTCCAAAGTCTAAAATCAACGATAATAGACCAAACAAATCCAAATATAGCGGTAAATACGATAGTTATTGCACCTGCACCGACTTCCGCTTCATAAATTTTTTTAAAACAACTCATGAATCCCTCATGAAACACAAATACATCTAATCCAATGGTCAAGATGCCCATAGATATAAATATTAAAAGATAAGCAAAAGTTACCATTTAATCCTTCCTTTAAGTTCTTTGTTTATTTATGGTATTATCTTGTGAAATTTCTCCATTTTTATGCCAATATTTTATTTTTATCTAAGGTATACTACTTCGTTCCTATTTCTCCCTAAGGGAAAGTATAATTTTTTCTTTTTCTATCTAAAAAAAAGCTGTCGTCTAACCTACTCTTTTCGGTTGACGACAGCTTTATTAATTTATTATTTTTTTGTTTTCATTTGATAATCTACGATGTTTCCATGATAAAAGTTTTTTCTCAATAATTTTAAATGTAACTTCTTGGCTAGTTGTTTCAGTTCTCTTTCTTCTCTTTCCGTAACTAAACTAACAACAACTCCCGATGCACCAAATCTCCCCGTTCTACCAGAACGATGGATATATTGTGTCTGATCTGTCGCTAAATCATAATGAACGACATGGGTGATATTTTGAATATCAAGCCCTCTTGCTGCCACATCAGTTGCTAGCAACATATTTCGCTTTCCACCTCGGAAATCATTTAACGACTTTTGGCGCTCCATTTTATTCAGATCAGAATGGAGAATACTCGTATGGATATTTTTATACGCTAATTTTTCATGTATAACACTTAAATTACCAATATCTTTTACAAAGACAAGAATTTTTGCATCTTCCAAACGAGAGATAGGTTCCAATAGCTTTACCTTATCTCGATACTCTGCTTGAAAATAAATATGCTCCACTTCTGCAGCATCAATCATCTTATCCTTTTTCACACGGATAATTTCTGCATCTTGAACAAGTTCCTTTGCAATAGCCTCTGTTTGTTTTGGCAAGGTTGCGGAAAATAAGACTACTTGTCTATCTTTTAAAGTGGCTTTAACAATTTGTCGTACAGATTCTAAATGCTCTGAAACCAGTAATTGATCCGCTTCATCTAGCACAACTGTTTTTACTTCATGCATTTTCAATTTCTTTTGTTTAATTAACTCTAATGCTCTTCCAGGTGTACAAATAACAAGATGAGGATGTTTTTTAAGCTTTTCCAATTGCCTTTTGACATTGGCTCCCCCAATAAAAGAAGCGGAACGAATACCACTACCCTCTCCCCATTTTTGTACTTCTGCTAAAATTTGCATGACAAGCTCTTGAGAAGAAGCAAGACAAATCGCCTGGATATTCTTTGATTCCGTATCCAATTTATTTAAAACGGGCAGTAAATAAGCTAATGTTTTTCCTGTTCCTGTAGGGGACTCAGCAATTACATCTTTCCCCTCTAATATAAGTGGGATGGATTGTTCCTGGATAGACGTTGCTTGTTTAAAATTCGCTTTCTCCCAGTTTTGTTGTATAAACGGTTTAAATGTATTCCAAAATTGCTGTTCTTTCATTTCGTTCTCCTTTTTAAGCAAAAGTTAGACGAATTGCATCTAACCTTAAAATATGTCTTCTTATTATAAATTATTTACGGAAAAATTGATATGAAACCTTCTTTATTAAGATAGGTTATATTTTTGATGGTGTTTGTGGGTGAGGTTAGTTATATCTGCTGACTTTGAATCATCTTCCATAAAAAAGGGAAGTTCATCCCTGAGGAAACTTCCCCTACTAATTATATTAACGTCTGATGCTTTCCTACCGTTTGAAAGATATCGACACGATCTTTAATCTTCTTCATTTTTACATCTAATTCATGTGCTGCATCTGCTGCTTCCTTTAGTTCATTCAGTAAATGGCCGGGAACATCTTTGTCAAATTTATAATAAATTTTATGTTCAAGACTTGCCCAAAAATCCATCGCTATCGTTCTTATTTGAATTTCAACACAAACTTCTTGCATTCCAGTGCTTAAAAAGACAGGAATACTAATAATTAAATGTAAGCTTTTGTAGCCATTTGGTTTTGGATTTTTTATATAATCCTTAACCTGCAGAACCTTAATATCATCTTGCTTTTCAATAATATTAAAAACTTCATAAATATCCGAAATAAAAGAACATGTAATACGGACACCAGCAATATCATGAATATATTTCTTTGCATTTTCAATCGTAATAGCATGCCCTTTTCGATGTAGCTTTTGCATGATTCCTCTTGGGTCCTTAATGCGAGATTTTATATGTTCAATCGGATTATGATTATGGATAAATTGAAATTCTTCATTTATAATTTTTAATTTTGTATTTATCTCATCTAAAGCAAAGTTGTATATGATTAAACTATTTTTCCATTCGTTCAGTTCATTTGATAATTCATGTAAATCAAAATGATTATCTTCCATATATGTTTTGAGTTGTTTTACACTTTCCATCAACTAGTATGTCTCCTTTGGATTCCTATAAACCTTTTCTGCGTCTACTCCGATACTCTTTAAAAATTCAATAATTTGGTCAATTGTTTTCATATTCAACATCCACCTTTATATACGTCGAGCTATTTTCGGGTGTTGACTCTCACCGAATCTATTTATATAGTAAACCAAAATGACCGGTCAGTCAAATATCATTTTTATCCAATACCTTTTTTAATATAAAATAAACAGCACTCCCTTTAATATCCTATATACAAGGCAATAAGAAAGAGAAATACTGTTCTATAAGCTTAATGATTATACTGACCAACCGGTGCATTAAATGATTTTTTTATACTAACCTACTCTGCTGGTTCTGAAAATTGATTTTGATGTAATTCATAATAAAATCCTCTTTTTTCCAATAACTCTTCATGAGAACCTTTTTCGATAATCATTCCCTTATCTAAAACAAGGATCATATCCGCATGCTTAATTGTATTCAATCGGTGGGCAACAACAAAACTTGTTTTCCCTTTCATCAAGCGTTTTAGCGCCTCTTGAATTTTCACTTCTGTAATGGTATCAATACTGCTAGTTGCTTCATCGAGAATCAGAATGGACGGATCCGCTAAGATGGCTCGAGAAATGGATAATAATTGCTTTTGCCCCTGACTTATTCCGTTCCCATTTGCAGAAAGAATCGTATCATATCCTTCTGGAAGATGATCAATAAAGCTATGAGCATTCGCCATTTTTGCTGCATTCTCCACTTCCTCATCTGTTGCGTTCAATCTGCCATATCGAATATTTTCTCGTATCGTTCCTTCAAATAAATAACTATCCTGAAGCACAAATCCCATATGTGATCGAAGGCTTTCTCTTTTAATTTTTTTAATCTCATGACCATCTACCAATATACTTCCGGTAGTTGCATCATAAAATCTCGTTATTAGCTGGATAATCGTCGTTTTACCAGCGCCAGTTGGCCCAACCAAAGCTATTGTTTCTCCAGGATTTCCTTTAAAACTAATATCCTTCAATATTTCTTTATCCGACTCATATGAAAAGGAAACTTGCTTGAATAGCACTTCTCCCTTTATTTCCTTTATCGTACTTGCCGTTTTTTCATCTACTTCTTCTCTTTCCTCATCTAATACCTCAAATACTCTTTCTGCCCCCGCAATTGCAGATAACAAAGTATTAAATTGATTTGATAAATCATTCAATGGTCGAGTGAATTGTCTCGAATATTCAACGAAAATTACAATAACCCCAATTGATACAGCACCCGATTTCAGTGCTAATAGCCCGCCAACTCCAACAATGACGGCATAGCTAGCATTGTTTAACATATTCATTAGCTTTGGAATAAAGCCTGAATATACTTGTGCCCAGTAAGCAGAATTCTTAAGTTTTTCGCTTTTCCCCTTCATATCATCAATCATTTTTTCTTCTAGCGAAAAGGTTTTGACGATTTTTTGTCCTGAAATAGATTCCTCAATAAAACCATTTAAATTGCCTAAGTTTTTTTGCTGCTCCTTAAATAACACACCCGTTCTGCTTGTTATCCACTTCATCCCTATAAACATTACTGGAACGATTATTAAAGTAAGCACCGTTAATAATGGGCTGAGTATAAACATTACAACAACAGTACCGATTAAAGTGATAATACTAGAAAAAATTTGAATAACAGAGCTATTTAAGGTGGAGCTTACATTTTCAATATCATTGGTAACACGACTCATTAGCTCCCCATGCTGTTTTTTATCAAAATAACTAATTGGTATTTCATGAAATTGATGAAATAAATTCGCTCTTAGCTGAAAAACAGTTGATTGTGCGATTCCAATCATCCAATAGCTTTGTAAAAATAATGCAACTGAATTAAGGAAATAAATACAGCCAAGTAATACTAGCATTCCCGTAAATCCATCTAAATTTCTGTTTACAATAAAACGGTCAATAGACATCCCTAATATATATGGTCCTAATAAACTTAATGCACAGCTTAGTGCAACCATTACTAAAACAAGAAAAAGCAACCATTTTTTTTGGGCAAGATAATTCCATAACCGATATAAGGTTTTCCCCATATTCTTTGGTTTTTTCCCTTTTTTAACAACTGGAGCATCCGGTTTTAAATTAGGCTTAGGATAACGAAATGGATCGGTTAGTTCCCTTTGCATTCTCCCACTCTCCTTCCCCTAGTTGCGATTCGACTATTTTTTGATAAAGACTATTTGTTTTCCATAGTTGATCATGGGGGGCAAAGCTTACGATACGGCCATTTTCTATTAGCATCACCCGATCTGCCTTCATAGCAGTAGATACTTTTTGGGTAATGAGTAAAAGTGTACATTGATACGCTGCTACAGCATCAAGCAATTTTTTTTCTGTCTTTAAATCTAATGCACTTGTACTGTCATCTAAAAGGAGAATACTCGGCTTTCTGACAAGTGCCCTTGCGATCGATAGACGCTGTTTTTGTCCACCTGATAAATTAACTCCCTTTTGCCCAATTCTTGTATCGTATGTATGAGGCATTAGCATAATCGTTTCATGTATTTGTGCATCCTTTGCAGCCTGCACGACTTCTTCAAAGGTTGCATTTGGATTTCCCCACATAATATTTTCTTTAATTGTACCAGTAAAAAGCATCGATTCCTGTGGTACATAGCCAATTTGCTTTCTTAACGCATTTAAAGAAAAGGAATCCGCACGCTTATCATCAATTAAAATGGTTCCTTCTGTAGGTTCATAAAGCCGAGGAATTAATTGGAAAAGTGTTGTTTTCCCTGAACCTGTTGCTCCTAATATTGCAATGCTTTCTTTTGGCTGAATGGTAAATTGCAGATTTTCAATCGTGTTTCTTCTATTAGATGGATATTGAAAGGATACATGCTGAAAATTAATTTTCCCTTTAATTGTTGTTTCCATATTTCCTACTGGATTATCCGTATCCTTTTCTTCTATATCAATAATCTCTTGTATACGATCAGCGGAAGCTTTTGAACGAGAGATTACCATTACTAACATACTAACTACAGAAATAGAAGAAGTTATTCTTAATGTGTAATTAATAATCGCTACTACCTCTCCTATCTGAGCCTCACCTGTATTGATTTGTCCTGAACCAAACCAAAGTATTGCAATAATACATAAATTCATAGCAAATAACAAAAGCGGCACTGTTGTTTCCATTATTCGTAATGCTTTTTGTGTAAGATTTTTCAAATCCTCACTCGTTTGTGTAAAACGATTTCTTTCAAATTGCTTACGGATGTATGCACGAATAAGTCGGACTGCTGTTAAATTTTCCAGCATCACGCTGTTAACATGATCTAACTTTTTTTGTACAGATTGAAAAAGATTTCTTCCTATTTTAATAACCCAAATAAACATCACAACGATTAAAGGAATCGTAATCGCCAGAATGAGTGCCAATTTCACATTGACTACAAATGACATAATAATTCCGCCAATGATTAAAAGTGGTGCCCTTAATAAAAATCGCAGTCCCATAAATATGGTGTTTTGTAATTGCGTAATATCATTGGTTAATCTAGTAATTAAAGAGGAACTTGCAAAAACATTACTGCTGGAAAAGGTAAAATATTGAATGATTTGATATAACTCATTCCGAAGACTGTAGCCAAAATTCTGACAAACATGGGCAGAATAAAAAGTATTTATGATTCCAGCAGCAAATGCTACAAGGGAAAACAGAATTAGCAACCCTCCCCAAATTAGCACAACTTTTGTATCTTGATGAGCCAAACCATCATCAATAATTTTTGCCATTATTAACGGTTGAACTAATTCTACAGCGAGCTCTGTTAACATAAGAAAAAGAGCAATCGTTATACTTAGTTTATATACACGAAGCCTACCAAATATCTTTGACATTGTTCCCTCCAGCCTTTGTTCTGATTGGTTGAAAATCCGTTCCTTTCAACCATCGATGTAACTTCTTTAGGTTTACTAAACATTATTTTTATCATACCTCTTTTTAGTAAGTTAGAAAACAATAATTTACTAAATGGAAGGAAGAAAAGAGGGAATTTACGGAAGAATTTTTTCTTTTACATGTGCCGGAAACAAAGTATTATTTTTTCGGCTATCCATTAATATTTATCAGCCAAAACCCAGCAGGATATCAGCTGAATTTTCCTTTTATCAGCCAAGCCCAGCAGCTTTTCAGCCAAACTTCTCTTTTTTCAGCCAAACCCAACAGCTTTTCAGCCAAACTCTCTTTTTCAACCAAACCCTGTGTTACCTAAAATCAAAAACGACTAAGCCCCATATAGTATAGGCTTAGTCGTTCTTCCCTTATTTAGTTTGCACCTGTCAATGACCATTTATATAGTTCGTTATGGAAACCGAAAATCTTTGGTCCTCCAACTGCTACATCTTTCGAAACTGCTGCAAAGTCATAGTCGGAGTACAGTGTAAATAGTGGCATCTCTTCACTCCAAATTGCTTGAAGTTCATTATAAATCTGTTTACGTTTTTCTGTATCTGGTTCTTGTTTACCTTTCTCAAGCAATTCGTCTACCTTTGGATTGTTATACTTCGTATAGTTACTTGATCCACTTGAACCATAAATCGTTGTTAAATCTGGATCAATTGTATTAGTGAAACCAATTAACATTAAATCATATTCTCCAGCTTTCGCTTTTGCCATAATGGTTGGGAAGTCATACGTAGTCGTATTTAGCTTTAAGCCAACCGCTTTAAGATTTTCTGCAATAATATTTGCTGATTGCTCACGTACTTTGTTTCCGATTGGAACAACGAATTCTAATGTCTTATCGAAATCCCAACCTGCTTCTTCTAGCAATTGCTTCGATTTTTCTGGATCATATGTGTATGTTTCTAACTCTGTATCAAGATAAGGACTGATAGACGTATACGGTCCGTCTACAATTTCTCCTTCTCCTTTAAGTAATTGATCAACAATTTTTTGACGGTCAATTGCATATGCAATTGCCTGTCTAACTTTTTGATCTGTAATAGTTTCCATATTAAAACTCATATTTTGATATCCATATGTTTTCTCTGTTTTTGTCGTTACATTATCAAAGCCTTCTACTGTTTCAAAATCTTGAACAGCAATTTTCCCAATACCCGCCGCTGCATTCATATGAATCTCCCCTGTTTGTAACTGGGCTACAAGGTTTGCTGCTGGCATTATTTTCACGAATAGTTTATCTAATTCTACTTCTCCTAAATAATAATCTTCGTTTTTCTCATATTCTACGTACTGGTCTTTCGCATACTTAACAAATTTGAAAGGTCCATTTGTTACAGTTGGATTCATCATAAAAGGATCTTTTTGTAGATTTTCTGGAGCAATGTCCTTTAGCTTATGTTCTGGTAGAATCATAAATTTTGACCCTAACTGTTCCTTCACCATATTCGGATCAACTGGTGCTTTTGTTTTAAATTGAATCGTCTTATCGTCAACAATAGTCAAAGAAGGTATTTCTGTTACACCGTCTGGAAGTTTTCCATTTACCGTTAACCCCTCTAATTGGGTTAAATAAGCTCCAACAGCTGTTTCAGTCTTTGGATTAGCAACTAAATTTAAAGTAAAAGCAACGTCTGCAGAGGTAACTGGTGTGCCATCAGACCAGTTAGCATCCTTGTTAATCTTTATTGTAAATGTTTGATTATCCTCTGTTTCGAAGGATTCTGCTAGCTTTGGTGTAAATTCCAATGGTGCAGTCATTTCTAAAAAGGTATCAAACATAAACTTTTCTAACCATGCAGCTGCAATATCAGAAGAGTTTATTGGGTTAAAACTTACTGGAGCATTTACTAGTCCGAGATACATTGTATTTTCCTTAGACCCTCCGCCTGTTGATGCTGTGTTATTTGCACCAGCACATGCCGAAAGCAATAATAATATTACTATGGAAAACATGCTAAATATCATTTTGAATTTTTTCATCGATTTTTCCCCCGTCTATTTTTCTATAATGTTAGTAAATACATTTCCTCCATTATTTTAGGCTCTTCGGATCCATTGCATCTCTTAAGCCATCCCCCATAAAATTAATAGATAAAACAGCAAGTAATATCATAACTCCAGGTGGAATCCATAACCAAGGCTGCGTTGCAAGTACTGTAATAGATTGAGCTTCGTTTAACATATTGCCCCAACTTGCTGTTGGAGGCTGAACTCCCATTCCTAGAAAACTAAGAGATGCTTCCATAATAATGGCAGACGCAATACCGAATGTAGCATTTACTAATATAGGTGCAATACAGTTTGGTAGAATATGCTGAAAGACGATTTTTGGTGTTGAATAGCCTAATGCGACACCCGCTTTTACATAATCCATTTCTTTAATCGTTAGTACACAACCTCTTACTAATCTAGCAATTGACGGCCATCCGAGTAAGCCTAATACTAAAATTACATTAAAAAGACTAGGACCCATAATACTTACAAGGACTAAAATAACCATTAAATAGGGGAATGACATGAATACATCTGTAATACGCATGATTACCATATCTACCCATTTGCCAAAATACCCCGCAATCGCTCCTAGAATCGTACCGATGGCAACATAGATTGCGACTGCCCCTACTCCTACAGATAAGGAAACTCTGGCAGCATATAATAAGCGACTAAACAAATCCCTTCCTACTTCATCTGTACCAAGGATGTTTTCCGCAGATGGAGCCGCTGCAAATTCTCCATCCACTGAATAGGGATTATGTGGTGCAATGACTGGAGCAAAGATTGCAACCAAAACCATTAATGAAAAAATAATCAGTCCAACAACTGCTAACTTATGTTTAAAGAATCGCTTTGTTATTAGTTTCAGGTAGCTTTCTTCATTCCCCAACTGCTCTTGAACAGGAATCACCACATTATTTACTGGTAAGTCCGTATCCATTTTCACATTAGGAATACTCATGTTCACTCCCCCTTAGTTATACTTTATTCGTGGATCTACAACCGCATATAAAATATCAGCAAGTAGATTAGAGAATAATACAGCAAGTGCTGCGATAAAATTGATAGCCATCAATGTAGGATAGTCACGTGATGAAATAGACTGAATCGTTAATTGTCCTAAACCAGGCCATTGAAAAATTTGTTCTGTGACAACTGCTCCACCAATTAAAATTGGTATCTCCATCCCGATAATTGTAATTATTGGAATCAACGCATTTTTTAACCCATGTTTATTCGTAACAATAAATTCCTTTAATCCTTTCGCTCGCGCAGTCCGCAAATAATCCTGCCCTAGCACTTCTAGCATGCTACTTCTAACGTAGCGGACTGTACTTCCTGCAATTCCAGTCCCTAATATAGCTGCTGGCATAATTAGGTGGAAAAACGTATCAACAAATCCTCCATTGCTACCTAGTGTAAACATTCCACCTGTAGGTAAAATATTTAATACAAGTGCAAAAACATAAATACTTCCCAAGCCTAAGAAAAAGTTAGGAATAGATACACCTAAAAAAGAAAATGTAGTTGTTAAATAATCAATCCAAGAATACTGTTTAGTTGCACTTAAAATTCCAATTGGAATGGCAATGATATAAGCAATAATTAAAGCCGTACTCATGAGAAGCAACGTTGGCCCTACTCTATTTAGTACTAAATCCAACACTGGTTCATACGTTGTATACGAAAAACCAAAATCTCCTTGCAAAAGATTTCCAAGCCATCTAAAGTACTGAACGTAGATGGGATCATTAAGTCCCAATGCTTCTTTCTTCGCATCGATATCTGCCTGGGTTGTATCTGGATTAATATACATATCCACAGGGTTACCAGGAGCGAGGTTAATAATTAAAAAGTTAAATATAGTTACTCCCAACAACACCGGAATGGCTATTAATAATCTCCTGATAATATATTGGAACAAACAAATCTCCCTCCTTTAATTTAGTGGAAAATGACAGGCAACGGAATGATCTGTTGCATTCAATAGTGGCTCCTTCTCCTTACAAATAGCTTGGGCCATTGGACATCTTGTATGAAATCTACAGCCCTTTGGTGGATTTGCCGGACTCGGAACATCTCCTTCTACTACAATCCTTTCTCTATTTCGAAGATGGGGATTTGGAATAGGATAAGCGCTTAACAATATTTTCGTATATGGGTGCTTAGGATTTTTAAATATTTCTTCTGTCTTTCCAATTTCAACGATTTTCCCTAAATACATAACTGCAATTCGATCACTTATATACTTAACCGCTCCTAGACCATGAGCGATAAATAGATAAGTTAAGTTAAATTCTTTTTGTAAATCTTTTAATAAATTTAATACTTGAGCTTGGATAGACACATCCAACGCTGATACTGGTTCATCACAAACAACCAATTTCGGATTTAACATAAGTGCCCTGGCGATACCAACCCTTTGTCTTTGACCTCCAGAAAATTCATGAGGATATCGGCTCTTATGGAATTTCGTTAACCCTACAATTTCAAGTATTTGATCTACCTTTTTATTTGCCTCTTCTTTCGTGGCAAGTCGATGGGCAATTAATGGTTCCGCCAATAAATCTCCTATTCGCTTACGTGGATTAAGAGAAGAATAAGGATCCTGAAAGATGATTTGCATCTCTGTCCGAATTTTTCTCAATTCCTTATGTTGAATCGTTGCCATATCTTTGCCTTCAAATAACACTTTCCCTTCAGTCGGTGGATCTAGCTTTACAATCGCTCTACCAGTAGTGGATTTCCCACATCCCGACTCCCCAACAAGAGAAATAGTTTCCCCAGGATATATGGAAAAATTAAGCCCATCCACTGCCTTTACATGACCAACTGTTTTCGAGAGAATACCTTTCTTAATTGGATAGTATTTCTTTAGATTTTGAATTTCTACTAACGGTTGTTCTTGTTCTTTGAATATTCCGTCTTTTTTAGGTAAAGTTTCTATGCTCATACAGTAACCTCCCTCTCTTCATTTGGCATACTCTCTTGCTGATTTTCCTCATATAGCCAACAACGAACCTTATGATTCAGTTTATTGTCTATGCTAATATGGGGAGGTTTTTCGGAAATACATTTTTCCGTTACATAAGGACATCTCGTGTGGAATCTACACCCTTTTGGCATTTGCTGTAATGTTGGAACAGAGCCAGGAATAGAATACAATTTTTCCTGAGAATCATATTCTAAATGTGGAATGGAGTCGATTAAGCCTTTGGTGTATGGATGCTTCGGCTCATCGAAAAGAGTAAAGACATCTGCCTCTTCTACCACTTGTCCTGCATACATAACAATTACTTTATCGGCCATTTCTGCAATTACGCCTAAGTCATGAGTAATCATCATAATAGCTGTCTCTGACTCATTTTTTAAGCTTTTCATTAATTCAAGAATCTGTGCCTGTATCGTTACATCTAATGCAGTAGTTGGCTCATCTGCAATTAATAGCTTAGGTTTACAAGATAGAGCCATCGCTATCATTACCCTTTGACGCATTCCTCCTGAAAGAGCATGTGGATATTCATCTATAATTACCTCTGCTCTCGGAATACCTACTTTCTTAAGCATTTCTACCGCATAGCTTTTCGCTTTCTTAGCGTTTAAGCCCATATGTAAACGAATTAATTCCACCATTTGATTACCGATCGTAAAAACTGGATTTAAAGAAGTCATCGGTTCCTGAAAAATCATGGATATTTCATTTCCTCTAACCTTACGCATTTCTGCTTCTGAAATTTTCGCTAAATCTTTTCCATTCAGATTAATCGAACCTTTTTTAATATATCCATGTTTTCCTAGTAATCTCATAATTGATAAGGAAGTTACACTTTTACCACATCCCGACTCCCCCACAATCCCAATGGTTTCACCTGGCTGAAGATGAAATGTAACCTCCTCTACCGAAACAACCTCTCCCTTATCCGTACGAAAAGCTGTCTGCAATTTATCCACTTCTAAAATATTCTGACCCATACTTCCCCTCCTATTAGAAAAGCGTAAGCGCCTTGCTCATCAGCGTACAAACTGGAGAATCATCGACTGAGATAAAGGAAACACGATGAACGTTAGTGAATCGATGTTGACTTATCGCAGGGAGATGATTGGAAGTTTGCTAGCTGATAGGCGCTGGAGCTAGATCGTTTCCTGACTTAGAACCTTATTCCCTGTTATTTCATAAAGCGTAAGCGCCTGGTTATCAGCGTACAAACTGGAAGAACACCGACTGAGATAAAGGAAACACAGTGAACGTTAGTGAACTGATGTTGACTTATCGTAGGGAGGTGATCAGAAGTTTGCTAGCTGATAGGCGCTGGAGCTAGATCGTTTCCTGAATTAGAACCTTATTCCCTGTTATTTCATAAAGCGTAAGCGCCTGGTTATCAGCGTACAAACTGGAAGAACACCGACTGAGATAAAGGAAACACAGTGAACGTTAGTGAACTGATGTTGACTTATCGTAGGGAGATGATCAGAAGTTTGCTAGCTGATAGGCGCTTACCACCTGTGTGAACGTTAGATTTTTTCTAATTTTATATAGTGGAGCTATTCACTAAAGCCTCTTTCTTTTCTGCATTCGTATAGTAATCTACCAAGCCTAAAAATATTTTGGCTGTATGCAGCATTGCACTTTCATCAAACGTAAATTTTGGGTGATGATGAGGATAGACAGCATCAATTTCTTCATTACGAGCTCCAACTGAGAAGAAACATCCTGGACGATTTTGTAGATAGTAAGAAAAGTCTTCTCCACCCATGCCAGGCTTTTCTATTTTTACAAGCTTGCTTTCAGGTAAGACGTCTTTCAAGCAGTTTTCTAGAATATTCGTTTCATCTGCTGTATTAACAGTAGATGGATAGCCTTTTGTATAGCTAAACTCATATTCAGCGTGAAATGCTTTACACACTCCACTAATTAATTGTTCCATTTCTTCTTCAATCAGTAGGCGAACATCTTCATCAAATGTACGGACTGTTCCTGTTAGTTCCACCGTATCTGCAATGACATTTCCTGCATTTCCAGCATGGAAAGAACCAATGGAAATAACTGCAGGTTTTTGTGGATTTACTCGTCTACTGACAATATGCTTTAACTGATTTGCAATTTGTGCACCGACTGCAATTGCATCAATTGTTTGATGAGGGGAAGCACCATGCCCGCCCTTTCCTTGAATTTTCAATTCAAATGTATCACTCGAAGCAGAAACAGGTCCTATTCTAAAGAGGACACTTCCTAACTCACTACCTGACGCCAAGTGGGCACCATATACAACATCTACTCCATCCAAACAGCCATCTTCAATCATTGCAATGGCTCCACCTGGTGGTAATTCTTCAGCATGTTGATGGAGCAGCACCACATTTCCTGCTAAATCATCAGAATTCTCCTGTAAAACTTTGGCTACTGCTAATAAAGTAGCTGTATGACCATCATGTCCGCATGCATGCATTACACCTGGTACTTTCGATTTAAAATCCACATTTTTTTCATCCTGAATAGGTAATGCATCAAAGTCTGCTCGTAATGCAATGGTTTTTCCTGGCTTTGCCCCATAAATTTTACCGACGACGCCGTTTCCACCGACATTCCTTCTTACCTCAATGCCAAAGCTTTCTAACAAATCACCAATCATTTGACTTGTCTTTACTTCTTGAAAAGACAGTTCTGGATTTTCATGTAAATGTCGTCTCCACTCTACCATTTGGTCATACATTGCTTCGATTTCTTTATACCATTTATCTAACATCTATTTATCGCTCCCATCCCATTTGTTTTCGGAAATGCTTTTTTTATAGAACTGGTTCAGCAAGGTTTTCTTTCACCTGTGACGATACATAATTATCGACAATACTTAAGAATGCTTTTCCAGCATAAATCATTGCTCTTTCATCAAAATCGAACATTGGATGATGGTGAGGATAAGCTTTTTCCTGTTCTACCTTTGCTCCTGTATGAAAGAACATACCAGGCTTTTCAAGTAAATAGTAGGAGAAATCCTCTGCCCCCATAATTGGTGCAGAACGAACTAACATATTCTTATCAAGTGTATCTTCAATTACTTTTTCAAAGACCTCTACTTCTTCCTCATGGTTATATACAGCAGGGTATCCCTTAATATAATTAATCTCACAAGTAGCCTGCATGCTTTCGCAAATTTCGTTTGCCATTAATTTAATTTCCTCTTCCATAAATAAGCGCAAGTCTTCATCTAATGTACGAACAGTCCCTTTCATCACTGCATGATCAGCAATTACGTTTTTCGCATTTCCCGCATGGAACGAGCCTACGGACAATACAACAGGATTTAATGGATCTACACGTCTACTAGCAATAAATTGTAGCTGAGTCACTAATGCAGTGCCGATTGCAATCGCATCTACCGTTTCGTGAGGTGCTGAGCCATGTCCCCCTTTTCCTTTAATCGTAATTTCAAAAGCATCTGCTGCCGCTTGGGAATATCCTGGTCTATAATGGTATTTTCCTAATTCACTTAGAGAAGAAAGATGGGCACCATATACAACATCCACATCTTTTAAACAGTCATCTTCAATCATCGCCTTTGCTCCACCTGGTGACATCTCTTCAGCATGCTGATGGAGTAAGACAATATTTCCTGCAATGCTGTCTCTATTATCTTGAAGAACCTTTGCTACTGCTAATAAGGTAGCTGTATGTCCATCATGCCCACATGCATGCATAACGCCAGGTACCTTCGATTTATATGGTACGTCCTTTTCATCCTGTATTGGCAGGGCATCAAAATCAGCTCTTAATGCAATAGTTTTTCCTGGTTTTGCACCATAGATTTTTCCAACAACACCTCTACCCCCTACATTTCTTCTAACCTCAATACCGAATCCTTCTAAAATTTCAGCAATCATTCTTGGTGTTTCCACCTCTTGGAAAGATAGTTCCGGATACTGATGGAAATGTCTTCTCCACTCAACCATTTGATCAAACATCTCGGCCAATTCACTATGCCATTTTTTTAACATACTACCCCTCCTAATAATTTTGCTCTTCATAAGGAATACCGCTTGAGAATAAAAATGTAGCTTCCTTCATATCCCTTAATTTCGATTTCTTTTATATTAACGGTAATTTTCTACAAAGTATAATAAGAATTTTTAATTATAAAAATATTCAGAATTAATCACACAACTTATGTTTCCTTATTAAATCTTGTTATATAAACGTTGTTATCGTTTACAAATCTCTTATGCTATAATAAAAATTTGATTCCTAATCCCTATAAAAAAACAATCGTGAATCTCCTTTAAAAAATAGAGTTTCACGATTGTTTTGGCAAATTCTTATAATACTTTACTCAAGAAAGAGATTGTACGCTCTTCCTTAGGATTACTAAATAACTCTGTTGGTGTATCTTCTTCCACAATGTATCCGCCGTCCATGAAAATAACTCGATCGCCAACCTCTCTGGCAAAGCCCATTTCATGGGTTACGACAATCATTGTCATGCCTTCCTTCGCAAGATCCTTCATTACTTCCAACACCTCTCCTACCATCTCTGGGTCTAGAGCAGATGTTGGCTCATCAAATAACATAATACTTGGTTCCATCGCTAACGCTCTAGCAATTGCTACACGTTGTTTTTGTCCACCTGAAAGGGAATCTGGATATACACTTGCTTTATCCTCTAATCCTACTTTCTTCAATAATGCCAGTGCCTTTTTCTTAGCATCTTCCTTGGATACTTTTTTTACCTTCATAGGAGAAAGCATGATATTTTGGAGAACCGTTTTATGAGGGAATAAATTAAACTGCTGAAATACCATGCCTACATCCTTACGAACCTCATTAATATTGGTAGACTTATCCGTAATGTTCTTGCCTTCAATTTGAATGGTACCATCTGTTATACTTTCTAATAAATTGATACATCTTAGAAAAGTGGACTTCCCTGATCCAGAAGGTCCAATAATAACGACTACCTCTTGCGGGTTAATTGTTACACTAATATCCTTTAATACTTCATTATCTCCAAAAGACTTTTTCAATTTATCTACAACAATCATTCTGTTTTCAACCTTCTTTCCAAACGAGTTAAGAAGAAGCTTAATGTTAAAGTTAGAACTAGGTAAATAACAGCTACCGTTAAATACGGCTCCCAAACTCGATTATATTGCCCCATCATCAGCCTTGCATAATACATCAACTCCGGTGCAGCTATAACAGCTGCTAAAGAGGAATCTTTAATCAATACGACAAATTCATTGCCAAGTGGCGGAATCATTCGTTTAATAGACTGTGGTAAAATTATGTAACGCATCGCCTGTATGTGCGTCATCCCTAAAGACCTTGCTGCTTCCATTTGACCACGGTCTATTGACTCGATTCCAGCTCGGAAAATCTCTGCGATATAAGCAGCAGCATTTAGTGATAATGCCACAATTGCTGCTACCATGGCATTAGTGGTATTCAAGAATAACGGAATAAACCCAAAATGAATAATTAGGATTTGTACAAAAAGGGGAGTTCCACGAAAAATAGCAATATAGCAGCGAAAAGGAAAGGAAATCCACTGATTTTTTGCTATTTTTCCAAGACCAATTAATAATCCTAAAATAGTACCAAACACAATCGCATATAAGGATAATTGAATGGTTACTAATATTCCTTTTTTAAATAAATCTGCATACTCCAAAATGATCGTGAAATTAAAATCCATTCCTACTCCTCCAAAATAACATTATGACTCTATTCATTTACCTTTTGATAATAGAAAAGCACCAATTCTTATTAAAAAAGGGCACTCAGAAGGAACCCCCTCACTTAGCTACAATATGGAAGAAAAATTTGTGCTCCCTAATTGTTAAAGCGGGGAAATGCCCATTTTGAGTACCCTTCCTCATCTGCGATTGTTCTATTGTTGTGCTTTTAAATTTTCAATATCTGGATCCTGCCCAAACCATTCCTTATAAATTTCTGCATATTTTCCATTATCCAATATAGCGTTAAGTCCTTTGCTGAAATCTTCCACAATTTCACTATCCTTTGGGAACATGAAGCCATAATACTCCGATTCAAACCCTTCCTTATCTTCAATTACCGTAAAGTTGTCCTGTGGATTATTTTTAGCATATGTTTCAAGTACTGCATTATCTGCAACAACTGCATCTGCACCGTTATTTTTCATTTCAAGAATAGCTAGATTATTATTTTCAAACTTTTTCACTTTCTCATTGCCATTTCCTAGAAGCGCATCCACTGCATCTGCGCCTGTAGTTCCTGCTTGGACTGCTACTGTCTTCTCTACTAAATCATCAGCTTTCTCAATATCCGTACCTTCTGGAGCTAAAATTTTATTTGTGCTCTCAAAATAGGGGATAGAGAAATCATAGGACTTCAAACGATCCTCGTTAATCGTGATTGCAGATAAGCCTACATCCGCTGTTCCATTCTCTAATTCCGCAAATACAGGATCCCATCCAACATTGACAATTTCAAACTCATATCCAGCTTCCTCTGCTGCTGCAGTGAAAACATCCACATCAAAGCCAATAATCTTGTCTTTATCCATGTATTCAAATGGTGCGTAAGCCGCATCTGTTACTACTCTTAATTTCTTTTTTCCTTCTCCATCACCACTTGCATTTTCAGAGTTTGTACCACATGCTGCTAATGCAAGTACAATCGACATAAATAATGCAAATAAAAATCCTTTTTTCTTCAATGGTAGATCCCCCTCTTTCGATGTAAAAACCCTATATTTATATAATATAGAATTTTCCGATAATATAAGATAAAAAAAACTTACTCTTTACCGCTCTTATATTAATATATCTATCTTTTGTAATGCATTTATTATAACTTTTTGTTAATTTATATACAAGAAAACTTTTTAAAATTTCTTAAGATTTGAATAATAGACACAAATTAAAAAAGAAGTTCATTTTTCAAATAAAGTTTTGATAAATGAACTTCTTTTTGCTATGGCTTATAGTGTACCCTGAGTATTTCTTTAAAGTTCTTTCCATTAACAAATGATTTATTGAAAGAACTCTTCATAAATTGCCTTTACTGCTTTTTTGACAACTGTTTCTTTTACTCCGAACATCATGCTTACTTCAGATGATCCTTGGTTAATCATTTCAATGTTTACTCCAGCTTCTGCAAGTGCCTTGGATGCTCGAGCATTTGTACCGACATTATGACGCATCCCTTCTCCTACAAGCATGATAAGTGCCAAGTCATGCTCTACCTTTATTTCATCTACTTGTAATTCATCAGAAATTCTTGCTAGTATTTCTTGTTCACTTTTTCCTACTAATTGGTTCTGACGCAAAACGATGGTTAAATCATCAATTCCAGAAGGCATATGTTCATATGAAATATGGTATTCCTCTAATATCGATAGAACCTTTCTAGCAAAACCAACTTCTCGGTTCATTAAGTATTTACTTATATAAATGGAACAAAATCCCTTATCATTAGCAATTCCAATTACTGGTCCATTTGTATTACTTCTTGATGCAACAATTCTTGTTCCTGGCGCAGAAGGATTATTCGTGTTTCTTACTTGAACAGGAATTCCAGCACGATAAGCTGGGATCAGAGCTTCTGCATGAAATACAGAAAATCCCGCGTAAGATAATTCGCGCATCTCTCGATAAGTTAACTCCT
This sequence comes from Niallia sp. FSL W8-0635, assembly GCF_038007965.1. Taxonomy (GTDB): domain Bacteria; phylum Bacillota; class Bacilli; order Bacillales; family Cytobacillaceae; genus Niallia. The sequence continues at coordinate 593,506 of NZ_JBBOYD010000001.1, read as the reverse complement.
TAATTTCTTTTGGTTGCTTAACGATGGAAGGATTGACGGAGTATACTGCATCAACATCTGTAAAGTTTTCATACAAATCCGCTTTTACTCCATTAGCGAGAATCGCACCTGTAATATCTGAGCCACTCCTTGAAAAAGTAACGACTTTTCCTGATTCGTTGTAACCAAAAAAACCTGGGAATACAATGATTTTCTTTTGTTCTCTTAAAGCGAATAATCGATCATATGATTCGGCAAGTACTTGCGCATTTCCAGGATCATCACTTACAATTAACCCCGCTTCTTTCGGACTCACATAGATTGCATCCAGTCCTCTATCTTTAAAAAAATGCGCTACTAATTTTGCATTATTATCTTCTCCACTAGCTTTCATCGCTTCCATAAAAGCATCTTCATCATCAGTATTTTTTATTAGTTCTAATAAATCATTTTTAATATTCGCTATAATATCACTGGAAAGATCCAATTCTTTAGCAATACTCGCATACCTCGCTAATACTTCCTCTAGATAAGGGGACGGACTCCCTCCATTTACTACTGCTGTTGCGCACTGAATTAATAAATCAGTAACCTTCGTATCCGCTTCATATCTTTTTCCAGGAGCAGATACAACTACTATCCGTCTTTCCTTGTCTTCCTTTACTATTTGCAATACTTTTTCCAGTTGATTCCCCGTAGCTAATGAACTACCCCCAAATTTCACAACCTTCATTTCGACAACTCCCATTGATTGTTAAATAGTATTAATTTTCAAAATTATTCACTATTGCTATTATCACTATTTACTCATAAATAATCAAGTGCTATCCTCCTTAAAAATACATTTGTTTTTCTAGAAAGAACATCTCTAATAAGTACATTTTATTTCTCGTTTGTAAATGTTTTGAGCAATTTTTTTATATAAAAATATAACACTCCTACATTGGTAATTCCAGTAAATTTCATACTCCTATAGAAAGCTATAAACCGCTAGAAAACAGCATTTATTGAAGAATACTCCTTTGCCATTTCGTCGAAAATCGAACGTCTGTTGGAAAAAGGCATCCAAAATACTTTCCTTTATGTAAATTTTACGTTAAACTAATATTTAGTTAAACGAAATTGTTTGTGTTATTTTTTACAATCTCCTCGTCCTTCCTTTCGAATTCTCATTCCACCCTAGATGGAGGGTGCCTTTAATGAAATAATTTCTACATTAGAAAGAAGTGTATTACAATATGGAAAACCAAAAATATTCAAAACGAAATTTAGGAATCATGTGGTTCGCAAACTTTTTTATAAGTGCCTGTATGACTATGGTTCTCCCATTTCTATCTCTTTATATTGAATCCTTTGGTCAATATTCACCAGAATTTGTTCAGCATTGGTCTGGACTATGTTTCTCTGTCACCTTTGTAGCCGCCTTTTTATTTTCACCAATCTGGGGAAAAATTGGCGATAAATTCGGCAGAAAGACAATACTTATAATTTTAGCAATCGGTCTTGGTGTATCGATATTTCTTATGAGCTTTGCCAATTCAGTATGGGAAGTTTTTATTCTTCGTTTCTTCACAGGATTTTTCACCGGTTTTATTCCAATGTCACAAGCATTTATCTCTACACAAACTCCAAAAAAAATTGCGGGTAAAGTATTAGGAACATTACAAACAGGAAGTATTACTGGCGCATTGATTGGTCCATTACTTGGAGGAGTGTTAGCAGATAGTTTTGGCTATGGAGCGACTTTCCGATTTACTTCGTTCGCAATCTTTATTTCTGCGATTCTAGTATTTACTACGAAAGAATTTGTTCTACCTGTCCAAAAGGGTACAAAAAGTAGTTATACAAGTAAAGAAGTTTTGGCCTATATCCTTAAGAATCCTGTTTTTATTACCGTGCTTCTTATCTCAGCCTTTATTCAAATTGCTCATTTTAGTATCCAGCCAATTCTTTCTTTATATGTCGGGGAATTGCATGGACCTGAGAATATTGCCTTTTTCGCTGGATTAGCTTTCTCTGCTGCAGGATTAGGTAACTTGCTGATGGCAAGGAAATGGGGAGAAATGGGCGATCGCTCTGGACATTTGAAAATACTTGTTATTCTCTTATTTATTGCGGGAATTATTTACTTCCCAGGGGGCTTTGTTAACCAATACTGGCAATTGCTTATTATTCGCTTTATTCTCGGTGTAGCAATTGGTGGAATGATTCCTGTTCGAATAGCCTATATTCGTCAAGAGGTACCAATTGCCATGCAAGGAGAAGTAATGGGATATGAAACAAGTCTCCGTTTTCTAGGCAATATTATTGGTCCTGCCCTAGGTGGAGTGATTGCAGGTAATTTTGGTTTCTCTATGGTATTCTTTTCAACTAGTTTTCTCTTATTAGCAAGCGGGATTTTCTTATTTACAATGATGCATCGACATCCTAAATTAGCTAAACATTCGATTTCGTAACGATTCGCCATTTCCTATTCTTCTCCTTTATGATGTATAATTAAATGGAAAATGATTAACATCTAAGGAGGAAAACCAATGGCTAAATCAGCTGCAAGAAAGAAGCGAGAAAAAGCATTGCGAGAAAGTGGATTTGATACAACAATGCGAAGAGGATCATGGGGAACTATTATACCAATTACGAAAAAAACAAAAACAAAGCAGGAACGATTAACACGAAACGAAAAGAAGTATAAACAAAACCATTCTTCTAGATATGATGAGAATGGTTTTTATTTTTGTGTTTTTATTTAATACTCATCTTTTTGTACAAATTGCTAGTTTATTAGTAACCCTTATATCCTCTACTTACACTCTTGCAAGCTTCTCATTTTTATATAATCACGTACTACAAGTGAAAATCCAAAAGTAGTTGGCATTCGGCATTTTATCGATATTCTATCTAATGATTCCCGATTAGAGTCTGTTGGGCTACAAACAGTCGGAATAAAAGGCTATGATGGCTTTATTATAAGCTTCGTAAAATAGCCATAATTTTCATCTCTACTATCTTCATATATTAAGGCATTGCCTAAAATTTTTCTCCCTTATATAATAAATGCAATTACTAATTCGCAATAAAGGGGATTGACCGTGGAAAGTTTAAAATTAGAAAAACAAGAAGAACAACAAACACTCTCCTATTTGGATGGGGTGAAAGACTGTATTCCAACGTTACTAGGCTATATCAGCATTGGCCTAGCAATGGGCGTAGTCGGTGTATCGTCTGGATTATCTGTACTACATGTTTTTTTACTTGCCACATTTGTTTATGCAGGTGCCTCTCAATTTATTATTTGTGCAATGATCGCTGCAGCAAGTCCGATTAGCGCCATTATCCTTACAACATTCATTGTGAATTTGCGCCACTTGTTATTAAGCTCAGCATTAGCCCCGAAATTCACACAATATTCCGTAATGAAAAACATCGGTATTGGAAGCCTTGTTACAGACGAGTCATTTGGAGTAGCTATTACGAAAATTGCTAGAAAAGAACCAATTAATGATCGCTGGATGAATGGACTAAATCTTACTGCCTACCTTGTATGGATAGCAGCGTGTACTGTCGGGGGATATATTGGCGGCTGGTTCCCAGATCCTGAACAGTTTGGATTAGACTATGCTTTGCCAGCCATGTTTATTGCGTTATTAATTCTGCAATTGCAAACAATTGAACCTACTAAACTGAAACACTATTTATTATTAATCACATTGATGATAATATGTATGCTCATTTTCTCCACTTTCTTATCAAGTAGCCTAAGTGTCATTATTTCAACCATCGTGGTAGCTACAATTGGGGTGGTGACAGATAAATGATGAGTAACACTAGCTTTTTTCTTTTAGTAATTGGTTGTACACTTGTAACATTTATTCCAAGAATTATTCCATTTTTGGTTGCACGCAATTTCACCATTTCTGCTCCAGTTGAAAAATGGCTTTCCTATCTTCCTGTATGTATTTTTACTGGTTTAATTGTAGAAAGTCTTTTAGAAAGTAGCGGAAGTAATAGTATCCATATTAATTGGGAGGCACTCCTTGCGACTATCCCTACAATACTGGTTGCTTTTCTTAGCAGAAGCTTATTAACTACCGTATTATTCGGAGTAGTGTGTATGGCTATTGTTAGATTGATTATGTAGATTTTTTGTAGAATGCCTCTTTTGCTTTTAGTAAATTAAGGGGCATTTTATTTTTATAAAAATCTTTTTTCTTTTGGCTTATTTATTTTTGGCTTTCATAATGGTAATGAATGCATCATAAATATACACTGAAATGACTACTGATTGGCATCATTATGGGATGGGTATATAAAAAGGGAAAACTCGTCGTAGTAATTGGCGCGTTTCTTAATTAGGAATATGAAACATAAGTCACAAGTGATATGGCTCATTGTAATCATTTAATAAGATGTCTTCTCCTTTACCGAAGAACCGCGAAAGTAAAATTAGCGGCGTTTTTCCGGTTAAATCCAGTATGGAGAATTTTTTGGAGTAAATAAGGGAATTTTTTTCGCTTATACTCAGAAAAATAAGATAATTTCGGAGTTTTCGAGCCAATAGGCGGAATTTTTCCGTCTATTATTAGTTCGGATGCTTCAGCTAATCTCCCAGCCAATCAGCTGCATAATAAAAACTCTAACTTTTTGGCGTAAACACCAATTCATACGTCTTTTCTTGTGTCATTTAGTAAGAATGCATCCGAAAACGGAACCCTTTCTCCTTCTTCCCCCAGCTCTTTTGGCGTTCATCCTCCTAATTTCTCCATACCTCCACTATATACTGCTAATCAACCACCTATAAAATGGATAAAATTATCAAAAACATCCATAACCTTACATAAAAATTATCAAAAACCATAAATTTTACAAATTAATTGTACTTTCGTTTCCTTTCTATGAAGTTTATAATAAAATATTGGTTATATTATTGATATAATCATACTAAGATTGTTTTGATATTTTCGATAAAAACGAATTACTATGCTCACTATTAAAGACTAAAAGTATTCATACATATTAGAAAGGTGGCTATAATCTTGGAGATTGGCTCTAATTTTATAAAAAACATCATGAAAGAAGATCTGGAAACAGGAAAGCATGATACGGTTATCACTCGCTTTCCGCCAGAACCAAATGGCTATTTGCATATTGGTCATGCTAAGTCTATTTTTATTAATTTCGGACTAGCAGATGAATTTGGTGGGAAAACAAACTTACGCTTTGACGATACGAACCCTTTAAAAGAGGACATTGAATATGTGAACTCTATTAAAGAAGATGTAGAATGGCTAGGATATGAGTGGGAAAATCTGCTCTTTGCTTCTGACTATTTTGAAGAAATGTACGAGCGTGCTGTTTTATTAATAAAAAAAGGGTTAGCTTACGTAGATGATTTATCTGCTGATGAGATTCGTGAATATCGTGGTACGTTAACAGAACCAGGAAAAGAAAGTCCTTATCGTACTCGTTCCATTGAAGAAAATCTACAATTATTCGAAGCAATGCGTAACGGAGAGTTCGGTAACGGTGAAAAGGTGCTTCGCGCAAAAATTGATATGGCTTCTCCTAATATTAACTTAAGAGATCCTGTTATTTATCGTATTGCCCATGCAACACATCATAATACAGGAGATAAATGGTGTATTTACCCGATGTACGCATTTGCTCATCCGTTAGAAGATGCGATTGAGGGTGTGACACATTCTCTTTGTACGACTGAATTTGAAGACCAACGTCCTCTTTATGATTGGGTTGTTCGTGAATGTGAAATGGAAACCACGCCACAGCAAATTGAATTTGGTCGTTTAAATATTACAAACACTGTAATGAGTAAACGTAAATTAAAACTTCTTGTAGACGAAAAATTTGTGGATGGTTGGGATGACCCTCGTATGCCTACTATCTCTGGTTTAAGAAGAAAAGGAGTAACACCAGAAGCAATCCGTAATTTCTGTATGGAATTAGGAATTTCAAAAGGTTCTGGAGCAGTTGATTCTGCTATGCTTGATCACTTTGTACGTGAAGATTTAAAATTAAAGGCGCCTCGTACAATGGGGGTTTTAAATCCTTTAAAAGTAGTTATTACTAACTACCCAGAAGGTCAGGTAGAAATGTTAGATGCAGAAATCAATCCAGAAAATCCTGAGATGGGGATTAGACAAATTCCATTCTCTCGTGAAATTTATATTGAACAAGAAGACTTTATGGAGAATCCTCCGAAGAAGTACTTCCGCTTATTCCCTGGTAATGAAGTACGATTAAAGCATGCCTACTTCATTAAATGTGAAGAAGTAATAAAAGACGAAGAAGGAAACGTAATTGAGCTTCGTTGTACGTATGATCAAGAAACGAAAAGTGGAACTGGCTTTACGGGCAGAAAAGTTAAAGGAACATTGCACTGGGTAGAAGCAACACAAGCTATCCCTGCTGAATTCCGCTTATTCGAACCACTTATTAGTGATGAAGATGAGGAAATGGAAGAAGGAAAAACGTTCTTAGATTATGTGAATCCAAATTCGTTAGAAGTTATTCAAGGATTTATAGAGCCTAATATGAAAGATGTTAAACCACAAGATAAATTCCAATTCTTCCGTCATGGATATTTCAATGTGGATCCTAAATACACAACAGCTGAAAAACCTGTATTTAACCGGATTGTTTCTTTAAAAAGTTCATTTAAATTATAATTTTGTTTTATTATATAAAAAAGGGAGAAGAATAATCGATATTTCGACTATTTTTCTCCCTTTTTACATTCTTTAAATCCAGGTTGTTGCTGGCTTCGATGTATTGGCTAACCAATCGTACTGCAACAAACGTAATTCAAATAATTTCAATGGATCATGGAACATTTCTGGATTATTCTTTAAGCGTTCTAATAAATTTTTGTATTCCTCTATGTCTTTGGATTTTTCTTCAGCAACCTGCTCTAATGTTACCTTTGGACTGATAAAGAACATCTTGATATCATTTTCCAATCCTTTTTCGTAGAAATCAAAATGCTGTAGAACAGCTGTCGAAACAGATGATACCACTTCTGAAAAGTCTTCTGTTTCGATATACTTTTGATATTTAGATTGTAGCATTTTTTTATTTTGTTGAATGGCTCCCAGTAGCTTTCCTGCACTTTTTAAAAATACTTGAGACGCATTAAAGCGATTGAAAATATTTAACGGATCAATACGAAGTCCACTTGACAAACGGCGGGCATCCCTTTTCCAATCTTCTATAATCGCAAAGTCACAGGATAACGCTAATGGATGCTCTTTATAAATACCATTAAAGCCTTCACAAAGCTCTTGTAGGAATTGTTGGCCTTCTATTAACTGATTATTAGAAGCCTGAATCCATTCCTCTATGCTTCGATGGATTCGAGGAGATAATGTTTCATTGATATACTGATTTACTCGTTTATTCATCTCTTCATTAAGAGAAGCATGAATCTTCGTAAAATCACTATCTTCTTTCACAAAATCCTTACAACCTTTTAATATAGCAGGAATATCTTTCTTAATTGCCTCTTGCGTTTCTGTTTTAATCTCTTCAAACTGCTTGGTAATTAATTCGATTTTTGACGCTTCCATATCTATTAGCTGATTTCTTGCGCCAGTTAGCTTACTTACCATTTCCTCATACAATTCTAGAGATGCCTTCAAACTATTTTCCATATCTAATCGTTTATCCAATAGATTTGTAATTAAATCTTGAATAATCGAAATGCAGCTTTGAAGTCGTTCTTCTTGCATATTTCTTCCTTCAAAATGCTGTTGATAGTAACGGCTAACCTCATCTAATTGAATTTTTCTATCTTCCTGCTTAGAGTAGATAAATATTTTGCTATCTGGGAAGTAATGCTGAATGGCTGCTGTAGCTTTTTGTAAACGTTTCGTTGCCACCTTCTCATTTTCCACATCGTCCATATAAATCAAAAATTGAATCGTTAAAAATGGAGATTTTTCCTTCCATTGCTTTAACTGTTCATATTCTTTATACGAAAAAACAGATTGTTCATTAATAACAAATAAAAGACTATCAGCAAGCATCGCATAATCTGCATAAGATTCATTTTCTACAAAAGGAGCAGTTGTAACGGTCCATCGATTCTGGTTTAAGTAATGGGAAGGAGTATCTAATTGAAATACTCTCGGATTTTCAGATGAAGGCTGATGGATCAATAATTCCTCATAGAAGTTAGTTAGTGTATCAATTGGTCTTAATCCAGACTTGGTTACTTCATTAATTTCAAGATAATCATTATCTTTTACTGTCAGGATTGCGCTTGTATCTTCTGCTAAAACGGTTTCTCCTACAAGCTCATTTATATAAGCATTCACGCCACTTCCTTGTGATCCGACCATCAACAATTGGTAATGATCTGATGGAAGATAATCCTGTACCTTCTGCGTAAACTTCTTATCAAGTGGAATATCATGTTTATCTGCCCAGTGTATAATAGAATCAAATAAATGCATAAATTGCTGGAAGGATACATTCGTCCCATTCGTTTCATTAATTACCATTTCAGCCTTTGATACAACGGAATACTCGATAGAGTGCTTAAACATTTCATTCCAAGCTAATACTGCAGATGCCGCAGATAAAACCCGTTTTCCAGTAGATGATAAGAAATAATTAGATAAAAGGGATGGAATCATTTCTTGTACTTCTTTAATTGGATAATTACCACTGATTAAATGCGCATATGCTTTTTCTAAAATAAGGGACAGTCCTTCTTCCCCTTCACTTGGAACTGGTTCATAAATCGTATTAAACACAGCTACCCATGTTAAATAATGAGAAGTATCTTCATAGTTTTTCCATAATGATACTGCTAATCTCTCAAAAGTAACAAAATCTAATTCTTGAAGATTTTTCAAACTCTCTATAAAATACGCAGGCTCAAACTGGGTAATCACACCTAGGTTACTATAATGAATCAGGGCTTCGTACCATTTCAAAGCATCTGTTCTTCGCCCTTCATTAACAGCAAGCTCAATAGCCTTTTCCCAATTTTGTTGTTCTTCATAGTACGATTTGGCAATAGTTGTTATATTAGCATAATCAGGATTAGAAACGACCAGATTATTGATAATCTCTAATGCCATTTCATGATTTCCTTTTTGGAAATATAAAGAAAATAACTGCATAGATATTTCTGTTTTTAAAAGATCAGACTCTGTTACAATCTCTTTATAAAAGCTTTCGGCAGTAGAATATTCCTCTAATTCCAAGTATGCATCTGCGAGATTTTTTTTCGCCCAAGGTTCCAATTCATTACTAATATTCTCCCATTTAAAAATAGCCGCTTCATAGTCATGGTATTGAAAATATAATTCACCTTGTGCAAAGCGGATGGAAGTCATATCAGGGACATTCTTTCTTTGTTCGGCTATATATAATTGCCCTAAAACCTCCATTGGCGACTCTTCTCTATCTTGTAAATATCCTTCATAATACGTTTTTTCAATTAGTTTTTTTTCTAATGTCATAACTTCCCCCTGCTATCCATTTTGAATGTTTTTAATCATTTCTAAATAATATATTTATGCTAACTTCACGTCATTATGTCTTATGTAGGCTATCCTTCATTGTAGCAAAACAGACTATTTCATGGATTTCGAAATCGATTCAATCTCTTTACAATATAATAACAGGCAAGTAATCGTTCTGAATGTTGAGCATTTCTTTCTTGTTTTCATGTAGCTTAAACATTCATACGTTTTAAAAATACAGAATGTTCCCTCTTTTATAAAAGGTACTATTAATATTAAGATTAATGATTATTAACCCCATCCTCTAGTGTCCATCGTACCTTTCTTCCCTGTTTTTTATTTATCCTCTCCTTCTTTTTACCTAGTTCACTTTCTCTTTTTCACACAGTTTGGATTTAGTAATTTGTTTAACAGAAATAGTTGCTATTCATACATCCTATCGCTTTACAATATATCCGCATTTTCGCAATAATTAACTTAATAAACCAATAGAAAGGAGGAAATTAAAGTACGATGAAGCTGGCCCAATGAATGAGAAAGAGGAATGCTTAAAATAAAATTAATTCCCCTATTAAAAATAAGGGAATTAATTATGCTTCCATTTACATGAAAGAAGAAGCTATTCTACTTCTTCTTATCCTCTTTTTCAATTTTCTCAACTGGTGAATGCCCCATCCAGTCTTCTTGTTTCATCTTCTTTTTTCGTCTTCTTTGCGATACAACAATGACGAGAATAATAATAACGATTAAAAGGAGAGGAACTCCAAAAGCTCCGTAAAGAATATTAAAAAGACCACTGAAAAATTCTGACATCGTGAACCTCCTTGTATATGCCGTTTTACCGACACACCTTCGTGCTTTTCATTTCTTATATATAACTTTCCCATTTCAGGCTTTTCTAAACGCTAGAATTTCTACAGTTGCCTCATAAAAAAAATCCCCTTAAATGAATAAGGAGATACTAGTTAAACAATCTTTTTTCATTTAGTGAACTATGTAAAAAAACGATTCTCTATATCGTTTATTTCTTCTCAGGGAGCTTTTCCAAGTACTCTATTGCCTCTTTCAATGTGCTTACTGGAACAATCTTTATATCTGTGTACCCTTCTTCCTTCACTTGCTCGTTAATTTCTTTTTCATTGGTATCGTATTCTGTTATATCTCGTGGATAGAAGAATATATCAACATCTGCTTTATGTGCAGCGACTATTTTGTGTTGGATTCCGCCGATTTGTCCAACGTTTCCTTCCGCATCCATTGTACCAGTACCTGCAATTTTATAACCCTTTGTTAAATCCTCTTTGACAATTTGATTATAAACTTCTAAAGAAAACATCAATCCAGCTGAAGGACCGCCGATATTTTCACTGTTAATGGCTACATCAATAGAAGGATTTATCGTCATATTATCCTCAGGCGCAATACCAATTCCTACTTGTCCTGTTTTTTTATCTAATTCAATTACTTCAACTGATGCTTCCTTATTTTCCTTCCCATGCATAAACTCAAGCTCGACAGTGTCTCCCTCTTGCTTTCCCTTTAAATACGCAATTAGATCTTCACTTTTCGTAAACTCTTGACCATCTACCTTTTGAATAATATCTCCAACTTCAATAATAGACTTTGCTTTCGAGTTTTCTAATACTTGAGCAACAAAAATACCGTTATAGTCAAACTGAACTTTTTTTCCTGCTTCATGCAGACTAGCTATAATTGCATTTTGCTTAGAACTATCCATCATATGAAGCAATAGTTTATTGTACTCTTCGTCACTAAGATTCCCTTTTACCTCTTCCTCTTTTCGTATTTCCGTATGAGGTGCGACTAATCCGTATAAATAGATATATGGATTATTTGCCTTAATCGAATAAACAGTTGTTAAATTGAGGCTACCTTTTTCTGACTTTGTTCCATCTTCTACTGTCACTTTTGGTGCAAGTGCTTCAATAGAACCAGGTTGATTTAAATAATAAGGGGTTGGGATGAATAAAAGAATAATGAGTATCCCAATAAGAATGGTTAACCACTTTTTTGAAAAGACGCTTTTTCTTGATTTATTCATATATTAGATACTCCTTAGGATAATAATTTACTTCTCTATATATATTTACATACTTCAAATGAAAAAAGAATGAATGGCAGATAGTTTTTCCATTAAAAATTGGATTTTCCATTCGCTTCAATTGCTTTTCTTAATAAACGAACACCCTTTTCGATTTCCTCTAAAGATAGTCCACCATACCCCATTACAATTCTTTCCTTATGCTTCCCTTTTTCTAAGCTATATTGTTCAATAGGGTATACCTTCACTCCCGATTGTTCCATTTTATGTATGAATGATGGACGAAAATCTACGCCTGGAATCTCAACAACTAAATGCATGCCTGCTGATTTACCAATAATGGTAGCGTCTTGAAAATTATGTTGAATAGCTGAAACCAATCGCTCTCTTTTTTCTCTATATATTTTTTTCATTTTGCGTACATGTCGATCTAAATACCCTTCCCTGATAAACTGTGCTAATACTAATTGTTCCAGTGAAGAAGTATGTCGATCTGAAAACCATTTAATTAGTTCAAAGGAATCAACTAATTCCTCTGGTAAAATGACATATCCAATTCGCAAACCAGGAGAAAGTATTTTGCTAAAGGTTCCCACATAAATTACATGATTAGGCGCAATTCCTTGAATGGACGGTACAGGTGCCCCTTCATAGGTAAATTCACTGTCATAATCATCTTCCACAATATAACAATTCATCTTTTCGGCATATTCTATTAACTGAAGTCTTCTTTGAATAGATAGAATACCGCCTAACGGAAATTGATGGGAAGGGATTACAAAAACAAAGCTAGGTGATTGATCTGGCAAACGATATGGGTCAATGCCATTTTCATCCACAGGAACAGGAATAATCTTTGCATTGCTAAAGGTAAAAATATTCCTCATTTCATCTGTTACAGGATCTTCGACTGCAATGGTTTTATTGTCCTTGCCAAGCATTTCCGTAATAAGCTTCAAGCCTTGAGTAGCACCAGATGTAATGAAAATTTGCTCTGCCCTGCATTGTACTCCTCTTACTCGCTTTAAATAATCAACAAGGACATCCTTTAACGCCTTCATCCCTGATGCTTCTCCGTATCCAAAGGCTTCTACAGACGAATGTAAACAAATCTCCTTCGTCAATTGTGCCCATTTCTTCCTAGGAAAATAATCTATTGCTGGATTACCAGCTTTAAAATCTATATATGTCTTTCTGTTATCACTAATTTTTCTTGGAGTGTCTTTCCACATCGCTCTCTCTACAAATGAAAGAGATGTACCTAGTGCTACAAAGGTTCCCGCCTTTGGCCTAACCTCCAAATATCCTTCTGCAATTAAGCGCTCATATGCTTCTAGAACAATATTTCGAGATACACCAATAGAGCCTGCTAATTCTCTCGAAGAAGGCAGCTTTTCTCCTTCTTTTAAGTGTTTTTCCAAAATGCCATTACGAACTTGATCATAGATTTGCTGCGTTAAGGAGATAGATTGACCTCGATCAATCGTGATAAAAATCATAGGAAATCCTCCAATAAAATTCAAACTGGTACTATAAAAGTATATAATTTCTGGCTCTATTCTATACCAGTATACCATGATATCATGAAAAAAAATGATTGAAAGGAGTTTTACCATGAAAACAATTGGACTTATTGGTGGTTTAAGTTGGGAATCAACAGCTGATTATTATCGCTATATTAATACATTTGTGAAAGAACAGCTGGGAGGATTACACTCCGCAAAATGCCTTCTTTATTCATTTGACTTCGAGGAAATTGTTGCCCTTCAAAAAGCTGGGAACTGGGATAAAGCTACTGAATTAATGATACATGCTGCAAAAACATTGGAAACAGGAGGAGCAGACATAGTATTGATCTGTACAAATACTATGCATAAAATGGCAAAAGAAGTACAAGCAGCTGTTTCTATTCCCTTGCTTCATATAGCAGAGGTTACGGGGATCGAAGCAAAAGATGCTGGTTTAAAAAAGGTTGGCTTATTAGGCACCATGTTTACAATGGAGCATTCCTTTTATAAAGAGGCACTATTAGATCAAGAAATAGAAACCATTGTTCCTGAGAAAGAAGATAGAGAAGCCGTCCATCGCATCATATTTGATGAATTATGCAAAGGGATTATCCTTCCTGAATCAAAGGAAATATATTTGCATATTATCGACAAACTGCTAGCTCAAGGCGCAGAAGGAATTATATTAGGATGCACAGAAATACCGTTACTTATTAAACAGGAAGATAGCTCTATTCCATTATTTGATACTACCCTTTTACATGCTAAAGCTGCTGTTTCCTATGCGCTTAATAAAGAACTCGTTTTAAAATAAGACTGTATCGTAAGTTTGTTGCTTATGCCCCTCAGCATGAATAATCAATCTTAATCGTTCTTCCTTTCTTCCCTCAAGAAGAAAACAAATCTATACCACGACTAATTAACTAGGGTACCTTTATCCTAGTTTTTTTTACATTATCTCAAAGTAGATGTAAAACAAGCTTAACTTCCTTCCTAGATAATAAAGCGAATCAATAATTTGGAGGGAAAGAATTTGAACACTAAATCATGGAAAAAAAAATTACTACCAATCGCCGTCATCACCTCTTTATCTATTGCTGGAATAGCGACAGCACTCTCAGGATCTGAGGCAGAAGCAAAAAATGGTGGAAGCAGTAACGGGAAACCGAAAAACGTTATCTTCCTTATAGGAGATGGAATGGGTGTTTCTTACACTTCTGCTTATCGCTACTTAAAAGACACTCCAGAAACAAAAATTGCAGAAAATACATATTTTGATCCTTATTTAGTTGGCCAGCAAATGACATATCCAGAAGATCCCGCACAAAATGTGACGGATTCTGCCTCTGCAGCAACTGCAATGTCAGCTGGTATTAAAACATACAATAACGCGATTTCAGTAGACAATGACGAGTCTGAAGTGAAAACAGTCTTGGAAGCTGCAAAAGAAAAAGGAAAATCTACTGGTCTTGTTGCAACATCTGAAATTACGCATGCGACACCTGCTGCTTTTGGATCCCATGATATTAGCCGCAAGAACATGAATGCTATTGCCGATGATTATTTCGATGAAATGATAAAAGGGAAGCACAAAGTTGATGTTCTCTTAGGTGGAGGAACAGATCTTTTTGTACGTCAGGACAGAGACTTAACGGCGGAATTCGAAAAAGCCGGCTATAATTATGTTACAAATCGCAGTGATTTACTGAAAAATAAAGATACCCAGTTGCTTGGTCTATTTGCTGAAGCCGGTATGCCAAAAATGATAGACAGAGAAAAAGAAACACCGTCTTTAGAAGAAATGACAAAAACTGCTATCGAAAGCTTAAATAAAAATAAAAAGGGCTTCTTCCTTATGGTAGAAGGCAGTCAAATTGACTGGGCAGGTCATGATAACGATATTGTCGCTGCGATGAGCGAGATGGAAGATTTCGAAAAAGCTTACAAAGCAGCAATCGACTTTGCCAAAAAGGATAAAAACACATTAGTTGTTGCTACTGCTGACCACTCTACAGGAGGCTTCTCGATTGCAGCAAACGGGGATTATAACTGGTACGGCGAGCCAATCAAAGCTGCAACAAAGACACCTGACTATATGGCAGAATTGATTGTAAATGGTGCTCCTGTCGAGTCCACTTTGAAAAAGTATATCAACCTTTCCTTAAAGTCAGAAGAAATTCAAGCAGTTCAAAAAGCTGCTGAAACAAAAGATCTAACAAGTATTGACAATGCGATTGAAGATATCTTTAATAAACGTACAAATACAGGATGGACTACAGGTGGTCATACTGGAGAAGACGTTCCTGTTTATGCATATGGACCATCCAGCAACCTTTTTGCAGGACAAAAGGACAATACAGATCATGCTAAAATTATTTTTGACCTATTGAATGCAAAAGTAAAAATTATGGACAATTAAGTAAAGTACTAGCTCCTTGCAGAGCGCCATGAAAATAAAGGAAACACGGGGAATGTTAGTGAGCCAAAGTTTCCTTATTGTAGGTAACAGTCAGGAAGCCTATTAGATCCAGGCAAACCTCGGGCTGATAAGCTTCAGAAAACTTATCCTTTTTTATCAGATAAACAAATAGGCTTCCCTTCGTCTTCTACTGAAGGGAAGCTTTTCCAATAGGAGGAATACAACTTTGAACCGCATTTTTATTTATTCACTTTTATTACTTTTACTAGCTGGGTGTAGCACCAATAAAGATACAACTACAAATACGATAATCCAGGACGTAGAAAAAACAGAGACAAGCACACAAAAGGTTAATGTTATGCCTGTTTCAACTGATACATATATTCCAAATCCGCAGGTTATTGATGATACTTCCCTTTTAGCTACAGGAGATTTCTACCGGGATAGAAAAGGAGAAGGAACCTTAAAAGCCCTAGATGGAGAAACAAAGAGCATTCAGGTTGATTCCATAAAACTAACAGTCAAAGATGCAAAAATAATCGATTATCGACCTGCGTATAGCTTAATTGACTTTTATCATACTTATACACATGATGAGCAATTTACCTTCATTAAGTTTTTCGTGGAAATGGAAAATCAATCGGATGAACAAAAGAAATTCTCTCCAATTGCTTTTGTTCAAACAAATACAGGTGAAATGATTACTTGGGAGAAGGATATTTATCTAGAAGAGCTTAACGGGGTGTTAAATCCAGGAGAACGAAAGAGTGGAAATATCGGTTTCATTGTGGAAAATTCCGCCATCAAGACAATGCAGTTAAGCACAAGTGACGTTTATACTGAGCAAGAAAAGCTGTTAGATAAAGCTAAAACACTAGATTTCCATTTTGATTAATAATAACATAATAGATTAACTATTTCGAAATCGATGAAAGAGAACAAGTACGTCAAGTAACCTTTTACAGCGAGCTGGAGATTGTGTGAGCCAGCAAGGTAATCTTGGCGTAAATTTTCCTACTAGCATACAATCACCTAAGGATTAGAGCCTCTTTAAATGTCCCCTCCATACGCTGTATAATAGTCGTCACATTTCACATAACTGAATTTGGTAATAACCTACTCGTCCCTTTCACTAATGCATTATTACGAAAATAACCTTTAATCTTTTATTTTTGGAATTTATCATCTTGCTCTAGTGCTTTAGAAAGCGTGGAAGCAATGGATATATCTGCAAACGATAGTCCTAATTGGATTGCCGTTGTAGCAATTTCTGGTCGAATTCCGGATAGCGTCGTTTTCACACCAATTAGGCTTAACCCATTAATCAATTGGAATATTTGATGCGCAACCATCGTATCAATAATGACTACACCGGAAAGGTCAATAAATAACTCAGAGACTTTCTTTTCTGCACATTGCTTTATCGTATTTTCCAATATAGCAGCAGCACGTGCAGTATCAATATCTCCAACAAGAGGCAAGAGAGCCCTTGTTTTACTTAAAGAAATAACGGGAGAACTAAGCTCATTAATCATTTCTTGCTGTGCTTCAAGCTGTCTATTCGAATAATTATGGTGCTCCTCCGTATATCTCAAAATAATTTTATCTAGAACCTTTACAACGGAATGGCTCCAATCAATTACACGCTCCTGACCGACATTATGTTGAATAGCATATTCTTCAATCAGCTGAAAATATTGCTCTCTCGTACGAATAAATTCACGAATAATATAATGGATTGGCGTATCTAAATGCCCTTGATCTGATGCAATTTCATTAATCCATTCCTTTATATCTTTAAGAAACTCTTTCTTATCCTTAACGAACAGTCCAGCAAGGCGAGAATGAAAATCATTATTCTGTTTCTTTATTATTTCAATGGTATAAGGATCTGTTGAAGCATATATACCATTAGGGTCAGCTTTGGTTAGGTTGTTATACCATTCTTCTGTTAGTCTATCTGCGTTGTCAATAAAGTATTGGTAAACTCCTTGATTATTGTGCAACAATTCCCCCACCTTTACTATGCTTAGTTTCATAACAATACCTGAATTTTTTGTATTGTCTAACTAAAAGTTTAATAAGAATAAAGGAAATATGCAATTTTTTTTATCTTTTCAAAGTAGTTATCAAACGAATCATATTCCCTGATGGATCACACGTGTGCCAGCTATCCTCTTCTTCTGTAACTGTTGCTCCTAACACTATAAGTCTTTGTTTTATTTCTTCGAGTTTTTCCACACTAGGTATCTTTAAATCATAATACGCTAAGCCAACTTGATTCTTCTTTGGCACAGGAGCACCAATACCATTCCAGACATTCAAACCAATATGATGATGATAACGGCCAGTAGAAAGAAAAAATGCCTGTTCCCCATATTGTAGAACGACTTCAAAGCCCAATCCTTTGACATAAAAATCAACTGTCTCTTCTAATTCTGCAACATGTAAGTGGATATGTCCAAGAATCGTTCCTTCTGGAAGACCATTCCATGGGAAATTACTAGCAGCTGCAAGAACCCCTTTTGTGTCCATATAGGCGGTGTCCATTCTAACAAAGTCACCTTCCCATTCCCATTCTGTCGAATTTCTATCGCGATAGATTTCAATCCCGTTACCATCTGGATCAGCTAAATAGATTGCTTCACTAACAGCGTGATCCGAAGCCCCTTGTAAGGGATATCCCGTTTCTAATAAATGAGTTACTATCATACCAAGGTGCTGACGTGACGGAACTAATATCGCAAAATGATAAAGTCCTGTTGTTCGCATTGTTTTTGGTTCGACTAAATCTAATTCCTCTAAAAACAGAAAGGCTTCACCTGCACCTGCATGTAAAGCAGCTTTTTTCTTCTCCTGACTTGTGATAGAAAAGCCAATCACTTCCTTATAAAATAGGAGTGACTTTTCTAAATCAGATACTTTTAACGTAACACTTTTCGCATAAATATTGGGATTATCATGAAATACCAATTATCTCTCCTCCTAATCGTCCATACTTACTTTATGTAAGTAATTTTATTTTAATAATTAACGAATGTAAAGTAATCTTATTACGATTCATAATATTTTTACTTAAAATAATAATTATTGTATAATATTTGGAAGGGGGGGATGTAAAATGAACCAATCGACGATTTGTCCTCGGTTTGAAAAAGCAATGAGTATTTTAAGCCAACGCTGGACTGGTTTAATTATTTATCAGCTATTAAATGGTCCTCAACGTTTCTGTTCTATAGAATCCTCCATTGGAATTAGTGGAAGACTTTTATCAGAGAGATTAAAGGATTTAGAGCAAGCAGGAATTGTAGTAAGAGAGGTATACCCTGAAACACCTGTTAGAATTGAATATTCTTTAACAGAAAAAGGGCGTTCGTTAGAACCAATTATGAAAGAAATTGAAAATTGGTCCCATTTATGGCTAGAAGTGTAACATTATATAAGGATATCTCTGCATAATCTTAAAGGGTTTTATGTGAAGATATCCTATTTACTTAGTTATTAATCCTCATCCTTAATATCCAAATCTTCTGGAATCGGTTCATTCCACACTTCTTCTACAAGCTTTTTATATTTTTCAACTTGCTTAAAATGCGTATTAAATTGCTCTTTGTTAATGAGATAATCCGTTCCGTCAAAAATGGCTCGAATTTGGTTTTGTAAAATAAGATTTTTTACCTTTATTTCTGAAATCGCTAGCAATTCTGCGGTTTCCTTTACTGATAAATACATCGACACACCTCTTTTTTATTCCATAGCTATTTTTCTTTACACGGACTCCATTTAAAATTAACCCTATCTTTATATTGCCTTCATTAATCAACTGTATAGTTAAGTTATCGGTACAATCAAAGGAGGATGCATAAATGAGTTTCGTACTAAACAGCCTATTTTTAGTAATGATCTTTTGTTGTTTCTCTTTCATATTTTATCAGTCTTTCTTCACTAAAACTAGAAAAGTAGATACTCCACGTTCAACCTCTATCACATTAGAAAAAAAATCCTGTGATAATGAGAATACAGGAGTATTCGCTAAGGATATTAAACTTTACGCAGAATAGCATTCATTCCTAGTGAAATTTCTTCGCTATAAATCCCCCTTATATTTATACAGACTTTTTTACAAAAAGAAAGATCATCCTTTCTTTTTAAATCGATAAGGATGATCTTGATTATTTTAATGCTTGATTACTATTTCTCCATTTTGAAACTTGTAAAGCCACTCTTCCAACACATAGATATTCATTGGCTTTGCATAATAATACCCTTGTATAATTGGCAATTCATTTATGGAAGATAAATATTCAACCTGTTCTTCTCTTTCTACCCCTTCTATTACAATGCTCAAATGCAAGGAACTTCCGAGAGCAATGATTGCTTTAATAATTTCTCCATCTTTTTGTGATTCCGGAACACCATCAATAAAGGATTTATCTATTTTCAAGGTGTTAACTGGAATTCTTTTCAAATAAGACAAGGAAGAAACCCCTGTTCCAAAATCATCGAGTGTAACAGTAAAGCCAACATTTCTGAAAGCCTGAACCGATTGAATCGCACCTTCAATATTATCAACTGCACTTGTTTCCGTAATTTCTAGCTCTATTAATAGAGGGCTTATCTTGTATTTCTCTACATTGTTTATTAAGCTTCCCATAAGTCTTGGTGAAGTCACATAGGAACCAGGGATATTGATAGCTACAGGTAGATTTCTATCTTCCTGCTGCCATATAGCTATCTGCTTGGACACCTCTTCAATAATCCAGTCTGTGACATCAAACATTTTATCAGATGCTTCTAAAATGGGGATAAACACACTTGGTGACAACTCTCCATATAAAGGGTGATTCCATCTTAACAAAGCTTCTAAACCTGCTACTCTTCTTGACTTAAGAAATACTTTAGGCTGATAAACTAAGTATAAATGCTTTTCTAAAAGTGCATCCTCTATCTCATTTACAAGATGATTAGCAAATGTTTGTTTATGTTTCTCTGAATCATACGTTATAATTTCATTATCAAAGCGAATAGAATAATGAGTTAAAACAGCGACAGCATTTTCATATAACTGCTTGGAAGTCATTTTTTTCTCATTAACAGCTAACGCGATAGCTGTCTCTACTTTGATGGTTTGATCATCAATGGTCACCGGACTTGATAAAATAGTTGTTAAATGATTCAATTCTATAATTAATTTTTCCAAGTCCTCATTACTCATACTAAAGAATGCAAATCGATTTCCTTCTAATCGGAAAAATTTCACATTGTGGGGTATTAACTTTGCACATAATTCTTCAATATAACAAATAATTTTATCTCCAAAGTAATAACCGTACTTACCATTCCATTTATTTAAATCATGAATATGAAGTATTGCCAGACCACTATTATAGGTAGATGATTCAATCAACCTTTCGAACTGTCTTCGGTTTGGACGCTTCGTTAATGCGTCAAAATAATTTAAACGATACTCTACATAGCGATCCAATAGGCCAGACAAAATAGAAAATAATAAAACAATAAAGATACCGATTGTGACACCTAGAATTATTGCTTTTATGCTAACATGGTGTGCATGTGCATGAACAAGCTCCATTTCCTCATCCACATAGTAGCGGATAGCAAACATTCCTGTATAGTGCATACTAGATATCGTAACCCCCATCAATAATGAGGTTATACTTTTCACAATAAAGTTACTCATATATCGTTGGAGCTTCAAGAAAATAAACAGAGATATAAAGGAAGCTATAATAGCGATTAAAACGGATAAAATAAAATAACCGAAATGATAAGCATAATTTGCCTCTGAAATCATTGCCCTCATTCCAATATAGTGCATACTACTTATTCCAAGTCCCATAAATATCCCAGCAAATACTATCAACTTACTAGAATTATTGGCCGTACTTGATAGGCTGAAAGCTACAAATGTAGCTAAGATAGCTGGTACTACCGAAAGAATTGTTAATGGAACATTGAAGCTCATGTCTACTGGGAGCATCGCTGCACTCATCCCAATAAAATGCATAGACCAAATTCCGAATCCCATTGTAATGGACGCTAACCCTAACCATATGTATCGATGGAAAAAACTATTATAAACGATACGTTCATTCATGGAAAGGGACGTATACGAAGCTAAACATGCAATAAAGACTGATAACACAATAATAGGTACCGAATATTCAACATGTAAATAAGTTACTTGATCAACGCTAGGCAATGTAAAAATAATAATTTCCCCTCTATAAATACGTCTATGAGGGATATTCTTTTATTTCAGGTGCTATTCCCATTTACGTATTTTACAATTTTAAAACAACTTTTATCCTAAGTCTTTTTACTTATACATTTGAATATATAGGATAAATCAACTTTAGACAATATATTGATTGGCGGTATTATTTCCCATATCAATCAAGTATGATGAACCATCATTCGTTCCTTTTCTTCTCTCTTCAACTTATCGGTATTAATAAACAGATTTATAAATAATGAATTGGTCCTTCTCCCTATTTTTTCCTACTTGTACTTCTCCTACTTTTGAAAAAGAGGGATGATCATCCATAAAAAATCGGTATTCATCGGAAGGGAAATATAGGATAAGCTTCACTTCACGATTATCCTTCTCCAAAGAATACATAATATTACGGATAATCTTTTGAAAGATTTGAATGGAAAAAGGGTTAAAAAAATAGAAGTAATTTTCTTCTTTTTTAATCGAATAAGCTTCTGCTGTCCCAAGATAAAAATGTATCTTTTCTTTCTGTCGCTTCCTTCGTTTCGTGTATTGTTCTAAATTAACTAATGCATCCTGATAGAATTCTTCATTCATTTCAATTCCAGTTACTGAAGACTGAAATAAATAATGAATGAAAAAGTTTAATCGTCCTTTACCACATCCAAAATCAACTACATGGTCTGTCTCATGAAGAGGAAATTCTTGAAACAGCTGTTCTAGATGCTCATATGGAGTTGGTTCATACCGATGATAATGGTATGACTTATTGAATCCTAATTGAATTTCTTCGGTTTTAATATGTAGTAATTTATCGTAGTTCAATGTACACACCTTTTCACTATCCCTATTTTCTGGAAGAAAGGAAATGAAAGAATTCACTCCCTTTCTATTTTCATTTCACGAAATTCATTTGGTGAAACGCCTACTATTTTTTTAAATACTTTGCGAAAATATTTATCGTCTTGATAACCAATCATATTGGCAATATCATATACTTTAAGATTACTACTTCTTAGTAATTCTTGTGCTTTTTTTATTCGTATAGCTACTAAATACTCCGAAATATTTATTTGATATTCTTGTTTGAATTTCCTCGATATATATTCTCTGCTTATGTAGAAATGCTCCGATATTTCCTGAAGTTTAATCTCTCGATGATAGTTAGCTGTTACATACTTTTCAATTTCATGAATTACATTTCTAGACTTTCTTGTATTCTGCCTTTTGATTCTTCTAAGAAATAAAGCAATCTCTCTTTTCTTCCTGTCTTTGTATGCTTCTAACTGAAATATATCCTCTTTATCAATAAATGGATATATCCGTTCCTCTAAATTGGTCGGCATGCTAAATGGTAGGTTAAACTCCTTATGCCATCTAGAACTTATCATTTGATATTCATTTTCAAAATGCAAAAGCTGCCTGAAGGATAATTGCTGTTTACTGATTATATCTTTTTGAATTTGTCCAATAAGCGAACGAAATGGTTCTAATTCACCTGTTTGAATGGCAAGTTTAATAGAACTAGTATAAGCCATTAAGCTTTTAAATTCTTTTTCGCCGTTTTCCATAATAATTTTTTCTTTGTGATTTCTCAAAACATTCCTATTCATCATAATAGACTTAGCGTGTTGATACGAAAGATTCAATTGTGTAACAGAGTCTACTTCTTTACCGACTGCAATTGTACAGCTCAATCCTATTAGCTTTTGTATAGTAGTATGTATCTTTTTAATGATATAAGTCGATTCTTCTCTTCTACTTTTTAAAAGAAGTATGATTTCGCCTTTACTTGTAACATAATGAAAGGCAATTCCATTACTATCTTTGCTAAGCTCGTCATTTATTATATTTAATAAAGTAAAAAGGGTAAGGTTCTTATCCCCATTGAATTGTTCAATGGCTATGTTGCTCACTTGTAAGAGTCCAATTGTATATATTTGTGCCTTCTCTAAATGAAATTCTTCCCACACCTTTTTATCTACTAAATCATTGTTTATAATGTGCGTTAATTTTTGATCTCGGTAAGCTGGCTTCATTTTATTAATGAGCTGGTTTTTACTTAGTTTATTTTTCCTTTCCTTCTCCTCTTGTTTCCATTCCTTCACTACCCTCACTAATGTATCATTGAGCATTTCAGGATTAATTGGCTTCAGCAAATAATCAGAGCTTCCATAATGCATCGCTTTTCTCATATAATGATAATCATCATACCCAGTAACTACAATCGTTTTTCCCGCTGTATAATGCACATCCATCCATTGCAAAAGCTGCGTTCCATCTACTTTTGGCATTTTCATATCAGAAAAAATAATTTCAGGATGTAAAGATTGAATCATTTGAATCGCATCTTCTCCATTACTAGCTTCATAAATTTCCGTAATCCCATTTCCTTCCCAGTTGGCAAGAAGCTTAATTCCTTCTCGAACATGCTTTTCATCATCTACGATAAGTGCCTTCATTTCCTTCCACTCCCTCTTGTAAAGATATTGGAATACAAATCATAACAGTAAATTCCTTGTTCTCCACACTATCAATTACCAAGTTGGCTTCTTCCCCATAATAAAGCTGTAAACGATCGTAAATATTCTTTAAACCAATTGATTCTCGGTCTTTTCCCTCCTTTATCGTTTCTCTTCGATATAATCCTTGGCGGATAATCTGCAATTTTTCTTTCTGTATACCCCTTCCATTATCCTGAACAATAAAAACCAATTGATCCTTCTTTCTATAAGAACAGATGGATATCTTTGCATCCTCCATCCTATCGTTAAATCCATGCTTAAAGCAGTTTTCAATAATTGGTTGGAGAATCATTTTTGGTACAAATACCGCTTCCGTATTTGGTGAAATTTCCATCTTTATTTCCAACACTTCCTCAAATCTTTGTTGCTGCAGTCTAAGATATGATTTAGTGTGTTTTACTTCTCTAGAGAATGGTACAATTTCTTCTCGCATATCCATACTGTATCGCATCATATCAGATAAGGAAGTCAGTAAAGAATAGACAGGAACTGCCTTCATTTTTAGAGCAAGTGTACCAATTGACTGAAAGCTATTATATAAAAAATGGGGATTTATCTGTGATTGTAATACTTTCAATTGGGCTGATTTATTTTCAATCTGTAATTTATATTCCTTATCAATTAATCTATTTATTTGTAAAACCATTGATTTAAAACGCCTACCAAGCATACCTATCTCATCATTTCCTGTAATCTCAAAATCCGCTTCAAAGATACCTTCTTCCACCTTTTTCATCTTTTCGATTAAAATTTTAATAGGAGCTGTAATTTTAAAAGAAATAATCATCGTTATGATTAATACAACAATTAAAGCAACCATGGCAATCATCGTATTCATAAATGCTGTTTCCTTTGCACTTTTGTATAGACTAGCATAAGGAATCGTTTTCACCATATACAAACGATTATCTTGAACAGTAATCTTCTCATAGAAAATTACCCCGGCAAAATCTTTCCGGTCCCATTTTATTTTATTTTGCTGTGGATTATTTTGTATTTCATAAAACCATTTATCCTGGATTTTTTCCCCTATTCCATTTTTATCAGAGGAGTAGATTATCGTTCCATTTTCATTGATTATCGAAAGACTTTCTGTATCTTTGTAGAGCCTATTCACTATTCCTTCTATTTTGGAGAGATTTATATCGATTGACATAAAGCCTAATATATCGTTTGATGGTACATTTCTAATTTTATTATGAAAGGATAGTACAGTTGTTTTCTCTGAGTTAGGAATAATAGATAATCCGTTATAGCTATAGATCGTATGCGGTGGCTCCATTAGAGAATAATTCGTCTCGCTTTCCTCTAATCTTCTATAATATGGATGAAGATAAATATTATCATTTTTACCTCTTCCACTTATTAGAGAGTGATAGTTTGTAAAAGAATCTCTTCCCTTATTGATGTATAAATGCATTTGTTCCATTTCAGAACGGGAATTGTATACGTATGCTAATACACGGCGTACCTCTTCCATATGCTCTTTGTTATTCTCTCCAACTCCCTGTGTTAATACATTCATAAACGGTGTATACCGATATAATACTGTAGATAATAAAGCTATATCCTCCAGATAAGTTGTAAGCTCATCCTTCCCCTTCTTCATTAACTCCGTATTATATGTGACAGACTCCTTATTTATATTGTGGATTGTTTGAAAATAAGTAAGAATAATACTCGTTCCAAAAGGAAGAACCGTTGCCAGAAATAAGAAAACCATTAATTTTTTTCGTATGCCCCATTTCATTTAAGTCGAGAAACTTAAAATAACCTTCTTTTATTTCCCAGTATGCAGAACTAAAGGATGTCATTCTAAAATTTTCTCTCCCCCCCTCTCTAACAAATACTTATAAGAAATGAATATATAAGGAATGGTCAATATATTACACCTTAGTTGTCAATGTAAACGGTTACCAAAAAGGATACAACCATTATATATTAAATATAGGAGGTGCAGAAAGTGAATAATCAAAATCAGGTAGAAAAAATAGAAACTCCCCCTATTCATCAGTCAAATGTAAGTAGAAAGAAATCACTCTCTACAAAACAGAAAAGAAACTGGAAGGAAGTTGGATTATTTTCTTTATTTGTAGGTCCAGTCTTTATCGCGTTTACAATCGTTATTCTTGTCCCATTTTTTTCTGGCATCTATTATTCCTTTACAGACTGGAACGGAATTACTGGGGAAATGAAGTGGGTAGGATTTGAAAACTTCCAGTA
The DNA here is from genome assembly GCF_038007965.1 of Niallia sp. FSL W8-0635. GTDB lineage: Bacteria > Bacillota > Bacilli > Bacillales > Cytobacillaceae > Niallia. The sequence goes on along the minus strand of NZ_JBBOYD010000001.1, from coordinate 567,064 downwards.
TATATTCACAGAAGATAAACAGTTTCTACAATCTTTCAAACTAACCACTATGTATACCGTTGTAGCAATTATATTGACAAACACCATCGGCTTCGGTCTAGCTTTGCTCGTAACCCAAAAGCTAAAATCTAGTAATCTATTACGTACCGTATTCTTTATGCCTAATCTACTTGGCGGATTATTACTCGGTTTCATTTGGCAATTTATCTTTATTAGAGGCTTTGCTTCTATTGGAGAGCTCACAGGAATCCCGCTCTTTGAACTGGCTTGGCTTGGCGATCAAAATACTGCCTTTTGGGGAATCGTAATCGTCAGCGTATGGCAAGGTGCAGGATACATTATGCTTATTTATATTGCAGCTTTACAAAATATACCGAAGGAACTAATGGAAGCAGCAAAAATAGATGGAGCAAATCGCTTCCAGATTTTGCGGAGCATTAAAATCCCGTTAGTTGCTCCAGCTGTTACTATCTGTTTATTTTTAACAACTGCATCCTCTTTCAAAATATTTGATGCAAACCTTTCATTAACAAATGGCGGACCATTTAAATCCACAGAAATGTTAGCGCTTAACATTTATACTGAAGCCTTTGTAAATAATCGCTATGGAATCGGTGAAGCAAAAGCACTTATCTTCTTTATCGTCGTAGCAGCAATCTCCATTTTGCAAGTCACGATTACAAAGAAAAAAGAGGTGGAATCTTGATGGAGAATAAATATACGAGCAAAACCTTTCTGATGGAACTATTCGGTATTATACTAGGCTTGTTATTTTTGATTCCCTTTTATTATGTGATTTCCAATTCACTAAAGTCATTTTCTGAAATCTTGACTAATACATCTGCTTTGCCAAGCTCCCTTCAATTTGAAAATTATATTAATGCTTTTGAAAAGCTAAACTTTCTAAAGGTATTTAGTAATTCTCTTATTGTTACCATAGCAAGCAATATCGTCTTAGTCGTATTTTGCTCCATGGCAGCTTATATGTTAGTTCGAACAAAGAAAAAAATAAGCAATATTATCTTTATGGCATTTGTTGCTGCGATGATTATCCCGTTCCAATCTATTATGATACCACTTATTAAAACAGCCTCTAACTTGAACTTACTTAACAGTATTTGGGGACTAGTTTTCATGTATCTAGGTTTTGGATCGGGAATGACAATCTTCTTATACCATGGTTTTATTAAAGGGATTCCAGTGGAATTAGAAGAAGCTGCTATTATGGATGGGTGTTCCCGGTTCGGCGTATTTTGGAGAATTGTTTTTCCATTACTAAAACCAATTACAGTCACTATTATTATTTTAAATAGTCTATGGATATGGAACGACTACTTATTACCATCTTTAGTCTTACAAAATCCAGAATTACGGACCATTCCACTAGCTACTTTCTTCTTCTTTGGTCAGTACACAAAGCAATGGGATCTTGCATTAGCAGCACTTATGATAGGAATCATCCCGTTATTGATTTTCTTCTTTTCCATGCAAAAACACATTATACAAGGAATTACTAGCGGGTCTATTAAATAAGGAGCAAAGAGGATATATTTGTTTAATACCTCTTCCATATAAATAAGATATTTTCTATAAATAGGAGGAAATCAAATGAAGTTTAACAAAATGAAAAAATATTCCTTATTAACTGGTATTTTATCTGCTTCCCTTCTTTTCTCAAGCGCCTGTTCGAATGAGGGAGCATCAAGTAATAACGATTCAAGCAAAGGTGATAAGGTAGTCGTTGACTTATTTAATGGTAAAGTAGAGATAGCAGACCAATTAAAAGCATTAACAGACCAATATTCAAAAGAACATCCAGATGTAACCTTTAACATTGAAACAGTCGGCGGTGGAGCAGATGGAACAGCAGCCTTGAAAGCTAAATTCGCCTCTAATACAGCCCCTGATATTTTTGGAAATGGCGGATACCAAGAAGCCTTAACGTGGATAGATAAATTAGAGGATCTATCGGACCAACCATGGATTAAAGACGCTTATGAAAGTGCCTTAGTTCCAATGACAGTGGATGGTAAAATTTACGGGCAGCCTGTAAACCTTGAAGGATATGGATTTGCCTATAATAAGTTGTTATTTGAAAAAGCAGGAATTACAGAATTACCAACAACGTTTTCAGAATTGGAAGCTGCTGCTGAAAAATTAAAGGCTGCTGGCATTACTCCTTTTTCCATAGGTTATGGGGAATGGTGGGTATTAGCTAACCATGGACTAAATGTACCATTTGCATACCAAGATGATGCAGATGCCTTTATTAAAGGGCTAAACGACGGAACTGCTAAAATCGAAGGCAATGAGTACTTTGATAAGTATTTTGATTTACTTGATTTAACCATTAAGTACGGAAATAAAAACTCACTAACAACTGACTATAATACACAAGTTACATTATTTGCAACTGGTGAAACAGCAATGATTCAACAGGGTAACTGGGTTCAACCAATGATCGATAAAATTACTCCTAATATGGAGATAGGCTTTATTCCAATGCCATTAAGTGACGATGAAGCTAAATCAGATAAACTAATGGTTGATGTACCTACAAACTGGGTCGTTCATAAAGATGCTCCTGAAAAAGACAAAGAAGCTGCATTAGATTTCTTAAACTGGATGGTTACTTCCGATTTTGCAAAAGAGTCAATTGTGAAGGATTTCAAATATGTCCCTGCTTTTAAAACAATAACAGCAACGGCTGAGGATATTGGACCATTAGGAGCAGAGCTTCAAAAGTATTCACAGGAAGGAAAAACATATACATGGCAGTTTATGAAATATCCAGATGGTGCTGGTCAGGAGTTCGGTGCTAGTCTTCAGGCATATGTTGGCAAGCAAAAATCACGTGAGGAAACAATGAAAGCATTAGATGATACATGGACTAAGCTAAAAAAATAGGAGAATAAAGAGATAATTTCTTTACACTAACTCTTCTTATTCTTTATTTTCCTAAACTTAACAATTTATTTAAAATTTATTGATATTTTCATCATATTTTATGGTTATCATAAACCTATAGTCATTAATAGCTTTTTCAAGGCCCCCCTTGAAATTGATAGATTTAAGGAGTGCCAGATAATTGGCACTCCTCTTTTTTTTGCATAAAAAAACGCTTAAGCTAAACAAAAAAAAGACTCTTCACAATAGAGAGTCTGGATTATAGGATGAAAGTATTATTAAATTAGTTCAATATTTTTATTTTCACTGTCTTACGTCCCCATGCCTTTGCCTTGCTGCTAGATGACATTAAGACATCAATTTTATGTCCTTTAATAGCTCCACCAGTATCTCCTGCAATGGCTTCACCATAGCCTTCTACCCAAACCTTTGAACCTAATGGAATGACTGCTGGATCGACTGCAATTAATTTCATATTTTTATTCTTTTTAATATTATATCCAAGCGCTGTAATATCAGCCTTTGTATCTTGATGACTGTAAGCCGTAGCAGTTACATACATTACATCATTGCTACTTGAAGATTTGCTAGAAGATTTCTTGCTTGAAGAAGATTTAGGTTCACTTGATACACTCGCTACTTTATCCGATGTACTAACCTTTACGACAGTATTCTGCTTTACTTCTGCTTGCTCTTTCTTCAATGCAGACTCTGCTTCGCTTATTTGTGCAAGCACAGCATTTTTTTGACTTTCAGCTAGCTGCACTTCTTTTGAAATAGATGCAAACTTTTTCTGTACAGCCGAAACTGCATCTTTTCTTTTAGCTAGATTTTGTTGCAGTTCATTTTGAGAAGCTGCAAGTTGATCATATTGTCCTGTTAATTCTTCTTCTTGTTGATCAATTGCTAGTTTCTCTTCTTCAATCTTCTTTAGATCTGCTTCCTGCTGATCTAATATATTTTTATCTCCATCAAAAATGATCGAAATAGCTGTTGCTCTACTAATAAAATCAGCAAAGTCCTTTGCATTTAACAGTACTTCTAAAACGACATTCGTTTGATCTGTATTCTGCAAGGATACAAGACGCTCTTTCATAACATCTTTACGTGCTAGTACTTTATCCTCTAAAACAACAATCTCTTCTTTCTTTTTCTCTATCTGTTGTTGCGTTTCTTCAATTTTTGCTTGCAGATTCGCTATTTTTTCTTTATTTTGCTGCATTACTGTTTCAACGGATTTTAAGTCTTCTTGAACAGCTTCCAACTCTTTTAAAGTTTTTTGCTTTTCTGCTTCTTTTTCATTAATCAATTGCTCATTTTGATTCAATTGATTTTTCGCTTTGTTGAGTGTTTCTTGACTCGTTTCTGCTTGTACCATAATCGTCGATGTCAAAAAGATGACACTACTTAACGAAATGGCCATTAGTTTTTTTAAGGAACGCATCTAAAAACCCCTTTCTCTATTGTTATAACATATGAAAGTGGTTTCTAAATTACGATTCTATTAAAATAATAAGACATTTATTTTAAAAATAGTTTACAGACACCGTTACAAATAGAGACTATTTCCTAGTATTCTGTAAGGCTGAAGGGGAATATTTCTTCTTGTAACCTTTGTAATATATCTATTAATTACTAATATTTATCGTTTTCCAAACTGGATTATATATCCTGTGAGAGCCTAATCATATCGACACATCGAATTCCGTTTTCATAGATTTCTTCTTCATAGTTTTTCAGAAAAAAATCTTTATCAATATGATTGATTCGAAACCCACATTTTTGATAAAGAGCAAGCTGACCTATACTGCTATTACCAGTGCCTACTTCCATCACTTTAAATCCTAGCTGTGTCGCTACCTCTAGCGCATGGAAAACTAGCTTCTTTCCCAATCCTTTTCCTTGATAGTCTTCTGCTACTGCTAGATTTATTAATTCTATTGCTTCTTCTTCTATTGGTAACAACACATAAACACCGATCATTTGATTCTTTTCTTCTGCAACATAGCATAAACCCTTTTTTAGATATTCTTTTACTAGATTTACAGATGGATCTGCTGTTACTAATAACTCGATAGGAGGCTTCTCCTCTTTTGTTAACTTTCGAATGATCATGGATTTAGTTCCCCCTTTTATAGACAATGCATCATTGCTTCTGCGTTCTCCCAAGAAACGGTATATCCTGCCCCTTTTGCACAAAAAATGGAGGAAGATGTATACTCTGGATCTGCATTTTTATCATAGCCAAGTCTATCCATTACTTCCTCTTCATTATGACAAGGGTAATACCCTGCAAATGTGAAAGAAAGCTGCCCTTTTCCTTGTGTGAATGCTGCAAGAGTCGTGCTATATTCCATAAAGGTAGCAACAGGAACCTTACCTGTTAGAACTACTTTATCCTCTATTGTTTCAGGCGCATCAAATTCCCCATATGCTGTTTGTATATCAGATAAAACCCTGCCCATTTGATCCATATCTACCTTAATTTTAAAGGAATAATAGGGCTCTAATAAACGATTATGCGCTTTCTCCAGGCCTTGACGTAATGCACGATAGGTAGCTTCTCTGAAATCGCCGCCATGTGTATGTTTATTATGCGCTCTTCCTGTTAAGAGGGTAACCCTTATATCCGTTAACGGAGCTCCTGTTAAAATTCCATGATGCTCCCTTTCGAAGAGATGCTGGCGAATGAGATTTTGAATAGCGATAGACAAATGGTCTGTATGACAAGTGCTCTCAAAGACAATCCCTTGATTTCTTTTGCCAGGCTCTAATTGAAGATGTACTTCCGCATAATGACGCAATGGTTCAAAGTGTCCGTAACCAATAGTATCTGTTTCAATCGTTTCTTTATACAAAATTTCCGGCCGGTCAAACTGAACCTGTAAAGCAAACCTTTCACATACAATCTCTTGAAGAACCTCTAGCTGTATTTTCCCCATAACATGCAAATGAATGTCTTGTAGCTTTTCTTCCCATGTCACTTGGAGAGATGGATCCTCTGCTTCTAATATTCGAAAATATTTGAGAGCCTCCTTTTTATTAATCCCTGGCTCAAAAACAACCTTCGAACGTAGGGTTGGCACCATTTCATACTCAGCCTTCTCAAGTAACGCTCCGACTCCATCCCCCACAACTGCATTTGTAAGACCTGTGACAGCAAAAAGCTCTCCAGCATAGCCCTCCTTTACTTGCTGAAATTGAGTCCCACTATATTTACGGATTTGTGTGATTTTCTCCATGTCTCCATTCCCATATATAAGCTCCTCTCTCACACGTAACGTCCCACTTTTCGCTTTAATAAAGGTAATTCTCGTTCCGGATTCATCATAACGGATTTTATAAACCCTTCCCGAAAACGGTTCAGTCTTTTTATACGTTGTTGTCGTTAACTGATCAAAACAGTCAAAAAATTCTTTTACCCCTATATCCTGTAAGGCCGAACCATACGCACAAGGAAAAAGTCGACAAGAACCAACCATTTGTTGCATTTTTTCAAGCCACAATGCTGGTTGATAGCCTTTATCCATATAATAATCAAGAAGTGCTTCGTCTCGTTCAGCAATGAATTCCATAAGCGCTTCAGACATATTACTACTGTCAAATGAAGAAATATTACATACATCTACCGTAAATTGCGAATGTATTTCTGCGAGAACACGCTCTACATCCGCACCCGTTCGATCTGTTTTATTGATAAAGAAAAAAGTTGGAATTCGATGTTTTTTTAAAAGACCCCAAACTGTTTCCGTGTGTCCTTCGATTCCCTCTACTGCACTAATAACAACAATCGCAAAATCCATTACTTGAATCGCTCTTTCCATTTCAGGAGAAAAATCAACATGCCCTGGGGTATCAATTAAATAATACGTTGAATTTCCGTATTCTATGATGCCTTGATCTGCAAAGACGGTGATTCCTCGTTGTTTTTCAATAAGATGACTATCTAAAAATGCACTTTGATGATCCACACGCCCCCGTTTTTTTATACTATTAGTATGATAAAGAAGCTGTTCGGAAAAAGTCGTCTTCCCGGCATCGACATGTGCTAATATTCCAATCGTTTTATTCATTTTGCCAGCGTCTCCTATTCTCATATAAAGCTTTATAAATAAAGTAAATGTAATAATGACTTTTCAAGCGTAATCCGATATAAACAGAAGATAGACGACAGCCTATACTCATTTTTTTCTGCAAATTAATAATTTGTCCACCATCAAAGCTAATACTATCCCTGATAAATAGCGGACTAAATCAACAAAAAGAAATCCCCTTCCTAATATCAGCGCACCTAATGTCGTATTTCTGAGCTCATTTATCCAGTCTGCTTGATATAATTGACTACATTCTATTCCAAAGCTAAACAGAATACTGCCTATCATAGCTAACAGGATTTTCTTTTCAACAAAGAGAAAACGAAAGCCGAAATATACCATCATTGCCCACAGCATGTCTCCTGCATGCTCGCTAATAATATCTGGGAGCAGATTACTAAATCTTCTGGAGAAAAGTCCCAATGCCACCATAAATAAGGCAGTAACCATGTAATTTATTCTCTCATTGCCTTTGTATTTTCCATTTAGCTGGTTCATGTTTCACTCACTATGTTTAGATTTTTATAAATATATATTTATTATAATTATTCCCGTTAAGGCTTGCCATGTTTTCGTTTTCAAATTTTAGTGGACAAAATGAAAAGAGACCATTATACGACTGGTCTCTACACATCATTATGAGGTTGAAATTTTTCACTAATTAGAATTATCCCAAGAATAAATCTAGAATATTAGACCCTTTTGACGTTTGTTTATTATAGAACTCTGAGTATCCACATTTCTTGCAAAAGACAACAGTAAATGTATTATGCTGAATATCCATTAGCTTGGATAAGCCTGTTCCTGACATTGCTACATCTTTTGTTCCTACCTCTGTTCCACCGCATTTTACACAGCCTTTACTTTCCATATCTTAACACTCCTTATTCTTAGATAGAAATCTCCTTTGTGAAAGGTGCCCGACGTGAATTCAATAATATCTTGTGTATCTTCCTATCTTTTTACGTATGAAAATGGATTAAGTTTCATTTCCATTTTCATAAATAACGATTAATAATATTTAAAAGCTTGTCTTTGTTATATGGAGAAACATTTTCGCTTAATCTTGCGGCTGAAACAATAGGCAGCCATTCTAATATCGCTTCTTTTAAATAATCGGTTTTGCTGCAATAGATATTCAAATATAAATCAGCAAGTTCCTGATGATTTTCCAGATAAAGGAGATAGGTTCTACATATATCTGCACAAACATCTCCTGTTCCTGCATCTACCCAATCGATTATCCATACTTTTTCATCTGCTAATACGAGATTATAAAGGTGAAAATCCCCATGGCAGAGTCTTTTCTCATTTGGCATTACCTCCAACTTAGCTAAAATAAGTGATTTTGTTTCACCATCTAGAATATGCGAGCCTTCAACTTGGCTGCGCCACTTTGCCAAGATTGGTGGAAGATTATTCCCTTCATAATGATGAATTTGTTGTTGGATATCGATGGACATGCTCATATAATATTCTGCCTTCTCAGGATTTTCAAACAATAGATCTCCTAAAGTTTTTCCTTTTATGTATTCCATTATTAAAACTTGATTTTTTTCCATTTTGTTTATTTCTATAACTTCCGGAACAGGTAAACCACAAGAATGAGCAAATATTTGTTTCGATGCCTCCATTGCCGCTTCTGTAGATGGAAGATAATCTTTATATATTTTGAAAATTTTATTATCATTTAAATAAATCTTTGCTGTATTTCCAATAGCTAATGGTTCTCCTAAATTCACTCTACACACTCCCTACTCTTAAAAACATAGAATGATTACTTAAGAAATTGCTCGAGCATATCGTAAAGATACTTGCTCTTCTCCTGTTTTTGTAACAGCTATCTTTTTCTCTTGAAAAATAAAGCCTCTTGCTTCATAAAATGGGATCCCTCTGTGATTTCCTTCTTGTACAGAAACCCACTGTTTTGTTGCCCCAAGTTCTACCTGATCTTTAGTCAATGCTTCAAGTAGTAGTCTTCCAATCCCTTGATAGCGGTATTTTTCATCCATATAAAGAACGAAAACCTCCGAGACATTTTCGTCCGTTATTCCCCCTCCAATTACACCAACTACTTGAGAATCAAGTAGGGCAACATAGGAATAGCTCCCATTCTCTATATCTTTTTCAATCCGATCAAACGTGTACCAAAATTCAACCGTTTGCTTCTGACATTCTTCACTAAGCATGCCTTCTACCGTTTGCCGCCAACCCGTCGAGCAAATTCTTTGAATCGCTTTTGCATGTTCTAGTTTTGGTTTTTCTATTGAAATTTGCGTCATGCTTTGTTCCCCTTTTTCCAATATAATTTTTTCTGCTCTCCATTAGCTAAAGGATACCATTTTATTCGTTACGTCCCCAAAGAAAATGCCAATTTTGTCATAATTTTATGTTTATTTCAAATCTAATATATGCGAATAACTAAATAGTTTATGTTTCAAGAGGATTTCTAGTAGAAAAAGTGGAAGATATAGTATAAAGAATATGGAAAAAGAATTAGGAGTGATTGTTTGGAATTAAAGGATGTTATACACGGGCATAGATCGATACGAAAATACGAAGATAAGGAAGTTAGTCAAGAGCTATTGGATCAAATATTAGAAGCTGGAATTCGTGCTTCATCCAGTGGGAATATGCAATCTTATTCGATTATCGTTACGAAGGATAAGGAGCTTAAAAATCAATTATACAGTGCACATATGGACCAATCCATGGTTGTGGATGCACCTATCCTCCTAACATTTTGTGCAGATTTCAATCGGATGCGAAAATGGCTTGAGTTGAATGATGCACCTGTTCATTTTGATAATTATATGAGCTTTATGATTGGTGCAATTGATGCAACATTAGTATCACAAAATTGTGCTTTAGCAGCAGAAAACGCTGGCCTTGGTATTTGCTATATGGGCTCTACTCTTGCGAATTGTGATCAAATTGGCAAGCTACTAAATTTACCAGAGAATGTTGTACCTATTGTAGGTTATTCTTTAGGCTATCCTGCAGAAAATCCAGCCCCGCGTGATCGACTGCCGATACATGGACTTGTTCACTATGATACCTATCAGGATTATTCGAACCAAGATATTCTTGAAATCTATAAAGAACGCGATGAAAAAGGCTGGAATCGCTATATGGATGTCCCTCGACTGAAAGAAATGACAGAACAATTAGGATTAAAAAATCTTGCTCAAATTTACACCATTGCAAAGTATACGAAAGAATCTCATCACGAATTTTCACAGACTGTACTGAATTACTTGGAAAAACAAAATTTTATGAATAACGGGTAATTACTTTTCAAGCATTCTAAAAGGACTACTCCTCCACTTCATTTTAAAAGAATTTTATAAGTGGAGGATTCTAAGATTGGTATTTACATAAGACAAATTACCAATGTAGTGTTACTAAGTTTCCCTGCTCCCGTTTTTCCCCATAACAAGTTTAATCCTTACTCGTCCTATATTAATACGTCTGAAGTCTTATAAAGAATGCAGACCTCCGTTTTATATAACCATTATCCAATTAATGCTAAAATTACCAGTAGAGACAGAAGGAATATATTGCATTGATTAAAATACAAGCACATCTTTAATTGCCGCCCACATCACTTATTCTGTTAACACGAAACAAAATACCAATAAAGGGGAATGAGATGAAAAAACTTTTTCTTGGTTTATCATTATTTTTGTTTTTGACGTTATCCTTTTCAGAACCAACCTCAGCAAAAGAATACTCAACACCTTCTGGAATTCCTATCGAGAATATCGAAGAGTTTGTTGATGAGTATGTACAAGATTACATCGGAGAAACTTCTGCAGGTGCAATTGTTGTAATTACAAAAGATGACCACATCCTTTTATCCAAAGGCTATGGGTATGCAGATATAGAAAATAAAATCCGCATGAATCCGAGAACATCGATTTTAGAATGGGGATCTATAAGCAAGCTATTTGTCTGGGTATCCGTTATGCAAATGGCGGAACAAGGAAAAATAGATTTGGACGAAGATATACGAGAATATTTGCCCAAATACTTTTTAGCAAAGCTAACCTACGATGAACCGATTACGATGGTACATTTAATGAATCATAATGCTGGATTTGAAGATAGCATTTTTGATTTAGGATATTCCTCAAAAGAACAAGTGAAATCATTAGAAGAAGGCTTAAAAATAGCCGAACCAAAGCAGATATATAAACCAGGTGAAGTAGTAGCCTATTCTAATTATTCCACTTCTTTAGCTGCTTATATTGTAGAAAGAGTTAGTGGACAAAAATTCTATGAATATGTATCGAGTAATATTTTATCAAAATTAGAAATGAACCATACAACTCCCCATATCTCGATTGAAAAGAACCAGGATTTTTTTCAAAACAAAACAAAAGGTTATGAACTTGTAGAGCCACAAAACTTCCTTTTAGCCACTCCTTTTTATATGTCTTTATATCCAAGCGGAGAGATAAATGGAACAGCAGAAGATTTAGCGAAATTCGCAATGTCATTAATGCCAAGGGATGATCAAGGCTCCATTCTTTTTAATAAGAAAGATACATTAACAAAGCTCTTATCACAAAGTTATTCTCCAACTGAAAATGCTGTAGGGATTGCACATGGATTTTGGGAATACGAAGGCGCCAAAAGAGGGCTGTTGCATGGCGGAAATACTGCCTCTTTCTCAAGCATGATTCACATCGTCCCAGAAGACAGGTTTGGCATAATTGTTTTAACCAATCAAGCAGGAGAATCAAATCTTACTTACGGTCTTACGAAGGAATTGGTTGGCGAAAAGAAATTAACTAGCTCAAAGAAATTGCCCCATGCCAAAACTACAGAAGGAACCTATATTTACGCTCGTAAAATGGATAGCTCCTTTATAAAGATGTATTATTATTATTTCACTCAGCTTAAAATAAAAGCCACTAGCAACAAGGAGATAGAAGTAAATGTAGGTGGATTAAAAGCAAATTATATTCAAACAGAACCTTATGTCTATAAATATAAGGATGGAAATGAACTATTTTTAGCAATGGATACTTTATCTTTTCAATTAAAGGATAATAAGGTTCATAAAATTTCTACATTATATACAGATTTTTTACCTTTAGATATAAACAAAGCTTGGCTTACAACTAGTGCTGCCTTATTTCTATATTGCATCCTGTTCTTTCTCCTAGCTTCGATTTCCTGCATTATACTTTTAGTAAGAAACTGGAGACAAAAGAGACCAACGTTAAGAATTCAAAAATGGAATTATTTATTACATTTCACTGGACTAGCAATGATTATTAATGTCGTTATCCTTGCAATAAGGATGTTAATTAACAGTAATCGAGCATACCCTGAAATATTTTTACAGATTGTTGCCAATTATTGCTTCACCTTTATAAGCTTACTAACGATTATTTTCATTATCTTTGATTGGAAGAAAGCAGTAATACATACTAAGCAGAAGTTTTTTTATCTTTTGTCCGTATGTACTATGATGATTCTAGTATTGTTAATGATCACTTGGAATTTTTATCATTAAATATTACTAACGAGAATGCACTTGGAATAATTCCAAGTGCATTTTCCGCATAATTTCAATGTTATTTTTATGTCCCTTACTTTACCACAGTGAGAGCTGTGACCTCTGTCTCTCCCCATTTTCGCCAATACAATACCTTCATAAAAAATTAAATTAAATTTGCATAAAACATCGAAAAAATCATCAATATATTTCCAGAGAGGTGAATTATTTTGAAAAATAAACTCGAAAAAAGAATTGAACTATCATCCTGGATTATTATGTCATTTTTATTAATAGTATTAGTACCAAGAAGTAAAATTCGAGAAGCACAATTATCATTTTTGTTTAAACAGGTTATTACTTGGATATTTGGTTTACTAGTAGTTGAAAAAAATCTAATATCCTATCCATCTCGTTTATTTTTCAAAAAGGCTAATAAGAGTAGTTTTACTTTTGAATATTTTGTTTATCCAGCATTATGTTCATTTTTCAATCTGTATTATCCAGAGAAAAGAAATCCCTTTTATAAATTCTGTTATTACTTTGTGTTTTCAGGAATAATTACAGGATTTGAACTAATTGCTTGTAAATACACAAAGTTAATCAACTACAAAAATTGGACATGGTATTGGAGCTTAATAACAATGTGGATCACATATTATATTTCGCGAATCTACTACAGATGGTTTTTTAAAGATAAATTAAAAGCTCCAGTGGTATAAGAAGCTGATTTAATCAATCAGCTTCTCTTTTTTACTTGCAATATAAAATCTATATTATCCTACTTAGGAAGCACTAATAATATAGGATTTGCCTACAGGTAATCAACAAAAATCCATATCCTTCTTTAAAATGTCCCCTTTGTACAGAACATTTTTTTATCATTAAATATTAATATCAAAAACACACTAGGATTAATGATTCCTAGTGTGTTTTTTCGTATATATAACGTCCATTGCTTTTATATATTGAATTGAAACTTACTCCATCATTCAATTACACGTTCGACTTTTAATACAATATCCATTACATTGATTATCATTTCAGATATCTTTTAACAGTCCTTCAAACCATTGAACATTTACCAAATGATGTGAACGTGAATTTTCCAACATCTTTTTGAAATAAGTAGGAATCGTTTCATTATGCTGAAGCGTTTGTTCTAATAAAAAAATTTTCTTTTGCGTTTGTTCGATTTGTATATTTATTAGTTTTGTTAGTTCCTCTTTTTTATATTCATCTGCAAATAACATTGCTGCATAAAAAGATAAATTTATATAATCTGTCTTAGAACCATACTTAAACATCAATTTTTCGAATTCTTTATCACCTAGTTCTGTGATAATATAATTACGCTTTTCTCTAGTATTATCTAATTGATCCACTTGTTGAATATATTGCTTTTCTTCTAATTGTTGAAGATTATAATAGAAGGATCCCTTAGTAAAATTCACTATATATTTATAATGTCTCTCTTCCATTAGTGCCAACAATTCGTATCCGTAAGAACCTGGTTTTTGTTTTAATAAGCCTAAAATGAGTAATGGTATCAAAAAAACACCTTCTTTTATCTTCCTTAAAATTTTTGGAATAGTTATTGCATTTTTTTATCGTTTACTTCTTGTTTATTTGTATGAGCTGAGATTCAAATTCGTCATATGAAATTTTCCCTACCGCTAATTCTAGCGTCTTGCGATATATCTTTTCTGATTTGGTATTTTCTCTAGTATGAATAAGATTTATCAACTCATTTTCATTATTTAATGGTTCCAATACATGTTGTTTTTTAGAAAAGGCTTCAAAATACCGCAAACCAAATTTTCTTTGAGAAATTGCATCAATATGAATACCATCTGGATTAGAAGTTAAGCCTTCTGCAGTGACAAAATAACAATTGTCTTGTTCAAAAGCAAATTTTTGCAGCTCTTGATTAATAAAATTATATTCAGTAGAATATTTCCCAAATCCCTCTTTTCCTAGAAAATCTCCCAAACCACCAATAATAAAAGGAATATCTGGAGCATTTAACTCCACTCTAAGAGCCTCAACAATGGAAAATAATTTATTATAATAGACTTTGTAATTCCCATTCATACTATCGCTTTCTCCTTGATGCCATAGAATTCCTGTTAACTCACTATTCTCCATAGCAAATTTAGCTTCGGTAATTGCATGTCGAAAAAGCGGTTGATCAACAGCCCATTCATCTAGCGTGCTTCCACCTTCTGCACAGGGAATAAGGCCAATCTTATCATCTTGATTTTCGCGACTCCATGCTTCTGCAAAGGAACCAACTAGACTAATTCCTGAAACAGGACGGTCATAATTGACAGGCTCCGTCATCATTTGCCATCTTCCATTACGCAACATTTGTATTCTCTCATTATAAATCGGAGGAACTTCATGGATAAATCCTCGTCCCGCCATATTCGACTGTCCTATCATTAAAAACGATTTAATCATTTTTTTCATCCTTTCTTGCTATTTATATTTAATCATTGCCTTCCATTCTTTTGATTCAGCATTTGATTAATTCTTTAATAGTATGGTTGTTTGAAACTAGATTTTGTAGAAAACATTCCTTGAAAGCAAAGTCTACCAAAAGACGATTAGTCTAATTAGACTAATGACTCTTACATCATTATAGTCTAATTAGACTGTTTGTCAATTTTTTATCAGAAGGTTTCATTTATAACGTCAGATTTCTCCTCTATATCAATCTTTATATAAAAATAGCTTCCAAAATAAAAGCCAACCATTCATTCGAAAAACAGTTGGCTTTTGTTTATAGTGTTTAATATTAAAATATCATTCCTTGTATTTAATCATACTGATTGTCTTAACATTAGATACAGAAGACGATCAAACATTCGATCTGTTAAAACGCTTCTAAGAAATAGCATAGGCTTTGCAAATTGCCCTGCAGCATATCTAGTTTTTGGCCTCTTTGCCTCAATTGCTTTCATAACAATTTTTCCAATCACATATGGTGAGCTTGCTTGATTAATCATATTGCTCGCCATTTTAATATAAGCGTTGGTCATATTAGCATATGCTCCTTTGCCAGATGTCTTTTGAACATATTCCAACATAATATTGGACCATTCACTTTTAATAGATCCTGGTTGAATAACAACTACATCAATACCAAATGGAGCAACCTCCAGACGTAGACAATCTGAATATCCTTCAAGCGCGTGCTTTGTAGCATGATACCATGCTCCTAGAGGAGTATAAATTCTTCCTCCAGTTGAAGAATTGTTAATTATTTTCCCTGACTTCTGTCTTCGCATATGTGGTAAGACTAACTGAGTTAATCGGCTTAATCCAAATAAATTCACTTCAAATTGTCTTCTAGCTTCCTCCAAAGTCACATCCTCTACAGCCCCATAGGAACCATACCCTGCATTATTAAACAACACATCAATTCTTCCTTGTTCCTCCATAATCCGATTTATTCCATTAACCATTGATTGTTCATCTGTAACATCTAATGCAATTAGTTTAGCTCCCTTAGCCTCCAAATCTTGCATTCTCTCTATTCGTCTTGCCGCACTATAAACTACATAGCCTTTCTCTAATAATAATTCAGCTGTTGCTTTACCCATTCCTGCTGAAGCTCCTGTTATAAGAACGACCCCTTTGTTTCCTTCTATCATTTTCCTCTCCTCCTTCTCACCTATAAGTGACACGTTTGTTTACTTGTACACACTTGTGTCACTTCGGTAAATAAATTATAATAATAGAAGAAAGGAAGAGTCAATACACCTAGAACAAGTGATACAAATAGGATAATGTGGGACATTTGTTTAGAAAGAAGGAGATTTAGTGGTTAAAGACAAAAGCAACAATCCCATTTCCATACGTTCAAGAAAGTGGATTATTGATGCACTATTAGAACTAATGAAAGAGAAAGCTTATGACAAAATTACCATTAAAGAGATTACGGACAAAGCAGATTTAGTTCGTAAAACTTTTTATCGAAATTTCGATTCGAAAGATGATGTTCTATATGAATATATTAATGAATTAATGAAGCAGGTCGAAAAGGAATTTGAGAATGATCAATCATTGACCCCTTATACAATGGCAATAAAATACTTTACTTTTTGGAGTGAACATATCCATTTTTTACATTTACTCCAACGAAATAATCTTTTTATCATACTTCTACAACACCTTGATATGTATATGCCTGGCTTAAATGGAAGATATAAAGCGAATATATTAGATGGATTTGATGCTCTCTTTTTGGATTATTACACTATTTTTAATTCTGCCGGAGTGTGGCATATGCTTGAAAGATGGGTTAGCGGAGGAGCAAAAGAGACACCTGAACAGTTAGCTCAGATATACTCAGATATTACATTAAACAATCCTCACAAAAAAAAGTGAAAGAGCCGTTTTTAATACATGCTATCTTTATATTCCTTTTTCCAAAAAACACCGAATAATCTGGAGCCGTAAAAAAAATCCAGATTATTCCTTTAATAACAACTATATAATTAGCTGGATAATCACATTCTTAGAAAAAATAGATAGCTACAGTTAAAAGGAAGGCATTAGTTATAAAACCAATCTGAGTTACTGTTATTTTACTTTCATTAGAACGTAAAAAGAATTTTTCTAATTCAAATTTATTATAGATTGAAAATTGCCAAAAAAAGACCGGATTCGTATTGAAACAAACCCGGATTGATATTGATTTATACCAACGATAACCTAGCCACTGCCTCCACATGCATCGTCTGTGGAAACATATCCACAGGCTGCACTTCTTCCGTCTTATAGCCTCCGTCTTCCAATATACGAAGATCTCGAGCTAGAGTTGCTGGGTTACAGGACACATAGACAACTTTTTTCGGCTTCATATCAAGAATGGTCTGTAATAATGCTTCATCACAGCCTTTTCTTGGTGGATCTACTACTAAAACATCTGCTTCATTGCCTTCTTTATACCAGTTGGGGATAACTACTTCCGCTTCCCCTACTGCGAATTCCACATTGTGGATATCATTTAAGCGTGCATTGTTTCTAGCATCTTCAATTGCTTGTGGAACAATTTCGACACCGAATACTTGTCTTGCTTTTTTTGCTAAAAATAATGAGATTGTCCCAATTCCACAGTAAGCATCTATTACTTTCTCTTCCCCATTCAAATCAGCATACTCCAATGCTTTCTCATAAAGCACCTTTGTTTGCTCTGGATTCACCTGGTAAAAAGAACGGGCAGAAATAGCGAATTTCACATCGCCAATATAATCAGTAATGGTTTCTTCTCCCCAAAGCACCTTCGTTCTATCTCCCATTATCACATTCGTTTTTTTGTTATTCACATTGTGGATAATTGATTTGATATTTGGCACTTTTTGAACAATTTCATCAACAATTGCATTTCGATTGGGGATATCCTGTGTACGAGTGATTAATACAACCATCACTTCCTTCGTAACCATCCCTCTTCTTACCATAATATGACGCAGATCTCCTTTATGGCGAGCTTCGTCATAGGCACGTACCCCATATTTCGAACAAATATCTTTTACCGTATTTACGACATAATCATTTTCCTCTTGTTGTATCAAGCATTGTTCCATATTTATGATTTGGTGGGAACGTTGTTGATAAAATCCACCAATAAGTCCGCCTTCTTGCTCTCCAATTGGAACTTGTGATTTATTGCGGTAACGCCAAGGATCTTCCATGCCCAGTGTTGGATGCACAATCGTATTGATTTTCCCAATCCGCTCAAGGACATCCTTCACATGCTTATGCTTCGTTTTCAATTGTCCTTCATAGCTTAAATGCTGTAATTGACAGCCACCACATTCCTTGTAAATAAGGCATGGTGCTTCTACCCGATAAGGACTTCTTTCTTTTATCTCCATTAAACGGCCGAAACCATAATTCTTATTTGTCTTGATTACTTTTACGGTTGCTTTTTCACCTGGCAGTCCATTGGGGATAAATAGTGGATAACCTTCTATCTTTGCAACCCCTGAACCATCATGTGTTAAATCTTCAAAAACTATATCTATTATATCGTTCTTTTGAACGGGTAATGTTTTACTCATTATCGTCTTCCTTTACATCGATATTTCCGAAAAAAATAAGCGTGGTAATTGTAACATATTATCAGGAAAGCGCAAGTCTCTTCATTGTGGAAAATATAGGGCCAATCAAAACAAAAAGTGAGGGGATTTCTTATTCCTCTCACTCCTCATTATTGTTTGTTTGTACCGCTTCTTTATAATCCTTGATATCTGGTCGATCTTCATCTCGAATTTCTTCAATTGGAACGAATAACTCGAAGTGGCGGTATAAATTAATAAATTCAGCTGGTAATAAGCCGCCAAATTCTCCATCTAGATTTAATTGTACCTTCTCATCTGAGCTAACCTTAATGTGATTCGCATTCGTATAAATGACATTCGGATCATTTATATGTTCTCCACGAATCGCCAACGTAGCAATTCTTATAAAATCTGCTAGGTTTGCTTTTTTTAAGATAAGCAATGAGAAGAGACCATCATTAATAGAGGCTCCTGGAGCTAACTTTTCAAAGCCACCAACTGAATTAGTTAGTCCTACTAGAAACAACATAGCTTCGCCTTCAAATAGCTTGCCATCATATTCGATTTTCACATGTGTTGCTTTAATGAATGGCAGCATTTCCACACCTTTTAAATAGTAAGCCAGTTGACCTAACATGGTCTTCAGTTTACTTGGGACCTCATAAGAGATTTCTGTTAAATGTCCGCCACCACTGATATTAATGAAATATTTATCATTCATTCTTCCAATATCAATTGGGATTGTATCGCCCTTAGTGATTACTTCTACCGCTCCCATAACATCTCTTGGAATATGCAATGCTCTTGCGAAATCATTTGTTGTTCCTACAGGAATTATCCCCAATTTTGGGCGATATTCTTGTTCAGCCATCCCATTTACTACTTCATTGATGGTTCCATCTCCGCCAGCAGCAATAACAAGATCAAATCGTCTTTCTACTGCAACTCTGGCTGCATATGTTGCATCCTCCGGACCAATGGTAGCATGACAAGAAGTTTCATACCCTGCCTCTTCTAATCTTTTTAGCACCTCTGGCAAATGTCTTTTAAAAGCTTCCCGACCTGAAGTAGGGTTATATATTATCCTAGCCCTTTTCATTTTTTCATCATCCTATAATCAAAATTCATTTTTTTCCATAACCACTAACATCATATACGATACTACTTACTTAAGGCAATGTTTAACTCTAGTTACTACCATGGTATGTGACACCTTATAGAGAAGTGTCCCTATTTAGCGTTTCTTCCCACATTATAACCCAATCTATTAGTTCACCATACTTTCCTTTCCTCTATTGCAGGATATTTTGTATTAATCAAACGTTTGATTAACTTTTTTTCGACATCGTGTAAAAAAATTCTCTTTCTTTAGAGGGAATCTGACAAGGAATGAGACACCTATCGATAATATTTGCAAAAAATCACCGATTAAAAAAAGGATGATTCTCCTCAGGAATACTTACCTTTGAGTCTAATCTATCCTTTTTTTATCTAGATTAAGGGTAATATGCACCCATTAATGGAAGTTTCCATTTATTAATGATTGGTTAAATCTAATGAACCACTATCAAAGACATGTATTGCAGAACCGCCTTTTCCCTTTTGGAGAATGGCTGTTGTTTCGCTTTCCGCATTTGCATCCTCTGTACTTGAATATTCCCATTCCTCTCGATCGCGATTATTAATGATCGTATCATTGACGGAAACTTTAACATTTGTTGTTTCATCTAATATTAAATCAATTTGAGGAACATTATTTACGGTCCAATTACTTTTTAAATCACGAGGATTTAACGTAATATCATTATTCATATCAATAATATCTAACTTCTTATTCGTCGGCACAAGTATCGTTGTATGTAAAGAAGAATAATCGGTATAAAATTCAGACATGCGATAAGGTAGCTGCTTTAAGCGAATAAATAAAGTATCTCCCTTTTGAGATACATAAAGATAGTCTTCAGGTTTAGAAACATTTACTTGCTCCGATTGAACGGTACGATAGGTTCCGAATAAAGAAAGGGTACCATCATTTGTTCCTTCGATTGTAATCGGATTTTGCTGACTTTCCGATTCAATTACAATTCTTTTAATATTATCCTTCATTACATAATTAAATTCCGGCAAATCTTTTGTCACTTCTTCTCTTTTTAAGCCTTGTTCTAGAATATCCATAATTCCAGAGGATTGGAGGAAGACCATCGATATTCCTGCTGTACCAATTATTCCAACAATAATGATACTGAATAAATCAAAGCTTAAATAGGGCTTCTCTTGCTTTGCAGAAAACAAATATAAAAGAATCTCCATTCCAAGAATAACTAAAATAATTGGCCACCAAACTTTTAATACGGTCACAATTTCCCAGTCGAAAAATTCTGTAAGTAATAAAAACACTCCTAGAAATACTAAAGATAATCCCATCGAAAAAGTACCAACTCGCCATTGTCTCATTCTTTTCTCTCTCCTTATGTAACAAGTGGCTTTTTTGATAGGAGAATATCCAAAAGCCACTTGTATAATCTCTCTTTCTATTTCCCCGAGACTTATTATATTTTTTTCTTTTTCGTTCCTTTTAACAGATGAATCCCACCTAGAATAAGGACAAGGCAAACAATCCCTGTCTGGAAATATTGATAAAAGAAGAAACGTAAATCAATGTCTATTATGTCTCTAATGATAGGCGAAAATATTGGTAAGATAATATTAATCATTAAATAATATAAGCCAATTACGAGTAGACCAATTCCAAACCATTTCTGATAGTTAATTAGATACGCAATAACAGGAACATCCTCTACCTCTTCTTCCCCTATTTTTGACGCCTTTTGTAATCCGTCAAAGAAACTATAGAACCAAATAATAGGGATAACAAATAGGAAAAGACCTAATCGTAATTCATTTAGAATAAAGATAGAGAACAAGAAGGCAGCCATTAGCTGAATTCCTCTTTGCTGCAATCCTAAATATAAATGCCCTGCACCTGGGAACACAGATAAGAAGGTCGCAATAAATTTACTTTTCTTTCCCTCTTCTCTATTCTTTTCAAAATCCTGAAAGATTGTAATATCCTCAAGCGTTTCTCCCTTAAGTTTTTTATTAAACTGCTGGGAAACATCATAAAAACCATAAATCCAAATAACTGGCAAAATTGCCAAGAATAATAGAAATTCATTCGTATATGTTAGAAAGGTAATAAATAGAATCATGATACCTAAACCGAGAAAAGCTGTTAATAGTGTTATTCCTCGGTATACTAAACCTAACTGGATATGACCTAACCCAGGAATAAAGGATAATACAATTGTATAAAATCGCTCAGACTCGGTTGTTTTTACTAATACAGGAGCCACCTCTCCAGCTTCTGTATTACTGGCAAAATTCACCCGCTCCTTTAAATAGCTACTGGTCGTAATTAATGTATCGAAAAAACTAATACAATAGATAATGAAACCTATAACAATTACAATAAATGTCCACTCGCCGTAATACCATGAACTATGAATAATAATGGACATAAATGCTAGTCCAAATACAGCCAGCCCATATAAAAAGCCTCGTAGCTTTTTTCCAATATAGAAAAGACCTCCACCTGGAAAAAATGCTAAGATTGTTGCGACAATCGGGTTTTTCATTTCTTAAAATCCTCCTTTTTACTACCATCGAATGAATCCATCCAGGCAAATGTTTTATCCACTAATCCATCTGTTTTTGACTGTTGTTTTACGGATATTTCCGCTTTTTGGATCGTATCTGTATGTTTAATTATCGATTGAAAAAATCCTGCCGACATTAGGATCAATGTAAGACTTGCGGCAATTGCATAATGGAATATGGATGATTGATAAAAAGGTCGTTTCTTTTCTGTCACTTTTTCTATCACCATATTTTCATTAGATATTTTCTTCATAATATCATTCATAAAAGCTGCTTCATCTGAAATCGAAGGAAGTGTCTCCTCTTGCTTGTCTACTGCTTCTATATATAATTCTAAGCATTGATCGCATGTATACAAATGATTTTCAAGCAGGACTCTTTCTGTATCATTTAATTCATCTTTCACATACTTCATCCAATGGTCTATAGAATAATGAGTTGTCATAAAAAGTCTTCCTCCTTCCAATGCGTTTTGATCCAGATTCTCGCTCGATACAACTTCGTTTCAATCGTTTTCACTTGAACATTTTGTTCAGATGCCATTTCTTGATAGCTTTTTTCTTGGATGTAAAAACCATAAATGACATCTCTGTAATTAGCAGGTACTTCTTCTAGCCTTTGTTGGACAAGCTTTTGTCGTTCCCGCCTCATCACTTCTAATTCTACATCATCGGCAAGAGAGCCTCCTATATGAGATTCCAATTCTTCTGCCATTTCTTCTTTTCTTCTTTGTTTTTTTCTTCTCATATCAATGGCATGATTAACAGCAATTCTTGTAATCCATGTTTTAAAACCTTGATTCTCATATTTGGGGAGAGAGGTATAGATTTTAATAAACACTTCCTGCGTCGCATCTTCTGCTTCTTTTTGATCCTTCAAGACACTATATATGGTACGAAACAAATAGTCTCGATATTTTTCTACTAACAGACGAAATGCGTGATCATTACCTGCTTTTACTTTATCAATTAATACTTGATCACTAATGGCCTCTCCCCCCTTTCCTAGCCATTCTATAGTAATAGACGTAAACTGACTGTCATTACCCTACAGTCTTTTTATTATTTTTCATAATAAATTTATTTGTAATGCTCTCCTTTGTAATAGTATCATTATTAATTGAAACTTTTTACCATTTCTTTCGTATTTATTCTATAGCAAATTATCAAAGGAGAATGTGTATGCATTATTTATTTGCATTACTGGCTTTAACACTAAATCCATTCATATGGAAAAGCCATCTAAAAAAACGAAGGTTTCTTATCTTTCAAATCATTCGATTGCTTACGGGGATTCTAATTATATTTTGTCTTAATTATTTTCAGCTAATCGATCATACCTTACAGGCCTTATTTAAATACGGTGCTATTTATCTTGCTTTCTTCTTATTCTTAGATTTGCTTTTTGGAAAAGTAAAGGGATATAAAATAACAGGAATTCTATTTTTGTACTTTGTCTTATTTAGTCTCTACGTCCAATTTATTTATCCATTAACCATAACGGGAGATAAATATCATTTTGTACAAGAAAAAGCTACTGTTATCGAAAAAGAAGCTGTTTCTACTAATGAAAAGCATATCGTCGTTGTTCCGGAAAGCTATGCGCGTTATCGTAGTGAGAAGAAGCTTGGGGAGATTTCACATCCTTCCTATTACGATTTAGGAGATTCTACTTTACAAAAAATTGATGAGCATCTTTATTGGGTGACACCAATTGAATACACAGGATTTTTCAAATGGGTAAAAGGAAATGATGTTCCTGGTTTTATTAAAATGAGTGCAGAGGACGAAAACGAGGATGCTGTCTTAGTTCAATCATCTATGAAATATGTTCCATCTGCATACTTCAATGAAGATCTAAAAAGGCTAGTCAGAAATAAACATAAAGATACGATTCTGCTTGAAGCTAGCTTTGAACCAGATGATAATGATAAACCTTATTATGTTATTCCTTATGGCCAGTATAATAAATTCCGAGAGATTGTTGATATTAAAGGGATTTATATCATTGACCCTGCTACTGGAAAAGTTGAAGACTATGCGATGAACAATATTCCCGATTTCATTGACCATGTCATTCCTACAAGTGTAGCTGAAGATTGGAATGAGTGGTATGGAAAATATATTCATGGTTTCTGGAATACCCTTTTTGCAAAAGAAGATATGAAATTGCCCACAACTTGGGAAAACGTAGACGAAGTTAATGGAGTATTTAACGAAGATTTACAATTACATTGGTTTACAGACTTCACTCGTCCGAAATCAGATAGCGGAAGTATGGTTGGTTACTCAATGATTAATGCCCGAACTGGTACACTTACTTTCTACACCGAAGCAAATGGATCGTTAAATGGGAAATCTGCTATCAATGTTGCCGAGAAAACGTTTCGTGCTCAAAAGTATGAAGCGGGGACTCCTCTACTTTATACAATTTACGGGCAGTTCACATGGGTTGTCCCATTAATGGATAGCAATCATGTATTAAGAGAAATTATGTTAATTAACGCGAAGGATGAAAAGGTGTATAGTTATCATACAGAAAAAACAAAGCTTTTTAATGATTATAAATATGCACTTGTGACCCTCTTAAAAAATGATAAAACCGTTCCTAACAATATTGCCGACCAAAAGACGATAACTGGAACTGTTAGCTATGTGTATAAATCAGAAATAGAAAATAGTACAATCGTAAAATTCATGCTAGAAGGAAATAAAACCATTTTCCAAGTTTCATCAAATGATTTTCCTTATAGTATTTTCCTAGAAAAAGGGATGGAA
Organism: Niallia sp. FSL W8-0635; assembly: GCF_038007965.1. Lineage (GTDB taxonomy): Bacteria > Bacillota > Bacilli > Bacillales > Cytobacillaceae > Niallia. The sequence continues at coordinate 542,046 of NZ_JBBOYD010000001.1, read as the reverse complement.
CTAACGGTAGATTATGTAGATACAGAAGAAGTGATTGTAACGGTTGAAAATTTGGTAGTAGAAGAACAAGATTTACATTAATCTTAGAAAAATCAAAAAAAAACAGCAGCTATTATTTATAATATAGGGAGAAGGGAACAAACTTCTCCCTATTGCTGCATAGAATAAAAGCAGAGAACTAAAATCATGTTTTATTCTAGTAAGCTTAAGATTATGTTAAAGGAGAAATGCACTTGATTATTATTATTCTAGCTTCTTACTTAATCGGTTCTTTTCCAACTGCCTTAATAATAGGTAAGTTTTTTTATGGCATCGACATTCGAAAACACGGCAGCTTTAACCCTGGAGCAACTAATTCTATTCGCGTATTAGGCAAAAAAGCCGGGATTGCCGTTTTACTACTTGATGTTGGAAAAGGAGCGCTAGCCGCATGTTTACCATACTTACTTATGGTAGATGTAAATCCGTTATACACTGGATTAGTAGCAGTCATCGGTCATTGCTTTCCTATTTTTGCAGGCTTCCGTGGTGGAAAAGCAATTGCCACAACAGCCGGAACTCTTCTTGTTGCCAATCCAGCTCTGTTTTTCATTACCTATTTGGCTTTCTTTGCTGTCATTTTTATAACAAAATATGTGTTTCTAGGTAGTATTTCTGTTGGGATAACCATTTTCTTATATGCACTATTTTCTCCTGCAATCGAGCATGAGTGGCTATTTTTATTATTTTTAGTTCTACTAATCTTTTTACATCGCTCTAATATCATTAATTTTATCCATAGCAAAGAACCAAAAATAAACGATAAAAACATAAAAAAGGATCGAATCAACCCGAAAAAAATAAGCTGATTCTCCTTTATTGGACAAGCTTTTTAGGTAAATGTTGATTATGGACTTTTCCTGGGAAATACTGTCGAAATTACAGAAAATGATTTACTGAGAAGTGCACATTCGATAGAAATGATGGTTGGTTCCTACTTTGGATTGATTATTATAGAAAAAAATTAAACATTTATAACAAGGGCGTGGATCATCCATTCCCTTGTTCTTTTTAATTAAGTGGGAGCTTCGGTGATTCCTCTGTTACCTTTTCCGGCTCATTATACTGCTCTCGGGCTCAGAGAACGTTTCTCTGTTACCTTTTTCTCAACAAAAAAAGCTGCCAACAAAGTCGTAATTCAACATTTGCTGGCAGCTAAGAAAAGAAATTCTCTTATTATCTTTTATTCATTTCTTCCACTAACAACTTGTTAACCATTTGTGGATTAGCTTGTCCTTTTGTTGCTTTCATCAATTGACCAACAAGGAAACCAATTGCTTTTTGTTTTCCGTTTTTAAAGTCCTCAATGGATTGCGGGTTGTTATCCAATACTTCTCCGATAATTTTCAATAATGCCCCTTCATCGGAAATTTGTACTAACCCCTTCTCTTTAACAATTGCTTCAGCATCTCCGCCATTTTCGATTAACTCTTTAAAAACTTGCTTTGCAATTTTACTAGAAATTGTTCCGTTTCCAATAAGCTTAATCATGCCGGCAAGGTTCTCTGGTGTTAGCTTTACTTCTGCTAGCTCTTTTTGTTCTGCGTTTAAATAGGCAGAAACGTCACCCATTACCCAGTTAGATGCAAGCTTTGGTTCTGCTCCGTTTGCCACAGTACCTTCGAAGAAATCAGCCATCTCTTTCGTAACGGTTAATACTTTCGCATCATACTCTGGTAAGCCCCATACTTCCATATAACGCTTCTGTCTTGCATCTGGTAGCTCTGGAATTTCTGCGCGAATTCGTGCTTTCCAGTCTTCATCGATATATAAATCTGTTAAATCCGGTTCTGGGAAATAACGATAATCATCGGAGCCTTCTTTTACACGCATTAACAATGTTGTACTGGTTGCTTCATCAAAGCGGCGTGTTTCTTGATTAATGACACCACCTGAAGAAACAACCTCTCTTTGGCGTTGTTCTTCATACTCTAAGCCTTTACGGACAAAGTTAAAGGAGTTTAAGTTTTTCAACTCTGTTTTCGTTCCGAATTCCTCTTGCCCTACTGGACGAATCGAAATGTTGGCATCGCAACGTAAAGATCCTTCTTCCATTTTACAATCAGAAACACCTGTATATTGAACGATGGATTTCAATTTTTCCAAGTAAGCATATGCTTCATTTGGTGTACGAATATCTGGCTCAGAAACGATTTCGATTAATGGCGTTCCCTGACGGTTGAAGTCCACTAATGAATATCCTTTCTCATGATTTAGTTTTCCCGCATCCTCTTCTAAATGCACACGGGTAATTCCAATTTTTTTCTTATAGCCATCTACTTCAATTTCAATCCAGCCATGTTCTCCAATCGGTTTATCGAATTGTGAGATTTGATAAGCTTTCGGATTATCTGGATAAAAATAGTTTTTACGGTCAAATTTTGTTTCAGTAGCTATTTCGCAATTTAATGCCATTGATGCCTTCATGCCATATTCTACTGCCTTTTTATTTAAAACAGGGAGTACGCCAGGATAGCCTAAATCGACTACTGTTGTATTTGTATTCGGCGCAGCACCAAAGTGATTGGGACTTGCTGAGAATATTTTTGATTGTGTTTTTAGCTCTACATGGACCTCTAGCCCAATGACTGTTTCAAATTCCATTTTTTTCACCCCTTACAGCGTTGGTTTTTGTTTATGATAATCCGTTGCCTGTTCAAACGAATAAGCCACTTTATATACAGATGCTTCATCAAAGTGTTTTCCGATAATTTGTAAACCAAGCGGTAAACCATTAGAGAAACCACAAGGAACGGAAATACCTGGTACACCAGCAAGGTTCACTGGAATCGTTAATATATCATTTGCATACATCGTTAATGGATCGTCTACATTTTCCCCTAATTTAAAGGCAGGAGTCGGAGTAGTTGGTCCAATAATGACATCATACTTTTCAAATACGTCTTCAAAATCCTTTTTGATTAATGTACGTACTTTTTGTGCTTTTTTGTAATAGGCATCATAGTAGCCAGAGCTTAGAGCAAAGGTTCCAAGCATAATTCTGCGCTTCACTTCATCACCAAATCCTTCTGCACGAGAACGTTTATATAAATCGATCAATGTTTCTACATCTTCCGCACGATAGCCATAGCGTACACCATCAAAACGTGAAAGGTTTGCCGATGCTTCTGAAGAAGATAATAAATAATACGTTGCAAGGGCATATTTACTATGTGGCAGGGATACTTCTTCCCATGTTGCGCCCAATTTCTCTAATACCTTTAAGGCATCTAATACAGATTGACGTACTGCTTCATTTACACCTTCTGCTAAATACTCTTTCGGCACAGCTATTTTCATGCCCTTAATGTCGCCAGTTAGTCCTTTCGTAAAATCAGGGACTTCTACATTTGCCGAAGTAGAATCCATTGGATCTAATCCAGAAATAGCATTAAGCAAGAAAGCATTGTCTTCTACCGTACGTGTAATTGGTCCAATTTGATCCAGTGAAGATGCAAACGCAACTAGACCAAATCGTGAAATTCTTCCATATGTAGGTTTTAAGCCGACAACCCCACAGAATGCTGCTGGTTGACGAATAGAACCACCAGTATCTGATCCAAGTGAAAAGAGTACTTCACCTGCTGCAACCGATGCGGCAGAACCACCTGATGAACCGCCCGGAACTGTTTCAAGATTCCATGGGTTTTTCGTTTTTTGGTAATAAGAATTTTCTGTTGAAGATCCCATAGCAAACTCATCCATGTTTAGCTTTCCAATCGTAATAGCCCCAGCTGCTTGTAGCTTGTCCATAACAGTAGCATTATAAATCGGTTGGAAATTCTCTAAGATTTTGCTAGAACAAGTTGTTCTTAAATCCTTCGTAACGATATTATCCTTTATACCAATTGGCATCCCAAATAGGCTTCCGGAATGTTCCCCATTTACAAGCTTGCTATCTAGTGCGCTAGCTTGTGATAAAGCATTTTCTTCGTCTAATGTTAAAAATGCTTGTACTTTCTCATCTACGTCTTTTATGCGATTATACGATTCTTTTACTAAATCAGTAACAGATATCTCTTTTTTATGTAATAATTCTTGTAAATCCGTCATCTTTTGATCAAAAAGACTCATGTATTTTCCCCTCCTTACTCTATGATAGATGGTACTTTAATTTGTCCATCCTGATGATCTGGTGCATTGCGCAAAACATCCTCAACAGGTAATCCCTTCGTTGGTATATCTTCACGTAATACATTTTTCATATCTAATACATGGGAAGTTGGTTCGATTCCCTCTGTGTCTAATTCATTTAATTGCTCTGCAAAAGAAATAATAGCATCTAACTGCTTTTGAAAATGCCCTGCTTCCTCATCTGATATCGCAAGTCTAGCAAGATTCGCAACATGCTTTACTTCTTCCTTTGTAATTCTTGACATATATATGTCACCTCCATCATTATACGTACAACACAATAATCTGATAATATCAAACAAAACGTTAGGAAAGCAACCGAATATCATAATAGGAGGCTATTTCCTAAAAAAATGTTGTTTTACATAAAAAATAAAATTTACACTCTTCTACAAGTATACCATTATGTCTTAGTCAGTCGCTCGGTTCATTTCTACTTTAAAGTAGAAAAAAGAGGGATTCCCCTCTTTTTATGGTGTATTCTCCGTCGAAGAAAGAAGTGGCTCATACATCATTAATGCATGATTTTCTGTGATATACTCTTCCTCCAACAATACGCCTCTTCTATTAAACTTTTTCCGATAGATTTGATTATGACGGATATAACCTCCAAAATATGCTGGTGTGATTTGATGCGCCTTTTCAAACACCTCATAACGAAATAAACTAGGTGATGTTCCTAGCCATTCCCCTTTTAAATGGGTATCCGTAACTTCTAAGCACAATTGAAAAGGTGTATCCGTTTCATTCTTGATTTGTAAATCTAAATAATTGTAGGAACAAGTCGCTCCACTACCGAATGGCTGAGTTCGATTCGAATCAGGAAAAACATCATAGCTATGGCGATGCCTTTCCACTACAGTTAATGAAGTATGTAATGTCATCCAGTAGATAAGATTAGACAGTTGGCACAGTCCCCCACCAACTCCCGTCCGATAACCGCCTGCAAAAAGAACCATCCCATCAACGTAACCTTTTTTATATGTGGGCTTTCCAATTGTTCTCCAATACGAAAAGGTTTCTCCTGGTTCCAACACTATCTGATTTATTTTGGAAACTGCCAATTTCAAATTGGTAATTTTATTATACTGAAGCTTCATATCAACATCTTTTAATTCTCTTAGCAGCATCGTTTTATGGGTAAAATAGGAATACGGTAGTAATGCCTTTTGCTTTTTCTTTGCATATTGCTTTCTTTCTATCATCCATTGCATATATCTCTTGGTCGTATAATATTTTTTTCCGAAATAAAGACGTAGGGCTGACCTTTTTTTAGGTCTTAATGCTGTTATATCCATACACTCTCTCCATTTTTTCCCTTTTCTTATTTATTTCGCTAATTTTTTATTAAATCCTTTTTTCTAAAGCTTATTTTCTGGCATCATATAATTTTCCTTTTTTGTACAAAACCATTATTTGCAGAACAGAATTTACTTTATTTTTCCCATTATCGGCAAATAGATAGGAAATTAAATAAAAATCCGATACAATAGTTTATATTTAGAAGACTAAAAAGCTAGGTGACGAAAATGAATGAAATAGACTCTTTAAAATTAGAAAACCAACTTTGTTTTCTTTTATATGCAAGTTCTCGAGAATTAACGAAAAAATATAAGCCATTGTTAGAGGAGCTAGATGTAACCTATCCACAATACTTAGTACTTTTGCTTCTTTGGGAGCATAGAAGTCTTAGTGTGAAGGAAATGGGAAATTATTTATATCTTGATTCTGGCACATTAACACCAATGCTTAAGAGAATGGAACAGCAAGGATTACTTCAACGTAAGCGATCCCTTGAAGATGAGCGTTCTGTACTAATTACCTTAACGGAAAATGGAGCTTCTCTACAGCAAAAGGCAGAATGTATTCCAACCGAAGTTACCAAGCTTTTCGGAAAATCAGATGAGGAAGTCAATGAATTAAAACAATCTCTTTTAAAGCTTCTGCAAAACCTTACGTAATTCGCTCTAATCTAAAATGGGATAAACAACAAAAAGAAGAGCAGATGGAAGTTTGTAATACTTTCATCTGCTCTTCTTTTTATATCTTAATTAATCTGTAACCACTTCTAGTTGAACCTCAATATTCCCTCTTGTTGCTTTAGAATAAGGGCAGAAATTATGCGCTTTGTGTACAAGCTCCTCTAATACAGTCTTTTCAATTCCAGTCCCTTTAACAGATAATTTCACACCTAATTTAAAGCCTTGATCTGTTTCATCCTTTAATAAGCTAACACTTGCTGTTGTTTCCGATTCAAATTTTACTTTTTCTCTTTGTGCCATTAATTGCAATGCACCATCAAAGCATGCCGCATATCCAGCTGCAAATAATTGCTCAGGATTTGTTGCATCCTCCAATTCCTTTTCTCTTTGTGTTCCTGGCATTGCTGTATCAAATTGAATAACATAGTCTTCTGATTCTACTCGACCTTCTCTTCCTCCAGTTGCTGTAACGGATGTTGTAAGAATTGTTTCGCTCATGAATAATTCCTCCAATAATTTATTATTTATCACAAATACATTGTACACAATATAATTTCACAAAACAAATATTTTGCACTTTCTTTTTTATTTACCTTTTTCAGGATAAGTAAACATGTCCACACCCATTACTTCAAAAAAAGCTCAAAAAGATTCCTCTTTTTGAGCTTCCCCTTATTTACTAAACCATTTCCCAATCGTCGTAAACAATCCCTTTTTCTGTTCTTCTTTCAAAGATTCCTCTTCTGCTGTTTCCGTTTTTGGTTCTCCCACATAAATATTTTCTTTATTGATTGCATAATCATAAGCAATCAATAAACCAATTTCACTATCCGAATCTTTATTGGTTACGATTGTGTATTCCATATTTACTTGATTTGCTTCTTTGATGTACTTCGATAAGTAGGAATAGTCTAAATGACCATTTAAATATAATTTCGCGCCAGCATTTTTTTTCATAGCATCGATAATTTCTATATAAGGCGTTGCTTCAATTACTTGAGATTGGTTCAATGCAATCACAACTCTTTCTCTTAAGGAACCAAGAAATTTTCTTCGTTCCTCTGGCTTCGTTTCCTTTGCCCCATACATGCCCTTTTGCATATAATCATCTAAATTAGGGTTTGATGACATACTCACAACTCCTTCAGATTGATTCCTCTTCCATACTATACTCTACTCTGCCAATAAAAAAACTTGTATCTTTTTAAAATTTTTTGTCATTACACAAAAAAGAGAGTATCAGACATCACTCCTTCCACTTATTTAAGGGGAAACATGATGCCTAATACTCTCTAGTCATTACTCATAAATATGAATATATGGTTCTTCTGCATCAACATCACGTACGATTAATGATTCAGGACCGTATACAGATGTAATACTAACCTGTACAGAAGAGTTATTATTTGGAGGAAAGTGTTCCATCACTTTTCCTGCTACAAATTGGGTGAAGCCGAGCGCTTCTGCTTCTCCATAAAATTGAATTGGAATCTCAATACTTAAATTTTGCATTTTATCATTAACATAGAAAGCTCTTCCGACAACTCCATTAAAGTTTGGAAAATAGTTTTCTATATCTTGCTTGAAATAGGAAAAAGCATCCGCTTCTGACTTATACTTTGTGTCAGAACTTGGAAATAATATATATTTTTCATTAATATCTTCCCAGTCACCAATACTTTTACTATTGCCGGCAATCTTCGAGTAAGCAAAGAAGTTTCCAGGAACAACAGAGGAACTTTCCTTCTGTTCAAAAAGAGAGATTATGATTGGAATTTGTTCAAGTCCTTCCACGCCTCTAATTCTTTTTACGACCTCTTCTGCAATTCTCTTGCCTTCTTTTTCAAGCTTTGTTCGATCTAGTTTAAGTTCTTTTGCTGCTCCCTTTTCTTCATAGGAATAGACAGAATTCATAGCCAAACCAATTGAAATCCCACCAAGCTTTAAACTATTATCATCGGTTTTCACTAAATAATCATGCTCAAGGATATGGGCTAAATAAATAGGCTCTTTCCCATTCTCCTTACCAGCTGGATTCAAGCCCTCAGGATTCTTATCTGATTTTCTCCCTAGCCAGCTTGAGATTATACTACTATCTAAATACTGTCCTTCTTGGAAAAAATATTCTTCCGGATCATATGCATTTTGTGCAATCCGCATTAATCCTGTTTCGAATTCAGCAATATCATAGCGTGTATTTAAATTATTTACGACTAATCCCCTTGCTTCCGATGCTTTAAATGGAACGACTACCTTATAATAATTTTCAGAGATTTTATAGTTCGGAATAATCGCTGTTTCTGTCGAATTACTATCTACATCTTCTGTTTTTACTTTTTCTTCCTTATTAAAGTTTGGTGCACAAGCTGAAAGGATTAGTACTAGTCCCATCATCATCATTACGTGTTTTTTCATTCAGTAAACACACCTTTATTCTTCAATTCTTCCATAAGCCTTTCCTCATCCCACACTTCAATACCTAACTGTTCCGCTTTTGTTAGCTTGCTTCCTGCATCTTCTCCTGCAACGACTAAATCTGTTTTCTTGCTAACACTTCCGGTTATTTTACCACCTAGCAATTCAATTTGCTCTTTTGCTTCGTTACGAGAAAGCTGTTCTAACTTTCCTGTTAATACAATTGTTTTACCTGCGAATATGGAATCCGCTTCTTCTGTTGCTACTGGTAATGGGCCTGTATATTCCATGTTGACACCATATGCTTTTAGCTCTGTAATTAATTCCAGTACCTCTTCTTGTTCAAAAAAAGTAACAATGGAATCCGCCATCTTTTCCCCGATTTCATTGATGGCTGTTAAATCCTCTTTAGTAGCTTTCACAAGTGAATCCATATGTTTGAATTCCATCGCAATCGTTTTCGCTGCTTTTGCACCCACATGACGAATACCTAAACCAAATAACAACCTCTCAAGAGAGTTTTGTTTCGATACCTCAATTGCTTGCAGTAAATTGTTAACAGACTTTTCACCCATTCTCTCTAATTGAATCAGTTGCTCGAATTCTAATGTGTACAAATCAGCAACATCTTCAATTAATTTTTCAGAAAATAATTGGCTCACTACTCGCTCACCAAGCCCATCAATATTCATGGCATTTCTAGAAACAAAATGAATTAAGCCTTCCCTAATTTGTGCAGGACATTTTGGGTTAATACAGCGCAACGCTACTTCTTCTTCTAATCGAACAAGCTCGCTATTACATTCTGGACAATGAGTTGGCATTAGAAACTCTTCTTCATCACCGGTTCTTTTTTCCACTAACACATTCACTACTTCTGGAATAATATCGCCAGCTTTTTTGACAACAACCATGTCACCGAGTCTAATATCTTTCTCACGTATTAAGTCCTCGTTATGTAAAGACGCTCTTTTCACTGTTGTCCCAGCAACCTTCACTGGTTCTAGTACAGCAGTAGGCGTTACAACACCTGTTCTCCCGACATTTAGTTCAATATTAAGAAGCTTTGTCATTACTTCTTCTGCTGGGAATTTATAAGCTATTGCCCATCTTGGACTTTTCGCCGTTGTTCCTAGCTTCTCTTGATGAGCTAACCCGTCTATCTTTATGACAATTCCATCTATTTCATATGGCAAGTGTGGACGTTTCTCCTGCCAACCATCAATATATCGTAAAACATCCTCAATCGTAGCACATTTTTTTCTTTCTTTATTCGTCTTAAATCCAAGTGTGTCTAATAAATCTAGACCTTCACTATGGGATTGAACACCCGTCTGCCCAACATCCCCAATTGCATAAAGAAAAACATCTAGATTTCGTGATGCTGCAATTCTTGGATCTAGTTGACGCAAAGAACCAGCCGCCGCATTTCTAGGGTTGGCAAATGGCTCTTCCCCATTTTCATCCTTTATTTTATTTAGCGCCTCAAAGGATTTTTTTGGCATAAATGCTTCACCACGAACCTCAATGCTCACCGGTTGATTTAAGCGGAGAGGAATGGAGCGAATCGTTTTTAGATTCGCTGTAATATCTTCTCCAGTTGTACCGTCTCCTCTTGTTGCGCCTTGCTCAAATAAGCCATTCTCATATCGGAGGGAAACAGCAAGCCCGTCTATCTTTAATTCACATACGTATGAAAAATCATCCCCAATAGCCGCACGAACCTTCCGATCAAAATCACGTAAATCTCCTTCATTAAATGCATTCCCTAGGCTCAGCATCGGCTTTTGATGCTGAACCTTTGAGAACATATCCAATATTTCTCCACCAATTCGTTGTGATGGAGAATCATTTGTTTTTAAGCTTGGAAATTGTTCTTCCAAATGTATTAATTCATTTAATAATGCGTCATATTCCGCATCAGGAACAGAAGGATTATCCAGAACATAATATTCATACCCATATTGATTTAATAAATTATGCAGTTCTTTTACTCGCTTCTCTGCAAGGTTTTGTTCCATATACCCTTTTCCTTTCCTTATCCTTTTTGAATCGGTGCAAATTTAGCCAATAGTCGTTTAATACCTACTGGACTAGGAAAAGCAATGTCTAGCTCTTTCGAATCGCCTTCCCCTTTTACACTAACAACGGTACCTATACCCCATTTTCCATGAACAGCTTTATCCCCTACACTCCATCCAATTCCTTCTCCGCCTGTTGCAATTGTAGCAGGGCGAATAACAGCCTTTCTCATTGGTTGCTGTTGTGAATAAGAGCTTCGAGAGCCGCTTTGTGTTGGAGACATTCTTTGTCTATTCGAAACAGGATTTATACCTTCTAGTAAATCTTCCGGAATTTCTTTCACAAAGCGAGAAGGTGGATTCATATTGGTACGTCCGAATAATGTTCTCATTTGAGCATTTGTTAAATACAATTGCTTTTCTGCCCGTGTAATTCCTACATATGCAAGACGGCGCTCCTCTTCCATTTCTGTTTCTTCCATTAAGGAACGGGAGTGAGGGAATACGCCTTCCTCCATGCCGATTAAAAAGACAACTGGGAATTCCAACCCTTTTGCTGAGTGCAATGTCATTAAGACAACGGAATCCGCCTGTTGTCCATCTTCATCTAATTTATCAATATCGGCTACTAATGCTAAATCAGTTAAGAAGGCAATTAATGATTTATCCTCATTAGCTTCTTCAAAGTTTTTTGATACGGACATAAATTCTTCTATGTTTTCTAATCTACTCTGCGCCTCAATTGATTTTTCTGCTTTTAACATGTCTACATATCCAGATTTATCGATTACTTCCTCAACTAGCTCTGTCACAGATAAATATTCCTGCATTCTCGTGTAATTTTGAATCAAATCACGGAACTCACTCGCAGCCTTTGTAATCTTTGGACTTAAGCCAATTAATTCAACAGCTTCTAATGCTTGATACATGGACATATCATGCATTGCAGCAAAATTAGCAATCTTATCAACTGAACTAGATCCGATTCCACGCTTTGGAACATTAATTACCCGTTGGAAACTAATATCATCATCAGGATTAGCAATCAATCGTAGATAAGCTAGTGTATCTTTAATTTCCTTTCGATCGTAGAACTTTATACCTCCCACAATCGAATATTCAATATTTGATTTTAGCAGCATTTCCTCCATTACACGGGATTGGGCATTCGTTCGATAAAGTATCGCTATATCGGATAAAGGAATGGAGCTTGTTCTTCTTAATTCTTGAATTTTCCCAATAACAAATTGTGCTTCTCCTTGCTCGCTATCCGCTCGATAATAATAAATCATGTTACCATCTTCATTTTCTGTCCATAAGTTTTTATCCTTACGACCAGAGTTGTTGGCAATTACCTGATTCGCCGCTTGAAGGATTCGTTTTGTGGAACGATAGTTTTGTTCAAGCATAACTACTTTTGCATTCGGATAGTCCTTTTCAAAGGAAAGGATGTTTGAAATGTCAGCACCACGCCATGCATAAATGGACTGATCGGAATCACCAACTACACATAAATTGCGGAATCTGCTTGCTAGAAGCTTTACTAACATATATTGAGATCTATTTGTATCTTGATACTCATCCACATGAATATACTGAAATTTACGTTGATAGTACTCTAGTACTTCAGGAACTCTTTGAAAAAGATGGATTGTCTGCATAATTAAATCATCGAAATCCAATGCTTGATTTTTACGTAAACGTCTTTGATATTCTGTATAAACATCACTAACAATTTGTGAGAAGTAATCGCCTGCAGTCTTCGCAAATTCTTCTGGAGTAACGAGTTCATTCTTTGAAGAACTAATACTTGCTAGAATAGCACGGGGATCATATTTCTTCGGATCAATATTTCGGTCTTTCAATATACCTTTAATAACAGACTGCTGATCAGTTGTATCCAATATCGTAAAATTCCGGTTATAGCCAATTCGATCAATATCTTTTCTTAAAATGCGTACACACATAGAGTGAAAGGTTGATATCCATATATCTTCACTTGCGCCACCTAAAACAGCTGCAATCCTTTGACGCATTTCCTTTGCTGCTTTATTTGTAAAGGTAATTGCTAAGATATTGTATGGATTGACTCCCTTTTCCACCATAAGATAAGCAATTCTCTGTGTTAAAACTCGGGTTTTTCCACTTCCTGCTCCAGCCATAATTAACAAAGGACCATCTGTTGCTTTAACAGCTTCCTTTTGTTCAGGGTTTAATCCATTTAATATTTTATCTGTTAAAAATTGCATCTCTTCACCACCATAAGAACATATATTCTATTTTAACCTAGCCTCATTGGATATTCAACGATTGCTCTTTTTTATTTTAATAGTTTGTAATGCAGCAGATAAATCTTTGTAAATAATATTTCCGACAACAATTACATCTGCGTGATTTCCCATTTCCTCTGCCTGTTCTAGTGATTCAATTCCTCCACCATAGAACAGAATTGTTTCATTTAATTGACTTTTAGCTGCTTTTACAATGGATGGATCTCCATAAATCCCACTGTATTCTAAATAAAAGATCGGTAAATGAAACATCTTTTCAGCCATTAAGGCATATGCTGCGATATCCGCCTCGGATAATTCCGTTTCGGCACTTGTTAACTCCGCTGCTTTACAGTCTTTATTTAACACACAATAGCCTTGAATAAGGAATTCGTCCCAATCCATTAGCTCTCCATATTCCTTTACCGCTTCATGATGAAGACCAGTAATCCATTTCGTATCACTGCTATTTAGCACGGTAGGAATAAAATATAAATCAAATCCGGGTGAAACCGAATCTATTGTTGACACCTCTAATATACAAGGAACAGTGTAACGACGTACACGTGCCATTAAATTTAATACATTATCTAACGTTATGCCGTCTGTTCCACCGATGATGATTGCATCTGTACCAGATTCACATAAACGATCAAGCGCTTCATCTGAAATTTCCTTATTCGGGTCTAATTTAAATACATGACGCCATTCGCGCACATCATACATGCAAACTTCCTCCATTCTAACCATTACATCATTTCATTATAGCATTAGATATTCCATCAAAAAAGAAATCCTTCTGTTTAATTGCTTGTAAATATTTAGAAAAGCGGAGGACACCCGTTTAGGAGCGTGTGGGGTGGAGCGACCTTTCCTGAGATATAGGAAACACGAGGAACGCTAAGTCCAGATTCTGGACACTCCAACTGACTTCATAAACTTATGCTTTCTTAACTTTTAAAAGGAATGGAGGAAATCCCTCTCTTTCCTATTGGACGAAAAGGAGCGGACAATTGTTTCATTTTTCACATAGTAAATATATCTTAGTTTGCATCAAAAAAGGTCTAGAATTCAAAAAATAAAAGGATTGTCCGGAAAGAGAAAATCGTTCAGATTTACTCTTTTTTGGGACAATCCCTTTCTCTATTTTATTCTTCTATTTTCGTTGGCTCTTCTTTCTTAATTCGTGCTAATGCTAATTCGTATGCATCATTTCCATAATTTAAGCAACGCTTAACACGAGATATAGTTGCAGTACTTGCACCTGTTTCTTTTTCAATTGTGTGATACGTATTTCCTTCCCTTAACATTCTTGCTACTTCTAACCGTTGGGAAAGGGATTGAATTTCATTTACTGTACATAAGTCATCAAAAAACTGATAGCATTCTTCCAATGATTCAAGGGAGAGAATGGATTCAAATAATTGATCCAGTTCTCTTCCTCTTAATTTATCAATTTGCATAGTAAACCTCCATTTTTTATCCTTTATTTTTATCCAAGGCAACATTTTTGGTAATTAGCCTTGACAATAGTCCATCATTATTTCAGCGTTACAGCGTTCTTTAGCCCAGGAGTAGAAGGGATTATATTAATCCATGTTTTCCCAGGTACAAACCCTAACTGTTTATCTCCTTTAAATGGGAGAAGTCTTCCTTTACTATTTTTCCAATTGACTTCCTGCCATTTTCCTTGTTGCAACAAATATGCCTTGCCACCAGATGTTAAATCAATTTCTTTTCTTCCTTTATTATCAATAACCTTATGACTAGTCTCAATTATAAACACATTATCTACTGCTATCGATGCATTTGTTTCATAATCTACCGTTTGTTCTCCGTTTGAAAAACGAATATATTTCTGTACATCTTTTTCATATAAAAACTGTGAATTAAAGCTTGGATTGTTACCATAATTAATACTGACGGAGTTTGCCTCTTCTCCCTCGATTTCCTCTAATTCTTTTGTTTTTAAAAATAGGAGAGGTTCTGGTGCTCCTGATAGCGAATAATTATTCTCCTTTGCCCCCTTCTCAATGTTGGCAAAGCTTATGTAAGAATTATGTGGAGCTACTCGGTCAGAGGATCTTTTAAAGAGGGTTCCATCATACTCCATGCCGTTTAAATTATCAATATAGCCGTTTGTAAGTAGCTTTTTTGCTTCTGGGCTATATCCGTGTGCGATATACAAACTATTATACCCCTTTGCAAGCTCTATATAATAGTCTCGGGAACTACGGACAGGACCAATTACCTTAGGCTTTGTACTTTGAAAAACGGCTAGAAAACGAGTAACTTCCCCTTCCGCTAATACTTCATACACCATATCTGCATCTGCCAGTCCGGTTTGCGGTCTAGCGTCAGGATGATTATTAATCATAACAGTAACGGCACGGTCAGTACTTTCTGTGTGGCTAGGCAAACCAGTTAATGGATACAAAGTAGCAAGGTCCTTTATTCCCTCTTCTTCCTTGGTACCATTGCCAGTTTGATTACCATTATGTTTTCCTACATCCTTCGGTTCCCCATTACAAGCCGTTAAGGTAAGAAGCAAAAATAAAAAAACAAACCACTTTTTCTTCATAGTCCCCTCCTATTTTTCAATCAACACGATGTGAAATGGTCTGTGTCTAACATTTACTCCCCTTAGGAAACTTACTAAAGGGAGTAAATCCTTACTATTTAATATATCAGAATATTCAAATTAAACAATAGAACTCTTTTATATTTTAACGCATTATCGCTGGAAAGAGTACACTTTTATTCATTACATCATATAAACCTTTTTGGGTAATCCGAATATAGGGTAAATGGGTTGAGGTGAAAAACACAATGGTGTAAATAGGATCCTCATACCGATAGCCTCTATCTTTAATATATTGCAGCAATTCCTTCTCTTTTTTAATAAGTTCCTCCATTGGCATAGCGGCCATCATTCCTCGTAAAGGCAATGGAATTTCAATGTCTACCTTGCCGTTTTTCACCAGAACAATTCCTCCACCTATCTCTTTTAATCGTTCAAATGCGGTTATCATATCAGCATGGCTTTTTCCTAATAAAACAATATCTCCATCTCCAGTATAAGAGCTAGCCATTCCCCCAATTTCCTTTGTAAATCCCTTCAATAACGTGTTGATTCGCCATTCTCCTTCTCGATCTAAGAGCATAAAATAACATTCATCGTGTTCCTCCGTAAGAATAGCATCGGAAACGTTAATCGAGATGGAATATGGTTTGGTAATTACTGCATTCTCCAATTTTATTCCAAATGGCATTGAAAATTGCATATCAAGACTATTTACGTTCCATTTTATATCAAGCGGGCTTAAATCAAATTGCTCCCAATCAACCGATGGATAAGCTTCCTTAATTGCTTTGCCGTCTTTCTTCACCCAAATTCCTTTTGCTAATACAGAGACAGGCGTTGGATTATCTTTCGCCTGCAGAAAATTAATATTTGCCACTCTTCCTGTTGCAATGTTTCCATGTAAATGTTCGATTCCATGATAGTTAGCGATATTAACGGTTGCCATATTATAAGCATCTATTAATGGTACACCATGATCCATTGCAATCCGAATGAGCTGATCTATATGCCCATTTTCGTAAAAGGAAGATGGTGAGCCATCTGTAGTTAACATAAAACTATCATACTGATCAATTCCCAATTCTTTCATTTCCTTTAGCAATTTGGGCAAATCTGGTCGAATAGACGAGTACCGAAGACTTACTTTATAACCTTGAAGTAAACGATTCAGCACTTCTTTACCCGTCATTGCTTCATGATCACTATCTACCCCGAGGAGCATTAATTTCGCAAGCGTCTTCTCCGATGCTCCAGGAAAATGCCCCTCGATTCGTTTTCTCAAGCGCTTTGTCTCCTGCATCCAGTGTAGCATCATATCATCACCGTCTAAAAGTTTCGGCCAGCCCGTTAATTCTCCACCTTGAATCACTGCATCATTCTCTAGCCAACTTTTTACATTCCCATGGGAAAAAACTTGCTCTTCCTCTTTTAACTCTGTTTGCGCATCATATCTACTCCACCATAATATCGTAGATGGAATGTCCTTCATAAAGCCTAAAAAAGTAAACGCTTTCTTTTTTTCTAACTGCATAGCCAAAACAAGGTTATCATTCACGTGTGTAGTTGTTCCAAATTGTGATGTATATTGGGCTAAGGTTAGGGGATTATAAATTTGAAAAGGATGTGCATGTGGTTCTATGTATCCTGGAACTAAAAAAAGATCTGTGCAATCAACCATTTCTGCTTTATCTATTCGTTTGGGCATATCATTGCCCACATAAATGATTCTATCTTGATATATCCATATATTTGCTATAAGCCACTTGCGTAATATCTGATTTAAATATGTTGCATTTTTTAGAATGATTGTAGGGGATTTTTCACCATTCAAAATGGATACATGGTCACGCAAAACTTTGTTTTTCCATCGATATCGCTGAGCTAACACTACGCTTCCTCCCTTTTCATGTCTGTCTCATGTATATAAAAAATGTAACGATTTTTCTTTAAATAGATAGGAAATTGCATTGGAATTCCCTAAGATTAACATCATTTTACCATATAAAATATCAATTCATATTACCGTTTTGTTAAATTTATGTAGGAGGAACGAAACTTATGAATCCAAAACAAAATATAAGTCTAATTAATGCGCTTATTCGTATTACCTGTGGTTGTGCATTCCTTGCATGGAGTACGGCAAAAATGGCGAAGAAGCCCTATAAACAATCTTATTTTCTAATTTCCTTACTTGCGGGGATGAAAATCGCAGAAGGAATCGTCCGTTATTGTCCAATAGTTGCGCTTTATGGAAAAAAGGATGCAATTATGCCTAAATTCCAGCACAACCACGCGCAAAGTCAAAGTTCACATACTCCATCCCCAGCCTCCCATGATGCCGAGGCAAAAGATTCTTCTTCCTCTAAGGGAGTAGCAGAAATGATGGAACAATTTAGTCCAGAGAAAATATTCTCTCCAAATGATATGAAAAAATAAACATTACTAAAGGCTATCCAACCTATCGGATAGCCTTTAGTAATGTTTAGGAATGCTTCGATGTGGTAAATGCAATAACAGAAAATAACGAAGGAGCTGATAAAAATGGCAAATCCGAAAAATCCATTGAATCTATATTATAATGATGAATTTCCAAAACAATATCAGGAGCCTCCTGGTGTACAAGCTAAAATGGATCCACAGCCTGACTGTGGGGAAACAAGCTATAAAGGAGCTGGAAGATTAAAAAGCCGAAAAGCATTAGTAACTGGTGGCGATTCTGGAATTGGTCGTGCAGCCGCCATCGCATATGCCCGTGAAGGTGCTGACGTAGCAATTAACTACTTACCTGCAGAACAAGAAGATGCTGATGAGGTAAAGAAATTAATTGAAGCAGAGGGCCAAAAAGCAGTGCTGATACCTGGAGATTTAAGTGATGAAAATTTCTGTAAAGAATTAGTGGATAAATCTTATCAGGAATTAGGTGGATTAGACGTATTAGCTTTAGTAGCCGGAAAACAGCAGGCTGTTGATGATATTCTGGATTTATCAACAGAGCAGCTTCGAAAAACCTTCGAAGTAAACGTATTCTCTTTATATTGGGTAGTAAAAGCGGCACTTCCATACTTGCCAAAAGGTGCTTCTATCATTACAACCACCTCTGTTCAAGGCTATAATCCTAGTCCAAATTTATTAGATTATGCACCATCTAAATTTGCCATTAACGGCTTTACTCGAGGTCTTGCTAAACAATTAGCTTCCAAAGGAATCCGAGTAAACTCCGTTGCTCCAGGCCCAATTTGGACAGCCTTACAAATCACAGGTGGTCAGCCAAGTGAAGCCATTCCAACATTCGGCCAACAAGCACCTTTAAAACGTGCTGGCCAGCCAGTTGAACTATCAAATACTTATGTATTTCTAGCATCCGATGAATCTAGCTATGTTACTGCACAAATATATGGTATTACAGGTGGAATTGAATTAGCTTAAGTTGAAATGGAGAAAGTGTCTCTGTTACCTATAGGTTGGATTTTTTATGTTGTTGGGCTTAGAGGAGGAATCTCTGTTACCTTGAAGACAGCTTTTGCTTGATTCCAGGCTCAGAGATGCTTCCTCTGTTACCTCGAAGACTACTTTTGCTTGATTCCGGGCTCAGAGACGACTCCTCTGTTACCTCGAAGACTACTTTTGCTTGATTCCGGGCTCAGAGACGACTCCTCTGTTACCACACCATATACCATTAACAAAAAATCCCCATATGCAAAACATTGATTAAACCAATGCTACATACAGGGATTACTTCTTTATTTTATAGCCTTAAAGCCGATGTCTTTTCGATAAAAAACACCATCGCTCTCTAATTTCTCTAGTTCCTTATATACTTTATCCTGCGCCTCTTTTAATGTACTGCTCTTTGTAGCAATTAATAAAACACGGCCGCCATCTGTTGTAAATGCACCATCTTCATTTAGGTCTGTCCCCGCATGAAAAATAGAGACATCTTCCATTTTATCTAAGCCTTCAATAACAGCACCTTTTTCATATGCCTCTGGATAGCCTTTTGACGCAATAACTACTCCTAGCATATCCTCTTCATACCATTCTATTGTAGGAGCCTCTCCATTTAATACAGATAAAATAACTTCCACTAAATCGGACTTCATGCGCGGTAAAATAACCTGTGTTTCTGGGTCCCCTAGTCTTGCGTTAAATTCAATTACTTTTGGTCCTTTGTCTGTTGCAATTAACCCAGCGTATAAAATACCTGTAAATGTTCTACCTTCTTCAATCATTGCTTTTGCAGTTGGTTTGACGATTGTTTCAATTGCCGTTTGCACGATATTCTGATTAATGTGTGGTACAGGAGAATAAGCACCCATTCCCCCTGTATTCGGTCCTTTATCTCCGTCAAAGGCACGTTTATGATCTTGGGCAATTTCCAAAGGTATTACCGTTTCTCCATCCACAAAGGACATTAAAGAAAATTCTTCTCCAGCTAAAAATTCCTCAATAACGACTGTTGCAGAAGCACTTCCGAATTTTTCGCCAACAAGCATTTCCTTGATGCTCTCTAGTGCATCTTCCATGTTCATTGCAACAGTTACGCCTTTGCCTGCTGCTAAACCATCTGCTTTAATAACAATTGGTGCACCTTTTTCCTCTATATAGGCTTTCGCTGCTTCATAGTCAGAAAAAGTTTGGTATTCTCCAGTTGGAATTTGATATTTCTTCATTAAGTCTTTAGCGAATGACTTGCTTCCCTCTATTTCAGCAGCACGTTGATTTGGACCAAATACTTTTAAACCAGCAGCTTGAAATTGATCAACTACACCAAGAAGTAACGGTACCTCTGGACCAACAATGGTTAAATCAATCATTTGCGTTAATGCAAAATCAACCAGTTTTGCTATTTCTGTTTCTTCTATCGCAATACGTTCTGCGACATCGGTCATTCCAACATTTCCTGGCGCCACAAAAACAGTGTCTACTTTTTCACTTTCGCTTACTTTTGTACAAATCGCATGCTCCCGACCACCGCGGCCAATAACAAGTACTTTCATTCTCTATATCCCCCAAGCTTAAAGATATTAATGTTTGAAATGTCTTACTCCTGTTAATACCATTGCAATACCATATTCATTAGCTTTCTTGATGGAATCTTCATCACGAATACTTCCACCTGTTTGAATAATTGCCGTAACTCCTGCTTTAGCAGCCGCTTCAACCGTATCATCCATTGGGAAAAATGCATCAGACGCTAACACTGCACCAACTGCTTTTTCACCAGCCTGCTCTAAGGCAATTTTTGCAGATCCGACGCGATTCATTTGGCCTGCACCAACGCCTAGTGTCATTTCTTTGTTATTCACTACGATTGCATTTGATTTAACATGCTTGACGATTTTCCAGCCGAATTTTAGAGCTTCCCACTCTTCGTCTGTAGGTTTCTTCTCTGTAGGGATTGTAATCGTTGCATCATCTAAAGAATAGCGGTCAAAATCTTGTGTTAATAACCCACCTTCAATAGAAGTAAATTTCATTTCTTTACTGCTTCCAGTTCCAAAGGGAATCGTTAATAAACGGATATTTTTCTTTCCTTGTAAAATGTCTAATGCCTCTTGGGAATAAGAAGGGGCAATAACAATTTCTAAGAAAATTTCATGTAGTTTTTGAGCTGTCTCTGCATCTACTTCTCTATTTAACGCAATAATCCCACCGAAAATAGAAACTGGATCTGCGGCAAAAGCTTTAGAAAAAGCAGTAAAAATATCCTCCCCTGTTCCAACACCACATGGATTACTATGCTTAATCGCAACAGCAGCGGGCTCTGAAAATTCTTTTACGATTTGAATTGCTGCATCTGCATCATTGATATTGTTGTAAGAAAGTTCTTTTCCGTGTAATTGAGTTGCGTTAGCAATCGAGAAATCAGATCCAAGTGGTTTACGGTAAAATGCTGCCTTTTGATGTGGATTCTCTCCATAGCGTAAGGATTGCTTCAACTCATACGTAACCGTTAATTTTTCTGGCGTTTCTTCTTGCGTAAGCTCAGTCATATATTCCGCAATCATCGCATCATATGCAGCTGTATGACGGAATACCTTTGCAGCAAGTCTGCGTCTCGTTTCAAACGTTACTTCCTCTTCTTGCTTTAATTCCGCAATAACGGTTTGATAATCAACAGGATCTACCACTACCGTTACATACTGATGATTCTTTGCCGAAGCACGAAGCATTGTTGGTCCGCCGATATCTATATTTTCAATCGCGTCTTCCACCGTTACATCTGCCTTAGCAATCGTTTGTTGGAAAGGATACAAATTAACACAAACGATTTGAATTGGGTCAATTTTGTGCTCTTCTAATTGTGCAATATGACTTGGCTCATCAAATTTCGCAAGCAATCCACCATGAATATACGGATTTAAAGTTTTCACTCTTCCTTCTAGAATTTCAGGAAATCCAGTGACATCACTCACGCTCATTACAGGAATTCCACTATCCTGAATCGCTTTTTTTGTTCCGCCTGTAGAAATTAACTCAAATCCTAATTCATGAAGCTCTTTTGCAAAATCTGTAATACCTGTTTTATCAGAAACACTAATTAATGCTCTTTTTTTCATCATTATTCCCCCTGATATTTCATGCCTGTTGATATCTTAAGTATGATGGTCTTTTAGTCTATCGGTTCATCTATTAATGGAAAACTTCTTTTTTATGAAGCAAGTGTTGGATCACCTGTGGATATAGCTGGTGCTCCAATACTTGAATTTTTTCCTGAATGCTTTCTCTTGTTTCTTTTTCTGACAAAGCAATGGCCTCTTGGGCAATAATAGGCCCTGTATCCATTCCGGCATCTACATAATGAATGGTAATACCAGTTTGTGAAACTCCTGCCTCTAAGGCTTGACCAATTGCATCCTTTCCTGGAAAAGCAGGAAGTAGAGACGGATGTATATTGATAATTTTGCCCGCAAATGCTTGTAAAAGTGTATCACCTATTAATCTCATATATCCTGCAAGAACAATTAAATCAATCTCATTTGCTTCTAAATGCTTTAAAATTTCTTGTTCATAATCTGCTTTTTCCTGATAATTCTTTGCTGCAAAAACAAAGGTGGGAATTTCTTCTTTCATCGCTCTATCAAGCACATAAGCTTCTGGTTTATCAGAGACTAATAGGGTAATAGAGGCATTTAACTCCCCTCGTTTTACCGCATTGACTATCGCCTGAAAGTTAGATCCATTACCAGAAGCAAAAACAGCAATCCGCTTCATATACATTCCTCCAACACTATTTGAGGATGATATTTATTTCCCCGTCCTCTGTTACTTTTCCTAGTGTATAAGCCTTTTCCCCAATACGAGTAAAATGGTCAATGACTTGTTCCTCTTCTTCTTTGCTGACAGCAAGTACCATTCCAGTTCCCATGTTAAAGATGTTATACATTTCTTTACGATCAATTTCGCCGATTTGCTCCATTTTTTCAAAAACAGCAGGTACTTCCCAGTTTGATTCATCCAATTCCATTCCGAAACCTTCTGGAAGCATTCTTGGGATATTTTCGATAAATCCGCCACCAGTAATATGAGCAAGACCTTTAATCTCAAATTCCTTTAAAGCAGATAGAACTGATTTCACGTAAATTCTCGTCGGCTTGATTAATTCTTCTCCTAACGTACAACCAAATTCCTCGATATAATCAGATAGAGACATATTAGCTTTTTCGAAAAATAATTTTCGTACAAGGGAGTAGCCATTGCTATGAATTCCATTAGAAGCTAGGCCAATTAATACATCTCCAGCTTGGATTTTTTCACCAGTAACAAGCTTTTCTTTTTCACAAGCTCCCACAGCAAATCCTGCTAAATCATATTCTTCCTCGTCATACATTCCTGGCATCTCAGCTGTTTCACCGCCAACCAAAGCACAACCAGCTTGTTCACACCCGTCTGCAATTCCTTTGACAATCGCCTCGATTTTACTAGGCTCTGCTTTTCCACAAGCAATATAGTCAAGGAAATAGATTGGTTCTGCCCCTTGGACAACAATATCGTTCACACACATTGCCACAGCATCAATTCCAATTGTGTCATGCTTATCTAACATAAAAGCAAGCATTAGCTTTGTTCCTACACCATCTGTCCCTGATACCAAAACAGGGTTATTTAAATTTAAAACAGATAGATCGAACATGCCGCCAAATCCGCCTAATCCACCCATAACACCTGGACGAGTTGTTTTTTTCACATGCTTCTTCATTCTTGTTACCGCTTCATAGCCTGCCTCTATATTAACTCCTGCTTGTTTATAAGCTTCAGCCATTTTATGCCTCCTAAAATATCGAAAAGTCTAGTTTGATTCAGTTGGAAAAGCGACATTAATGCATGTCGCTTTTCTTTTATTTTAACAGTTAAGAAAGTATGAGTTTTTTGAAGTCCATTTGGTGTCTGACTCCTATCCTTACACTTTCTCGTATGGATGATCTGCGTTCGGATAAATTTCGGTTGGATATTTACCTGTAAAGCAAGCTAGACAATGTCCTCTATTTTCCCCATCATCTGTTCGACCGATCGCATCAATCATTCCTTCTGTACTTAAGAAGATAAGAGAGTCAGCGCCAATTAATTCACGAAGTTCTTCTACTGAATATTTAGATGCAATCAACTCTTCTTTTGTTGATGTATCAATTCCATAGAAGCAAGGATTTTTAATTGGTGGAGAACTGATTAGCACGTGCACTTCTGTTGCTCCCGCTTCTCTTAACATTGTCACAATACGTTTACTTGTTGTGCCACGAACGATAGAATCATCTACCATAATCACTCTTTTTCCTTCTACTACTCCGCGTACAGCAGAAAGCTTCATCTTAACCCCTTGCTCACGAAGAGACTGTGAAGGTTGAATAAATGTTCGGCCAACATAGCGATTTTTAATCAATCCAAGCTCATACGGAATTCCTGTTGCTTCCGCATATCCGATTGCTGCAGAAATACTAGAATCAGGTACTCCAGTTACTACATCTGCTTCAATAGGTGCTTCGATTGCTAATCTTTTCCCAAGATTTTTACGAGCAGTATGAACATTGATTCCATTGATATTACTGTCAGGTCTGGAGAAATAGACATATTCCATTGTGCACATTGCAATATTAGAAGCGACAGAGAACATTTCTGAACGGAACCCGTTATCATCGATAATTAAAAGTTCCCCTGGCAAAATATCACGAACAAACTCTGCTCCTACCACATCAAATGCACATGTTTCAGATGCCACGACATAAGCATCTCCTAACTTCCCTAATGAAAGAGGACGCATTCCATTCGGATCTAGAGCAACCATTAATTCTGTTTCCGTTAAAATAAGAAAAGCATACGCACCTTTAATCATTGTCAGCGCATTTTTCACTCTTTCCTTAAATGCCGCAAAACCGCCTCTTCTAATTAAATGAGCAAGAACCTCTGTGTCCGAGCTTGTTTGAAAAATACTTCCTTGTGCTTCTAGCTGGCTTTTTAAAGCTGTAGCATTTACTAGATTTCCGTTATGAGCAAGTGCCATACTTCCGCTTTGGAAGTGGAAAAGAAGAGGCTGAACATTTTCATATCCGCCGCCTCCTGCTGTTGCATAACGTACATGCCCAATTGCTGCTTTTCCTGATAAATCTTTAATTGCTTCTTGGGTAAAAATTTCAGAAACTAGACCTTCTCCTTTAATTCCTTTTAATTTTTCCCCATCAGTTGATACAATACCTGTACCTTCTTGTCCGCGATGCTGTAAGCTATGAAGCCCGTAGTATGTTAATTGCGATGCATCTTCATGTCCCCAAACTCCAAAGATACCACATTCTTCATTTAACCCTCTTATTTCAGCAAGCATGGAATTGCTCCTCTCCAGGCATCCGTTAACGAATCAACCTGTTCATTTACTAGAATAGTTTCCCCTTGGCTAATGGTAAGAACGGTTGTATCAGTAACTTCTCCTACTAGTGTAGCAGGAACTAATTTTTCAAAAGTCTCTTTGTTTTCTGGTTTAATAGAAAGTAAGAAACGTGATTGTGATTCACTGAATAGTGCTGTTACAGCATCTTCTGTAACAGTTACTTTTGCTCCTAGGCCCTTTGAGCTGATTAAGCTTTCTGCAACGGCAACTGCTAAGCCACCTTCTGCTAAATCATGAGCGGATTCTATAACACCTGCACGGATTGCTTCAAGAACTGCTTGTTGATAAGCTTTTTCCTCTTCTAAATCTAAGGAAGGTGCTTTACCAGAAATAGATCCTTCTAGCATTTTCTGTAACTCACTTCCACCAAACTCTGCTTTTGTTTCTCCGAGTACATAGATTAAGTCTCCAGCTGCTTTAAAGCTTTGTGTAGTGATATCTTTCGTATCCTTCACTAATCCAACCATTCCAATAACAGGAGTAGGATAGATAGCAGTTCCATTTGTTTCGTTATATAAAGAGACATTACCGCCGATTACTGGTGCATTTAATGCTAAGCAAGCTTCACTGATTCCGTCTGCCGCTTTTTCAATTTGCCAGAAAATCTCTGGTTTCTCTGGATTTCCGAAGTTTAAGTTGTCAGTAATAGCAAGTGGCTCTGCACCAGAACATACGATATTACGAGCTGCTTCTGCTACTGCAATCTTACCGCCTGTTTCTGGATCTAAGTACAAGTATCTTGCATTACAATCCGTTGTCATCGCTAATGCTTTTTTCGTTCCGCGAATACGTACCACTGCTGCATCAGAACCTGGTGCAACTACTGTATTTGTACGAACCATATAGTCATATTGATCATAAACCCACTCTTTACTTGCAATAGTAGGCTGTTTTAATAGATTAAGAAGTGTTTCACCATAGTTAGTTACAGTAGGAATATAGTTTTCCATCGCTTGGAACTCACGATAATAAGCTGGTTCACTAGATGGCTTATGATATACTGGAGCATCCTCTGCTAAAGCATCTGCAGGTACATTTGCTACTACTTCTCCTTTATGAAGGAGACGAAGCATTTTATCATCTGTTACAATACCGATTGCTACTGCCTCTAAATCATATTTATGGAAAAGATCTTTGATTTCCTGTTCTCTTCCTTTTTTCACAACAATCAACATACGTTCTTGTGATTCAGATAGCATCATTTCATAAGCAGTCATTCCTGTTTCACGCTGTGGTACTAAGTCTAAATTCATTTCAATACCAGAACCAGCTTTACTTGCCATTTCTGCACTAGAGCTTGCTAGTCCTGCAGCCCCCATATCTTGAATACCAACTAATGCATCTGATTGAATCAGCTCAAGACACGCTTCTAGAAGAAGCTTTTCCATAAATGGATCTCCTACTTGTACAGCAGGACGCTTTTC
This sequence comes from Niallia sp. FSL W8-0635, assembly GCF_038007965.1. GTDB lineage: Bacteria > Bacillota > Bacilli > Bacillales > Cytobacillaceae > Niallia. Next base: position 515,300 of record NZ_JBBOYD010000001.1, on the reverse strand, counting down.
ATCGGAGTTCTCTGTTAATTCTTCTGAAGCAAATGTTGCACCATGAATTCCGTCACGACCTGTTTTCGCGCCTACATACATTACGGTATTACCAACACCGTGTGCCTGACCTTTTTTAATATCCTCATGGTTAATTAGACCAACACACATTGCATTTACAAGCGGGTTTCCAGCATAGGAATCATCAAAAGCAATTTCCCCACCAACTGTTGGAATCCCAATGCAGTTTCCATAGCCAGCAATTCCGGCAACTACTTCTTTAAAAAGGTATTTCGTACGTTCATTATCTAATTCACCGAATCGTAGTGAGTTCAGAATAGCAATTGGTCTTGCTCCCATGGAGAAAACATCACGGATAATTCCACCTACACCAGTTGCAGCTCCTTGATATGGCTCAATTGCTGATGGATGGTTATGGCTTTCGATTTTAAATGCTACCGCTTGACCATCGCCGATATCTACAATCCCTGCACCCTCACCAGGTCCTTGTAAAACTTGTGGCCCTGAAATTGGGAATTTCTTCAATACTGGTTTAGAGTTCTTATAGCTACAATGTTCTGACCACATAACAGAAAATAACCCAATCTCTGTATAGTTAGGAAGGCGACCTAGAATTCCCTCTACCATCGCAAACTCTTCATCCGTCACACCCATTTGTTTGTAAATTTCTTCTGATTTAATTTGTTCTGGACTTGGCTCAAGCATTAACGACATTTGCTTCCCTCCACTGACTAACGATTGATTTAAATATTTTCAGACCATCTGCTCCACCTAAAAGCTCATCTACTGCTCTTTCTGGGTGAGGCATCATACCAAGGACATTTCCTTTTTCATTTGTAATTCCAGCAATATTTTCTAAGCTTCCGTTTGGATTTGTACCATTATAAGTAAAAACAATTTGATTATTTGCTTTTAAGTTTGCTAATGTTTCCTCATCACAGTAGTAATTTCCTTCTCCGTGAGCAATCGGAACAGTGATTACTTCGTTTTCTTTATATGCAGAGGAGAACATCGTATTATTATTTGCTACCTGCAGTTCAACTGGCTTGCAGATAAACTTTAAGCTTTCATTTCTTCTCATTGCACCAGGTAGTAAACCCGCTTCTAATAATATTTGGAATCCATTACATACACCAAGAACTGGTTTGCCCGCTTCTGCTGCTTTCACTACTTCTTTCATTACATTACTGAATCTTGCAATCGCTCCTGTACGAAGATAGTCACCATAAGAGAATCCTCCAGGTAGCAAAATTCCATCAAAGCCTTCTAAGCTGTCTGTATCATGCCATACGTATTCTACTTCTTCTCCAAGCTCATCCTTCACCGCATGAAACATATCAACATCACAATTGGATCCTGGAAATACGATTACTGCAAATTTCACTGTGCAACAACCTCCTCCACCTCATAGCGGTAGTCTTCAATAACTGTATTAGCAAGTAGTTTTTCACACATTTCCTTTACTAGCTCATCAATGTTTCTTTCTGACTTATCAATTGTTAATTCTAGGTATTTACCAATACGTACATCCTCTACTTCTTTATAATTTAATGAATGCAACGATCCCTTCACAGCATTCCCTTGTGGATCTAATACACTTTCTCTTAATGTGATGTATACTTTAACTTTAAACATGTTGACTTCCCCCTAGTCTCGCTAAAATATTTTCGTAAGCATCTGTTAGATTTCCTAAATCACGACGAAATACATCTTTATCTAATTTCGCATTAGTTTCTTTATCCCAAAGACGGCAAGTATCTGGTGAAATTTCATCAGCAAGAAGAATATTACCTTCTTTGTCTTTTCCAAATTCTAATTTAAAATCAACTAAGTTAATTCCCAATTCTCCAAAAAATCTGCTTAATACTTCATTTACTTCTAGTGCCTTTTTCTTTAAAAATGCAACTTCCTCCGTTGATGCAAGCTTTAATTCTTCGATATGGTCTTCCGTAATCATTGGATCACCTAGTGCATCATCCTTGTAGTAAAATTCAACCAATGGCTTTGATAACGGATTGCCTTCTTCTATTCCTAATCTTTTTGAAAAACTGCCTGCTGCTAGATTTCGAACGACCACTTCTAATGGAATAATCTCCACTTTCTTTACAAGTTGTTCTGTTTCTGACAATTTTTCTACAAAATGTGATGGAATACCAAAGTCTTTTAACTTTAAGAATAGTAAACTAGTAATCTCATTGTTTAATCGACCTTTGCCTGTAATAGTAGCTTTCTTCTCACCATTAAAGGCAGTAGCGGAATCTTTATATTCCAACCAAACAATATCCTCATCTGAAGTTTTATACACTCTTTTTGCTTTTCCTTCATACAATAAAGCTCTCTTTTCCATTTGAAGAGTCTCCTTATCAAAAAAATTAGGGATAAAACGAAAAATTCTTACTTGCAATACCTTGCTTAAAATTCGGTATATTCTGTTTTTACGGTTTGTAGTAGAGCTGTCATATTATGTGACAGCTCTTATTTTTTTATAAACCAAGACGATCAAAAATCGTATCAACATGTTTGATATGGAAGTGATAATCAAAGCAATCATCAATCTCTTCTTTTGTTAACTTAGAAGAAATGACTGCATCATTATCTACTAGCCCGCGGAACGGTACTTGCTTTTCCCATGACTCCATCGCTCTTGGTTGCACAGTGTCATAAGCTTCTTCTCTTGTTAGCCCTTTATCAATTAGAGCTAGTAATACGCGCTGTGAGTAGATTAAGCCAAGTGTACGATCCATATTTCGTTTCATATTCTCTGGGAATACAGTTAAGTTTTTCACGATATTTCCAAAACGATTTAACATATAATTTAATGCAATTGTTGCATCAGGAATAATGATTCGCTCTGCAGATGAATGAGAAATATCTCTTTCATGCCATAGAGGAACATTTTCATAGGCAGTTAGCATATAGCCACGTATAACACGAGCAAGACCTGCCATGTTTTCTGAACCAATTGGATTACGCTTATGTGGCATTGCAGAAGAGCCTTTTTGCCCTTTAGCAAAAAATTCTTCCACTTCTCTTGTTTCACTCTTTTGCAACCCGCGAATTTCTACTGCGAATTTTTCAATAGAAGTAGCAATTAATGCTAGTGTAGACATATAATCTGCATGGCGATCACGTTGTAATGTTTGCGTTGAAATCGGAGCCGGCTTAATCCCCAATTCTTTACATACATATTGTTCTACAAAAGGATCGATATTTGCATAAGTTCCAACTGCACCAGAAATTTTGCCATATTCAATTCCTTCAGCAGCTGCCTTAAATCTCTCAAGGTTACGTTTCATTTCTTCATGCCATAAAGCAAGCTTTAAACCAAAAGTAGTTGGTTCTGCATGCACCCCATGTGTACGCCCCATCATAACGGTGTATTTATGCTCTTGTGCTTTATTCTTCAGAATTTCAATGAAGTTCTCTACATCTTTTAATAAAATCTCATTAGCTTGTTTAATTTGATAAGAAAGTGCCGTATCTACTACATCCGTAGAAGTCAAACCATAATGCACCCATTTTCTTTCTTCTCCAAGTGTTTCAGATACTGCTCTTGTAAATGCAACAACATCATGTCTTGTATCTAGCTCAATTTCTTTAATACGTTCGATATCAAACGAAGCATTTTCACGTATCTTTTTTACATCTTCTGCTGGAATCTCTCCAAGCTTTACCCAAGCTTCACATGCTAAAATTTCTACCTCTAACCATGCTTTAAAGCGATTTTCCTCTGTCCAAATCTTACCCATTTCTGGTCTTGTGTAACGATCAATCATTGTTTATCCTCCGATTTTTTCTGTCTGTACATTCCATATGTTCGTATTCTCAATTTCATCTAATGCAATTTCAACAGATGAACGAAGCAAAGTTATATGCCCCATCTTTCTATTTTCCTTTGGTTCCTGTTTTCCATAAAGATGAATTTTCCAGTCCTGCAAATCAGGAATTTTATCAATTATCTGCGCTTGATGTTGACCGAGAATATTAACCATGACAGCAGGTCTTAATAGCCTAGTGCTTGCTAAGGGCCAATTACACACCGCACGGATATGCTGTTCAAACTGTGAAGTCTCACATGCTTCAATCGTATAATGCCCCGAATTATGAGGTCTAGGAGCCAACTCATTAATATAAATCTCTTCGTCTTCTGTCAGGAACATTTCTACGGCTAGCGTTCCTACTAAATGTAGATATTCAGCAAGCTTACTTGCCTTCTCTATCGCTAAGTCCTTTGCGAATTCACTAATACGAGCCGGAACGATTGATTCATGCAGAATATTATTAAGATGAATATTTTCACTAGCTGGAAAAACAGTAGCTTCTCCCTTTCCACTTCTAGTGATAATAACCGATATTTCCTTATTAAAAGGAATCCATTTTTCTAATACACAGACCCCATTGTTTAATAGCTCTTCCGCTTCTGCTACTTGACTGCTTTCTTTAATAACATATTGGCCTTTTCCATCATAACCTCCACGAGCCGTTTTTAAAACAGCTGGATAGCCTAATTGTGCTAATCCATTATAAATATCATTTGTTTTTTCAACAACTACATATGGAGCTATCTTAATTCCCGCTTGTTCTATTGCCTTTTTTTCCTTTACTCGATCCTGCGTAATTTCAAGAAGAGCAGAACCTTGAGGAACATTAGCATTATTGGTTAACCAATCAAGACAAGCTGCATCTATATTTTCAAATTCATAAGTTATTACATCACTTATTTCTGCTAATTTTTTTATCGCTGATAAACTATCATAGGCATCAACAATTTTATAATCAGCTACTTGGCCACAAGGAGAATCCTCTGTTGGATCTAATACGGCTATTCTAAACCCTTGTGCTTTTGCTGCGATTGCCATCATACGCCCTAATTGACCGCCACCTATAATACCAATTGTTTGACCTGGCAGTATTACTTTATTAGACAAGCTCATCACTACTTTCCATTACTTCTTTTTTCGTTCTTTCTCTCATGGAAAAAAGTCTTTCTGCTAACTCTAAATCTGTAGCACCCAGTATTTGGGCTGCAAGAAGTCCTGCATTTGTCGCACCTGCTTTCCCAATTGCTACAGTAGCAACTGGCACTCCTCCAGGCATTTGTACAATCGACAATAAGGAATCCAACCCATTTAAGGCTCTTGATTGAACCGGAACCCCTATAACAGGCAAAGTTGTCTTTGCAGCTACCATCCCAGGGAGATGTGCTGCTCCACCAGCTCCGGCAATAATTACTTTAATTCCTCTATCTCTTGCACTTTCGGCATATTCAAACATTAAGTCAGGAGTACGATGAGCAGAGACCACTTTTTTCTCGTAATCTACTTCCAGTTGATCTAATATGCTACAAGCATGTTTCATTGTTTCCCAATCTGATTTACTCCCCATGATAACACCAACAGATGCGGTCATGTTTCCCCTCCTGATTCCATTTAAAAAGCCCTAGACAGAAAACTTCTACACAAAAAGAGAGAAAGTATCCGTCCAGAGCTTAAATAAAATCTGGATAAAGTACTTCTACTTTTTCCAGCTCCTTTTCATTCACTTTCCCTCATAGTCCAGTATTTTACGGTTACCGGGTAGAAACTCATGGGCCATATTCCCATTATTATATGAGGGCTATTTAATTTATTTTTATGCGATATCTGTTTATTAACACTATACCATCTTAACAAGCATATTTATATGTTGTCAACAGTAAATGTCGAACGATTAATATAAATATAATTTTATTGTTCGTGATTTAACCTTCTAAATGGACTGCTTCAAAGATAATTTGCTGTGATACTGGCTCATAGGACATTTGCCCATTCACCTTGATTTCTTTAAAAACAGGCTTTTCCATCCGCTTTATCGGTGTATAGCCTTCCTTCTTCATTCTATCCAAACAGTCATTAATCGTCTCATTCGTTTGCACTTCAAATCTTTTTTTCTTACTCATTAAATAATTTTCCTTTCTTAACACTTTTCACCCAGAACCCTCCATAAATCGCTTTCGGCTCATATGCAATAATAAATGCTTTCGGATCCAATTCTTTAATTGTCTGATATAATTTTAATTCATATTTTCGAGGAGTTAATATTTGCAAAGACATCCGGTCTCCCTCTAACCCCTGTGCGGCCCACGTTGTTACACCATATCCTTGTGTTCTTAAGGAATTGGGCAAATCTCTGTCATATTCCTTTGTTATCACATTTACAGTAATATATCCTAAAGCTAGCTTTTCCTCAATTTTCATCCCGACTATGACTCCTATACCGTATCCTATAGCATAGGCAACTAAGTTTTGAATTTGATCCAAATTATCCAAAACCAATCCTAATCCAATGACATAAATAACTACCTCTATCATGCTAATAAAAGCAGCTAAATAACGTTGCCCTTTTAGAGTTAAAATCATTCGTATCGTAAAAAAAGAAACATAAACAATATTGATTATGAGAATAATCAATACCATTGTAACACTATTTTCTAGCATATACTTTTTCACTCCCATATGTATTTACTATTCCTATATTATACTTATAATTACCTAATAAGAAAGAAGTAAACAATTATATAATTTCCACTAAAAAACAGATAAATCTGAAAAATGTATATATAATAGAAGAAAGTCGGATTTTTTATGGATACTATTTATATTTGCGGATTGTTTCTAATTTATTCTTAGCAAGGAGTTATATACTTGTTACTTCAATTACTTGATTTTTAGTAGAAAATGTAAAAGTAAAAATTAGCGGGGAATTGTAATGACCGGGTCTGAAACTTGGTACTTATGAGCAAAACATTTTTTTCATTTAGTATTATTATTCGGACAAAAAAACCTAAAAGCACTTAAGCTTTTAGGTTTTTTCAATTTGCCTGGCGACGTCCTACTCTCACAGGGGGAGAACCCCCAACTACCATCGGCGCTGAGAAGCTTAACTTCCGTGTTCGGTATGGGAACGGGTGTGACCTTCTCGCTATCGCCACCAGACTTATTTAGTTAGAGAATTGTTCTCTCAAAACTAAATCATTTTAGAAGTAAACCATTTTGCCAAGTAATCATTATTGTCCAGCTCCAACGCCTATCGCCTATCAAACTTCCGATCATCTCTTTTGCGTAAGTCAACATCGATTCACTTACGTTCATCGTGTTTCCTTTATCGAAAGAACAAGCTCTTCCAATTTGTACGCCGATAAACAGGCGTTTCCGCTTTTCGTTTTAGTTAAGTCCTCGATCTATTAGTATCAGTCAGCTCCACATGTCGCCACGCTTCCACCTCTGACCTATCAACCTGATCATCTTTCAGGGATCTTACTAGCTTACGCTATGGGAAATCTCATCTTGAGGGGGGCTTCATGCTTAGATGCTTTCAGCACTTATCCCTTCCGCACATAGCTACCCAGCGATGCCTTTGGCAAGACAACTGGTACACCAGCGGTGCGTCCATCCCGGTCCTCTCGTACTAAGGACAGCTCCTCTCAAATTTCCTACGCCCACGACGGATAGGGACCGAACTGTCTCACGACGTTCTGAACCCAGCTCGCGTACCGCTTTAATGGGCGAACAGCCCAACCCTTGGGACCGACTACAGCCCCAGGATGCGATGAGCCGACATCGAGGTGCCAAACCTCCCCGTCGATGTGGACTCTTGGGGGAGATAAGCCTGTTATCCCCGGGGTAGCTTTTATCCGTTGAGCGATGGCCCTTCCATGCGGAACCACCGGATCACTAAGCCCGACTTTCGTCCCTGCTCGACTTGTAGGTCTCGCAGTCAAGCTCCCTTGTGCCTTTACACTCTACGAATGATTTCCAACCATTCTGAGGGAACCTTTGGGCGCCTCCGTTACTTTTTAGGAGGCGACCGCCCCAGTCAAACTGCCCACCTGACACTGTCTCCCACCCCGATAAGGGGTGCGGGTTAGAATGTCAATACAGCCAGGGTAGTATCCCACCAATGCCTCCACCGAAGCTGGCGCTCCGGCTTCCAAGGCTCCTACCTATCCTGTACAAGCTGTACCAAAATTCAATATCAGGCTGCAGTAAAGCTCCACGGGGTCTTTCCGTCCTGTCGCGGGTAACCTGCATCTTCACAGGTACTATAATTTCACCGAGTCTCTCGTTGAGACAGTGCCCAGATCGTTACACCTTTCGTGCGGGTCGGAACTTACCCGACAAGGAATTTCGCTACCTTAGGACCGTTATAGTTACGGCCGCCGTTTACTGGGGCTTCAATTCAGAGCTTCGCGCGAACGCTAACCCCTCCTCTTAACCTTCCAGCACCGGGCAGGTGTCAGCCCCTATACTTCGCCTTGCGGCTTCGCAGAGACCTGTGTTTTTGCTAAACAGTCGCCTGGGCCTATTCACTGCGGCTCTCTCGGGCTTTAACACCCAAAAGAGCACCCCTTCTCCCGAAGTTACGGGGTCATTTTGCCGAGTTCCTTAACGAGAGTTCTCTCGCTCACCTTAGGATTCTCTCCTCGCCTACCTGTGTCGGTTTGCGGTACGGGCACCATAAATCTCGCTAGAGGCTTTTCTTGGCAGTGTGGAATCAGGAACTTCGGTACTATATTTCCCTCGCCGTCACAGCTCCGCCGTATGGTAATGGGATTTGCCTCATTACCGGCCTAACTGCTTGGACGTGCTAATCCAACAGCACGCTTACCCTATCCTCCTGCGTCCCCCCATTGCTCAAACGATTTAAAGGTGGTACAGGAATATCAACCTGTTGTCCATCGCCTACGCTTTTCAGCCTCGGCTTAGGTCCCGACTAACCCTGAGCGGACGAGCCTTCCTCAGGAAACCTTAGGCATTCGGTGGATGAGATTCTCACTCATCTTTCGCTACTCATACCGGCATTCTCACTTCTAAGCGCTCCACCAGTCCTTACGGTCTAGCTTCAACGCCCTTAGAACGCTCTCCTACCACTGACATCATAGATGTCAATCCACAGCTTCGGTGATACGTTTAGCCCCGGTACATTTTCGGCGCAGAGTCACTCGACCAGTGAGCTATTACGCACTCTTTAAATGGTGGCTGCTTCTAAGCCAACATCCTGGTTGTCTAAGCAACTCCACATCCTTTTCCACTTAACGTATACTTTGGGACCTTAGCTGGTGGTCTGGGCTGTTTCCCTCTTGACCACGGATCTTATCACTCGTAGTCTGACTCCCAAGAATAAGTATTTGGCATTCGGAGTTTGTCTGAATTCGGTAACCCGATGGGGGCCCCTAGTCCAAACAGTGCTCTACCTCCAATACTCTAAATCTTGAGGCTAGCCCTAAAGCTATTTCGGAGAGAACCAGCTATCTCCAAGTTCGATTGGAATTTCTCCGCTACCCACACCTCATCCCCGCACTTTTCAACGTGCGTGGGTTCGGGCCTCCATCCAGTGTTACCTGGACTTCACCCTGGACATGGGTAGATCACCTGGTTTCGGGTCTACAACCACATACTATTTCGCCCTATTCAGACTCGCTTTCGCTGCGGCTCCGTCTTATCAACTTAACCTCGCATGTAATCGTAACTCGCCGGTTCATTCTACAAAAGGCACGCTATCACCCATAAAAGGGCTCTAACTACTTGTAGGCACACGGTTTCAGGATCTATTTCACTCCCCTTCCGGGGTGCTTTTCACCTTTCCCTCACGGTACTGGTTCACTATCGGTCACTAGGGAGTATTTAGCCTTGGGAGATGGTCCTCCCTGCTTCCGACGGGATTTCTCGTGTCCCGCCGTACTCAGGATACACTCAAGAGGGAACGAAGTTTCGACTACAGGGTTTTTACCTTCTACGACTGACCTTTCCAGATCGATTCGTCTACCCCGTTCCTTTGTAACTCCATATAGAGTGTCCTACAACCCCAAGAGGCAAGCCTCTTGGTTTGGGCTAATCCCGTTTCGCTCGCCGCTACTCAGGGAATCGCGTTTGCTTTCTCTTCCTCCGGGTACTTAGATGTTTCAGTTCCCCGGGTCTGCCTTCAGTACCCTATGTATTCAGGTAAAGATTCTATCCCATTACGGATAGAGGGTTTCCCCATTCGGAAATCTCTGGATCAAAGCTTACTTACAGCTCCCCAAAGCATATCGGTGTTAATCCCGTCCTTCATCGGCTCCTAGTGCCAAGGCATCCACCGTGCGCCCTTTCTAACTTAACTTAGTTTCGACCAAAGATAAGCGGCGTATCTCTTCGTCAGCTCTCTCACTCTGCTCCTCACGTACTAGCGTACGCTCCGGTGCTCGCTCGGTCGCTTCCTTGACCTACTTGCTTCTCTTTGCTCTCAAATCTTCGAATAAGCATTCGATTAATACGATTACTTTTCAAAGAAGTAATTCTCTAAAATAGAGAATCTAAGATGGCGATTACTCGGTTTATCTTGGTTACTTCTATTTAATGATTTAGTTTTCAAAGAACAATTTCGGCTTATTATCAGCCTAATTTTGAGGAATTGCTCCCTCAAAACTGAACAACAAATCGTCAACAATCTTTGATGGAATGTAAATTCCATTTTCCTTAGAAAGGAGGTGATCCAGCCGCACCTTCCGATACGGCTACCTTGTTACGACTTCACCCCAATCATCTATCCCACCTTAGGCGGCTGGCTCCTTACGGTTACCCCACCGACTTCGGGTGTTACAAACTCTCGTGGTGTGACGGGCGGTGTGTACAAGGCCCGGGAACGTATTCACCGCGGCATGCTGATCCGCGATTACTAGCGATTCCAGCTTCATGTAGGCGAGTTGCAGCCTACAATCCGAACTGAGAATGGTTTTATGGGATTTGCTCGACCTCGCGGTTTTGCTGCCCTTTGTACCATCCATTGTAGCACGTGTGTAGCCCAGGTCATAAGGGGCATGATGATTTGACGTCATCCCCACCTTCCTCCGGTTTGTCACCGGCAGTCACCTTAGAGTGCCCAACTTAATGCTGGCAACTAAGATCAAGGGTTGCGCTCGTTGCGGGACTTAACCCAACATCTCACGACACGAGCTGACGACAACCATGCACCACCTGTCACTCTGTCCCCCGAAGGGGAACGTCCTATCTCTAGGAGTGTCAGAGGATGTCAAGACCTGGTAAGGTTCTTCGCGTTGCTTCGAATTAAACCACATGCTCCACCGCTTGTGCGGGCCCCCGTCAATTCCTTTGAGTTTCAGCCTTGCGGCCGTACTCCCCAGGCGGAGTGCTTAATGCGTTTGCTGCAGCACTAAAGGGCGGAAACCCTCTAACACTTAGCACTCATCGTTTACGGCGTGGACTACCAGGGTATCTAATCCTGTTTGCTCCCCACGCTTTCGCGCCTCAGCGTCAGTTACAGACCAAAGAGTCGCCTTCGCCACTGGTGTTCCTCCACATCTCTACGCATTTCACCGCTACACGTGGAATTCCACTCTTCTCTTCTGCACTCAAGTCCCCCAGTTTCCAATGACCCTCCACGGTTGAGCCGTGGGCTTTCACATCAGACTTAAAGGACCGCCTGCGCGCGCTTTACGCCCAATAATTCCGGACAACGCTTGCCACCTACGTATTACCGCGGCTGCTGGCACGTAGTTAGCCGTGGCTTTCTGGTTAGGTACCGTCAAGGTACAAGCAGTTACTCTTGTACTTGTTCTTCCCTAACAACAGAGTTTTACGATCCGAAAACCTTCATCACTCACGCGGCGTTGCTCCGTCAGACTTTCGTCCATTGCGGAAGATTCCCTACTGCTGCCTCCCGTAGGAGTCTGGGCCGTGTCTCAGTCCCAGTGTGGCCGATCACCCTCTCAGGTCGGCTACGCATCGTTGCCTTGGTGAGCCGTTACCTCACCAACTAGCTAATGCGCCGCGGGCCCATCTGTAAGTGACAGCGTAAACCGTCTTTCAGCTTTTCCACATGAGTGGAAAAGGATTATCCGGTATTAGCTCCGGTTTCCCGAAGTTATCCCAGTCTTACAGGCAGGTTGCCCACGTGTTACTCACCCGTCCGCCGCTAACTTTAAAAGCAAGCTTTTAAAGTCCGCTCGACTTGCATGTATTAGGCACGCCGCCAGCGTTCGTCCTGAGCCAGGATCAAACTCTCCAATAAAGAGTTGATTAGCTCAAATGCTAAACTCTAGCTTTTTGTTACTTGTTTTTCGTTCTATAACGTTAGTTATAAAACGATTATTGTTGACGTTTGTTTGTTCAGTTTTCAAAGAGCAATTTGTTTGTTGCTATCAGAAGCAACTTTTATATAATATCATATTCCTCATTCGAAAGTCAATAACTTTTTTCAAAAAACTTTCAAAGAATAACATTCTATTAAGTTCATACTGTCGCCATTAGAAGCAACTTTTATATAATAACAGGTTATTACCCTTTTGTCAGCATTTTATTCAAAAAAGTTAAAGATAAATTATTCCCAATTTTTAATAAACATGTCTTTAGCTAATTAAAATGAGCAAAGAGAGGAATAACTCCTCTCTCTAGACAAACAAGCTTTCTTATTCTATAGAGAAAAACAGCATTTTAGCGCGCATGCATATCGTTAGGATGAGATCCTTTACGTCTATCAATGTTTAATTGATTTATTGCATTTACTTCTTTTTCATTTAACTCAAAATCAAACACTTCGAAATTTTCTTCAATTCTTGATGGGGTAACTGACTTAGGGATTACAATAGTATTATTTTGCAAATGCCAGCGTAAAACTACCTGAGCTGGTGTTTTTTCATGTGCATCCGCAATATTTTTAATCACTTCATCTTGTAATACTTCTCCACCCTGGTCTAATGGACTCCACGCTTCTACAAAAATATCATGCTTTGCACAATATTCCTTTAGTTCCTTTTGAGATAAGTATGGATGACACTCAACTTGATTTAGAACAGGTTTTACTTCGCATTCATTTAAAATGCGCTCTAAATGTTCTATCTCAAAGTTACAAACACCAATAGCTTTCACTTTCCCATCCTTATATAGTTTTTCTAAAGCTTTATATGTATCCACATAATTATCAAAATTAGGAGTTGGCCAATGAATTAAATATAAATCTACATAACCAAGACCCAATCTTTCTAGACTTTCATCAAATGCTTTCAGTGTATTTTCATAACCTTGGTCACTATTCCAAACTTTTGTTGTAATAAATAACTCTTCACGAGGAATAGAACAATCTTTTATTGCTTTTCCTACTCCCTTTTCATTTTTATAAATCATTGCAGTATCAATTGAGCGATAACCAACTTCAAGTGCTTTAGCAACCGCACTCGTTGCTTGGTCATCAGCCACTTGCCAAACTCCAAATCCTAATTGAGGCATTTTCAAACCATTGTTTAAAGTAACGAATTCCATTATGCATTTCTCCTTTTTTAAATATATATACTTCTTTGCTACTATCTCTATACGTTAACTCCTTTAGCAAAAATACTATCCTCTTCCTGATATAAGAAACGAAAGATGAACTATAGTAGTTTACTTTATTACCAATAAGGATTAAAGATAACTAAAATCACCTCCTTAAAGGACCATTTCATAGAATAATCATTCTTACCATATGAACTACTTTTTACTAATCAATAAACGACTGTAAATATTCGCTTTTCATTTTTTCAATATAGCTACTAACAAATATAGATAATGATTGAACATAACTTTCCTTTTAGCTTCTACTTTCCAAAATATCAAATTGTTATTGCAAAGTTTTTCTTACTAAATCTATTTCGAAATTCCCAGAGATTTCTACTAGGTTTGCTTGATTGCTATTTTACAAGACTTAATATAATAATGTAAGTAGTGAAATTTTTATGACATAGTTACTTATACTTAACCAACTATAAATTTATAACTAGGAGGGATAGGATGGAAATTCCATGCTCAATTGAAAAAACACTTGATATTATCGGGAATAAATGGTCATTTCTAGTTTTAAGGGAATTATTTGAAGGAACAAAACGATTCAATGAATTACGGAGATCCATCGAGGGGATAAGCCCTAATTCTTTAACAACAACGCTAAAGCATTTAGAAAAGAGAGGTATTATTATTCGAACAGCTATCCCTACAGTTCCGATTACCGTTGAATACTCTCTTACAGAAAAGGGTGAATCTTTTCATAGTGTATTAAAGGAGATGAAAAAGTGGGCTGCCGAATGGGCGTAACCTATTTTATACTACATAAATTTACCCTATGTTATTTTATTTAATAAACCTAGTTTAGCTCTATTCTCTGATTTTAATAGTGAAAAAGGACTTCCAACTGATGAAGTCCTTCATAACAAAACTACTAGTTATTAAAATATCATTTTGTCTATTTTCACTTATTTTAGAGGATCTTAGTCAATCTAATGTACAAAAAAAGACCTAAAAGCATTTTTGCTTTTAGGTCTTTTAATAGCCTGGCGACGTCCTACTCTCACAGGGGGAGAACCCCCAACTACCATCGGCGCTGAGAAGCTTAACTTCCGTGTTCGGTATGGGAACGGGTGTGACCTTCTCGCTATCGCCACCAGACTATTTATTTTTGAGAGTTATTCCCTCAAAACTAGATTATGAAGTAAAGATAAGAAATGAGTAATCTTACTTAGCTTACGCTAAGATTTTTTTAGTTAAGTCCTCGATCTATTAGTATCAGTCAGCTCCACATGTCGCCACGCTTCCACCTCTGACCTATCAACCTGATCATCTTTCAGGGATCTTACTAGCTTACGCTATGGGAAATCTCATCTTGAGGGGGGCTTCATGCTTAGATGCTTTCAGCACTTATCCCTTCCGCACATAGCTACCCAGCGATGCCTTTGGCAAGACAACTGGTACACCAGCGGTGCGTCCATCCCGGTCCTCTCGTACTAAGGACAGCTCCTCTCAAATTTCCTACGCCCACGACGGATAGGGACCGAACTGTCTCACGACGTTCTGAACCCAGCTCGCGTACCGCTTTAATGGGCGAACAGCCCAACCCTTGGGACCGACTACAGCCCCAGGATGCGATGAGCCGACATCGAGGTGCCAAACCTCCCCGTCGATGTGGACTCTTGGGGGAGATAAGCCTGTTATCCCCGGGGTAGCTTTTATCCGTTGAGCGATGGCCCTTCCATGCGGAACCACCGGATCACTAAGCCCGACTTTCGTCCCTGCTCGACTTGTAGGTCTCGCAGTCAAGCTCCCTTGTGCCTTTACACTCTACGAATGATTTCCAACCATTCTGAGGGAACCTTTGGGCGCCTCCGTTACTTTTTAGGAGGCGACCGCCCCAGTCAAACTGCCCACCTGACACTGTCTCCCACCCCGATAAGGGGTGCGGGTTAGAATGTCAATACAGCCAGGGTAGTATCCCACCAATGCCTCCACCGAAGCTGGCGCTCCGGCTTCCAAGGCTCCTACCTATCCTGTACAAGCTGTACCAAAATTCAATATCAGGCTGCAGTAAAGCTCCACGGGGTCTTTCCGTCCTGTCGCGGGTAACCTGCATCTTCACAGGTACTATAATTTCACCGAGTCTCTCGTTGAGACAGTGCCCAGATCGTTACACCTTTCGTGCGGGTCGGAACTTACCCGACAAGGAATTTCGCTACCTTAGGACCGTTATAGTTACGGCCGCCGTTTACTGGGGCTTCAATTCAGAGCTTCGCGCGAACGCTAACCCCTCCTCTTAACCTTCCAGCACCGGGCAGGTGTCAGCCCCTATACTTCGCCTTGCGGCTTCGCAGAGACCTGTGTTTTTGCTAAACAGTCGCCTGGGCCTATTCACTGCGGCTCTCTCGGGCTTTAACACCCAAAAGAGCACCCCTTCTCCCGAAGTTACGGGGTCATTTTGCCGAGTTCCTTAACGAGAGTTCTCTCGCTCACCTTAGGATTCTCTCCTCGCCTACCTGTGTCGGTTTGCGGTACGGGCACCATAAATCTCGCTAGAGGCTTTTCTTGGCAGTGTGGAATCAGGAACTTCGGTACTATATTTCCCTCGCCGTCACAGCTCCGCCGTATGGTAATGGGATTTGCCTCATTACCGGCCTAACTGCTTGGACGTGCTAATCCAACAGCACGCTTACCCTATCCTCCTGCGTCCCCCCATTGCTCAAACGATTTAAAGGTGGTACAGGAATATCAACCTGTTGTCCATCGCCTACGCTTTTCAGCCTCGGCTTAGGTCCCGACTAACCCTGAGCGGACGAGCCTTCCTCAGGAAACCTTAGGCATTCGGTGGATGAGATTCTCACTCATCTTTCGCTACTCATACCGGCATTCTCACTTCTAAGCGCTCCACCAGTCCTTACGGTCTAGCTTCAACGCCCTTAGAACGCTCTCCTACCACTGACATCATAGATGTCAATCCACAGCTTCGGTGATACGTTTAGCCCCGGTACATTTTCGGCGCAGAGTCACTCGACCAGTGAGCTATTACGCACTCTTTAAATGGTGGCTGCTTCTAAGCCAACATCCTGGTTGTCTAAGCAACTCCACATCCTTTTCCACTTAACGTATACTTTGGGACCTTAGCTGGTGGTCTGGGCTGTTTCCCTCTTGACCACGGATCTTATCACTCGTAGTCTGACTCCCAAGAATAAGTATTTGGCATTCGGAGTTTGTCTGAATTCGGTAACCCGATGGGGGCCCCTAGTCCAAACAGTGCTCTACCTCCAATACTCTAAATCTTGAGGCTAGCCCTAAAGCTATTTCGGAGAGAACCAGCTATCTCCAAGTTCGATTGGAATTTCTCCGCTACCCACACCTCATCCCCGCACTTTTCAACGTGCGTGGGTTCGGGCCTCCATCCAGTGTTACCTGGACTTCACCCTGGACATGGGTAGATCACCTGGTTTCGGGTCTACAACCACATACTATTTCGCCCTATTCAGACTCGCTTTCGCTGCGGCTCCGTCTTATCAACTTAACCTCGCATGTAATCGTAACTCGCCGGTTCATTCTACAAAAGGCACGCTATCACCCATAAAAGGGCTCTAACTACTTGTAGGCACACGGTTTCAGGATCTATTTCACTCCCCTTCCGGGGTGCTTTTCACCTTTCCCTCACGGTACTGGTTCACTATCGGTCACTAGGGAGTATTTAGCCTTGGGAGATGGTCCTCCCTGCTTCCGACGGGATTTCTCGTGTCCCGCCGTACTCAGGATACACTCAAGAGGGAACGAAGTTTCGACTACAGGGTTTTTACCTTCTACGACTGACCTTTCCAGATCGATTCGTCTACCCCGTTCCTTTGTAACTCCATATAGAGTGTCCTACAACCCCAAGAGGCAAGCCTCTTGGTTTGGGCTAATCCCGTTTCGCTCGCCGCTACTCAGGGAATCGCGTTTGCTTTCTCTTCCTCCGGGTACTTAGATGTTTCAGTTCCCCGGGTCTGCCTTCAGTACCCTATGTATTCAGGTAAAGATTCTATCCCATTACGGATAGAGGGTTTCCCCATTCGGAAATCTCTGGATCAAAGCTTACTTACAGCTCCCCAAAGCATATCGGTGTTAATCCCGTCCTTCATCGGCTCCTAGTGCCAAGGCATCCACCGTGCGCCCTTTCTAACTTAACTAATTGGCTTAAAAGCCTTAGTTTATTTCAATTCTTCTATTAAAATAGAGAATCTAAGATGGCGATTACTCGGTTTCTTTCTTGTTTTTACTATTCATAATCTAGTTTTCAAGGAACAATTGGCTTATTATAAGCCTACTTTTGAGGAATTGCTCCCTCAAAACTGAACAACAAATCGTCAACAATCTTTGATGGAATGTAAATTCCATTTTCCTTAGAAAGGAGGTGATCCAGCCGCACCTTCCGATACGGCTACCTTGTTACGACTTCACCCCAATCATCTATCCCACCTTAGGCGGCTGGCTCCTTACGGTTACCCCACCGACTTCGGGTGTTACAAACTCTCGTGGTGTGACGGGCGGTGTGTACAAGGCCCGGGAACGTATTCACCGCGGCATGCTGATCCGCGATTACTAGCGATTCCAGCTTCATGTAGGCGAGTTGCAGCCTACAATCCGAACTGAGAATGGTTTTATGGGATTTGCTCGGCGTCGCCGCTTTGCTGCCCTTTGTACCATCCATTGTAGCACGTGTGTAGCCCAGGTCATAAGGGGCATGATGATTTGACGTCATCCCCACCTTCCTCCGGTTTGTCACCGGCAGTCACCTTAGAGTGCCCAACTTAATGCTGGCAACTAAGATCAAGGGTTGCGCTCGTTGCGGGACTTAACCCAACATCTCACGACACGAGCTGACGACAACCATGCACCACCTGTCACTCTGTCCCCCGAAGGGGAACGTCCTATCTCTAGGAGTGTCAGAGGATGTCAAGACCTGGTAAGGTTCTTCGCGTTGCTTCGAATTAAACCACATGCTCCACCGCTTGTGCGGGCCCCCGTCAATTCCTTTGAGTTTCAGCCTTGCGGCCGTACTCCCCAGGCGGAGTGCTTAATGCGTTTGCTGCAGCACTAAAGGGCGGAAACCCTCTAACACTTAGCACTCATCGTTTACGGCGTGGACTACCAGGGTATCTAATCCTGTTTGCTCCCCACGCTTTCGCGCCTCAGCGTCAGTTACAGACCAAAGAGTCGCCTTCGCCACTGGTGTTCCTCCACATCTCTACGCATTTCACCGCTACACGTGGAATTCCACTCTTCTCTTCTGCACTCAAGTCCCCCAGTTTCCAATGACCCTCCACGGTTGAGCCGTGGGCTTTCACATCAGACTTAAAGGACCGCCTGCGCGCGCTTTACGCCCAATAATTCCGGACAACGCTTGCCACCTACGTATTACCGCGGCTGCTGGCACGTAGTTAGCCGTGGCTTTCTGGTTAGGTACCGTCAAGGTACAAGCAGTTACTCTTGTACTTGTTCTTCCCTAACAACAGAGTTTTACGATCCGAAAACCTTCATCACTCACGCGGCGTTGCTCCGTCAGACTTTCGTCCATTGCGGAAGATTCCCTACTGCTGCCTCCCGTAGGAGTCTGGGCCGTGTCTCAGTCCCAGTGTGGCCGATCACCCTCTCAGGTCGGCTACGCATCGTTGCCTTGGTGAGCCGTTACCTCACCAACTAGCTAATGCGCCGCGGGCCCATCTGTAAGTGACAGCGTAAACCGTCTTTCAGCTTTTCCACATGAGTAGAAAAGGATTATCCGGTATTAGCTCCGGTTTCCCGAAGTTATCCCAGTCTTACAGGCAGGTTGCCCACGTGTTACTCACCCGTCCGCCGCTAACTTTAAAAGCAAGCTTTTAAAGTCCGCTCGACTTGCATGTATTAGGCACGCCGCCAGCGTTCGTCCTGAGCCAGGATCAAACTCTCCAATAAAGAGTTGATTAGCTCAAATGCTAAACTCTAGCTTTTTGTTACTTGTTTTTTTGTTCTATAACGTTAGTTATAAAACAATTATTGTTGACGTTTGTTTGTTCAGTTTTCAAAGAGCAATTTGTTTGTTGCTATCAGAAGCAACTTTTATACAATATCATATTTATTAAGCGAAAGTCAATAACTTTTTCGAAATAACTGTTCACTATTAAATTATCATATTACGTTGCTGTTAGAAGTAACTTTTATATAATAACAATTATATTTCAAATCGTCAACTGTTTTTTACGTTTTTTTTACAATTCTATTAAACTCTTAGAATAAATAACTGGAGCATGTTTTGAACTATCTACTCTAATTAATCCTATTCGGTTAATTTCCCCTTCTAACCTTCCACTTATGTTTAAACAATGTCCATATGCTTCCTTTAGCTTTTCTTCAGAAAGTCTATTAGCCAAGGTACAATGCGGAACCCATTTACCAGGAAGATATACCGACTCTTCACCTTTTTGAAACGAAGCAAAATAGCTATGATGATTAGAATGTAACTCCATTAACTCTTTCGTTACGGTTGGGGAGTAAAATAACGTTTTTGTATTTATAAAAGATCCTAGCGCTTGAAATTCAACTTGGATTTTTCTCTTATCTTTATAGAATGCTTCCATCTCCTTTATAAAATCTGTGACAGAAACTTCCTTATAGCTTGCTAGTGTAATATGAGGTACTCTATCCTCCACTTCATTCGCATAATAGGAGATTTCATTACTTTCTAAGTCTTCCCATATCCTTTTTATTCTTTGTTCTAATACTGCATCAAATAATGCAATTACAGCATACATCCCACTCTTCTCCTTTAGTATAAAAAGTCTTTTATTTTCTTCAAAACCAAATTTTCTCTAGCAACCCATGGATTGCAATTAAATTGAGACACAGCATATTCATTTTCTTCTATAGCCTTACCCACGGATATCCATACAGGTTTAAAATCGAGTTCAAACTCATACGCATCTAACTCTTTTTCCACTTTTCCCTTATTCGTAAGCTCACACATGTAATAATGAGATACCATTTGAAAATATGCTTGCTTATCGTCCTGATCTACTTGATTTTCTATTACTTTCCCCATACATTCTTTAACTGTGCAATGAGTATAACCAGTTTCTTCTTTTACCTCCCTCCATAGCGCTTCTTCCAGTCCTTCATTTCCTTCCAGTCCTTCATTTCCTTCAACTCCTCCCCCTGGAAATTTAAAGTCACCTTTATTTGTTTGCATAAGTAAAACCTTTTGCTTTTCAATTATTACAGCCCTTACCGCTACTCGCCGATGAATCTTATGATGTTCATCGCTTATATCCAGACCAATCCTTTCATTAAACCGCATCTTATAACCCCTTCTATTCTTACTGTTTTGATTCCCATGAAAGATTTTAATAATAAAAGTACGATTTGGTACTTTCAAAGTCTCATACGGCTCTAAGAAAAAAGAATTATCATAAACTACTTTTTCTAAACTAATTTCTATTTTCTCCTTATCTATATTTGCATTTGCATATGAAGCTATTTTGAAGATTCCACCCCAAAGATTCTGGATTTAGAAAAGTCGTTTTTTTGCTTTTTAAAAAACGAACGGGATGATTGTGTCCAAAACAGATCAACTCTTTATTATACCCTTTAAATAAATCGTTAATAGGTTTGAATGACGGTTCAACAATTTCACTAAAGGGTTCTTAGCTAATATAACTATTTCGTTTTGATTCTTTTATATGATAATGTGTAAATAGAACCGAATGACCTTCTATTATTGTATCAATAGTTCGTGGTAACTTTTCTTACTTAGGAATATAGGATTTATTCATTTTATCTATGATCCATTGATGATGTACTTTGGTGCGCGTATGACTGAGAGGATACTCTTCTCTTTTAAGTAGCGCCAGAATCGCTTCATCATGGTTACCTGTGATCATTGAAATTTCCTTTGTAAACCCTTCTCTCAATCATTCATCTTACTTCTCTCATATATTTAACTACATTCCGATTTTTGACCGTATCTCTGTATTTTCCAACACCTAAAAAGTCTATGAACACCAATTTTTTTCAAAAAAGTTCAGAATTACATAAATTTAATAGAAGTTTAACATACATCCTATTATTGAGTACACCTCACTTTCTCTAATTTAAGGAGGCATTATCGTAAAATAAATGTAGCCTTAAAAAATTATTTATATTTAATGAACGATTTACTGAGATTAACCGGCTTATGATTTGAAAAAGAAAGGAGGCATCGATTTAACTTTGGACAACGAGAAAAGACTTATTAAACTTGCAAAGGAAGGAAATGAAGATGCCTTCATAGATTTATTTCAATTACACTATTCATTCCTATATAAATATTTACTAAAACTTACTTTAAATGAAGAAATAAGTTCAGATCTTACACAGGATACCATGCTTAAATGCTACGAAAACCTTAACTCTTTTAAGGGAGACAGTAAGTTCTCAACCTGGATGATTTCTATTGCTTCACGACTATATATCGACCAACTTCGAAAAAAGAAACGGGAAGTCAATTGGATAAATCAAACAAAAATAGCTTTATCACGACAACTAACATGGAAAGCGAATTCCAAAGGGATAGAATGGAGTGACACATTTACTGATTTCAATAATTTAGAAGCAGAGTTTCGAATACCCATCCTTCTTCATCACTATTACGGCTACACATATGAAGAAATTGGTAAACTACTTCATATAAAAACAGGAACAGTTAAATCTCGAGTTCACAGCGGCATCATGAAACTTAGAAAGGAGTGGACAGTCCATGACTAATGATCAAGATCAGACAGATAAGCTAATTGAGGATCTGCAGAAGAATTGGAATCATCTTGAAAACCTTCCTATCAGTAAGGAATCTTCTTCATTTTTCCTAAAAGAACAGTTGCAAAACTACCAACAGAAAAGGAAAAAAGCTTTCTATAAAGAATTAAAGCTGTTTATAATAACAGCATCCTTTTACTTAGCAGTTTATCATTTATCGCATTCCTAGCCCTTCATACTATAGTCATTATGGAGGTGGTATCTATTATAGTTGCTCCTATAATCTACCTTATATTAATGCGAAAACAAGAAGGGGAGATATTTGATGACAGAAATTTATCCTTATTTATTATTTCTACTTATCCTCGCTCTGTTAGCACAGGGAACTTTTCTGTTTATTCATGCGAAAAAAAATGCAAGCATTGCATGGTTTTGGGGAATTTGGGGATTGATTTCGCTTCCACTTCCATCAATTCTTTACTTCCTACTTATTATCTTGCCTAAAAAAAGAAAAGTACGAAAGGAGAAATAACTTTGGAAGAATTATTACAAGTAAACTGGTCATTAATAGCTCCCGTCCTTATTCTCCAATTCATATTAATGCTCACTGCTCTCATTAGCTGCATCAAGCAAGAAGAAACAAACGGACCAAAATGGTTATGGATTCTACTTATCCTAATCGTTAGTTTATTCGGATCCATTTTATATTTTGTAATAGGAAGAAAAAATACTTAAGGAGGCATTAAGATGTTCGTACAAGTGAATCAATTACAAAAGCGTTTTAATGACCATCAAGCGATTAAAGGAATCACTTTTCACATTAAAAAAGGTCGTTGCACAGCACTATTAGGGCCAAATGGAGCTGGTAAGACAACCACGCTTCATATGCTTGCGGGTTTGCTATCCCCGACAAAAGGCTCTATATCTTATAACGGAGAAAAGGATTATCGTAAACATATTGGTTTTATGCCCCAACATCCCACTTTTTTTAATTGGATGACTCCCGTGGAATTTCTGTATTTCGCTGGAAAACTATCAGGTGTTCCTAAACAATGTTTAAAAGAATACATTAATAACAGCCTTTCATTCGTTGGGCTAACAGAGGTAAAGAACCGAAAGATCGGAGGTTTTTCTGGCGGAATGAAGCAACGGCTCGGATTAGCACAAGCTATTTTACATCAGCCAGAACTATTGATCCTAGACGAACCAGTTTCCGCCTTAGACCCTACAGGGAGAAGGGAAGTTTTAATACTTATGGAAAAATTAAAAGAAAGGATGACAATCCTTTTCAGGCTGTCGAGAAAGTCTCGACAGCTTTTTTCACAATTTCACTATACAACATATAGTGGTTTGATAATATCTTGCAAACCAAATGTCGTGGTCAAAATCAATTAAAACATCAAAAACCCCCTTTTTCAAAATCATACTTTTAAAAATAGGGGGTTTTTCTACAAGCTGGAAAGGATGACAATCCTTTTTTCCACACATGTCCTTCATGATGCAGAACAAGTTTGCGATGAAGTTCTTATGTTAAAGGAAGGAGAAATAAAGTGGGAGGGTTCTTTAATTGACTTAAAAAAAGCCTTTTCGCATACAGCTATCCATATTGAAACAATAGAACCTATAAAGAATGCATTAGAAGAATTAATAAAACCGGAAGCCATTCACTTTACGACTGATAATAATGCAACCATTTTAGAAATTACACCTTCTTTACAAACAAATGATTTATTAACTGCCCTAATAAGCAGAGGATACACAATACAACGATTTGAAGTTATGGAGGATTCTTTAGAGGATGCCTATATGAAGGTGGTAGACATATGAAAAACTTTTTAACTTTATTTCAAAAAGAAATGCTAGAAAGTAAAAGAAACGGGAAATGGATCTGGCTTCCAGTTGTAATGATGATTTTAGGCGTCTCCCAACCAATTTCAACTTACTATATGCCACAAATTATTGAAAAAGCTGGAAACCTGCCCGAGGGAGCGAAGATTGAATTCCCAGTTCCTACAGGGGCAGAAGTGCTCGCAGCTACTTTATCTCAATATGGAACAATTGGTACTCTTTTATTCGTCCTAGCCACGATGGGAATTATTTCTCATGAACGGCAAAATAATGTGCTTACCCTTATTATGGCACGTCCTATTTCTGCCTTTCAATACATAGCCAGTAAATGGTCAAGTCAAGTTATCATCGCATTATCTTCTCTGTTTTTAAGCTATGTTTTGACTTGGTACTATACTAATTTACTGTTTTCACCTGTTCGTTGGATGGATGTACTCACTAGCTTCCTAATATATAGCCTATGGATTATTTTTATTCTCACTTTCACAATTTGGATAGGAACACTCTTAAGAAATACTGGCGGTATCGCGGGCGTAAGCTTAACATTCCTAGCTACACTCTCATTACTTACTGGGCTTATATCCAAATATATGAAATGGAGTCCTGCTACACTCCGAAATGAAGCAACAAACATTTTAATGAACAACCAAAGTCTCGACCCATTCCTTCTACCTGTTTTTACAACTATCGGATTATCAGTAATTTTTTTAGCACTAGCAGTATACACATTTAAACGATTGGAGCGTTTCTAATAAGGTCACCCTATTTAAAAAATAAGAAAAGATTATGCTACCCCAAAAGAACTACTTATACCAATTCTACCCATAAGCATCTAACAAATAGATGCTTATGGGTTTATATAGAATATAATCCATAGATAGATCTTTCTCCTCCCACTCCCCCTGTTTTATCGCTAAACTGTTAGTTATTCATTCAATGTGTATACATCTCAAAATTAATCGAAGACTAGCTGAAGCATTATTATTTCCTATTATCCGTTATAGGATAATACTAAAAGTTATTTATAGCGGAACCACCAATGCTGCTTTGAAAAAACAAGAGCGGCAACTCCAATTAATATCACACCCATGATAGCTGGAGTAGAATGGCTAACTCTTCCATACAACTGTCCACCAATAATCGGTCCAATGAATCGAGCTAGCGATTGAATACTTTGAGAACCACCTAGGATACGTCCCTGTTCGTTAAGGTCAACGGATTTTGAAAGCATGCCATTAAATGCTGGACCAAAGATAGAATCTCCGAGTCCAAAGAAAATCATTCCTACGATAAAGACTGGATAATACGCATTGAATGCTGAAACAGCAATAAAACTAAAACCTATCATTTCACTTATCATACCTAAAAGTGCAATTTTTTCATCTGATAAATATTTAAGTAACCTTGGCATAATAATTGCTTGAGAGAAGATGTCAAGCACCCCTATTATTGAAAATACCAACCCGACAAGCAACGCCCGCCACGCGAATGTATCTATTGAAAATTGAGAGAAAATAGCTTGTAATGATCCATTAGGAATCCAAATTAAGAATCCAGCAATCATGAGCCATTTAACAAATTTAAAAGAAAAAACATTTGATAGTTGTATAAACGGATTAAGATATTTAGGAGAAATACTAGAAGAGCGTCTAGACTTTTCAAGACTTTCAGGCATAAAGAAATATCCATATATAGCATTGAATAATGTAATTACGGCGCCCGCATACATAGGTACACTATTCCCGAAATTCGCAAGTACCCCACCGATTGCAGGACCGAGAGTAGTCCCAACCCCGACAACCGCACTAATCCAACCAAAGTATTTAGTGCGTTCATTAGAAGGAGTGATATCAGCAAAGTAAGCAAAAATTGCTGATATTTCCCCCCCAGTTAAACCTTCTATGATTCGTCCAATAAAAAGGACCCAAAGCGCCCCTCCAAGGCCAAATACAAAATAGCCTAGAGCAGAACCGAGCAGACTAATAATTAAAACAGGACGACGGCCATATCTATCACTTAATGCTCCTAAGACCGGTGCTGCCAAGAATACAGAAAGTGCGTAGATAGAAGAAAGCAATGTTACCGCCGTAGCCTGAGCGCTTGGATTACTGGTATAAGATTTTACTAAAAAAGGTAAAACGGGGATTACAATAGTCAATCCCATACCAGTTAAAAAGACTGAGATAAACCCAAATGTTAGTGCATGTTTATTGATTGAAGTCTTCATACTATTTCCCCTTTTTTGTTTCTTTGTCAACAAAAAAAGTTTACCCTATTATTGTTTCCTCGTCAACAATAAACAAAAATAAAAAAATACCACTTTATCTCGTGATATTTTTCAAATGATACCTGTATCGACCAATGAAACGAAAAATAGTATCAAATTCATCATCAGTCATATTTTTAAATACTTCTTTGTCACGTTTAAGAAACAGCCCATGTAATTCTTGATGGATATTATTTATTTTCTGCCCATTAGCTGTTAACCGAAAATATATTTCTTTTTTATTTTCAGCATTTTGATAACTCTCAATAATATTTTTAGCTAGAAGCTTCTTGGTGAGCTTACTTATTGCGCCTCGAGTCATATAACTTGCAGCTGCAAGTTTTGTCACATTTGCATTTGGGATTAGGGCGATATTTTCGATTAATTCTATTTCATTCAATGTATATCCATTTAGGGCCGATTCAAGTTCCGGTTTATTAAGCCAAATTATTTCATTGCATAAATCCATAAGCTCGCTCATTAACTGCTGTCTTTTATCCATGATAAATCCTCCCTGATTTATATTCAGTATACCCAGATTTTGTTTCTGTCGCAACAAAGTGTAACGATACTAAGGAAATATAATATTACGAAATACTACTTTTTCCACACAAAAAAACCTAAAGGCTTAATTACCTTTAGGTTTTTTCAATTTGCCTGGCGACGTCCTACTCTCACAGGGGGAGAACCCCCAACTACCATCGGCGCTGAGAAGCTTAACTTCCGTGTTCGGTATGGGAACGGGTGTGACCTTCTCGCTATCGCCACCAGACTTATTTAGTTAGAGAATTGTTCTCTCAAAACTAAATCATTTTAGAAGTAAACCATTTTGCCAAGTAATCTTACTTAGCTTGCGCTAAGATTTTTTAGTTAAGTCCTCGATCTATTAGTATCAGTCAGCTCCACATGTCGCCACGCTTCCACCTCTGACCTATCAACCTGATCATCTTTCAGGGATCTTACTAGCTTACGCTATGGGAAATCTCATCTTGAGGGGGGCTTCATGCTTAGATGCTTTCAGCACTTATCCCTTCCGCACATAGCTACCCAGCGATGCCTTTGGCAAGACAACTGGTACACCAGCGGTGCGTCCATCCCGGTCCTCTCGTACTAAGGACAGCTCCTCTCAAATTTCCTACGCCCACGACGGATAGGGACCGAACTGTCTCACGACGTTCTGAACCCAGCTCGCGTACCGCTTTAATGGGCGAACAGCCCAACCCTTGGGACCGACTACAGCCCCAGGATGCGATGAGCCGACATCGAGGTGCCAAACCTCCCCGTCGATGTGGACTCTTGGGGGAGATAAGCCTGTTATCCCCGGGGTAGCTTTTATCCGTTGAGCGATGGCCCTTCCATGCGGAACCACCGGATCACTAAGCCCGACTTTCGTCCCTGCTCGACTTGTAGGTCTCGCAGTCAAGCTCCCTTGTGCCTTTACACTCTACGAATGATTTCCAACCATTCTGAGGGAACCTTTGGGCGCCTCCGTTACTTTTTAGGAGGCGACCGCCCCAGTCAAACTGCCCACCTGACACTGTCTCCCACCCCGATAAGGGGTGCGGGTTAGAATGTCAATACAGCCAGGGTAGTATCCCACCAATGCCTCCACCGAAGCTGGCGCTCCGGCTTCCAAGGCTCCTACCTATCCTGTACAAGCTGTACCAAAATTCAATATCAGGCTGCAGTAAAGCTCCACGGGGTCTTTCCGTCCTGTCGCGGGTAACCTGCATCTTCACAGGTACTATAATTTCACCGAGTCTCTCGTTGAGACAGTGCCCAGATCGTTACACCTTTCGTGCGGGTCGGAACTTACCCGACAAGGAATTTCGCTACCTTAGGACCGTTATAGTTACGGCCGCCGTTTACTGGGGCTTCAATTCAGAGCTTCGCGCGAACGCTAACCCCTCCTCTTAACCTTCCAGCACCGGGCAGGTGTCAGCCCCTATACTTCGCCTTGCGGCTTCGCAGAGACCTGTGTTTTTGCTAAACAGTCGCCTGGGCCTATTCACTGCGGCTCTCTCGGGCTTTAACACCCAAAAGAGCACCCCTTCTCCCGAAGTTACGGGGTCATTTTGCCGAGTTCCTTAACGAGAGTTCTCTCGCTCACCTTAGGATTCTCTCCTCGCCTACCTGTGTCGGTTTGCGGTACGGGCACCATAAATCTCGCTAGAGGCTTTTCTTGGCAGTGTGGAATCAGGAACTTCGGTACTATATTTCCCTCGCCGTCACAGCTCCGCCGTATGGTAATGGGATTTGCCTCATTACCGGCCTAACTGCTTGGACGTGCTAATCCAACAGCACGCTTACCCTATCCTCCTGCGTCCCCCCATTGCTCAAACGATTTAAAGGTGGTACAGGAATATCAACCTGTTGTCCATCGCCTACGCTTTTCAGCCTCGGCTTAGGTCCCGACTAACCCTGAGCGGACGAGCCTTCCTCAGGAAACCTTAGGCATTCGGTGGATGAGATTCTCACTCATCTTTCGCTACTCATACCGGCATTCTCACTTCTAAGCGCTCCACCAGTCCTTACGGTCTAGCTTCAACGCCCTTAGAACGCTCTCCTACCACTGACATCATAGATGTCAATCCACAGCTTCGGTGATACGTTTAGCCCCGGTACATTTTCGGCGCAGAGTCACTCGACCAGTGAGCTATTACGCACTCTTTAAATGGTGGCTGCTTCTAAGCCAACATCCTGGTTGTCTAAGCAACTCCACATCCTTTTCCACTTAACGTATACTTTGGGACCTTAGCTGGTGGTCTGGGCTGTTTCCCTCTTGACCACGGATCTTATCACTCGTAGTCTGACTCCCAAGAATAAGTATTTGGCATTCGGAGTTTGTCTGAATTCGGTAACCCGATGGGGGCCCCTAGTCCAAACAGTGCTCTACCTCCAATACTCTAAATCTTGAGGCTAGCCCTAAAGCTATTTCGGAGAGAACCAGCTATCTCCAAGTTCGATTGGAATTTCTCCGCTACCCACACCTCATCCCCGCACTTTTCAACGTGCGTGGGTTCGGGCCTCCATCCAGTGTTACCTGGACTTCACCCTGGACATGGGTAGATCACCTGGTTTCGGGTCTACAACCACATACTATTTCGCCCTATTCAGACTCGCTTTCGCTGCGGCTCCGTCTTATCAACTTAACCTCGCATGTAATCGTAACTCGCCGGTTCATTCTACAAAAGGCACGCTATCACCCATAAAAGGGCTCTAACTACTTGTAGGCACACGGTTTCAGGATCTATTTCACTCCCCTTCCGGGGTGCTTTTCACCTTTCCCTCACGGTACTGGTTCACTATCGGTCACTAGGGAGTATTTAGCCTTGGGAGATGGTCCTCCCTGCTTCCGACGGGATTTCTCGTGTCCCGCCGTACTCAGGATACACTCAAGAGGGAACGAAGTTTCGACTACAGGGTTTTTACCTTCTACGACTGACCTTTCCAGATCGATTCGTCTACCCCGTTCCTTTGTAACTCCATATAGAGTGTCCTACAACCCCAAGAGGCAAGCCTCTTGGTTTGGGCTAATCCCGTTTCGCTCGCCGCTACTCAGGGAATCGCGTTTGCTTTCTCTTCCTCCGGGTACTTAGATGTTTCAGTTCCCCGGGTCTGCCTTCAGTACCCTATGTATTCAGGTAAAGATTCTATCCCATTACGGATAGAGGGTTTCCCCATTCGGAAATCTCTGGATCAAAGCTTACTTACAGCTCCCCAAAGCATATCGGTGTTAATCCCGTCCTTCATCGGCTCCTAGTGCCAAGGCATCCACCGTGCGCCCTTTCTAACTTAACTTAGTTTCGACCAAAGATAAGCGGCGTATCTCTTCGTCAGCTCTCTCACTCTGCTCCTCACGTACTAGCGTACGCTCCGGTGCTCGCTCGGTCGCTTCCTTGACCTACTTGCTTCTCTTTGCTCTCAAATCTTCGAATAAGCATTCGATTAATACGATTACTTTTCAAAGAAGTAATTCTCTAAAATAGAGAATCTAAGATGGCGATTACTCGGTTTATCTTGGTTACTTCTATTTAATGATTTAGTTTTCAAAGAACAATTTCGGCTTATTATCAGCCTAATTTTGAGGAATTGCTCCCTCAAAACTGAACAACAAATCGTCAACAATCTTTGATGGAATGTAAATTCCATTTTCCTTAGAAAGGAGGTGATCCAGCCGCACCTTCCGATACGGCTACCTTGTTACGACTTCACCCCAATCATCTATCCCACCTTAGGCGGCTGGCTCCTTACGGTTACCCCACCGACTTCGGGTGTTACAAACTCTCGTGGTGTGACGGGCGGTGTGTACAAGGCCCGGGAACGTATTCACCGCGGCATGCTGATCCGCGATTACTAGCGATTCCAGCTTCATGTAGGCGAGTTGCAGCCTACAATCCGAACTGAGAATGGTTTTATGGGATTTGCTCGACCTCGCGGTTTTGCTGCCCTTTGTACCATCCATTGTAGCACGTGTGTAGCCCAGGTCATAAGGGGCATGATGATTTGACGTCATCCCCACCTTCCTCCGGTTTGTCACCGGCAGTCACCTTAGAGTGCCCAACTTAATGCTGGCAACTAAGATCAAGGGTTGCGCTCGTTGCGGGACTTAACCCAACATCTCACGACACGAGCTGACGACAACCATGCACCACCTGTCACTCTGTCCCCCGAAGGGGAACGTCCTATCTCTAGGAGTGTCAGAGGATGTCAAGACCTGGTAAGGTTCTTCGCGTTGCTTCGAATTAAACCACATGCTCCACCGCTTGTGCGGGCCCCCGTCAATTCCTTTGAGTTTCAGCCTTGCGGCCGTAC
Organism: Niallia sp. FSL W8-0635; assembly: GCF_038007965.1. Classification (GTDB taxonomy): domain Bacteria; phylum Bacillota; class Bacilli; order Bacillales; family Cytobacillaceae; genus Niallia. Next base: position 484,319 of record NZ_JBBOYD010000001.1, on the reverse strand, counting down.
TCCCCAGGCGGAGTGCTTAATGCGTTTGCTGCAGCACTAAAGGGCGGAAACCCTCTAACACTTAGCACTCATCGTTTACGGCGTGGACTACCAGGGTATCTAATCCTGTTTGCTCCCCACGCTTTCGCGCCTCAGCGTCAGTTACAGACCAAAGAGTCGCCTTCGCCACTGGTGTTCCTCCACATCTCTACGCATTTCACCGCTACACGTGGAATTCCACTCTTCTCTTCTGCACTCAAGTCCCCCAGTTTCCAATGACCCTCCACGGTTGAGCCGTGGGCTTTCACATCAGACTTAAAGGACCGCCTGCGCGCGCTTTACGCCCAATAATTCCGGACAACGCTTGCCACCTACGTATTACCGCGGCTGCTGGCACGTAGTTAGCCGTGGCTTTCTGGTTAGGTACCGTCAAGGTACAAGCAGTTACTCTTGTACTTGTTCTTCCCTAACAACAGAGTTTTACGATCCGAAAACCTTCATCACTCACGCGGCGTTGCTCCGTCAGACTTTCGTCCATTGCGGAAGATTCCCTACTGCTGCCTCCCGTAGGAGTCTGGGCCGTGTCTCAGTCCCAGTGTGGCCGATCACCCTCTCAGGTCGGCTACGCATCGTTGCCTTGGTGAGCCGTTACCTCACCAACTAGCTAATGCGCCGCGGGCCCATCTGTAAGTGACAGCGTAAACCGTCTTTCAGCTTTTCTACATGAGTAGAAAAGGATTATCCGGTATTAGCTCCGGTTTCCCGAAGTTATCCCAGTCTTACAGGCAGGTTGCCCACGTGTTACTCACCCGTCCGCCGCTAACTTTAAAAGCAAGCTTTTAAAGTCCGCTCGACTTGCATGTATTAGGCACGCCGCCAGCGTTCGTCCTGAGCCAGGATCAAACTCTCCAATAAAGAGTTGATTAGCTCATTGCTAAACTCTAGCTTTTGTTACTTTTTTTGTTTTACAACTAATTTATAAAACGATTATTGTTGACGTTTGTTTGTTCAGTTTTCAAAGAGCAATTTGTTTGTTGCTATCAGAAGCAACTTTTATATCATACCAACCTTTGATGAATAAGTCAATTACTTTTTCAAAATAATTTTCTTCCTTGCTATCAATCAAAGTAATCAATAGCTTTCATAAGGCTGTTTTTATATAATAACACCTGTTTACATTTTCGTCAACAAAAAACGAATAAAATTATATCTTTTTAAAATAACTTTGTTAATATAGCTATTCCCTCTATATCTATCATCTATCCAAAATATTATTTCAATAAAGTGAAACTTCCATCAGTTGGTGCTTTCCCCCCCCATACTGAAGTTTAAGAGCTGGATAAAATTAAGTATTAATTAACAAGTTATTACAATCCTTTAAACTCCAAGTAACCTTACTTCTCATTATTCCGTTTAACAATCGCTTTCTTCCCACAATCCCCCCTTATATATAGAAAAAACCCGATCAAAAGATCGAGTTTCTTCTATATATAATTACTTAGTAATCGTTACTACATCTTCATCTTTAAGTTCCACATTACCAAGCTTATTAATTTGTACTGATTCGCCCTCAGCTAGGTTTGTAAATACAACAGGTGTAATAGTAGATGTTGCATTTTCCTTAATATAGTCAAGATTCACTTTCAATAGAGGTTGACCTTGTTTTACTTGATCGTTCTCAGAAACAAGCGTTTCAAAACCTTCCCCTTTTAATTTAACTGTATCAATACCAAAGTGAATTAGAATTTCACGACCATTATCAGCTAAAATTCCAAGAGCATGCTTTGTAGGGAATAAGTTAACAATTTTTCCATCAACAGGTGACACAACTGTTCCTTCTGAAGGAATAATTGCAAAACCGTCTCCCATCATCTTACCTGCAAACACTGGATCTGGTACATCTGTAATGGAAACTAATTCTCCTTTAATAGGAGCAACGAAAGAGTCTTCACCTGTCACATTACCTTGTAATGCACTTGGATTAACATCTTCAATTTGTTCTTTCACTTCTTTATCCATAGATGGTTGCGAAGCTGGACGCGGTCTTTTACCACTAATGATATCTTTCATTTGACCTTTAATCGTTTCAGAACGAGGACCAAAAATTGCTTGAATGTTATTTCCAACTTCAAGTACTCCAGCAGCACCTAATGATTTCAAACGAGCTTTATCTACGGCTTTAATATCATTAACAGATACGCGAAGACGAGTAATACATGCATCTAAATGCGCAATATTTTCTTGTCCCCCCATAGCTTCTAATACATCATATGGAAGATCACTAGTTGTCCCTTTTGCACCACTTTCTGTTTCCTCTGATTCATCTTCTCTACCTGGTGTTTTCAGATTGAACTTGCGGATTGCAAAACGGAAACCAAAATAGTAAATGACAGCGAATACTAAACCAACAGGGATAATAATCCATGCATTTGTTTGTGGGTTAATAAGACCGAATAGTACATAGTCGATTAAACCGCCAGAGAATGTCATACCGACTTTTACATTTAATAAATGCATTGTCATAAAAGATAGACCTGCAAAAACAGCATGAATTCCAAATAATACCGGAGCCACGAATAAGAATGAGAATTCTAACGGCTCTGTAATACCTGTTAAGAAAGAAGTTAATGCCGCTGATGCCATTAAACCACCAACTATTACTTTTTTCTCAGGACGAGCTTCATGATAAATAGCAAGTGCCGCAGCTGGTAATCCAAACATCATGAATGGGAATTTACCAGTCATAAATGTACCTGCAGTTAAGTTTTGAACACCATCTTTAATTTGGTTCATAAAGATAGCTTGGTCCCCTTTAACAATTGTTCCAGCATTCGTAGTGTAACTACCAAACTCGAACCAGAAAGGAGAATAGAAAATATGATGTAATCCAAAAGGAATCAACGATCTTTCAATTAGACCAAAGATAAACGCAGATAATGTTAAATTAGCACCCAACATATTTTCAGAGAAAACGTTTAGACCATGCTGGATTGGAGGCCAAATAACAATCATCAATAAACCTAAAATAACAGCACTTCCAGCTGTTGCAATCGGAACGAAACGTTTCCCTGCGAAGAATCCTAAGTAAGATGGCAATTCAATTTCAAAGAAACGATTATACATCGAGGCGGCGATAATACCGACAATGATACCCCCGAACACACCCGTTTGAAGAGTAGGAATTCCTAAAACAGCTGCATATTCTGTACTACCTACTAAAGCATCAGCATCAATTCCTAGAACTGTTCCCATAGTAACGTTCATAATAAGGAATCCAATAATAGCAGCTAGACCTGCTACACCTTCACCGCCAGCTAAACCAACAGCAACCCCAACCGCAAATAGTAAGGAAAGGTTACCAAAGATGATATTCCCAGCATCCTCCATAACGGACGCAACCATTTCTACTCCACTATTATTTAAAAATGGTGCAATATCAAGAAGCGTCGGATTTTGCAATGCATTACCAAATGCAAGCAAGATACCTGCCGCCGGAAGAATGGCAACTGGCAACATGAGCGCTTTACCAACTTTTTGTAAAACACCAAACAACTTTTTAAACATTTCGTTTTCCTCCTAAATCATTTTTTCGGCTCAAAAAAAGCGTTCTCAAACAAGAGTGAAAAACAAAAAAAGGCATGAGTGTAGATAGATTGAAATAAACGCTAAGGTTAGGTTACCCTAAAACATTTAAATCAATCATCTTTTTCACTCATGCCTGATCGTATCAGTAACACGTTATAAGATAATAACTATTTTATTTTTTTCTGAAGTCTTTGTAAATGCATCGTCAAATATACTGCTTCTGCATCAAAGACCGGCTTTTTAAGTACTTGTTGCATAACTTTTATGAGCTTCCACGCAAGATTATAGCACAGGGGATACTCAGTCTTCAATAGCAAAGTTATTTTTTCTGGTTCTTCCACTTTTTCCCCAGTATTTACCCTTTCAATCGTAAAACGTAAATGTCTTACTAAACGCATATAATCAATGCTATCTTTATCAATTTTTGTATCTAGTTGTGCTTCTATTAAATTCACAAGATGTGTAACTAACTGTGAATGTTGATTGACTTCTGATAAACTTTTGTTCATCATCGCACTATGAATATGCAATGCAATGAAACCGATTTCACCTACTGGTAACTGAAGCCCTGTTTGTTCACCGATTAATTTTACGACCTCTTCAGCGATCGAATACTCAAACGGGTACAATGCCTTTGTTTCAATCAGAAACGGATTATTCAATACTAGCCCTTTCGTAATACGGGATGAAGCAAACATAATATGATCTGTTAACGCAATATGAATATGCTCGTTCAACTTTGTATTTGTCTTGCTTTTAATCAGTTCTATAGATGAAACTATAACATCTAACAACTCATTATCCACCTGAGGTAGAAGCTTCAAGTAATTACTTTGATCCTTTTCATCCTTTAAAACAAACAGTTTCTCTACAACACTCACATCAATTGTATCTCCGCTTTTCTGATTAAAGCCTATTCCTTTCCCTATTAGCACTACTTCTCCATAGGACGGATGGTCTCCAATGAGCACATTATTATTCAGCGCTTTCTTTATTAGTAAATTAGGCATACTTTTTCCCCACTTCAACAGACTTCTCGGTAACTCAATGTTATTAAAGTCTTTATAGGAAGTCAACGAAAAAATGAGAAAAAGGGACATCCAAAACGGACATCCCTTTACTATTTAGAAAAAGACATTTTCTCTTAACCTCAAAGGTTGCACGATAACATCGGTTACCCTTTGTCACAAGAATTTAGCGACCTAACCTTCCCCTACTATTGTAAGAAGATAAAGTACAATGCAAAGATGACAAAGAATACATACATAATTGGATTAATATCCTTGATACGACCTTTTACGATCATTACAATTGGATAGAAAATAAATCCGACAGCGATACCTGTTGCAATACTGTATGTCAAAGGCATTGCAACAATAGTAAGGAATGCTGGAACAGCCACTTCAAACTTAGCCCAATCAATTTTCCCAAGGGATGAAACCATCAAAATACCAACCACAACTAAAGCTGGTGTTGTAACAGCTGATGTTACTACTTCCAACAGCGGGAAGAAGAATAAGGATAACAAGAAGAATCCTGCTGTAACAACTGCAGCAAATCCAGTACGAGCTCCAGCAGCAACACCTGCTGATGACTCAATATACGAAGTCGTTGTAGATGTACCGAAAATAGAACCTACCATGGATGCAATAGAATCAGCAAATAATGCTTTTCCTGCTCTCGGCAATTTATTTTCTTTCATTAATCCAGCTTGGTTTGCAACTGCTACTAATGTACCAGCATTATCAAAGAAATCAACAAACAAGAAGGTTAAAACAACAACCAACATACTTTGTGTATAAAATCCAGGATCACCAAGCGCGGAGAACAATGATCCAAAAGTTGGCTCCATGCTAGGAACTGCAGAAACCACTTTAGAAGGCGTATCAATTACTCCAAAAATCATTCCTACTACTGCTGTGATGATCATTCCGTAGAATACTCCACCATGAATTCCTCTAACCATTAAAATAATCGTAACGAAAATACCAAAAATAGCTAATAATGTACTTGGCTTGGTTAAATCACCAATATGAACAAGTGTCGCAGCGTTACCAACAATAATTTCAGAGTTTTGCAATCCAATAAATGTTATAAATAATCCAATACCTGCGCCGACCGCAAGCTTTAATTCAACCGGTATCGCATTAATTAGTTTTTCACGAAGACCAGAAAGTGTTAGTAATAAGAAAAATACACTTGAAATAAATACAGCTGCTAAAGCATATTGCCAAGGATGTCCTTGTGTTAATACAACAGTATAAGCAAAATATGCGTTTAAGCCTAAACCTGGAGCTAACGCGATTGGATAGTTAGCAAATATCCCCATAATTAGAGATCCTACTGCTGCAGCAAGTGCTGTCGCCACAAATACCGCTCCATAATCCATTCTTAATGCATCTGGAAGGTCAGCAACGTCCCCTAATGTTAATGTAAATGGATTTACTGCTAAAATATAAGCCATCGCAAGGAATGTAGTGAAACCACCTAAAAACTCTCTGCGGTAATTTGTGCCTAGTTCTTCGAATTTGAAAAACTTCTTCATTGATCTTTCCCCTCTCATAAATGCTTTAATAATCTACTAAAACAAAAAAACACTCCTACGATTAAAGGAGCGTTGACTAGGGTTTGTGCTATTAAAATAGGGAGACTTTCCTTTATAAAATATAAATGAGTTCTAATTAATCCCTATATATACACTTACCTCGTAGTCAAGCTATTTACGGTAGCTCGGTAGAAACTTTCGGGCCGTATTCCCCAATATTATACGAGTAAAATCTTTCTCAGTTGTAAATCTAGTTTAACAGCTTCATAAAAGCTCGTCAATATAAAAAAACGAACAATTACAATTAAAAACATGCAATCGTTCGTTTTTTTCATAAAACTTTCCTTTTACAAAGGAAAAGTTACTTCTTTTCTTCTATTACTCCCACTCAATCGTTGCAGGTGGCTTACTTGTAATGTCATACACTACACGATTAATATGCGCTACTTCATTTACGATTCTAGTGGAAATCACTTCTAATACATCCCATGGCAATCTTGCCCAGTCAGAAGTCATTCCATCAATAGAAGTAACTGCGCGGATTCCGATAGTATAGTCATACGTACGTGCATCTCCCATTACCCCAACACTTCGGATATCTGGTAGTACAGTAAAGTATTGCCATACATCTCTTTCTAATCCTGCTTTTTTGATTTCTTCTCGTAAAATTGCGTCAGATTCACGAACGATTTCTAGTTTTTCCTCTGAAATCGCACCTAGCACTCGAATACCTAAACCAGGACCTGGGAAAGGTTGTCTCCAAACAATTTCGTCAGCTATTCCCAATTCTGTACCAAGAGCACGTACTTCATCTTTAAATAACGTATTTAATGGCTCAATTAACTGGAATTGCATATCTTCCGGAAGTCCACCAACATTATGATGGGACTTAATTGTTTGTGCAGTAGCTGTTCCACTTTCTATAATATCTGTGTAAAGTGTGCCTTGTGCTAAGAAATCAATTCCTTCTAATTTAGCTGCTTCATCATCAAATACATAGATGAACTCATTTCCGATAATCTTACGTTTTTTCTCTGGGTCACTTACGCCTTCTAGTTTAGACATAAAGCGTTCTTTTGCATCGACTTTAATAACATTCATGTTGAAGCCTTCTGTGAAAGTCTTCATAACCCCTTCTGCTTCTCCTTTACGAAGAAGTCCATGGTCAACAAATATACATGTTAATTGGTCACCAATTGCTTTATGAATCAATACAGCAACAACAGAAGAGTCAACTCCACCACTAAGGGCACAAAGAACTTTCTTATCTCCAACCGTCTGACGAATTTTTTCCATTTCGATTTCAATGAAGTTTTCCATAGACCAGTCGCCTTTGCATCCACAAACACCGAACACAAAGTTTTTCAACAATTCATTTCCATAAACAGAATGACGAACCTCTGGATGGAATTGAACTGCATATAATCCTTGTTCTTCATTACTCATAGAAGCGATTGGACAAGAAGCGCTTGTTGCATCTATTGTAAATCCAGCTGGAGCTTCTACAACTAAATCACCATGACTCATCCAAACGATTTGTTCTGTCGGAAGGTCAGCGAATAACTTAGAGTTATTTTCAATATTGATTGATGCTTTTCCATATTCACGATGCTTTGCTTTTTCCACTTTCCCTGCAAAATGCTGTGTCATTAATTGCATTCCATAACAAATACCAAAGATAGGAAGTCCTAAATCAAATATTTTCTCATCTACGCCAAATGCATTTTCATCGTATACACTGTTAGGGCCACCTGAGAAAATTATTCCTGTAGGGTTTAATTCCTTAATCTCTTCAGCAGTAATGGTATGTGGATGCAACTCACTATATACACCAAATTCTCTTATTCTTCTTGTAATCAATTGATTGTATTGACTACCAAAGTCTAGGACAACAATCATTTCCTGACCTTCTATATGCGCTTTCCCCATTCCTATTCACCCCAATTAATCTATTTGAATTTCTCTTATTACTATTGCCAAACACCTTCATCATTCATGCTTCTTATCTCTAATTCACAGACTTTTTTAAGAAAAAAAGACTAGAATCGGCCTCAAATAAAAACGAAGGCAGAATTCTAGTCTTTTGGATTCCATTAAGAAGCTAAACTGGAAAGACTTATCTGCCTTCATAGTCAGATCATTTAAGGCGACCCGGTAGAGACTCTCGAACCATATCATCGAGGATATATGAAGGAATTATATATAGATGAGAATATTGTAACAACATGTCGAATCGATGGTCAAGCTGTTGTTTTTTTAATTAAATTTTCCCACAATTCCTTCAAATCATTCCAAGTGCCTTTTGGCATCTGACCTTTATACAGATATTCCTCATATTTAGCAGTCAATAAGCTCATTTCATTGCTTGAATAAATATGATCAATTTGCTTTGCATACTCTCTTAAGGTAACTTCTTCCTTTTTCTGAAGCCCTGCAATCTCTAATAAATGTAACAAGAGGATATACGCTTTAGGAAAGTTATTTTCACCGGCAGCATTTTTGAATTTCCAAATATAATAATATGGAAGCCATTTATATCGAAATTTATAAATAGCAAGTCCTAACAGAACAACGATAACTAGAACAAGGGTAATCCACTGCCAATTTCCTTTGACTGCAGCTGTATAATTACTCCATCCCTCCGTAGGCGGTGTTGTTGGTTCTAAAGCTTGCTCTTGCTCTTCTGGTTTATTTTCAGCAGTTTCTTGTTGTGGCTCCTGCGCCTCTGGGGTTTGCGTTTCTGTATTATCGGTATTTTGATCATTTTGTACATCATTAATATACGTATTGGCATTGGAGAAACCTTGTGTCGGTTCAAAAGAAACCCAGCCAACCTCTGGGAAATAAACCTCTACCCAGGAATGCGCATTGTTATTTGTTACTTCATAACGACGAACATCACCATCAACCTCTAAAAAGTCTCCTTCCGTAAAGCCCTTTACCCAGCGAGATGGAATACCGATAGAACGCAGCAAGGTAACCATTGAAGTAGAATAGTTATCACAGTACCCAAGCTTTGTTTCAAATAGAAATTGATCCACATAGTCTTCATTCCCATCCGGAACGGCAACATTACTTTGGCTATAGACAAATCCATTAGAAGAGAAATAAGTTTCTATCGCTCTTACTTTCGCAAATACATTTTCATCATTTTTGGTTATATCTGCAGCAAGATCTTTCACTCTTTGTGGTAACGAATCAGGAAGCTGAAGATAACGATGCGCAACTTCTGGGTTATTCATTACAAAGGCATCCATATCTGCAGTAGTTAATGCATCCAAACTGTATTCCGGTATATCATATTTAACAGAGTAGCTTTCTACATATCCGTTAAAAACACCACGTTCATTTCCGCTTTCGATTTCCATATAGGAATTAGTAGCGGATAGTTCTTTTACTCCTAACGGATAGAGAAAGTAAGAAAAAGCATTAGCAAATTGTACCGTGCTTTCTGACTCCGTTCGCTTCACATTTTCCCCTTCTATAAAGGACATAAATGGAATATCTCCGCCGTGGTCCAATACCTCAAAGTTCTCTCTACTTAATCTTAATGATTCCTCTGATTGTATCCATCCTTTACCTGTATACGTATCTTTCGTTTCTACTTTCCAATAATGAGGCTCTTCCACTTCTGCAACAAATACCAAGGAGGGATCACCAATAAAGTCCCCACCTAATCTAGAATCATCTACGCTATATCCAACCCGATGAACACCATTCCCAGCACCGACGCCTTCATCATCGCCACCTTTATTCCCCATTGTTTGAATGAAAGGAACAGGATCAGGCCATATAGGATTTGCTTTTGGAGATAAATAGCCAATTCCAGCACTCACTACTACAAATAAAAGCAAAGGGATCATCCATTTCAAAATAGAACTATTATTATTGCCCGACGACCCATCTTTGTCGTTTAAACGAAAGAATGTCAACATCCCCATTGCTGTAAAACCGATTATGACCGTTCGAATAATGGCGCTATTAGCACTATAAATTGTAAAAGTATCTAATACTGTAATAAAGATAAGTGTCAATAAAAAGAAAGTAAAAATCTTTCTTCGCTTAATTAACCAGTAATCAATTAAATATGCCATAAGCCATAGCAAAATAAAACAGAGACAACTTTTGAACATATTAGTCATTTCTGGCCAATTTGTATCAAATACTAATGCCAAATTATCAATAAATTCAGCAACAAAGGGCTGTATCCACTGGAAAGTAAAAAAAGATTCTTCATAATATAAATATTGAAGAATAAAGACAATATAAACAGTCTTTAACGTTCCACTTAATAAGCTTGGCGCCCGCAAAAATGCTAGTAATAAAGAAAGCGCTAGGAACAGGTTAAAAACAATGACATTCTCTGTATTCGTCAATTCCTCTAACGGTCTTAGCCATTCCCATATTAATAAAAAACCTAAAACGTATAATAGAAAATTGGATACTGTGATGTGTTTTCTGCTAAATGATGTACTCATTTAAGACACCACCTCCCCAAAAGCCTCTTTAAATCTTCCTTCAGAAACATGGATAATTCGAATCCCTCTTTTTATTGCAAAAGCACTTAATGTTTTTTCTCCACTTGAAAGACCTTCATTCTTACCTGTAACGACAAATAATACTAGATTATACCTTTTACTAGTCAGCCACCCAGCTTTATCTACTAGCTCTCTCGTTAACTTCGACGTAATTAGCATGACAGTTGCCTGTTGCTGTAGCTGACTACTGTCATTATCCAAAACCTCTGCAAGTGTTACTTCCTTTGTCGTACGAACCTTCGCTAAATGATAGAGTAGCAGCTGTTGCTGACTTTCGCCTCCTCTTATAGGAAAAACTGTTCGATCTGTATCAACTGATAAAAATCCTACCTGAGCACCTTTTTTTAAAATAGCACGAATTGCTGAAGCGGTAAAAGAAACTACTGCTTCAAACCTCTTATGCACCTCGCAATCCATAACAATCATAATGTCATGAGTCTGCTTTTGTTCAAACTCTTTTGTCATCATATTATTTCGTCTTGCACTCGCTTTCCAGTTAATCCAGGAAAAGCGATCCCCCGGCTGATATTCTCTAATGCCAACAGCCATTGTCGTATCTCGTTGTACTCGTTCCTTTGAAGAGGTCATTCCTTGTTCATAGTGATTTTCCAACGGCTTGTACACCATCTCTTCATAAGGAGGATAAACAAGAACTCGATCAACTTGTATAAAAGCCTTCTCCTTTTCAATAAGCCCTAAAGGATCTCCCATTTGTAGAGAAAGCTGATCAAATATATGTTCTCCCCTTGGTAATTCTTTCACTGTATATTTAAAGGTGAGGCTACGCCTGAATCCAGGCATTAGCATTTTCTTGCCCATTATCGTTTCCCCTATAGTGGAGCTAAAGGAATCTTCTATCATTACATAGAAAATAGGAAAAAAAGTTCTTCTCGTTAATTCAATTTCCACTTGCATTTCTTCTTTTGCACTAAATTCATATTTATGAATTTTTCTTTTCACTTGCCATTCTCTAATTGGATAAGCAGCAACCAGCAGTCCATATAATGCAAATGGTAAAAAACTATAGAATAAAAACCAGCTAACAAATCCACCTTGGAACATAGCATAAGAAAAAACCATCGCTATTAGTAAAAATAGCAAGATTAGTTTCCAAATCCGATTTAATTTTTGCAAAAATCTTTTCATTACTTCACTAACCTTTGCACCGGTACAGGAACTTTCCCAACAATTCGATTGATAATTTCCTCAGCTGATATTCCATCGAATTTCGTTTCTGATTTCAAAATAATTCGATGGGCAAATACAGCTTTCACTAAAAATTGCACATCATCAGGAATAACATAATCTCTTCCTTGGATAAAAGCATAACTTTGTGATGCTCTCATTAACGCAATAGAACCCCTAGGACTTACTCCTAAATAGATACCCCCATGTTCTCTCGTTGCAGTAGCAAGCTCCACTATATATTTCTTTATTGTGTCATCAACATACACTTGTCTAACTTCATATTGAAGAGTAAGTAATTCATCCAAGGTTACAACAGACTCTAGTTTTTCAATAGGCGCGGCGACTTGGACTCTTGTTAACACTTCCATTTCTTCTTCTACAGTTGGATAGCCCATTTGCATTTTTAATAAAAAGCGATCTAGCTGCGCTTCAGGAAGAGGGTACGTTCCTTCATATTCAATGGGATTCTGGGTTGCCATAACAAAGAATGGCTTTTGTAAATGATGGGTAATTCCATCAATCGTTACACTACTTTCTTCCATCGCTTCCAAAAGGGCTGATTGCGTTTTCGGAGATGTTCGATTGATTTCATCTGCAAGGATGATATTCCCCATAATCGGACCTGGAACAAATTGAAATTCCAGCTCTTTCGGATTATAAATGGAAACTCCTGTTACATCAGAGGGCAATAGGTCTGGGGTGAATTGAATTCTACGGAAATTAGCACCAACTGATTTCGCTAAAGCTCGTACCATCATCGTTTTCCCAACTCCAGGTACGTCTTCTAATAAAACATGACCTTGGGCAAGTAAAGCAATCAAACTAAGTTCTGCCACGTCTCTTTTCCCAATCATTACCTTTTCAATATTACCGATTATTCTGTCAATTACCAAACTATGATTTCCTGCCATGCTTCTCCTCCTGTTGTATTTCTATTAAATCGCAAGCACACAACGAGCAATTTTGACTACTGCCTGATTGGTACTATAAACTATAAATCTCTCGAAATCATTTTCTCTAAAAACTATTCTATTAATACTATCTTCTATTCTATTATGACCTTATTTTAAGATAAAAATTCATGCGGATTTAATCCTAGTTCGCGGCATATTTCCGTCACTACTTGTTTTTCTCTTTGATCAAAATGACCGTCTGCATAGCCAATCGCAATGCAATATCGAGCTACAAGTCTTGCAACCTCTGGCTTAGAGCGCATTTTCCCTAATGCACGAAAACACTCGGTCTGACCAATAATTTGATCATATTCTATTTTGCGAACAAAATGATTAAATTGCTGAATTACTTTGTTTGTATCAAAAACACGTAATTCTTCGCTTTGATGGATAAACTCCATCATTTTTCGTTCTTCTGAAGGATCTAATCTTCCATCTGCCATACCTACTAATGCACATGCAGCAACAACCGCGTCTAATACTTCTGGATTTTTATATCGCATAAAGAGGTCTTTCGCGCGTTGTTTCTGTTGTCTGCCCCATTCTGCATAATCTGTCTGAGAAGGAGACCAACTATAACCACAACTATTGCAGCTAATTTTTAATTGTCCTTTTCCAATAAAGCCGCCTAGTAGTCCAACAGGTCCTAAAATCAATCCGCCAATAGCTGCTTTTCCAATTCCAAATCCTTTTTCACCTGTACGGACATTGGTACTATGGCATCTATTACACTGCAAATGCTCACTAGAATGATGGTATGCAGAAGCTTGTCCATACGTTTGCGGATTATTTGAATATGCCGCTTGCCCAGTTGGCTGATAAGCCCCACTATTAGCAGAAGCGGAATAAGTTGGTGTTTCAAACGACTGGAAGGGCGGTCTATTAGGTTCTTGATAGGCTTGTTGGATCGATTGATTAGGATAAGCAGGAGCTACTGGCTCCTCATCAACAGTCACTCCGAAATTGCGACATAAGGCAGCTAATCCACCCTGAAAGCCACTGCCAACTGCATTAAACTTCCATTCTCCTTGATGGCGATATAGCTCTGCTGCCACAATCGCCGTTTCGATTGTATAGTCTCTTCCAAGATTGAAACGAATAAGCTCTACTTGCTCTCCCTCATTATATACTCTGACATAGGCATTAGATATTTGTCCAAAATTTTGTCCTTTTTCATAAGCATCATGGATTGTAATAGTAAAAGCGATACGTTGAATAGTGTTTGGTACTTGGGACAAATTCACTCTAATTTGTTCATCGTCCAATCTACCATGTCCCGTCCGGTTATCTCCACTGTATATTACCGAACCATTAGGACCAGTGGGATTATTATAAAAAATAAAATCATCATCGCTCCATACTTTATGATTGTCTCCTAACAAAAAAGCCGAAGCATCTAAATCATAGTTGGCACCTTGTTGATTGATATCCCAGCCTAAACCAATAACTACATTGCTTAACTCAGGATACGCTTTCGTCAAATCTACTTTTTGACCTTTGCTTAATATAACCCCCACAAAGAATCTCTCCTTTTACACTCTTATTGTTCCAACCATGTATTACCTATTATTTTACAGCATTATCTAGGTATTTGTACGTATATTCAATTACATTTGTATTACAACTATACCTCTTACGAAACTACACGCGAAAAAGTTTCTACTTTTTCCTTTTTTTGCATTTTTGCTATTCTTCTAGTAAATTGTAATGTTTTTTGGAGGATTGTCATAAAAAAGATAAAGAAGACATGTTTGTAATGATTTTGGTAGGTTCGTAACTATTATTTAACCGAAGAATGAATATATATATTGTAGAATGGATAAGTAAAGGAGTTGTTACTTTTGTTATTTGGTTCACTTATATGTAAAATACGAAAATATCATAAATATAATTATTATTACAGTGGAATATGTATTACTTGCGGAGATGTAAGAAAAGAATACGAGAAAAAACAAGAAGATACCATAGAGGAACATATAGAAGAAAAAGATACATCTGATCAATCATTGAATCAGTAATCATTTGATATAGAAAAAGTTTTCCTCACATAATCTTCATTTCTCCATAATATTAGGGCTTTGTTAAATATACTGTTTTTGTAGCGCCGAAGAAAATTATCCTTCTTATCATTTACCTCCAGCACTTATTACGTATCTCTCTGCCGATGCTTAACATTATATTCAACAAAGCCTAAATGAAGATTTTTCCCCTTCTATCACTAACGATTCACTACCCTTTGTATATGAATAGCTAAATATAATTTTTCATTATCTGTTAAAGAATAATCGAATTGATTTTCAATATATTCATTTATTTTTTCCGTACATTTAAATGCTTCCTGATGCTTAAGTTTCACCATTTCATAAAGATAAGGATCATCATCATCCATATAAGTTTTACTATAGAGTCTTTGAGCAAAGAACTTCAAATGAGTAATAAATCGAAAATAATTTAATGATTCCTCATCAAATTCCATTTTATAATGATATTTTACGATATTTAATATGTTTTGCATTACCTTTGTTATGTTTGCAACATTGGGCATTTCCTGATTTAAATCTGAATTCACGATATGCATAGCGATAAACCCAGCTTCATCTTCTGGAAGCTCCACACCTAATTTATCCTTAATTAGTTGAACTGTCTCCATCGCAATAGAAAACTCTTCCTTATAAAATCGTTTTATTTCCCATAATAAAGCGTTTTTAATTTCATACCCTTTTTCAATTCTTTGTACAGCAAAATGCAAATGGTCTGTTAGCGAGATATAAAAACTATCATTTAGTTTTCTTCCTAGCCGACTGCTAGCAATCTTTAATGTTTCTTCTGTTATTTCGATATATTCAACAGGTACTTCATATAAAAGGGTTTTAAATTTTTCAGACATATCATTATTTTTTAAAGCAAATATTTTCTCGATTTTCGCATTATCCACTAAATCACCAGGCTTTTTTTGAAAGGCAATGCCTCTTCCCATGACTACTAGCTCTTCTTTTTTTTCATTAAATGTCCCTATAACATTATTGTTATAAACTTTTTCTATTTTCATTAGACCACCTGTAGTTTAATATGGCTTTACATTTATTATAATGGATAAGTGATCGTGATAGTATCATTTAAAATTGGAAAGAAGGAAAGTTGAAAAATCAACTTTCCTATTTCCCTTTTTAGACAGTTTCTCCATTGGATGCAATAACTTCTTTATACCAATTAAAACTCTTCTTTTTTGAGCGATTCAATGTTCCGTTGCCTTCATTATCTTTATCTACATAAATATAGCCATAACGTTTTTTCATTTCACCAGTAGAGGCACTAACTATATCAATGGGTCCCCAGCTTGTATACCCAATAATTTCCACACCATCCTCAATGGCCTCAGACATTTCCAATACATGTTTACGCATATAATCTATGCGATAATCATCCTGTATCTCTCCAGCTTCTGTCGGTAAATCAATAGCTCCTAAACCATTTTCTACTACAAATAACGGTTTCTGATATCGATCATATAATTGGTTTGCAGTAATACGAAAACCTTTCGGATCTATTGTCCAACCCCATTCAGATTTTTCTAAGTATGGATTTTCGATAGAGCCAAAGACGTTACCAGAAGTTTGCTTATTAATTTCTGGATTTGTACTTGTTGTACGGCTTGCATAATAGCTAAACCCAATATAATCAACTGTATATTTTGCTAATAATGCTTCATCTTGCGCACCCATCTTAATCGTTAAATTTTTATCCTTGAAAAATCTCTTAGCATAGCCTGGATATTTCCCTCTCGATTGCACGTCAATAAAGAAGAAAGAGTCTCTATCTTTTTCCATAGCATCAAACACATCATCAGGGTCACAAGAATATGGGTAGGTTTGACCAGCTGCTAACATACAACCAATCTTCATGTCCGGATTGATTTCATGAGCTGCTTTAACAGCCAAACTACTTGCAACTAGTTGATGATGAGCCGCTTGATATTTCACTTGCAGTTCATCTTCACCTTCTTCAAACACAAGTCCTGCACCAACAAAAGGTAGATGTAAAAGCATATTGATTTCATTAAAAGTCATCCAATATTTCACCTTATCCTTATAGCGTTTAAATAAGGTAGTTGCATATTTTTCAAAAAAATCAACTAGTTTACGATTTTTCCAGCTACCATAGTTCTTTACTAGATTTACAGGTACATCAAAATGTGCAATGGTTACTACTGGCTCCATCCCATACTTTAACAACTCATCAAACACATCATCATAAAACTTTAAACCAGCTTCATTGGGTGTAGAATCATCCCCGTTCGGATAAATCCTTGCCCATGAAATTGATAAACGTAGTGCTTTAAAACCCATTTCTGCAAAAAGAGCAATGTCTTCTTTATAACGATGATAGAAATCAATAGCTTCATGAGAAGGATAGAACTCTCCTTCAAGCGGTTCATAGTAAGGAAGCTTTCCCATCATAATATCAAATCTCTTATTCCCAGTTGGCAATAAATCAACAGTTGTTAAACCCTTGCCTGCTTCTAAATAGGCCCCTTCTGTTTGGTTAGCAGCAATAGCTCCACCCCATAAAAATCCCTTTGGAAATGCCATAATTGAACCCTTCCTTTCCATCTATCTTTTTCGTAGTCATTACTTTTTTTCTAGCTGGAACAATACTTCTCCTTGTTTTGTTCTTTTTTTATCTGATATTTGCAAATTAAATTCTCGATAGTTTGTTATCACAATAGGTGTAGTTAAAGGCTTGCCAGCTTTTTTGATTTGATCTATATCGAATTCAATCAGTAATTGTCCTTTTCTTACCATTTCACCTTGCGTAGTGTGGACAGTAAAATACTTACCTTCCAATTGAACAGTATCCATTCCGATATGAATTAAAATATCAGCACCAGTATCAGTTGTGATGCCTATCGCATGCTTAGTTGGAAATAAAGCAGACACCGTTCCATCTACAGGAGCAAATAATTTCCCTTCACTTGGTTCAATTGCTATTCCATGACCAAGCGCTCCAGATGCAAATGCTTCATCTTTTACTTTTGCT
Source organism: Niallia sp. FSL W8-0635 (assembly GCF_038007965.1). Taxonomy (GTDB): domain Bacteria; phylum Bacillota; class Bacilli; order Bacillales; family Cytobacillaceae; genus Niallia. The sequence continues at coordinate 466,494 of NZ_JBBOYD010000001.1, read as the reverse complement.
AGAGCTATTACTTCTCCATTTAACGGGCTACTTACTTCCTCTTTTTCTACTTTTGTTGCCGCCACTTGATTAGCAGCTGTATTTCCCCCAGTAGAATCTTGTTTTTTATTAATACCTCCAAACAATAACGTCAATAAGAATGCTACTACAAAACCAACAATGATTGATATTACTGCTCCCCATAAATTCATATTAATTCCAGTTGGAGTAATGTAGGAGGGAAGTCCAAAGATTCCAAGACCGCCAATAATGTAACCCTTTACATCCGTAAGACCTGCAATAGCGCCACCAATAGCTGCACCAATACAGCTAATAATAAATGGTTTTTTCAACGGTAAGGTAATCCCATATATTGCTGGTTCTGTTACACCAAAAATACCGGAAATAAATGCTGGATAACTCAATGTTTTAAGCTTTTGATTTTTTGTTTTAATTAAAATAGCAAGAACTGCACCAATTTGCGCAAAAGAAGCAGCAAATATAGGAGATAAAATCGTATCATAGCCAAGTGTTGCTACATTGTTAATAGCAATTGGCACTAGACCCCAATGAAGACCGAAGATAACAAGAACTTGCCAAAATCCACCAATTAACAGTCCCGCAATAACTGGGCTTAAATTATATAAGAACAGAGAACCTTGACCAATCAGTGTACTTGCCCATGTTGCTATTGGACCAATAACAAGAAATGTTACTGGAACTACAATTAATAATGTAAATAAAGGAACAAGAAACGCTTTAACTACATCCGGCATTACCTTTCTTAAACTTTTCTCTACTTTAGATGCAAAAAATGCCGATAAAATAATTGGGATAACAGAAGAGGAATAGCTCATTAAAATCACAGGTATTCCTATGAAGGTAACATGGATTGGTGATTCAAATAATGTACCTCCAAATATCGTATATAAAGGATCACCTGCTGTTAAGGTGGATAACGTTGGATAAACTAATGCAGCTCCGATCGCCATTCCAATAAACGGGCTTCCTCCAAACTTCTTAATTGCTGTGTATCCAAGGAAAATTGGCAAGAAGTAAAATAACGCGTCACCTGTTGCATTTAGTATTTGATAAGTGCCAGAAGAATCTGTTAGCCATCCTGTAGAAACAAACAATGCGTTAAAACCTTTAATCATCCCTGAAGCTGCAAGAACACCAAGAACGGGCGTAAAAATACTAGAAATCATATCAATAAATCGATTAAAAAGGGAACCTTTTGGACCTTCACTTTCTTCTACAGGCTGTTGACTTTGAAAACCACCTACTGAGACTACTGCTTGGTATACGTCTGGAACATGGTTTCCAATAACCACTTGATATTGTCCACCACTTTTCATAACCGTTACAACATCATCCATATTTTTTAATACTTCTGTATTTGCTTTGCTTTCATCCTTCAGCTTAAATCGTAAACGTGTAATACAATGAACCACACTGGAAACGTTTTCTTTTCCACCCACATTGGCAATAATATCTTTCGCTAATTGCTCATATTTCATTTTTGACCCTTCCTTCACTATGGAATTTGGTTTTAACAAATAAAAAAACCTGACCCGACTAGAATACACGCCTGATAATAGCATGTTTTTTCTAGTCAGTTCAGGTTATGCCCACTTAAGGTAACATTCCTTAACGGAACTTTTAAGTTTTGTTATTTGATACCTGTAATTTATCATGTCTCAAAATAAGTGTCAACGCTTTCTTTTAGAAAAATTGAATTTTTTTGTCGATTTTCTAAATCTATCATATTAAGTGTTTATGCTGAAAATATAGATGAAAATAACGTTTACAAATTTCTTGATTGAGAAAAAAAATGGTGTTATAGTAAAAACAATAATAAATAGCACACCTACATAGGGTTGTTACTGGTTATGCAGGCAAAACCTAAATCACAAAAAGTTATAGGACTATTCTGTTCTTAGCTTATGTGGTTTAGGTTTTTTTCTTTATATGAGCCGAAAGCGTATCCATAAAAAAATTAGGAGGGAATATTATGAACAAGACTACTTATCAGTTTCCAGATAGCTTTTTATGGGGAGGAGCAACAGCAGCTAATCAATTAGAAGGAGCTTATCTTGAAGGTGGAAAGGGCATGAATTTAGCAGATGTTATGCCTGGAGGAAAGGTTCGATTAAACGTAATTTCAACTCCCGGTTTTAATTTTGAAATCGATAAAGAAAAATATACCTATCCCAACCATGAGGGAATTGACTTTTATCATCATTATAAAGAGGATATTGCTCTTTTCGCTGAAATGGGGTTTAAAGCCTATCGGATGTCTATTGCTTGGTCCCGCATTTTCCCAAATGGTAATGAGCTTGAACCAAACGAAGAAGGACTAGCCTTTTACGATAAAGTTTTTGATGAATGTTTAAAACATAATATAGAACCAGTTGTCACCATTTCTCACTATGAAATGCCATTACACTTAATTAAAGAATATGGCGGATGGCGCAATCGTGAAGTTGTAACCTTTTTTGAGCGATATGCAACAACACTTTTTAATCGTTATAAAAACAAGGTAAAATACTGGCTAACTTTTAATGAAATTAATGGTGCTGTCTTTCATCCAATATTCAGTCTTGGTTTTTCACCTGACACAGAAGACGTTCGATTACAAGAAAGCTTCCAAGGATTGCATCATCAGTTTGTCGCAAGTAGTTTAGCGGTGAAAGCATGTCATGAAATCATTCCTAAAGGAAAAATAGGCTGTATGCTGATCTATGCTCCTGTTTATTCTATTGATTGTAAGCCTGAAAATGTCCTTTATGCTTTCCAAGAGGAACAATTCTTTAACTATATTTGTGGAGATGTACAAGTTCGCGGTGAATACCCTGCATTCTCTAAACGATTCTTCAAAGAAAATGGGATTACAATCCATATGGAGAACGGAGATTTAGAAACAATAAAACAATACCCAGTTGACTTTATTTCCCTTAGCTATTATATGTCCCGTACAGAAAAGAAAGAAAAAACAGCAGAAGAAAAAGCAGCGGGCAACATTTTCTCTGGTGTTAAAAATCCATTCCTTGAAGCAAGTGATTGGGGATGGGAAATCGATCCCATCGGACTGCGAATTGCATTAAACCAATTATATGACCGTTATCGGGTGCCTCTATTTGTAGTAGAGAACGGACTAGGCGCATATGACAACGTCGAAGAAGATGGAAGCATTAACGATGATTACCGCATTGATTATTTACGTAAGCATATCGAGGCAATGGGAGAAGCAGTAGAAGACGGTGTAGATTTAATGGGCTACACATCGTGGGGCTGCATTGACCTAGTTAGTGCCTCCACAGGAGAAATGTCTAAACGCTATGGTTTTATCTATGTAGACAAACAAGATGACGGAAGTGGTACATTAGAGCGTAAAAAGAAAAAATCATTCTATTGGTATAAAAATGTAATAGCCTCTAATGGACAAAACTTATAAAAATCCAAAAGTCCTTTAAAGAATGCTTTTTTATGAAGTTACCTCTTTTCTATACTGATAGAGGTAACTTTATTATTTAAAAACTATATAAATGTTAATGCCGAACTAGTTATATATCATTTCCCTTCATCATAAGGTATACAATGTGCAAATACTTACGTTAAGAATCAAAACTGAATATGGGAGGAAGTATATGCTTTGGATTCTAAGTGCACTTATCCTTATAGGATTTAGCTTCTTTATCTATTCACAGATACAAGACCTACCAGAAAATCAAATGACGGCGAAATGCTTGCCTATGCTGTATGGAATGTCTTCTAGTGTTGCCATCGGTGTCTTATTCGGAACCATTATGCCTAACGAATTAGGAATGGCTACAATGCTTTCTATTATCGTGAGTTTCTCCTTTATTCTTTTACTATTTTTAAAAAGCCCGATGGTTGCCATGATAGAAGCTGGGGCAGCTAGTTTTATGGGAGCCTTAATGGGGGCCATGTTAGGAGTAATGCTTAAAGAAGGAGAAGCAGTCTTAATAATTATTATGGTAGACGCTATTTTTCTGCTAAGTAGTTTCCTTATCTATCATATTGTGAAGAAGTATCAGTCTAGTAAAAGAAGATATACTTCCAATCTTTTAATCGTTTCAGCTACCTTAAGTCTTGGACTTATCCTTCTAACAGGATTTTCTTATATGCTGAAAAATGATGAGTTGCCTATAGAAACGAATGACCATCATCATCAAGGACTAGTAAGGTTTAACCAAGTATTATAATAGATAAACTAACTCCTTATTGACTACGTTTAAGCCTCCTTATTACTACCATAACTTTTCCATCTACTATTTTTCCAAATGAAAAGAAGAAGCCTATCACACGGCTCCTTCTCTTCACTATCAATTATTGAGTTATATTAACTAATTTTCACCTGGCGTTCTTGTTCAAGTTCTTCCCTTTCCCAGCATTCTGTATTTTCAATTCCTAATTCTTTTGGATTAAATACTGGATCTAATCCCTGCTTTCTTTTTCCTTCATAATCCTTTAACACCTTAAATGCAACCTTACTTAAAGCAAAGATAGCTATTAAATTGATTACCGTCATTAACCCCATAAATAAATCAGCTACATTCCAAACCATTCCTAGTTTTGCTACTGCACCGATAATTACAAAAGCAATCGTTGCAAATCGGAATATATTTAACACAGCTTTATTCTTCGTAATAAACTGAATATTTGTTTCCCCATAATAGTAACTCCCTACAATTGAACTGAAAGCAAAAAGTAAAATGGAAACAGCGATAAAGATGTTCGCCCAACTTCCCACTTGAGCGCTTAATGATGCTTGAAGTAGATTGATCCCTTCATATTGACCAGCGTTAAAAATATCTGTCGAAACTAAGATAACAAACGCTGTAGCAGTACAAACAATTATTGTATCCACATAAACACCTAATGTTTGAATAAATCCTTGTTTCGCAGGATGCGATACATGTGCTGTTGCTGCTGCGTTCGGCGCACTCCCCATTCCAGCTTCATTTGAAAACAAACCTCTTCTTACCCCTTGCATTATGGCAACACCAATACCTCCACCAATTGCTTGTTCAAATCCAAAGGCATTTTTTACAATTAAGGCTAGCACTGCTGGTAAGTGTGTAATGTTTGTGATAATGACAAAAAACGCTACAGCAATATAACAAACAGCCATTATTGGTACGATAACACTAGAGAAATTCGCAATACGATGTACCCCACCAAAAATTATTACGCCTGTTACAGCTGCTAATACAATACCAGTAATAGCAGTATTGAAACCAAAGGCTGTTTCAAATGCAGCGGAAATTGTATTACTTTGCACAGAGTTAAAAATTAGGCCAAATGTAAAGGCAATTAAAACAGCAAATATGATACCTAACCATTTTTTATTTAATCCTTTTGTAATGTAATAAGCGGGTCCCCCTCGGAAGGTACCTGGCTTTTCTGGATCCTTTGCTTTATATACTTGAGCCAATGTACTTTCTACAAAGCTTGTTGCTCCGCCTAATAGAGCTACGAGCCACATCCAAAATACTGCACCAGGTCCTCCAACCGTAATTGCAACTGCAACACCCGCTAAGTTTCCAGTTCCAATACGAGTAGCAGAGCCGATACAAAAAGACTTAAAGGCAGAAATCGATTTTTCGCCAGCTGCATTTGCTGGTGTTTTCTCAAAAATGACTCTAATCATTTCTTTTATATAGCGAAACTGAATAAATCCAGTTTTATAAGTAAAGTAAATGCCAATTCCTATCAAGCCATAAATCACTACATACGACCAAAGGATATTATTAAAAAAGTCTACGATGAACATACAAGTTGCCCCTTTTATCGTTATTTTTAGAAAATTCTATAAATAAATACTATTATATAATTTTTAATAAGGCAACATTTTTCTTCAAATTTCGACATTTCAATTTTTACCAGTTGCACCTGAAGCCTCTTTTAAAAAAGCTTTAAGTATATTTTAGTTATTATAATTTTCAATTATTTTATATAGAAATTTTTCTTTTCTTAAGGTATAATCAAATAAACTATATCGCCAAACGATATATCGTCAACGGATATGACATAATTGGGAAGTGATTACTATCTCAGAAAATAATAATTACAATGCCTTATCTGAATCAACCTACTATATCCTACTCTCTCTTCTTACCCCTCAGCATGGATATGGAATTATGCAGGATGTTCAAAAAATGAGTAATGGACGTTTAACATTAGCTCCCGGTACACTTTATGGTGCAATTAAGGCTCTCTTAGAAAAAGGCTGGATAGAATTTTCAAAGGATGAGGATACGGAGAAAAGAAAAAAAGTGTATATCTTAACTAGTGAAGGCCATCAAGTGCTTCAATCTGAAATTGTAAGACTAAAAGAGTTGTATCAAAACGGATTAGTAAGGATGAGAGGCGAAACAAATGATTAAGAAAGTGAAAAAAAATACGTTCAAAAATTTCTTTATCCATATTGAAAAAGAAGAGGCATGGTTAAACCATATGTGCAAAAAAGGCTATGCCCTACAAGAAATTTCTGATGGATACTACGTTTTCGAAGCAAGTACACCAAGCAGGTATATATACCGAATTGAATTTCTTAAACAGGAAGTTTTTCAAAAAGAAAAGGATGAATATGTAGCATTAATGCAGGAGTTAAAAGTAGAGAAAGTTGCCTCCAACAAAAGATGGCATTATTTCAGAAGAGATGCTTCCTTAGGTGAATTTGAAATCTATTCTGATATTGATTCCCAAATAGAGCATTACCAAAGAATTAATTTCATCTGGTATATTCTGGCTTTCATCTTTATTTATTCTGGAATTTCTCAAGTTTTTCTCTTTAGAGACATCCATACTTTTGAAATGATCCTAAATACTGTTTTCGTTATAATAGGAATCTTCTTCCTTATTCTTGGATTTCCACTTACTAAAAAAATTCATGCATTAAAAAAGAGAAAAAATTTGTTTCAATAATTCTTTTAATCGCAAGGATTAGAGAGAGCGTCTACCCTGTTACAGCAAAAGTTTTCGATATATCAGCCAAAACTTTTGCTTTATCAGCCAAACTTCTGTTTTATCAGCCAAACTTCCGCTTTATCAGCCAAACTTCCGCTTTATCAGCCAAACTTCTGTTTTATCAGCCAAACTTCCGCTTTATCAGCCAAACTTCTGTTTTATCAGCCAAACTTCTGTTTTATCAGCCAAAACTTCCGCTTTATCAGCCAAACTTCTGCTTTATCAGCCAAACTTCTGTTTTATCAGCCAAAACTTCCGGGTTATCAGCCAAACTTCTGTTTTATCAGCCAAACTTCCGCTTTATCAGCCAAACTTCTGCTTTATCAGCCAAAACAACCTGCATACCCAGACGCTTCTTCTCTAATTAATCTCTATAATCCCCCCACTGCATCCGCAATCGTCGTTTCACCGGAAACTAAATCAAAGGCTTTATTAAACACGTTTGTTTCCTTTAATGACGCAACTACCGTCTTCGCTACATCCTCTCGCGGAATCATCCCTCTTTCAAGATTCTCCCCAATCGCCACCATGCCTGTTCCAGCTTCATTTAAAAGCCCACCTGGACGAATAATCGTATACGTTAATCCACTTTCCACAAGGATTCGATCTGCATAATGCTTTGCTACATAATATGGCTTTATTTGTTCATTCCAATTCTCTCGATTATGTGCTTGTAACGCGCTAACCATTACAAAACGTTGGACACCAATATTCTTTGTTGCTTCTATCATTTTAACCGCACCATCAAGATCAATTAGCAATGTTTTATCATATCCGGTTTTCCCGCCTGAACCTGCAGTAAAAATGACTGCCTCACAGTCTCGAGCAACACTCTCTAACTGCTCCACTGACCCCTCCAAATTACCCAACACTGCTTCTACTCCACTTTGTTCAAATGCTGTTAACTGCTCTTCCGTTCTAACTAACGCCCTAACAGAATATTCATCGCTCTCTTGCAATAACGATACTACCTGTTTCCCTATTTGCCCATTCGCTCCCACCACTAATACTTTCATAGTAAAAACTCCTTTCCGCTATATTTTCTACTATTATTATTTCATTTGGTCTTTTTCATTTCAAATAAGGCGCTTATAAAAAAAAGGCTTCCACTCGACCATAAGAACGAGTAAAAACCTTGATATCGTTTATTCTAAATATCTTTCTATCTCCACGATTACTTCTTTTATCTCATTTACTATCCGATTTCGTTGTCGTACGAAATGGGTGCTAATAAATAGGAATTCTTCTTGTGTCGAGTTACTCTGATAGACGTCTTTCACCTTAGCTAAGCCAGGATATGGATGAAAAGGATATGTATTATCATAATCATATTTACTAGAATAAGAGAACTTAAGTCTATTCAGTTTTCCGCCAATCGATTTTAAAAGCTTATTATAGGATGTTATATCTGTTCCTTCCATTCCCAATAGCTCTTCCACCTTTATCGAAACCTTTTCAAAGGTTTGATGAATTTTAGTGAAATCGAAAGCTTTATCAGAATGATTGTCTAACTCATTCATAATCTCTTTACTTTTTGCTAAAAAGCGGAGAAGGTTAATTGGCAAGATCGGTACATTTACTAAGTGATTCACTAGCTCTATATGCATCCCTGTATCTCTGACCAATAAATCACTATCTACTTTATCGACAAGATCCTCTTCCGTATGCCACCACCAGTTTCCTCCTGGTGTCTGATATCTTTTTTCTTGATCAAGTGGTTCATACTTTAGCATTAGATGGATAGGTATATTTGTTCCCCAAAAGGATTGATCCGCTCCCCGCGGCAAATAATCCAATCGAGACGGTTCCTTCTTTGTATAATCCCGAATAATATCCGTTAAAAACTCCTCACTTTCCATAGCAGTTGATCTTGGTACAACTTGGACATTTCCTTTTGTACCTGGAAAATCAATATTAATATGTGCTACACACTTCTCATTGATTTCCTCCCAAAATTGATCACAATACCAAGAAGAACCTGCATATCTACCATTTGAGTGTCCTGGCCACCAAGCTATTTTAATGCTTCGCTTACATTGTTGAGTAGAAAATAGCCGTGCTAATTCCAGCATCAAAGAATTAGCTGTTGCATTATCTGTTGCCCCTTTATGCCAGGAATCATAATGTCCGGAAACCAAAATATACTCTTCTAATTCCCCTTGAATAGTAGCGACTGGTAAACTAGTCTTTTTAACAGAATTTCTCATCTCTGTTTTCAATACAACTTCTACAGAATGCTCCTCTTTTATCCATTCGAGCAAATTTACTCCATCCTCGTGTTTTATGCCAACAACAGGAATTTTCGTCAGTTGGTCCACATTTTCCATCGTAGGCGTTCCCCAAATTGTCCCCACCGTTTCTTCATGGAGCGCTTTTTCCTTAGATGGCCATATATGAATTAGACCAATTGCTCCTGCACTTTCTATTTTCTTCACATAATCCTCATAATAGTTCCAGCTGATAATAATTTTATTTTTCATATTTTCATAACGCTCAATTGGTCCTCTAATCCCGCTTGATTTTTCACTAAAGAAATCATAAAGAAGCTTTCCTTTTACCCCTTGTGGGAGATTGGCGCCAAACGATCTTGTTTTTGCACGAATAGCTAGTTTCATAGGTGCTGTTACGAACACTTCTCCATGGATAGGATCACTAAAGTACCCATCGAATTGGTAACGATCATATGGAATATAATGCTGCTGCAAATTTTCTACTATATAATCTACCGCTCTCTCAGCCTCTTCCTCTCCCGTTAAACGTTCATATGCAGAAAGCTCCTTAACATGTCGGTTTAAAAGATTTTTATTAATTAATTCAATAAGCTGGGATTTCAACATTTCTCATCCCCTTAATTAGTAGTGAATAACATCTGCGATGATAACAAAAACTCCGCCAATAACAAGCCATATCAACAATAATGGCCAAAAGAACTTCACCCATTCTTGGTATTTTATTTTAGAAACTGCTAAACTACCCATTAACATTGCAGAGGTAGGCAGGATACAATTAGATAACCCATCTCCTAGCTGATAGGCTAATACAGCCGTTTGTCTAGTAACGTCAATTAAATCAGCCAACGGAACCATAATCGGCATAGTTGTTGCAGCTAACCCTGTTCCAGAAGTAATAAAGACATTCATAATTGTTTGAAAGAAATACATGCCAAGAACCTGAATGTAACTTGGTAAATGGTCAACCATTATCGCTAGCCCATTAACAACGGAATCAATAACATGCCCTTGCTCTAACACAATTACAATCCCTTTTGCCAATCCAACGATAAAGGCACCAAAAGTGATATCTTTTGCACCTATTACAAATTCACTTGCTATTTTGCTAGGTCCAAACTTGGATAAGAAACCTACTATAACACCTAAAGCTAAGAAAAATGCGGCCAATTCCTGCATCCACCAACCCTTTTCAGAAACTCCCCAAATGAGTAGACCAAAACCAGCTAGTACAGCAATGATGGTTAAATAATGACTTACTTTCATGGATGGTAAGGAAGACATGTCCACATTTTTATGTCCTTCTTCTTTTTCAAGTTGGACAACAATGCTCAAGGATGGATCTTTTTTCACCTTTTTTGCATAACGAATAATATAATAACTAGTAGCAATTAGCAGGACAACTAAAATAATGGCACGTAGCCACATTCCTGAAAACATTGGAATTTCAGCAATCGACTGGGCAATCCCTACATTAAAAGGATTTAGTAACCCTGCTGTAAAACCTGTCGCAGCACCTAACATAACCATAGCTGTTCCGGTTAACGCATCATATCCTAACGCTCTTGCAATCGCGATTCCAATCGGTACAAACGCCATTACCTCTGCTGACATCCCAATTGTAAATCCACCGAATGAAAACAGGGTCAAGAAAATTGGAATGATAACCAGGCCACGGTTCATAAAGGTTTTTCCGACTCTTCCAGCGACTGCTTCAATTGTTCCTGTAGAATTGATAATTTGGAAAACACCACCAACAATAAAGATAAAAAAGACTGTATCGCTTGCACTTACTAAACCTTGTACAACTGCTAAAGGCAAATTAAATAGACTAATAGGATTCTGTTCAACATGATGGTAGGAATCCTGTACAACCACTGTATTTCCTGAGTTTACATCTTCCACACGATCAAATTCCCCTGCAGGAAGTATGTAAGTAAGAACAGCAGCAAATAAAACCATACATAAAATGATGACAAATGTATGTGGCATTCGAAGTTTCTTTGCCTTTGAATTTGTTATTGGAGATACCACATTGGAGGCTAGTTTATTTGTTTTCAACCTATTCACCCTTTACTTTTTATTCATCTATTATTTCACTTGCTGTTTGCTTTTCTTCCATTCCTCAAACTCATTACGAATAGCTTGGAGGGATTGTCCGTTCGTACAAATATCAAATACCGTTAGCGCTAATGCTTTTGCAGCTTTATTTAATCCTCTCATTCCTTCTTCTGAACTGGCAGCCTCCACAAACTCTGGTGTATGTGTATTGGCTGAATCCGTAATTTTAATATAAGGATGAATCGTCGCTGTTACTTGGCCAACGTTGCCAATATCAGAGGAACCGATTCCACCTTTTTTAGGAGGGTCACACACGTCTTCATCCAAGAGCTCTAAATTATCTTTGAATAAATGGGCAAGCGCGTGATTATTATTTCTTTCCGCATAAATAAGTCCCTCTTCAATTTCTAGAGCAGCACCTACAGCCTCTGCTGAATATCGAGCTGCAGCATAGACCTTCTCTCGAACAAGTTCCAACTGTTCTACATTTTCTGCCCTTAGTAAAAATTCTGCTTCACAATAAGCTGGCACAACATTTGTAGCCTCCCCACCCTTTGTGATGATTCCGTGAATTCTCACATCATCCTTAAAGAACTGACGTAAGGAATTAACTGCGACAAACGTATGGATTACAGCGTCCAACGCACTGATTCCCTGTTCAGGACTAGCAGCAGCATGAGCTGCCTTGCCATAATATTTAAATGTTGCATCTACACAAGCCAATCCTCCCCGCAAAACCATCGATTTCTTATGGGGATGACACATCATAGCAACATCCACTTGATCAAAAACACCTTGTTCCACCATAATAATTTTTCCGCCACCTAACTCTTCAGCAGGTGTTCCAAGCACAACAATTTTCCCTTTCAAATTTGGAATGGTCTCTTTTAGTGCTATTGCAGCACCTACAGCAGAGGTTCCGATAATATTATGCCCACAACCATGCCCTAATCCTGCCAGGGCATCATATTCTGCAAGTAACGCAATCGTTGGACCATCAGAAGTCCCTTCCCAAGTTGCCCTAAAGGACGTTTCTAATGTCGCAATTCCTTTTTCTATGACAAATCCTGCTTTTTCAAGCGGTTCTGTCAACCAGTTCATCGCTTTATGCTCGTGAAAACTCACTTCTGGATTCTGATGAATCTTTAACGCTAATTCACGTAATTGTTTATCCAACGCATCTATCTTATCGATAAGCGCTTGTTTTTCTTCAACTCTTTCTAAATACATAAATATACAACCTCCGAAATATTCTGAACAATTATAAGTATATCCCTCATTGTAATAGCCCTATTAAAATATGTAAAATCAAGCTTTTTTTCACTATCTATAAAATTTTTTTATAGATACCAGAAATCCATCTATAAATATAAATTTATAATTATACAATTACACACACAAAAAAAGAGAATCATAAAATCATTCTCCTTTTTATCTCCTCTCTTCTTCCGCTTTTTTCATATATCGAACAAACTCAGCTACTGTTGCAAGGCGCATCGATGCCTCTCGATAATACACCCACGTTCTTCTTTTCATTTCCTGACCGTTTTTAAAAACAAGAGGAGCATAATATAAATTGTCCGCCTTCTTCAGAAAAACATTAGGGATAATTGCATAACCAAGCCCCTTTTTCACCATTTCCTTACATGTTTCATAGCTATCTACTTGCATCGTTACTAAAGGTGGATCGATAAACCTTTGATTCCACCAATATTCGATGCTTTGTTCGTAAGGATTATAAGGACTTGTCTTATATTTTAGAAGTACTTTAGGCTCTTTTCTATTGATCATCGACATTTGGGGCAGTTTATCCACATCAATCGGTTCATTCGCAATAATACAGACATTTTCTTCACTTAGAAGATATTTAGCATCCGACCAATTATAATCTCCTCTTACAATCGCTACATCAATTTGCCCATCCACTAATAAATCCATCATTTCCGTACTAAATCCAGTATCCACATTCAATTCCACTTTGGGAAACATTTTTATATAATCCTTTAATATAGAAGGCAAATTGTATAAGCCAAAATGACTATTCACCCCAATTTTCAAGCTTCCAATCAGTTCATTTTCCATATTCAGCAGAAATTCTTTCGTCTTGCGTAAATCAATAAGAATTCTGTTCGCATATTCCACTAAATGTTCACCAGCTGACGTCAGTCTTATATTTTTTCCATTCTTAGAAAGGATTTCAACCTGAAATTCCTTTTCAAGTTGCCGTATACGATATGTCAAGGCAGGCTGCGTCATAAATAGATGTTCTGCTGCTTTCGTTATATTTTGCTCCTTTTGTAAGTAGATGAGCAGCAAGCAATCCTTCTCATTCATTTCGTTTCCCCACCTGTTTCTTAGATTATCTTCTATTTAAGCACACAGGAATCATATTGACTAGACCTCTTTCTCACCGTTAAAACAAACTTGTTTTCCCAAAGCTCTATTTTCTTTCTTATAATAGAGAAACTAAATATGATAAAATGGATAAATGACTAAAATGAGTGTGAATATATATAGCTAAAGCTTAACAAAGCATCCATCACTTACTTTCAAAGTAACTTAGGAGTGTACTTAGAATGAACAAAAAAGATATAGCAAACATTCGAAAACAATTCAAAATGAACAACGATTTACTTAGAATTACAGACATGTTTAATGTCTATGTCATGAAGGAATCGAGTGATATATTCCATTATCAAAGCCAACCCTTTGGTATGCTTGACCAAGATCAACAAGAGTTATTTTTACATAATTTCAAAAAATTACTTGCCGGCAATTTAGATGAAAAGCTCTTTGAATTAAGATTTCAAAGGGATGCAGAAAATAATAGCCAGCTTATCTTACATAAAGGACTACTTAGCTCTGAAGTAGAAGATTGGAAAGAGCAAATGCTACAGATTGTGGACAAGATGCTTAACAGCAGACAATATGATAAAGATATTGTCATCACCTTCATTCGCGGAGAATATTTAAAGCCGAAGAAACGTCGCAGTGAAGAGTCTGAGGAAAGTGACCGAGATACGGTTTTCTCCCATCCTTTCATTTTATGCAGCATCAACAACACACAAGAGCCGAAAAAAGAATTGCTTTTTGATTATGTAGAGAAAGAATTTAAATACAATATTGTTGTTGATCCCATTATAAATCTTAATGCACCGATGGGCGGATTTCTTTTCCCTAGCTTCTCAGATAATGCCGCAGATGTTAACCATATTCTCTATGCGGCAGGCAAGATTCATGAACCAGATTACCAATTTATCGAAGAAGTGCTCAACGGCGAAGAAATGATGACTGCTCAAGATGATAAAATTGTATTTGAAGAAATTATTAAAGATGTCACCGGTGATCAATTAAGCACCTCTACTCTTTCCAATGTGTATGAGGAAATTAATCGGATGATTGTGGAAAATGAAGAGGAAGAAGTTCCAAAACTGGACTCCAAGGATGTCGAGAAGGTCTTGAAAATGAGTGGTGTGGAGGATATCAGTCCAGAAAAGGTTGAATTTGCCTTCAAAAAGATTATTGATGATGATAAGTATGAGTTAAAAGCAAGTAATATTTTGCCAAAATTCACATCAAAGTCGATTAAGATCAGCACCAAAATCGCCAATATCGCCATCAGTCCACCAGATTTACGATATGTGAAACAAATCGAATTTAGCGGAAAACGCTACTTGATGATTGAGGTCGAGGAAGATACCGTCATCGAAGGATTTACGATGATTCCCGAAGCTTTTGGCGGCGGGAGTCCCGAAGAAGAATAGTTAAAAGAAGAGGTTTCTCCTTGCTTTAAACGACGAAGAAACCTCTTTTCTATTACTTTCCACAGCTTCGTAAGCCTTCCAGTTCTGTGCAAACAAAACTAAATACTTCTGAAGTCTATAAAGCATAATAATGGAACCTATGTAAACAGACATCATCCTCAAGATTAAAAATGCCCCTTAATAATAATGATTTACCATGATTCTATTTTATTCATCATCTTCATCCTCTTCCAACCAATCTAAAGAATAATAAATAGCACAAATATCATCATGATATCCCCATCCAATTCCATCTGTTTCACTGACAATCAAATAAAGACGATCTTTAAAAATGTTGTAAAATTCCTCGCTCTTATTGCATTCATTCACTACTTTGTTATACATTGAAACCATACTATTATAGAATTTTCCCTCTATATCACCGTATGTATTGGTAAATTTTGTTCCAGTTTCAACATAGTAAAGCATCAAATCTATTGTTTTACCGTCATCAGAGGAAAGTTTCTTAAAATTTGAAATTGCATCTCTTGCAACTCCCAATCGCATTTTCGCAAAACCACGATTTGGAAAGAATTCATTCTCTACTATTTTTTTTGTTTTTTCATATAAATCTTTAATTGCTTCTTCTCCTTTAAACCTACTAGATAAGTAGTGCTGGACATCTTTATTGACCTTATACACATCTGAAATTAACTGAATTAGTTCTTTTTGTTCCAAAGTCTTAAGTTCTTTTTTTAATTCATTTAGTTTTAATAATGCCATTTGTCCACCGTACCTTTTCTTTAAATTATTGCAAATGCAAATAAATTCCCCAAAAGTATTCTACCTAAAAACGTAAAAAAGCTTTACTTTTATTTAAAGCAAAGCTTCACCAAAATGCAATTAAATTTTTCTATAAACAACACTATAATTTATTTTGATGTTAAGGAACCATATCATCAAACCGCACTAGAATCTGAGGATCTTCTATCTCCACACTCCCAATCGGAAACGGATTCCGCGATTCTGGTCCATGAAAATCACTTCCTCCAGAAATCAGGAGATTCCTTTCTACCGCTAATCCCCTCCAATATTCTTGGTCCTCCTTAGAATGTTTGGAGTGATAGACTTCGATTCCATCCAATCCAGAATCGATTAAGTGCTGAACATTAAATTTATGCTTATAAATTCCAGGATGAGCAAGAAAGGCAAGACCACCAGCCTCATGGATTAGCTTAATGGCGTCCACTGCGGAAAAGTTTCCTCTTTCTACAAATCCTGTTTTCCCTTTTTTTAAAAGTTCCTCATACGCCTGTTTACTGCTGTGAAAGTATCCAGCTTCCACTAACTCATCTGCAATATGTGTTCTAACAAGAACTCCCTTCCCTACACGTGCAAGACAATTCTCAAAAGAAATATTAAAACCAAGCATCTTCAATTTCGCTACAATTCTTTTCCCCCATTGCAACCGATCCTCCACTCTCCAAGAGACATGTTCTCTTAAGCTTGGATTCTCTGGATCAAAGTTGTAGCCTAAAATATGCAGCTCTCCTAAAGGACCATCTGTATTCAATTCAATCCCAGGAATAATTTTCAAGCTATTATTTCTATAGAATAGAGCCTCTTCATAACCCGCCAATACATCATGATCGGTAATCGAAATGATTTTTAGCCCCTTTTTTATACTATCTTCTACTATCTCTCGAGGATTCCAGGAACCATCTGAGTATTCAGAATGAATATGCAAATCAATCATCCTATTTCCTCCCTACCTGCTACCTACTAAAACAGCTTTTTGGGCTGTGCCAGTATATATTTTTAATGAAACAGAGTCACCTGGTAGGAATCTTTTTTCAAAAACAGAAGCATAAACATTAATCATCTCTTCACCAGACTGAATGCTGTAATGGATTTCATTCCCTTGAAATTGGGCAAATTGAACAATTCCAGTCATCTGATTCTGATCCACCTCGCCAAGCTTCCATTGCTCCGGGCGAACAGGATAAAGATTTTGAGCTTTTATTTCCTTTGCTATGCCAATATCTGTCCAAGAAACAGCAGGAAAATCAGCTGGAATAAATTTATCCTCATTCACCCACTCCCCTTTTATTAGATTGCCTTTCCCAACAAAAGTGGACACAAATACGGACTGCGGAGTATTATAAATACTTTCAGGTGTACCTATCTGCTCTATCTTCCCATGGTTCATTACAACAATTCTATCGGCCATCGCCAATGCTTCCCCTTGATCATGAGTAACATAGATAATTGTTGTACCCATTTTTCGGTGAATCGCGCCAATCTCTCTTCTCATTTCCATTCGAAGTTCTGCATCAAGCGCACTTAACGGCTCATCCATCAAGAGAAGAGACGGCTTTGGAACGATTGCCCGTGCTAGTGCAACACGTTGTTTTTGTCCACCGGAAAGTTCAGCAGGATAACGATCTTTCAAATGAGAAAGTCCTACCATTTCTAATGCTTCAGAGACCCTTTTTTCCTGCTCCTCCTTCGCATTTGTTTTGCCAAATCGATGATGCTTTAGGGGAAATCGAATATGCTCTTCTACTGTCATATGCGGCCATAATGCAAAAGATTGAAATACCATACTAATATTCCTTTTTTCAGGTGGGACAAGTTTACTGGAGCTTGCTGCTATTTCATCGTCTATGGAAATTGTTCCTTCTGTTGGTTTCATGAATCCTGCCAAAAGCCGTAGCAATGTAGTCTTCCCACATCCAGAAGGACCAAGTATAGCGATAAATTCTCCGTTTAATAGCTCCAAATCAATATTCTCAAGAGCCGTATAATTTCCATAATTCTTTTTTAACCCATCAATTCGAATCACTCTTCATCACCCTCTTCTTCCATATTTTTTCGAAAAGAACAAACAAAATCCCCATTGTTAATACTGCTGTTACAATCAATGTTGAAAATGCTGTGGAATAAGTGGAGTATCCAGCTTGCTCAAAACTAAAGATGACAACACCAATCGTTTCAGAGCCGCTTGACCATAAAAGACTTGAAACCGTAAGCTCCGTTAGAGCAGTCAAAAACACAAGAGCAGCCCCGCTTAATACTCCAGGCATAAGTAGTGGAAAAAGGATACTTTTCCATTTAACATACGCCCTTGCTCCTGAAGTTCTTGCTGCTTCCTCCATAGAAGGATCAATTTGCGAAAAGGCAGTCAGGCTTCCTCTCATTTGTAGAACCGTAAATCTAGTTATATAAGCAATCAATAAAATCCATATCGTTCCATAGACTCCTGGTTGCACACCTGGTAATGGCTGAAGCCACATTAAAATAATCGCCAAGGCAAATACCGTTCCTGGCAAAGCATACGGAATAGTAACAATGATTTCCGAAGCCTTCACAAAAAAGGATGGCTTTTTAAAGCGAATATAGGCAATCACTGTTCCAATAACCATACAGATTAACATAGTAGCAAGTGCTAGGGTTACGCTATTCCCTATCGCTGAACCGGTTTTAGCATCTTCAAATAGCAGATATCGGTAATTTTTCAAAGAAAGATTTTCCCACGAAAGCGATAATCCATATGCCCTGATAAAGGAGGTAGAAGCCATAACAATCAACGGCACAAGGGTTGTGAGCAACAAGAAAATCCATAGCGCTGACTCCGCAACGTTCCTCCACCCCCGCGTGAGATAATATCTTGGCTCTGTATCTCTTGCAGTTGTTTCACTTACATTACTTTTTCTAATAATCGCCCATTGCACCACTGTACCAATTAACGCGATCACGCCAAGAATAACGGAAAGTACAGCGGCTCTGGAAAAGGCAGATGGTCCATATCCAATTATTTGTTCATAAATATAAGTACTTAATACACGAATATTTGCTGGAATACCAAGAAAAGCAGGAATGCCAAAGTTATCAATATTAGATAGAAAAGCAAGAATACCACCACTAGCAATCCCTGGCAGCGCCATTGGAAGGATAACTTTTCGAAATACAACTCCACCAGACGCTCCGGAAGTGCTGGCAGCATATTTCAGCTCTCTTGGAATACGACGAAATACCTCCACACTCATCAAATACACAAGGGGATAATGAGAAAGCCCAAGTACAAAAATAATTCCTCCCATACTGTACAAATTAACAGATTCATTAAATAGAAACTGGATGGGACCATTTCCTCCAAAAAACTGAACCCAAGCAAGTGTTGAGATATAGGAGGGGATTAAAAACGGTAAAAAGATAAGCAATTGCAGCCATTTTTTTGCCCGGATATTCATATAAGCCATTGTAAAGGCAAGCCCTACTCCTATAACTAAGGAAAGTACTGTACTGGAAATCGTAATAATAATGGTATTTTGAATCGTCCTCCAGGTTGCTTTTTCTAATAGTACTTCCTGATAAAGCATGAGACCAACTTCTTCTCCATTGGAAACACTCAGCCAAACAAGACGACAAACAGGAAGCAAAAATACAAAGATAAGCAACAGAAAGCCGGGAACGCCCCACCAATTACGGGTAAAATAAGAAAAGGAGAACGGAGATAAAGCTTCCGTTTTCCTTTCTGAACTCTGAACATGTGAGTTCATTCTGTCCACTCCTTCTTAAAAAGTGTTCTATTCGCTGATAACTGTTTCAAATTCTTTTTTATCAGCATCTCTTGTCTTATACAATTCCTGCACATCTGCCGAAAGGACCTTTATTTCATCAATTGTTTTTAGTCCTTCAGGAGCTTCTATCCCTTTACGAATTGGAGTATAGCCAAGCTCTGCAGCAAGCTTTTGACCATCTTCTGAAAGAACGAAATCAACAAAAGCCTTTGCTGCTTCTACATTTTGTGCGTCCTTCATGATTCCAATTGGTTCCGTAATAACTGGCACACCCTCTTCTGGATAAATGAGCTCAACTGGAGATCCCTCTGCTTTAGCACGTGTAACGAGATAGTCAACAATCATTCCATAGTCCTTTTCTCCGCCGGCAACACCTTTAAGTACATCGCCATTCCCCTTTGTTACTGTTACATCGTTTGCAGCAATATTTTTATAAAAATCCCAGCCAAATGTATCTTGACGTGTAAACACACCTAAATTATAAGCAGCAGCACCAGAGTATAACGGACTTGGCATAATAATTTTTCCTTTTACCTCTTTAGAAGTCAGCGCATTCCAACTCGTAGGCATTTCTTTAACATTTTCCGTATTTACTACTAAGCCTGTAGCCATAACCTTTGTTCCAAAGTAAGTATGGTCTGGATCAATAAGCTCTGAAGGGATTTCAGTAGCTTCTTCTGTTTCATATGCTTGAAGCATATCTTCTTCCTTTAAGCTTTCAAATGTTACTGCATCCGCAACCAACAGTACATCAGCCTGAATCTTTCCAGCCATTTTTTCTGCTTTAATTTTTGAGATTACTTCTTCTGTACCAGAGCGGAAGGTTTCTACCTTTACATCAGGATATTTAGCTTGAAATCCTTCTACCAATTTGGCCGCATCTGCATCCGGCTGAGAAGTATAAAAATGGAGAGATCCCTCTACCTTCGCCTCTGTATTATTCGTATCTTCTGAAGCATTACTTGTCTCACTGCTTTCCTTACTACCGCAGCCTGCAGCAAAAGCCATCAATATTCCAAACATTAATACAAGCATCCATTTACGCATAATCTATTTCCTCCTCATCTGTACTAGCAAAATTTAAATGGGAAAACCATCGTTCAATTTGTTCTTGTTTTCTTTTATGAAACGTCCTAAACTCAATCGGTGATACAGTGACAAACCCTGTTCTTAGTAAAAGAAAGTCACTATCCTCCTCAAAATCTTTCATATTATGTAGCTGATCCTTTAACCAATAGTAAACTTGTCCATGGGGGTCGTTTAAACCGACATAGGAATAGCGAGCAACCTTCATATCAAGTGGAACAATACGGACTCCCTTACACATCTCCCTTGATAAATAAGGTAAATTTACATTCAAGAAAATCCCCTTTGGAATCTTGTTCTGCAAAAGCACCTCCATAATAGGATAAAATAGCCTTTTTACTTTTTCATAATTAATGTCCATGTCAGAAAAGGCATTTAATGATACTGCCACAGCAGGAATGCCGTAAAGTAATCCTTCTATAGCCCCAGCCATTGTTCCTGAGTAATAAAGGTCACGACCTAGATTTGGTCCAAGATTTATTCCGGAAATAACAAAGTCAGGCTGCTGCTTCATTAGTACTTCAATCCCCAGCTTCACACAATCTGCTGGTGTTCCATTAACTGCCCAACAACCTTTTACACCAGGAAAAAGGGGAAGCGGCTTTGCCTTTAAAGGCACTCTCAACGTAATCGAATGACTGACTGCGCTTCTTTCCTGATCTGGACAGACCACATATACATCAGCAAAATGCTGCAACACTTCAACCAACGCCTGAAGACCAGGAGCAAAAATGCCATCATCGTTTGTCACTAGAATCTTCATTGAGGCACCTCCTTCTGCATTGCCAGGCTTTTTAAATAGTGAAGATTATGCTTCCACCAATTTAGATTTTCCGATGCATCGAAACCTTCGACCACTACGGGGAGAGATGTGATAGCAAAAAACTCTCTCAGCATATTACGATCTAGTATGCCAGTACCAAGGGGAACATGTAGCTGACTTTCGGTATTATCACTAACATGAATTTTGTCCACATTTATTAAGTCGGCAAAGGCACGCTCGGGAGCTCCCTCCGAAATATGAGCAACATCAAAGGTTGTTTTCAGTTCCGGTATAAAGCTTGCAATCAATCGATTCATCGTATCAGGGCTTGTCACAAATTCCTTTGCTTTTACCTCCATTAATTCTATGCTAAGGGTTTTCTTATACTGCTTCGCTGTTTCTATTAAAGTAAAAATAGATTCCATCATTAAAGTCTCATATATTTCCTGTTTCATCTGGGGAAGAGTCAGCCTCCCTGGGTGGAATGTAATAGAGTCTGCACCTATCTCATCTGCTAGCTTAATGGAATGTTGAATTTGCCTTACAGAGCTTTCTCTTATTTCTTTTTCTATAGAGCAAATGTTCAAGTCCCAGCTTGCGGCATGCATAGTCAGGTTGATAGACTGATCTCGATTCGCTTTACGGATTTTTTCTGGGTTTGTCCCGTGAAACCAGACCTGTTCCGCCCAAATCTCCAGTCCTGATAGTTCGCTCTGTTTGGCAAGCTGTACCACTTCGTCTACCGGATAAGCCCAAGCTAACGTTGAAGCAAAATGCATAACCATCCCTCACTCCTTTTAATAGAAATTAGTATCAATATGGTTTCTTCTACTAATTAAATTTTAGAAAATAAATATAAAGCTACTTTGGGGAGTAATGTAAAGTTATTATTAACAAGTTTCAGAATGTTTTTAGAGGGATACTTGATTTATCAACATGAAAGAGATTTTTTGTAAAGGGAGAGTAAATATTTTACATTCCCTTAAAATTCACCACTATTTATGAGAATGATTTTTTTTAGCATTTTTTTAATCTAGATATTTACAGCGAAAAAAATCCCCCTGCTATGGCAGGAGGATTTAAATTTTACTTTATAATGCTGGAATCACGTTTCTATTCCCTTTTTTAATGAAAAACCACTGTTTTTGTTTTCTGGAAAAAGACGAGATGCTCTTTTAAAAATTCAACATAACGATCTACCTCTTCCATCGTTGAATAAGGAGAGATTGTGAAAAACTTATGTGCATATATAGATACTCGCTTATTGGAATCGGCTGCTTCTACAAGACGCTGTTTTTTTGTATTTCCAAAGAAGACGGTATCTCGTTCAGCACCAATTATTTCGGCAAACTCGTCATTAAATTGATTAATTTCATTTATTTCTTCCACTGTTAAAAGTCCACCTGATTCATCCTTCCATTTAGAAGTTTCAGGATAAAAGCGGAATGTTGTAATCGGCGAAACTTCATTCGTAATTGCCACATTTGAAATTTCCCTTGTTAACGTCTCTCTAAATTTCATATTAACGCGAAGATAGTTGGCTAGAAGCTTTTGATACCCTTCTATCCCAAATGCTAATAAAGATGCATAAATGGAAAGAGCACTTCCCATTCGCGAACATTCTAATGTGTAGCCTGTATGATAACTTCCATAACCACGATTCCCAACATACGGAGTTTCCTCTTCGTCTAAATCAACATACTTCAGATTCTCTCTATTTTTAATTAAAAATAAACTCGTAATATACGGAGTTTGACCTAGCTTATGAAAATCAAAGACCATACTATCTGCAAGCTTGATCTGCTTAAACTTCTGCTGATAGGATTTCAATACTACCTTAACATTGTCTTCCAATTGAAGTGGGTTATTATCAAAGTCGTACGCATTAAAGAAGGTGTACATTCCTCCCATTGCTGAGTCGGCATGAATATAGATGGGGCTTAGACCATGCTTGCGCTCTAGCTCTTCCGCTAGATGCTTCATGGCCTCTATATCATCAATCCCAAATGTATCAGTTGTTCCCATTGTTGCAAGTATATAAAGTGGAACACCGCCTTTTGAAATTACCTGCTCCATTTTTTCTTTTAAATCTTGGAGATTCATAGAATGATCCTGATTCACCTTCACACGAATCATGTTTTCTACCCCAAGCCCCGATGCTTCTACAGATTTATACAAGCTGTAGTGGGATAACTCTGAACAGAAGCAATAAAGATTTTTCGGAATCCCCTTTTGATTAGAGGAAGGTGCATAACGGGCAATTGCAAGGCGTAAAGAATTAAACACCGCTCCTTGTCCTCCCCAAGTTGTATATCCAGCACTTAGGTTTTCATCATAGCCAATTAGCTTGGACAGCATACTTGTTATTTCTACCTCCGCTGTAGCGGCCGCCGGACCTTCTACATCCCAAAGGTTGTTCCCATTGACAAGCACCATCACTAAATTCCCAATGATACTAGCAATATTCGGAAGGGGCGCCGCATTGGCTACATAGTTTCGATTTACATATCGATGTCCTTCCACTAATTTTAGAAGCTTCTGCATCACTTCCTCCATGGATACACCCGTTTTCGGAACATCTGCCTTTTCAATAACACGATTATAGTAGTCCTCTGTGTATTCTGGCATTTCTCCTAGCGTTAGTTTGTTAGGATCCTTTAATTCATCTATTTTCGTTAAAATGGTTTTAAAGTAGGACAATAATTCCTCTCTTTGAAAGTTGTTCCCGTCCATGCTTGGGAACAATTGTTGTATTTCCTTCATTATTTAACCTCCGTGATGTTCTTGCTAGAAGTAGCTTTTATTTAAACAAAGCTATAATCCAATCTGATAATCCTGCCGCATCTAAGAAAACGACAATAATCGCAATGGGAACGATGTACTTCAACAGAAAATAACAAATGGAAAAGAATGTGTATCTTACATTCGATCCTTGCTTTAATTCCGCAAATAAATCTTCTCTTGGAATTTTTCGCGATACAAAAATCGCGATTAATAAGGCACCTAATGGCATTAAAATATTACTAACCGTGTAATCCATCAAATCAAAAATAGTCTTATTAAAAAGATGGACATCTGCAAGTACACCATAAGATAGACAGGATGGAACACCAACAATAAAAATCAGCATCCCAATTATCCATGTACTTTTCTTCCGTTTACTTGCATCATTTTTCGTAACTGCTGATACTATAATTTCAATCATAGAGAATGCTGAAGTGAAAGCGGCAAATAAGAATAATAGTAAAAATGCCAAGAAGAAAAGCATCCCAAAAGGCATATGGGCAAACACTGCAGGTAAAACCGAGAATATTAAAACCGGCCCTGCATTCGGTTCCATGCCAAAGGAGAAAACACCTGGAAAAATAGCTAATCCTGCTAATAAAGCTATAACAATATTTAAGATAATAATAGAAATAGCTGATTGAGGTAGATTTTGTGTTTTAGGTAAATAAGAAGCATATGTAAGCATAACCGAAACACCTAAAGATAATGTGAAAAATGCCTGCCCAAGGGCAAATAGGATACTCTCAGATGTCAGCTTTGAAAAATCTGGTACAAGTAAAAATTTCACACCCTCCATTGCTCCATCCAAGCTTAAAGAACGAATCACTAATATTAAAAACAAAAGCAATAACGCTGGCATCATGACTTTACTTGCTAACTCAATCCCTTTTTGAATCCCTTGAGCAACGACAAGGATTGTGACAAGCATAAATACAAGCTGTGCCGCAATAGTCGGATATGGGTTAGAAATAATGTCGCCAAAAAGCTCTCCATATTGATCCTGAGTCAATCCAGCTAATCCACCGCTCAAAAGCTTCACAATGTATAAAATAATCCAGCCACCAACAACGCTATAAAATGATAGCAGTAAAAAGCTTGTAAAAACACCGAGTTTCCCGATAAAGTTCCACTTTGGATTTAATGCTAGCTTGCCATATGTTTGAACCGGATTACTTTGTCCCATTCTCCCAATCATAAATTCTCCTAATAATAAGGGCATTCCCAATACTAATGTAAAAACTAAAAATAATAAGAGAAAGGCTCCGCCGCCACCTGTTCCAGCAACATAAGGGAATTTCCATATAGCTCCTAATCCTATCGCTGATCCAGCTGCCGCTAAAACAAATCCTATTTTTGATCTCCATTGCTCTTGTTGTGCCATTTCTACTCCCTTTCCTTTTGAATACTATCCTTCTGCTACGATAGACAAATCCAAATAAAAAAAGTCCACACCAAGGAGGACGTAAAAAAGCAATATATTGCTTGATTAGTAACTATCCAACCTTTTCGGAAACCCGGCTACCATAGAAGTACTTCTTTAGGCCCGCAGCTTTGCGTCCTCATCTTTCAATGAGTTTGCTATTTTCGAAGGAATATTACAAAATACTTTATTAAAATAAATTATTTCTATTAATCTACAAATGAAAGCTTCTCACAAGTTTAATCACCTATGAGAAGCAGTTTCCAACTTAACTGGCTACACTACTCTTACCTTCAATTTGTTGACCCACTTCTGTTTCAACACCCTGATTCCACGTCGAAAGTAGTTTGTCTACATCATTTTTCAATTCCAAAAGATTCTCCGCTTCCTGAACTAGTTTTTGAATCGTTTGTAGCTCTCCATCACTAATCCCGATTAATTCCTCAAACATTTCAACAGATTCTCGCGAAATAGCCGCTATCTGAACAATCGTTGTCATGATTTGTTGAGAAGCCGAGGATAATTCTTCTGTGCTCGCAGAAGAATTTTCATTATTTTCAGCAATGACCTTTGTAGTAGAGAGAATTTGTTCGAACATCGTACCAACTTCTAAAATATTCGTGTTCGTGTCTTTAAACTCTTCTGTACCTTGCTGCATTGAATTCACAACTATCCCTGTTTCCTCTTGAATATTTCTTACAATATTTGATACTTCAGAAGATGATTGACGAGACTGTTCAGCCAGTTTTCGCACCTCATCTGCTACGACTGCAAAACCTTTACCATGTTCCCCCGCACGAGCTGCTTCTATCGCTGCATTCAATGCCAATAAGTTAATTTGCTCAGATATTCCGGTAATTACTTTTACAATTGTACCAATTTCTTGAGACTTTTCTCCAAGCTTATTAATGGCATGAAAGGTTGTATTGATTGTTTGGTTAAACTGCTCCATTTTTTCTAATGAATCCTTTAACTTCACATTTCCTTCTTGTGTCAATTCTAAAGTCGTATTAGACTGTTCGGAAATTTGATTAGATCTTATTGATAAATCTTCAATAGCCTGAGCCATTTCTTCCATCGATAGGGCGCTTTCCTCTGTTGCTACTAATTGTTTTTGTAATCCTCTACCTACCTCATCAATTGCTGCTCGGACAATATCAGCTTTCTCCATGGCATTTTCACCAATTCCAGCTAGATTTTCTCCTTTTGTATGGACATTTTTTGAAAAAGAAAAAAACTTTTCCCTTACTTGATCTAAAAACGCAATTAGTTCATTAAATGTAATATGATAAGAGCTTGTCCCATCTACTTTGCCACTTCTATTTCCTGCAGCTATTTCTTTCATCCCGTTTATTATTTCTTTGTTAATAGATGGATGATGTTTCAGCGAAAAATATCGGTAAGCAAAATACACTGTTGTCACCAATAAGATAACAATAATAGCTAATAATATAGCCTCCATAATAAATAACTCTCCTATTTATAAAATTTAATTTGACTGCTAAAAGTTTAAAGCTCTTTAATAATTATATAAGTGCCGTCAGCAATCGTTGTAGGAATATCTTTTAATCTACTATTCTCTTGATATTTATGAACAATATAATTTCCTTCTACATCTTTATATTTTTCCATCTCGAAATATTTCTCCATCACACGTATAGATTTTGGATTTGTCGCTTCTGCTAAAACAGCCTTCAATCCTTGTGAAGAGGCTTTCGTTATTAGTGTGCTTCCTAATTGCTTAATAACATCATGACGTTCCTGTTCGGCAGTTACACCTAACATGAATAAATGCAATATTTCTCCATCCTTTAGCTCACTTCCATTTCGTTCTTTATAATCTGCTAGGAAACGCTTATCTACATCTTCTAAAACATGTAGAATAACATTCATATCAGAAAAAGAACCTTCAAACACATCTTCTCCAATAATCTCTGGCGCATTTATATCTCCAGCTAGTACACCAACAATCTGTTGATTACTATCTAAAGCGACTGCACAATACCCTTGCTCCACAGTAGATTCGATATACTCTTTCGTAAACTGATAAAAATCTTCATAACCTATATTTAATAGACCTACCATCGGCTCTTGAACTAATTTCCCCGCTACATGCAATCCTATAAATGAGCTTGCAAGACAGTCAGCTGCCTTTTCAATCAAAGCCGTTTGTTCTTTTGATAGAATTTCACATGTATATAATGTTTGCACTTGTTGCACTTGATAACGCCTCCCTTTTCATTAAAATATATCTCTCTTTAAAATAAGCTATGCCTACCCTTACATAGAATGAGATACACGATCAATAATTTTACCTGTGAACTCAATTCTTTCTAGGGCATTTCTAATTTGAACTTGGGCAATTTTAGAAGAAGGTTTCACAACAAGGACATCCTTAAATCCTAAGCTAGAGTAAAATTGCATCGTTTGTTCCAATTGTGGCACAACTTTTGATGGGACTGGTGTTTGGTGAGTAGCATCCACAACAAAGGTATAATCTCGTCTTGATACTTTATTAATCGTCTCTTGCAAATCTACCATATATTCCTCTACGTCTTCCTCTCTCATCAATCCATGGACCTGAACATGAATTTCTTTCGAGCTTTCATTAATCGCCATTTTATACTTCTTTTTGTCTACTACAATCATCTCTATTCTCCTTTTCCATTAATCCATATTTTCATCTTTTTTCAAAAGAGTTCAAAATAAATAAAGCTATCCCAGGAATAGACAGGGATAGCCAAATAATCATTAGGGGATATTTCTGGCAACCCGACTATCATTATCCTAGAGGATTTTAGACTCGTAGCTTTGCGTCCTTACCTTTCGATAAGTTTGCCTTTTTCAATTTTAGAAAAAATAGGACTAATATCACGAACACATTTTACTATACTATTATAAAGAACTGGTCATTTTTTGTCGATAGCTGTATTTTTTTCTTTTGCATTAAATAGGCAAAAATAGGACTAATTACTCTACTTGATTTAACAGACACAAAATAAACAATCTGACAAATTAAAAACCCCTTCCTCCTAAAATGTCGAAAGTTCGACTATTAGCTAGAAGGAACAGGCTTATTATTTACTAAGCTATTATTATATCGTTAAACATGTGCCCAAATACCGACACTTTTTATTTCCTTATACTCAGGCTGCCAAACTGCATCAATCACAGCTTTTGGAACATCTGTAAGGTTCGCTCTTGCAATCCCTTCGTATAGAGCAGCCTTTGCTACTTCAACGGCAACATAAATAGATACATCATGCAATTTCTCAATCGAAGGAAGCAAGGAAGCACCAGGCTGGTTGGCTTCGCACATCTCAGCAACAGCATTTGCTGCCGCCGCAAACATTCCTTTTGAAATAACTTGTGCTTTTGAAACAATAGCACCAAGTCCCAGACCTGGAAATACAAATGCGTTATTTGACTGCCCAATTTCATAGGTAATACCGTTATATTCTACATTAGCAAAAGGACTTCCCGTTGCAATTAATGCCTTGCCATCCGTCCATTTAATCAGGTTTTCGGGAACTGCTTCAGCAAGTATAGTAGGATTGGACATTGGCATGATAATTGGACGCTCCACATGCTTTGCCATTTCCTTCACAATTTCCTCCGTAAAGGCGCCAGCTTGGCCAGAAGTGCCAATTAGAATGGTTGGTTTCACCCTTTTCACTACCTCCAGTAATGAAATGATTCCGTCCTCATTTCTATCCCAGTCCTTTACTTCCTCCCCTTTTCTCACATAAGGCATTTGGAAATTCAGAACATCTGGTGTTTCATCTGTTAATAAGCCTCGATAGTCAATTGCCCAAAAATGATCATAAGCCTCTTCCTTTGTTAGCCCTTGATTTTCCATGGCATCAACTATTTGGTCTGCATTACCGAGACCACCAGCACCCGGTCCAAAGACAATAATACGTTGATCCTTCAGAGAAGCTCCTGTAACTTTTAACGCAGACATAACAGCAGCAAGCGTCACAGCACCTGTTCCTTGGATGTCATCATTAAAGGTAAGGATTTTATCGCCATATTTTTCCAAGATATTTCGTGCATTTACATTGCCAAGATCTTCCCAATGAAGAAGCACTTCTGGGAAAAACTTTCTTGCAGTATGAACAAATAAATCAATGAAATCGTCATAACGTTCACCGCGGACACGAGGGAATTTGTTACCAATATAGATAGGGTCTTCAATTAAAGATTGATTGTTCGTACCAACATCCAATACAACTGGCAGAACACGGCTTGGATCAATACCAGCTGCCGCTGTATATACTGCGAGTTTACCTATCGCAATATTAATACCACCTACCCCTTGATCCCCAATGCCAAGAATACTTTCTGAGTCCGTGACAACGATTAAGTCAATGTCATTTCTAGACTTGCCAAGATTATAAAATGCCTTTTCAACACCTTCAGGATGATCTATGGAAAGATACAATCCTCCTGGACGATGGTAGCTATGAGAGTATGACTGGATAGCATCACCGACTGTAGGAGTGTAGACGATTGGGAGCATTTCTGCTAGATGTTCTTTTAAAAGTCGGTAATACAGAACGACATTTCGATTATATAAATCATTAAGCAAACCGTTTTTAAAAAGATTGGTGGTCCGCATCGAATATTGCTCATAGGCTCTGTTTACTTGTTCATCAAGTGTAAGCACTTGTGGTGGCAACAGACCGTCAAGTCCAAGATCTTCTCTTTCCTCTTTCGTAAAGGCTACTCCTTTATTTAAAAAGGGATTAGAGAGAATTTCCTTTCCTTTTAATGTTGTGATAATTACATTCTCTGACACACTCATAGTGGTAGGTCCTTCTTTCTATATAAATTAAAATACTAATCTTACATTCTAAAAAAAAATAGATTTCTATTCTTCTCATATTAATACCGATTGCTATTTTCCACTAGGTTATTTAACTTAAATTCACTATTTTGTAACTAAACAATGTAGCTGGAGTGAAAGGCTTGCTTTCATCTTTATTTCATTACCAATTAACTTAGAAACTATAGAATCTCTATCCATCCCTTTCCTTATCATGCTGCTCTTGCTATAGAATTTTTAGCTTTTTTCTTTTCCAATCTTTTAAATACATAGCTAACAATAATTGGGCAGACGATTGCCGATACTACACATGCTGCTGCAACTTGGGCAGTAGCTGCTGGTGCAATGGAAGATAGAGTTGGATCTGCTGCTGCAACAACAGCTGGCGTAGCTACAGCATTTCCCGCAGTTGACCCTGTTGCTAAACCAACGATCGGATTTTCTTTAAATAATTTCAACAGCAAGTAAGCTCCAATTCCAGTGAATGCAGCTATTAAGCCTAGTAATAGGCCAGGACCTCCCGCTTCGACAATCGTTTTAAGATTCATTCCTGCACCTAATGGGAAGGAGAAGAATGGGATTAATAATAACTTACTGCTTCCAAGGAACTTTCTCATATCAGGATCAATATTTCCTAAAATCATTCCTATTACAATCGGAATTAATACGCCTACAAGTGCATGAAAAGGAATGGAAGCAAGACCTGATGCTCCTAATGCAACTAATGTAAAAAATGGACCGTCTTTTAAAGAAAATAACGCATATGCTCCTACATCAGTTTCGTCACCATATGATGAAGCAAGCGATGCGTACAAACCTCCATTAGCATTTAATAATGCTGCAAGAATGGCTAAAGGAGATAATCCCAATATTCCAGCAGGTCCAAATATCATGGCTACTGCAATACCTATACCAGCACCTACTATAAATTTTCCAGATAGTAAGATTGCCCCTTTTTTAATTGCCTTTGGAGCTAATTTAAAATTAATTTGCGAGCCAATTAAAAACATAAAACATGCCAAAATGGTTGATGATGCTTCTTTACTAAATAATGCCGTTGTAAAATGACCAATTTCTAAAAATTGCGGGAAAAATGTGTTTGTTAATACCCCTAAAAATAGTGGAACAACCATCATCCCACCTGGTATTTTATCAAGCGTCTTCTTAATGGGAATATGCATAATTAATCCTCCTAAACAAGTTTTATACTTTAGGGAAGCGTTTCTAAATATTTCGTATTACGCCATGAATCATCCCCTTATGTTTTTTACATGTTCATCATACCCCTCAGTTAAACGCTTTCAAAGTTTATGTAAGTTTAATCATTTTTTTTGTAAATAAAAAAAGTAAGCAGTATTCTTACCTGCTTACAGAAAGTTTTTTATTAAGTGTTCTTTCCATTGATTATATTCATGTTGATAAACAGGCCTTCCAATCGTTCCATAGATAACCTTCACTTCGAGTATTTCTAACTCTTTCAGGAAATTAAGATACTTTCTAGCCGATACTCTTGAAATTCCAACAACATTTGCCACATCATCAGTCGAGAAAGGTGCCTCCTTTAATTTCTGAATTGCATCCCATATTTGCCTCAAAGTATCCTTTGTTAATCCTTTTGGCAATTCCTCAACGGTTACAGTCTCTTCTCTATGTAAAAGCAAAGAATCCAGTTCTTGTTGACTAATGGACTCCCGCTTATCCGTAATCCTCGTTTTCTCAAGGTAACTAGTGAGAGCAACATGAAACCTTTCAAACTCAAAAGGCTTAATTAAATAGTCGACAACACCATGCCTTAAGGCTTTCTTAATTCGTTCTAGATCCGAGGCTGCCGAAATAATGATAACATCAATTTCCAGTTCATTTTTCCTTAGATAGGGTAACAATTCCAGCCCGAGCTTGCCTGGCATAAATATATCTAAAAGAATCAACTGGATTTTTTCTTTTTTCAATAAATTGATCGCTTCCTCTACAGAATTGGCTGTTGTAGCCAATTGGAATCCATCAATTTGCGAAAGGTACCGTTTATTAATTTCCGCTACCATCGGATCATCTTCTACAATCAGCACATTAATCATTTTTACTCACCTCTGCTTTATAAGGTATATACACGGCAAAAGTTGTCCCCTTTCCCGGCTTGGACGAAATAATGAGGTCACCTTCCAATCTCTCTATCGCCTGCGCCATAAGAAACAAACCAAACCCACGATTATTTCCTTTGGTGGAGAAGCCTTTATCGAGAATTTTATTTTGAAGGGAATTCGTCATTCCCATTCCTGTATCCTTGACTTCAATAGTCAAAATATCTTCTGCGTAATCCAATTGTAGATGTACCTTTTTGTTTACGCTATCTACAATTGCCTCAATTGCATTATCAAAGATATTCCCAATAATTGTGATTAGTTCATGAGTGATTTCTGAGTGTACAGGCTTAGGAAGTTTATTTTCACAATGAAAGGAAAGACAAACCCCAGACTCTCTGGCAAAGCTTAGCTTTCCAATCAGAAATCCAGCAAGAACAGGGTCTTGGACTTGCTTTGTAACAAAGCCAACCTCTGTTTCCCGGCGATTAACCGTTTCACTTATATAATTGGCAAGTGTATCGTATTGTTCCGTTCGAACGAGACCAAGAATAACATGGAGCTTATTCATAAATTCATGTGCTTGAGCACGGAGAGCATCGGCATAATTACGTACACCTGTTAGCTGTTCAGCCATTTGCTGGACCTCTGTTTTATCACGGAAGGTTGCAATCGCACCCACCACTTGATTTTCCACCACTACTGGTACTCGGTTTACTAAAATAGTTACTCCATGCAAGTTCTGCTCTTGGTCCAAATCCATTTCACCCGATTTTATAATGCGTGTTAACCGAGTATCTGGCAAATATCCTTCAATGTTCTTCCCAATAGCACTCTCATCAAGACCCGCTTTTTGAAAAAGCTTACTAGCTGCCTTATTAACAAGGGTGATTTTGCCCTCCTGATCAATGGCTATAATTCCCTCGCGTACAGACTGAAGCATAGAACTACGCTCTTCCAGAAGCTTAGCAATGGCAAACGGCTCGAGTCCTAAAAGAATTTTTTTGAAGTATCTAGCCAGAGCCACTGCCCCGATTACACCAATTAAAGTCCCAATCAATGTTCCCATAAAGATGCCCATCCGTCCCTTATGGACAGCCTCTGTCACACTCTTTAAAGAAATCCCTACAGCAACCGCACCGATTTGTTCTCCCCGTGCATTCTTTATAGGAGTAAACGCTCGCATAGAGTGGCCAAGCGTCCCTTTGGAAATGGAAACATACTCCTTTCCCTTCAGAACAGGACCTTCATCTCCTCCGCTAAAGTGCTTTCCCACTTTACTAGGCTCCGGATGGGATAAACGATTTCCGTTCATATCCATCACAACAACAAAGTTAACATTGGTTTGTTCTTTTATTTGATTTGCAAAAGCTTGAATTTCTGTCTGGCTAGCTTTTCCTTCGAGAACCTCTTTCACCTGTGGAGTAACAGCCATCATCCTAGCAACATCCAATGCTTTTTCTTTCTGCGTTCCTTCTACACTAGAGGTAATACCATTACTTATAATCAAATCGGTTATTCCAAGAGATAACACAACAACAATACATACAAAAATAATAATGATGGCCTGTAAACTAAATTTGCCTTTTTTCATATTTTCCTCCGTCATTTTCTAATAGTTATAGTATGTATAAGAGATTTGGCAAAAAGATAAAAGACTGCTAAGCTCAAAAAAGAGATACAAGCAGCCTTGATTATATATATCATGAAATTAGCAAAACGGCATATGCTATATTAATAAGATTATAGAAGATTAACATATCCAAAACGACAGTAAAAGTAGCGATAGGATTCGTTACCTGCATGAACTAACTCTTTCAGAAACTTTCTCTTTTTAGAAAAAGTTTTTTAAGTTTATTATAATACTAAATATAGTAGGAAGTTTTTTTGTAATTAAAAAAAGTATCTATATGAAAAGGAAGGTTCATATAGAGCTCCACGTATCCTGGTAAACGAAGATACCCTACTTAACAGATTGTCCTGTTTTGATGAACTTTTTTATCTCATCCTGCTGTCGCAGACCTTAATAATTGAAAATTCTTTCTTCTAAGGTATATAGTTAAACTAAATAATAGCAAAAGGAGTGGAACCCATGGCTTTAAAAAGAAATTGGGCAGGTAACTTTCAATATAGCACGTCTAACTGGCATGGACCAGAATCGGTTGAAGAGGTTCAACAACTAGTTTCAAGGTTAACAAAACTTCGTGTCATCGGAACGCGTCACTCGTTTAATAGTATTGCAGATTCGAATGAGAATATAGTATCCTTGCAAAAGCTTAACAAGGTCTTACACATTGACCGCGAAAATGAAAGCGCAACCGTAGAAGCTGGAATAAAGTACGGAGACCTTTGTCATGTTCTTCATCAACATGGCTATGCCTTACATAATCTTGCTTCCCTTCCCCATATTTCGGTTGCTGGAGCCTGTGCAACAGCAACACACGGTTCCGGTAATCACAACCAAAATTTAGCTACAGCGGTGCGCTCTATAGAGGTTGTTACTGCTGATGGTAGTATTGTAAACTTTTCAAGAGAAAAATCAGAAGAGGAATTACATGGCGCTGTTGTGGGACTAGGCGGGATTGGTGTTGTCACAAAACTAACACTAGATATACAGCCAACTCATCAAATGAGACAAGATGTATATGAAAATCTTCCGCTAGCACAGCTAGCACACGATTTTGACGCCATTTATTCTAGTGCCTATAGTGTCAGCCTGTTTACGGATTGGCAGAACGAAACATTTAATCAGGTATGGTTGAAGAGCAAACTAACAGATGGTCAGGCTTTTTCATTAGGACAGGAGTTCTATGGGGCAAAAGCTGCCAAAGAAAATCTCCATCCCGTACCAGGAGTCGGCGCAGAGAATTGTACAGCCCAGCTTGGTGTGCCAGGGGACTGGCTTGACCGCATGCCACACTTCCGAATGGACTTCATGCCAAGTAAAGGACAAGAGCTGCAAAGTGAATATATAATGGCTCGAGAGCATGCCTACGAAGCACTTTGTGCAATAAGCGAAATCCGCGAACAAATCGCACCACATTTATTTATATCCGAAGTAAGGACAATTGCCCAAGACGAACTTTGGTTAAGTCCATCCTATAAGCAAGATTCCGTTGCCTTTCACTTTACATGGCAGGATAAATGGGAAGAAGTTCAAAAGGTGCTGCCACTAATCGAAGCCCAGCTTGAACCTTTCCAAGCAAAGCCACATTGGGGAAAACTATTTACAACCTCTCCAGCAAAAATACAATCACTGTATGAAAAAATGCCTGACTTTCAGCAACTGCTATTGAAGTATGACCCAAATGGGAAGTTTCGGAATGAATTTTTGAGTAGATATGTATTTGGTGTAGGGGAGTGAATTTGTTTGTAAACTGGATTGAGATTGGTGGATGCAGGTAGAATGAATGGGTAAACATAATGTCCCCTGTTAGTTGAAATCTGTCCTAAAAACAATGGGAGCTTAAATGATAGCTTCCATTGCTTTTAGGACAAATAAATAAGATACCTTGAAATATATCTCTTTTATCTCTAAATCCCAATGATACCTTGAAATATATCTCTTTTATCTCTAAATCCCAATAATAATCGGAAGAATCCTCGGCTTTCTCTTCGTTTAATTAAATAGATACTGTCCAACTGATTTTTATATCTTTTGCTTCATCATATTCAGCTTATTGGATCTATTTTCAACAACCCACTACTGAAGTCACGAGGGTTCTCGGCTAAAGCCTAAATTTTTCACTTTAAGTTCTTAACACCTGTTTCTAATATTTCCATTTGTAAAAGAATCTGGTCATCCGTTATCGTCTTCTCTTCCCCATTGATGATTGCTTTATATAAATCATCATATACTCTTCCATAATCGCCATTTACGGATTTCACTGATTCTTCATGGATTGTTCCCTCTTCATCCATATATGTTAGTACTCCATAGTGTTTTATAGTATCCACACCAAAATCTTTGTTAGCAGGCATGTAAAATAACTTTAAATGCTCCTCTTGACGATCCTTTGTTTCTTTTATAAAGCATCCCTTTTTCCCATGAACAACAAAGCTAGGTCTTTCTTTCAATCTAAAATAACTAGATTTCACAGAAACCTTTAACTTTCCATAATACAAGTCTAAATCAAAGTAGTCATTCATTCTTCCTTGTCCTAATAATTGTCTTACATCATAATGAATTTGATCTGGCTTGCCAAAATAACTGATAACCTGATCAAGTGTATGACAGCCATGTCCATATAAAAATGACTCTGCTGGATTATAAGACTGGGAAGATTCTGGTACTTCGGGACGATAATAATCATAATGCATTTCCACTTCCAGCAAGTCCCCTAGTTTTCCCTCTTCGATCACTTTTTGAACGGTTAGAAAATCACTATCAAAGCGTCTGTTTTGATAGGCCTGTACAATTAAACCTTTCTCTCTTGCCATTGCAAATATTTCTTTTGCCTGTTCGGAAGTTTCCATAAAAGGCTTTTCAACTAAACAGTGCTTATTATGTTCTAGCGCTAATTTTGTGTATTCATAATGACTGTCATGTCTTGTGCAGATAACAACAAGTTGAATGTCCTTGTCATTTAATAGTTCATCTAAATCCGATGTATAATTTACTCCTGCAATTCGATCCCAACTCTCATTCTTAGGATTTCTTTGATAAATGGTTTTTACCTTTATATTCTCTCTTTGCAGTACAAACGGAAGATGGTATCTATTCGTGCTTTTTCCATTTCCAATATAACCAATTGTAAGCATGTGGGTCCCCCTAAATATTTATTTAGTATTTATTCTTATTAAACCTGTTTTTCTAGCACCTTGTCATCTAAAAAGCACCTCCTAAAAACAATAGGTTAACCCTATATTAGGAGGTGCTTCTCGATTTTGCATGAATTATTTAAAGGAAAAGCGCAGCGATGATAACACCTTTATCCTTACATTAAGTGAAGTAAATGGAATACAATACCTACTGCAAATAATCCAAGAATCATAACAATCGGAGAAACTTTCTTCTTAAGTAACCACATGCAAAGAAGTGTTAATAACAATCCTGCTAAACCAGGAATTAAGCTATCTAAATTGCTTTGTAAAGTTGTTACTTTAACTGGATCTAATGAAAGCCCGGCGGCCTGCTGTTCCAAGGCCATTTTCATTCCTTCCGCTCCATCAGGTAGCTTATCCCAATCGATAAAGGCACCGTCGTCCAGCTCAACCGAGGAGACGACAGGCGTAAATTTAACCGATACCCACCGATTTACTAGCGCACCAAGGATAAACATCCCCAGAATGGAAGCACCCTTTGTAATGTTTTGTAGTAATCCACCAGATAAATCATCTGTAATCTTAGAACCAGCTTTGTAACCAACCTCTTGTGTATACCAAGTGAAGCCCATTCGAATAAGGTTCCATGCAAAGAAGTAAATAATTGGACCAAGGATATTACCAGTCAAAGCAAGAGAAGCTGCTAATGCACCAAGGATTGGTTTAACCGTGAACCAGAAAACAGGATCACCAATACCAGCTAATGGTCCCATCATTCCAACTTTAACCCCTTGGATTGCTTTATCATCAACCGGCGCACCATTTGCACGTTCTTCCTCAAGTGCTAAAGTTACACCAAGAATTGGTGAAGCTACATAAGGATGTGTGTTAAAGAATTCTAAGTGACGTTTTAGTGCTTCAGCACGGTCTTCTTTCGTTTTATATAATCTTTTAATGGCAGGAATCATAGAGAATGCCCAACCACCGTTTTGCATACGTTCATAGTTCCAAGAGCCTTGGATAAAAGTAGAACGCCACCAAACTGAAATACGATCTCTTTTTGATAATTTGAATGTTTTTTCCATTTTTTGTCCCCTCCTTCTTAGTAATTATCGATAATATCGCCTAACGGGTCACCAGTGTTTCCATTTCCGCCATTACCAGAACCGCCTTTGTTAGAAAGAGCTATATAGATAAGGGCAAGAGCAACACCGATAGCACCAAGACCAATAAGTGTGATTTGTGAAACAGTTGCTAATACAAAACCAATTGCAAAGAACGGCCATACTTCTTTTGTAGCCATCATGTTAATAACCATTGCATAACCAACTGCTACTACCATTCCTCCACCGATTGCTAAACCGTTTGTTAACCAAGCTGGCATAGCAGTAAGTAAGTCGCTCACCGGACCTGCACCAATCGCAATAATTAATGCAGCTGGAATCGCAATACGTAAACCTTGCAAGCAGATCGCGACAATATGCCATAACTCCACTTTTCTGATGTTTCCTTCTTTTGCAGCAGCATCCATTAAATGCGCTAATCCTGTAGCAATTGTACGAACGATGATTGTTAATAATAAACCTGCAACTGCAAGTGGAACAGCAATCGCAATAGCAGAAGATACCCCTGCATCCCCTTGACCACTTAAGACTAAAATAATAGCAGATGCAACAGATGCTAACGCAGCATCAGGAGCAACAGCCGCTCCAATGTTTGCCCAACCTAGAGCAATCATTTGAAGGGTACCACCTAAGATTAAACATGGAACCAATTCTCCTGTAACTAAACCGATTAACGTACAGGCAATGATTGGTTGATGAAAGTGAAATTCATCTAGGATTCCTTCCACACCAGCTAAAAATGCGACAATAATGACTAATAATATTTGAATCATATTCAAATCCATGCTGTTAAGCCTCCTTTTTCTTTGATAATAGGATTATTTTCGTTTGGCCAGCTCTTCTTGAGCTCTCTTAATAATTTCATCCATGTTACCTTTTGAATCGTTTGGAACTTTACGTACGTCGAAGCTTAAACCAGCTTCTTTTAACTTAGCAAATGCATTAATATCGTCTTGGTTAAAAGCCAATACCTTATTTGGTTGAACTTTACCTAGTGAGTGTGCCATCGAACCTACGTTGATTGTCTTCAATGGAACACCACCCTCAACTGCTCTAAGTGCATCTTGTGGGTTTTCAAATAGAAGCAATGCGCGCTGACCGCCAAAGTGTTGATCATCTTTCGCAAGCTCGATCATTTTTTTCACAGGAACAACGTGCGCTTTCACCCCTGGAGGAGCAGCTTGTTGGATCAATTTCTTTCGAAGTTCATCCTTTGCTACTTCATCCGATACAACGATAATACGAGTAGGCTGTGTTGTCTTTGTCCAAGCCGTTGCTACTTGTCCGTGAAGTAAACGGGAATCGATACGTGCTAATACATATTCAAATTTCCCAGGAGCCCCTGCATTTACTGATTTAGCAGCAGTTGGAGCAGATGCCGTTACTGGCTCTAGATTTTCAGGGCTTACTTTAATCCCTTCTCTAGCTGTATCCAAAATATGTGCGGCAATTTCATGCGCTGTGTTCATGGAGAAGCGTGATGCAAAAGCTTCAATCAGCATTGGTAAATTCAAGCCTGCAACGATTGCCCATTTGTCTTTATGTTCTTCAATTAAGCCGGTCGCTTGATTGAAAGGGGTTCCACCCCAAAGATCGACTAAGAATAATACTTCGTCTTGATTGTCGAAAGTGGAAATTGCTTCTTTCATTTTGGCCTTTACATTATCCGGTCCTTCACTTGGCATCAATGTAACAGCTTTTACATTTTCTTGCTCTCCAAAGATCATCGTTCCAGATTGCAAGATACCACTAGCAAATTCACCGTGACTAGCAATGATGATTCCTACCATCTTTTTACCTCCTATTATTATTTTTGCAGCTAAGTAAACATTCATAATCTACTACAGTGTGTTTTCAGCTGCATTTTCCAGCTCATTAAAAGCGATTACATAAAACGGTTACAAAACCCATAAAAAACAAAAAAGGCATGAGGAAAAAGCTGATCCAAAGATAAAAATGGGTATAGAATGCCCCTTATTCTACCTTTAATCATACTTTTCACTCATGCCTGATCGAATCAGTAACACGTAAAAAATAAAGACGATATCTATTTAAATTTATTTTGTAAACGCTTTAAACGAAGTGTTTCAATAGTTAGTTTTGCTTTAATGAGCTTCTACCAGAGATTATAGCACAATGCATATACGCTTTCAACAAATAAATTACTATTAATTTTTCTGCCTTCGTCCCTATCAGAACTAGAGATATGCCTTCCATTCCATCATGGAGATGATGGAAAATCCGAATG
Source organism: Niallia sp. FSL W8-0635 (assembly GCF_038007965.1). Taxonomy (GTDB): domain Bacteria; phylum Bacillota; class Bacilli; order Bacillales; family Cytobacillaceae; genus Niallia. The sequence continues at coordinate 425,806 of NZ_JBBOYD010000001.1, read as the reverse complement.
ACAAGAGACCCAATCCTCAGCTCTTTTCTTATCAACCTACTCTTCTACGATTCTTCTTTTAAAGGCTATTATTTTTTAGACTTTATCTTCAAGCCACGTTTGATTACATCAAAGAAGCTTAATGATTGAACCATATGCTTCGGATCCACATATTCACGGATTGCCCGCAAAACTTTTTTCGGCTCTTTAGAAGAAAAGGTATATGTGCCATTTTTCTTCGTTTGGATAGAATAACGCGGAATCCATTTCCCCTTGAACATAATGGAAGCAATCACGTAGTCCACTTCCTCCCAAGGAATTTGAATAAACTTTCGAGCATCACGACTATTAAAAAATTCAAACCCTTTGTCTCCAATCATAATCTTCCCATATTCTGAAATTCCCGTATGTGAAGTTGCATTAATAACTAAATCGACTTTTGTATTGATTGATTGGACCATTTGTTTAAACTCCATTTCTATCTTTTAATACAATAATTATACGTGTTTTTTTGCTATAAGCAAATACTCTGGGGAAATTCACAATATTTTCGAAATGATGAAAGATTGATTTGGTTGTCTATTCATCGATGCTACGCTCTAGATTTCTGAAGTATATTTATGATTCTCTAAGTCAATAAAAACCAGCTTCTCTTCTTTTAACAAAGCAAAAAAGCCTCTCAAAAAGTCGAGTGAATTTTTAAGAGGCTTTCATTATTTAAGGAAAATTGAGAGGGCAGATTACATCATGCCGACCGTAAGCTCTGAGAGTGTAACATCTTTAACAGGAATTTACTGTTTTTTATGGGATTGCATTAGCAAAATGTTAGCATTTTTTAATTTTCCGCTTTTAAAACTAAAATATTTTATAATAGTTTTGCATTATAAATGAATTTCTCCCTTTCCCATTAAGCTGGTCAAGATATCCGAGTAGCATTCTTAATTGATTATTTGTGTAGTCCATTTTTAATCTTATATCCTTAGTAGAACCAATGGAATTTTTTATGTTCAATATTTTTGTCATTTCATTGACATCAAACTGTGTTTTAAATGCCATAAATTGAGACAAATAATCTGAAATATTAACTTCATGAATAATATCTTTTTGTCCATCCCATTTAAAAATATTGATTTGTTTCTCAAACAAATCAATATTTTGGCCTTCAATTAAAAAGCGGTAAATAAGATCACTTTTAATTATTGGTTTATCGTCATCAATGTTCAGGTAAGACTTCTCCATTAAAAACACAACAATCCCCATAATTAAATCTACAATTTGAAGAGGAATTGATCTATGAGAATCCTTATACCAAGCCTTATTAACATAATATTTCATTCCTCGATATATTGCGTGTGCATTCATTTGCTGTTTGAGCTTTGAATACACTCTCATCTTTCCATACTCTGGACTGTGATCAGCAATAATTTCAACAGTTGTATAATCATCTGACAGACCCCTAGTTAGACCGTAAAATAGCCTTTCTGGAATCTTAACATAAAACAAGTTACGTAATTCTGTAATTGAAATATCCGCAGTCCTAGCGAAATTCATTGCAATATCATTATCCACAACAAAAATGTTAATTTGAAAATTTGTTTTTATAAAATGCTGTAAACAATATAGATATGGGGCAATATTCTTGTCATTTTTATATTCAGTAAAGTGAAATTCACTCTTCTTAGCAGTCATTCTTAAAATTTTGCTTATATCAACTACTAGACTATCACACTTAGTTTGGTCGGCTCCATATGCACCGTAATAAGAATATTTTTTTGTGGTATCTAATTTATTTGACTCACAAAAAAAATAGAGTACTTCAAAAAACATCACCTTCTTGACTATAAATGAATATTTGTTTATAATTTATACAAATTAAATCATGTATTACTTCCAGTCACCGTTTTGATAGGGAGTTATTTTAAGAAGGACCACCCAGTCACCGTTTTGACAGGCGTGGTCTTTTACTTTTTTTATAAGACTGGTAACTACAGATTCCTTTAACATAACTTAAAAAAGTTTAATTTCTAAATTTGTTTATTTCGTTTTCAAATAATTCTCTCATTCCTCCATCATCTAGAATTGCCTCATCCCAATGTTTGCCGAACATAAAATCAAGCTGCTCTACTAAAAAATTAAATTCAAGCCATCTATCTTCTAGTATTAAAATAAATATATAAGCAATTCTATTAACCATATGTATTCAGTTTTTTCATATCTTCATCTGTGATATTCTTTTTTACATCGGCATGCATATCCTAATTGGGCCATTCCAAAAAGCAAAATGGACAACCGCTTTAGATATTTTGGTAATATTTTCATTGGGAATCATCACCTCTTTTATATCTGCATTCAATTCCATGAAAATATCTGACTGATCATATAAGAATTTTTTTATGTGAGAGTTGCGAATCGTAATTCCATTCTTCCTTCTTAGATAATTGACTTTTGAACTTTTCACTCCAAATAAAGAGGCAATCATATTATCTGATATTGATTCTTCTATAAATAATATTTCTAAATTCTTTGGTGACAGTTCTTTTATGTTAAGTGTTTCATCATTTTGTTTCCGCTTTAAAAAATTTTCATATAATGTCATCTTTATCCCCTTAAAGTTCATCCAATTTTCCCATGGCTTTATTTCTATGCGATTCTTTAAATTTTTTAATCTCATCTTTATGAATTTCTTTACTTTTAGATATTGAATTTTCAATTACTCTTGGTGAATTTATCAGTAAAAAAGGATATTTTCTATCGATATAGATTTTAATAGCTTGAATTTCCTCTTCCGTTGGTATGCAGGGGGCTATTGGAATTGGTAGTGATTTCGATTCAATCGTGTTATGAATGTCAGAAAAAGCATATTCTAATTTAATCTGGAAGTATTTTGTTGAAGTAGCTTGAATATCATAAATCCCATCTTGATTAAAAGTAACCTTATCAAAATGTATTTTACCGATTTTAAACGGCTTTCTATTTTCTGTTTCATAAATCATTTCCATCATAAGTACTGTTTCCCCAGATAATTCTGTTTTTATCATTTTACTATTTTTTATTTTACTAACAGGAATCTCAACAACTTTACCTTTTGAAACACATAAATATTTTATACGCATTTTAAACTCCCACTCCACATTTGAATTCTATTACTTGAGTAATTAAGTTTTACTAATCTCTAGAGTTTAGCAATTCTAGATAATTACTCCTCCCTCACTGTTCTCACTCCAAAAAGAACACTTGTTCCTATTTTATCATGTTTTATTTCACGATACTAGTTATAGAAAGATTACAATATACTTTTTTTACAAAGAACACTAAAAAATAAAAAAGAGGCTTCTCAAAAGTTTACTTAAACTTTTGAGAAGCCTCTTTTGTTTAACCTCAATATTATCAAAATGTTAACATCCCACTCTTATCTTACATAAAACCCTTTTATATCAAGGGGTGAAGCGGCTTATTACATCATGCCGCCCATTCCACCCATGCCGCTCATATCAGGCATTGCAGCGCTACCTGCTGGTTCTGGCTTGTCAGCAACTACAGCTTCTGTAGTTAAGAACATTGCAGCAACACTTCCTGCGTTTTGTAATGCAGAACGAGTAACTTTAGTTGGGTCAACGATACCAGCTTCGATCATGTTTACCCACTCGCCGTTAGCAGCGTTGAAACCTGTTCCTACTGGTTCGTTTTTCAATTTCTCAACGATTACAGATCCTTCTAGGCCTGCGTTGAATGCGATTTGACGAACTGGCTCTTCGATTGCACGTAGAACGATGTTTATACCAGTTGCTTCGTCGCCTTCTGCTTGGATAGCAGCTACTTTATTGTATACGTTTAGAAGTGCTGTACCACCACCTGCTACGATACCTTCTTCTACAGCAGCACGAGTAGAGTTTAGAGCGTCTTCGATACGTAATTTACGTTCTTTTAATTCTGTTTCTGTTGCAGCACCAACTTTAACCACTGCTACACCACCAGCAAGTTTTGCAAGGCGCTCTTGTAGTTTTTCACGGTCAAATTCAGAAGTAGTTTCTTCTAATTGAACACGAAGTTGGTTTACGCGTGCTTGGATATCATCAGATGAACCTGCACCTTCAACAATTGTAGTAGTTTCTTTTGTGATTACTACTTTTGCAGCGCGTCCTAAAGATTCAATAGATGTTGTTTTAAGCTCTAAGCCAAGATCTTCTGTGATTACTTGACCGCCAGTTAAAACAGCGATATCTTCTAGCATTGCTTTACGACGATCACCAAAGCCAGGAGCTTTAACAGCTACTGCAGTGAATGTACCGCGAAGTTTGTTTAATACTAATGTAGCATTTGCTTCGCCTTCTACGTCTTCTGCAACGATTAATAATGGTTTACCTTGTTGAACAACTTGTTCTAACACAGGTAGGATTTCTTGGATGTTAGAAATCTTTTTATCTGTAATTAAGATATATGGATTTTCAAGAACAGCTTCCATTTTATCTGAATCAGTTACCATGTAAGGTGATACGTATCCACGGTCGAATTGCATACCTTCTACTACGTCTAATTCAGTTGTGAAGCCTTTTGATTCTTCGATTGTGATAACACCGTCGTTACCAACACGTTCCATTGCTTCAGCAATTAATTGACCTACTTCTTCATCAGCAGAAGAAATAGCAGCAACTTGTGCAATAGAAGCTTTGCCTTCGATTGGTTTCGAAATAGCTTGTAACTCTTCAATTGCAGTAGCAATCGCTTTGTCCATCCCTTTACGGATGCCCATTGGATTAGCTCCAGCTGTAACGTTTTTAAGTCCTTCACGAATCATTGCTTGAGCTAGAACTGTTGCTGTTGTTGTACCGTCCCCAGCAACATCATTAGTTTTGCTTGCTACTTCCGCAACAAGTTTTGCACCCATGTTTTCAAATGCATCTTCTAATTCGATTTCTTTTGCGATTGTTACACCATCATTTGTGATAAGTGGTGAACCATATTTTTTCTCAAGAACCACGTTGCGTCCTTTTGGTCCAAGTGTTACTTTTACAGCATCTGCTAGAGCATCTACCCCACGCAGCATAGCACGGCGAGCTTCTTCACTAAATTTAATATCTTTAGCCATTTTGAAAAACCTCCTCAAGTATTGTTATCTCATGTATTTTTTATTACGTAATCTCTTATGTTAAAATAGAATTAGCCAACGATAGCTAAAATGTCGCTTTCCCGAAGAATTAAGTACTCTTTCCCTTCGTATTTCACTTCAGTACCAGAGTATTTTGAGAAGATAATGCGGTCATCGACAGATACCTCAAGCGCAACACGCTCTCCGTTATCTAGTACGCGACCAGTTCCTACAGCTACTACTTTGCCTTCTTGAGGCTTTTCTTTAGCAGAGTCTGGTAATACGATACCACTTGCAGTTTTTTCTTCTGTTTCAACAAGCTCAATAATAATGCGATCTCCTAATGGCTTTAACAAGTGAAACAACCTCCTCAAATTATATACATTTTATTTTCTTATTAGCACTCAATCACTATGAGTGCTAACACAATTATTATATTAATTAATCTTTTCTCATAATGCAAGAGACAAGACTTATTTTTTCGTAAATTTTTTTCTAGTTTCTAATGCCATTAGAAAGTATATACGTTAAAGCTACAAATATTCACTCTTTCTATTATTTTAGTTGTTACTATTTGAAACAAAGCACCGCTTATTAGTAGAATAGAAAGTATGATTGTCTCTTTACTCAAATATAATAAGTACAGATTAACCTAGATATATTCCTTTTACACAAAGTTTTTAAACCTATCAATTATTTAAAGGAGCATTTATTTTGAAAAAAGAATATTGGATTATCTTAATAACTTACATCGCCATGCAGCTCTCCACTTTTGTTGGAGTTCCAGTCATTCTTTTTATCGCTGGTTTGCTTGGATACAATCCAGCTTCTAAAGCGATTCAATTCCAATCTGGCGTTATTTGGCTAATATTTAGTTTTATCATTGCCTTAATCATCTGTCTCGTTTTATTAAGAAGAGAAATGAGAAATCCCATGCGTGCAGATGCGATGAGCCTGCCTTCTTCTATTGGTTGGGCAATTGGCGGGGTGTTTCTCTCTTTATTTGCCCAAAGTTTTGCCGGAATCATTGAGCAGTTAATAGGTATTAAACCAGGGTCAGAAAACACAGAACAAATCATGCGTTTAATTGATGCCGCACCTTTTGTCATTATAGTAGTAAGTATTATTGGACCGATATTAGAGGAACTTGTTTTCCGCAAAATCATTTTCGGTTCCCTTTATAAGCGATTCGGATTTTTTATCTCTGCACTAGTTAGTTCCCTTATCTTTGCAGTTGCTCATATGGATTTTGTCCATATCCTACTATACGCAAGCATGGGCTTTACCTTTGCCTTTTTATATGTAAAAACGAAAAGAATCCTTGTGCCAATCTTCGCCCATGTCGCAATGAATACACTCGTAGTGATTATGCAATTAAACTATGACAGAATTATCGAATGGCAGGAAAAGTACTCGGGCGTAACACAATTTATTGGAGGATTTTTATAAAATGAGAAGATCACCGTTATTTTCAGGAGTTCTATATATTATTTTTGGAGCTCTCTTTACGTATTTTGCAATTCACGATTTACAAAGAAACCAAGACTGGGGATTCTATACGTATTTATTAGTCATCCTGGCAACCTTTGATATCGGATCAGGAATAAAGTTAATCAACTTTCATTTTTTCTTGAAAAAAAATCAAACCACTGGAAAAAAGCCGAAACAATAATCGCAAGGTTTTGTGTAATTTAATAAGAAAACTAAATTGCCTAAAAACGGGCGGCCTTTAACTTTTACTAAAAAAATGCGTGTATAAGAATGTAGTTAACATCTACACCCTTATACACGCATTTCCTTTTTATTCTTCTGTTTCCTCTGCCTCTACATCCGGCGTAGGATAATGCTTTAAGAAATAAACAAGCGATTGCAGCTCTACAGCTAGGTCAATATGATGAACTCTCACATTTGCTGGCACATTTAATCGTGCTGGTGTGAAATTCAATATCCCTTTGATCTTGCTCTCTACTAAACGATCCGTAATAATCTGTGCTGCATTTGCCGGTACCGTTAGTATAGCTACCTCAACACCATTTTCTTGCAGCACCTTCTCTAAGTCATCCATATGATGAATCGGCACATCGTTCACTAAAGTGCCAATCTTTTCTTCTATAACATCGAATCCTACTTCAATTTTTGTGTTATTATTTTTTAAGAAGTTATATTTCAAAAAGGCAACCCCTAGATTACCAACACCAATTAAAGCTACCTTCGTCAGTTCATCTTGATCTAATGTTTTACGGAAAAACGACAATAAATAGTTTACATTGTATCCATATCCTTTTTTTCCGAGCGCACCAAAATAAGAGAAGTCTCTTCTTATTGTTGCAGAATCTACCTTCACCGCTTCACTTAATTCAGCAGAAGACACTCTTTGCTTTCCTGATGAATGTAAGTTTTTCAAAAAACGATAGTATAATGGTAACCGCTTTGCTGTTGCCTGCGGTATTTTCATTACCTCATTATGCATACTTATCCCCTACCTATATTTAAAAATTTGCAGTTATTTCTAACGCTCTCTCTTGTAATCGCCGCTTTTCCCACCTGATTTCTCGACTAAATAAGTGTGGCCAATTACCATCCCTTTATCCATACTTTTACACATATCATAAATCGTTAACGCTGTAACAGATGCAGCAGTCAATGCTTCCATTTCCACGCCTGTACTTCCAACTGTCTTTACCGTTGCAGTAATAATCAATTGATAATCTTCCGCATATTCTTCCCATTGAAACGATATATCGACACCCTTCAACATAATAGGGTGACACATAGGTATGATGTCAGCCGTCTTTTTAGCAGCCATTATTCCTGCTACTTGGGCAACAGCTAGTACATCCCCTTTTTTTATTTCCCGCTTTGTGATTTTCTCATAGATTTCTTTACTTACTTTAATACTAGATAGAGCAACAGCTATGCGAGCGGTTTCAGTTTTTTCTGATATATCAACCATTTTCGCACGGCCTTCCTTATTAAAATGTGTAAACTCCCCCATAATAACACCTCTAAGCAAAATGATACACTATTTTAAGGAGAATGTGTATTTATTATCACTTTTTTCCCGTTTCCCCTTTATTGCAGGATAACATATTTATAGGTTACACTTATGGTACATAATCCCCTGAGGTGAAGAAATGATACTATTACAAGTAAATCAGCTATCGAAGCATTTTGGAGCTGAACTTATCTTATCAAATATAAAATTAGAAGTACAAACGAGAGACCGAATCGCACTAGTGGGAAGAAACGGTGCTGGTAAATCTACCCTATTAAAAATAATTGCTGGGCAACTATCCTATGACTCCGGTGAAATCATAAAGCCGAAAAATGTCGAAATAGGCTATCTTGCTCAAAACACTGGTCTCGAATCAAGTCTTTCGATTTGGGATGAGATGCTGACTGTCTTCCACGATCTTCAAGTTAAAGAAAAGCATTTAAGAAAACTGGAACAACAGATGTCAGATCCTAACACAATCGAAAATACAGACGCCTTCGAGAAAATTTTAAAAGAATATGACCACCGTCAATTTGAATTTAAAGAAAGCGGCGGCTATCAATACGAAGCCGATATTCGTTCCGTTTTACACGGACTTAACTTTAATACATTCGATTACAGTACAAAAATCTCTACCTTAAGTGGTGGTCAGAAAACAAGATTAGCTCTAGCAAAGCTTCTGCTAACTACACCAGATATTCTCATATTAGATGAGCCTACAAACCATCTGGATATTGAGACATTATCTTGGCTAGAGCAATATTTACAAGGCTACAATGGTGCTGTGTTAATCGTTTCCCATGACCGTTATTTCCTTGATAAAGTAGTAACTCAAGTGTACGAAATATCAAGACACCATATTCAAAAGTTTATTGGTAACTATAGCGGTTATCTTGAGCAAAAAGCGGCAAATTATGAGCGAGAAATGAAACTTTACGAAAAGCAACAAGATGAAATTGCGAAACTAGAAACATTCATTCAAAAAAACCTGGCGCGAGCGTCAACAACCAAAAGAGCGCAAAGCCGTAGAAAAACATTGGACAGAATGGATAGAATGGATCGTCCTGACGGCAATGAAAAATCGGCATCCTTTGGCTTTGAAATTACGAAGCAAACAGGAAATGATGTATTAAAAATTACTGACCTTTCCATTGGTTATAAAGATAGTACGGTATCTGAGCATATTTCCTTCCAAATAAATAGAGGAGATAGTGTTGCTCTTGTTGGTCCAAATGGTGTTGGGAAATCAACGCTATTAAAAACAATCATTGATAAACTGCCTAAGCATGCTGGCTCCATAGCACTAGGATCAAATGTCATGATTGGATACTACGATCAAGAACAAGCAGAACTAACCTCCAATAAACGAGTACTAAATGAGTTATGGGATGATTTTCCACTTACACCTGAAAAAGATATCCGGACCGTCCTTGGCAATTTCTTATTTTCAGGAGACGATGTTTTAAAAATTGTAAATTCATTAAGTGGTGGAGAAAAGGCACGTCTCGCATTATCAAAGCTAATGATGGAAAAACCAAATGTCTTAATCTTGGACGAGCCTACAAACCATTTAGACTTAGATAGTAAAGAAGTGCTTGAAAATGCCTTGATTGACTACCCAGGTACCATTCTTTTTGTTTCACATGATCGTTATTTTATTAATAGGATTGCGACAAAAGTGATTGAATTAGATAAGAAGGGATCCACAGAATTCTTAGGCGACTATGATTATTATGTGGAAAAAAAGTTGGAGCAAGCAGAAATTCAAGCATTAGAAGCAACTAACGCTATACAACAAGCACAACATACTGGAACAGAAGAAAAAAGCTCTTACCAAATGAGCAAGGAAGCACAAAAAATAGAACGACAAAGAATAAGAAGAATTGAAGAAATAGAAACAACTATTGAAGAAATAGAAACAAAAATTTCGGAACATGAAACGCTTCTATGCGAGCCTGAAATTTTCCAAGATCATGAAAAGGTTCTAGAGATAAATAATAGCCTTGAGCAATTGAAAGATCAAATGGAACGTTTAATGGATGAATGGACCGAATTATCAGATAAGTAAAAAGTACTGGGTAATCATTTACCCAGTACTTTTTTTCCACATTTTTATCCACATATTAAGGAGTTATATTATAAGCTTTCCACATATTTATCCACATTATCCACAAACACATAATAAATTACTCACATTATCCACAGAATGTGTATATAACATCATATTTATTCACAATGACGCATATAGGGAAAAAGTCTTACTCTATTCCATTGTGGATTGTTATATCTAATCCTGGATTTCCGTTCAAATCCAATTGTGCACGCTGCCCTTTTTCAAAGAAAATAGTTCCTGCTGCAGCAATCATTGCCGCATTATCTGTACATAATGCTAATGGTGGAATCGTTAATTTTACAGAATCTAGCTCTTTAAACTTATCCACAAGTGCAGTTCTAAGTCCTTTATTAGCAGCAACCCCACCAGCTAATACAACCTGCTTCACTTGGTACTGCTCTGCCGCCTCGACAGTCTTTGCAACCAATACTTCCACAACACTTTCCTGAAAGCTAGCTGCTAAATCTTCTGGTCTAATAACTTCTCCTCGTTGCTCTGCGTTATGCACAGTGTTAATAACTGCTGATTTCAATCCACTGAAACTAAAATCATACGTGCCTTCTATCCATGCTCTTGGTAGTTTAACCGCATCAGGATTCCCTTCTGCTGCTAGTCGATCAATATGAGGCCCCCCTGGATAAGGAAGATTAAGTGTTCTCGCAACTTTATCATACGCCTCTCCAGCAGCATCATCTCTTGTTTCTCCAATAACTTCAAAATGACCATGCTCTTTCATTAATACTAATTCTGTATGCCCACCAGAAACCACAAGTGCTAATAAAGGAAACTCCAAGTTATCCACAAGCTGATTGGCATAAATATGACCCGCAATATGATGTACACCAATAAGGGGGATATCCTGTGCAAAACTAATCGCTTTAGCAGCATTCACTCCTATTAAAAGTGCTCCTACTAAACCAGGTCCTTCTGTTACGGCAATAGCATCGATTTCTTCATAAGTAATATCCGCCTTGGAAAGTGCTTCTTCTATTACAAGCGTAATTTGCTCCACATGATGTCTCGAAGCAATTTCTGGAACAACCCCACCAAATCGTTTATGACTTTCAATTTGAGATGACACGATATTTGAAAGAATTTCCTTTCCATTTTTCACAATCGAAACTGCTGTTTCATCACAGCTTGTTTCCATACCCATTATAATCACATTATTATTTTTCATAATTTCACCCACATTACTAAAGCATCTTCTTGATTATCTGTATAATACTTCTTTCTGATAGCCCCATTTTGAAACCCTAGTTTTCTATATAAATTCTGCGCCACGACATTTGTTACGCGTACTTCTAAAGTCATAGAAATCGCACCAAGCTTCCTTGCCTCTTCCATTATCATTGTAAGCAATGTTTCACCAAGCTTCTTCCCTCTATACTCAGGCAGAATCGCGATATTTGTAATATGGGCTTCATCTACCACTATCCATACTCCACAATATCCGACAAGTTCTTTTCCATGCTGGATAACCATATATTTTGCAAACCGATTTTGCGTTAACTCATTATAAAAAGCCTCTTTACTCCAAGGTGTAGTAAATGAGATTGTTTCTATTTCAAAAACATTATCGATATCCGCTACTGTCATATATCGAAATTCAAATGCTGACATTATCCCCTGTCTTCCTTTTTCTCTTTTTTATTTGCTTTTAACCAATTCGCCTCTGCCTCTGCTAACCGAATATAATTAGGTGTAAACGTATGTATCGCTTCCTCTGGTTTTGATTCACCTAACATCGCAAGGATAGACGGTCTCGGATTAAAGTCCACTGCATCTGCTAGATAAGCAAAATCACCTAATCCATCCTTTAAGGTTTCCTCATGAAGAGGTAAATCATTCCCAACAAACAATACGCATTGCTTCAATGGAGCAAGCTGCTGAACCCAATCTTTAGATAAAATCAATTGATCATTTTTTATTATTTCAACGTCATTTTTGGTAATTTGATAAAGCCCTGTATAAATCTGTCCTCTTCTAGCATCGAAAAGTGGCGACACATAACCATCAAAATATCGTCCAGCAGATGCAGCGAGTACTTCTAGACTAGAAACACCTACTAATGGAATATTTAATGTCCAAGCAAGTGTTTTTGCAATGGTTACCCCAATCCGAACACCTGTATAAGATCCTGGTCCTTTTGCTACCACAATTTTGGTAAGATCTTTTGGCTTTATCTCGCATTCCTTCATTAATTGCTCAATTGCAGGCATCGCTCTAATCGAATGGTTTTTTTTCAGATTTGTAATATATTCCCCAATTACCTTTCCATCTTCATATAAAGCGATTCCTAAAACAAAATTTGATGTATCTATTGCTAATATCTTCATTCAAATAACTCCTTACATAATTGCATATAGCGCGAACCTTTAGGTGTTAAAACAATTTTTCTTCCTGAAGTGCTGTTATAAAATAATTGTATTTGTAATAACTCCATAGGCAATTGATCCTCAATTAAGTGGGCCCATTCTACAACAGTAACTCCATCCCCTTCGAAATACTCATCAAAGCCTAAATCTTCCTCGCTATTCTTTAATCGATAAACATCCATATGGTAAAGCGGTAAATTCCCTTTGTACTCCTTAATTATCGTAAAGGTTGGACTATTAACTGTTTTGGTTACTCCTAATCCTTTCGCTATTCCTTTTGTAAAAGTTGTTTTGCCAGCGCCAAGATCACCTTCTAAAGTAATTACATCTCCCGCTTCTAAAAGCAAGCCAATTCGCTCTGCAAAATCAATCGTTTCTTCCGCATTATCTGCCTTCCATTCAAAGTTATCCATACATTACTCCTAATACAAAATTTAATAAAGGTAATATCTTTTATTATACTCAATAAACGAATGAGTCTAAAGGTAGTCTCCTTGTTTTTTCGAGGAAACTAAGTAGTTTCTTCCTATTTCCTAAAAAAATGCAAATTAATAATGTTTTCGCTTCTTTTTATCACTTGCTAAATCAGTCTGTTCACTTAGTTATCCACAGTCTCTCCATTTTAAAGTTTCTTAGACGAACAAAAAAAAATCCTTAGGTTTCTTCCTAAGGATTTTTTTCATTGTTTGATTGCGGGGACAGGATTTGAACCTGCGACCTTCGGGTTATGAGCCCGACGAGCTACCAGACTGCTCCACCCCGCGACGATATAAAATAATAAAAGCCTGGCGACGTCCTACTCTCACAGGGGGAGAACCCCCAACTACCATCGGCGCTGAGAAGCTTAACTTCCGTGTTCGGTATGGGAACGGGTGTGACCTTCTCGCTATCGCCACCAGACTATTTATTTTTGAGAGTTATTCCCTCAAAACTAGATTATGAAGTAAAGATAAGAAATGAGTAATCAATATTGTCCAGCTCCAACGCCTATCGCCTATCAAACTTCCGATCATCTCCCTACGATAAGTCAACATCGATTCACTTACGTTCATCGTGTTTCCTTTATCTCAGTCGACGCTCTTCCAGTTTGTACGCCGATAAACAGGCGTTTCCGCTTTTCGTTTTAGTTAAGTCCTCGATCTATTAGTATCAGTCAGCTCCACATGTCGCCACGCTTCCACCTCTGACCTATCAACCTGATCATCTTTCAGGGATCTTACTAGCTTACGCTATGGGAAATCTCATCTTGAGGGGGGCTTCATGCTTAGATGCTTTCAGCACTTATCCCTTCCGCACATAGCTACCCAGCGATGCCTTTGGCAAGACAACTGGTACACCAGCGGTGCGTCCATCCCGGTCCTCTCGTACTAAGGACAGCTCCTCTCAAATTTCCTACGCCCACGACGGATAGGGACCGAACTGTCTCACGACGTTCTGAACCCAGCTCGCGTACCGCTTTAATGGGCGAACAGCCCAACCCTTGGGACCGACTACAGCCCCAGGATGCGATGAGCCGACATCGAGGTGCCAAACCTCCCCGTCGATGTGGACTCTTGGGGGAGATAAGCCTGTTATCCCCGGGGTAGCTTTTATCCGTTGAGCGATGGCCCTTCCATGCGGAACCACCGGATCACTAAGCCCGACTTTCGTCCCTGCTCGACTTGTAGGTCTCGCAGTCAAGCTCCCTTGTGCCTTTACACTCTACGAATGATTTCCAACCATTCTGAGGGAACCTTTGGGCGCCTCCGTTACTTTTTAGGAGGCGACCGCCCCAGTCAAACTGCCCACCTGACACTGTCTCCCACCCCGATAAGGGGTGCGGGTTAGAATGTCAATACAGCCAGGGTAGTATCCCACCAATGCCTCCACCGAAGCTGGCGCTCCGGCTTCCAAGGCTCCTACCTATCCTGTACAAGCTGTACCAAAATTCAATATCAGGCTGCAGTAAAGCTCCACGGGGTCTTTCCGTCCTGTCGCGGGTAACCTGCATCTTCACAGGTACTATAATTTCACCGAGTCTCTCGTTGAGACAGTGCCCAGATCGTTACACCTTTCGTGCGGGTCGGAACTTACCCGACAAGGAATTTCGCTACCTTAGGACCGTTATAGTTACGGCCGCCGTTTACTGGGGCTTCAATTCAGAGCTTCGCGCGAACGCTAACCCCTCCTCTTAACCTTCCAGCACCGGGCAGGTGTCAGCCCCTATACTTCGCCTTGCGGCTTCGCAGAGACCTGTGTTTTTGCTAAACAGTCGCCTGGGCCTATTCACTGCGGCTCTCTCGGGCTTTAACACCCAAAAGAGCACCCCTTCTCCCGAAGTTACGGGGTCATTTTGCCGAGTTCCTTAACGAGAGTTCTCTCGCTCACCTTAGGATTCTCTCCTCGCCTACCTGTGTCGGTTTGCGGTACGGGCACCATAAATCTCGCTAGAGGCTTTTCTTGGCAGTGTGGAATCAGGAACTTCGGTACTATATTTCCCTCGCCGTCACAGCTCCGCCGTATGGTAATGGGATTTGCCTCATTACCGGCCTAACTGCTTGGACGTGCTAATCCAACAGCACGCTTACCCTATCCTCCTGCGTCCCCCCATTGCTCAAACGATTTAAAGGTGGTACAGGAATATCAACCTGTTGTCCATCGCCTACGCTTTTCAGCCTCGGCTTAGGTCCCGACTAACCCTGAGCGGACGAGCCTTCCTCAGGAAACCTTAGGCATTCGGTGGATGAGATTCTCACTCATCTTTCGCTACTCATACCGGCATTCTCACTTCTAAGCGCTCCACCAGTCCTTACGGTCTAGCTTCAACGCCCTTAGAACGCTCTCCTACCACTGACATCATAGATGTCAATCCACAGCTTCGGTGATACGTTTAGCCCCGGTACATTTTCGGCGCAGAGTCACTCGACCAGTGAGCTATTACGCACTCTTTAAATGGTGGCTGCTTCTAAGCCAACATCCTGGTTGTCTAAGCAACTCCACATCCTTTTCCACTTAACGTATACTTTGGGACCTTAGCTGGTGGTCTGGGCTGTTTCCCTCTTGACCACGGATCTTATCACTCGTAGTCTGACTCCCAAGAATAAGTATTTGGCATTCGGAGTTTGTCTGAATTCGGTAACCCGATGGGGGCCCCTAGTCCAAACAGTGCTCTACCTCCAATACTCTAAATCTTGAGGCTAGCCCTAAAGCTATTTCGGAGAGAACCAGCTATCTCCAAGTTCGATTGGAATTTCTCCGCTACCCACACCTCATCCCCGCACTTTTCAACGTGCGTGGGTTCGGGCCTCCATCCAGTGTTACCTGGACTTCACCCTGGACATGGGTAGATCACCTGGTTTCGGGTCTACAACCACATACTATTTCGCCCTATTCAGACTCGCTTTCGCTGCGGCTCCGTCTTATCAACTTAACCTCGCATGTAATCGTAACTCGCCGGTTCATTCTACAAAAGGCACGCTATCACCCATAAAAGGGCTCTAACTACTTGTAGGCACACGGTTTCAGGATCTATTTCACTCCCCTTCCGGGGTGCTTTTCACCTTTCCCTCACGGTACTGGTTCACTATCGGTCACTAGGGAGTATTTAGCCTTGGGAGATGGTCCTCCCTGCTTCCGACGGGATTTCTCGTGTCCCGCCGTACTCAGGATACACTCAAGAGGGAACGAAGTTTCGACTACAGGGTTTTTACCTTCTACGACTGACCTTTCCAGATCGATTCGTCTACCCCGTTCCTTTGTAACTCCATATAGAGTGTCCTACAACCCCAAGAGGCAAGCCTCTTGGTTTGGGCTAATCCCGTTTCGCTCGCCGCTACTCAGGGAATCGCGTTTGCTTTCTCTTCCTCCGGGTACTTAGATGTTTCAGTTCCCCGGGTCTGCCTTCAGTACCCTATGTATTCAGGTAAAGATTCTATCCCATTACGGATAGAGGGTTTCCCCATTCGGAAATCTCTGGATCAAAGCTTACTTACAGCTCCCCAAAGCATATCGGTGTTAATCCCGTCCTTCATCGGCTCCTAGTGCCAAGGCATCCACCGTGCGCCCTTTCTAACTTAACTTAGTTTCGACCAAAGATAAGCGGCGTATCTCTTCGTCAGCTCTCTCACTCTGCTCCTCACGTACTAGCGTACGCTCCGGTGCTCGCTCGGTCGCTTCCTTGACCTACTTGCTTCTCTTTGCTCTCAAATCTTTGAATGAGTATTCGATTAATACGATTACTTTTCAAAGAAGTAATTCTCTAAAATAGAGAATCTAAGATGGCGATTACTCGGTTTCTTTCTTGTTTTTACTATTCATAATCTAGTTTTCAAGGAACAATTGGCTTATTATAAGCCTACTTTTGAGGAATTGCTCCCTCAAAACTGAACAACAAATCGTCAACAATCTTTGATGGAATGTAAATTCCATTTTCCTTAGAAAGGAGGTGATCCAGCCGCACCTTCCGATACGGCTACCTTGTTACGACTTCACCCCAATCATCTATCCCACCTTAGGCGGCTGGCTCCTTACGGTTACCCCACCGACTTCGGGTGTTACAAACTCTCGTGGTGTGACGGGCGGTGTGTACAAGGCCCGGGAACGTATTCACCGCGGCATGCTGATCCGCGATTACTAGCGATTCCAGCTTCATGTAGGCGAGTTGCAGCCTACAATCCGAACTGAGAATGGTTTTATGGGATTTGCTCGACCTCGCGGTTTTGCTGCCCTTTGTACCATCCATTGTAGCACGTGTGTAGCCCAGGTCATAAGGGGCATGATGATTTGACGTCATCCCCACCTTCCTCCGGTTTGTCACCGGCAGTCACCTTAGAGTGCCCAACTTAATGCTGGCAACTAAGATCAAGGGTTGCGCTCGTTGCGGGACTTAACCCAACATCTCACGACACGAGCTGACGACAACCATGCACCACCTGTCACTCTGTCCCCCGAAGGGGAACGTCCTATCTCTAGGAGTGTCAGAGGATGTCAAGACCTGGTAAGGTTCTTCGCGTTGCTTCGAATTAAACCACATGCTCCACCGCTTGTGCGGGCCCCCGTCAATTCCTTTGAGTTTCAGCCTTGCGGCCGTACTCCCCAGGCGGAGTGCTTAATGCGTTTGCTGCAGCACTAAAGGGCGGAAACCCTCTAACACTTAGCACTCATCGTTTACGGCGTGGACTACCAGGGTATCTAATCCTGTTTGCTCCCCACGCTTTCGCGCCTCAGCGTCAGTTACAGACCAAAGAGTCGCCTTCGCCACTGGTGTTCCTCCACATCTCTACGCATTTCACCGCTACACGTGGAATTCCACTCTTCTCTTCTGCACTCAAGTCCCCCAGTTTCCAATGACCCTCCACGGTTGAGCCGTGGGCTTTCACATCAGACTTAAAGGACCGCCTGCGCGCGCTTTACGCCCAATAATTCCGGACAACGCTTGCCACCTACGTATTACCGCGGCTGCTGGCACGTAGTTAGCCGTGGCTTTCTGGTTAGGTACCGTCAAGGTACAAGCAGTTACTCTTGTACTTGTTCTTCCCTAACAACAGAGTTTTACGATCCGAAAACCTTCATCACTCACGCGGCGTTGCTCCGTCAGACTTTCGTCCATTGCGGAAGATTCCCTACTGCTGCCTCCCGTAGGAGTCTGGGCCGTGTCTCAGTCCCAGTGTGGCCGATCACCCTCTCAGGTCGGCTACGCATCGTTGCCTTGGTGAGCCGTTACCTCACCAACTAGCTAATGCGCCGCGGGCCCATCTGTAAGTGACAGCGTAAACCGTCTTTCAGCTTTTCTACATGAGTAGAAAAGGATTATCCGGTATTAGCTCCGGTTTCCCGAAGTTATCCCAGTCTTACAGGCAGGTTGCCCACGTGTTACTCACCCGTCCGCCGCTAACTTTAAAAGCAAGCTTTTAAAGTCCGCTCGACTTGCATGTATTAGGCACGCCGCCAGCGTTCGTCCTGAGCCAGGATCAAACTCTCCAATAAAGAGTTGATTAGCTCATTGCTAAACTCTAGCTTTTGTTACTTTTTTTGTTTTACAACTAAGTTATAAAACGATTATTGTTGACGTTTGTTTGTTCAGTTTTCAAAGAGCAATAATAAATAATTTGGAGCGGGTGATGGGAATCGAACCCACGACATCAGCTTGGAAGGCTGAGGTTTTACCATTAAACTACACCCGCATTATAAGGTTAGTATTTATTTTCAAACTTGATATCAATGGTCGGGAAGACAGGATTCGAACCTGCGACCCCTTGGTCCCAAACCAAGTGCTCTACCAAGCTGAGCTACTTCCCGAATATGGCGCGCCCGAAAGGAGTCGAACCCATAACCTTCTGATCCGTAGTCAGACGCTCTATCCAATTGAGCTACGGGCGCATATTTCCGAAAGCGACTTTATAATCATACAACATATTTTATCGGCTGTCAACACTTTTTTTGATGCGGCCGAGAGGACTTGAACCTCCACGGGGTTGCCCCCACTAGGCCCTCAACCTAGCGCGTCTGCCATTCCGCCACGACCGCACTACAAGAGATAATTTATTGTATATTCATAAATCTTTTTCGTTTATTAGATGGTGCGGGTGAAGGGAGTCGAACCCCCACGCCTTGCGGCGCTAGATCCTAAGTCTAGTGCGTCTGCCAATTCCGCCACACCCGCTTATTCTAATATATATAATGGTGAGCCATGGAGGATTCGAACCTCCGACCCTCTGATTAAAAGTCAGATGCTCTACCGACTGAGCTAATGGCTCGTGGCTGGGCTAGCTGGATTCGAACCAACGAGTGACGGAGTCAAAGTCCGTTGCCTTACCGCTTGGCTATAGCCCAATAAACAAAATATAAATGGCGGTCCGGACGGGACTCGAACCCGCGACCTCCTGCGTGACAGGCAGGCATTCTAACCAACTGAACTACCGGACCAATTTTTCTAAGAATAAATAACAAATGACCCGTACGGGATTCGAACCCGTGTTACCGCCGTGAAAGGGCGGTGTCTTAACCGCTTGACCAACGGGCCATAATTTTAAATTGCTTTCTGGCGGAGAAGGAGGGATTTGAACCCTCGCGCCGCTCACGCGACCTACACCCTTAGCAGGGGCGCCTCTTCAGCCTCTTGAGTACTTCCCCAAAATGGCTCCGCAGGTAGGACTCGAACCTACGACCGTTCGGTTAACAGCCGAATGCTCTACCACTGAGCTACTGCGGAATAATATTTATCGACTTGTCCACTATCAAACTAGATAGTCATTAACAGTTATCTTAATCAGCTGCTTTCTTGTCGACTCTTTATATTATAGGGACATATAAACAATAAGTCAAGCACCTTTCAAAACTTTTTTTTATATAAATCCCATATTTAAAAATCACTTATCTATACTGATTATTTCTTCTAATTTTAATCTCCCTCTACATTTTCCACAAACATACTTATTTATATCCATTCTTTTTTTTCTAGTATATTTTTGTTTACATGAAACACAAGAATAAATAAGTACTCTCTTCGCTTTCCCTTTCTTCATTTCAATTGGTAAGGAAGAACAAAATCTGGGACCTCCAACACTTTTTAAAAGGATCTTAAAATCAGCATCCTTATGTTGATACCCCCTGTTTAATAAATGAAGATGATAATGGCATAATTCATGCTTGATAATACCTATTAACTCCTCTAATCCCATTACTTCATAATAGGTTTTATTAATTTCAATATTATGAGTGCTTAATAAATATCTTCCACCAGTAGTTCTTAATCTAGGATTAAAAGATGCTTTATGTTCAAACTTTCTTTTAAAATATTCCCATGAAATACCCTCAACTAAACCTTGTAATTCCTCATTTGTCATCGTTTTGCTTATCCCTCCTCAACAAGACAAACTATTATAGCATACAATAATCTTATAACTTACCAAAACTAATACAATCATAAATTTCAGAGCAAATATAACATATTCTTTAACCGTTACTTTAATGAACATTCTAAAAAAGTGAAAAAACGATTTTCGTTCTTACTGTTCTTCACTTAGCTAACAATCAGACAAGGAGTGAGTATAATGCCTAATTGGTTACAAAACCAAATCAAAAAAGCTTTCTATGAAAAAAACAGCTATCAAGTAAAGCTATTAAATCAATGTTGGTATTACTATCGCCGTAAAAATACTCCTAGTTAACCGCCAGTTATTGCTCGTTTATGCATACGGAATACTTCACTGTTCCTAATTATCCAATAAATTAATTAGGATTGCCTGCATTTTCATCTTTTTTAACACAGGCAATCCCCTCGTTATTATTATTTCTCGTCTTTTGGACTTAACATGGTAAGCGCAACTCTTCCTTTATTATGGTCTACACTGTCTACCCAAACAGTAACAACATCTCCCACACTTACTATATCAAGTGGATGCTTAACAAACTTATTACTTAGCTTAGAAATATGAACTAAACCATCTTGTTTTACTCCAATGTCTATAAATGCCCCGAAATCAACTACATTTCGAACAGTGCCCTGAAGTTCCATTCCAGTTTGTAGATCTTCTAGCTTCAATACATCCTTTCGTAATAACGGCGCAGGAAGATCTTCACGTGGATCTCTAGATGGTCGAACTAACGCATCGATAATATCCTTTAACGTAAGTTCTCCAATATTAAGTTCTTCTGCAATTCCCTTCATTTCCACTTTCATTAAGACTTCTTTTAACTCAGGAGTACCAATATCTTTTGACGTAAATCCTATTTTAGACAAGAGTTTTTTCACTTCATCATAATGCTCAGGGTGGATACCTGTTCTATCTAGAGGCTCTTTGCCATCCAATACACGCAAGAAACCGATTGCTTGTTCGTAGGTTTTCGCTCCTAAACGTGGTATCTTCTTTAATTGTTTACGATCGCTAAATTTCCCTTCTTCTTCCCTTTTCTTTACGATATTATTAGCAACAGTTTTGGAAAGACCTGCAACATATTGCAATAAAGAAGAAGATGCCGTATTTACATTTACTCCAACTTGGTTAACTGCAGTTTCTACAACAAAATGCAAGGATTCTGCCAATTTCTTTTGTGATACATCATGTTGATATTGACCAACACCAACAGATTTCGGATCAATTTTCACAAGTTCTGCTAGTGGATCTTGTAATCGCCTTGCAATCGACACTGCACTTCTTTCTTCTACTTGAAAATCCGGAAATTCTTCTCTTGCAATTTCCGAAGCAGAATAAACACTTGCTCCTGCTTCATTCACGATTAAATAGTAGATGTCTTTCTTCTGCTTGTTTAACATTTCTGCAACAAATTGTTCTGTCTCTCTAGAAGCTGTTCCATTTCCTACCGCTACCATTTCAATGTCATAGCGATCAAGTATACTTTGGAATTTAGTAGCTGCCTCTGCTTTTTTGGATGCAGGAGGATGTGGATAAATCACACCGATTTCTAATACTTTTCCCGTTTCATCCACTACCGCTAATTTACAGCCTGTTCGATAAGCTGGATCTACTCCAAGAACCATTTTTCCTTTAAGAGGTGGCTGCAATAATAGATTTCTAAGATTTTCCGAGAAAATATGTATTGCTTGTTCTTCAGCCTTTTCTGTTAACTCGTTTCTTATTTCCCTTTCAATGGAAGGCTGAATAAGTCGTTTATAGCCATCTTCTATCGCCTCTTTAATAATTACTGTTGCAGGAGAGTACTCATTTGTTATCCACTTTTTCTCTAAGTATTCTGTAATCATTTCTAGTGGAACAGTAATGGCTACTTTTAAAATATCTTCTTTTTCTCCTCTATTTAAAGCTAGTGTACGGTGAGGAACAATCTTATTTACTGGCTCTTCATATTCATAATACATCTCATATATATTTTTTTCGTCCTTCTCTACATTTTTAGAGCTAGATTGAATTTTCCCAGTAAGCATTGTTTTGCTTCTAATCCACTTTCTACTTTCTGCATCATCCGATATGCGTTCTGCTAGAATATCTTTTGCTCCATTTATCACATCTTCCATTGTTAGCACTTCTTTTTCTTCGGAGAGATATTTACGCGCTTCCTCTTCTATAGAGCTTTCCTTCTTCATACTTAATAACCATTCTGCAAAAGGCTCTAATCCTTTTTCTTTTGCAATAGTTGCTTTTGTTCGGCGTTTTTGCTTATAAGGACGATACAAGTCTTCTACTTCTTGCAACTTGATTGCCTTGAGAATACTAGTACGCAATTCTTCTGTAAGCTTACCCTGCTCCTCGATTAAACGAATAACCTCTTCTTTTCTTTGCGCCAAGTTTTGAATATATGTATAGCGATCGATAATGTCCTTAATTTGCACTTCATCTAGTGCACCTGTTTGTTCTTTTCTATATCGAGCAATAAAAGGAACTGTATTCCCATCTTCTATTAGCGTAATAACACTTTTCACCTGTTTAATCGATACACTCTGTTCTTTTGCTATAATAGATAAATAATCCTGTCCTTTTTCCTGTTCCAAAACTTTCTCCATACCACTCACTATCCTTTCTATTCCATCGAGCAATCACTAAAAAACAATATTCCCAATACCTTTATCCACTAAAAGTGAAAACTTTTATTTTCCTATTTCCATTTTATCAAAAGGAATAGAGAAAGCCTATTATCGACAAGAAGGAATTTATATTCCATCGGTTAGTAGGTATTGTTTAATACCTCTTCATTGCTCTATTTAGACAAAAAGAAAAAGCCTACTTTTAAAGCAAGCTTCCCAATATAAAGGTAGAATCATCATCCAAGTTATTATATTTCCCTACGATGTCATCTGCTATCGCGCTAATTGGTAAATACCCCTTCAGCAAATTTTTAATACCTTGGATATTAAATCCATCGGAAAAAACAAGGAATTTCGCATGATTTTCAAAAGTAAACCGTTGTGTATGATAATGTTGAGGTCTTCCAGATAAGTAACCCGTTACCGGGAGTGGATAAGTCAATTTGCCCGAAGGAGAATAAAGAAAGAATCGAATATTACCTACACAGCTATAAACAATGGTCTTTGAAGCATAGTTTATTTTAAAAACACAAACCGCGGCGCCTCTTTTCTTTATAAGAACATTGTTTGATAGTTCCATTAATTCCTCTACTGATTTTGTATGATTTTCTTCAATCATCTCAGTAACTGCAACGGATGCTTCATTTGCGTATTCACCACTACCGAGACCATCAGCTAATACACAAACAAAGTATTCATCCGTTGAAGTATAATAAAAACTATCTCCGCAAAGGGTTTTCCCTTTCTTACTAGTCTGATAGGAAAGTACGTGGACATGATTATCTTTTAATTCGTTCATAAAATAAACTCCGAATTATTGGATTCTGCCTGTATTGCTTCTTGTAGCTTTTTGATTGCTCTTCTCTGAAGCCTTGAAACATGCATTTGAGATATCCCTAGCTTCTCTCCAGCTTCCTTCTGACTAAGATTATCCAAATATGTATATTGAATAATACTTTTTTCTCGCTCTGTTAATACATGCAATACTTTTTCTAACACTAGTTTTTGATTTACTTTTTCAAAGCCTTGATCCACATCTCCTACAATATCCAAGAGGGTAACTGTTCCCCCTTCTGAATCTGCTTCAATCGAATGATCAACAGATAAAGCCTGATAGCTTCTACCCATTTCCATTGCTTCTAATACTTCTTCTTCGGATACTTGTAAGTAATCAGCAATTTCATTTACCTTTGGAGAACGTTGCAAATCAGTCGTAAGCTCTTCGACTGTTTTCTTTATTTTTGGACCAAGTTCTTTAATTCGTCGTGGTACATGAACACTCCATGTTTTATCTCTTAAAAACCGTTTAATTTCACCAATAATAGTTGGCACAGCAAAAGCCTCAAAACTCTTACCGAAACTTTCATCATAACGTTGAATAGCTCCTATTAATCCAATGATTCCCACTTGCGCAATATCTTCGTGAAACATTTTTCCTTTTGAATATTTTCTTGCAAGCATTTCTACTAAATCACGATAATTTATGACGAGTTTCTCTTGGGCTTTCTCGTTTTGATTGAGTTGAAAATCTTTTATTAATTTATTTACTTCTTCTTTTGATAAATGGCGATTAGGTTGAGATTGTTTCTGCATCCCTCTCCACCTGCTCTCCTTCGAGGTATTTAGTCATGAAAACAGTTACCCCGTTATTATGGTGAATCTTTACTTCATCCATTAATGTTTCGATCAAGTATAGGCCAAGTCCTCCTTCACGAAGAAATTCCACTGACTCATCTTGTTCATACGGACCTAAATCTTTTGTTGTAGAATGAAAATCAAAGCTCTTTCCATTATCGGCAACTATGACTTCTAGGCGATCGTTATATAATCGAAATCCAATTAATACTTCTCCTGCGTCTTTATTTTTATACGCATGTTGCACAGCATTGGTACATGCTTCACTAGTAGCTATCTTTAAATCTTCAATTTCATCATAGCTAAAGCCCATTCTGCTTGCAATTCCAGATAAAGTTAATCGGATAATACCTACATACTCTGGTTTAGAAGGAATTTTCATTTCGATGTACTCAAAATGACTCATTGGATTCCACCTTCTATCTTACTATTTATGTCTATAATATCTGCCAATCCAGTGATTTCAAATAACCTGATTAAGCGGCTTGATAGACCAATTAGCTTGAATTCACCATTATTTGCTCGGACATTCTTAAATATGCCTACAAATACTCCTAAACCAGTACTGTCCATATAGTTAACATCTGATAAATCTATTACCATTTTCATTCCTTCCTTTTCGGAAAAGGAATAAATTCGTTCTCTTAATTTCGGAGCAGTATACGCATCAATTTCACCAGAAACTTTAACTTCTACATCCAATTCTTTTTCCTTCACATCTATTATGATATTCATCCCGACCCACCTTTACATTATTACGATATTGTCTTTTACCCCATCAATTACGACGTTAAACTTCTCTTTTAAAAATAATTAAAGTGAAATCATCTCGTAATTGGAAATCTTGAATTTTTTCTAATTCTTTATAGACATTTTTGACAATATCTTGTGCATCTAAGTGCATATGTTTTCTTATGTATCCAAGAAGAATTTCTTTATCAATAAAGCCTTCTTTCGTTCTACTTTCTGTTACTCCATCTGACATTAATACAATCATGTCTCCTGGATAAATCTGTTTTGCAAATTGTTGATATTTTGTTTTTTTGTCCACACCTAGGAGCAAACCCTTTGTTTTGAGCTCACTAAACTGTTTTGTTTCGGCTTGATAATATAACCCTGGTTCATGACCAGCAGATGCATAGTGAAATACATGTGACAATACATCATATGCTCCATAAAACATCGTAATGAACATACTAGGATCTACATTTTGCTCTACTACCCTATTTAAATTCTCTAATACATTGCTTGGTTTATTCCTATTTTCTGGGAGACTATCCATCGCATACTTAATCATCGACATGCACATAGCAGCAGGGATTCCCTTTCCAATCACATCCGCTATAGCAATATTAATAACTTGATCATCATCATGAACAAAGTGGTAATAATCCCCATTCATCATTTTAGCAGGAACACTAATTGCGCCAATATCTAACCCTTCTGCTTTTGGAATATCGGTACTTAATAATGTTTGTTGTACATTTGCAGCGATTTCCATCTCACTTCTTAATTCTTGTTGAACATGGCGAAGGCTTTGATGTTCTCTATATGCAAATCCATAGCCTATCATGACCTCTAAAAGAATATCAAAGGATTTCGTAACATATTCAGGAATATCTGGATATAAATCCATTAGAATAGATTTATGTAAACTGATTATATCTTCTGGTGATATTTTTTGTTCAATCGATTTCCTACTAAACTTCTGCCCTTGATAAAGCGCCTGTTCAGATTCATCTTTAATATAGTTCACTAGAAGATCTCGATACTTAGATTCCATCATTTCTCGGAAATCCATTATCTCTCCCCCTATCTTAGCCACTTCACCGCCTGAATTTCTGTACCCTCGCCTATAGAGGTTTTGATATCAAACTCATCCATCAACCGTTTAACACCTGGTAATCCAGCACCTAACCCACCCGAGGTAGAAAAACCGTCTTGCATTACTTGTCTTATATCTTTAATACCAGGACCACTGTCAACCGCAATTAGTTTTAAACCCGCTTTTCCATTATCAAAAAGCTTCTCAATACAAATTTGTCCTTGTCCAGCATACAAGTATATATTTCTTGCAAGCTCACTAATCGCAGTGGTAATGCGTGCTTGATCGACGGTACCAAAGCCGAGCTCTCTTGCAATGTTTCTACCTAATTGCCGAGCTGCAACGATGTCCCATTCATTTATGATTTTTACACAGGATTGGTCTCCCATAGGTCAATCCTCCAATTCCTGTTGTAATTTCTCCAAACCTTTTTCTAGATCTAAGGCAGTTAAAACATCGTTCAAACTGATACCTAGCTCTACTAAGGTGATGGCAACAGCAGGCTGAATCCCTGTCAGTACCACCTTAGCCCCCATTAGCTTTGACATGCCGATAACATCACCTAATACTTTGGCAATAAATGAGTCTATAAAATCAATGGAAGTTAAATCAATAACTACTCCACTTGCACTTGTCTCATGAATTTTATTTAATAAATCCTCTTGAAACTGAAGGGCTGTTTGGTCATCTAATTCCCATTGAATGGACACTAGTAAATAGTCATAAAGTTTTAATATTGGTATTCTCACTCTATTCACCCAAAACCAACCAACTTTCTTTTTAATATATTTTTTATCCTTTTCTTTTAGAAAGGCTTTCTTTTAATGAACGGAGCTAGTGCTAAAATAAATACTAATCGCTTCCTTGGACAATTATCTAGAACAAAGTTAACTCTTTTTTCTAAGAAATATATATCCAGTACGTTCATTACCATCGATTTAATGGCTCCCTATTGATAAGGTAGCTTCCCTCTATTTTATCACATAAAAAGATACTTTCTATTTTCAAAAACGGATATATTGAAAAACAAACGGCATTTTTGGGCATTATTTTTCGCTTAGAAATCAACTTATCCACTATGTATATAGATGTTGACTTTTCTATATTCCCTTTTCCGTTAGCTTTGAAACCTTTTTCAAAAAAATTATATCATTCCCTTAAAACTCTTCGCTTTCTCTTCCATGTACTCTTAAAAACAAACAAGAACCTCCTAAAAGGAAGTTCTTGTTTGTTTTCATTTATTCAGGGTATTTCCATACAGAGCAGAAAACTAATAAAAAAAGCGCTACAAAATGAGCGCATTCTATACTTAAAATTCAATGAGACCTAAACTAATCTGTAGAGCTTCATCGACTTTTTCCATCATTTCCTCATCGAGATGAGTAATTTTGTCCGTTAGCCTCTGTTTATCTATCGTACGAATTTGTTCTAAAAGAATTACTGAATCTCTTTCAAAACCATATCGCTTCGCATCAATTTCCACATGAGTCGGCAATTTAGCCTTTTGAATTTGGGCTGTAATTGCTGCAATAATGACTGTGGGACTGAACCGATTCCCGATGTCGTTTTGAATGACAAGTACAGGACGGACGCCGCCTTGCTCTGAACCAACAACTGGGGATAGGTCTGCAAAATAAACGTCACCACGTTTGACAATCAAAGGATTACCCTCCGCTTACAAGACGTTCTACTGTATGCTCTGCCTCGTATTCTGCGAGAAAGCTTTCTGATGCAATGGATAAATTCAATTTAGCCATCTCCATATATCCTCGTCTCATCGATTCGCGGATATGTCTCTTTTTCCGTTCGCGAAGATACATTTTCGTTGCTTGATAAATAAATTCACTACGATTGACATTTTCCTGCTTAACGAAGCCGTCCAATTCAGTTAACAAATGCTTTGGTAATTTTATCATGATCTCTGTCGTTGCGCTGGATTCAGACACAAACACACACCTCCACCATCACTACACACCATTTTTAGCTCTGCTTTTTTTAATCATACCACTAATAACTGTTTCTGCAAAGTCCATTCAGCAATTCTACTGTATTATCCACCAAAATTTACCCCTTTTATGCATGAAAGAATAGAAAAACGAAAAATATTCTCTAATGCAATAGGGATTCATCCTTTTTTCATTTAATCATATTTCTAGATGGTATATGTGACCATATATAATGTATTCATTACACTCATAATCCATTACTTTTATTTAACACAGATTTAAAATTAGTCTTTTTACAATAATCGCCAAAATTAATTTTTGCTATACATCTTTAATGACGACCTTTTAATCTAGCTCATTAATTAAAGGATTTACGGTTTCCTCAAAGATACCATTTTTTTTATACACCCTTGGAACTCTCGAGGAAATCATACATGTTACTTCATAATTGATTGTTTCTAATTTAGCTGCAATTTCATTGACAGAGATCTCTTCATCCTTTTGCTTTCCAATCAGCGTTATTTCTGTACCTGGTTCTAAAGAGTAAGGCAGCCTAATCATGCATTGGTCCATGCAAATTCTCCCTACAATTGGTACTCTTATTCCATCAACAAGAACCTCTTGCCCTTGCAGTTTACGCAACCATCCGTCCGCATAGCCAATTGGTAAAGTTCCAATCCATTCCTCTCTTTCTGCCTCATACGTGGCACCATAACTCACTTTATCGCCTTTATTTAATTGCTTTACTTGAATTAATTTTGTGCGCAAGGAAAAAGCTTCTTTTAAGGAATAAGGCAAATCTGGTTCAATCTCTAGGGATGGTGTTAATCCATACATGGAAATTCCCATACGAACAGCATTGTATTGTAAATCCGGATACAAAAGACTTGCCGCACTATTACTGCAATGAATGATTGTTGGCAGCTGCGAAAATGCATCAAGCAGTTCCTTAAAACGCTGAATTTGCTTCTCAAAGTAAGAAGTATTCTTTTCATCCGCTGTCGCAAAATGAGTAAAAACTCCTTCCACCACAATATTTGGATGATTTATCAGTAATTCTTCCACCTGCTGAATCTCTTGTTCCTTTCTAAAGCCTATTCTCCCCATACCTGTATCTAATTTTAAATGAATAGCTAACGAAGTACCCTCGTTCAAAAATAGAACCGCTTCTTCTAACCATTTCATATGGTAAACGGTTAATGTCACCGAATATTTTATAGCCAGCATTACATCACGTGGCCTGCTTGCTCCAAGAACAAGAATAGGTGCAGTAATACCACATTTTCTTAAATGGATTGCTTCATCTAAAAAAGCTACAGCTAAATAATCTGCCCCCGACTGCAAGGCTGATTTTGCGATTTGTAGAGCTCCATGCCCATATCCATTTGCTTTCACTACCGCTATTAATTTATTTTCAGGATGTAATCTCTTTCTTAATTCACTAACATTAAATGCAATAGCATCAAGATCAATTTCCACCCATGTATCTCGATAAAAGGTATCTTCTTGATTCAAAATCCTCACACGTCCTTCATCTAATTACAAACTTTTACTCTAAATTATTCTACTGATTGAACTACTTGTCAATTCCAATCCTTTAAGTTCATTATGTATCGTTCTCTAAAATAAAATTAAACTGATCAACCAAATGTTAATATATATTTCGCCTGCCTATTCCATGAAAAAAACAGCCTCTACATTAGAGGCTGCTTGAAATAAGCTTATTTAATCGCTTCTCCTTGTACAGAGCGCGCAACTGTAACTAGTTCATCACGAGTTAAATCAGTCGATGCAATGGTATAATCGACGCCTTCGAACGTCCAAGATACTTTAGAATCTGTAACTTCCCCAATGGTAAAGCCTAAATCCACTGGATCTCCCTTACTAACAATTGGCCCCGCTGTTGCTGGTGCTACCACTGCTTTTTCCTGAATAATCGTATAGGACTTTTCCCCATCATAGGTTAAAATAACACGATTTCCGTTTTCCGTAGCCAATTTCTTCTCTTCCACTAAACTAACGCCTTCTAGCGGTTCTTCCGGATATTTCACTGCAAATTCTTTATCTTCTACTTCTCCCATAACAGGGATAACCATCTTAGCTGCTGTCATGCTTTTTTGTAAATCAAAATCCTTCTTATCAAAGGATACGTCAAATTTTACATTTGAGAATTTAACTGTAACAAGGGCTACGCCTTCTACATCCTTAACCTTGACACTTACAGGAGATAGATCTTTTTTGCTAAAAGTAATTTCCTGTGTAGGAAGCATTTTGTTATTCTGATAGCGCGTTTTTGTTTCAAATACATAATACTTATCTGTAGCAGAAAATTTCACTTCTTTATCTTCTTCAATATCTTTCACTAAAGACTCATAAAGATAAGCCTGACTACTATTTTCTGGCCACTCGCTTTGAAACTTAAAGCTTTTGTTTAAAGCTGGAGTTAAAACATATACGCCTTCTTCATTTTTCAAAATCATTTGACTCTGATTCTTTGCCGAATTCTTTAAGTTTACTCGATAAAAATCTGGGTCCTTATGCCAGACCTCTACTTCGTACGTTTGCGGCTCTGTTCCCATTTTGAGAGTCATTTCGGCGTCTGCTTTATACCCCTTGGTCTCGACCTTTTCTTTTAAATCAGTCAGAACATCTTCTTTCGATTTTGTTCCACAGGCAGTTAACAAAAGCATGACCGTTAGCCCTACAAATAGCAACCAAATCTTCTTGTTCATTTTTTCAACTCCCTTATTCTCATTTCACGTAGAAAGAGAGAAAAATAAGTAAACAGCATTTCTAGTAAAAAAGCCAAATACAATCCTCCATTGGATTTTTCTATTAGAAACTGCAATCCCATACTTGTCTCTCCTATTTCTCTATGAATATATGAGACAACCTTCAGGAATATGCTACTTGGAATAATAACTCTTTAAATTGCAATTTCATGTTTTACCATGACATTCTTTAGGGAAACAAACTTTTATCAAAAAGACAGCTTTCGTATAGTTTGTTGCTATGAACCGCAGTATGAAAGCACTCCATATATCTCATTAATTTATTTTTCCTATTAAAAATGCAGCTTTTAGAAAAACAGCAAAAAAAAGAAAACGATGAAATACATCTCGTTTCCTCATCCTTCAATAATAACTTGTGCAAAGGCATATTGTTTACTATGAGTGATAGATAAATGAACACCTTGAGAAAAAGGCTTTAGAATGCAAGGCTTCCCTTCCTCCTCATAGCCAATTTCAATATCCAAAAAACTTAGTTTTGCGCCTATCCCTGTACCAAGTGCTTTTGAAAATGCTTCTTTGGCAGCAAATCTCCCTGCTAAAAATTCACTTTTACGATGACCAGCCAGTTTCTGATACTTTTCCAATTCTTTATCAGTCAAAATTCGCTTGGCAAAATTCGGCTTTCTTTGAACCAAGGTTTCTATTCTTTCTATTTCCGTTATATCAATTCCTGTCCCTTTAATCATAAGACAACTCCTTCTATTCCATTCTATATGTGCATAATATATTGTATCTTTTCCTATTGTTTGGCTATGATTGTAGAAAGAAGCTTAATTAGGAGGTATCAAATACGATTGTTTACCAGAAGAGAAAGCTTTAAAGAGTATATTACGTATTATCCTATCGTCTCCCTGATCTTACTCATTCATTTAATCCTATTTTTATTAACGAATCTGCCCATATTTCCTAATAAACAACTTTTAGAAACAATGATAGGGGTCAATCTATATATTGTAGAAGGAGAATGGTGGCGACTAATTACTCCTATTTTTATTCATGGAGGATTTGCTCATCTTTTATTTAACAGTTTTAGTATTTTCTTGTTTGGACCAGGATTAGAAAGAATCCTAGGCAAATTTAAATTCCTCTTTATTTACTTAGTTACCGGTATTGCAGCAAATATTATCACACTACTTATTGAACCACTCACTTATGTTCATCTAGGTTCTAGCGGGGCAATTTTTGGTCTATTTGGCTATTATATTAGTCTAGTCGTTTTTCGAAAAGATATTATTTCGCAAAGTAATGCACAAATTATTACAACCATTGCTGTTCTTAGTTTAATCATGACATTTTTACAACCAAATATAAATATTGTTGCCCATTTATTCGGATTTTTAACGGGTCTAATCATTGGTAGTTTATCTGAGTCAAAGGGAAAGAAGATTATTTCTAGCTATAAAGAGGAATGGTATTATTTAAAACAACAGTTACGGCGCAAGAAAAAACCTGAAGCAAAATCGGTTATTATTTGGATTATTATCTTTGGTCTAGCACTTATTGGCTTTCTTAGTCAGTAGGTCATTATTTATCTTATTACAAAAGAAGGCTGCCTCTTGAAGCAGCCTTCTTTCCCTATCTAAGCGAATACCAGTCATATACTTTCTCCACATCTTCCTTTGCAAGATCTGTAACCACACCAGTTGCTCCCCCAGCGCCAGAAAGTACTACCCCTTCAATAGAGGCCAGATTCCCCTTTCTTTGCCACCATCCCTCTGTGTAATAGAGGGCTTGAATACGATTACGCTTCATAATGAAAGTCGTCTTATGGAATTGGCGGAAGGATAAGGATAATTGTTTACCCGAGACACAGTAACCCGCCGAGCGATAATTCCAATACCCCCACGATGGTAAAATCAATAATAGTAATAGTGATAACATCCCCCATCCTTGGAAAAAGTAGATGAGTGCACCAATTACAGGTAGTGCGATCCAGCTATTCTTGATTATATATCTCCAAACAGATCGTTTTGGTGGCGGAGTAAGTTGCTCTATCCATTCATATTCTGGCACCACTTTATTTAATAAAATCGGTAAGTCTTTTTTCTTGAGTAATGGAACTGCCAATACACTTGCAGCCTCCACATCATTAAACGAGCCTCCAGCACTAATTAAAGAAACACTAACTAAGTTAAACGGCTGTCTCAGCATCGATTCTGTTATTTTAACTGCTTGAATACGCTGTAACGGAATCGTAATTTGCTTTTTCTCGATTAGTCCCCTTGTAATAATCAAATCATCCTTCGTCTTTGACAATGTAAAATTCGCATATTTCAGTAGTGTTATAAACAATGATAGAATCCATAAAACTACAAACACAAGAAAGATCATAATAGAAATTAACGCCAAACCACTTGTGATGAACTGTTGAATATGGTCATAAATTTTATTATAGGGGATTAAATCTTCAAACTGTGAAAAAAAAGCAACAATGGCTGAGATAATTACCCCTACTCCACCTGAAGTGGATGCCAAAATAGCTAATTGTTTATTTGTAATACGGTAGATTTCTCGTTGAACAGGTTCTAGCTCATCCATTACTTCTTCTGATTCCATTTGTTCATTCTTCTTTTGAACAATATATCTTTTTAAATCTTCTGCAACGGTTTTAGAAATAGCAGTAAGTTCCCCTTCTGCTTCCACTCCTCCTGCTGTTTCTATCTTCACTTTCACTAGGCGAAATGGTCGATGAAAAATACCTTCCGTCAAATCAAGACTTTGAATTCTTTCAAAGGGTATATAACGTTTTTTCTTAACAAATACCCCATACTCTATACGTAATTCCTTTCCCACCACATAAAAGGTAAAATAATTCCAGTGTAAAAAACCACTAATTAAAATGATGACAAGGAAAAGGGATACTCCTAAAATCGTATATAATCCCCAGTCTGTAGGCTTTCCACCAAGGAGAATCAATCCAATAAAAGGAAAAATAATTTCCTTTAAACGCTTTAAAATCACATATACAACCGAAATAGGATGAAGTCTTCTTTTTTCAAACATCCTCTTCCGCCACCTTCGTTTTGCTGGAAATATAATGTCTAATTTCCTCTGCCTCCTCTACTTCAAGGACAGGGATTTCATGTATGGTGGCAGCGGTTGAAATAGAAATGGTCGCAAGTCCGTACTTTCTTAACAATGGTCCTTGCTTCATATCTACATGCTGAACCCGAATCATCGGAATTAATGTTCGTTTAATTACGATGACACCTTGCTGTATTTCAATTTCATCTCCTCTTACTTCGTATCTCCACCTTTTCCACTTAATAGGTGGTAGGATTCCAATTGTAAGAGCGACGTGAATAAGCAGATAAATAATGGTAGCTATACTTATAAGTACATGCCAATCAAAAAGAATGGCCAGCGTGATTAAAACACCACCAATACCCATCATAACTAGAGATGATATCACTCCTGTTAAGCGCCAAACCGTTATCCCCTTTTTCGATAGTCTATTTCGAGGTACCGTAATCAATTGCATTCCCCCTTATTTTCCATTTTGTCTGTTTATACTAACTATATACGAAAATAGTAGAAAGTGGTTTCAAAATTTTCTATGCAATTTGCATTAGTCTCCTTCTTGTAAATAAGTTGTTCCTAAAATTCTTTAAATTATTAGCACTAAAAAAAGCGTCAATGAAGGGTAATCTTCATTGACGCTTTAATCACTTTACTTAACGATAAGATTTAGATTTGTTGTACCCACCACTTGATTGACCTTGACGTTTATTACTGCTATATCCTTGACGTGGGCGCGGATTATGATTTTTACGACCACCACGATCATTATTTTTATCATATGGTTTGCGGTCACGTTTTGATGGTAATGGTTTCTCTTCTGTCAACTTAACAGGTGTTGTATCCGGTTCTTTTGTGAGCATTTTTAATACTGCCGCAACGATAGTCGAAGCATCTTTTTGCTCTAATAATTCATCTGCTACATTACGATAAGAATCTAAATTGTTTTCATCAATAATTTGCGAAATTTTTTCGATGACAGCTTTTTGCTGACCTTCGATTGCTTGATCCACTGTTGGCGGAATCATCTTTTCCATTTTTCTCTTTGTTGTTCTTTCAACAACCTGAAGATAAGATCTTTCTCTATACGTAATGAAGGTAATAGCGACGCCTTCTTTACCAGCACGACCAGTACGACCAATACGGTGAACATAGCTTTCTGGATCTTGAGGAATATCGAAATTATATACATGCGTTACACCAGAAATATCAAGTCCACGTGCAGCTACATCTGTTGCAACAAGTATATCAATGGTTCCTTCTTTAAATTTACGAAGCACAGACATACGTTTTGCCTGACTTAGATCTCCATGAATTCCTTCTGCTGTATACCCACGAAGATTTAAGGCTTCAGAAAGCTCATCAACACGACGTTTTGTGCGACCAAAAATAATTGCAAGCTCAGGAGACTGAATATCCAATAATCTTGTTAGAATATCAAATTTTGTTTTCTCCTGTGTTTCAATATAATACTGCTCAATTAATGGCACCGTCATTTCTTTCGCTTTCACTTTTACTACTTGTGGATCTTTCATGAAGCGCTCCGCCATTTTTCTAATAGGTGCTGGCATTGTAGCCGAGAATAGTAACGTTTGTCGTTCTGTTGGAATTTTTGAAAGGATAGATTCAATATCATCAATGAATCCCATATTTAGCATTTCATCTGCTTCATCCAATATAACTGTTTTAACACTATCCAATCGAAGTGTTTTACGATTAATATGATCTAAAATACGTCCAGGTGTACCAACAATAATATGAGGGTTTTTCTTTAATGCACGAATCTGGCGATTTATATCCTGACCGCCGAAAATAGATAAGACTCTTGTACGTTTGCCGTATCCGATTTTGTATAATTCTTCTGATACTTGAATCGCAAGCTCTCTTGTCGGCGCAATAATAATCCCTTGAATCACTTCATTTGCTACATCCACTTTATCCACTAATGGTACTCCAAAAGCAGTTGTTTTTCCTGTTCCTGTTTGTGCTTGACCAATTAAGTCTTTATTTTGAAGACTTAACGGAATAGTTTCTGCTTGAATAGGTGTTGCTTCTTCAAACCCCATTCTTTTTAATGATTTCATTGTAGCAGGACTAATACCTAAATCTTGAAACTTTACCAATATATCCAATCTCCTTCTAGTCATTAAAAATATCCATAAACAGATGGAGTTACTCCATCATGCCAATCATCGTATGTACCTCACTTTTCTAAATGAAACATAATAAAATGGGCATATCGTATTCATCACATTATGCCTTTTCCCCATACAATTAAAAAGAAACTTATGCTCGTTATTATATAAATGATGAAAGTTATTGTTGGTGTCAATAGCCTTACAACCTTTATCAGGAGAACGATGAGGTATATGCTACTATTTTAAGTCTTATTAGTTATGAGATACTATTTAACCGAGTTATAAATAGGAGGAAATTTCAAATGACTTCTATTTATTTTTAAGACTGTTTTCCAAATTGTTTGTTGCTATTATCCGTAGAATTAATTTTTCCTATTGATAATACAACAATCTTTTAGAAAACAACCTATTTTAATACTATTAGCTCTGTTACCAATTTGTGATTATGTTTATTTCTCTTAAATGAGAATCTTCAAAATTCACGTTCAAAAAAACATGATCTTTTTTCACGGAGCTTTAACAAATTAGCTAATTTGAGAAAAGTTAGCCAAATACAAAGAAATAATGCTTACTTCCCTTTAAAAAAAGAGGAATGTCTATTGCCACAAAATACTTCTTAGAAATCATTTCTCTCTATTTGACTAATTTATCGTTACCAAGGCTATTATTCTTACTACTATTATGCCCGAAATGTTAAGTTTCTTCACGTTACTTTTAAAAATAATCTTATCACTAAGAAATACGCTTTGCAATAAATTGGGTATTCGAAAATCGAGGTTTTATAGGTGTTTTTCTCTTCACCACAGTGTAAACGCTTTACTAACAAAAGCAACTATGATGTCACTATATCCTTTGACCTACTCTCGCTTCTCGTCAGCCTTTTAAAGAGAGAAATTGGATGACAGAGCTTGCCAATCCTACTCTCCCCAATCAAGCATGATTCTATACTTCCCTGCATTTTATGATGGTTGCTTTTAATTTATGAGGTTTCCTTGAGGAATGTTATTATTTCTTGAAATAATGTTTCTCTTCTCTCACAATGACAAATTAAGTGCTTGGATTCCTCGACATAGATTATCTTTTTATTCTCAGCGCGAATCGTATTGTATATATAGCTTGCACTTTTTAATGGTACAATGCCATCTTTCTCCCCTTGGGCAATTAATGTTGGGACGTGGATGTTGGATAGCAATGGTTTTACATATTGGACAAGTTTTCGGAACTGGATGGTTGCGGCTAGAGGGGTACTTTTTATTTTGTTCATATAGCGAGTAAATTGCTCATTTTCTTTCATGCGACCTCGGAAAAAATCAGCACAAATAATTCTTATATCCTTTTGAAGCTGGACAAAATTAATATAATAAGCTGCTGCACTCAGTAAGATTAATTTCTTTACTGGATATTTCGTCGCTAAGTAGCTTGCTATTAATCCTCCCATCGAAAAACCAATAACATAGACAATTTCATGTCTTTTTAATAAATCCTTTAACGATTCTTCTGCATGCTGGAGCCATTCATTAAACATAATTCCTTCTAATCTTAATTCCTTCCCATGCCCAGGAAGAGTTGGGATTACACATTCCCAATTGGTATGGTCCTGAATATATTCAGCTAGTGGTTCCACCTCCATTGGGGAACCTGTAAATCCATGTATACACAAACAAGCTGTCATTTTACCCCTCCTTCTCAAAGACACATTTTACACTATAATAGTAACTTTATCCACTATTTCCGTTTATTCTTATAAAAAAAGCCAAACCTATTTAAGAAAACGTTTTTCGCGTATCTAATAAGGCTCAGCTTTTTTTTATTATTGGATAGCCTTCACGATTTCCTCTAGCTTCATTCCTCTAGAGGCTTTCACTAAAACTACTGTCTCTTCATTTAAATAAGAAGCTAATGTTTCTATTAATGGCTGTTTATCTTGGAAAGAGAATACGTGATTTGCCGGAAGAACTGTTTTTGCCCCTTCTGCAATGAAATTACCCAGCTTTCCATATGTTAATACGTAATCTATTCCTTCTAGATGCTCTCCCATTTCATAATGAAAATCCTCTTCTTTATCCCCTAGCTCTAACATATCACCGAGGACGGCAATTTTCTGTTTATAACCTGGCAGCTTCTTCAAAACGTCAATCGCTGCAAGCATCGAAGTAGGACTGGCATTATAGGCATCATTAATAATTTTCACACCAGCATTTCCTTCCACTAACTCCATGCGCATATTAGTAAGCTTCAAGGATTGAAGCCCTTTATTCATTTCTTCAAATGGAATGTTAAAATATTCTGCTACAAGCATTGCTGCTAAGGCATTTAAAATATTATGGTTTCCTAAAACAGGCAATTCAAATGGATCAGCTATTTTGTTAATATGAAAAGCACTTCCATTGTCCAGAGCTTTGATTTGAAGAGGGTATAAATCATTAGAAGGATTCATCCCAAAGGTTTTCGCATCAATGATACTATCATTCATACGACTTGAAAGAAGGGGTTCATCGCCAAAATAAACAAATCTGCCTTTGTCTTTCAATCCATTTAAAATTTCTAGCTTCGCCTCTGCAATTCCTTCTCTTGAACCAAGATCTTGCATATGGGATTCGCCGATATTTGTGATTACAACAATATCCGGTTCTGCTAATCTGCTCAAAAAGTCGATTTCTCCGCGACCACTCATTCCCATTTCTAATACAGCAATATCTGTATCCTCTTCTAAACCAAGAACTGTTAAAGGAAGACCAAGATGATTATTATAATTACCTTCTGTTTTTTGTACTTTATATTTTAAGGAAAGGAGACTTGTTGTCATATCCTTTGTAGATGTTTTTCCATTACTGCCTGTAATTCCCACTACCTTTACACTTAATTGCTGAAGATAACTTTTAGCAAGGGCTTGAATAGCAGTTAAGGAATCCTCCACAAAGATAAGTGGAAGATTTTCTGGTGGATTTGGAACATCCTTTTGCCAAAATGCTGCAGCCGCTCCTTGTTTAATCGCATCTGCCACGTATTGATGACCATCCGTTCTTTCTCCCTTAAACGGAATAAATAATTGTCCTGCGTCAATTTTTCGGGAATCAATGGTTACTCCATTAATTTGAACATCTGCATATTGTGCGAAAGAATCCACACTTCCTGCCATTTTTGCTATTTCCGCATATGTACGTTTAATCACGATAAACCCTCCTTTTTTCAATGGTAAAATACTTGCTATTCTCCATTGAAAACGATATTTGATGGAACAAAAGAAGAGGTATAATTCTCACCTCTCCTTTTAACAGTTATGAAAGTATATGTTCTCTGAAGTCCATTTGGTGTCTAGCTCCGGGCACTCAGGGGCTGATGGCCTTCACGACTTTTCCCTACGATAAGTCAACATCGGCTCTCTACCGTTCGCCGTGTTTCCTTTATCTCAGGAAAGATCGCTCCACCCCACACGCCCCTAAACGGGCGCCCTCCGCTTTTCTATTTGTCTAGCTCCGGGCACCCAGGAGCTGATGGCCTTCACGACCTTTCCCTACGATAAGTCAACATCGGCTCTCTACCGTTCGCCGTGTTTCCTTTATCTCAGGAAAGGTCGCTCCACCCCACACGCCCCTAAACGAGCGCCCTCCGCTTTTCTTATTCTCTATTAGATTGTATATTTAATATTTTGTTTTTCTGTATGTCTTTCAACAGCAAGATCCACTAATTTATTGATGAGCTCATCGTATTCTAAGCCCGTATGCTTCCATAATAACGGGAACATGCTGAACGGTGTAAATCCAGGCATTGTATTTACTTCATTAATATAAACCTTTCCTTCTTTCGTTAGGAAGAAATCTGCACGGACAAGACCAGAGCAATCAAGTGCTTTAAATGCTTTAATTGCATCTGCTTTAATTGCAGCATACTCAGATTCTGTAACCTCTGCTGGGATAATTAAAGCTGTATCTCCATCCTCATATTTTGCTTTATAATCATAAAAATCTTTTTTCGGGACAATTTCACCAGCTACAGAGACTTCTGGATGGTCATTACCAAGTACCCCTACTTCAATTTCTCGCGCTGTTAAGCCTTCTTCGACAATAACTTTACGGTCAAATTGGAATGCCTCGATAAACGCAGTCTCTAATTCCTCTCTCGTCGTACATTTGCTAATTCCTACACTTGATCCAAGATTAGCAGGCTTTACAAAACAAGGAAAACCTAGTTCCTTTTCCACACGATCGTATGCCGCGTTTTTATCATTTTGCCAGTCACTGCGGATAAAAGAATTATAATTCACTTGGTTTAAACCAGCTACTTCAAATATGTTCTTCATAATTACTTTATCCATTCCCGCTGATGATGCCAAAACACCATTACCAACATAAGGAAGGTTTAAAAGTTCCAGCAGTCCTTGTACAGTTCCATCTTCACCGTTTGGTCCATGAAGCAATGGAAAAATAACATCTAAGGAAGCCTCTTCATTTGCTTGGAAAAGAGTAGTAGAAAGCGCATTGGAGCCGATTTGTGTTTGAGCTGTAAACGCAAGTTCTTTTACATTTTCAACTGGTCCCATTAATTGTGGTCCACGCACCCATTCCCCACTCTCAGATATGTAAATTGGGTGAATATCATATTTATCTGTATCTAACGCTTTAATTACTGCCATTGCTGTTTGCATACTAACTTTATGTTCAGCAGATTTTCCGCCATATAATAATCCAAGTTTCTTTTTCATTATGAGTTTACCTCCATTTTATCAATGCACTTGTTTATTCTACCACTAGAACCATACCTTTAAAAAGAAAACATGTAAGTCCAATAACAATTTAATCAAAATCACATATTCTTGTAATAGAGCTAGGCTAGACCCTAATAATCCTTTTCCATTTTAACTCTTATTACCATATGAAAAAAGGGCTAAAATGGAGCTTATTTATTTAAAATTTCTCCGTAAAGAAGGCAAAAGCTACTTTGCTTCTTTACGGAGAAATTAGTACTTCATGAAAATAGCCACCAGCCAACCTCATTATTTCTGATTCTACTTCCTTTTCATACTCGACAATAAAGCATGTAGCGGGACCTGAAGATTTTAATAGATCAACATAGCTTGATACTTCTTCCTCTTGAAAAAGCTTTCCCTTTAACTGGCCTAATTCATAAAGAATTCCCTTGGAGCCAACAGGCTGCAGTCGACATTTTACTTCCTTTGCAAAATGGGAAAACATCGCTAAAGGAACTATTTTTTCCTCTTGTAGCATCACTTCTTCTCCGACAAGTGGACTCCCAATAACAGCTATTCTTCCATTAACAATGGTTTTCTCCTTATAATTCGCTCGTCTTTTTCCAAGAATCGTTAAACCTACAGCAGATTGCTGGAAGGAAAAATTGCTTTCCGTACTTCCTGTTATTCCAAGCTCCGCCTCTAATCCAAGCTCCTGCACTCCTTTATGTATACCTGCCACAAGGGGACTCCAAGCATCATCTCCACAAAAATTCTGCAAGATTACCGAAAATGGGATTCCTCCTGCTGCCATACATTCCATAACTGCAACGCGAAAGG
The DNA here is from genome assembly GCF_038007965.1 of Niallia sp. FSL W8-0635. Taxonomy (GTDB): domain Bacteria; phylum Bacillota; class Bacilli; order Bacillales; family Cytobacillaceae; genus Niallia. The sequence continues at coordinate 383,897 of NZ_JBBOYD010000001.1, read as the reverse complement.
AAAAATAAGAAACAATATCATAGGGAACGGAAACTTGATCCTCTTCTTTCTCCCCAATTCCTCCGCTATTATCAGCACTGATAACCAACACTTCTTCTCGATTCCAGGGAACAATTTGTACATCTCTCATTGCTTTGCCTCTCTCCTTCCATTAAGGAAAGATTCCAGCCTCGGTATTAACAGCTTGGCAATCATGCCGTTTACTACAGCACCTATCAACAATACTGGAACCATAGAAACGTAGAAGCCTTTTCCCAAAAACACGAAGAAGGGAAGGGGCAATATAATTCCATTTCCTAACACAAACCACATATAGGAGACGAATTGATTTCCAGTCTGATAGATTTTTGTAAAAACAAACACAAGCAGACACATTTCTGCGGCAATAAACAAATGAAAAATTCCGAGTGGGAGTCCTCCTATCAAAGCAGACACAAGGTGACCGAAACCCGCTACTATTCCTCCGGCTCCCCCACCTAAAAGCACACCAGCAATAAGGCTCGGAAAACTATCAAGAGCAACACTTCCAATGAAGCTTGGAATTTTTATAAAAGCACCAATTACTGATATCGCAATAAAAATGGCAAGTATATTAATTTTCTTTACGTTCATTTCTCTCTCCCTTTTTACTTGTTCGAAATACCTTTGCACTACGAACATACTCGACATCTGCCACATTGCTTCTGTAATTAATCACCCTTGCAAGCGCAAAAAAGTAATCGGAAAGTCTATTCAAATATTTCAATGGCAATTCAGGTGTATCCTCATTTGTTTTCACCAATGTAACCACTAATCGTTCCGCTCTTCTTGTCACTGTACGTGCAAGATGCACTGTAGCTGCCGCCTCTATGCCCCCTGGCAAGATAAAGCGCTCCAAATCTGGTGTTTCTTCCATAAAAGCATCAATTCGTTCCTCTAAATAAGCAATAGCATCTTCTGTTAACTTCAATTGTCTTCTAGCTGAAATACTCGCTAAATCTCCCCCACAGTCAAATAATTCATGCTGGATTTTCTCTAAGTCTTCTTTGATATCAGCAAATTGTTCTCCAACTAATTGCGCTACCGCCAATCCCACAAAAGAATTTAATTCATCAACTGTACCGTAGGCTTCTACACGAATATCATCCTTCGATACTCTTCCCCCTATTATACTTGTTTCTCCTTTATCACCTGTTTTTGTATAAATCCGCATACGTTATCCCTCTTTTTTGGTTATTTTTTTGTTGATTGTTGGTGAAAGCCTTTATTTTATTTTTGGTTGTGGCTTTTTTTAGGTAGATGGTGGTCATTAGATTTGGGTTATGAACACCACTTTCCCTCTTAATACTTCGGTTCATGGCTTTCATCTCAATCATGAACACCACTCTACTTCAACTGCTCATTTAACCCATACCAAATAACATCCACTCTATCTACAGTTGCTGCAATTCTTTGAAAAATCAGTCCTGTAGCATCGCGCCACAAGCGGTCTTCTTGATCAATGGGAACGATGCCTTTTGTAATATCGCTACCAATTAAAAACACGCAGCGGTCTTCTTCTTCTCTTTCCCATTGAAGCAAATCCCCCACTTGTTTTTCTATATAAGTGATTGTTTGCTCCAACGTTTCTTCTTGCAGACGATTTTTAATCATCCACTCCAGTCCTTCAATTATATAAAAAGAATCCTTCTCATCATTTATACTATTTATTTCCTTTTCATCAAACAAACGGAGGATCTTCCCCTCTATAAATCCCTGCTCCTTCGCAAAGGCTACTGTCCACCTTTTCTTCCCGTGAAAGCTACCTCCTGTAATAAAGTGCATCTTTCCTTCCTCCTAAAGCTTTCTTTGTTGGACCATATTAGTTCCATTCCCCCTCCTGGCGAAAGGTTGTAGTCCCAAAAATTCTTTTCTGCTACATCAAATTTACTAAGTAAATAACGAATCACGCCACCATGTGTGACAACTGCTATTCGATTGCTTTGTTTACTCTGCTGGATTAAACAATCCCAGCCTTTATCTACGCGCTCAGCCATCTCATTAAAGGATTCTCCATTTGTTGCAGAAATCACAAATGGAGCATTTAGCCATTTACAATAGTCAGGAAGCTCTTTTAATTGTTCGTATGTTTTTCCTTCCCACTCTCCAAAATTTATTTCTCGAAAATAAGAAATAATGTGCAAGCGCTGGTCAGGAAACCAATAAGCTGCAGTCTCTTTTGCTCGTAATAAATCACTTGCACTTACCCATTCATATTTAGACATCGGCCTTCCTTTTTCATAAAGCTTCTCCTTTCCTTTTTCACTTAAAGGAGCATCTGTCCAGCCAATGTATGCCTTCCGTTCATTTTCAGCAGTTAACCCATGACGAAATAATGCAATAACCATAGTGTCGCCCATAGTGCCAATTCCGTCCCTTCTACACTTGCCCCTAATAAATCACCTGTTAATCCCCCAAAAGCTCGCTTCATAAAGCGGCTTAATAAAAAATAGCAGCCGATGCTAACAGAGAGAAACAGAAAGAACAGTGGCAGCCATTGTGAATACAAAAAGAAGAAAAATAGAAAAACAAGTGCAAAATATCCACTATAAAAAAGCGTTCCCCTCCCTTCAACAGCCCTTTTAAAATATGCGCCAAGCCCGTCCTTCTTTGCTTCTTGAACAAATAGCAAGATCCATCCCATTACAGCTTTAGAAAAAAGCGGCAGGAGCATTACAAAAAGATAGGTGAAGTCTTGCATACGTGTCACGATTTCATAGATAAAAAGAAACTTTGTGCTTAATAACAGCACGACGGATAAAAGACCAAATGCACCAACATGAGGATCCTTCATAATCTCCAATCTTTTCTTCCTATCCTGATAAGAAAAATAAGCATCACTTGCATCCATCCAGCCATCTAAATGAAGGCCACCAGTTAACAAGATTGTACAGAGCCAGACAAAGAAAGCAATTGCAAGAGCTGTAAACGGCGTATATTCATTTAGCAAAAAGAAGAGGCTCATATAAATAAAGCCTTGAAAAAGTCCTAGCAAAGGGAATGTCTTTATACTTTTCTGAAGAAACTCCCCTTCCATCGGAAGTATCTTTCTCACCGGTATCGCCGTAAAGAACTGAATATTTAATAGAAAACCAATAAACCATTTGTTCATTGTCTATCACCACCCTGAAGGATATCCAATATTCTTTCCCAATCAAGATGCTTTTTCATTTCATCAGCAAGAGAGTCAAAGCGTTCATCCTTCTGTGCTTGTATAAACAGTCTTTCCCTTTGCTCCGTTCCCTTTTGCAAACGGATTTGATTTAACCATGTATGACGAAAACCATCATTATAAAATAGATGGTGCATATAAGTACCTATCAATCTTCCATCTTCTCGATAATAGCCTTCTTCCCTCCTATTAGAAAGCAATAAAAAAGGACATCTTTCATCTAAAGAAGCATATTCTGTTTTTCCTAAATGAATTTCATACCCCTCTATTCTTTCTGCTGCTAACATCGTAGAGGGATGATAGCGGCCTTCCACACGAATAGTTTCTTTTTTCTTTTCAAAGGTCGTCCTTGCAGGTATAAGCCCTATCCCTTCAATTTCTTCGCCTCTGCTCCCAGTATCAGCACCATATGGATCCTTTAGAGCCGTACAAAGCATTTGATATCCTCCGCATAATCCTATTACTCTGCCACCTTGCTTATAATAGCTTTGAAGCTGGGTTGCTAATCCGTTCCTCTTCATTTCTTTCAAATCATCTATTGTACTTTTCGTACCTGGAATAATGACCGCATCTGGATTCCCTAAATCTTCGCCTTTATCAACCAGGCGGATACTAACATCATCTTCTAGGAAAAATGGTTCTATATCTGTGAAATTGGACATATAACGATTGTTTACTACTGCCAAATCGATAACATCTTTTGTAGTGGTTAATCTTTTCTCCCGGATAGATAACGAGTCCTCTCCTTCAATCATATGGTTATGAATAAAAGGAAGGACTCCGAGGACAGGAATACCTGTCTTTTCCTTCAGCCATTGAACGCCATCTTCAAAAAGAGTTGGATCCCCGCGAAACTTATTAATAATAATCCCCTTAACCCTGCTCCGTTCTTCTTCTGAAAATAGAGCTAGCGTTCCAATAATACTTGCAAACACGCCTCCACGGTCAATATCCGCAACGAGAATTACAGGAATATCAGCCATTTCCGCAACCTTCATGTTTACAAGCTCTCTGTCTTTCAAATTAATTTCTACTGGGCTACCCGCGCCTTCCATAATTACCATCTCATAGTGGCTTTGAAGGTAATCAAGGCTTTTTTGAATAATACGAATTCCTTCATCATAAAATTGTTCACGATACCCTCTGCCAGAAAGAGTCGTACTTGCTTCTCCAAGCAGGACAACCTCTGATTGTAAATCAGATCTTGGTTTTAAGAGAATCGGGTTCATCCAAACTGTTGCTTCCGTCCTTGCTGCTTCCGCCTGAATTCCTTGCGCCCTGCCAATTTCTTTTCCATCTACTGTGACATAAGAATTATTAGACATATTTTGTGATTTAAATGGGGCTACTTTTATCCCCTCATTTGCCACCATTCGGCATAAAGCAGTAGCAATCAGACTTTTCCCAACATCAGATGAAGTCCCCTGTATCATCACACCCTTCATTTTTTTCCTCCCTTCTTCTTTTTTGCGATTCCGAATTCTACCAAATAAGCTTCCTTTGCATGCTGCACAAGGAAATAATGGAGTCTATTTAAAATCCTGCTATAGTTCTGTACAAATGGATCTGTTGACGGCTCATATGTAACTTCATTGCTCACAAGAATAAGATATCTGCAGCTTCGACTTAACGCCACTAGATCCTTTTTCAGCTTATCCTCTATCATTTCCTGCCGTTGGTCTTTAAAAAAAAGTTCATTATTGACTAATACTGTTAAACAATCAAGCAAAAGAACATCCTTTTTGGAAAAAACCTCTGCCAATTCGCCAATATTTACTGCCTGTTCATGGCTATTCCATTTTACCTTTTGTGTTTTTCTTATTTGCTGATGTTTTGCAATTCTTTCTTGCATTTCTGTATCTGTATTAACAGCTGTGGCTATATAATGCAAATCTGCTTTTTCCTTTCTTGCATATTCTATTGCCAAGCTCTCAGCAAAAGAAGATTTGCCGCTTCTCACGCCTCCTGTTACAAAGATAATGGATGACTTTGTTTCCATTTAGCTAACACTCCTTGCAATTGCTGATTCTCTTCCCTGCTTTTAATGGCAAAGCGTAGCCATCGTCCTTCTAAACTCGGATAATTATATGTATGTCTTGCAATGATGCCATTGTTTAACAAGAAAGTAAGGAGGTCTTTTTGATCTGTTAACCTAGTATCTCTTAGTAAGTAATAATTAGCAGCAGAGTTGGAATACGCAAAGTGTGCTTTCTGAAAAAAGGAAAATAATCTTTCCTTTTCTTCTTCTATATAGCTTTGCGTTTTATTCAGAAACATCTCTTGTTCCATTAATAATTCGCCAACACTTAAGGCAATCCCATTAATACTCCATTGAGATTGAAGCTGTTGTAATTGCGCAATCATTTCCTCAGATGCGAATACATAGCCAAGACGTATCCCTGGAATACTGTACATCTTTGTCAAGGAACGGATTACAATAAGGTTTGAGAATTTTTTTAAGAGGGGAAGCATATCCTCATACCCAATCACAAAATCGTAGAAAGCCTCATCCAAGATGACATAACAATCATTTTTTTTACAAATAGCCAACAACTCTTCTACTACTTGTTTCGGATAATATATACCGGTTGGATTATTAGGATTACATAAAAATATAGCATCCACATGACGAATATCCTTTTCCAATTCAGATGGAATTAGCTCCCAGCCTGTTTCCACTGATAGGTAATGATGATGGATATCACATTGATTAATTCTGCACACTTCTTCATATTCCGAAAAAGCAGGCTGAAGAAGCAATACTTTTTTCCCCGCAAGTATTCTTCCTAATAAAGAAATGATTTCCGCAGCTCCATTACCAATTAAGAGCTGCTTTGGATGAAGTCCATACTTGTTTGAAACTTTCTCCTTTAAACGACTTGCAAAAGGGTCTGGATAAAGATGGACTGTCTGAAATAAGTCATTCCACATTTCCAATAGAATAGGCGGAGGTCCTAAAGGGTTGATATTAGCACTAAAATCAATCGTATCTACTGGCATTTCTAAATTTGTCTTTTTATAAATATACTGGGGATTAGCTCCATGCATTGGCCATTTCAAATCCAATTCCTCCTATACATAAAAAAAGGTAAAAGCAAACAACTGCTTTATCAGCAATTCTAGTTGACTCAATAATATGTCTAGTTTCTAAAGGCTGCCGCGCTTTTCCCATTCGTGCCCGATCGGACTTCTTTCCTCCGTAATAGTTTATCCCCCCGAGCTGTATGCCGAGGATAATCGCTGTCACAGCTTCGCCCCAGCCACTGTTTGGAGAAGGGTGCTTCTTTGCATCTTGAAATAACAGCTTCCAGGCTTCCTTTTTGCGATAGAAAGAACTACGACTAACTAACAGCACGAGAATTGCTGTTATTCGACTAGGCAAGTAGTTGACAACATCATCACATTTCGCAGCGAAATACCCAAATTCTCTATATTTATCATTCTTATAACCAACCATACTATCACATGTATTAATGGCCCTATAAACCAAACTTAACGGGGCACCACCAATAAATGCCCAAAACAGTGGAGCAGTAATACCATCACTTGTATTTTCTGCAACTGTCTCTACTGTCGCTCGTACAATTTCTTCTTCCTTTAATCGCTCTGTATCTCTCCCTACAATATAAGACAGCTGCCTTCGCGCTGCCTCTAAATCATTAGCCTGCAAAGGTTCATAAACCTCTATCGCTGCATCCTTTAGACTTTTTTGTGCTATTGTTGTTGCGATAAGAAGAGCTTCCACGATTACCCCGATCCACCAATGAAGCTGATAGCTAATATAAACGAGGAAATAGCTAAGCAAAAAGATGGTCACTAAAACAATGATGAGCATCCATAATCCCTTTATTCTCTGATTTTGCCTGCTATTCAATCTTTGATCTAAATAGGAAATCAACTTCCCCATCCCTTTTACAGGATGAGGCCAGCTTGGTGGATCACCAATAATCTTATCTAAAATAATCGCAAGTGTAATGCTGATCAAATGGCCAATCATTTAGGTGCTATCCTCCTATCCCTTTTATCTAATGACTTTGTCAGACACTGATAGACGCCTTGTGCTACACACTTTCCAAGCTCCGTAATCGTACCTCCAAATTCGAGGTAGGCTCCTTCTTGAGTAGCAGCCACCAATATACTGTCTGTTGAAGTACCTGTTGCAAGGGTTCCTGTTTCCAAATCCTTTATCTTCCGATCCCGCAAGACCGCTGCCTTTGCTTCTGTAGCGGTAATGACACTTTGTAAAAAAGCTTGCTCTGATAATTTGCCGTTAACAAAAATCCAAATATTAATTGTTCCCGGATTTATGAAAGAAGAATGTTTGTTAGTCATTGCGGCATCAACAGCATTCCCTATTCCTCCTGTTACGACAATCATTACAGAAAAATTCGGCTGCTCGATAAGCTTATATGCTACATCCTCTGTGTAAACAGCTGTCATCATCCCAACTGTCTCTGATGGAATAAAGCCATTTCGACACAAATAATCCTCCATTTCTTCCCGATAATCTTCGCACCGATATGTCTTATCTACATGTCGATTCACAAAGCTTTTATACCATCCCATCCCAGCACCTATTACACCAGATGAAAGAGTGTATAGCGGAAAGGGAACCTTCACCTCTATTCTTTCTGATGTAATCGTAATAGCTTCCGTATTTATTTTCATCGTATTTCTCATTGTATTTCTTGGTATAAGCGCTATTTGAGGAGCTGGTCTACTTGGATGAAAAGTACTTATCACATCTGTTTGATAGATTCTTTTCACCCGCTCTTCTTGCAATACATTAGAAGGACTAGCATCCACTTCTACCTTTCCATCATGTAATAAAAGCAGCCGATCACAATATAATCCTGCCAAGTTTAAATCATGGAAAATACAAATAATTGTTAAATTTCGTTCCCTGCTCCATTCTCTTAAGTTATCCAATAATTCCTTCTGATAAGATAAATCCAAATGGTTTGTAGGTTCATCTAATAAGAGAATTTCTGGCTCTTGTGCGAGTGCCTGTGCCAAATATACCCGCTGTTTCTCGCCACCAGATAATTCATGAATCGACTTGTCTTGAAAAGCAACGACTCCCGTTTGCCTCATTACTTCATTAAGCATCTCTTCATCTTTAGCACTCCATGACTGAAAGAGCCCAGATTGATGTGCATATCTCCCCAAAGATACAATTTCTCGAACCGTATAAGAAAAAGATTCATTCACATGCTGAGACAGTACCGCCACTACCTTTGCTAATTCTTTTGTTTTATACTGTGCAATGGGTCTCCCTTTGATCTCAACTTGTCCCTCTTGTGGAGTTAAAATCCCACTAATAATTTTCATTAACGTCGTTTTCCCACTGCCATTTGGTCCAAGGATACCAACCATCTCTCCTTTATTCACGGCAAAAGAAATATCCTGTAAAATTTGTTTTGTTTCATATTGAAAAAAGAGATTTCGTACATTTAGCATTATTTTAAACTCCTCTTCCTTCTTCTCAGTAATAATCCAGCAAACACCGGAGCACCGACTAATGCTGTAATAACCCCTATCGGTAATTCCGTCGGGGAAATAATCGTTCTCGCTAATAAATCAGCTAAAATCATAAAGCCACTGCCGACAAAAAGAGAAATCCCCATTAAATGCCTGTGGTCAGGACCAACAATGATTCGAACAAAGTGGGGAATCACCAAACCAACAAATCCGATTGTACCTGATACCGCTACCGCTGCTCCTGTTAACATAGAACCAGCTAGCAAAATAATCATTTTTCTTCTTTGCACATGAATCCCTAAATGCTGGGCTCTTTCTTCACCAAAAGCTAAAGCATTTAATTCCTTACCTTGCGAAAGAAGAAGACCAGAACCAACTACAAAGAATGGGAGAATAATTTTTATATATTCCCACCCTCTCATGGAGACACTTCCAAGTAACCAGCCAATAATTTGGCGAAGCTCGTTTCCTGTTAATGCGATCATAAGAGAAATAAATGCACTTAAAAAAGAACCAATAATAATACCTGTTAAAATAATCGTCTCTACTCGCATCGCTGGATCCATTTTTTTCGCAAAAAAGACTACAAATAAAATGGTGAAAAAGGAGAATAGTACACTCATAAATGGCAAAGTCAGCCCGCCAAGAAACGGTATACTAAATTGAAAAAACAATGTAATGACTGCTCCAACAGATGCTCCAGATGAAACCCCGAGTGTATATGGGTCTGCCAGTGGATTTCTCAATAACCCTTGGAAAGCGGCTCCCGCAATAGAAAGGCTCGCACCGACAAGTCCTGCCAGCAGCACTCTAGGGAGACGAATATTTTGGACGATATTGATATGCATTGGATCGACATTCGTTAATAAGCTTTCTGGTCCAACATAACTTGCTAGTATTTTTACCACAGATAAGATAGGAACAGAGATGGTTCCTATCGATATTCCAATCACAATCGCAAAAAGGAGAAAAAAAGCGGCATAAACATAAGCCGCTTTTCTTTTATTTAAAAACATCAGGGTACACCGCTTTTGCAACTGCCTCTACTCCTTCAACTAAACGAGGACCAGAACGAGTTACCATGTCAGAATCAACATCTACTATCTGCTTTTCCTTTACTGCTGTTATCTCTTGCCAACCTTTTCTCGAATTAATTTGATCGATTGGGCTCTTTTCTGAGTAAGCACCATAAGTAGTAATAATAGCATCAGGATTTGCTGCAATTACTGCCTCTTGATCTACTTGAATCCAGCCTTCTTCTGAAATAATATTCTTCGCATTAATCGTATCAAGCATCTCTTGCATAAATGTATTTTTACCAGTCGTAAACAAATTTGGCTCTTCGCTTACTTCTATATAAACAGATTTTTGGTCACTATCAGAAATCGTTGCTGCTTTTTCCTTGATGGCAGCTAACTTCTCTTTCATATCAGCAACAAGCTTATCTGCTTCAGCTTCTGTTCCCGTAGCCTGTCCAATCATTTTCATGCTTTTATAGACATCCTCAAAAGTAGACGCATCATTCACAATAACAACATCAATGCCAGCATCACGGATTTGCTGCAATCCTTCCGTGGAATTATGGGCGCTAGATGCATGTGCTAATACTACATCTGGATTCAGTGAGATTATTTTCTCCACATTAAATTCCATTCCGCCTACCTTCTCTTTTTCCGCCGCTTCTTGTGGGTAGTTATCATAATCACTAACTCCCACTAATTCCTCTCCTAGTCCAAGCGCAAATACAATTTCCGTATTACTAGGCATTAAAGAGACTAGCTTTTCTGGTTTTTCCTCAATTACTACTTCTTGATCCGAAGCGTCCTTAATCGTTACTGGAAAGGCTGCCTCTTGTGCTGTCGATTGCTCTTTGTTATTGTTTTCCGTCTTCGTCTCTCCACATCCAGCGAGCACACCAACAACAAGCAGCATTGCTAAAAATAAGGAATAAAACTTTTTCATCGTCCTTCACCTTCCTAAAATAAATATGTGAAAAATAAAAAACATCTCTATTATCGTCCATAGAGATGTCGGGATGACTTTAAAAGTAGTTTCAAAGCGCGCTCCACACCTCCCTATCCTCGTAGGCTTATTAGGTGTATAGAAAATGGCAGGTCTCCTGACTCATGATTGTCGCAGCATAGAGCCTTCCCATACATGCAAGTACAGTGGCACTTCTCTATGTGCAATCATTTACAGTGGCGGGACCGTGTTGGATTTTCACCAACTTCCCTTTTAAGAGTCTTCTTGAAAAAAGAGAAAGTCTTTCGACATTCCTCATCAGCCTTTTACAAAAAGTCTCACCATCGTCTATCTATTTCATTTTTCGTCCTTTTTGATTATACATTCAAAAGAAGCAGAAATAAATGTCCTTTTATTGAATTTTTAAAAATGGATCTACTGGGATTGCATTGCCCAATTCAATTCCATGCTCCGTTAAAACACAAGTATAGCTTAGTAATTGCACCCCTGCTTTAGCTGCTTCCTCTAAGTTTTTTGCAAAGACTGGGTCAATTTCAGCTGCACCTGTCACTATTTCAACATCTTCTCGTTGCACAACAAATAAAATAGCTGTTTTATATGTTCCTTCCTTCGCAATCACTGTTAATTCTTGTACATGCTTTGAGCCTCTTTTTGTGACGGCATCAGGAAACATCCCTATTCCATTGCTTGCCAATGTAACGCTTTTCACTTCGAGAAGTAGTTGATTTTTTTCTTTATCCTCCAATAAAAAATCCCATCTAGAATTACCATACGTGTATTCCGATTTCACCCATTGATATGGAGCAAGCTCTTCAATGATTGCTGTTTTCAGCATTAATTCGACTAGCTTGTTAGGATATGTCGTATTGATAGACACAAGAAGATCATTAAATTCAACATAAACAGCCGTCCATTTCGTTTTCCGATTAGGATTCGTACTTGGGAGAACATAAATAGTTACCCCTTCTATTAAAAGCTCAATAAGTCTTCCTGGATCAGCTAGATGCACTCTTTCTATTTGCTCTGTTTCTTCATGATAACAATGCAAAATAAACCGATTCGGCCGCTCCACAAAAGTCATTTTCGTTAACTCTGCTGGGAAACCTACAAATACTTTTTCACTCATATCCGTCACCAATTAAACCTTTGTTAATTGCCACTCTCTTAATTTTTTATCAAAAATAAGCAAAGCATCACTTTTTTGTTTGCAATTCTTCTCATATTCTTCGTACATATCATCCATATTATCAAAATCACCTAATATCCAAATTGGAATTTCTATTTTCAATCGAGTTTGATAGGCCTTTTCAATGGATAAAACCATCCCTTCCCTCATATAGCGTTTTAGCTCCATTACTATTTCATTAGGAAGGGAAGGATATAGCCGCTTCTTTTTTAGACCAAGTAATGCCTTCTCTAATTTAAGGTCTGTCACTTTATTAGCAATAACATCTTCAAATAGTCGATAAAAGGCGTCCATATTTTTATAATATATTTTGTTGAACCAGCCATCATCATGCGCCAAATAAGTATATTGGTTATTCAATTGTTGAAAAAACGGCTTTTTTAGCGGCTCCAGTTTATGCCCCAAATAAAGAAGCTCTGCTATCGTTTGACCTTCTAAAATATCTAAAGTCTCCGTCTCATCAAAATCGACCCAAACAAAATCCCCATATCCATATACATCTTCCATTGCTAATTGTGCTAATTTATTGTTTGGAACATATTCGAATTGTGTATGTGTATGAAATTCTCCCTCTTCATACTGATGCTTTAACAATAAAATAGAGGAAAGAGTCTCTGCCAATATTCTGTAAAATTCTCTAAACTCTATACCGTAAGAAAGAACAAAGCGCTCTTTCTCATTTAGATGGATATAAACCACATCTCGAATATCATTATTACCTTTTTTCATCAAGTAAACCTCCAAACATAATTAGCTTGTAAACGGAAGAGCTTTAGCTTACTTTCTTGTTGTTGAAATTGCTTATACTCCATCTTATTTATCTGATTACAAGAAATTTTTCCCTTGTTCTATATTATTAGACTTTTAATAACAATCCGTTATTCATACTATCATACATCTAGCTCCGCTTATTGTAACCATTTTAGTTTAACAAAAATTAGGCAAAATAGCTTACATAATCTTCAATTTAGAAAAAAAAGGAATAAAGTACTTATCTTGTTTGTTATTCCTTTTTCAGTAGTAAGGAAAATAGATTTGCCTCATAAATTCTACTTTTATTAGGCAGACCTATCTTTCAAACAAAAACATCGTACCATACAGGTGGATAAACTCTATTAGCCACTTGTCTGATACGATGTTCTATTATTTATCCATTAACTTATGTTTGTTTTACTTAACAGCCTCTTTATACTTATATCCGCTTCCTTTAACACAATAGCTTTATCCACCGTTTTCATGATTTTATTTTCCATTACAATTCTACCGTCCACAATCGTTGTCTCTACATCTGCTCTTGTTGCCGAATAAACAATTCTTGAAATAGGATCCACATCATAAGAAGGGAAAGTATGAAAATTTTGCAGATTTAAAATAGCTAAATCTGCTCTCTTGCCAATTTCCAGACTGCCAATTTCTTTTTCTAAACCAACCGCTTTTGCCCCGCCAATCGTTGCCATTCGAAAAACTGTTTTCGCATCCATTGCAGTTGGACCATGAATGGGCTTTTGAATAAGTGCAGCCAATCTCATCTCATTAAACATATCCAAATTATTATTACACGGAGCACCGTCCGCTCCTAAGCTAACTGAAGCATGATTGCAAAGAAGATGGTGCGTATCTGCTATGCCTGACGCAAGCTTTAAATTGGAACCTGGACAATGACTAACGTGAACGCCTTTTTCTTGAATAATTCGCTTCTCCTCTTCATCCAGCCAAATGCAATGCGCCAATATTAATCTGTCATTTGCTAAGCCAAGATGATCTAGGTAAACAACATTCCTCATCCCTGTTTCTTCTTGCACAATTTGAATTTCTCCCTTGTTTTCTGATGCATGCGTATGCACTTTTACACGATATTCATCTGAAAGCTTCTTCACCTCTTTCAGTAGCTCTTCTGTACAAGAGACAACAAATCTTGGTGAAAAGGCATATTGAATTCTTCCATTGTCAAACCCATTCCATTTCTCCAACAAATCAACACTTTGCTGAATAGATTCCGCTGTGTTCTCTTGTAATGCCAAAGGTACTTCATCGCCTTTATCCATCATTACTTTTCCAGATACCGCTCGTATTCCACTTTCCGCAATAGCACGAAAAGCATGTTCTGTATGATGGACTGTTTCCATATCCACAATCGTAGTTGTTCCACTTTCCAACAGCTCGCCAATACCAAGCATTGCTGAATAATAAATCGACTCTTTGTCGTGAGATGCCTCGAGTGGCCAAATTCTTTTTCTAAGCCAATCCATCAGCTCTAAATCATCCCCCCTACCACGAAAGAGAGTTTGGCATAAATGGATATGTGTTTGAATAAATCCTGGGATTACGGTTCTATTTGTCGCATCGATTATTTTATCCACATGATCTTTTTGAATATTGGTCCCTATATCTTTAATAATATTCTCTTCTATATAAAGGTCTCCTGTAACAATTTCTTCTGTCTGATTCATCGTTACGATTTGTGCATTTTTGATTAACAAATTCCCCATTAATATTCCCCCATACTTGTTTGAATTTCGGAATAAACACAAAAAAACTACGAAAAATATGCTAGTTAAGCATATTTTTTCGTAGCAAGAAATTTACGGTTTCCAGTAGAGACCCTTAACCCAATTATTAAGGATATACGAAAAAAAGTCGCGATTGTGGCGGTCGCCTGTGGTCATTCATGTTATATCCTTATTTTAATGGAGAATCTAATCTTTTCAAGTTAATTGTCAGAATATTTAACACTGTTTTTTTATGATTTATAAAATATTTTCTCAAAATCTCCTTTTTTCCAAAGAATTATCCATTTCATTCTTTCGTTAATTTACATATAATAAAACAGGGTATATGTCGAATAATTGCCTAAGACATCAGAAGGGAGAGTGAGAAGTATGATACACCAAATGACAGAAAATCAAATCACACTTCACATCATTCAGACACTAAAAGACAATAAAAAATCTGAATTTGAATCCATCGTTGATGAGCTACAACCATATGATATAGCTCAAATTTATGAGGGTCTCCCCGATAAACATAGGGCACGTTTTTTACTTTTTCTTAAAGTCGACTTATTAGCCCATCTCTTAGAGGAGTTAGATAAAGAGGAACAGCTTGAAGTGCTTAATACATTAGGAATGGACAAGACCGGGAAAGTCCTAGATTTAATGGATAATGATGATCTAGCCTCCCTTTTAAATGATTTAGCACCAGAAAGAATTAAAGAACTTCTTTCGGAAATGAAAAAAGAAGAATCAATCATCGTGCAAAACTTAATGAACTACCCAGACGAAACTGCTGGACGTCTTATGACAAACCGTTTTGTATGGATTCGTGATTATTACACAACGCGTGAAGCCGTTGATAAATTAAAATCCTTTGCAGATTTTGCAGAAACATTGAGTTATTTATATGTAATTGATCAAAATAGAAAATTAGTAGGTGTTGTATCCTACCGTGATCTTTTAATTGCTGAACCACAGGATAAAATTCGTGACATCATGTATGAACGAGTTATTAGTGTAACAGTGGACCAAGACCAAGAAGAAGTAGCACAAACTATCCAGAAATATGATTTTTTGGCTATTCCAGTTGTAAATCATGAAAATATATTGATGGGTATTGTTACTATCGATGATATGATTGACGTCGTTTTCCAAGAAGCAAATGAAGATATCGAAAAACTTTCTGCTTCAGGGAAATCAATTGATTTTGATACAAAAGCATCGGTTGCTGCCTATCGAAGACTTCCATGGCTAATCCTACTTTTATTTATCGGGGTTGTATCTGGTAGTATCATTAGCAATTATGAAGATGTCCTTACAAAAGTTGTAGCTTTATCCTTTTTCATGCCAATGATCTCAGGCATGACTGGTAATACAGGAACACAATCATTAGCAGTTGTTGTACGTGGACTTATTTCTAATACAATTAATAAAATAGTTGTAACGAAGCTGATATTTAGGGAACTATTAGTTGGTTTAATTATTGGGATTACATGCGGAGTTATTATTACAATCATTGCCTATGTTTGGCAAAGCGATCTCATGCTCGGCTTAGTTGTTGGCCTTTCTCTCATTTGTACACTTATCATTGGAACATTATCAGGTACTATAATTCCAATCATTCTTTATAAGTTGAATATCGACCCAGCCGTTGCCTCAGGGCCGTTAATCACTACACTTAATGATATCTTTTCGTTATTTATATACTTCGGAATCGCTCAAATTTTCCTAACTCATTTAATGTGAAAGAAGGACTGTCTTATAAGGACAGTCTCTTTTTTTATGTGGTTGGTATATATTTTAAGTTTGGACCATATATTTGTTTTGGATCATATAACTGGGGTTTGAATCTTATTTTTTCTGCTTTGGATCATATAACTGATTTTTGGGCCATAACTTTCCTACTTTAATCTATATTCTAAGAAAATCGCTATCCCTAAATAAGCAAAAATTAAATTCATACCAGTATTTTTACAGGATTATGAAAAATAAGGAAACAAATTCTTCTCCTTTTCCGTCTATATAGATATAAGAAATTTGAACTAGGGGTTTGCTAGAATGAGAACAAAAAAAGGATTTTCCGAAAGATTCGATTGGACTTTATGTCTTTTGCTTATGTTATTTTGTTTAGTTAGCTGTATTGCTATATACAGCGCAAATGATTCTTACTTACAATCACAAATTATGTGGTATTTCATTGGCTCTATTATAATTGCCATTATTATGTATTTTGATAATGAACAGATTCAACAAATAACTTGGATTCTTTATGGGATAGGGACAGTTTTACTAATTGGTCTTCTAGTTATTCCCGAAACAGATTTTACTCCGATCATAAATGGTGCAAAGAGTTGGTATGCTATTCCGAACATTGGAAATGTACAACCATCTGAATATATGAAGGTTTTTTATATTTTAGCGATTGCAAAGGTCATAAATAAACATAATGTAAAGACTATTCATAAGTCTCTAGCGACAGATTTTATGTTAATGTGTAAACTTGGGCTTGTTGCCGGAATTCCGATTGCCTTGGTCATTGTACAGGATTTTGGTACAACGCTCGTTTTAATGGCGATTTTAATTGGAATGATATTAGTTTCAGGAATTTCATGGAAAATACTTATCCCTTTATTTGGTACAGCAGCAGCTTTTGGAAGCATTGTTTTCTATTTAGCGATCTTTGGCAGAGATATATTACAAAAGTATATAGGTGTCAAAGTCTATCAGTTTGATCGCATTGACTCTTGGCTTGATCCCCAAAACGCTGGCGACGCAGGATTCCAGCTAGTTAATTCCTTAATGGCGATAGGATCAGGGCTTATTAGTGGAAAAGGATTGGGAAATGAAGAAGTATATATCCCCGAAAGGCATACTGACTTTATTTTCACTATTATTGGCGAGGAATACGGTTTTATCGGCGGTAGCATTGTTATCATTCTTTATTTTTTCTTAATATACCACCTCATTAAGACGGCCTTACAAACAGCAGATCCTTACAGTATTTATATTAGTGTTGGAGTCATAAGCATGATTACCTTCCATGTTTTCGAAAATATTGGCATGACCATACAATTATTACCGATAACGGGGATTCCCCTTCCTTTTATCAGTTATGGGGGCAGTTCTTTAATGTGTAATATGATGGCAATGGGCCTTATTTTTAGTATTCGTTATCATTATAAATCCTATATGTTTTCTTCTAATTCCTTTTCATTCTGATGGGAATTGTAGCTTTTTTCAAGGCTCAGTGTACTTCCTGAGTCTTTTTAAATTTGTCCATTTAATGAATTCTTCCTTCCTATTGTTTCCTTTCCTTTGTAATTGGGGTATATATTTTAATAGGACAACAAAAAATAAAAAGTAAAATCTTTCCCTCTAACCTATCGAAATGACTAGTATTTTCAATTGTAATAAAAACTAAATTGTAATAATTATAAATAAGTATTGATTTTAAATTAAAACTTGTTATAATTAATATATAATCAGTCGAAGGGAGTTTGTTAAACATGGGATTACAAACAAAAGTAGAATTACAAAAAGAATTAAACGTGCAAATTGCTAACTGGAGCGTATTATACACAAAACTTCATCAGCACCACTGGTATGTAAAGGGGCCATTTTTCTTCACACTTCATGAAAAATTTGAAGAGTTATATGATGAGGCAGCTGAAGCAGTGGATGAAATCGCCGAGCGCTTGCTTGCTATTGGTGGAAAACCGGTTTCTACATTAAAAGAATTTATTGAAACATCCACATTACAAGAAAGCACAGAGAAATTAACTGCGAATGAAATGGTAAAATCTTTAGTAGAAGATTACAGCCATATTAATACACAATTAAAAGCACTAGCAGAGCATGCAGATGAATTAGAAGATGTTATTACAAACGATTTAGCAGTCGATCTAATTGGTAAAATCGAGAAACATTTATGGATGCTAACTGCTTATCTTTCTGAATAAGCTTTATTTTAGAATGAATAAAACCACTTTTTCCTCTCCTATCGAAAAAGTGGTTTTTATTTTGGAAAAAAACATTCCTTCCTATTATTTTCCTTTCCTAAAGAAAAATTATTTTCTTTCTTTTCTGTAAAAAAGTATAATGGTGGCAAAGAACCTATTTTTTCATCCCTAGGAGGATAAGTATGAAAAAACAATTTGTAGTAATAGGACTGGGAAGCTTTGGCGGCAGTTTAGTAGAAGAGTTTCATAAAATGGGAGCAGAAGTATTAGCCATTGATCAATCTTTGGAAAAAGTAGAAAAATATCGAGCATTTGCTACACTTTGCGTCCAAATGACACATATTACTGAAGCATCCCTAACACAAATCGGTATACGAAATTTTGATCATGCTTTTGTTTCGTTTGGAGATGATGTAGAATCTAGCACCCTTACTACTATGCTTTTAAAAGAGATGGGCATTAGCCAAGTTTGGGTAAAAGCAGCCGATGTATATCATAAACGTGTTTTAGAGAAAATCGGTGCTGACCGTGTAATTCATCCAGAACAGGATATGGCAAAAAGAATTGCCCATCACGTTATTTCCGACAGTATGATTGATTATATTCAGCTCTCAAAAGAACACGGAATTGTTGAAATGGTGGCTTCAGCTAAAATACATAATCAATCTATTATAGGCTTAGACGTACGTGCAAAATACGGCTGCACAATTATTGGCATTCAGCGAGCAGGAGAAACAATCGTCTCCCCATCAGCAGATGAAATAATCCGTCAAGGAGATATTTTAATCATGGTAGGAAGTAATGATTGCTTATATGATTTTGAAGAAAAGGCGTTAAAATAAGACTTTATTCTGACTAGGATACAGGAAGACACATTATGTTAAGTTTTTTAATCCATTAAAATACACAAAAGCAATGTCTAAAAATTTTTTATACACTCTAAATGAGAAGGCTTTCATCCAGACCTTCTCTTTTCTTATACCTCTTCCATACGAAGAAGCTCCCCTTAAGAGGAACGTTTAATCCTTCACTCGCTGGGTATTAGTAGTATAAATTAAAAACAAGGAGTGAAGGATATGAACTATTACTGGAATTGGAATTCTTTTTGGGACAAGATTCCCGATTTTATTTTAGCTGTAGTTGTTTTAATTTCAGGGTGGATTATTGCTAAAATTATTGAAAAAGCCCTATATAAAGGACTGCAGAAAACAAAGCTGGATGATAAAATTTTCCCAGAAGGAAAACCACGAAAATACTCATCTGAAAAAATAATAAGCAAAATTGTTTTTTACTTATTATTAGTTTTTGTCTTTTCCCTATTCTTTAATATATTGAATTTAACGGCTATTACTTCTCCTTTAGTGAATATGCTTTCCGCAATCCTTGGAGCTATTCCTAATATCTTAAAGGCTGCATTGATTCTTGTTATAGCATGGATTATCGCGTCTGGATTAAAATTCCTTATAAAAAAAACTGGATCTACTTTAAAGGTTCATGAGAAATTGCAAAAATGGAATCTTACAGAAAAGAATAACCCGCAAAATATAATGGATAAAGTCGCAAATATTGTTTTCTACTTAGTGTTGCTGCTATTCTTACCAGCTGTATTAGATGCACTAAATTTATACGGTGTTTCCGAGCCATTTGCCAATATGCTTCAAAACATTCTTGCCTTTTTACCAAAGCTTTTAGCAGCTGCCCTAATCGTCTTAGTCGGTTGGTTTGTTGCAAAGATTGTTCGTACCATTCTAACAAACTTCTTACAAACAATTGGTACAGATTCTTTAGCTAATCGTTTAGGCATAAACAAGCTTCTAGATAATGTAAGCTTATCATCTGTTATTGGCAACATTGTATTTATTTTCATTCTCATCCCAACTGTTATATCAGCGCTTGAGAAATTAGATATTCAAGGAATCTCTCAACCGGCTATTAACATGTTAAATGGTATGTTAACAATGATTCCAAATATCGCTATTGCCATTATCCTCATCTTAATAGGTATTTGGATAGGTAAATGGGTAAAGCAAATGGTTGTTACCTTATTAGTAAAGCTTAGTCTAGATACTTATGTACGAAAAATGGGAATTAACCCAAACACTAGTATTTCAAATATCATTGGTTCTATCGTCCAAATCCTAATCGTTTTCTTATTAGCTGTACAAGCATTAAATATAGTAGGACTAGAATTTTTAGTAACCTTATCAACTGCTGTAATTGCTTATTTACCAATGGTTCTCGCTGCAATTGTTATTATTGGCGTTGGATTATGGTTAGGCTACCTAGTTCAGCAATTGTTAAGCAGTATTTTACAAGGAGCTCACTTCAAGCTTTTACCAGTTATCGCAAAATATGCGATTATCACCATTACTGTTTTTATGGCACTTGACCAATTAGGTGTTGCTTCATCTATTGTCAATTCTGCCTTTATTCTAATCCTTGGTGGACTTGCCTTAGCATTTGGATTAGCATTTGGTCTCGGCGGCAAAGACTTTGCCAAAAAGAGACTAGATAAACTAGATACAAAAATCGAACAAACATCTGTCCAAAAACCAAATGATGATAATCCTCTAAATAATTAATAAATCGAAAAGGAGACAGGCTGGCAAATCCAGTCTATCTCCTTTTCTTTAAAGCATAAAAACACTTTGTCATTTTTTTCTAAACTAGCTATTGTTATGAAACCCATTTCATAGTTTAATCTAATTAAGAGAGCACAGACCAGCGTCATATATCTTTTTCGATATAGCGTGATGGCTTTGCTCTTTTTCTATATTATGGTAAATCAGTATCGAGCAGTTCATAGCCTTCTACTAGTGTAGAAAGTGGGACAATATCTGCATCTTTTTGATAAACAGGAATGTATTGTTTTAGAACACTTACTACAGAAGGACCAGAAACTCCTACATGACCAATGGCAATAAATTCCTGCTCTGTATCCAACCTTTTGGCTAACCTACTGGCTTGTTTAGCAATATGCTGATTTGTGTATATATGATCAAAAAAGAGATCATTTTCTAAATAAGGTACATTTAGTTCTTCTGCTATTTCCTTTATGACGCTTTTACTCGTTGTTTTGCTATCTAAATAGTAAAGATTATGCTTATGACATTCTTCTAGGATAATCCTCATCACTCTTTTATCTTCTGTCGCTTTTGAACCCATATGATGATTCATTCCGACAGCGTAAGGAATACTTTCAATCGCATCTTTTACTCGTTTTCTAATTTCCTCATCTGATAGATCGGTAGTAATGGCACCAGGACCAAGCCAGCTCTTTTTCCCTTTTTTCGGTTCTAGTGGCAAATGAATGATTACTTCATGTCCTTTTTTGTGTGCTAGAATAGCATCCTCTTTACTAGTAGAGAGGAAAGGCATAATAGCAACCGTTATAGGAACCGGTAAGTTAAGCATCTCTTCTGTACCTTTCATGTTATTACCAAAATCATCGATAACGATTGCTAGCTCTTTTCTCCCTTGATTATTAGATGAATCCACCTCTTGTGCGGAAATCCCTAATGGAAATGAAAGAAAGCAGAAGAAGCATAGTAACTTTTTCATTTTAACCCCACCTTGTTTTCCGTTAGTATTTTCCGTATAGGCAGGTTGCATACAAGAATATAGAGAAATTGTTTATTAGCAGAATTCAACATCCTCATAGAAGAAACTGGGACAAAACTAAATAGCCAAATGTAAAAACCAATTCATTTCATTACGCTACAGACACTCGATGCGTCGGGGAGCAACCTGAGCCTATGGGGTATTAGGCTTTGCTCTACTTCCCGCAGGAGTCGAGTGTTTTCCGCTCCATTCCACTTCGTTTTTAAAGGTTATTTCCTAAAAACTTATTATTTTTCTAAGAAAAAATAAATTAGTGAGTAAAATGGAGCAGCCTGAATACACGTAGACTCCTATGAGATTAGCGAGACAGGTGAGACCCCGGAGGCTCACCGCTCGCCCCATGGAAAGCGAAGTGTATTTAGGCTGCGGATATTAACACTAACTGAACCTTTTATAAAACTACTAAAAACCCAAACAACCATATAGAATTATCTTTTGATTGTTCGGGTTAAGTTAAAGTTGGAATACTTATGTCCCAGTCTTCATCTTTCCGTAATTTATTTCCGATGCATCTTAAACTCCAGGAATAAATCATTATATTCCGCAAGAGAACGATGACCAAGGTTTTCATATACCTCTAATTTAGACGTCATTTCTTCATCGGGATAGAAGCGTTCATCCCCTGTAATATCTTCTGGCAAAAATTCCATCGCTGCCTTGTTTGGGGTAGAATAGCCAACATATTCAGTATTTTGCGCAGCATTTTCCGCATCTAGCATAAAATTAATAAACTGATGTGCTCCATCAATATTCTTAGCTGTTTTCGGAATAACCATATTATCGAACCAAAGATTAGACCCCTCTTCTGGGACAACATATTCTACCTCTTCATTTTCCCACATGATTTCAGCTGCCATTCCAGACCATAAAACACCGATAGAGGCTTCTCCATTTTCGATGAGCATCCGAATTTCATCTCCAACAATCGCTTTTACATTTGGCGTTAACGTATCTAATTTTTCCTTTGCTTCCTTCAAGTGCTCATGATCTTTATCATTTAAAGAGTAATGCAAGCTATTTAAGCTCATCCCCATAATTTCACGGGCCCCATCTATAAGCATAATTTCATTTTTTAAATCTTTATCCCACAAATCATTCCAGGAAGTAATCTCCTTCCCATTAAGCATCGCTGGGTTATAGACAATTCCAACGGTCCCCCAAAAATATGGAATCGAATATTTATTGTCTGGATCAAAGGATAGATCCATAAATCGACTATCAATGTTTTTCAAATTAGGAACTTTAGCATGATCAATCGGGATTAATAAATCCTCTTCCTTCATTTTATCAATCATATATTCAGAAGGAATGGCAATATCATAGCTTGTTCCTCCTTGCTGAATTTTTGTCATCATTGCCTCATTTGAATCAAAGGTTTCATAAATAACCTTTATCCCTGTTTCTTCTTCAAACTTAGTAATTAAATCTGCATCGATATAATCTCCCCAGTTATATACAGTTAATGTATTTCCACTTGTATACCCTCTGCTGGAATTTAATTGATGGACAATAAATAATAGAATAAAAGAAAGTGCAAAGATAACAATTAAACTGCGAATTAGAGACTTCATTTTCTCACCCCCGCTTGTGAAGCTTTATTGACACGTTGCGTAATGAAATAATAGCCAATTACAAGAAGCAGCGTGAATAAGAATAATAAGGTTGATAAAGCATTAATATTTAAAGAAATACCTCGTCTTGCTAATGAATAAATTTCCACAGACAACGTTGTAAACCCATTACCTGTTACAAAGAAGGTAACCGCAAAATCATCTAACGAATAGGTCAACGCCATAAAGAATCCGGCAAATATTCCAGGTGAAATATACGGAATAATAACTTTTGTAAGTACATCCTTCCAGCTAGCCCCAAGATCCAATGCCGCGTCCACTAAAGTTGGACTCATTTCCTCTAGCTTTGGTAAAACCATGATGACAACAATCGGGATAGAGAAAGCAATATGAGATAATAAGACAGAAAAGAATCCTAGCTTAATCCCAATGATTGTAAAGAAAATTAAGAAAGAAGCACCAATAATAACATCTGGACTTACAATCAGAACATTATTTAAAGATAAAATAGAATTCCGAATCCCCTTCTTCCGCATCATGGAAATACTAATTGACCCAAGTACACCTATAATGGTCGATATCGCCGCAGATAAAAGGGCAATAATGACAGTATTTAAAACAATAATTAGTAATCTCGTATCTTGGAATAATTCTTTATACCAATCGAATGTAAAGGAATCAAAATCATGCATGGTTCCTCCACTATTAAAAGAGTAAAAGATTAAATAAAAGATAGGTGCATATAAAATGACAAAGACAATTCCTAAATATAAGACAGACCATTTTGACAGCTTTTTCATTTTATATCCCTCTCTTTCTGTTCCCTGTAAGAACCATGATGATAATCATACTAATAATCAAAAATACTGCAATCGTGGAACCCATTCCCCAATCCTGTGTGATAAGAAAATGTTGTTCAATAGCAGTACCTAATGTAATCACACGGTTACCTGCGATTAGACGCGTAATCATAAATAATGACAAAGCTGGTATAAATACAGCCTGGCACCCTGATTTTACCCCATTTAATGTAAGAGGGAATACAACCTTTTTGAATGTAGTCCAAGAGGATGCCCCTAAATCCTGAGAAGCATCAACTAAGCTAGGGTTTAACTTCTCTAATGCATTAAAAATAGGAAGAATCATAAATGGGATAAAGATATAAACACTTACAAATAGAAAACTAAAGTCTGTAAATAACAGCTGTTGCTCGCCTATTCCCAGAAAATCCAGCATTTGATTTGCTGCACCATGTGTTCCAAATATCCCTAAAAACGCATACGCTTTTAATAATAGATTAATCCATGATGGTAGAATAATTAATAACAACCACAATTGCTTATGCTTCGTTTTTGTTAATAAATATGCAGTAGGATATGCAATAATCAAGGAAAAGAAGGTAATTAAAAATGCGTACCAGAAGGAACTTAGTGTCATCTTTAAATAAACAGGTGTAAAGAACTTCTGATAATTTTCAAACGTAAATGCCCCTTCAATATCAAAGAAGGAATAATAGACAACAAGTGCAACTGGGGCAATGACAAAGAGCGCAATCCAAAGATAATATGGGACGGTATACCATTTTGTACTACTTTTCATTGACTACACCCTCATACGCTTCTAGTCGTTTATCAAACTCTTCCTCCGTTTCTCCAAGACGCATAACATGTATGGCTTCCGGTTCAAAATAAAGACCAATTTCTATCCCAACAGTAGCTTTCTTCGTTGAATGAACAAGCCACTCATTACCGTCTTCATCATACCCACAAATTTCATAATGAACCCCTCTAAATAATTGAGAGTCTACCTTCACTTTTAACTTTCCTGCTTCAACGGATGTAATTTCTAAATCCTCCGGTCGGATTACTACTTCCACTGCTTCATTTTCATTAAATCCACCATCGACACAATCAAACGTTTTACTGCCAAAATGAACAATAAAGTCTTTTTTCATTACTCCAGGAACAATATTCGATTCACCGATAAAATCTGCAACGAAACGATTAATTGGTTCATCATAAATATCTGT
Source organism: Niallia sp. FSL W8-0635 (assembly GCF_038007965.1). Taxonomy (GTDB): domain Bacteria; phylum Bacillota; class Bacilli; order Bacillales; family Cytobacillaceae; genus Niallia. The sequence goes on along the minus strand of NZ_JBBOYD010000001.1, from coordinate 358,385 downwards.
CGGTGTTCCACTTTGTTCGATTCTTCCTTTGTTTAAAACAAAGATTTCATCCGACATCGCCAATGCTTCTTCTTGGTCATGTGTAACAAAGATGAAGGTAATTCCCAATCTTCTCTGTAATTCTCTTAACTCATATTGCATTTCCGTGCGAAGCTTCAAATCCAATGCAGATAATGGTTCATCTAGAAGAATAATCTCTGGTTCATTTACAATTGCTCTAGCGATAGCAACACGTTGTCTCTGACCACCAGACATTTCACTAATTTCTCTATTCTCATAGCCTTCTAGATTGACGAAACGAAGTGCTTCTTTCACTTTCTCTTCAATCACTTGCTTCTTCCATTTTTTTATACGAAGCCCAAATGCCACATTTTCAAATACATTTAAATGAGGGAAAAGAGCATAATCTTGAAATACTGTATTCACTTGCCTTTTATTTGCTGGTATTTTGTTAATCAACTTACCGTTAAAATAAATGTTTCCTTCAGTAGGCTCCATAAATCCAGCAATTAATCGTAAAACGGTTGTTTTTCCACAGCCAGATGGACCAAGCAGGGTATAAAATTTACCTCGCTCAATTTCAAAGCTAACTTTCTCTAGAACAGTTGTAGCTTGATCATAACTTTTTGTTACATTTTCAAATCGTATAATATGCTGCTCAGACATAATATCCCCCTCTATATTTATTTTTTCTAATAGAAAAGCTCCTCTCCTTATAAATAAGAATCGGTTACTACGAGAAGCAATTCTGTCATGCCATCTGCCAAATTCACTAGTTGATGTTCCTCTGTGGCATGATAATAAATAGATTCCCCTTTTGTTGCCTTATACTCTTGCTTTCCTAATTTAAGCAAGATTTCTCCTTCGACTACGTACGCGAATGTTTCCGATAAAGATGGCTCAAATTGTTTAAATTCTCCATTCTTATAAAAAAACAATCGGATTGGCTCCATTTCCTTTTCATTTGATTCAGGAACTAGCCATTGAATACGATACCCTTTCTCCTCATCTAAAAAATCCGTAATATCGTCTTCTGTATAAACAACCTTTTGTTTATGCTCTTCATCATCAAAGAATTCTTTTGGTGAACATCCTAATACCTCTAAGATAGTAAAAAATGTTTCAATGGAAGGAGAACTTAAATCTCTCTCTAGCTGGGATATATACCCCTTACTTAAATCTGTTCGTTCCCCTAATTCTTCTTGTGTGAGTCCTTTTTTTAACCGTAAATTTTTTATCTTTTTTCCAATTTCCATGATTCAACCTACTTTTTGTTTAGAAATAGTAAACTTGAAGGCGAAGAAGTTTTGTATTTATAAACTTTAAGTTTACTTTTACCCAATTATTATACAATACTTTGTATAACATGCAATCCCTTTTTTTGATGTTGCTAAAAAATCCTCAATACAGAGCATTCCAAATGGGATAGTACAAATAAAAAAAGAATTCTCCTTAATCAAAAGCTCTCCTTCTTAGAATCAGGATCCTGTAAAGATTGGATTATTCATAAAATGAATAATTACTTTACCAGAATATCCTATAAGGCACTTTTTAAGGAAAATTCCCTTTATTTTTTTCTACATTCCCTTTTTAATCAATTGGTATGTACTTTCCACTATCAATTTTTTCTATTTTTTTAAAATGTATTAACTTTTTTAAAGATGCATTGCAATATGCAGAAGCATCATAGGAATCTCTTCCAACCCTTATTCCAATTTCTGTAGGTCCAATGCCTACTTTTCCCCCTTTTTCCTTATACAAATCACACAGCGCTTTATAAATATTTTCATCTTTTTCCGTAATTCGTAGTTTGGAATATTGCTTCAATCTTTATTCCTCCTATTGCTCCCATTTTACTGCAGCTACTTAACAGATTTCTTTTCCTTCCATATCTTTGAGCCAATTACTTTTAATAAATATTTTCAATTTTTAAATTATTACTGTCTAAGCCTGCTAATTTAAGCATACTAATCCTTCAGAAAAATAACATGTATTTATGTATTTTTTTTTGAAAAATAGATAATACGTTTGAAAAACTGATTTGTTAATAGGTCAAAAGAATCATTTCAATATATTGAACACTCAGCCACCTTCTTAACTTTTTGTCTAAATTTTCCTTTTTCAATAAACACTGATTTTCACAGGATTCGTTTTACTTTTTGCCTTTTTTCTAAAAATTCAAACCATTCATTTGTTCAATATATCAAACAAAAGAAGAAAACAGAAAAACCACCTGCACGTTCCAAGTGATTTTTCTGTTTTCTTTTTAGTCTTCTCTTTTTATTTTATGGTGCTTTTTAAACATGAAATGTTGCCCATATGATGGAAATAGCTTTAACTTTTTCACTTCTTCCGGATGTTTAATCATCATTTCTTTTAATAATTCTTTTGGCTGTTTATTTTCCGTATCTAATCCAAGCTCTTTCGCTTTATTCATAATTTGCGCATCTCTTATTTCATCTGCAAGTTGCTTAAAATCTTTTCCTTCTGTTTTAATCTTCAGCTTTTGTGCTTCAACCATAATCATTTTTTCTTGAACTTCTTTTCCTAATTGTTGCATTGTCTTTCCTTTTGTATCAATCCCAAGCTCTTTCGCTTTTTTTGAAATTTTCGCCTCAAAAACTTCTTTCATTAGTGTTTTTGCATCTTTGCCATCTGTATTAATTCCTAAAGATTTCGCTTCTTCCTTTAAGTGGGCAGTATGTACTTCCATCGCAAGCTTCTGCAAATCTTTTCCTTCTGTTTTGATACCCAATTTTTCAGCTTCTTTTTTTATCAATACCTCATGAATCTCTTTTTTTATAGCACCTGGATCTTTTCCTTCTGTTTTAATACCAAGACTTTTAGCCATTTCAACTAAAAACTGCTTATCTTCTTGGGTTATCTCTTTTTTTTCTGAAGTTGCCGGGGATGGAGTAGCACTAGTCAAAGAACCAAAGCTGGTTAATGCTACAACAAACGCTAGCATTAATAGCATTATTTTTTTCATTTTATACTTCCTTTCCATCTTTAATAGATGTTAATTTAATATCTTTTATATCCTTTCCAGTTCTTTATTTTATATGTAAGTTTTCTACTAATAATTTTCTCTTTTTATTTGTGAACCCATCCTTCTAATAAATAAGTTAACCTTTTCTATGTTTTTCGATTAGACATACTAACTAGCTTCTGCTATTTTACATATATACCATATTTGCTGGAGATGAATTATTACATGAGTAAATTTACTAAAGATTATATGATAACAATGGATGATATAGTAAGGGAAGGCGATCCTATCCTTCGTGAAAAAACAAAAGAGGTATCATTCCCTCCCACTAAAGAAGATCAAGAAGAGCTTCAATGTATGCTACAATACTTGAAAAATAGTCAGGATCCTATTCTATCGGAAAAATATCAATTACGAGCTGGTGTAGGATTATCCGCTAACCAAATTGGCTTAAATAAACGAATGTTCGCCGCATATATAAGGCAGGAAAATGGAGAAGCATTGGAATTTATGCTAATAAACCCAAAAATAATTAGTCATTCTACCACAATGACCTATATACCAGAAAGCGAAGGCTGCCTTTCCATTGACCGACCAATCGTAGGCTATGTCCCTCGCTATCGAAGAATAACGGTTCGTGCCTATACGATTCAAGGGGAAGAAGTAAAGATTAAATTGAGGGATTATGAAGCAATTGTCTTTCAACATGAAATAGATCATTTAAATGGAATATTATTTTACGATCATATTAATAACAAAAATCCATTTGAGCTACCTGACAATGTGGATATCACCCCTCTATATTAATAGAGAGTAAACAAAAAACCAGATGGCAATTGCCATCTGGTTTTTTGTTTACTCAGCGTCTTTTTCTAATTTATTCTCGATTTTATATTTTGCAGTTGCTTCAGATAACCAAGTGCTAGCTTGCTCTTGTACTTTTTGATCTAATAACGCTTCTTTAATTTGCTCTTTTGAATCTTCTAATGTTGCTTCTTTAGCTTCTTTTTTACCAGTTACTTTTATAATATGGTATCCATAGTCTGTTTTAACTGGATCACTAATTTCATCTACTTCCATAGCGAATGCAGCTTTATCAAACGCTTCAACCATTTGGCCTGTAGAGAAATAACCTAATTCTCCACCATTCTCAGCGGTTTGTGTGTCGGTTGAATATTCTTTCGCTAATTCAGCAAAGTCTCCACCTTCGTCTATCTTCTTCTTCACTTCTTTAGCAGTCTTTTCATCTTCTACTAAGATATGACTTGCTTCCACTTGTTCTGGAGTGTCAAAGCTTGCTTTATTATCTTCAAAATATGTTTTAATCTCGTCATCTGTGATTTCGATAGATGGCTCAAGAATTTTAGTTACTTTTAGATTTTGCTCAATTTGCTCTTTGAATACATCTTCTGTTAATCCATTTTGAGCTAACAACATATTAAAGGTGTCTTGTCCACCATATTGTTCAACCATTTTGTCTAATTCTGCTTTGATTTCTTTATCTGTAACCTTCACTTTTTCCTTATCAGCTTCAAGGTCTACTACTTTATTAGAAATCATCGTATTTAATACGCTTGCGCCATATTGCTTATTTAGCTCTTCATTTAATTGTTCTTGCGTAATTTTTTCCTTGTCCACTGTTGCAATCGTTTCACTTCGTTGTGTTAGATAAACCGCTCCTATGATTAACGCTACTAGTACTACCGCTAAAATAGGAATAAGAACCTTTTTATTTTTCATATTAAGCTAAAATCCTCTCTGCACAAAATTTTGGATATAACAGGCATACCCCCATTATAACTCTTACACTATATTATCATATAATTATGACGAAATTATTAACAGATTTAAAAAATTTCCATCTTACAATTAAATAAGATGGAATTTTTTCGACAACTTTCGAATGTTTCACATGAAACTTGTCGATTAATTGATCGTATTGTTGCTTGTTAGTGTTAATTCCACTTTTTGAGATTTACCATCTCTATAGATTTCTAGTTCTACTTTATCGCCAATTTTCACTTCTGTATAAAGATATTTTCTTAATTCCGTTGAATTAGCTATTTTCTTCCCATCGATGGAAACAATCACATCTTGGACCTTTAATCCTGCCTCCGCCGCCGCAGAATTCGAATCAATATTTGTAATCATTACTCCTTCTGAAACTTCATTTGGAAGGTCCTGTAAATACATACGAGGAACTTCTTCTAAGCTTGCTAATCCTACTCCAAGGTAAGGACGTTCTACTTTTCCATTCTCAATAATTTCATTTACAATTGGAATAAGATCATTACTTGGAATAGCAAATCCTAATCCTTCCACACCAGAATCACTGATTTTCAAGCTATTTATACCAATTACTTCTCCTGAAGAATTAATTAAAGCTCCTCCACTGTTTCCAGGATTAATTGCTGCATCTGTTTGAATAACATTAAATTCCCAATCTCCTGCAGATGTACTTACTGTAATACTACGATCTACTGCACTTACAATACCTTGCGTTACGGTTCTAGATAACTCTAACCCTAGTGGATTCCCAATCGCCCATACTTGATCGCCAGGTCTTAGGGTAGAGGAATCACCAAAATTAATGATATCAGAAGCATATTTGGCATCAATTCTTACTACCGCTAAATCAGTTAATGCATCTGCGCCAATTAACTTAGCCTCTGTTTTATCCCCATTGTAAAGAGAGATTTCTAGCGTATTAGCTCCTTCAATTACATGGTTATTTGTCACAATATATGCATATTGATCATCTTTCTTAAAGATAATCCCTGATCCAGATCCTGATTCTATATCACTGGAGTTCTGCGAAAATGGATTTGATTGCTGTTGAAGGTTTTCAATCCCAACTATCGCCTTCGATGAAGATTCAACCATATCCGCAATCGGTATCGCTCCATCGCTTGTAGCTGTATTCGTTGTTGTATTTGCCGTAATAGCCCCTGAGCTATTATTACTTTCAACCTTATTAGAAAGCTCTGCAACTTGCTTTTCAAGCTTATCATAGGAGTTATTGTAAAGGTCGGTATGCGGAATCGTAAAAAACGTTAACGCTGAACCAACGATACCAGCAGCCAAAAGAGAAAAGAAGCCTTTTGCTTTCGAAGTTCCTTTTTGACTATTCATTTGTGCTCGTTCTCCTCTTTCTTCTTCAAAAGAGCTTGCTACTGCTTGTTCTGTAGCTTTAATTTTTTCCATCTCTTCTTTATCTAGAACTTGCTCATTCACAGACCCAAAAGGAGGTTGCTCCGTTTCCGTTACTTCTTCCTTGGCTATTGGCTCTTCATCCTTTAATGCTGCTTGCTCTACTTCATTCTTTTCTGAATAATCATCTCCACCAAGGGTCTCCTGTTTTTCCCCTGGATGATCTTTCTCCCATTCATTTCTTTTTTCAAAATCACTCATCTTTTGTTCCTCCTATTTCCAAATTCGAACATTTATTTCATTATTTATTATCGTTTTCATCTCTAATAATTTGTTTATACATACATAGTAACCAGCATATATGAATAAATTATGAACAAAGTTTGAAAAGACATAGAAGAATTTCGGAACAAATTAGTCTTTTGCATTTACATAATTTCCGCTAGCCCATTCTTTTTACACGAGTTCTCAAATTGAATGATCACAGCCTATTTTATACAAATAAAGTTGGCTTTGTTACTTTTCCTTTGGAAGAGGGAAGGAAATCGTAAAGGTTGTCCCTTTCCCTTTTTCACTCGTTACTTGAATTTCTCCTTCATGAAATTGAACTAATTGCTTAACAATGGATAATCCGAGTCCAAATTCTCCATACGGATTATTTGTTCTTGAAATATCTGCTTTATAAAATCTCTTCCAAATGTTCTCTATTTCATGTGCGTCTATTCCAATGCCAGTATCTTTTACCTCAATGATTGTTCTGTCAGATACCATTCTACCAATTAACCAAACACTTCCATTCTCGGTAAACTGAATGCTATTTTTGGTAATGTTCATAATGATTTGGATTAACCTATCATAATCTGCATAAATTACCGCATCATGATCGACCTCTACATTAATTTTTACATATTTTTCCTCCGCTAGGAATGATAGCTGCTCATATATAATTTCCAATACTTCCTCAAGGGAAATAAATTCCTTCATTAAAACAATTTGATTGGAACGGATTTTATCATAATCAAGATTCTCATTTACTAACCGAAGAAGTCTTTTTGCCTCTTGGCTAATTAATCTGAGTCCCTTTTCTCGTTCATTTTCTTGTATTAGATTATTATTTAACCCTTCAATCACGCCGCTTATCGTCGTTAGTGGCGTCTTTAATTCATGCGAAACATCAGACATAAATTGTCTTCGCCGATTTTCTAACGCATCAATTGCTTCTTTTGACTCCCTTAGTCTATCTACCATCTGATTAAAGTCTTGACCTAGCTCTCCTATCTCATCAAAAGTAGAGGATGATACTTTTACACTATAATCACCTTCAGCAACATGGCTTGTCGCTTCCTGCAACCTTTTTATCCGATTTACATGTACCCGTGAAAAAATGAAACTCATTAATAAAGCAATCCCAAATACTAAAAAGAGAATATAAATTAAATACCGATTAATTTCTTGAATCATTTCTTTCGATTCTACAAGAGGAGATGTTAAAATAATTCCACCCACAACAACATCATTAACAGAGTATGGAATCGCAACAAGTGCTACCTCTTGATCTCCCCTTCTTGTGCTAGGCTTAATAACCGTGCTACTTCCGTCTTTTATTTCGTCCCACTCTGCCGTAGTAATATTGATATCCAAATCTTTTCCGAAAGACCAAATCCGGTTTCGTTGTGTATTAAATATGCCTATCGTTATTCCTGTCCCCTTTAGTTCTTCGGAATAACGCAATAAAGTTGAATACGTGGAAGCAGACCATAGATCCGCTCCTTGTACATCTTGAACAATATTATAACCATAGCCTTGTAATTCATCTGCCTTCATAGAAAACACTAATTTCTCTATATAATGGGAAAAAACCAAGCTTAAGACTAATAGGGCCACCAGAATGACACTTAAATGACTTATTAGCTGCTGATAGATGTATTTAATTCTCATGTACTACCACCGTTTCATCGAATTTATACCCTACACCCCAAACTGTATGTAAAAAGGGCTGACTATCTCTTCCAATTTTTCTTCTGAGTCTTTTAATATGGACATCAACCGTACGATCATCACCATAAAACTGAAATCCCCATACTTGCTGTAATATCTGTTCTCGGGAAAACACTTGTTTAGGGTGCTGAACAAAGAATGAAAGTAAATCAAATTCTTTTGGTGTTAATCCCAATACTGGTCGATCATCAATCAATACTTCTCTCGTTTCTTTATTTACTTTAATAATTACATTTCCGCTTCCATCTTCTTCATTAGACTTTCTTCTCCAAATTGCCTTTATTCTTGCAATTAAGGCTAGCGGACTAAAGGGCTTTGTAACATAATCATCTGCTCCCATTTCTAGCCCAAGTACTTGATCTGATTCCCCATCCTTTGCTGTTAACATAATAATAGGTGTCTCTTTATCTGTTTCTCTTATTTTGCGACAAACTGTTATACCATCTAAATCTGGAAGCATCCAGTCTAAAATAATCATATCATATTTATTTTGCGTTACATGTTTATATCCTTCCAAACCGTTAGAAATAAAGGTTACCTGAAAGCCCTCCTTCATAAAAAACATTTCCAGCATGGAACAAACACTTTCATTATCCTCTATTACTAAAATATCCATAAGTACTCTCCTATTTTATCTGCTTTTTACTAATTAAAGCCGCTTTTACTAATAGAAGCAATAGCTTACCTTCCTATTTAATGGATTGTTAAAGGTTAGGAAATAGTTCGTTCATATTTTAAAAGAGACATTTGCACATTGACACAAAAAAGACCATCTAAAAGATTCTCCTCCTTTAAATGGTCTACTAAATTAACTTATTTAATTAACTTCTGCCTTACTTTCTTCCAATACTTTTTCTGCTAGGAGAAGGCCTCCTGTGATACCAGCATTATCCCCTAATCCTGGTCTAACAATGTATTCATTCATCTTGTCTTGAACTTCTGGATAGGAAACATAGCCATTTAAAAGTTCGCTTAAATGGCGATATACATGTGTTAACACATGCTCCTGATTCATAACGCCTCCGCCAAGGATGATTTTTTTGGGGGATAGAATAAGGATATATTGCATTAGTGCCTGTGCAATATAATAGCCTTCCATTTCCCATACATTTTCCTTGGCACTTAAATGAATAGCCTTCTCGCCCCATCTTTCTTCAATTGCTGGTCCAGCAGCTAAGCCTTCTAAACAATCAGCATGGTATGGGCATCTGCCTTTGTACGTATCTTCTGAATGTCTTCTGACTAAAATATGTCCCATTTCTGGATGTGTCAACCCTTGCAATAATTCGCCATTAACATACGCACCAGCACCAATCCCTGTACCAATGGTAATATATAAACAATTATCTACACCTTTAGCTGCACCGAGCTTCGCCTCTCCTAATGCAGCAACATTTACATCTGTATTAAAACCAGTTGGAACAGAAAATTCATCTTCTATTGCTTTTAATAATGAATAGTCCTTCCAAGCTAGTTTAGGCGTAGTTGTGATATTTCCATAAGTAGGACTATTTTTATCGACATCTATTGGACCAAAAGATCCAATCCCTATTGCTTCAATAGGAAACCTTTTAAAAAAAGCAATAACCTCTGGCATTGTTTCTTCAGGGGTCGTCGTTGGAATGGAAATTCGTTCTTTAATTTCCCCTTTTGCATCTCCTACTGCACAGACAAATTTTGTTCCGCCTGCTTCAATCGCACCATATAATGTCATGAATCTTCTCTCCTTATGAATGACTAGATTTATTTGCTTATTTACTGTTTATCTGCTGGAAAAACAACTCCTGTTTGCTTTCTTACCTCGTCCATAATTTCCATGACCGTTAAAGAAACGTCATAAGAATTCACGGAAGATTCTATTTTCCCCACTTTAATCAATTCAATAAATTCCTTCGCCTCATAATACATAGAAGCTGTCTTTTGCGAAACCGTCAGATCCTCTGTTTCTCCTTTACGCGGAATAAATTCTACCTTTGTAGGAGTGCTGAATTGTTGAATTAATAAGTTTCCTTCTTCCCCTTGAATTTCGGATGGAATATAGGAGTTGGTTATTTTTGAATACATTAAAATAACATCCATATCTGGATAACGCATGATAATACTTCCTTCTCCATCTACCCCAGTTTCCAATAAGAAGCTAGTTGCTTTTACTTCTTCTGGCTTTCCAAAAAGAAGCACCATTGGGTATAGACAGTAAACACCAATATCCATCAGTGATCCGTTCGATAATTCGGGTTTAAATGCATTTAATACAGTGCCTTCTTTATAGGCATCATACCGAGAAGAATACTGACAATAACTTACAAAGGCGCGGCGGATTTTTCCGACTTTATGTAAATTTTCTTGGATGACTTGAAAGTTTGGTAGAAAAGTTGTTTTAAGCGCCTCCATTAATAAGACGTTATTTTCCTTCGCCGCTTTAATCATTTGTTCCACTTCATTTGCATTTGAAGCCATCGCTTTTTCCGTTAGAACATGCTTTTTATTTTTCAAGAAAAGAATAGCATGTTCTGCATGATAGGCATTAGGACTAGCAATATATACAGCATCGATTGCATCACTTTTTGCCATTTCATCTAAATCTGTGTATGTATAATCTGCTTGATACTTATCCGCAAACGCTTTCGCTTTATCTTCCGTTCTAGAATATACCGCTGTTAATTGAAAGTCTGCTATTTCACTAGCTGCCTCAATAAAAGATTCTGTAATCCAATTCGTTCCAATGATTCCAAATCTAATCGTCATAAAATAAAGGTCCTCCTCATTCGATGAAATCTTCCCATCTTCTTTTATTTTGGATGGAAGTTGGTAAAAAAGCAACTATCTACTAGTATTTTTATCTTTTGAAAATAGCCCAAAATTTTTCTACTAATTTAAAATTATTTCATGGATACCTACCAAAAAAAAGAATCCAGCAAGTAACAGCTACTTACTGGATTCTTTTTTCTTCTTTATTATTCTGAAATTGCATCTAAAATTTCTTTTACCATTTCGCTTGTTGATAGTAGTCCGCCGCCTGATAAGTACCAGTAGCTTGGATCAAGATAGACAATATGATCATTTTTAGCTGCATCAATGCCGTTTACTAATTTATTATCAAGTGTCTTCTCACCTGAAGATTCTCCACCGACAACTGCTCCTCTATCAATGACAAATAAGTAAGCTGGATTTTTTTCTGCTAGATATTCAAATGTAACCTTTTGTCCATGTGTAGAAGCTTCAATATTTTCATCTGCAGGAGCTAAGCCAAATACATCATGAATAATCCCGAATCGAGAGTTTTTGCCGTAAGCACTTAAGCTGCCGTCATTTACTAATACGATTAATGATTTACCATCTATAGTTTTTGCTTTTTCATTAATAGTAGCAATATCTTCATCAATTTTTGCTAGTTCATCTGCAACTTCTTGTTTCTTATCAAAAATGTCGCCAATAAGATTCATATTATGCTTAAATGAATTCATATAATCTGGTGTATCAACTCCCACATATACCGTTGGAGCAATTTTTTTCAATTCTTCATAAGCAGCTGACTGTCTTCCAGAGATAAAAATAACATCTGGTGCCAATTCACTAATAGCTTCAAAATCTGGTTCTTTTAAGCTTCCTACATTTGCATATTTTGAATCTTCATATTTAGAAAGATATGGAGGAATATTAGCCTGTGGAACACCAGCTACTTCTATTCCTAATTTATCTAATGTATCTAGAATTCCAAAATCAAAAGCTACAACTTTCTTAGGATTAACTGGAACTGTGTCTTCCCCTAATTCATGGGTTACTTTAATTTCTGCTGGCTTTTCGCTAGCTTTACTTGAATCTGCTTCCGCATTTGATTTTTCTGTATTGCCACATGCAGCTAATACTGCAAGAACGAATGTTAATAATAATAGGGAAAGTTTTTTCTTCATCTGATAAACACCTCTATAAATTTAATATATATAAATTAAATTGAATACATTGCATTTAAAGACAGAATACCCTATGATAAGGTATTATTAGCATTTTTCCTTCTTCATTTTCCTAGAATGTTTCAGGAATTTTGCTAATACTAACGGTAGTGTTATTATGGTTTCTTCTGGCGAAGGGACTTAGTTAAGTCAGCCATAATTACACTGCCCCCTTTCTATTTTTCTTCCACCATTAGCTTCTTTTCTACAATGAACCAATCATTTATCAATAGTCAAAATTACTCTTTCTATGCAAAATAAACACATATTCGTTGATTATTAATTTCCTCAATTTGCATATCCATTTCATAAATGTTTTTCAATACTTTTTGATTGATAATTTTTTTAGCTGGACCATCATTCACAATTTTGCCATGCTTTAATGCTACAATATTATCGGAGTAAACAGAGGCAAAGTTAATATCATGGATAACAATTACTACTGTTTTTCCAAGCTCTTCTACTAATCTTCTTAGAACTTTCATAATTTGCACAGAGTGCTTCATATCTAAATTATTTAGTGGTTCATCCAAAAGGATATATTCTGTATCTTGGGCAATTACCATTGCAATATAGGCTCTTTGCTTTTGTCCACCGCTTAGCTGATCTAAATATTTATGCTGCATATCCTCTAATTCCATATATTTTATTGCTTCATCTACCATTTTTTCATCTAAATCTGTTAGCTTTCCTTGTGAATAAGGAAATCTTCCAAAGCCTACAAGCTCTCTTATTGTTAAACGAAGATTTATATGGTTTGCTTGTTTCAAAATAGAAATTTTCTTTGCAAGGTCATTGCTTTTTGCCTTATCAATATGCTGTCCATCAATAATGACATCTCCATTGTCTGCTTTAATTAAGCGACTTATAATCGAAAGCAATGTACTTTTCCCGGCACCATTTGGTCCAATAAAAGAAGTGATTTTTCCTTTCTCTACAGAAAGAGAAACATTATCCAGCACCTTTTTTCCACCATATTGTTTCGTAACATTCTTTACCTCTACCATGCTCTTCTCTCCTTTAGTAATAGATAGATAAAATACACTCCACCTACAAAGTTAATTATCACACTGATAGTCGTTGAAAATGTAAATACTCGTTCTACAATCAGTAAACCACCAACTAAAGAAATAATACTCAATAGAATGGATCCAGTAATCAATGTACTATGCTTATATGTTTTTAAAAACTCACGAGCTAAGTTGACAACTAATAACCCAAGAAAGGTAATCGGCCCAACTAATGCCGTTGAAACAGACACAAGGATTGACACCACAATTAACATATTGCGCACTACCTTCTCATAGTCAATTCCTAAGTTAATGGCCTGATCTCTACCTAAAGACATGACATCAAAGAAGCGACTATATCTTGTAACATAGATGGACACAACCGCTACAATAATAATACTAATCGTTAAAATATTGGTATTTACATTATTAAAACTTGCAAACATTTTATCTTGAATAATAAGAAACTCATTCGGATCAATTAATACTTGCATAAAGGATGAGACACTAGAGAAAAAGCTTCCCATTACAATTCCGATTAACAGCAATAATAAAATGTTTTGGTCTTCTCTATTAAAGAATAGCTTGTAAAGAATACTAGAGAAAAGAACCATTAATACAACGGACACCAAGAAGTTAATATTGCTATTCATAATAGTCATCGTGCTTGAGCCAAAAATGAAGACAACAACCGTTTGAATAAATAGATAAAGGGAGTCTAAACCTAAAATACTTGGTGTTAAAATTCGGTTATTTGTAATTGTTTGGAATACCATCGAAGTAAAGGCAATGCAACCACCTGTTAATAGAATGGCAACAATTTTCAGTGCTCTACGTGGAATAACATATTCCCAATTATTGCTACTGACTTTGATTAGCATGAATATGGCAATTAAAGTAAGTGCTAGAACTGCTAATACAATAAGTTTTATCTTAGGCTGCTTCATATGGCTTTCTCCTTAAAAGTAAATACAGAAAGATTCCACTACCGATGACTCCCACCATCACACCAATCGAAATTTCATATGGATAAATAATTACTCTTCCAAGAATATCACAGAATAATACAAATACTGCACCGAGTAATGCCGTATGTGTTAAGCTATTTTTCAAGTTATCTCCTCGATACAATGAGACAATATTCGGAATAATCAACCCAAGAAAAGGAATCATTCCCACTGTTAGCAATACAACAGAAGATACTAACGCTACGATGATTAACCCTATATTCACTACTCTTTTATGATTAAGACCAAGATTAATTGAAAAATCCTCGCCCATTCCTGCAATCGTAAATTTATTGGCATATAAGTATGCAATAATTACTACCGGAATACTTATGTAAAGAAGCTCATATCTCCCTTCCATGATTAAAGAAAAATCTCCTTGCAACCATGAGGACATATTTTGAATTAAATCGTATTTCATTGCAAAAAAAGTAGTAATCGAACTAACAATATTTCCAAGCATTAGACCAATTAAAGGAATAAAGATTGCATCCTTAAATTTAATCATATTAAGTATTTTCATAAACAGGAATGTTCCACCAAGAGCAAATACGAATGCGATTAACATTTTTATAAGAGGACTCTCTCCCGTAAAGAGCATAAGTGCTACTAATATCCCTAGCCTCGCCCAATCCATTGTTCCAGCCGTTGTAGGAGAAACAAATTTATTTCTCGATATTTGCTGCATAATCAATCCACAAATACTTAAGCTAACGCCAGCAATGATAATACTGATCAATCGTGGAAATCTGCTAATTAAGAGAATTTCTTTTTGTTCTGCAGTTAAATGAAAAATATTTTTCGGATGAATATCAATAACTCCTATAAATAGAGAGATGATAGATAATACTATTAACAATATACTTAAGTGTCTTATTTTCATCGTGTTATTGAGTAATATTACTCTCTCCTCTCACTCCCAACTTAGTCGTAAATGATTTTCATTATCAATTAGATTATTCTTTTATTTTATCATCTTTTTCCATCTCGTCAATGCTTTTTCAAAGACCAAATAGATTTATCCTATAATTTTTAAAAAACGATGCTGATTACCTAGTTATTTTGACATGCCTTACCATCAAAAATATAATCACTCTACAAATTAGTTGATTAAAGGGTACTGTGTCCCATGGAGAGTGCCCTCTACAAAATAATAGATTTTATCATAAGTAAAGGAATTAGGTATATCTTGCTTTTAAATAACCCTCTCCTTACTTTTCGTATGAAAAAAAGAAGCCTCCGAACGGAGGCTTCTTTCAATTGGAATCTCTTTGTATTAGTAATGTACATGTCCTGATGTCATTACCCAAATAGTTCCTCCTGCTACTACAATAGCGCAGAAGAAAGCATAAATGATGTTAATAGTCTGTACTTGCCCTTCTCCTTCTGTTAGATGCATAAACATAAACAGTTGAAGAATTGCTTGAATAACAGCTAATGCTCCGATAATCCACATTACAGTTACCATTGGAAGATCTGTATATAACTTAGCTCCTACAGCTGCGAAGGTAAGTAATAAAGAAACAATAAAACCTGCAATATGACTAATTGGAAACTTTTCATTTTCATGATTTTTTGCCATCTTTTATTACCCTCCCATTCTAGCAAGATAAACGAATGTGAAGATGAAAATCCACACAACGTCTAAGAAGTGCCAGTATAAACTTATAATAAATGTCTTACGAGCTGTTGTTGGTGTTAAGCCATGCTTAATTAATTGAATAATAATTAATATTGCCCAGCCAATACCTAAGGAAACGTGCAATCCATGCGTTCCAAGCAATACAAAGAACGAGGAAAGGAATGCACTAGTTTGCATTGTTGCTCCTTCATGAACATAATGAATAAATTCATTTACTTCTACAAATACGAAACCTGCACCTAATGCTAAAGTGATAATTAACCAAGTTAATAATCCTTTTAAATTTTGGCGACGCATATACCATATTGCAATACCACAAGTGAAACTACTTGTTAGTAGTAAAAGTGTTTCAATCATTACATCTTTTAATTTAAATAATTCAGCTGGAGTAGGTCCGCCTGCAAAGTTATCCTTTAAAGATCCATAGGCTGCAAACAAGGTAGCGAATAATACAACCTCCGCACCAAGGAAAATCCAGAAGCCTAGAATATTTAAGCGACTTTGCTCTGTCTGATATTCTAGTGGTAAGGACTTATCGACTTTTGCCATTATTTCTCACCTCTCCATGCGCGTTCCGTTTTCTTAATAACATCAAGTTTAATATGGTAACCTTCGTTATAATCAAAGGAACGAATTATTAAGCCAACAAAAATACCTAAGCTACAAATTGCAGCTGGAATAAACCATTCAAATACTAGGAAGAAACCAACTATACCAAATACAACACACATAAAGAATGGAAGTCCAGAATTGCTTGGCATGTGTATTTCTTCTAACTCTTCTTCTTTTAAGACTAGGCCTTCTTTATTTTTCTTCATATACCAGAATGCATCTAATGCTTTTACTTCTGGAGTGATAGCGAAGTTATAAGGCTGAACCGGAGAAGCTGTATGCCACTCTAATGTTCTTGCATCCCATGGATCCGTTGAATTCTCTCTACTTGCATAACGAGTACTATAGTAAATGTTATAAACAAGTACCGCAAATCCTGCAGCAAGAATAAGAGATCCGATTGCAGATAGCATGAACAATGGCGCAAATCCAGATTCCGCAGAGAAAGTATAAGCACGTCTTACTGCACCTTTTAATCCTAAGAAGAACATTGGCATAAACGTTACGTTAAAACCAATATTAAATAACCAGAAATGCCATTTTCCTAAGCGTTCGTTTAAAGCATAACCGAACATTTTTGGCCACCAGTAATAGAAACCAGCAAATACTGCATATACAACACCTGGTATTAATACATAGTGGAAATGAGCTACTAAGAATAATGTATTATGATATTGATAGTCTGCTGCAGCCATTGCAAGCATTACTCCAGTTACCCCACCAATAGTAAAGGTTGGAATAAATGCAAGAGACCATAGCATTGCCGTTGTAAATTGAATTCGACCTTTTCTCATTGTAAATAACCAGTTGAATATTTTAACCCCAGTTGGAACTGCGATTAACATGGTCGTGATTGAGAATACAGAGTTTACAACTGGTCCAGATCCCATTGTATAGAAATGGTGAACCCAAACAACGAAACTTAATAAAGCAATACCGATAATAGAAACAATCATTGAATTATAACCATATAGGCGTTTTTTCGAGAATGTCGCAATTATTTCTGAGAACATACCGAAAGCAGGCAAGATTACGATATACACCTCAGGATGTCCCCATAACCAGAATAGGTTATTCCATAACATCGCATTTCCTCCACCAGAAATCGTGAAGAAATGTGTTCCGAATAAACGGTCAAATGTCATTAATGCTAATGCAACAGTTAAGATTGGGAATGCAAACACAATAATAACGTTTGTAATTAATGAAGTCCACGTAAACATTGGCATCTTCATTAAGGTCATCCCTTTAGCACGCATTTTCAGGATGGTAACAATAAAGTTAATACCCGTCATCAGCGTACCAATACCTGCAATTTGCAGACCAATTGCATAGAAGTTGTTCCCAACTCCTGGTGTAAACTCTTTCCCGGCTAGAGGGAAATAGGATGTCCATCCTGCATCAGGAGATCCACCTATTACGAAAGAAATATTGAATAACATTGCACCACTAAATGTTAACCAGAAGCTTAATGCATTCAATTGTGGGAACGCAACGTCACGTGCACCAATTTGTAAAGGAATAACTACGTTCATTAATCCGATTAATGCTGGCATCGCCATGAAAAGAATCATGATAACACCATGTGTTGTAAATACTTCATTATAATGCTGTGCATCTAAGAAATCCATTTCAGGAGCCGATGTTTGATATTTCATCATCAAACCGTCTACTCCTCCACGGAAGAACATTAATACAGCTACGATAATATACATAATACCGATTTTTTTGTGATCAACCGTTGTGATCCATTCATCCCATAAATATTGCCACTTCTTAAAATAAGTAACACCAACAACGATTGCAAGCATTGTCAAAGTAATACCTATTTGAGCAGATAATATAAGGGGGTCACCAGTAATAACGATATCTTTCCACTCAATGTGCATCCTTTTCACCCCCGTCTGACTCTTGGTTCTTTTCAAAAGTTCTACCTGGATATCCATGAACTCGATATAAATCAGGATTTAAATAATAGTTTGAGTCTCCACCTTTACCATGATCAATCCACTCTAAATGAGTATTAGAGAAAGTCATACGGCCTAAGTGTGTAGGCTTAATAATTTCTTTATATTTTTCTTCCGTTAACTCAGGGGCAGTTTCTTTTACTTCATCTACCCATTTATCATAGTCCGCTAAAGTTTTTGCTTCGACATCAAACTTCATCTCCGCATAGCCTTTACCGTTAAAGCTTGTATTTTGTCCCTCATAATTACCTGGATTATCAGCCACAACATAAAGATCTGTTTCAGCCCCATACATTGTGTACTTCTGACCAGCTAATGCAGGAATCCAGAATGATTGCATTGTTCCAGCAGAAGTTAATTTAAACTCAACTGGTACACCAGCAGGAATATTTACATAATTGACTGTTTCAATTCCTTCTTCTGGATAACTAAAAATCCACTTCCAATCTGCAGAAGTAACATTAATTACAATAGGATCCTGATCTTTATAATCCTCTGGAATCTCCTCTAATGCATAAATTGTTTTTACAGTCGGAATTGTTAGTGCAATAATAATTAAGAATGGGATTACAGTCCATACAATCTCAAGCTTTGTGCTTCCATGTTCATCTGGCTCATAGTCAGCATTATCTTTTGTTGCACGATATTTCCAAACTATGTAACCAAATAGTGCAAAAACTACTAGACAAACAAACGCCATTAATACAATAGACCAGTTAATCAAGTCTGTAATACTTCTAGCAACAGGACCTTGTGGATCAAATACAACCATAGATTCACAACCACTTAAAATAAATAATGGTACAACTGCTAAAAGTGAAACCAAAATTCCCTTTTTCGACTTCATTTGTACAGCTCCTTCCGTTTAATTTCAAATGTTAAATTATTCACAGAATGTTCGATTTTTAGACATAGAACATTCATATTACATAGGTAAAATAGCGATTATTACTACCTGTATGATGATATCATATCTCGAAGCTATTATTTGTGACAAAAAACGTAAGTATAATTTTTCCATTTTTCTTTTTTTCTATTCTTATGTTTCCCGTATGTCCAAGATTTTATCAACCTTTTTATTATAGCAGATGCCATTATCAAAATCTATGTCCACAATCTTGTCACAAATATTTTTTCAAACTAATATTTTCCCTGTCCATTCTCTTTCGCAAACATTTTAAACGCTTACAACGATTATAGAATAATCTGGTTGCTTTTTCCATTATTTTGTTCCTATTTTCCCCCTTTATATTCACTCTCTTCCTTTTATTTTATTCTGTTATATTTATCACTGTCTTTATTTCATTAAACTTCATTAGCATTCCTATTTTATACCTTTTCTATATACAGATATACTTCTGCTAGAAATCCTTTCGATAAAAAAGGAACAGGAATATCTAAGTCGCAAGCCAAAATAAAAATAGGCAGAAGTATCAACTAATCCTAGTAACTGTAGCACTAGTATCAGTTGATATTTCCGCCTTAGTAAAATACTAATTTCCAAGTATTTCTTGCAATTTCCCTTTTACCTTAGTGGCATCTTTTTTAATCTCTTCTACTACTTGGTTCCATTTAGAAGAATTTTCTTTTATCGTTGTTTCTAATTCCTCTGCTTTTTCTTTAATCACTTTTTTTGTTTCTTCTACTTTTTGATTAACATTTTTATTTTTATTTCCATTATCTTCATTTGCTAGTCTTTCACTAACAGACAATACTTTAAAATTCTCAGGCTCCACATACTGCACGGCTTGGTCCAAGATTGTTTTAAAAATCGGCACAACATCCCCTGAGCTTTTGCTTGGCAGATAATGCTGATCATCTGTTTTATCATAACCTAACCACATTGCCCCAACTAGATTTGGGGTATAGCCCACAAACCATTGATCCTTCGTGCCAGAAATATTACTATTTTCTAATTGAGTAGATCCTGTTTTTCCGGCAACCTGGAATCCAGTCACTTTTGCTCCTTGTCCTGTTCCGGATTTAATAACATCCAATAACATAGAAGTCATATCATCCGTAACTGATTTAGAAGTTACCCTTGTTGACTTCGGTTCATATTCTGCAATAACATTACCTGTTGGACCGATTATTTTTGTAATTAAGTGGTTCTCCATCCGCACTCCATCATTTGGGAACGTAGAATAAGCACTAGCCATTTGTAAAGGCGAAACACCTGTAGTCATCCCACCTAAGGCAATACCTAGGTATTCATCATCCTTTTCATAAGGAATTCCAAATCGATCAAGTGATTTAAGACCATTTTCTAATCCAATTTTATCTAATAGCCAGACGGCTGGAACATTCAAGGATTCTTCTAAAGCCTCATACATTGGGACTTCTCCCTTAAATGTTTTTGTAAAGTTTTGCGGTTCATATTTCCCCTTTTTAAAGGGTTTGTCTTCTAGCATGGAATCTATCTTATATCCTTTTTCTAAAGCTGGTGTATAAACCGCAAGTGGCTTCATTGTAGAGCCAGGTTGCACTTTAATTTGAGTAGCTCGATTGAATCCTCTGAAAACCTGTTCTCCTCTTCCTCCAACTAACCCTCTAACTCCCCCCGTTTCTGGATCAAGCAAGACTGCACCGCCTTGCACTAATGTTCCATCTGCACTTTGTGGGAAAAGAGAATCACGGGCAAAGGTCTTTTCTAATGTGGATTGAAGATTTTGATCCATCTCTGTATAGATTTTATAGCCTCTTTTCAAAATCTCTTCTTGGGTAAGACCATATTTTTTTATCGCTTCATCGATAACCGCATCTACAAAGTAAGGATAATCTCTTTCAATAAAAGAGCCTCCTCCATTTTCTAATACAATTTCTTCTTTTACTGCCTTTTGATATTCCTCTTCTGTTATTTGTTTTAAGTCTAACATTTTCTTTAGAACTACATTACGACGAGAAATGGCACCATCATAATTGTTATAGGGATCTAATGCAGATGGAGCCTGTAATATGCCTGCCAGCAATGCAGCTTCACTTATCGATACTTCTCTAATATCTTTATTATAGTATTTCAAGGATGCTTGGCTAATCCCCCATGCTCCACTACCAAAATAAACATGGTTCAAATACATTTGCAGTATTTCTTCTTTTTTATAATGCTTCTCTATTTGTACTGCTAAAAATAGTTCTTCTGCTTTACGCTTGTAAGTTTGTTCGGAAGTTAACAAGGCGTTTTTTGTTAATTGCTGCGTAATGGTGCTTCCTCCACCAGTAATTCTTCCTGCAAAGATATTTTTAAAAAAGGCACGACTAATCCCTTTTATATCAAATCCATTATGTTGATAAAAACGCTCATCTTCAATGGATACAACCGCTGCTGGTACATATTTAGGTACTTCCGATAATTCTATTCCTTCTGTTCTTTCCGTTCTAATTTGGGTTGCTTCATCCCCATCTTTATCGTAAATAATCGTCGCCTGGCTTAAACCAGCCTTTAAGGTACTAACATTTGCTTGTGTTGCTAAATACGTAAAATACAATATCGCTATCAAAACAAATAATAACACAGCTAAAAGTATAATTTGGGTGAGATGTCGCTTCTTCCAAAAACGGCGAAATCCTTCCCAATATGGTTTTATTCTTTCCATTCTATAACCTATCCTTTACTTTTACTCATGGAATACTGCAAGTTTTTCTATCCAAACATTAGACGTTTATTCTCATTCATTTGTTGCAAGTATCTATCAAAACTATATGCTCTTTTGTTATAAATTACAAGAAGGTACTCCCCTCTAATATTACCAAATTTATCAAGGTTAAGGCTCTATTGTTTATTCTATCTTACTTTCGGGAAAAGACCTATTAAAGGATAAAAAGGATGTGAGAGATAATGAAAAAAATGTTCAAACGAATGATTACGTGGGGACCAATCATCTATCCCTTCGCCAAAAAAATGTGGGACAAGCGCAAACAATCAAAAGCAAACTCTTCTACCGCTACAAGATAAAAGCGCAGGGCACCCTTTTAGGGGCTTGTGGGGAAATGCTTAACTTTCATAAGTATTAAAAAATCCAATGTAGCCTATCATGGCCACATTGGATTTTTTTATGCATTAATATTGTTATAAGCAAGTACAACTTCTTTCACTAAAGCATGGTCTTCGCTTAAACCTGATACTTTACTGAAAGCCGATTGAACGCCATTTTCATCAATTAAGTTCTTTAATTCCACAGACTCTTGGTCTTCTGGAGTATAAAAGTGAAGAGCAGATGCCATCACTTCTACTAGATGAGATGGAATTTCGTTAAACTCCTTATAGTACGCTAACGCTGGAGCAACTAATCGATCATTGCCGCTTAATTTTCTTAGCGGTGATCTACCAACTCGTTTTACGTCGTCCACAATATAAACATTTGCAAAGCGACCTAAAATTTTGCTGATATATTTTTGATGATCCTCAGCATTAAAGTTATATCTTTCCACAAGTACTTTTCCTGTTTCTTGCAAAACATGAAGCACTTTTTCTTTTACATCTTCATGATCAATTGTTTCTGAAATGGTTTCATAGTTCTTGATATTGCCTAAGTATGCTGTTGCAGCATGACCAGTATTTACAGTAAATAGTTTTCGTTCAATATATGCTTGTAAGTTCTCTACAAAATGAGCTTCTTCAATTTCAGGTTTAGCCCCTTTAATCGCAGTTTCATCTACAACCCACTCATGGAAAGGCTCTACTAGAACATCTAATAAATTCTCATTCTTTTGGTTTGGCACAATTCTGTCTACAGCTGAATCAGGGAATCCAACGTATTCCTCTACCCATGCTGTTTCTTCTTCATTTAAATGCTCTAAAACAAACTGTTTAAGAGCACTACTTCCACCAATCATGTTTTCACATGCAATTACATTGACAGGTGATTGATTACTCTTCATTCGCGCTTTAATTCCATCTGCAATTAGCGGCGCGATGAACTTCAAAATATTTGGTCCGATTGCTGTAGTGACGATATCCGCATGGATAAACTCTTCTATTACTTGTTCAGGATTAATTTTACTATTGATCCCTTTTACATTTTTCACTGTGAATTGCTCTTTTGCTTCATTTGCAAGCAACACATTGTATTGGCCAACGCGATTTAATTCATCGATAATTTGTTCGTTAACATCCACAAAAGTAATGGCATAATTTGACTGATGTAATAATAGGCCGATAAATCCTCTTCCTATATTCCCAGCTCCAAAATGAATAGCATTCATAGTATTATTCTACCTCGCTTAATATTTGGATTATTTCCTCTTCTGTTTTTGCTGCAACTAATTTTTCTACATTTTCGATATCAGAACATACAATTGCGATTTGAGATAATAGCTCTAAATGCTCGCCATCTTTCCCAGCAATCCCAATAATAAGCTTTACTTCGTTACCCCCAAAATCAACACCATTTGGTGCTTGAATAACAGATAGACCAGAGTTTAATACAGCTGTTTTCGCTTCATCTGTACCATGTGGAATTGCTAAGAAGTTACCCATGTAAGTAGATGAAATTTCTTCTCTTTGTAACATAGCTGGAACATAGTCCTCAGATACATATCCTTGTTCAACTAAAATTTGACCTGCTTTTTTGATTGCTTCCTCTTTACTTGATACATTGCTGTTTAAGATAACATTTTCCTTTTTTAAAATACTCATTTTTATTCCTCCTATTAATTTCTCAAATGATGACGTAAAAACTGGCTGCTAATAAAATTCAATAGTTCTTCTTTATTCCCCTTATTGAATACCTCGATACTTCTCTCGGATTCAATAATTGATGCACTCAGAAAACTTAATACTCCCATTACCTCTGAACTCGCATTTAACGGTGCAAGTAACAGTAGCACTCGCTTTACCATTTCATTAGCACCATTCATTGCCCTCAAACTCACCATCTCGGGCAAGTCAATTATATTGAAAGATGGTTTTTCAATTTGATTATTACTCGTGTGATAAAGAGCTAATGTGGTTTCAGGAATGGCGAGCCCGCCTATTTCTGCCCTCGCTTCTAAAGCAGCAAAAACTTCTTTGTCATTTAAGATGGAACCTTGCTGTTTCAATACCTTTAATCCATATTTTAAGCTCTCACTAAGGCATGTTCCCTTATTCCATATATGCAATTCTTTTAAAATAGAAGTCAGAAGCTGAGATTGCTCTGTAAACACAAGAAATGATTGAAAATCTATGCATGCCTGCTTTTGCTTTAGCGTTTCCCCATACTTCTCGTCCTCTAATACATGACCACTATTCTTCTCAAGATAGTTTTTGACTTCCTCTAAGTCCTTATCATTTAGAATCGGATTTACCACTAGATACTCTCTTGAAATATCCTCTAGCGGAATTGTCGAAAGAATTGCATCGTAATTATCGATGGAGATATTCTTTAACTCGAACACAGAAGCCGTTTTAACTTCCGATAGACTTGGAATTTGATTAATAATTTTTGCTGCAAGCATTTTCGATGTCCCAATTCCACTGGAGCAAATAATCAATAACTTTATATTTTTTGTTATTTTTTTGTCATTAAGCGCGGAACCAAAATGCAAAACCAAATAACCAATTTCTTCTTCTGGGACATCCCTATTAACAAGTGTTTGCTCTACTGCCTGTTTTACTACCTCAAATAGCTCGGCGTAATCTTCTTTAATGTTTTCCAACAAAGGATTGGAAATTCTCATCTTTTGATCTAAGCGATATAAGCTCGGCTGGAGATGGGCAAGTAAACCCTGAAACAAAGAATCATCTGCCAAAGTTGTATGTAACAATTTCTCTACATTAGCAATCAATGTCCGTACCAGCATCGCTACTTCTACATTTTCATCCTTGATTCCAACTTTATTATCGTAACGTACCTTAGCACCTCTTAAGTGCATCGTAATATATCCGACTTCCTCTTCCGGAATCGAAATATCAAAAGTGCGTTCCAGCCTCTCTACGATTTGCTTTGCAAAATCAAATTCTTTTGTTTGAGAAAGCTCGCTTAAATAATCTTCTTTAAACGAGATATTTTCTCCTCTTTGAATTCTTTCCATTGCAAGAGCGATATGAACTACTAGTCCAACATAGGAACTGTCTGCTAAAGGGTACGGCAATTGCTCATTAATATCTTCAATGATATTTTCAATGCGTAGCAATTTCTCCTTTTGAACAAGGCCTAATAGTCGTTCAGAAATCGAATCAACTTTATTGCTAGATTTCTTCTGAATATTTTCCTTAACCATTTTAAGAAACTCTGGCACATCAAATCGGTCGGATATAAGACTGCGAATTGCCTTTCTTTTATCTTCTTCCGTTCCAACTAATTCAATACCATAGCCTCGTTTTCGCATTAATCGTAGATTATACCTTTCGATAGTTGGCTCTAGTTTGTCTAAATCATGGCTAACTGTAGCTGTTGTTACCCCGAGCTCTTTTGCCAAAGAAAAAAGCTTAATCGGCTCTTGATGATCTAGCAAAGTACATAAAGCAACAAGTATTCGTTCCTCAGGAGTGTATTCTATATAGTCTTGCTTTAATATAGATACCCTTAATTGATAAATATCATTAGGATTTCCAATAATATTTACCCCAACTCCAGCCTTTTTATTTAATTTAAGATGAAAGCCTGCCAATATATCTTCTACATTCTTCAAATCACGATGTATCGTTCGCTCGCTAACATTTACATGCTCAGCAATTCCTTTAATCGTCATTTCTTCTTCTATATTTTCTAATAGTATCTGTAAAATAATTCTTTCTCGCGCGGAAATAATCATTGCTTATCTCCTTAATCACCTGACATGATTTAATTATAAAACTGCTATACACGCTTATTCAAACAGTTTTAAACACATTTTTTTCAACTCTATTGTTGCCAATTCTAATTTAGGATACCCTATTTTTATCTATAAATACTGAAAATTTACTACATTCTTTTTCCATAAAGGTATTGATTATATTCCAGAGGCCACGTTTCGCCTGAGACACTTTAAAAACTGTTAGTATTCAATGATTGAAAGTCACCTCTTTCTACCCATAGATATGTTTCTGAGGTGCCAGCTTACTACTCACTAGGGCGATTTCCAAATCCCCGCGTTTCTTTTTATTCCCCCTATTAAAAAGCAACAAACAAAAGTCATCAAAAAAATGCCGGCCGAAATTTGGCCGACATTCTGTTCATAGCATAAGCTTATTTTAATTTCTCGATAATTTCATCATATTTAGGGCTGTTCATGAAGTTTTCAACAGAAACATGATGTGCATTTGGTAATTTCGCTACTGCTCTGTCTGTTAAATCTTTATGAGTAATAACAAGATCTGCATCACTTGGAAGGTTTGCGATAGATGTATTTGTTACATCTACTCCTTCAATTCCTGCTTTTTTCACTTTATTACGCATGATAGATGCACCCATCGCACTTGATCCCATACCAGCATCACATGCGAAGATTACTTTTTTCACTGATTGATAATCGAATTCTGTAGCATCAGCTGCTTTAGGAGTTGCTGCAGTTTCAGTAATTGCACTTGCTACTGAGCTCTTTTTCCCTTTTAAAGCTTCCATTTTTTCTGTTGCTGCACTAATATCTTCTTCTTTATCTTTGCTTGTTTTCAAAATAATAGCTGCGATTACGAAAGAAATAATGGTCGCAACTACAACACCTGCAATAACGCCTAAATGTTGTCCTTTTGGCGCCATTGCCATTAATGCAATAATACTACCAGGAGATGGAGTTGCTACTAAACCAGCATCAAATAATGTAAAGGTGAATACTCCACCCATACCACCAGCGATTACAGCTAATAACATTGCAGGTTTCATTAAGATGTATGGGAAGTAAATTTCATGAATACCACCCAAGAAATGAATAATTGCTGCACCAGGTGCTGTTTGTTTTGAAGTACCTCTTCCAAAAATACAGTAAGCTAATAATACCCCAAATCCAGGACCAGGGTTTGCTTCTAATAAGAATAGAATAGATTTTCCAACTTCTTTTGCTTGTTCAACACCAATCGGACCTAGAATACCTTGGTTGATTGCGTTATTTAAGAATAATACTTTAGCAGGCTCAATAAAGATACTTGCTAACGGCAGTAGTTTTGCATCAACAATCAATTCTACTCCACTTGATAAGAAACTACTTAACCCCTCAACAATTGGACCAATATATTTAAAACCAATAATTGCAATAATTGCACCTAAGATACCAGCTGAAAAGTTATTTACTAACATTTCAAATCCAGCTTTAATTTTCCCTCTAAATAAGTCATCCACTTTTTTGATTAAGAAACCACCAAGTGGACCCATTACCATTGCTCCAAGGAACATCGGAATATCAGCACCGACGATTACACCCATTGCTGCGATTGCACCAACTACACCACCGCGCTCTGCGTAAACCATCTTACCACCTGTATAACCAATTAATAATGGCAATAAGTATTTAATCATTGGATCTACAAGTTGAGCTAGATCTGCATTAGGTGTCCAACCTGTTGGGATGAACAATGCTGTAATTAACCCCCATGCGATAAATGCTCCTATATTAGGCATAATCATGCCGCTTAAATGACTACCAAAACGCTGTATTTTTACACGAAAACCGTTTTTATTTTCGTCTGACATTTTGTTTAAACCCCCTTATATTTCATGCCTTTATGATAAAGCGTTTACAGATTAATAACAATTTAAACTAAATGCATTTTTGACAGACACAATGCTGACACAATTAAATTGATTAAATTGATAAAATTCAATAAAATCAGCATTCAGCGTTAACTCTTCTTTTAAGATTCCATTAAATCAACAATTTATACAATGAAAAAAGAAGGGTTTCCCCTTCTTCATAAAACAGCAGTTTCATTAAACTTCCACTACACTAGCATTCTTCATTACTTCAATAAAGTGAATATGATGTTCTTCGATATTTTTGATTTTAAAGATATATCCTTCTTCTTCCAAGATATCACCTTCAACAGCTTCAAAATTATTGGTTAAAAACCATCCGCCAATCGTGTCCACTTCATCCTCTGATAAATGTGTACCTAAAAGATCATTTACTTCGCTAATTAATACTTTCCCATTAAGAATATAATGGTCCTCATTAATTCTACGAATGTCCGAAATTTCATCCTCATCAAATTCATCTCTGATGTCTCCAACAATTTCCTCTAAAATATCCTCTGCCGTAACAATACCTGAAGTACCACCATATTCATCAAGCAGAATCGCCATATGTGTACGTTCTTTTTGCATTTTAATTAATAATTCTCGAATAGGCACTGTTTCAATTACACGAATAATCGGTTTCATATATTCCTCTAATTGAATCTCTTGTTTATTTTGAATGGTTGCCGTAAGAAATTCCCGAATATTGATTAATCCAATTACATTGTCCTTATCTCCATTAACTAGTGGGTAGCGCGTGTAATTCTCTTCTTCCAATATATTCATTATTTCATCAAACGTATTGTCCACACTGATTGTAACCATTTCTGTTCTTGGCACCATAATTTCTTTGGCAATTCGTTCGTCAAATTCAAAAATATTATTTACATACGCTAATTCATTTTTATTGATTTCACCGCTTTTATAGCTTTCTGACATTAAAATTCTTAACTCTTCTTCCGAGTGAGCCAGTTCATGTTCTGATGCTGGTTTTAATCCAAAGATACTTGTCAAAAGTCGTGCTGATCCATTTAACAACCAAATAAAAGGATATAATATTCGATAGAACCAAATAATTGGTGTCGCAAAGGTTAATGCTATTACTTCTGCCCTTTGAATGGCAACCGTCTTTGGAGCAAGTTCTCCAACAACTACATGCAAGAAGGTTACAAGTAAAAAAGAGATAACAAAAGCAATCAAGTGAGATACTGCGTTACCAATAGATAACTTAACAAATAACGGCTCTAAGATTTCCGCAAAAGTAGATTCCCCAATCCACCCTAGCCCTAAAGCTGTAACGGTTATCCCTAATTGGCAAGCTGATAAATATTCATCTAAATGTGTCGTTACCTTTTTTGCTGCTAATGCACCTTTTTTCCCTTCAGCAACTAACTGATCAATTCTAGAACTCCTGACTTTCACTATTGCAAACTCTGTTGCAACGAAAAAAGCGGTTAAAGCAATTAATATCACAAATAAAATCAAATTAAAAATTTCCAATAAGTAGCCCGTAAAGGGGCTTACACCTCCTGATTAATAAAAGCCGTATACAACATTTCTCTTTAAAAGAAAGAGAGACGCTATTGCTTATATAATTCCAATTCCGTTTATTTAAATTAGTGCAGTTCTATAAAAAACAGTTAATTTAGCAAAAGCTTGTATTAATGAAATACTTTTATAAAACATAGTATTTCTTACTTCCTTTTTTTTATGTTAATCCCATTTTTACTGATGTAAGGTATGATTCATTTTTTATTTAGAGAAGACCATGGTTTGCATAAATAATCAATGGTTCTTTTGGTTACACCAGTAACTTTTGCCAAATAACCAATTCTTAATTTCACATCCCCATCACTTCTCCTCCTATCCTTAACGTTTTTGTTTTACTTCATTAGCTTATTTCCTCAAGCTTTTAGAAAACAGACTATTTATTAATTATATAAGTGGAAGGAGAAAAGATTCAAGCAAAAAACTTCCTATATATAATGCCTCTTTTTTCAGCTGGCTAAATTTTCGCAAAATGTCGGCTTTTTTATATTATTAAAATACAATTTAGGTTAAAATATAGGAAGATAGATAGAAAACGAAAATATATCAAAAAAAGGGGAAATGGAGTGGAAACAATTATCAATTTTCTTACTAATAAAAGTGTAAAAAGATTTTTTATCTTTGCTTTAATCATTTTGGGTATCTATGCCCTTAGAAGTATGATTAATTTAATGCTTTTTACCTTTATTCTTTCATTTTTAATGGATCGTATGGAAAAAATTATCTCCAAACGAATTCACGTAAAACGAAACGTTATAGTTAGCATCCTCTACCTAATAACCATCGGATTACTTTCCTATAGCTTTATTAAATATTTACCAATGCTAGTGGAAGAAATAACGGCATTAATTAGACAGTTAATCGATTTTTATTCCCGTCCACATGATAATGCTGTCTTAAATTATATTGTTTCCATTATTCAAGAAAGACAAATTAACAGCTATTTGGAACAAGGGCTTGGCATTGTCGTCAAATATTTTTCCAGCATTAGCTCCATAAGTATACAATTTATACTAGCTATCATCCTAAGCTTCTTCTTCCTATTAGAGAAGCCGCGTTTAATTAAATATAAAGAAAACTTTCGCACAAGTAAGATAGCTCCTTTTTATAACGAAATTGAATTTTTCGGCAAGAAATTTGTTTTAACATTTGGGAAAGTATTAGAAGCTCAAGTAATCATAGCTTTAGTGAACTGTATCTTAACGACTATTGGGCTCTGGATTCTTGGTTTCCCTCAATTGCTTGGCTTATCCCTAATGATATTTGTCTTTGGCCTTATCCCAGTGGCAGGGGTTATTATTTCTCTTATACCATTGCTAACAATCGGATATACCATTGGCGGCTATCCCTATATCATTATTTTGATTATCTTTATCTGTATAATCCATGCTATTGAGGCGTATATCCTTAATCCGAAATTAATGTCCTCGAAAACAAATTTACCGGTATTTTTCACTTTTATCGTCCTTATCTTCTCCGAGCATTTCTTTGGAGTATGGGGCTTAATCATTGGTATACCTGTATTTGTTTTCCTTTTAGATATCCTACAGGTACAAAGCATGGATTCTAATCGAAAAAAGGAGATAATAAAGGAATAAACATAGTTCAAAAAAATACTTTATTAATAAATAAAAGCAGATTGGATACACTTTTTTCCATGTATCCAATCTGCTTTTTTATTATGTGAACCTTCCTAAATTAATACTTCATTACTGCTCCTGTATTTGCAGATGTAACAAGCTTAGAATAACGTGCTAAGTAGCCGCTTTTTACTTTCGATTCAAAACCTTTCCATTCTGCTTTTCTTTGTTCCCATTCTTCTTCAGGAACGATAACATCCATTGTGCGATTTTCTATGTCAATCACAACATGATCGCCATCTTTTACAAACGCCAAAGGTCCTCCTTCAGCTGCCTCTGGAGAAGCATGGCCGATAGAAATACCGCGAGATGCACCTGAAAAACGTCCATCTGTTACCAGCGCAACTTTAGGACCAAGACCCATTCCTACAATTTGCGAAGTCGGTGCTAGCATTTCCGGCATTCCAGGTCCCCCTTTTGGTCCCTCATAACGAATGATAACAACATGTCCTTCCTTCACTTTCCCTTTTACCAATCCTCCTAATACTTCATCCTGTGAGTTAAACACAATTGCTGGTCCTTCATGACGTTGAATTCCATTTTGGACTCCACCCGTTTTAATGATAGCACCTTGAGGAGCAAGATTACCAAACAAGACTGCTAATCCGCCTGTTTGTGTATGCGGATCATCGATTGGACGGATAACTTGATAATCCTTGACTTTACATCCTGCAATATTCTCTCCAAGTGTTTTGCCTGTAACAGTTAATGTATCTAAATGAAGAGCTCCTTCTTTTTTAGAGAGTTCATAAAGAGCCGCTGAAACGCCACCTGCTTCATGAAGGTCTTCA
Source organism: Niallia sp. FSL W8-0635 (assembly GCF_038007965.1). Taxonomy (GTDB): domain Bacteria; phylum Bacillota; class Bacilli; order Bacillales; family Cytobacillaceae; genus Niallia. The sequence goes on along the minus strand of NZ_JBBOYD010000001.1, from coordinate 326,455 downwards.
ATATGTACATCAGATGATGGAGCTAACTTAGACAAATGAGGCACTCTTGCTGCTACTTCATTGATTCTTTCAAGGGGATATTCTACACCTGCTTCATGTGCCAATGCCAATGTATGAAGGACCGTGTTTGTTGAGCCTCCTAATGCCATATCTAATGCAAATGCGTTATCAATCGCTTTTTCTGTCACAATATCTCTTGGTTTAATATCTTCTTTTATTAATTCCATTAACTGTTTAGCTGATTTCTTCACAAATTCTTTTCGTTCTGGAGCAACTGCAAGAATTGTCCCATTTCCAGGCAACGCAAGTCCTAATGCTTCAGCCAGACAGTTCATTGAATTTGCCGTAAACATTCCTGAACAAGAACCACATGTTGGACAGCCAAATTGTTCTAATTCTCTTAGTCCACCTTCATCAAGCTTACCTGACTGGAATGCGCCGACTCCTTCAAACACAGAAGATAAGGATATCTTTTTACCATCACTAGTAACCCCAGCCTTCATTGGACCGCCACTTACAAAGATAGTAGGAATATTTAAACGTAAGGAAGCCATCATCATTCCTGGTGTAATTTTGTCACAGTTTGGAATACATACCATTCCGTCAAACCAGTGTGCAGCAACTACTGTTTCAATCGAATCTGCAATGATTTCGCGGCTTGGTAAAGAATAACGCATACCAATATGCCCCATTGCAATTCCATCATCCACACCAATTGTATTCATTTCAAATGGAACACCACCGGCTTCTCTTATTGCCTCTTTTACAATTTTCCCAAACTCCTGTAAGTGTACATGACCTGGGACAATATCAATATATGAATTGACTACAGCAATAAACGGTTTATCAAAATCCTCTTCTTTTACACCAGCAGCACGTAGTAAGCTTCTATGTGGTGCACGATCAAATCCCTTTTTTATCATATTACTTCTCAATTGTGTCACTTTTACCCCTCCAATTATCCGATTAAAGCGAAAAATCTGTATATTTAAACTTTTACTTATTGTAACACTATGAAAGCAAAATTGGTATAATTTCTTCTTTTGAATAGACAGAGAAATTAATTTCACCTATTAAGTACACAAAAAAACAAAAACATTGTTACATCAAGATTTTCCTGCCAAATAACGTTAGAAAACCTTACACCAAATCCTCCATAATCTTCATTACACTTCGCTAATTCTTAAATCCATGACTAATTAAATATTATTCAAAAATAATTTCTCCTATAATAAATGAATAAAATATAATTTATAAAATACTCTTTATGTAAATAAAAGCGATGAAGGTTCTACTCTATCTTCATCGCTTTTGTATAAATTTCATTATTCTATTTCAAGAAAAGCATGACATGATATGCATGATTCCTTATGCAAATATATCACTAATTTTCTTCACTTCTTCTTTTGTTAATGTTACTTCTAATGTCCGAAGATTGTTCTCAAGCTGACTTGTTGATTTTGCTCCTGGAATAATTACATCAACTGCCGGCTGTTCTAATAACCATGCTAAAGCAAAATGCGTTGCATCAAAGCCTTTTTCTTCCGCCATTTGCTTTAATTGATCCACCTTTTCTACATTTCGAATAAATGCTTCTCCTTGGAAAAGAGGATTATTTTTTCTTCCATCACTAATGATGGAATCCTTTGCGTATTTTCCTGTCAATAACCCAGAAGCTAAAGGGAAATACGGAACAAAGCTAATATTATGCTCGACACAATATGGTAAGTACATTTCCTCTGCTTGTCTTTTAAATAAGGAATATTCTGCTTGGAATACTTCTAAATAGCCATCCTGATTAAATGCCTTTAGTTGTTCAGCATCTAAATTCGAAGCTCCTACTGCAAGAATCTTTCCTTCCTCCTTTAATTCTTGAAGCGTTCCTGCCACTTCAGCCATTGGAGTTACACTATCTGGAAAATGAACATAGAACAAATCAATATAATCTGTTTGCAGTCTTTTTAAGCTATCTTCTACCGATTGACGTAAAAAGTCTCTACTATTATCGAGTTGAATTTTGCCATCCACTAATTTATGAGCAGCCTTGCTTGCAATGACGATATCTTGGCGGTTACCTCTTTCTTTTAGCACCTCTCCAATTAACTCCTCTGATCTTCCTAAGCCATATACATATGCTGTGTCTAGAAAATCAATTCCCGCATCTAATGCATTTCTTACTACACTTTTTCCTGTTTCGTCATTTAAATTCGGAAATAAATTATGACCACCGACAGAATTCGCTCCATACCCTAGCTTCGTAACATGCATAGCCGTTTGACCTATTTGAACTTTACTACTCAAAATGATTCATCTCCTCCATTAATGTATAGACAAACATCTTCTTTCACTCCTAGTATGCGTATTTCGATTAAAAGAGTAAAGTGATTCGCTTGTATTCTACTTTGGAACAAGCATACATATACTTTTAGGAGAATAAAAAAAGAAAGGACTTCGATTATCTGTGCATGTATTAAAAAACGGAATTTTTTTTATCTTTGTCCTCTTTCTATTTATCACCCTATGGTCGATGAGCGGAGTTCAGTTACGATTAACTTTCCCTTTTATTCTTATACTTGTCATTCCATTATGGATCTATTTTCGGATCCAGCAAAATAATCAAAGAAAAATGCTTTTCACAAGAGAACTTACGCTCAATTTATTTTTTCTATATTTATTAACAGTTTTATATGTAACTTTAGAGCCTTTTCATTTCTCCCCGCCAAGTATGAACGAAAGGAATATGAACGTAACACCTTATGTCCAAATCTTATATCAATATAAATATAAACCTCCTTTTTTTTGGATGTTATATACTTTAGGAAACATCGTTCTATTTATTCCCTTTGGTTTTATACTGCCTTTTTTTTACAAAAAACGATTTAGAGCAATTGTCATAATAGGGCTTGCTGTTCTTTGCTCCCTTACTATTGAACTGATCCAATATTTCTTTACGATGGATAGAGCGGCAGATATAGATGATTTCATTCTTAATGTTTTCGGCGCGATGCTTGGCTATTACCTATACTTAATGATGCAGTTACTTGTGCGGAGAATATTAGGAACATAAGTCTTTTACTTTCTATAAAAAAAGAGGCATTTGAAAAAGATTTATTCTTTCTCAAATGCCCCTTTTGTTCCAATCCATTTCATTTAGCAAGAAATTTTCTATTCCTCCCCAATGATTCTTACTTCAGTCTCTAGGTCTACATTAAAGTTTTCTTTTACCGTTTTTTGAACATGCTTTATTAAGGATAGATAATCATTCGCTGTGGCATCTTCTACATTTACAATAAAACCTGCATGCTTTGTAGATACTTGCGCTCCGCCAATTTTTGTTCCTTGGAGTCCACTATCCTGAATGAGTTTTCCCGCAAAATTGTTCGGCGGTCTTTTAAATACACTTCCACAGGAAGGATATTCTAATGGCTGTTTCGATTCTCTTAAGAAAGTTAGTTCATCCATTTTCGCTTTGATTTCAGCAACATTTCCTTTTTCAAGTGAAAAAGTTCCTTCTAACGCCACCCAGCCATTTTTCTCGATGCTACTTGTGCGGTAGCCAAGTTCTAATTCTTCTTTTGTTACGGTGCGAATGTCACCAGACCTCGTTAATACTTTCGCTGTTTCCAATACGTCAGAAACCTCTCCTCCATAAGCACCAGCGTTCATATATAACGCTCCGCCTACAGAACCAGGAATTCCACAAGCAAACTCCAATCCTGTTAAAGAATGCTCGAATGCAAATCTAGATGTTTCAATAATTGCTGCACCACTTTGGGCAATCACTTTATTGCCTTCAAGGGAAATGGCATCAAGCTTTGTTAGATTAAATACGACTCCACGGATTCCGCCATCTCTTATTAATACGTTCGAACCATTGCCTAAAATAGTGATTGGTACATTTTCGTTTAGTGCCAATTTATACGCTGACTGTAATTGCTCGTACGTAAGAGGAAAAAGCAAGAAATCAGCCTTTCCACCAATTTTAGTATACGTATATTTATTTAACGCCTCATCAACCTTAACACTCTCATTAGGCAAAATTTCTAGAAATTTTTTTATCATTATGTTTTTATCCATTAATCTCAACCTTCTATGCATATTTCTGACTACACTATTCTAATAGTATACCAAAATTATAAATAGGTACGACGATAATAAGCAAATTTATGTGAAAACATACTCAATCCCATTATATGAAAAACACTTTCCCTTCATGCTAAGAAATGGAGAAGACTAGTTTGATTTTGATTCACAGCTGAATCAAAAATCTTTTTTGTAACGGATAATAATTCTTTAAAATACAAAAAAGCTAAATAATCTTTCATCGATTACTTAGCAGACATTACTAGCTCTTTTTCTTTTTGATGCAATAAGTCATAAGAGAGGCAAGCTGGTTTATTTGTTCGAGGATCTTTTACTACAACCGCATCTATTTGGAAGACTTCTTTCAGAACCTCTTCTGTCATTACTTCTTCCGCTGTTCCCTCTTTCATTAATTGACCGTTTCTCATTGCAACCATATGATCCGAAAATCTTGCTGCATGGTTAAGGTCATGAATAACCATTACTATTGTTCGATTTTCTTCATCATTTAATTTCTTCAATAATTTCAATACTTCTAATTGATGAGCCATATCCAAATATGTTGTTGGTTCATCTAGAAGCAGCAGATTTGTTTCCTGTGCTATTGCCATTGCAATCCAAGCTCTTTGTCGCTGTCCACCTGATAATGTATCGACTTCCTGATTTTTCAGTTCCGTTAGCCCCGTTACGTCCAATGCCCAATTTATTACTTCTCTGTCTTTATCCCCTAAACGTCCAAAGCCTCTTTGATGAGGGGAACGACCATAGGAGACTAAATCAACTATCGTTAATCCATTCGGCGCCTCTGGCGATTGAGGAAGCACTGCCATTCTTTGCGCAATTTTTTTTGTTGGTATTTTGTGAATCATTTCTCCATCTAGATACACATATCCCGCCTTCGCCTTATGAATCCGCGCAAGAGTCTTTAATATCGTCGATTTACCACAACCATTAGGTCCTATTATAGTAGTGATTTTTCCTTCTTGGACTCGTAAATTTAAATCATTGACGATAATCTTATCTTCATATCCAATTTTAAGTTGGTCTGTTGACAATATATCCATTCGTTCTCCCCTCCTTTAATTGTATTTCTATCGTTAAATTTCCATATCCGTTTTCTACTGATTTAAACAACTGTTAATTTAATCCTTTTTATACTTAACCTATTTTCTCATTTATTGGATTTCTTTATACAAAAATCTGATTGATAATGATTTTCATTATTTATTATAAATGGAACAAAGCTTACATTCAATACTGTTTAAAATATTCGCAATATTTATTACTACCATTGCCATTATAGAAAAAATAGCAATACTCAATATTTATCAGATGCTATCCAAGATGATAATGTAATATATTCCCCATTAGTTGCCAGGCTAACAGTGTTTCTTCCTTCTCTTTTGGAAGCATATAATGCTTCATCTGCCTCATGAATCAACGGAGCAAGTTCGTTACCTTTCTCATTTTCCGCAACTCCAAAGCTTGCAGTCATATTTATCACCGTTTTATTAAAATATAATGGCGACTCTTCTATTAATCTTCTTAAGCTGCAAGCCATTTCAACAGCGCCTTCCGCTTCTTTTCCAAATAGAAAGAGGATAAATTCCTCCCCACCATAGCGTCCAAATATCCCATTCTCCCGAACCATACTTTTACAGAGGTTAGCAACATGCTTCAGCGCCTCGTCTCCTCCAAAATGACCATACGTATCATTTATTTTTTTAAAATAATCAATATCGAACAGAATAACAGCCAGCTTATCTTCAGAAGACAACCTTTTTTCGGCAACAGATAGAACATAAGCGCGATTATATACTTGAGTCAGCCCATCCGTATATGCTAATTTCGTTAAATTCAACTGTTCCTTTTTTTGCTCCGTAATATCAGTGAAAATGATAGTAGTACCAACAATTGTTGACTCTCCTCTTTTTATCGAGGAAATTTTTACTTGATAATATTCTTTCAAAGTGTCATTTTCCATCTCTGATTCTATAATTATTGATTCTTCATGGATATTTTTCAGTAGTGGGAGAATCTGATTATCCAACCCTAGTACAGCTGCTATATGCTCCCCTATTTTTACATTTGAAAATAAACTATTGGCCGCCTTATTAAAATCTTTAATGTGATAGGTTTGATCTAATACTAGAACAGCATCTTCCATACTTTCAAATATATAATCCTTTTCTATTGGCGGTACCAATAAAAACTTCGTTGAAATAATCGAATATAAATAAAGAGAACTAGAAAATAACATGGCAATCGGCACGATATCTAAACCACCAGGCGTGATTCCTATTAAGTAAGAAAACGCAGCGACAATTGGAACAAGGACACCTATTAAGAGAATAGCTACTTGTTTCGTTTGTCTTGATTTCTCTCTAAACCAATAGATTACTAGTAGTACAAAAGCGATTGCAAGCGTCCCAAATGTATACGCACCATGTATTAAGTACCATTGCCCCATAGTAATTTGCATAACCGGAGTTTCATTACGATATTCTAAATAGACGGATTGATAGAATAAATGATGATATTCATTTGTAGCAAGGAGCAATAAGGATATAGACGGGATTAAATAATAGAGAAAGTATGTCATTTTATTTAAATGTCTATCATAGCCAATATATTGTAAAACAAAAATTAACGTAGCAGGTGCTGAAAATGGCATACCTAAATACTGAATGGCTGTCCAGAACTTCATTCCTTCTATCGTTGTACTAGCAAGACTTAATGCATATCCAAATGCATAGATAGCGATAAAACAAGAAAACCACAAAAAAGTTCTCATTCCCTCAAACGCATGTTTATTCATATAAGCAATAATTGCTAATATCACATGCAATGCACCGGACATTGTTATTAAAACAATATACACCATTACTAATTGATCCATTCCGTTTACTCCTATATTGTGGACATCTGTCTTATTTTGATTTTGTTACCTGTTTCTTATATTCTTTCATCTATTATAAAGCTTGTGAAAAGTTGTTACTAGATTAGAAGGCAAATATCCTCTATTTTACTATAAATATACAGAACAATATCTTTCAACCATGTATACATTCACAAAAAGCAGAACCTTTTCCATAAATGAAATGGCCCTGCTTTTTTTGACTATTCTATTGAATGTAAAACTCTCTCAGCTGTTTCTTCCCCATTTGCCATACACGCCGCAATTCCTACTCCATAGTAAGAACAACCTGCCAAATACATATTTGGATATAAATCTGCTAAGTCTCGATTAAGCGTCTCTACTGCTTGTTTATGATCTAACGAATAGACAGGCATCGCATTCGTCCACTTGGTCACTTCATAACTTTTAGGTCTTGAGGTGATTCCTAAACTTCTTTCAATATCCTTCCTAGCCTCATCGACCAATGCTTCCTCAGAAAGTGCATTTAAACGTTCATATGCTGGATTCGTTTTTTTATAGAAAAGGCGCAGTAAGAGTTGACTATTCTTTGAGGTATGCTTCCATTTTCTACTAGTCCATGTACATGCATTACAAACAATGTTACTATCTCCGGCTACAATAAACCCTGTTCCGTCTTCTGGAAGCTCTTCATCTGGTATATCATAGGATAAATACAAGGTGATATTAGATGAATTCTTTAATTTACCGAACACTGGATTCAATTCTTCCCTGTTTATAATCCTTTGCGTTACATCATGAGGAGTCGCTAATACTACTGTATCAACCACTTGTTTCTCTCCATTTGAAAACTGGATGTTATATTGATTTTCCTCTTTTTTTACTTTAGTCACAGCAATCCCCTTAAGAATTGTTACATCTGTTAGTACTTCTTCCAATCGATTAATAATAGTAGATAACCCTTTTTTAAAAGAGATAAATTTCTTATTCGCAGCAGACTGAAACGATTCTTTGTTTATCCCAAGGCCACGGATAATACTTCCATACTTTTCTTTGTAATCCAATAGATAAGGTAATGTGGATCCCATTGTTAACGAATAAATATTTCCAGAATATACCCCAGCAAGAACTGGCGCAATCTGTTTTTCAACAATTTCTTTTCCAAGATAATACTCTAAGAACTCACCAATAGAAGATTCTTTCGTAAAGTGTGTATTTGTGCGAAAAAGATCCTTTAATGCTTCTAGCTTCCCTCGAGTGGAAACAAGCTCACTTGTAAAAAGCGCTTCTAATGTCATTGGTATACCAAATACAGAATCCTTTGGAATTTCTAATAGCTTATTTTGAGTATGAATATAGGATGTTCCCGTTGCATTATATACGAGCTCCCCTTCTAAATTTAGTTCCTTTACAAAGGGTAGAACATTTTTATTCCGGGCAACAATGGAGTCTGCTCCTGTTTCCATAATAAATTCATCTTTTGTGACTGTATGAATTTTCCCACCGAGATAATCATTCGCTTCTGCTAACACTAAACGAAGTCCTAAACTTCTTTCCCTGTTTTCTTTCTGCAAATAATACATGGTAGATAACCCTGTTATTCCACCACCTACAACTAAAACTGTTTTCACAAATCTTACACCTCATCTACTAATGACAATATCTAAAACCTTATTTCTTTACGATTAATTGCTGTTTTTATTATAAAGCAAGATAGTCCTTTTCTTTCTCTTTATCAACGTTTTTTTTGTGTCTATTTGTTCACAATTTATCAGGAATTCAGCCATTTATAGACGTAAAATCCATTGTATAATAGTTGTAACCACAAATTGTAAGCGCTTCTCTATAGAAACTCTATTCTTTTATCAACGCAACAATTATAACGTATTCCTACTTAATGACAAAAATTTTGATTGGTGGTGTCTATCTATTATGGCTAACAGCCGACTATCTGTTGCTATACATATCCTATCTTTAATTGCATCAAAACCTTATGAACAAATAACTTCTGATTCGATAGCAGAAAGTGTTAGTACGAACCCCGTTGTAATACGAAGAATATGTGGACTTTTGAAAAAAAGAGGAATTTTAACGAGCAGAGCAGGAATATCAGGGGCTATTCTTTTAAAATCTCCTGCTGATATTTCTCTTCTGGATATACATTTAGCTGTTCAATCGAAAAGCGAGTGGTTTGCTATACATGATCACCCGAACCACCATTGTCCAATCGGCTGCAAAATCTACCCTACACTAAATAAAACCTTTTCTACTATCCAACAGTCAATGGAAAAGGAATTAGAACAACTTACATTACAGGATATAATGGATGAAATGGATATATATAGCAAAATTTAAATATTTATCTAAAGTTCCTTTTAAATAAACAACAAAGAAACTAGCGGATGAGTAAATCCTCACATGCTAGTTTCTTTATTAATATGGGTAATTTCTTGGAAAATCGTCTCCCAATCCTTTGTCTTTGCAAGTTGTTTTCTTCTTTTCTTCCACTCTTGATTTCCAGCTGTATTTACCATCTTATCGCATGCCTGAATAAACTGTTCCGCTTCCACTCCCCCTTGCAGTAGTTCATAAACACCTTCTTCTGCATATGCCTTTGTTGAGGGTAAGTTCATCCCAATCACTGGTTTTCCAGCAGCTAGAAATTCAAAAAGCTTTAGTGGGAAAATGGCTTTATTGTATTGGATATCTTTATATGGCATAATCCCAACGTCAAGTGTATGCATATACTCCGAAACCTGTTCCCTTGGTACACTACCAGTCCATTGAATATTGGGCTCCTCCAATAGTTGCATAAATTCTTGGCTAGAATTAGTGCCATCAGGTCCCACTAATAAAATCCGCCATTCCTTCCTCCTCCGTGCAATTTGCTGAAGGAGATAAAAATCAAGCTTAGGCTTAATCCCTCCAATATATCCAATCGTTATTGCTTCTTTCTCTAGCGGAAGCGCACTTTCCTCTTGTTTTTGAAAAAGCCTATATTCTACCCCATTTTCAAATGTGTAAATCTTTTTTTGATATTCAGGTGTCCGTTTTACTAATTCCTCTTTTAAAAAGCTAGAAGTGCAAGTAATGTAACTCGCTTTCTCCACAATTCTTTGTTCACTTTTCAAAATAACCTTTTGTTTTATATAGGCTAGTAAAGAGAATTTTCCACTTAATTGTTCTGCCCATAAATCACTACAGTCATAAACAATTTGATCCCAATCATATATCTTATGTAATGTTGGAAACGCAGGGTAGGTATACCATAATTTCACCAAGCAACTCCCTTTCTTTTCCGCTAAATAGTTGCTTAAACCTCGTAGCTTCTTTTGATAGAACAAGGGAATAAACCGGGCGAATCGTTGTACTTTATGATTTCCTAAGTCACTGATTATCCATTGATAAATACCATTCTCTAATTTCGTTACTTCCGGCGTTTGCTTTTGTCCTGGACAAAGCCAAATTACTTCCTCTGTTTCCTGCTGTTTTTGCAGAAACTCTGCAAATCGATGCCTGCGATATGTTAAATGATCTAAATTCCAAATACCAGTCGCCACAATAACATGGATTGTTCTCATTTTAAAAGATCCTCTACCTTCTATAGTCTTTTCCGAATAGCATTATAGGCATAATGAGAAAAATACCAGGACGACTGAAAAACATTTAACTGCTCTATTTGACGATATACATGCCAATTATTTTTCGCTGCCTTCCATTTGTTTTTGGAGATAGATTCATTTCCCACCCTGTATTCTGCTAATATTTCATTTAAACCAAACGCTCGGAACCCTCGCTTTAAAATCATTAGCCATGTTGCCAAGTCTTGTCGAGTACGAATATTAGGCATACGAAAGTCTCCCACTTGGTCACGATCAATTAGCACAGTAAGGCAACCGACTATTGTATTTTTTAGCATTGTTTGATAATCTACTTGCTTAGGAGCCCGAATATATTTTTTTAAACATGTTCCTTTTTGATCGATACACTCATAGGCAGTAAAGGTGAACGCATAATTATTTTCCTTCATATAGGCTAGTTGAGCTTCAAGCTTATCTTTCTTCCATCTATCATCACTGTCTAAAAATGCGATATATTTTCCACAGGCATGGTCAAGTGCCATGTTCCGGGCAATAGCAGCTCCTCCATTAACTGTCCGGTAAAAAACACGAATTCGTCCATCTGCCTTTTCCCATTCCTTTAATAATTCGACAGTTCCGTCCGTTGAATGATCATCCACAATTAATAATTCCCAATCTGTGTAAGTTTGTGCTCTGACAGACTCGATGCTAAAAGATATATACTCTTTACAATTGTATGAAGGCATGATTATTGATACAGATGGAGCCATTCTACATTCACCTCTTTAATCCGTTTCAGATTTTATAAACAGCGGATAGATTATCCATAAACAACTGAGCATGATTCCAATCATAACTCCTAGTAATGCCCGATCTTGTTGAGAAACTACTCTGTCGTCTGCCTTGATTGCCATAATGTCTTTCACTAGCATCGCAGGCTGAAGAGTTAACTGTTTCGTTTTTAGCTCATATAAAAATCGTTGTTGATCTACAACTAATTCTTCTGGGACAGGGTTTGCTTGAAGCTGATTAATGCTTTCTGAAATAACCGCTTCTTTTTCTTGATAATAATGCTGATCCATTTCTAAAAAAGCAGTTACTAATTCTGATAATGAATCCAATGCTTGTTGTTCATTTGACTCAGTCAAAACAAAGCTTATCTTTTTAGGTGTATCTGTAGAAATAAGGAGTTTTTCTTTCTCTATCTCCACATCTGGTAAATATTCTCTAAAAGTCGTTTCATTTCTTAATAAGGAGGTGATCACTTCACTATTGTTCAAATACTCATTTTCATAATTTCCAAGTAAAATCGTTGCCTCTGCTTTTACCGTTGTGTTTTCTTTTCCTGCTGGCGCGAACCATCCAATTGCTCCAAGAAGGATGCTGAATATTAATAAGGGCAAAATATATCTTTTCAATCTGGCTGTAATAAGTGATAAACCGAACTTCACGAACGAACTCTCCCTTTCTGCTATGAAAGTTAAGATTCTAGCTTTCTATTTTTATAAACAGACAATGTAGATAAAATAAATCCTAGGAACACCCAATGGAAATATAAATTCATTACTGAACTTGGGCTAATACTAGAAATGAGGAAAGAGACCATTCCAATCATGCATGCTTCTAACAGCATTTTATCTGTACTGCTATTATTTGTTTGATATATTCGATAGAATCCTATAAATGCATAGATCAACACAAGTAAATAACCAAGCAGAATGACTAAACCAAAGTTTCCAGCAATTTCTGCAAACCAATTATGCACTTGATAGACATTTCCAGTTGGAAAGTAGCTTTTATGCTCCAAATAATATGGAATATTGCCCGCTCCAATACCAAATCCATATGAATCTAGTAAATAGTAAAAGGTATTCCTTAAAAGATTGATTCTTGCCAGGTTTGATGGCAGCACTTCATCAAATCCATATTCTCCTGCTGAATTCATAAGTAACTGAACTTTGGCAATCCCTCTGTTTGCAAACAAGAGACTTCCTAATAGGAATAAACCAAAAAAGCTTAGCAAGATAAACTTCTTCCATCTTTTCGGTACCAATAGGAATAGATATACTAATCCTCCTACTACTACCGCAAGCATAGCAGCACGTGATTCCGTTAAATATAGTAGGATAAGAACCATTACACTTAAAACAAGCATAGATCCTTTTATCATGGTTCTTTTAGCATTCTTTGCAACAGCTAAGAAGAAGAAGAAGGAAATACCAAGATAAACAGCAAAATCATTCTGGTTAAAAAAAACAGCGGTAGGATAGGACAGTTTATGAATGGAAGCCCCATATAACCCAGAACTTGGCAATTGAATGGAGAAGAAATAATTCACAAAGCCTATTCCTACTAATAAAACTGTCATTCCAAGCCAGCTTGCCAAAAAAAACTTCAATTGCTGCCTTGTATTGAATGTCATACTTGCTAAATAAACGAATGCTATTCCCATAATCAATAAGGACAAATATTTAATGGATGCAATAATGGAGATGGACCAAAGCACAGATATAGTTCCATAAATTATCCACCCACCAAAAAATAACCAGATATACGACAATCCACTCCGAGTAAAGTCCTCCGCCAGCCTTTTCCTATACAAAGCAATGCCTACGTACACAACAATTGCCAATAATAGCAATATTCTGTATAAAAAAAGAGAAAAGGCACCTACATTTACACTAATGACAGACTGGTTAAGAAAGGTGGAAAGCAGCAATGCATACATAACATTTCGAAATAATTGGTCAAGTGTAATGATTGATTTTAAATAAATGCCTAATTGTATAGCAATCCATATGCATACAATAGGAAGTATCCAGGTTAATTTATACATCGTTGTCACATATAAAACTGTAAGACAACCGACCAATAAGACTGCGAATCCTATTGTTTTGCTTACTGTACGATTATTTCCCAACTTCTACAATCCTTCCTCCCTATTCTACGATTATTTTTGTAACACACTTTTTGATGAGAAAAGGGTTTCTCTTAATCCATCTTCTAAATTGGTTCGAGGCATCCAATCTAATTGCGCCATTGTCTCCTCGTTACAAAGGATGCTATGTAGAATATCTCCATCTCTTACTGCTTTATATGCTGGATTAAATGAAACTTCTCCAATATCCCCCATCTTTTCCCAAAGCTGATTAATAGAAATTCGATTATTAGATGAAATATTTAAGCAAATATTATCTTGTTGCTTTAATGCCTGTACATTTGCACTTGCTACATCCTTTACATAGATAAAGTCTCGAGTTTGTTCTCCAGAACCATAAATAATAGGAGCCTTATTTTCAAGAATACGATCAGCAAAAATAGAGATGACTCCGCCTTCGCCCTTACCATCCTGCCTTGGTCCATAAACATTGCTGTATCTTAGAATCCCATAGGATAGCCCATAAAATTTATACGCTAACTTTAGATATTTCTCGACTGTTAACTTGGTTAATCCATAAGGTGATTCAGGTAAAGTCGGATGATCCGTCGTAACAGGAAGCTCCACAGGATTCCCGTATACAGCTGCAGAAGAAGCAAATAATATTTTCTCTACAGAGGCACGAATAGCTGCTTTAATCACATGCAAAGATCCTTTTACATTGACATTTTCATCATGCAATATATCATGGACCGATTCTGCCACACTTACCTGTGCAGCCTGGTGAATAATAAAAGAAGGATTTAAGTCGACAATAACATCGATTACTCTTGGATCCGTTATATCAAATGGACAAATTTTAACCGGTAAATCTTTAATATTTTCAAATTTCCCTGATGAAAAATTATCGATAACAACTACTTCATATCCTTCTTCTAATAGACCTTCTACAATATGTGATCCAATAAAACCTGCTCCACCTGTAACTAGAACCTTGGTCATTTCGCTTCCTCCCAAATGTGATTTATTTCATGAGTAGAATCTATAGACTTATTTGTTAATTCTCTATATTTCTCCACTAGCTTGTTAGCATTATCAACTGCAGAGTAATTTGCATGGACACGCTGATATAATTCCTCTGTTACCGCTTCATAGAAAACCGGATCAGCAATTAACTCTTTTACTCTTGCTACAATATCCTGTACCGATCGAGGTTGGATTAATAGATTAGCATATTCACCAAATAAATCTGGTACCCCTCCTACATTTGTACAAATAATTGGGATTTTCAAAGCCATTGCCTCTATCACAACAGTAGGCAATCCCTCCGAATAAGACGGTAAAATAAAAATATCACTTGCAAGTAAATACTCTCGCACTTTGTCATTAGGAATTTGTCCCACTAAAAATAATCGATCATTATACATTTCCTGTCTTTGTAGCTTTTCCTTTCCCGGTCCATCGCCTACATACACGACTACATATTCCTCTGGAAGATAAGGCAATGCTTCTGCTAATTCAAAAATCCCCTTTTCTTTCACAAGGCGCCCAATAGACAGAATGATTTTTTTATTCTTAGGCAATGCTAACTTCTCTTTACGCTTTGTTTTCAATAAGGAATTTTCTGTTATCTTGAATGTCGATAAATCAATCCCTATAGGAATCGGGGTACATTCTCTTCCTGCTTTCAACACTGCTGCCTTTGCAAGATGCTCTCCCACTGCAATTACCTCATCTGCGGATTTAACCGTTTTTTGAAAAATCCGCTCAGCACTTTGACTAAACGAAGGATAAATATGAACATCACTTCCATGTAATGTTAAAAGCCATGGCTTCTGATATGTAGCAGCAACAATTCTTGCCGCACCTCCAGATGGCATTGCAAAGTGAGCATGGATAAAATCAAAATTTAATGTTTCTTTCTTCAAGGTTTTAAGAATGCTCTCTGCGATACGTTTATCCGGCTGAAACCAGCGAAGTTGGCCAGGGATCGCTCTATACACGGGTCTGTATACATTTACTCCATTCCGCTTCTCCAAATATGGCAGCTTCTTTTTTCGGTATCTTTTCTTCCATATTCTAATAATGGATGCGTTTAAGGGAATCGGATTAATAACCGTTACTTCTACTCCTAAAGAAGTTAATGCTTTTACCTGTGTTTCATGAAACACCCCATTTCCAGGGTTCTCTGCACTAGGGTAAACACTGGTTATCCACAACACCTTCATGATACGTAACCTTCTTTCTTTAGGCTTATCTCTCGATTATCGATATTCTTCTCTAAGATCCAGCTTCTTCGATACAAGTAATAACAATAAATAACTTATCCCACTTATCAAAACAGACCATATAAGCGCCCAAACTATATTATTATGAATGGAAATCATTTGATTTTTTAATAGCAATGCGATTCCACTGCTTACTCCTGCAAGAATAAATGGTAACAGCAACACCTTTACATACCTTTTCAATTGAAGTCCTATCATTCTAGTTAATAGCATTCTTCCACCAATAAAATTAAGAATGCTAACAGCTACATATGTCCACGCCACTATTTCTAGCTGATTGCTCTGCACTGCCGCTAACAATGCTAAGCCGTAGCAAACTAGTACTCCTGAATCCCAATAAAATGAAATATTCGCCTTTCCCTTAGCTAATAGGATGCTGCCATTGGGATTCATAAGGACCCTTAAAATCCCAACAATAATCATAATGTGTAAAATCGGAATCGCCTCTACCCATTGCTCTCCAAAAAATAGAGGAATAACTAAATCCGCAACGGAAAGTAACCCCAGAAGCAACGGAAAAGAAACAATTGCCAATAATTTGGTCATGTATAAATAACCTGTCTCCAATGCCTGATTATTATTTTTATCCATCGCAAACACCGGAAATGCAACTCTTGTTATAATGGGATTCAACTTAAGAACAGGAATCGTCACTATTTGATAGACTAAGTTATATATTCCCAGTGCCTCCATTCCAATAAATCTCCCGATCAACAACATGTCGATATTACTACCTAGACGATTCACAAGCCGTGATAAAAGCTGATACACTCCAAACGAAAAGAATTCTTTACAGTCCTTCATATCTAGCACAAAGCTGGGTTTCCACTTCGGAAGGTAACAAATAAAAAAAAGAACTCCTTTCAAGGAATAGAGACAAATCTGCGACCATACATACGCATTTATTGGATGTTGCTTCGTGAAAACAATCAAACCAATTAAGAGACCAAAGCTTAAAATAGTAGCTATCGTCTCAATTTTTCCTAACAGCTGAAAAGATAAGTCACGTTGCATTAAATACTGGGATTGCTGACCGATTGGCGCAATCAAAAAAACAATAGATAACAGACGTATTTTTTCCTCGAGCTCATTCGTTTGAAAGTAATCCGCGATAATAGGACTAGCAACCTGCATTAGAATACAGATAAGAATCCCAAAAAGAATATTTATCCAAAATAAAGTGGACAACTGTCTATCTGTTGCATGATGCTTTTGAATAACAGCTGCCCCTAGTCCTAATTCGACAAAAATTTGTGCAAAGATAATGATGGTTGTTAACATGCCTATCATGCCAAATTCCCTTGCACTCATTGCATTTCCTAGTATTACAAACTGCCCAATTTGCAATAAAGTAATGACTAATGTCGATATGCTGGTCCATTTTGCTCCACTGTTAATTTTGCTCTTAATGGAGTCCAATTACCTTGCACCTTCTCCTGTCAACACAACCTTTATTGTCTTTAATAAAATTTTCATTTCTAAAGAAAACGTTAAATTATTAATATATTGAAGATCGTACTTAAGCTTTTCCTCTGGTGAGATATCATAGCCACCATTCACTTGTGCAAGTCCTGTTAAACCAGGTTTCACAAGGAGTCTATTGGAAAATCCATCTATTTCCTCGCTGAATTTTGCAGTAAAAGATGGTCTTTCTGGCCTAGGTCCAATAATGGACATATCTCCTTTTAATACAGAAATCAATTGTGGTAATTCATCAATTCTCGTTTTTCTTATAAATGTACCGATTTTTGTAATTCTTGGATCATTTACCTCTGCCCATTTTTCTCCATCTTTTTCTGCATCATTTCTCATCGAACGCAATTTAATTAAATTGAAGCATTTCCCATTCTTCCCGACTCTTTTTTGAATATAAAAGGGAGAACCAGGGGAATCCACTCGAATAAGAACAGCAAATAATAGAATTAATGGGAGGGTAATCACAGTACCTATACTCGCTATAAAGAGATCCATTATTCTTTTAAAAAACTGATAAAAGGAAACTTTTTTAGATGACGTAAGTT
Organism: Niallia sp. FSL W8-0635; assembly: GCF_038007965.1. Classification (GTDB taxonomy): domain Bacteria; phylum Bacillota; class Bacilli; order Bacillales; family Cytobacillaceae; genus Niallia. The sequence goes on along the minus strand of NZ_JBBOYD010000001.1, from coordinate 308,726 downwards.
TATTTGCTTGTACAATTGATATCTCTTTTAAAATATGGATACTCCTGTTAGCCTGCATTTTTTTCACCTCAAAGTTTTGTCTATCTGGGCTATTTACAAATTTAGTATATGGTTCTTTTGTTAATAAATCGTTGAATCTATTTTAAAGAATGGTAAATGATTGTAAATTTCCCGTTTTTTTTGGTGAAAACGGATGATTTTTTAGTGGAAATTAATCGGATACTTGATGATGGAATAGAAGTTTGTGCGAAATAAGGATAAACAATTATTCGTTGGTTATGAAATGGGGGGACGCTCCTCGGTTACCCTTCTCTTCTGGTGTTCTTCCTCTCGGGCTCAGACAACTCCACTCGGTTACCCTTAAACAGATCGTTTTGAAGTGCATCTTTTTAAAAATGTGCTGAAATGACTCACAGATGATATATTTCATCGTAATCTTTTAATGGGATGTCCTCTCCTTTACCGAAGAACCGCGAAAGTTATTTAGCGGAGTTTTTCCGGTTAAATGTAAAATGGAGCTTGTTTCGGAGTAAATAAGGGAATCTTTTCCGCTTATACCAAGAAAAATCACCTTTTTAAGAAGGTTTCGAGCCAATAGGCGGAGTCTCTCCGTCTATTCCAGCCTTTTTTTATATTAATTACTAATTAAGCGAAATTTTTCCGTCTATTATCCGCTCTGATGCTTTAACTGATCTCCCAGCCAATCAGTAGCAGACCCTCTCAATCCCAATAAGGGCTTTTCATCGCCCACCTAATTAAAATCAATAAAATCAGCACGGCCAATGACAGAAGATGATGTCATTGGCTATATAAAAGCTAAAAAACAGCGCAGAAACCTTGATAAATAAAGAAAAGACGTATGCATACGCCTTTTTTCATGTCCCATAGTAAGAATGAACCGAAAATGAAAACTTTACCTGTTACAGACAATTCATACTTACTATCATAATCAACTTAATAAAAATGTTACCAGTCCAATGAATAATACACTACATAAACACCATGAATCTTGTTTTTTCCAATATACTCTTCGAAAAGTAGATCGGCTTATTCCAGATTGATATCCTTTTACATCCATCATATTTGCCATTTCCTCTGCTCTATTTAGAGAGCTTGCAAACAATGGAAGAAATATTGGCACCAATGTTTTCATTTGCTTGAATAAAGACCCGTCGCCAAACTCTGTCCCTCTTGCTCTTTGTGCATCCATTACCTTTTGTGTCTCATCAAGTAAATTAGGAATGAAGCGTAAGGAAATGGACAACATGATGCTAATATCATCAACAGGAATCTTTACTAAACGCAACGGCGATAAAAGTTTATTTATTCCATCTGTTAAATCAATTGGCTTTGTTGTTAATGTTAAAACGGTGGATAAAAATACGATCATAACAAAACGACTAAAAATAAATAGGCCATTTATTAAGCCGTACTCTGAAATGGAAATAGGTCCCCATGTTACATATACTTTGCTGCCAGAAGTAAATAGCACTTGTAGCACTACTGTGAATAAAATGAGCCAGATCATCGGCTTTACTCCCCGTATATACGTACGAAAAGGAACTTGTGATAAATGCATAATCACAAGGGTAACCAGCCACAAAAATAAATAGGCTTGCCAATTATCTGCTATAAATAGCATAACAATAAGTAAAACCACAGAGATCATTTTCGCCCGAGCATCTAACAGATGAAGCCATGATTCCCCTGGAAAATACCTTCCTAAAATTAATTTATTCATACTAATCCCACCGAAACCAAAGCATCTGCTAGTTCTTCTAATGTTAAGCAAACCATTGGTAATTTTATTCCTGCTTCCTGTTCAATTTTTATTTGATAGCGTCTGGCCTGAGGCATTTCTAGACCCCAACTCTCTAATAAATCTGTATCAGAAAAGATATTTTCCGTTTTTTCATATTTTATAATTTGTCCTTGGTCCATTAAAATAACTCGATCTGCGTATATCGCCACATCCTCCATGTCATGTGTAACTAGAATGGTAGTCAAGCCTTCTTGCTGGTGCCAAGTAGAAATAAGCGACATTATTTCTTTTTTTCCCTGTGGATCCAAGCCAGCCCCAGGTTCGTCTAAAATCAGCACAGATGGCTCCATTGCTAATATCCCAGCAATAGCAACTCGTCTTTTTTGCCCGCCAGATAAAGAAAAGGGAGATTTGGATAAAATAGCTGGTTCTAATCCCACCAACGTAATCACTTTTTTAGCAATTTCCTTCGCTTCTTTAAATGGGACGCCGAAATTTAGAGGACCAAAGCAAATATCTTTTTCAACTGTTTCAGCGAATAATTGAGACTCTGGAAATTGAAATACCATCCCTACTTGTTTTCGAATAATCCGGATTGCTTCTTTAGAATAAGGAGGTTTTATAATTGTTTCTCCTATACGAACACTACCTTTTGTTGGTAAAAGCAATCCATTTAACGTTTTTAATAAACTTGATTTTCCAGCACCAGTTCTTCCAATAAGCGCGGTAAAAGTCCCTGATTCAATTGTAAGATTTACATCATTTAATACATTGGGTTTGCGAATTGGTCCGATCTGATAATTTGCTGATACATCCTTTAATTCGATTTGCATATCCATAACACCATTTCTTCTTCTGTCATATATTTTCCTGGGACACTACACCCTCTATTTTTTAACGTATTTCTTAGTTTTTCTGCAAATGGTTTTTCAAGTGACGAATCAGTGAAAAACAACTGAGCGGGACTTTCTACTTTCATTAGTCTCCCTCGTTGCATAACCATTACTTTATCCGCATGGGCTGCTTCCTCCATATCATGAGTAATCGATAGGATTGTCATTCCCTTGTTTGTTAACTCACGTATTGTATCCATTAATTCCATTCTGCTTCTTGGATCCAACATAACAAAAGCTTCGTCTAATATAAGCACCTTTGGCTGCAATGCCAGCATTCCCGCAATTGCCACTCTTTGTTTTTGCCCACCTGATAATTGCGAAGGATCCGCCATACGATAATCAGTCATTCCTACATCTTCTAATGCCTTATTTACTCTTTCTCGCATTTCTTTATAAGGCATATTTATATTTTCCAGTCCGAAAGCAACATCATCCTCTACCGTTGTTCCAATAAATTGATTTTCAGGATTTTGAAAAACGATGCCGATATCACGAGACACTGCCTCTTTTCTTAAAATAGTACCATTTATCTTCAATTGTCCTGTATCAGGTTGAAGCAATCCAACAAGTAAATGAGCTAATGTAGACTTACCACTTCCATTATGACCAATAAGCGCGGTCCATTCTCCTTCTCTTAATTGAAAGGAAACGTCAGATACATTGCCCTTATCCTGCTTTTTATCATAGCGAAAGCTTAATCCTTCCACTTCTAAAACAACATCCAAACCAATCCCCCCTATTATTCGAAAAGCGCATATAATTATCGGTAATTTTCTTATCTAATAATGAAAGACATTGCCAAGGACACTACTAGAAATCCATTAACAATAATCAAATTTTTTACTGCTAAACTAAATGTTTTTGATTTAACCTGTAATTCGTTAAAAATCCGCATATGCTTATATACTGGCAAAATAGCAATCAAGCTTAATAATGAAATAACTGGTAGTAAATGTAGAAAGACAGAAATCAATATAGCAATAAAGGAACCAACATAAAGGCCGTTATACAACCATAAAGAATATTTCTTTCCTAGATAAAATGGTAAAGTGAAGCGATGATTCTTTATATCTTCTTCCACATCACAAATATTATTTGCTAGCATAAGATTTGCAATCGTAAACATACAAGGTAAGGATACAATAATGATTTCTATTATTCTTATAATGTTTACTTGGAGAAAAATCATTTCCTTTTGCCATTCTAAAGCTGCGATACCAACATCAAATGCATTTACATATACCGTTAGAAAAACAATTCCAAATCCCATCGTAACACCGGAAAACACTTCACCTAGAGGCATTCTTGATAAAGGAATCGGTCCAAAGGTATAAAGAATTCCAATGCAAAAGCAGATAAATCCAATCAAAAGCACTAATAATCCTGTTTCGACAGTAAGCCAGATTCCCAACCCCGTTGCAATGAAAAAGAGGGTAAGTATCGTTGCGATAACGGTGCTTTCTTTTATTCCTTCTTGCCCAATCACGTTTTTTTCTTTCCTATATTCATCACTATTCGCCTTTCGATAATCCATATAATTATTTATTGCCGTTGTTGTTAAATCAAAGATTAGCATAGAGCTAAAGAATATAAGCGTATTTTTCAAATGGAATGAATCATATCGGTATAATACGAATAATATTCCGATGAAAAATGGAAATACACTAGCTATTTTTGTTTGGATTTCTACTAATTTTAAAAATGAACGAATCGACATTCTATATGACCCCCTCTTCCTTATTAATTTGCTAATTCAAATTTGTCATTTGTTAAGGTAAATTTATCTTTTAGTCCTGAGGTTAAGTAAACCTTCTTATCTTTTGTTACAAAAATAGCTTCCATTCCATCCATTGCTTCTACTGCTTTTAATCCTTCTTCTACTCCCTTTATAAATATTGTTGTAGAGTATCCGTCTCCATCAAAGGACTTATCGGAAATAATCGTGATACCAGCAACATCGTTATTTACAGAATAGCCTGTTTTAGGGCTAAGAATATGATGATACTTTACTCCATCTACTTCCAAATACCGTTCATATATTCCAGATGTTACAATCGATTTATTTGTTTCTTCCATTTTCCCTACCATTTCTCCCCTATCGGAAAAAGGATCTTGAACCCCCACTTCCCAAGCCTTTCCAGATGCATTCTTGCCCTTTACATAAATGTTTCCACCTAAATCGACAATTGCAGATTTAATTCCTTTATCATTTAATACTTTGATCACCTCATCTGTAATAAATCCTTTTGCGATTCCACCTAAATCCAGCATCATCCCGTCTTCTGGCAAATAGACAGATTGCTTTTCTTCATTTAGTTCTATCTTTTCGTAGTTGATTAAAGGCAGAACTGCATCTATTTCTGATGGAGCTGGCTTTTTCTCATCTGGGAAGCCGATATGCCACAAATCAGTAAGTGGACCAATTGTGATATCGAAGTCTCCTCCTGAGTACTTACTATATTCTTTTCCCGCTTTTACCAAACGATAGATATCACCTGGTACCTCCACTGGATTAAGGCCAGCATTTCTATTAATTTCATCAACTATGGACCCTTCTTCATTAACGGTGATTTGACTTGCTAATAATTCGATTCGGTCAAATACTTGATCCAACACTGCTTCTTTATCCTTATCATAGATTTTAATCGTCACTACCGTCCCCATTAAAAATTCTGTCCTTTTATATGGATTACTTGTTGTCCCTGCATCTGATTCCTTTTGTTTGCCACAGCCAACTAATCCAACTAATAAAAGGAGGGAAAGTAACAAAATTGCTGCCTTTTTTAATTTCTTCATTAAAATCATCCCTTCTATGAATATCACATTTCAGTCGTATTATTTTTTATTGATTACAAGTAAGCAGTCCTACATTTCCACAATGTGAACTAATTCACATTTATAACACCGTCATTTTATCACTGCATTCTTTCACTGTCTATCGACTTTTTAGTGGACAAATCCCTGTAAAAAAGCTGATTTACGGATTAATCATTGTCTTAATAGTGTTTATCAGCACCCTTGTAAAATATGGAGAATTTATGACAAAAAGCTAAGGGTTGCAAATGTTTCGAAAATGTGAACAACTTCAATTTTAAATTGTATACATTCTATGAAGTCCATAGACAGATAAAAACCACATTGTTATATTAGTATTGTTCAAAACTTCACAAAAAGAAATTAACAATTAAGGGAGTGAATAGGAAGAATGGACAAAAAAAATATTGTCATTATCGGCGCAGGCTATGCTGGTGTACATGCCGCAAAAAAGCTTGCTAAAAAGTATAAAAAAGATGATTCAGTTTCCATTACACTTATCGATAGACATTCCTATCATACAATGATGACTGAATTACACGAGGTCGCTGCACATAGAGTAGAGCCAGATGCTATTCAATTCGATTTACGTCGTTTATTTAATCGTACAAAGGTGAAATTAGTTACAGACAATGTAAAACATGTTGATTATCAAAGTAAATTAGTAACAACAGAACACGGACAATTTTCCTTTGACTATCTAATTTTAGGAATGGGTGGCGAACCAAATGATTTTGGTACACCAGGCGTGCAAGAAAACGGATTTACCCTTTGGTCTTGGGAAGATGCTGTTAGATTAAGAGAACATATTGAGAAAATCGTTCGTAAGGCAGCTAGTGTTCACGATGAAGCTACAAGAAAAGCTATGCTGACCTTTACTGTTTGTGGTTCTGGCTTCACAGGAATTGAAATGGTTGGGGAACTTATTGAATGGAAAGAGAGATTGGCGAAAGACTATAAACTAGATGCAGAGGATATTACTTTATATGTTGTGGAAGCTGCTCCTACTATATTAAATATGCTTGAGCGCAGAGACGCTGATAAAGCAGAAAGCTATATGGTGAAACAAGGAGTTAAAATCCTAAAAAGCTCTCCAATCGTTGAAGTAAAAGAGGATGCTATCGTATTAAAATCAGGAGAAGAACTTCCAACCTACACTCTAATTTGGACTGCAGGTGTTCGCGCAAATTCTGATACAAAAGATTATGGTATGTCAGCTGGAAGAGCAGGACGATTAAAAGTAAATGCTCATATGGAATCAGAAGATTATAAAGATGTATATGTAGTTGGTGACTTAGCATATTTTGAAGAAGAACCTGGAAAGCCTACTCCTCAAATTGTTGAGGCTGCTGAGCAAACTGCATTAACAGCTGCAAAGAATATTATTGCAGAAATTAGCGGCGGCGAAAAAGAATCATATCAAGGGAAATACCATGGCGTAATGGTTTCAATTGGAGCCAGATACGGTGTAGCGAATTTAAGTGGTATGCATTTAAGCGGCTGGTTTGCAAACTTCATGAAGCATATGGTTAATCTTTATTATTTCTTTGGCATCGGAAGCGGCTATTATATGTACCAATATGTGATGCATGAGTTTTTCCATACAAAAGATAAACGTAATATTTTCCGTGATTTCTTAACACGTTACGGTAATGTCCTTTGGAGTCTTCCTTTACGGATATTTGTTGCAGGTTTCTGGATCGTAGAAGCATGTGCAAAACTTTGGGGAGAATCTACATGGAAAGATTCTATCTCTAGCTGGTCAAAGGTTCCAAACCTATTCAATGGTTTAGGAGAAGATTCTTGGTTAACCGCTACTAGTGTGAAAATGCCTTTCGAATGGCTTCAAACAGCTACAAGTGGTGCAAGTGAAGCAGCTACTTCTACTGACTTTGCAACACCAATTTTAAGCAAAATGCCTTTCTGGTTTGAATGGATTATGAAAATCATGCTACCAACACCAGAAATTGCACTATTTATGCAAAAAATGATGATCTTTATTGAATTAGCAATTGGGTTAGCAATTCTAGCTGGTTTATTCACATGGTTAGCAAATGCTGCAAGTGCTGCATTCCTAGTAATGTTTACTTTATGCGCAATGCTTGGATGGGATAAAGTTTGGGCATTACCAGCATCAATCGCCTTAATGAACGGATCTGGTCGTACATTTGGATTAGATTATTGGGTTATTCCTTTCCTTCAAAGAAAATTAGGTGACTGGTGGTACGGAAAAGAACGAGCGATATATAAAGACTATAAGTAATGAATAATATGCTAGAAACATAGAGAACTTCTCGTTCTCCATGTTTCTAGCAATCCTTTGAATCAGTAAAGGAGAAAAAAGAAGCTTTTTGATTTTATTCTTCGATGATGTTAAAAGCTATGCTCTTAAATTAGTTGGTTACTTTCCGCTCCAATCAACCTGTTAACAATAGGTGTAGTCACAGAATAAAACTTTGATTAAGAACTTATTCTTTTTTGTCCTGTACTGATTAATAGGTATCAGTATTCATTTAACCTACAATCAACTTATTTATAGGAATAATTACAACCGCAAGAATGGAAGTTGAGAAGATGACGAAAAATCAACGCCTTGTATATATAGCACTGCTTGCGTCACAAGCTGTAATAATTAGCTTATTAGAACGGGCTATCCCATTTCCTTTTGCCTTTGCACCTGGAGCAAAGCTTGGATTAGCAAATATTATTACATGCTTGGCTCTATACACACTTCCTACAAAGGATGCCTTTAAAGTAGTTGCTATACGCCTTTGCTTAGCAACCTTATTAGGAGGAACGCTTTCTACCTTTATGTATAGTGCAAGCGGGGCTCTCTTAAGCTTTATCGGCATGTGGAGTGTAAAGCAACTTGGCACCAAACGAATTAGCTTAATAGGAGTAAGTACCACTGGAGCAATTCTCCATAATATTGGGCAATTGGCTGTCGCAAGCTTTGTTGCACAAACATGGACTGTATTTTTATATCTACCTGTTTTATCCTTTATCGGCATCTTATCAGGAATAGCCATCGGAATACTTGCTAATTATCTAATCACACATGTAGAAAAACTACAATATTATAGAGATTTATCGGAAATAAACGAATCTAGTAATGAAAGAGGTTAGACTATGCGTGTACATCAAATGTGGGATACGTATCCAGAATTAAAGAATGACTTGTCTAAAGTACTTCAATTAATTGAAAGTAATATTCGCGTTCGCGACAAAGTAGTAGAAAAAACGATTAAGGATCTCATTTATTCCGGTGGCAAGTTACTTAGACCTGCATACTCCCTGCTTTGTTCCCAAATCGGTCCTTCTAAAGACAAAAACCGAGCGATTGCAGTCGCAGCTGCATTGGAAACATTGCATATGGCAACATTAATCCATGATGACGTTATCGATGAATCACCAACTCGGCATAACATTCCGACTATCCATGCTCATAATGGAAATAAGTTTGCCATCTATGCAGGCGATTATCTATTCTGCGTTTGTTTTACAATTTTATCTAAACACGCAACTTCTTTATCTCACTTAGAATTTAATGCTCGTAGCATGGAAAAGATTTTAAGCGGAGAATTAGATCAATTAAATGCTAGATATCAATCTAAAGTTACGGTTAAAAATTATTTAACAAGAATCTCAGGAAAAACTGCCCAGCTTTTTGCAGTAAGCTGCTATTCCGGCGCGATTGAAAGTGAAGCAAGTAGAGCACTGGCAATGAATGCATGGAATATGGGGCATTATATCGGCATGGCCTTTCAAATAATGGATGATATTCTGGATTATAAAGGAAATAGCATAACATTGGGCAAGCCAGTGATGGCAGATATTAAACAAGGTCATTATAATTTGCCACTCATTTATGCGATTCAAGCAAGTCCGAAAGAGCTGATTCCTCTTTTAGATAAAAAAGACGACTTGACTGACGAAGATATGCAGCAGATTTCTGAACTTATTTCTAAATATAAAGGGGTAGAAAAAGCGGAACTCCTTGCTAAAAAATATACAGAAAAAGCAATCAAACAACTTAATAAATTACCTGAAGGCGATTATAAAAATCATCTTTATGTGATTACAAATAGCTTATTGAAGCGGAGCGTTTAATCTCTGTAATAAAATCCGAGCCACTCTATCCAAGTTAATTATAGATTGTTCTCGGATTTTTTCTGTTTTAGGGGTGCTTATTAGATTTTATACTTGTCTTTAAACTCCCAAAATCCCGGAATACTATCTAAATCATATTGATAAGCAGACTCTATTAGCATGATTTTTAATTCTTGGGAAAGGTCAGCCATATCATTTGGATTTGTTCTTTTCATTAATTTATTGACCTTTGGCTCAAACATCTTAATTAATTCTGTTAACATTTCAGGGTCTACTTTTGCTCTTTTCACGATTGAGTACATATCTGTCATTTGTCATTTTCCTTTCTTTGGTTTGGTTGTATTTCCTTCCACTCTTTAAGTAGTTGATCCATTTTTTTGTCTAATCGAAGTAAAACAAATAAAGATAAAGTTAGCGGAAAGCCAAAGTTACTGATTATAGTCATCCATTGAGTCATGTCTATTAATTCCATCCGCCTTCCTCCTTCCATTCATAAATGAAAAAATACGTTGTAAAGCTACTTTTCGTGTTTTCGAAATGTATTGCTGCGATGTACCAATTTTTCGAGCAATTTCTGTATCCGTTAATTTATATAAATATGCATAGGTTAAAATTGCTCGTTGTGAGGATGTCAGGCTGAGAATAGCTGAGTAAATCATTTTATCTGAAATGTATTCCTCCACACTTTCTCGCAATACCTCCTTCTCCACTATCCTTTCTATTTCCGCCTCTTTGTCATGGAAAGTATTATCCTTCTCACCTCGATCTTCCTTTTCACCCAGGATTAAAGGAAATCTTTTCTGATGCACGGTTAGGTTTTTATTAAAATTAATGGTGCTATACTCCATAGAAGAAGTAATATACGCAGTAAACCGAATGGTAAAGAAATGCTTTTTAAAGGATTCATCCAGCTTTTCTTTATTTTCCTTTGTTGGAAATTCTATTGCTTTTTTTAACAGATCGAAATTCACCTTATTTCCTAAAAAACTCTTTACAATTGGATTACTTAATAATGATTTATTTTCCTGCAAGAACGTGGTAAAAGCCTCTGATTGAAAAGAACGGCATTCCTTCATATTCAAGCCTCCCAAAAGGAACATATGTTCTGTTTTTGTTGTAAAAAAAGGGACTAATCTTCATTAGTCTCTTCTATTCATATATGCTATTTCTACCTCCTTCTATATATATAAAGAAAGATTTATCGTAAAAATAACAACCACTTGTCCTAATTTCATTTACTCGATTATAGATAACTTAATATCAAAGATAACATTGTATGTATTCTCTTCCAATATGACAAAAGTCCAATTTTTTGCCAATATCTTTGCAAATTGCTGAAAGGATTCTTTGGATAAAGTCATTGTCCCTAAAACTTCACCTCTATCCTCGAAACCTCTTCCCTCTACCATTTGATATTTTAATGATAAAAGCCTTTTTAATGTTCCCTTTGTCAAAAAGGTTATTTCATAATCATCTGCTAGAATATCCTTTACTCCTGCTCTATTTTTTTCATAATAAGTGAAAAGTGTTTCCCAATTCGGCAATCCATTTCCACAGCTTTGAAAGAAAACAAGGTCTTTCTTTTCCAGAGCTTGTATAATCTCTTCTTCCTGATATCCCTTACTTTTCACTTGTTCCAGCATGATCGCAAAATTCAACGCAACTCTTACCATAAAAATCCTACTCCCTTCATATTTCATATTGATTTCATTACAAGAAAAAGATAAATTGGTAGAAAGACTTTTATTAAATAACTTTCTTTTTACTATTATCTGAATAGTTTAAGTATAATCTATTTTAAAAGGAGTGAGGGAAAATGCTTAAACAAAATCCATTTGTTCCATATAGCATTGCGATGGTTACCCCGTTTGATGATAAGGAAAATCTCTGGTTGAGTGGCATTTTTTCTTTAATAGATTACTATAAAAGGAATCAGGTTCCTGCACTGCTTATCAGTGGTTCAACCGGGGAGCAGCATTCGATGTCAATCGAAGAACGCGTAACCCTCTATCGAGAAGCAAGATTAGCTGGAAAAGACGATCTTCTTCTCATCGGAGGAGTAGCTGCATTAAGAACATCTGACGCCATTCGATTGGCCGAGGCTGCCCAACGAGAAAATCTGGATGGAATTATGCTAGGTTTTCCTCCTTATTTACGAATGAGCCAAAGGGAAGCAGCTGAATACGTGAAAAAAGTGTGTGCTGTGACGGATTTACCAATTATGCTCTATAATAATCCACTACGCACAGGATTTAATCTGGAATTAAATACTTTATATGATTTAGTAGAGTACTGTCCGCAAATTCAAGCATTGAAAGAGGCAGGTAATTCTAGCAATGCCCCTTTAGTCAAAAAGAAGCTTGGTCCTTCTTTCACCGTTTTAACTGGATTCGACTTGCAGCTTTTAGATAATCTGCAAAACGGTTATGACGGAATCACTAGTATATTAGGAAATGTTTTTCCAAAGGAAATGCAACAAATAGTTCAATTGATAAAAACAAAGGAATGGAAACGTGCCGAAGAACAATTCTCTAAACTACTTCCGATTATACATACAATTTTAGAAATAGGAGCACTGCGAGCCATCAAATATATACTGACAGAACATAATATTGAAGCAGGAATATGTAGAGAACCACTATCCATTTTGAGTAAACAAGAAAAGGAATCCTTAAGGGATGTATTTAATAGAGGAGAGGCATTATGAGAAAGAACATCAAACACATCCTCTTATTACTATCCTTATTTCTTTTAGCCTCTTGTAGCAATAGCGGGGAGCTGGCTTCTTCCTCTAAGAAAGAATCTATTTCTTTAACTGTCTCTGCTGCGGCAAGTATGCAAGATTCATTGGGTACGATAAAGAAGAAATTTGAAGAGGATTATCCAGATATTACATTAACCTTTAATTTTGGTTCATCAGGAGCATTGCAACAACAGATCGCTCAAGGAGCACCAGTTGATTTATTTTTCTCAGCAGCGCAGGATAAGCTCAATCTTTTGATAGAGGACGGATTTATTAAGGAATCCGACCATATAGACTTAGTAAAAAATAATTTAGTTCTGATTACTAATAAAAAATCCAATACAACGATTAATAGCTTTGCTGATCTCGAAACATTGGATAAGGAAAAAATAGCCATCGGAATTCCAGAATCTGTCCCAGCAGGAAATTATGCGAAAGAAACGCTTCAAACTCTTCATATATGGGAAAAAGTACAGGAGAATATCATTTACGCAAAGGACGTACGTCAAGTATTGTCCTATGTTGAAACAAATAATGTGGCTGCAGGAATTGTTTATGGAACTGATGCAAAGACTTCTGATTCTGTTAAGGTAGTGGAGATTGCTGATGAATCAAGTCATTCTCCGATTGTCTATCCAGTTGCCATTATCAAGGATAGTAAAAATTACGAGGCAGCAAAAACGTTTTATGACTATCTGCAAACACCAACTAGTTTAAAGGTTTTCGAAGAAGATGGATTTATTGTTAACTAAAGAGGAATGGTCCAATTTTTGGTCACCAATCTCCCTTTCCTTACAAGTTTCTCTGGTTGCCACTGTTGTCGTCATTGCCAGTGGCACGATACTTGCTGCCAAATTAGCCAGAAAAGAATTTAGAGGAAAGGCATTACTTGAAACTTGTTTACTTTTGCCAATCGTTCTTCCTCCAACTGTTACTGGTTTCCTACTACTCGTTCTGTTTGGTAGAAATAGTATCCTCGGCAAAGTAATCGAATGGATCTTTCATCAGCCTGTCATTTTTACATGGTGGGCTGCAGTAATGGCTGCATTTATCGTGTCTTTTCCTTTAATGTATCAATCAGCTAAAGCAGGCTTTATCCAAATCGATCGTTCCATTGAAGATGCAGCACGAGTGGATGGTGCAAATGAATGGAAAGTACTAAGATCCATTTCCATTCCACTTGCCTCCCACTCCATACTTTCTGGAAGTATCCTTAGCTTTGCCAGAGGATTAGGAGAATTTGGAGCTACCTTAATGTTTGCAGGCAATATCCCAGGAAAAACACAGACATTACCCACTGCTATTTATGTTGCTATTGATACTGGAAATATGCGAATGGCTTGGATTTGGGTAATCTCCATCACGATTATTTCTTTTATGATGCTAGCTTTATGCCAGCCGAAACAACGATAATCTTTTCTTGCGGCAACGTATTTCCTTACAAGGTAGTGTGAATACTTCTTACTGCAGAGGTCTTATTTTCGCCAGCAACAGACAGGCATATCATTTGGCACTTTCCCTCTCTCTGTTTTAATCTAAAATGGACACTAATCCACATTTTTGTGGAATGAAGGAGATGGTTTTGCATGAAAATTACGTATCATGGTCAATCCACTATTGAAATTAGTACAGAAGGAAAATCATTAATTATTGATCCTTTTATCAGCGGAAACCCTTCTGCCGTTTCAAAGGTCGAGGAAATAAAGGTTGATGCTGTTCTATTGACACATGCTCATATGGATCACATTCTTGATGCTGCACCGATCGCTAAAGCAAATAACGCTCCCGTTGTCGCTAATCCAGAATTAGCTGCCTATATGTCATGGAAAGGCGTTGAAACAATTGGGATAAATATCGGCGGCACAATCGATTTAGGATTTGCAAAGGCAAAAATGACACATGCTTTCCATAGTTCAGGTATTATTGATGAAGAGAACAAAAATATCTTATATGGTGGAATGCCCGCTGGATACATTATTGAAGCAGAGGGAAAAGTGTTGCATCATGCTGGAGACACTGGACTATTCGGTGATATGAAAATGATTGGAGATCGACATAATTTAGACGTTGTTTTCTTACCAATCGGAGACCATTATACAATGGGACCTGAAGATGCACTACAAGCAGCCGAATGGTATCAAGCAAAACTAATCATTCCTATTCACTACAATACATTCCCAGTTATTGAACAAGACGCACAAGCCTTCGTAGACAAACTAGACGAACTTGGATTCAAAGGAAAAGTACTAGAATTAGGCGAAACCTTTGAGTTGTAAGAAAAGTGGAGGGCACCCAGTTAAGGGAGTGGAGGCTTCAAAAAACTTCCGCTTTGTTTACAGTTTTAAATAAATATTGCCGACAAACAAAGTTTGTCGGCAATATTTTTTAAGCTATTTTAGTAAGCAGTCCAACCACCATCAGCTGTAATAACTGTTCCATTTAAAAAGCTTGAATCATCCGATGCTAAAAACAGGGCAACCTTTGCAATTTCTTCTGCACTTCCAGCTCTTGGGTTAATAGCCATACCTAGCTGCTGTTTAGACGCACCATATTGATTGATATTGGTCATGGTAGAACTTATATTAGTAATAACGGCACCTGGTGCAATCGCATTACATCTAATCCCTTTATCCGCATACATAAAGCCAGTATTTTTTGTAAATCCAACAACTGCATGCTTAGAAGCCGTATAAGCTGCACCAGCACGAGCTCCATATAAACCTCCAGCAGAAGCGATATTTACGATGATACCGCCTTGCTGTTCTAAAAATAATGGCAATACTTTTCTAGTAGAACGCATGACACTCGTTGTATTAACAGCAAAGATTCTCTCCCATGCTTTATCTTCTATATCAGCTGCTGGCTCCATATTGTCCATAATACCAGCATTGTTAACTAGGATATCTACCTTTCCATAAGTGTCGACAGTAGAATCAATTAATTGTTGAATATCCTCTTCTACCGCTACATTTGTTTTGATCGCAAATGCTTTTCCTCCATTCGCTTCAATCTCCTTAACTGTCGCCTCTGCACCTTCTCCATTTAAATCAGAAACAACAACGCTTGCACCTTCTTTTGCATAAAGGAAAGCAATCTCTTTACCCATTCCAGATGCTGCCCCTGTAATAACGGCCACTTTATCTTGTAACTTCATCTTACCCACTCCTTCTATTGAAATCGTTATCAAATATAATTGAATTATTTAACGTATTTACTACTCTTATAGTATAATTTTATTAAAATAAACTATTCAATCAGCAAAAAAACAAGATATGTTTCTTATTGAACAATGGAATAGGTATTTGTTTTATAACTCTAATTCTTTGAAGTAGTAGGGAGGATTATAATCATGCAAATGAATGAGATTAGCTCTGATAGAAGAGTGAAAAAATCAAAAAAAGCACTAAAAAATGCCCTTATCACTTTAATGGATCAAAAGGACTTTAAAGATATTACGATTACAAATATTGTTGAGCTTGCTGATGTAAATCGAGGAACTTTTTATCGACATTACCAATACAAAGAAGATTTGCTAGAGGATGTAACAAATGATGTTCTCACTGATTTAATTTGGGCATATCGCTTTCCATACGTACATCTAGAAACCTTTGATGTCTCCACATTAACAGCTAAATCAATTAAAATATTTGAACATGTACAAAGACACGCCTTGTTTTATAAGCTCGTTTTCTCTTCTGACTTCCTAAACGATTATCAACAGCGAATTTATCAGACTTTAAAGAATCTGAATAAAGAAGATTTTGAGTATGCACTAATAGATCCAACCATCAACCGAAATCTTCATATCAGTTACCAAGCAAATGCACTCGTCGGTATGATTATGGAGTGGGTGAAGGAAGATTTTTGTTACCCTTCTGAGTATATGGCAGAACAATTATTAGCATTTATACACAGTACTCAATCATCCCCTTCTAAAATAAAAATTTTAAACTAGTTCTGTTGCCATTGACTATCCAACCACGGTTGATATCGTGCAGATAAGTGGGATATCAGCCAAAAATATTGCGTTATCAGCCAAAGTTTTGTTTTTTTCAGCCAAAAATATTCCTTTTTCAGCCAAAGTTCTGTTTTTTCAGCCAAAACTGCTCCTTTTTCAGCCAAACCAATCCCCAAACAAAAAAGAGCCGTCCTCAAAGGACAGCTCCTACCATTACATTACTTTGCTTGCTTCTTCCCATTTAGCAATTTCGCTAACTCTTGCTTCTACTTGCTCTGGAGTAAGTCCATGATGTTTTACATAGAAGTTTCTTGGATGAGTACGGCACTCGTGGCTACAGCTTCTCATATACTTCTCTTCATTTTCTTCACTGCAAAGCATTTTGCGGTTACACTCTGGGTTTGCACAGTTTACATATCTCTCGCATGGCTCACCAGTAAAGAAATCACGTCCAACGATAACATGCTCTTTTTGATTGACTGGCACACTGATTCTTTGGTCGAACACATAGCATTGACCATCCCAAAGCTCGCCTTGTACTTCTGGATCTTTACCGTAAGTCACAATTCCACCATCTAATTGACTTACATCATCAAAGCCCTCTTTCATTAACCAGCCAGAGAACTTCTCACATCTTACTCCACCAGTACAGTAAGTAAGAATTTTCTTGCCTTCTAGCATCTCTTTATTTTCTTTAATCCATTCTGGCAGTTCTCTAAATGTTTCAATCTCCGGCTTAATAGCACCTCTAAAATGACCAAGATCATATTCATAATCATTACGAGCATCAATTACGATTGTATTTGAATCTTGCATTTGCTCATAAAATTCTGTTGGCTTTAAGTGCTTACCAGTTAACTCAAGTGGATCCACATCATCGTCTAAGCTTAAGTTAACTAATTCCTTCTTATGGCGAACATGCATTTTCTTAAAAGCATGTCCATCTGCTTCATCAATTTTAAAGATAGTATCGCTAAAGTAAGGATCCTGTCTCATTGCTTCTATATATTTATCTGTTTGCTCTACCGTACCAGAAACTGTTCCATTGATTCCCTCGTGGGAAATAAGAATACGACCTAATAATCCAAGCTCTTTACAAAAAGCTAAATGCTCTTTTGTTAACTCTTCCGGATTTTCAATCGGTACATATTTATAATAAAGTAATACTCGATATTCACTCATTATTTCAACACCCTATTCCTTCTAAAATTATCTATAATAACTATACACCAATTGTGCTAATAGTAAAAACCAATCGCTTCTTTATAAAATCGCAAACAAACAGAAAGAGACTTCACCCATTGAAATCTCCCCCTGCTTAAAATTAAAGTTAAAATAATTATAATGTAATACGAGATAAAAAGAAAGATGCAGATTTTACCTAGTATATATTCCATTCGATATTTATCCTATACATTCTAGCATAAAAATATACTTCCTGCCTATCTAAAAAAGGAAAAAACAATCCTCTTCCATCAAAAAAAGGTACCCACTAAATGAGTACCTCGACACCACTATCATTTCCAGTATATTACTTTCCACCTTCTATCACTATTGTTTGAAAATGCAATGCGCAGCCGTATTTAGATTGTTGAAAAATTTTCTCTAAGTAAGATTGCGCTTCCGTTACATTTAACGATGATTCTACCTGAATATTCGCCTTTATTTTATTAATAGTCTCCACTTCCGTCCGAACATTATCATCCTGATAATGTTCAAAAAAAGCACGGACATAGTTTATTTGTCCACATAGAAACTGGATAGTGTATTGATTCATTTCCTCTCACACCTTAAGCGGAGACATCCGAATCACTTTTTTGTCCTCCATAGCTTACTGCATTGGCTTTATTTGCTGCTATAACAAACGGTAAATAAACGATAGTAGAAACGGCTAAACAAACAAATCCCAGTAGTAACGCAATATAGTTTCCACCTGTGCCAAGGAAGGCAATTAGCGGACCTGGAGTAGTCCATGGTACAGAATAGGCAATTGGCGGAATTAATCCTGATACAATCGCAACATATCCAATAATAATATTTATAGCTGGGACAAGAATAAACGGGACAATTAAAATGGGATTCAAAACTACTGGTAAACCGAAAATAACTGGTTCATTAATATTGAATATCCCTGGTGCAAGCGATAGTTTTCCAATATCTCGGTAATCCTGTCTTTTTGCAACAATAAAGATAGCAATGAGTAATCCAAGTGTCATTCCAGAACCACCGTAATTTGCAAAAGCATCGTTAATCGCCCAAGTTACAGGATATGGAGCTCCCCAAGCTGTTCCATGCTCCGCAACAAAGTTAAGATTTTCTAAGTTTGCCTCTGCAAACATTGCTTCACGAATAGCAGCAATCGTATTGGGACCATGAATACCGAATACCCATAATAGGTTGGAAACAATCGCTAAAATGACTAGAGAAACGATATTTGTACCTAAGCTTTTTAATGGCGTCTGGATCACTGCGTAAATAAATCCATGCAATCCTTCTGGATAAACAGCATTTATTAAAGCGTTCACAACAGCGAACAAAACAGTAATAATTATAATTGGGAATAATACCTTAAAAGAACGAGAAACAGCTGGAGGTACAGAATCAGGCATATTAATTTGCAACTTTTTCGACTTAGATAATCTACTGAAAAGCTCTCCGACTAATAGCCCAACAATTAATGCAACAAATAGCCCTTGGGCACCAACCCATTGAGTCGTTAAGAAATTGGCTCCATCAACATTTGTATATGGTGGATAAATAATGAAAAATACCGAAAGACCTGTGAGTCCGCTTAATAATTCATCTGCTTTGAGTGAAATCGCCATATTTCTGGCAACGAGGAAGACGATAAACATGGACAAAATATTAACGGATCCATTTAGTACCGGCGAGAAAACCGCTTGCAGATCAGCTAAGTTTGGAAATAATTTATGCAAAAATAAGATTTTAGCTATAAAGCCATCTGGAGCTAGAACAGCAAAGTTTAGTAAGACAATTAATGAACCTGCAAGTGTGATAGGAAAAGATAGAATAAATGCATCACGGATTGCAACTATATGCCTCTGTGAGTTTAATTTTGCTGCAACTGGCACTAATGTTTTCTCCGCAAACTTTTCAAAAGCCGCCATAAAACCCATTATTTAATTCCCCCTAATAATTTCATAATTTTCACTGTGGAAAACTGTTTTACTTTGCAGGCTCCTCTAGTTGCAAGTTGTATATCCATTAGGCAATTAATTCTAATGCTCTTTCTAATACTGCCTTTCCATTCATTGTGCCGTATGCTCTCATATCAATAACTTCTACTGGTACTCTTCCAGCTATAATTTCTTCTACCTGTGGTTTTTGATAGCGAACTTGTGGCCCTAATAAAACAACATCAACTTCATGAGCTACTTTTTGACATTCTGACACTGGCAATGCAAAAATTTCTAATTCCACCCCTTTTTCTTTCGCTGCATCCTTCATCTTATTTACCAATAAACTAGTGGACATTCCTGCTGCACATACTAAAAGCAATTTTTTCATTTTATTCCCTCCTTATTTTTAAAAACCTTGGAACTATAATTCCCTTCCTCTTGTTTCCATTACTTTCTTATACCAGTAAAAGCTTTTCTTTTTTATTCTTTTTAATTCCTTTTCTTCCTGTTCCTCTCGATCTACATAAACAAAGCCATATCTTTTCTGATAGCCATTAAGCCAGCTTAATAAATCCGTGAAAGACCAAGTACAATATCCAATTAAGTCAACTCCATCATTTATCGCACTTTGACAGGCCTGAATATGAGAACGAAGATAATCTATACGGTACTCGTCATTAATTTCTCCTTCTTCTAATTGATCAAATTCTCCGAGTCCATTTTCCGTAATCAATAACGGTAAATTGTACCTGTTCGTCAGTCTCCGAAGTCCAATTCGTAAACCTTGTGGATCAATTTCCCAATCCCAGTTTGTTGAATTTAAATAAGGATTTTTCTTGGATTTATACAAACCTGGAATTCCGTGCTCCTTGGTTGTACCTTTTTGTCCTGTTGTATTCATTTCTCCCTCATCTACTGCTTTCTCCACAGGATTACGTTCTACCGTCCCTGTACGATAGTAATTGATTCCAAGAAAATCAGGACGTCCAAATGCTAATAATTCACTGTCACCTTCCTCCATCGTTGGAGCGATTCCGGCCTCGCTTAAGAGTTTCCACATCGTTTTTGGATATCTTCCCCAAACATAAATATCTAGCCACCAATGATTATTAAGCTCTTCAGCATTTTCATAGGCGAGGATATTATCAGGATGACAGTCTAACGGATAAACAGGACCATAGGCAAAGCTGGGACCAATTTTTCCATCTGGCACATATCTTCTAAAAGATTGAATTGCTTTGGCATTTGCCAAATTGGCAATATGATTTGCTGCAAACATTCTTTTCTTATCCTTTACAGCCGGCGGATGCAATCCCCGATCATACCCTAAAGATATAAAGACATTTTGTTCATTAAGTGTAATCCAGTACTTTACTCTGTCACCAAAATGCTTATAAAGGAGGATACAGTACTCATTAAAGTCATTGATAATTTCTCTAGATTCCCAAGCACCGTACAAATCCATCAATTTTTGTGGAACATCCCAATGATAAATAGTAATAATGGGCTGAATATTATATTTTATAAGTTCATTAATTAATTGATTGTAAAAATGAAGCCCTGCTTTATTTACTTTTCCTCTTCCATTAGGAAGAATTCTGCTCCAAGCAATGGAAAATCGATATGCCTTCAAACCCATTTCAGCCATCAATGCGACATCTTCTTTGTAACGATGATAATGATCGACTGCCACATCGCCATTTGTTCCTTTAAAAGTCGTACCGGGAATTTTCGTAAAATTATCCCAAACAGACGGACCTTTACCATCTTCCTTCCATGCTCCTTCTACCTGATAGGCTGCAGAAGCTGATCCCCATAGAAAATTTTCTGGAAAGCACTCTTTCTCAGACATCTTATTCCTCCTTTCACCTAAATTGTATACGCTTTCAAATATAATACAAGAAAAAATAAACACTTAGTATCTTTTTTCTTCAGAAGGAATTTGTTACATTTTAGTCACAACCTGTTTTATAATTAAAATGGTGAATATAGGAAAAATATTTTTAGAGTAGGGGGAAAAAATTTGTTCACAAATGAAATGATCCAATCCTTTAATGATTTGGAAATGCTACTCTATAACTATGTTACAAAAAACATCGATAAGGTTATTTACATGCGTATTAGAGAATTATCAGATGAAACACATGTCTCCACATCTAGCATCCTAAGATTTTGCCGGAAACTAAACTGTGATGGCTTTTCCGAGTTTAAGATTAAACTAAAACTGTATTTAGATAGAAATGAACAAGAAAACTTAAAATCAACAAAATACTATCTTTCTGAGTTTTTAGAACGGACAATGAAAGGGAATTTCGAAACATACATACAAGAAACAGCTGAAATGGTCATCCAATCGAATAAAGTTATATTTGTAGGTACAGGCAGTTCAGGCATTTTAGCAGAATACGGAGCGAGGTACTTTTCTAGCTTAGGAAAATTTTCTACTTTTATTAAAGATCCCTTTTATCCGATTAACAGTAAAGAATTGAAAAACAGTACAGCCATTATATTATCTGTTTCTGGTGAAACGGATCATACGTTGCATCTTGCCAATCAATTAAAATTAGAAGGATGCAACATCATCAGTATTACTAATAGTAAAGACTGCCAATTAGCAAAAATTTCCGATATCAATATTGCCTATTATGTTACAGAAGTATATGTAGGGGAATCGAATATTACATCCCAATTACCAGTAATGTACATCCTCGAAGAAAGCGCTCACAGCGTTAAAAAAAATAGTAAGAAAAACACAACTGAATTAGAAGCATAAAATAAGAAAAGGGAAATCCATATTTAGGGATTTCCCTGCTCATTCATTATGTTTATCTAGTTGGTGGAGGCTGTTCTATCCAATTATTTTCAATCATCAAATCCGCCCCATCTTTCGCATATTGAGCAATTTCCATCGACAGTCTTTCATAATTGAGTAAAAGGTCACTTCTTTGACTAGCGCCTCCTGCTAATGCATAATTTCCAACTCCAGAAGCACTTAATAAACTAATATGAAACATCATTAATTTATCTGAAAATGTGCGTACAGTAGAATCAGTAATCCCAATATCCGAAGAATTCGGACTTTGAATCCCCTCATCTACTAAAGCATCCACAAACAATTTTAAATGTTTTTGGGAAATCTCTTTTCCCCTGAACATGTATGCTCGTACATCTTTATTAGTGGTGGTTTGTGCAAAGGCTAATGTAATCTTCACCCCCATATTGTTTGTCTGAGAATTCATAAAAAGATGGGAAACCTCTACTGCATTTAAGGGTCTTTTTTTATGAAACAAAGAGAAACCACTTAAATATTTTTTGTTATCTATATAATCAATTTTCTTTGGAATAGAAGTATGAGGTGCCCGAATTAACAATCCCTTTTTTTCTAATATTGCGTTCGTTAAATGATATAGTTTTGAAGTATTATGTAATCCATGATGAAAAAAAGCGATTAAGTCTTCCCTTGTACTCATAGCAAGGAATCCACCGTAAGCAACTAAGCCTGCTTTCGCCATTTGGTTAATATATGCTAGACAAAAGGTTTCTGTAAATAATTTAGGAGCATTGGTATTAACATCTGCTTCTGTAAATCCATGGGGAATGGCGAAATCATCTTTTTGAAAAATTCTTCTAAAATGCTTTTCTTGTTTTTGGGCAAACTGAAAAGAAAAACGAAGTGCATTTGAAATTTCTCGATCCTTTACATGCTGAAGCATATGCGTTAGAACTTGCTTTGACATACAGTTATTCATATACGATGTCCACAGCGAAGCTATTTCTGAGGATGTAAGTTTGATATTTGATTGGGACACGAAGTAAAACCTCCAGAATTTGCATTGTGTTTAGTAGTATTGGCATCCTTTTTGAATTTATGCTTATCCCAATAAAAAAGTAAAACATAAAGCCCTACTTATTCATTATAATAAGAGATACATACATGACGAAAATTATAAAACAAGGAATGATGACAAGCTTGAAAAATATAGATATGCTGTTTCTAGATTATGCAAATGATAAAAATCTATCAGAAGCAGAGAAAGAGATCACCCATTTCCTCATCCAGAAAAAATTAACAGGAGAAACACTAAGTATTCGAGCGGCTGCTAATGACTTATTTGTATCCACTGCAACGATTATCCGACTTTGCAAAAAACTTGGTTTTAGTGGATATAGTGAATTTATTTATAATCTAAATTTAAAAGTTACGAAAATGCTTAATCAAGAAGTAGAGTACGTAGATAGTATTCATCAGCCATTAATAGATGCGGTTACTTCCTTTAAACAAAATTATAAACAAACAATCGATTCTCTAGATGAAACAAGCATTGAACAGTTCCTTGCGCAAATCAATAAAAACAAAATGATCTACTTTTATGGAGCAGGATTTTCCACACTTTTTTCTAGCTATTTTGCAAAAAAACTAGAGCTATTCGGTTATTATGTATCCAACTCAACTACAAGTGACAGCAGAGCTATTTTTCTCAATAATATTCAAAAATACAAATTACTGATTGCCTTTTCGCGCTCAGGTGAAACAGCTAAAGTACTAGAGAAAGTAAAAATTGCAAAGGATAAAGGCGTAAAAACAATCCTTTTTACCGGAAATAATAAAAGCTCAACCGCTAAAATTGCTGATATTGTCTTTACTGTCCTCGATCCTACCATTGAATCGCAACAAGAATTTGAAGTAACTTCTTTTGAATCTAATATGTTTATGCTTATTGATTTACTATTAATCGTCGCAATAAAAAGAGGGATTATTACAGAGTATTGAGGCTTTCTATATGCCTATCTAAAAGAGGATGCTCTTAGAACATCCTCTTTATTACGTTGAATTTACCCTCCTTCAATTATTTGTAACATGTTACAGGATTGAAAGACATAGTACACAATCCATGCAACCCCTTTCAAAACAACCTATTCAATTATATACTTTGATTATCAAAAGATATGACAACGCTTACCAACAAAGGGAGGTTTTATAGATGAAAAAGGTCGTAAATGGTCTGCAGCTCTTCGGTAAATCTTTATTTGCACCAATTCTCATTTTACCGATAATCGGTCTATTTATCGCATTTGGTAATGTTTTCGGAAACGGAAACCTTGCTCAATATATTCCGTTTTTAGAAAATCCACTCATCCAAAATACGGGAAAATTTATTTCGTCCTCTGCAGTATCCATTTTGCAGAATTTAGCTTTAATCTTTGCAGTCGGCATTCCGATTGGCTTAGCTAAAAAAGATAAAGGCTACGCTGCCTTAACCGGGCTAGTAACCTTTGTTATCTTCATAAATGCAATGCATCAAATATTAAATCTAACCGGTCGCTTAGTAGCACCAGAGCAAATGCAATTATCTGGTCAAGCAATGGTATTAAATGTTCAAGTGCTGGAAATGGGAGTATTCTCCGGAATTCTTCTAGGTGCTTTAGTTGGTATTTTGCACAATAAGTATTGTGATACAGAATTCAAAGGTGTTATGGCCATTTATTCGGGACATCGCTTCGTTGCTATTTTAGCTATTCCTAGTGCCATGATCTTAGGCGCACTTGCCGCAGAATTTTGGCCATTTGTCCAAGATGGCATTACAGCAGTTGCAAGCGGCATTAAAAATTTAGGTGTAGTTGGATTACTTATTTATGGATTCTTAGAAAGAATTCTAATCCCAACCGGTCTGCACCACTTAGTCTATACTCCATTCTTGTACACAGAATTAGGTGGAGTTGCAAATATCGGAAACGAAATTATTTATGGAGCTAGAAATATCTATTTTGCCGAAATGGCAGATTCAAGCATTAACGTTTTAAGCAGTACGGTTAACTGGGATGCTCGCGGTTTAAGTAAAATGTTTGGGCTTATGGGAGCAGCACTAGCAATGTACGTAACAGCAGATAAAAAGAAGAAAATAATCGCAAAAGCAATTCTTCTTCCAGCAGCCTTTACCTCCTTCTTACTAGGAGTTACAGAGCCTTTAGAATTCGCTTTCCTTTTCACTGCACCAATCTTGTTTGTCCTACACGCTGTTCTTTCTGGTGTGGGTATGATGCTCTTAAGTATCTTTAACGTACATGCAATTGGCGCAAATGGATTTATTGATTTCTTACTATATAATTTACCGCTTGGAACAACCAAGTCAAACTGGCCAATGTTTATCTTAGTAGGATTATTAATGGCAACTATCTATTTCCTTCTTTTCCGCTTCTTGATTCTTAAATTGAATTTAAAAACACCAGGTCGAGAAGAAGATACTGTAGCAACTGATACAAATCAATTGGCTAATGAAGAAGCAGCTGCATCTAGTGTTGTAGCAAATAATTCGCCATCAGCTCTAGGAGCAACTATTGTCGATGCATTAGGAGGAAAAGCAAATATTGAGAATGTTGATAATTGCTATACAAGATTACGCTTAATTTTAAAAGATCCAAATGCAGTAGATGAACTAACATTAAAACAAACAGGTTCAAAAGGAATTATTAAATCGGGAAATAACGTTCAAGTCGTTTATGGTTTAAATGTCAAATCTGTTCGAGATCAAGTAGACCAACAATTAGGAGGAATTTAAGATGAAAACATATAAATTAGCAGTTGCAGGCGGAGGAAGCACATATACACCAGGAATTATTCGTAGCTTAATGGACCGATTAGAAGATCTACCACTTTCTGAAATTCGCTTCTATGATATTGATGGAGAAAGACAATCGAAAGTAGTCGTAGCTGCAAAGGCTGTTATTGAAGAATATACAGATAAAATTAAAGTAATGGATACAACAGATCCGGAAACAGCTTTTGAAGATGTAGACTTTGTATTCGCTCAAATGAGAGTGGGAAAATATGCAATGCGTGAACTCGATGAAAAAATACCTCTTTCTCATAATGTAGTTGGACAAGAAACTTGTGGACCAGGCGGATTAGCATACGGACTAAGAACCATCTCTCCAATGATTGAGCTTATCGACTATGTAGAAAAATATGCAAAAGAAACCGCATGGATTGTAAACTACTCAAATCCTGCATCCATTGTGGCTGAAGGTGTTCGTAAACTTCGTCCACAATCAAGAGTCTTAAATATTTGTGATATGCCGGTTGCAACAATGCGTAATATTGCAGCAATCCTCGGTGTAGAAAGAGAAGAATTAGACGTTGACTACTTTGGCTTAAACCACTTTGGCTGGTTTACAAGCATCAAAGTTGATGGGGTAGAAAGATTACCAGAGATTCGTGAGCATGTATATAAACATGGTTTACTAACAGAAGATGTTTCAAAAATTGACTATCGTCACGCTGATTCTTCTTGGATTAAAACCTTTAAGAATATTAAACTAATCATGGATCATTTTCCAGAGTATCTGCCGAATCCATATTTACAATACTATCTATTCCCAGACCATATTGTAGAAACTTCAAACAAGGAATACACACGTGCAAACGAAGTAATGGATGGCCGCGAAAAAACATTGTTTGAAACAGTAGATAAATATGAAGAGACAGGTATTTTAGAAGATTCCTTTGCAGTAGGTGTTCACGGAACATTTATTGTAGATGTAACAGTATCTCTTGCTCAAAATCTAGGAAAAAGATATTTAGTAATGGTAGAAAACAATGGAACGATTCCGAACTTGCCAAATGATGCGATGATTGAAGTACCTGCTCTTATTACAAGTGATGGTCCTAAGCCTGAATTTGTTGGAGACATTCCTTACTTCTACAAAGCAATGATTGACCAACAATTGGCATCTGAGAAAATTTTAGTGGAAGCCATTGTGGAAGGTTCTTATGAAAAAGCATTACAAGCATTCACATTAAATAAAACCTTACCTTCTGCTAAAGTAGCAAAAGCAGTCCTTGATGATTTAATCGAAGCAAATAAAGATTTCTGGCCAACATTAACGAAAGAATTTAAAGAAGGCGTATTAGTATAAGAATTTAATAGGAGCTGGGACATAAGCATTCTAGCCCAGGTGAAAGCCAAACAATTACACGAAATTTTGTATGATTGTTTGGCTTTAACTTTGGCCGGAATACTTATGTCCAAGCCTTGTCCTCGTTACCATTTCGGCTATCATCCACCATTAATTCTCTAAATACCTATACAATGTAGACTTACTAATACCAGTTGCTTCTTTAATATCTTTTAAAGTATATTTTTTTGACTGGTACATCTCGATTGCCTTTTTTACATTTTCATCTGCTTTTCTTGGTCTACCACTTGTTTTCCCATGCTTTCTCGCATACTCCATGCCTTTTTTGGTTCGCTCCCGAATAATCTCATTCTGAAATTCTATTAAATGGGATAGCATTTTGGACAACGAATATTCGCTCTTTCTTTCCGTATCTATCTCTTCCTTTACTGTCTGCAAATAGGCACCTTTCTTATCCAGCACTTCTAGCAACTCCATTAAATGCCTGCTAGAATCTGCAATAGTGAATAATTGCCATACAACTATTTTGTCACCATTGGAAAGATTATGAAGTAACGCCAATAACTCTGTTCTATCCTTTGCCGAATCATGCTCTTCTTTATATACTTGTCCACAAATCGGTTCCAGTATCTTAAACTGCTGCTCACAGCTAGTATCTGCAATGGTAGGTCGTATATAACCATATATCATCTTATTGCCTCCAACATTGTCTATTTTAATATTATAGTTAGAAATTCACTGCTTGTAAAAATTTTCCCAAAACATATTCCTTTTTGGGAAAAATCGTGATAGACTACTTTGTATCAAACTGAAAGATATTGAGGTGAATCATTTGATTGAAAAAATAAAAAGGGATTGGTGTTCAAATATCCGTGGAGATATTTTATCTGGAATGGTCGTTGCCCTTGCGTTAATACCAGAGGCAATTGCATTTTCTATTATTGCTGGGGTTGATCCAATGATAGGATTGTACGCCTCCTTTACAATGGCTGTAGTTATCTCGTTTACAGGTGGAAGACCTGGTATGATTTCGGCGGCTACAGGAGCAATGGCACTGTTGATGGGACCATTAGTTAGGGATTACGGATTAGAATATTTATTTGCTGCTACAATCCTTACAGGAGTTATTCAGATTCTTTTCGGCGTATTAAAAATTGCCAAACTAATGAAGTTTATCCCTAGAGCAGTTATGATTGGATTTGTTAATGCTTTAGCTATCTTAATCTTTATGGCACAAGTACCACATCTTATTAACGTAACAAACATCACTTATTTATTTGTAATCATTACGTTATTAATTGTGTATATCTTGCCACGATTTATTAAAGTCATTCCAGCACCGCTAATTGCTATTATTATTTTAACCGCTGTTGCTATTTTTGGAAATGTTAATGTGGCTACTGTTGGTGATTTGGGGAAAATTACGCAATCATTGCCATCTTTCTTTATTCCAAATGTACCGTTTTCCTTTGAAACGTTAGCCATCATTTTTCCATATGCGCTAGCCTTATCGATTGTTGGTCTATTGGAATCCTTATTAACTGCTTCTATCGTAGATGATGCAACAGATACTGATAGCAATAAAAACAGAGAAGCAAGAGGGCAAGGTATTGCCAATATAGTTACAGGCTTCTTTGGCGGAATGGCTGGCTGTGCAATGATTGGTCAATCTGTCATTAATGTAAAATCTGGCGGAAGAGGTAGACTATCTACATTTGTTGCAGGCGTTTTTCTTATGTTCTTGATAATGGTATTAGGAAGTCTCGTTGTACAAATTCCTATGCCTGTCTTAGTCGGAATCATGATTATGGTTTGTATCGGAACCTTTGACTGGTCTTCCTTTAAATATATCGTTACTGCTCCAAAAGGCGACGCACTCGTTATGCTCATAACCGTTATAATTGTTGTAGCAACCGATAATTTATCAATAGGAGTAATTGCCGGGGTAATTTTAAGCGCAGTCTTATTCGCTGCGAAGATTTCCCATGTCAAGATGCATAAACAAGAGACATCCAAAGGCTATAACTATCAAGTGGAAGGACAACTATTTTTTGCCTCTGTCGATAGCTTTGTTCAAGCATTTGATACAACCATTAAAAACAAACAGATTTCTATCGACTTTACTAAATCCCATGTATGGGATGATTCTGCTGTCGGAGCAATTGATAAAATAGCTATAAAGCTAAAGGAAAACCAAAATACAGTCACCATTACAGGCTTAGATTCAGCTAGTAAAAAGATTGTAGATAAGCTTGCAGTCTTCCAAAAATCAAATCCGAAATTATCTGATCACTAATCAGAAAAAGGAGTGTAAACAATGTATTCTACTATTCTTTTAGCGATTGATGGTTCAAAAAATTCCTTAAGAGCAACAGAAGAAGCAGTAAAATTAGCTTCCCTTCAGGAGAACGTGGTAATTACAGTCGTTCATGCCTTAGATATTTCTCAATCGAAATATGATGTATTGCACGCACAAGGAAAGGCTGATATAGAACTTGCTAGGCGAAAAAAATTCGCATCGATAGAAGAATACTTACAATCCAATAACATTGCTTATCAACTATTTTTTCTTCATGGGGAACCCGGTCCTACAATTGTCGAATATGCTAATCAAAACAGCTTCGACCTACTGGTAATTGGCAGTCGTGGTTTAAATTCCTTGCAAGAAATGGTGTTGGGGAGTGTTAGCCATAAAGTGATCAAACGAGTAAAATGTCCAGTATTAGTTGTTAAATAATAAAAGAGAGCTAATCAAAAAGTTTATCCTTTTTCATTAGCTCTCTTTTATTTCCATAGAAATACTTCATGTCCAATTACCAAACATTACGTATTAATGTTGATACAAATAGGTTTTTACTCCTGTTATATCTAGCTTTACCTTATATAATCCTCCTGATTGAGGATACTGTTTTAACTTCTCTTCATCTAAACCAGATCTTGCAGTAGTTATATATAATTCATTTAGTTTTTTTCCTCCAAATGTACAAGAGGTCACATTTGGGGCTGGCAAGAGAATCTCTCTTAGTTTCTCTCCGCTCTCCGGATTCCATCTAGACACTCTTCCTCCGCCATAATGAGCAATCCATAGCATTCCTTGGCTATCGATTGTCATACCATCTGGGAATCCTTCTTCCTTGGAAAAATCAATAATCTGTTTTGCTTTTCCTAAATCTCCTGCCTCCACATCATATTCATATCGAGTTACTGTTTGAGCAGGTGTATCAATATGGTATAGATATTCATTATTACTTGTCCATGCCATGCCATTCGAAATGCTCAAATGACTTATTTTTTCCGTCCATTTCCCTTCGTTATCCAGACAGTACAGTGCCGCATCTTTCTTCTTGCCATCTCTACACATTGTCCCTGCCCATAAACGACCGTAAGCATCACATTTCCCATCATTAAAACGATTATGTTCTAAATCTCGCTCTGGATCGCCAATAAACTTTAGTTGCTCTGTTTCTATATTTAAAATATGAAAACCGTTATCTAATGTAACAATAAATTCCGTATCTTTTTTTATACAAGGGATTATAGCCGATACTTCTCGTTCTAGTTGAATCTGTTTGTGCTTACCAGAAATATGGTTATACATATGTACTTTTTTTCCTTCAATATCTACCCAATATAAAATATTGTTTCTAAAATCCCAGCATGGCCCTTCTCCAAGCACTGCTTTTGCATCCAGTACTAATTCTAGCTCATCTAGCATATGTTTCCCCCTCCAACTATGTATAAATCTATCTCCTTGTTATATACCTTTTCTATATAGAAAAGAAACCCATCTTATTAAAATTATCTAAATTTTTTTAAGATATACTAGTTTTTACGTTTCAACTAGCAAAATCTAGGATATTATTAATAATACAACTAGCTCCTTATTGTAATGTAGCTCTGCTTTGGTTATGTTTTCAAAACATTTCTCCAAATTAATCTACGAATGTACAATAAGGGGCTAGTTTTATCTTTCCTTTTATGGAATAAGCCTGTCACAGTCTCTCGGAAACGCACTTGCTTCGCGAATATTCCCTAATCCTAAAAACTTCATTATGATCCGTTCTAAACCAATCCCGAATCCTCCATGTGGTGGAATCGCATATGCAAAGGAATCAATATACGCCTTAAATTCCTTTGGATTTAGTCCCTTTTCTTTAAATGAATCTATTAGCTCTGCTTGGCGATGAATTCTTTGTCCTCCAGAAGTAATTTCACTCCCTTTATATAAAAGGTCAAAGGAGTCAGTTAGCTCAGGGTTTTCCTTATTCGGCATGGTGTACATCGGTCGTGTTGCTCTCGGATAGTTGGTGATAAAAACAAAATCACTTCCATGCTTCTCCCTTATAAAGCTTCCGATACATCTTTCCCCTTCTGTGTTTAAATCTCCTTCTGGAGAATCCTTGTGATACTTCTCCTTTAATAGCTTCTGTGCTTCCGCTAATGTCATTTTAGGAATCTCGTTTATTACTGGTACTTCGACCTGAAGTATGTCTAACTGCTTCTGACAATTTTTCTTTATATATTGAAAAGCATATTGAAGAACCCGTTTCTCCATCTCCATTACTTCATCCACATTTTCAATGAATCCAATCTCTACATCTAACGAAATATATTCATTTAAATGCCTAGAAGAATTATGCTCTTCCGCCCTGTATACAGGGGCAATTTCAAACACTCGTTCAAATCCTGCACCAACCATCATTTGTTTATAAAATTGAGGGGATTGAGCTAAATAAGCATTTTTATCAAAATAGCTAAAGGTAAAAACATTTGCCCCGCCTTCTGCCCCTTGTGAAACGATTTTTGGAGTGAAAATTCGGGTAAAGCCTTCTTTCATGAGAAAATCTGCAAAGCCTTTTACAAACATGGATTGAATGGTAAAAATAGCATTTATTTGTTCCTGTCTTAAAGATAAAACGCGATGATTTAATAAATGATCTAATCCTACATTTATTTTTTTCTTATTTATTTCAAATGGCAAAGAATCAGCCTCAGCCAGTACTATTAGTTCATTTACTTGAAGTTCTACTCCATTTGCTGTTTTATCTGTTTTTACAAGGATTCCGGTTACTTGAACGACACTTTCTGTCTCTATTTTCAATTGATTCTGCTCCTGCTCTAACACACATTGCAGCACTCCTGTGCGGTCTCTCAATAATAAGAAACCGACCTTTCCTAGCTGGCGAATTTTCTTCACCCATCCCTTTAAAACAACCTCTTCCCCGATAAATTGTTCGCACTCAGAGATGAGTACCCTTTTTGAAGATTCCATATCATTATTCCTCCTATAGTTTGTAAATTTTTTCGATTCATATCGTTATCATCATCGTCATCCACGGTACTCACCTCCTTAAAAGAAAAGCGCAGGGCACCCGTTTAGGGGTGTGTGGGGTGGAGCGACCTTTCCTTAGATAAAGGATACACGAAAAGCGATAGCGATTCGATGTTGACTTATCGAAGGAACGGTCGGGAAGCCCATCAGCCCCTGGGTGCCCGGAGCTAGACAATTATGTTATGCCTGCGCTAGTAAAATTCATCTCAAATAACAACAAAAATCCGCCCCTATAAAAGGGACGGATTTTACCGCGGTACCACCCAAATTGTTCCATAAAGAAACCACTTGTATCATAACGGTGATAGCCGGTTACCTCTACTAGTATAAACGTTCAAAGTAACACTCACAGATGTCTTCACCTAAGGCTTTAACACAATCTTTTCAGCTGCCGACTGCTCTCTTTCGAAAAAGTTTCTTAGGTTACTCCTTCTGATCAACATGTTCGCTCAATTAAATTATGTTTTATTATATTCCTCTCCTCTTCCAATTTCAACCACTAAAAAAAGAAAATATAAATATTTCTGAACATGACTTTCCTTACGTTGCATAAAGTTTACTAATACGACGTTCCATTTGAGGTGATCTTATTGAATACATTTCTCCAATCGGTTGAAAAAGAACAACAAAAACGCATCCAAGAGCTTGTCAAACTACAGCATTCGGACGGTTCTTTTCATTTTCGATTTCAAGGAAGCTTAATGACTGATGCTTTTTATATCATCACTATTCGAGCATTAAACATTCAGACAGAAGAAGAGCATATCCATCTTTTAGCAAAAACATTGCGTGCTACCCAGCATAAAGAAGGCTATTGGAAAGCATATCTCGATGAACCAAATGGCCATCTGTCTGCAACCATTATTGCTTACACTGCTCTATTATATTCTGGTCTTTACTCGAAGGAAGACAAACAAATGCAGAAAGCAAAAGCGTTTATTTTAAAGAATGGAGGCCTGGCGAAGGCCCATTTTATGATAAAATGGATGCTTTCCGTGAATGGTCTTTATCCATGGTCCCATATGATATACATTCCGATGACATTTTTGCTTTTGCCAACCTTTCAGCCTATTAATTTCTATCAATTTAGCGCCTATGCTCGGATTCACTTTATTCCGATGTTAATAGCAGCTAATAAAAAATTCACTATCCAAACCAAAACTAAGCCACAATTAGATGATTTATTTGCAAGAGATATAGCCCTTTATCCATCCTATGATCACCTAGAAGACGAGCGATCTCCCCTTACATTTCTATGGAAAGAAATGAAACGAATCGGAAAGTTTCCAGCCTATCTTCATCACTTAGGCTTTCAATATGGAGAAAAATACATGATGGATCGTTTAGAAGAGGATGGAACACTTTACAGTTATGCAAGCGCAACTTTCTTTATGATTTATGCTTTGCTTGCCCTTGGCTATAATAAGAATTCCCCTGTTATACAAAAAGCAATAGCTGGTCTCACATCCCTCATAGATAAAAAGGGGGAGCTAAACCACTTGGAGAATTCTACTAGTACCGTTTGGGATACAGGATTAATTAGCTATACTTTACAGCAAGCAGGCCAGTCTACTGATTCGATTACGATAAAGAAAGCAACCAATTATTTGCTAACAAAACAACATACAAAAAAAGGAGATTGGCAGGTTCATAATCCAAATACGGAACCTGGAGGATGGGGGTTCTCTGATATTAACACAAATAACCCAGATAATGATGATACTTCAGCTGTTTTACGAGCCTTAACCGCAACTGCCTCCACAAACAAAACTGTTCATCATGCTTGGCAAAAGGGCACAAACTATTTATTATCCATGCAAAATAAAGATGGAGGGTGGGGCGCCTTTGAAAAAAATACCGATTGGGAAATACTCAAATTGGTCCCGATTGATAATGCAAGGGATGCCGCAATCGACCCTTCTACTGCTGATTTAACTGGAAGAGTACTAGAATACTTAGGAAACTTTGCCCATCTAAACTACACACATCCTCATGTAAAACAGGCCATAAGTTGGTTAATTGATCATCAAGAAAAAGATGGCTCTTGGTATGGCAGATGGGGTGTTTGTTATATTTATGGTACTTGGGCAGCACTTACGGGGTTAACAGCAGTTGGTATCAAAGCAAATCATCCAGCAATCAAGAAGGCAATTGCTTGGTTGAAAAAAACCCAACACTCAAATGGTGGGTGGGGAGAGTCGTGCAGGAGCTGTGAAAAGTTAACCTATGTGTCTCTACCATTTAGTACAGACTCCCAAACTGCTTGGGCTGTTGATGCCTTAATCGCGGCTGGAGAAAGCGAAAGCAAAGAAGTGAAAAGGGGAATCCATTACTTATTAGAAGAAAAAAAGGAGAAACATGCCATTACTTATCCGACAGGTATTGGGTTACCAAAACAGTTCTATATTTATTATCATAGCTATAATAAGATTTTTCCTTTATTGGCTCTTTCCCATTATATAAACGATGGAAAAATAGAGAAGTAACTATTTAATCAAGGAATCTAGAATGTTTTTTTCCGAAGTTAACTTGAAGTTCATTTAAGCTTCGGAAAAACACCTTTTTCCTACTTCGTTCTAATATTCTCGCTATGATTCTTTCTCAAAAGAAGGAAAAACATTACTAAACCAATCGTAACAGAAATATGCCCTAATCCGGCAATTCCAGAGATGGAAGAATCTAAACCAGTTGATAAATCATACTCTAATACTTGCAAGGTCCCTCTAATAATCATTAAAGTAATCGTTGATAAAACACCAATATTATAAAAATAAAAGAATACGTCAAAATTTTTAAGTGTATGAATTTTCATCGTATAACAGAATAAATAGACGATTAACATAATCATCATTCCTAAAGCAAACGAGTGAGTATGAACAACAGAAAGCTGGGTTTCCCCTGTGAAATCTCTCATTTTCGTAAACTCTCTATAGTAAACACCACTAACTAAACCTATAATTGCATAAAAGAGGGCTATGTTTAATACTTTCTTCATTATCTCTACTTCCTTTCAAACCTAATAACCACTACCTACCATTCTAACAAAATCCCAATCCTGATACTATGACAGTTTTGTGGCTAAAAAATCCTATTTATCGAGCTTTTTTTCTTTACTAAATCTAGGCAAATGTCTCTTGAATTTCCCATGTAAAAGTGCTATCCTATACAAAACATTCCAATTCATAGAAATCAATGAAGAGAAAAAGTATGTTTTGTGTCCCTTTTAGCGAGCTGGGTATGGTGAAAGCCAGTAAGGAAAACGAAACAGAAAAATCATCTCTGAGATGCAAGGCTGAACAATTAGTAAGTCTTGACGGATTTCCACCGTTAAAAGGAACACGTATGATAGTACGTTGACTAAGCGCTGTTTGCTTTTTGCCAAACAGAATTTGGGTGGTAACGCGGGTTATGATAATACACTCGTCCCTTACTTTAGGGACGGGTGTTTTTTATTTCCTAAAAATATCTTTCTATACTGGAATGTTTATTTAATAAATGGAGGGATATAGATGGAAAAACAAAAAGAAACAGACAGAGCTCGTGAAAAAAGAATCCTCGCCTTTTGGGAAAAAGAACAGATTTTTCAAAAATCAGTCGAACAGCGCAAAAACCATGACTCCTTTGTTTTTTACGAAGGACCGCCAACGGCCAACGGTCTTCCACACGTCGGCCATGCACTCGGTAGAACCATCAAAGATATCATCGCCCGCTTTCAAACAATGAACGGTAAACAAGTCATTCGCAAAGCAGGTTGGGATACACATGGACTCCCTGTTGAATTAGGGGTCGAAAAGGCACTCGGAATTTCGGGAAAACAAGAAATCGAGAAATACGGCGTCATTCCTTTTATCGAAAAATGTAAAGAGAGTGTATTCTCCTATGAAAAACAATGGAAAACCTTTACAAATGAATTAGGGTATTGGGTTGATATGGATCACCCCTATATGACCATGAGTAATAAATACATCGAATCGGTTTGGAATATCCTTGGTACGATTCACGAAAAAGGCTGGTTATATAAAGGGCACCGTGTCTCTCCATACTGCCCAAGCTGCCAAACCTCCTTGAGCTCACATGAGGTAGCCCAAGGATATAAAGATGTAAAGGACTTGAGCGCAACAGTTAAATTTAAGCTAGTCACAAAAGAAAACGAATATGTACTCGGTTGGACAACGACTCCTTGGACATTGCCAGCAAACGTCGCCTTAGCGGTTCACAAAGATTTAGATTATGTTAGGGTAAAAGTAGGGGAAGAAATATTCATCGTTGCAAAAGATAGATTACAGCCGGTAATCGGCTTAGAAGGAGAAGTCCTAGAAACTTTGAAGGGTTCAGCATTAGTAGGACTTTCCTATACAGCACCATTTTCATACGTTCAAGTGGAAAAAGGGCACACCATTCATCATGGCGATTTCGTCATAAATGATAGCGGAACAGGCATTGTCCATATCGCTCCAGCTTACGGAGAGGATGACTATCGTCTTGTGCAAACAAACAATCTTTCTTTTGTTCATGTAGTGGATGAAAGGGGAAGATACAAGGAAAGCATTACACCATTAGCCGGTTCCTTTGTAAAAGACGGGAAGGTTGATGTAGAAATAATCAAACTGCTCCATCAAAAAGGACTGTTATTTCATAAAGAGAAGTATGAACATTCTTACCCACATTGCTGGCGCTGTGATACAGCGCTTTTGTATTATGCTACAGAAAGCTGGTTTATTAAAACAACTGCAGCAAAGGAAATGCTGATTGCTAAAAATCAAGAAGTAACTTGGTACCCTGACCATATAAAAGATGGACGTTTTGGAAATTTCCTCGATGGTTTAGTCGATTGGAATATAAGCAGGAATCGATATTGGGGAACTCCATTAAATGTTTGGAAATGTACTTCTTGTCATAAGGAAGTCGCTCCAAAAAGTTTGGAACATGTTAGACAATATGCTAAAACACCCTTTGGTGATTTAGAATTGCATAAACCATATGTTGATGAACTTGTCTTTACTTGTCCATCGTGCAGTGGAGATATGTACCGGACACCAGAGGTTATTGATGTATGGTTTGATAGTGGCTCCATGCCATTTGCCCAATATCATACCCCCTTTGAAAATAGCGAATTGTTTCAACAACAATTTCCAGCAGATGTAGTAGTAGAGGGCATTGATCAAACAAGAGGATGGTTTTATTCCCTTTTAGCAGTATCAATCCTTTATTCGGGAGAAGCCCCGTACAAAAACGTCCTTGCTACAGGGCATGTATTAGATGAACACGGACAAAAAATGTCCAAAAGCAAAGGCAATGCTCTAAATCCAGTCGAGCTTATCCAAACATATGGTGCAGATGCCCTGCGGTGGGCTCTTGTTGTAGATAGCGCTCCATGGAACCAAAAAAGATTCTCAGAAAAAAATGTCCAAGAAGCAAAATCAAAAATGGTTGATACATTCTTAAGTTTATTTCATTTCTACTCTTTATACGCGGAGATTGATCACTTTGACCCTACATTGCCAAAGGTCAAAAACATTCCTATCATGGATCGCTGGATTCTCTCTCGATTAGCAACCACGAGCGCTATAGTACAAACAGAGATGGAACAATATCAACTGACCAACGCAGCCAGAAAAATGGGCGAATTAATGGATGACGTAAGCAATTGGTATATTCGCAGAAATCGAGAACGATTTTGGATAGCAGGAATGCCAGAAGACAAAGTTTCTGCTTTTCAAACACTTTATACCGTATTAATTCACTTATCACAATTGCTAGCTCCTTTTATTCCTTTCACTTCTGAAAGCATTCATCTTGCCTTAACAGGGAAAAGTGTCCATCTAACTAACTTCCCTTCTACTATTTCAGGATGGAGAGAAATGCAATTAGAGGGGAAAATGGAAAAAGTGAAAGAAGTAGTGGAGCTAGGGAGAAGTCTTCGCCACCGCTATCAAATAAAAACAAAACAACCGTTAGCAACCTTACTGATAGTTTCAGCAAACACTATCGAGGATAACGAGTTTATACAGTATGAATCGATTATAAAAGATGAACTGAATGTAAAACACATTAACTGGGTAGATTCTGCGGATGATTACATTCAATATTCCTTAAAGCTTGACTTTAAAAAAGCAGGACCAAAGCTAGGAAGAAATGTAAAGAACGCCAAAAATCTGTTACAAAATGCTACGGAAGAACAGATAAATTTCTTTATAAATAAAGGATATTTAACTTTCCAACTAGAAAATAAAGATAGTATTACCTTAACAAAAGAAGAAATAATACTCTATAGAAAGACGAATTTACCTGGTTACCAAGAAGCGTCTAATAAACATTTCACCGTGATGCTTGATACTACCATTACAGAAGCATTAAAAAAAGAGGGCAACATCCGGGAACTTATTCGCTCTATCCAGGATTTACGGAAAGAAAGCAATCTGCCTATTGATAAAAAAATTGATTTATATATCGATAGCTCTCCAACATTTATTAAAACGATTATGGAATATCATTTTCTTATCCATAAAGGCATTATTCTCCATCAGCTTTTCTTTGAGAGAATAGAGAGAATGAAAGAAATTCAAATAGACGGCGAAAATGTATACATTGGGTTAAAATAAAAAAGCTTAAGGTGGTCTCAAAGCTAGGTAAAAAACCTATTTGAGACACCTTTTTTCTTATCGTTTATCTATTTTTCTAAAACAAATTAGCTGTTAGCTGTTCTATTTTTCCCATATTAGATTATACTATTGGGCAGGGGTGAAAAAAATGTACAAACTATTATCACATAATGACCTTGATGGGGTCGGCTGTGGCATTATTGCAAAGCTTGCTTTCGGAGAAGACGTAGAAATTCGTTATAATTCCGTTTCTTTTCTGAACCTAGAAGTAGAAAAGTTCTTAGATCAAAAAATAGAAGATACTTTTCTCTTTATAACGGATCTTTCTGTTAATGAAGAAAATACGATTCGACTAGATGACTATTATAAAAAAGGTGGTAAAGTACAACTTATTGACCATCATAAGACAGCTCTTCATTTAAATGATTTTGAATGGGGATATGTATCCGTTCAAGATGAAAATGGCACATTAACAAGCGCCACTTCTTTATTGTATGAATATCTAGTAAAAAATGAGTATATGGCTCCCACTCCTGCTATTGCAGAATTCGTCGAGTTGGTAAGACAATATGATACTTGGGACTGGGAAAGAAATAATAATCTAGCAGCGCAACGCTTAAATGCACTTTTTTATCTAATTTCTTTTGATGAATTTGTGGAAAAAATGGTAACACGCTTGCAAGCAAGTGAGCATTTCTTTTTTGATGAACTAGAAGTACAAATACTAGATATGGAAGAAAAGAAAATCGACCGTTACATTCGCCGAAAAAGACGGGAACTTGTCCAAAAAGAGATTGACGGTTTATATGCCGGCGTTGTCTATGCCGAACAATACCATTCTGAGTTAGGGAATGAGCTTGGAAAGGAATATCCTCATTTAGATTACATAGCAATTGTTAATATCGGCGGAAAAAAACTTGGTTTCCGTACGATTCATGATCATGTCGATGTATCAAAGGTGGCAGGCACATATGGCGGCGGCGGTCATGTCAAGGCATCTGGCTGTAACTTAACAGATAAAGCCTACCAAAATTACTGCCTAGATACTTTTGCATTAGAACCACTCCGAGAGGATCCGAAAAAGAACGAATATAATAAAAAGGACTCTCCACTTGGAACCCTTTTTGAAAATAAACAAGATGAAGTGTTCTTCCTTTATCAAGTGAGCAAAAACCAATGGGCAATCAACCATAAGAAAACAAAGCTCCAACAAACATTCTCTACCTTCTTGCAAGGAGAAATCTTCCTACGCAGAAACTATGGAGTATGGCTTGCAAGAGATGACAAATACATTCGTTACGTAATGGACTTTGTAAAGCATAAATAATAGGTCAAAAAACCAATGGAGAAAATACCATTGGTTTTTTGTTACAGTTAAACGGGTGCCATCCGCTTTTCTTCTTTAAAATTCAATCATTGCTCCTCTTTCATCAAATATAGAACTCGGATTCCAAGCTACTTCCCAGAGATTATTTTCTGGATCAGCGAAATAGGAAGTTCTTCCACCCCAGAAAGCATCACTTGGCTCTCTGAGAATTTTCCCACCTGCCTCTTTCACCTTTTCCATCACACTATCTACTTCTGCTGGAGTATTCACATTAATAGCAAAAGTAACCCCTCTAAAACCTTCCAGCGGGCTTTGAAGCTCCACCCCAGCATCCTTCGCCAATTCCTCTAGAGGAAACAACGTTAATAATACACCAGCCGTCTTAAAAATAGCATATACATCGGAGCTTGATTCCGTTTCCTCCCAACCGAGAAGTTGATAAAACTTGCGCAATTCCGGTAATTTTAAAGCCCCTAAAGTAAGCAACGAAATCCTTTGT
This sequence comes from Niallia sp. FSL W8-0635, assembly GCF_038007965.1. Lineage (GTDB taxonomy): Bacteria > Bacillota > Bacilli > Bacillales > Cytobacillaceae > Niallia. The sequence goes on along the minus strand of NZ_JBBOYD010000001.1, from coordinate 267,629 downwards.
GGAACCATTTAAAACCCTCACCTTCTTGTTCCTTTTACTTCTAATTTCGATCGACTTATAAAAAATCCCTTTAAAAAAATATTATAATAAAATAAATAACGTAGATTTTCCAACAAAAAAAGAAAAATAGAAGAACTGCTAGCTAAGCCAATTCCTATTTTCCTTCTTCTATTTCAAAGTATACAGAGAATTTCGTACCATTCTCACTTGTCTGAACCTTTATTCTTGCCCTATGACGCTCTGCAATTCGATAACACACGGCAAGACCTAGTCCTGTACCATTATCCTTTGTTGTAAAAAAAGGCGTCCCTAGTTTTTTTAATATTTCCTCATCAATCCCATTGCCACTATCGATTATTTCTAAGACAAGGTGCTTTTCCTCACAGAATGTCCTTATTGTCAGAATTCCTTCTGCCTCCATTGCCTCTAAACCGTTTAAAGCAAGATTAAGCAAAAGCTGCCTTATTTCTTTCTCATCCAAATAGAGTTCTGGACAAACCCCCAATTGGAGATTAACTTTTTTCCCAGTCAATAAAGCCTCTGCATTAATTAATGGGTAGATAATTTCAATAACTTTATTTAATGAATATAGTCTCTTGTCGCTCGTCTTGTTTTTAGCTAATGTAAGAAATTCTTTAATAATCTTATTTGCACGATCTAGTTCATCAATCATTAATTCCATATGCTCTAATGATAAGTTAGCCGGATTAGATTTTCCAATTTGTAAGAATCCATGAACTGTTGTCATCGGATTTCTAATTTCATGAGCGATTCCAGCAGCCATTTCTCCAACTAGATTCAATTGGTCTAGTCTCGCCATTTCTTTTTCAAAAGCCATTCTTTCTGTTATATCATTTAATACAATTAATACACAATTTTTATTCTTAATCGTGATTATTTCGGTAGATAATAATCCTTGCTTCTGTTCCCCACTTTTTATCGTGAAAAAGACTCTTTGGTTTTTTAAAGGTAATTCCCAGTCTCCTTCAGGAAAACTCTCTTCTATACCATTTACATCTTTGAAAATTTCCCAATGATAGCTTTCTTTCTTTAGCTCTTCAATCGTATAACCTGTACTTTTCACCCAGTTTTTATTTACAGCAATAAAAGTAGGATCTTGTAGGGAACGTATCGCCATCAAGCATGGACTTGCTTCAAATATTTGCCTAAATCGTCCTTCTGACAGCATTAAATCATCTGTTACCTTTGATTTTTCCTCGCGTTCTCTATGTAACTTATGATTCATGGAAAGTAGCTCTAACGTTCTCTCTTCCACGGCATGTTCTAGTTGATCAACCTGTTGCTTTCTTAATAACTCTACTTCTTTTCTTTCCGATATGTCTCGAATTGTACAAACAAATAGTTGATAATCCTCCACCATTGCATCCCCAATGTATATATCAACAGGAAAAACAATATTGTTCTTCCGCTTGGCTTTGGCTTCTATCATTCTGCCAATAAAACTTGGAACTAACATATCAAATGTAATAGGTGTCTCGCCAGAAATCTCTGTTTCAATAGAATGCAAGAGAACTTCCATAGAAGAACCAATTAAATCATCTTCTACATAACCAAACATTCTTCTCACACTTGGATTAACACTAATAATGGTCCCTTCTTCATCGAAGGTAACAATCGTATCCTGCAAAGCCTTCTGTAGGATAGACGAAAATACTGCATTCTTAGTCAAATCCAATTTGGTTATTCTTAGTTCTTTATCCATTTTTTCTAATTCAGATGTTGTTTGCCAGTTCATCTCATGAAGGCTTTTCGTATGACTTTCATAGATTTGCACAAACTGAGCCACTTTGCTTTTCAAGGCGTCTGGATTAAAAGGTTTTACTATATAATCAATTGCTCCTACTTGATATCCTTGCATAATATGTTGAATATCTTGACTAATAGCGGTTATGAAAATAATAGGAATATGGCGTGATTTTTTTCGTTCTTTAATCAATTTTGCTGTTTCAAACCCATTCAGCCCCGGCATTTGGACATCAAGCAGAATAACAGCAAAATCATATGTCAAAATGAATTTTAATGCTTCTTCGCCTGATTTAGCAAAAACTAAATGATAACGAGGATTATTTAACACCGCTTCTAGAGCCAATAGGTTTTCTTGTAAATCATCTACCATTAAAATATAGATTGGTTCCGATACTGAAGCAGATAGTTTTCTCTTTTGTTCTATAGATTGAGCCGAATACTGCATAAATATATGAAGCCTCCTATCTATTAACAAGCCATTTACTAACGTTACCCTAAATACTAGTATCGTTATCGTCCTCTATTCTTTATAAAGCCAAACTTGAATTAGCGAATATAATTGTACTAGATTAACTGGTTTACTAATATAATCTGATGCCCCTGCCTCAATACATTGTTCTCTATTATGTTTCATCGCTTTTGCAGTTAATGCAATAATAGGCAATGTTTTAAAATTCTCTTTTTCCCTTATGATGGCAATAGCTTCTAAGCCACTCATCTCAGGCATCATAATATCCATTAACACTAGATCAATGTCCGGGTTTTTCTCTAAAAGACTTATACCGTCTTTCCCATTTTCAGAATAAAGTATATCGATATTGTATTCTTCCAATGCTGCATGGATGGAAAAGATATTGCGTATATCATCGTCTATAATTAGTACTTTCTTTCCCATCAAATTAGCATTTTTATTCGATGGAATAGTTTCGATTATCTCATCATTCGCTACAGCAACCTGACGAAAACTCTCTTCCTTCTGTATTTTCTCTTTAGGCAATACAGTTTCCTGCTGCCTTTTTCCCTTTATAGGCAAATAAAGGGAAAACGAACTTCCCATTCCTTCTATACTAGTTGCCTCTAATTCTCCTCCGAATAAGTGAGAGATTTCCTTACAAATAGATAACCCTAAGCCCGTTCCCCCGTATCTTCTGCTAATTGTTCCATCTGCTTGCTTAAAAGGTTCAAAAATAATATCCATTTTTTCCTCTGGAATCCCAATCCCTGTATCCTTCACGGTGAAGGATACTACCCCTTCATTCGGTATAGACAACTTGGAAGAATCCTCCATACGAATAGACAGCTCTACCCTTCCCTTTTCCGTAAATTTAAAGGCGTTAGATAGTAGATTCTTCAACACCTGATTTAAACGATGTGCATCTGTTTCAATAAAAGCAGGAACGTCTTTTTCTATTTTTATGGAAAAATCAAGTTTTTTCTGGTTCCCAATAGGAGAAAATTGGTTTTTCAAACAATTTTTTATCTCCTCTATCTTTACTGGCTCCTCCATTATTTCCATCATACCAGTCTCGATTTTTTCTAAATCCAATATTTCATTTATTAATCTTAATAATTCATTGCCAGAATAATTAATTGTCTGTAGATATTGAATTTGTTTTTCATTTAAATTTTCATTTTCCTTTTCTACAAGCATCTGTGACAATATCAACATACTATTTAATGGGGTTCTTAGTTCATGAGACATATTTGCCAGAAACTCCGATTTATATTGGGAGCTATAGACTAACTGTTCCGCTTTTTCCTCTAACTCCTTCCCTATTTTTGCAAGTTCCGCATTTTTCCCCTCAGAAACTCTATATTGTGCTTGTAATTCCTCATTTATTGCCATTAATTCTTGCTGTTGAGCCTGTAGCTCCTCTGATTGACTTTGTAACTCCTCTGTTAACCGTTGCTCATCTTCTAATAATCGCTTTACTTCCAGTCGATTGATAATCCCGTGAATGGAGATACCTAAGTATTCCACTACTTCTTTAAGTAAACTTTGTTGAACAGGTCTAAAATATTGTAAAGAGGCAAGCTCCACAATCGCTAATACTTTTCCTTCATAGGAAATAGGATAAATAAGAACTTGCTTTGGTTCCGCCTCTCCTGAACCTGATTTAATCTTTATGTATTCTTTAGGAATATCAATAAGACTGATACTCTTATTCTCCTTGGCAGCTTGTCCTACTAGCCCTTCACCAAGCTGGATAATAGTTTGTCTATCTTGTTTATGGAAAGCATAATGCGCTTTTTCTTCTAAATAGCTAGCCTGTCCTTTCTTATTTAAAAGATAAAAAATACCATATTGAGCACCTACTACAGGCGTTATTTGGTTGATAAAGTTGTCTGCAAGCGACTCCATTGTTTCTGCCATCGAAAAACTAGTTGTAATTTCTGCCAAGCGTGAATCAAGCCAGCTTTTTTCCTCTGCTTTTGCTCTGCTCTCCATTTCATCACGAGAATAATTTTCTAAAGTGGTCACCATTTCATTAAAGGCTTTCGCAATTTCTCCTATTTCATCCTTTGAGTCAATCTCTAATCGTGGAAATTTTATTCCCTTTTTATAAGACACCCCAGACATGACCGTAGTAACTTTATTTAAATTCTTCGTTAACCCTCTAATTAAATAAATGGCAATGGCAATGCTGCTTACAACCCCAACAATTATATAGACATATGTCATCAATACAACAATATCATAGGTTTTCTTTGAATTTACTAGGTCATCCTTCATATCTTGAAGCTGTACATCATAAATAGAACTAGCCAGTTGTAACAGCCTATTCTTTTCATCATTTTCTCTAATCCAGAAATTCGCAGTCATTTTTTTGTCTTCTGCTTCTGCTATTTGCTGCCCTTTTTCTTCATAAGCTTCATAAATTGTCGAAAACTTTATTAATAGCTCCTGTGTTTCTTCTCTTTTATCTTTTTCTATTAAAAAATTATAAGCCTTATTTATTTCCTTTCGTATTTCTTCCATTTCTATCATTGTTTTTGAAGATTGAGAGGATAAATCATATATCTCTCTACTAAAATTATTAATTTCATTTTTTAATGTATAAGCAGCATTTATTCGTTCTGTTTTATCATTAACAAGTACATGCATATTGTCGTTTTGCTGACGAAGCATACTCATAAGTACAATAATTAGGATAGTAATTAAAACAAAGATAATTCCTAGACCAACATAAAGCTTTGTACTAAATCTCATGTATCCTCCTATCAATCTACCAGTTTAATAAGAGAGACTCTCCCAACTGATTGTGATTTATTTAAAATTTATGAAAATAATACCATTATACAAAAATTATATGTTAAACATGGCAATGATACAATATGATAATTGGATGAAACTTGAAACAACATAAGGAAACCAGGCAAATGTTAAGTGAGAAGGAAACCTACACGCTAGTAGGTGTGTTTGGGTTAAATATGGTTCCTACTATTAAGAAAGGAAACATATAAAAAAGCCCCTAAACCATTCAGTTGTTTTTAGAGGTTTAGGAGCTTTTCATAGTAAATTTGACGTAATTCAGCTGAATCTTTATAGGTATTATCTAGTATTTCATCTAAGATAGCATGGGAAATTTCAGGGGGAAGTGATTTATTCTTCAAAAGATTTCGAACCTCAAATAAAAAGTCCACATATGCACTATAATTATCGTCATACATCTGCTGCCATTCTTCTTTTATCCTCTTAGCCAGTTTAGGGCTTGCTCCATTAGTAGAAACACTTAAATGCAACCGCCCTTTTTTAAAGCTAGCTGGAATTTGGCAGTTTCCCGTTTCATAGGAGGAAGCATCATTTACTAAGCTAATTGATTTAAGGCTTTGAGAGATACGAAGATTTTCTTGCCGATCATTCGTTGCAGCAACAGTTAGAAAAACCTGAAAAAAATCTTCATCTGCTGCTTTTCTGCGAATTAGCTTTATTTTGCCTTTTTTTGATAGTTCCTCTATTTGATCACAAACTTCAGGGCTAATCACTGTTACATTTGCCTCTTCCTCAAGAAGCATCATTACCTTTCGATAGGCAATCTTGCCACCACCAACTACCACACAATCTTTATCCTTTATATCAACCAGTAATGAGAGCATATTCGTTTCCTACCATCATTTCATCTATTCGTTCTTTTAAAATCTCAGCTATTAAAGGATCATAGCCTAGATAAGGAGCGAGAACGTATTCTTTATTGATACTTTTTATTTTATTAATTGTTTTTTCCATCGACTTCATTAAAATGCCAGTAAACAGTAGATAGGGAATGACTAACACATGGCGATTGGAAGACTGCTCTGCCATTTGAAGCGCTTCTTCAAAGCTAGGCTGTGCAGCAGTTAAATAGCAATCCTGTACAACTATTCGGTCTACTTGCTTTTCAATAAGGGAAGCAATTTTGCAAAGATCCCGCTTTACATCTGGATCACTGCTACCACGACCAACAAGAATAACAAGGACTTCCTCATTTGTGTTCTTATATAGAGATGTACTTTTGATTTTATCTGCAACAATTTTGACCATTTGAGGATGAACACCAATTGGCTTGCCATATTTTATTTGAACTTGGGGATATTCTAACGAAAGCTTTTCTAATACTTCTGGAATATCCTTTTTAGCATGAGCTGCTGTGAGAAGCAAAACAGGTATGATATGGATTATAGTCGCGCCTTTTTCTACACAATTTCGAAAACCCTCTTCTATAGAAGGCTCCGATAATTCTAAAAAAGAATATTCTTGTATCCCTTGAAATCCATTTGTTTCCATACACTTTTTCACAAAGGAGATAGCCTGTGCGCTCGCTTCCTGCACTCTGCTCCCATGACAAATATATAATACTGCTTCCATTATAAAACTACCTCTTTAGCAATGGTTTCTCCGAAGCTTTCTTCAAACCATTGGATTTTCTCTCTCATTTTTACAACTTCCCCAATTACAATCATACATGGATTTTCAATTTCCCCTTTTTCCGCATCCTGTATTACATGCTGTAAATCCGTTACAATCGTCTTTTGTTGAAAGGTTGTTCCCCAATTAATTAAAGCAACAGGTGTTGTTCCATTTTTGCCCAGATCCAAAAGCTTTGATTGGATATACGGTAAATTTTTCACTCCCATATAAATTGCAAGAGTATCAATTTGAGAAAGTGCCTCCCATTTAATATGGTCTTCCTCTCCATTTTTCATATGCCCTGTTACAAAGGCAAAGGATGATCCATAATTACGGTGTGTTACTGGGATTCCTGCATAACTAGGAGCAGCAATTCCTGCTGTAATGCCTGGGACGATTTCGAAGGGAATCTGATTTTTTGCCAATTCTTCTGCCTCTTCCCCGCCCCTTCCAAATACAAAGGGATCACCACCTTTTAGCCTTGTTACGATTTTTCCTTTTTTAGCATACTTAACCAGCGTTTGATTGATTAATTCCTGCTTCATAGCATGGTGATGGGGAAGCTTGCCACAATAAATTAGTTCAGCCTTAGGTCTCGCATATTCTAATAACTCTCGATTTACCAAACGATCGTATAGAATAACATCTGCATTTTTAATACATTTAAGTCCTTTTACCGTTATTAAATCTGGATCTCCTGGCCCTGCACCAACTAGATATACTTTCCCCATTTTATCCACCCTTCTTGTTGTTTCTCTTAAGATTAATGAAAAAGTGGGGAAAGGAAATACCGATGAACGGGTTGTATTTGTATAGACCACGCTCAGGTTTTTCCTTATCCCTACATTAAGAGATATAATATTCTTTTTCTTTTAAATATTGTACGATTTGTTCCACACATTCTTCAATAGAATGTTTCTCTGTGTCTACTATTATTTCTGGATGAAGGGGCTCCTCATATGGAGAACTAATTCCAGTAAAGTCTTTAATAATTCCTTTTCTTGCCTTTTCGTATAAGCCTTTCGGGTCACGCGCTTCACATGCCTCTATGGAACACTTAATATATACTTCAATAAATTCATTTTCTTCCAATAAAGCTCTTACTCTATCACGATCTTCTCGAAATGGAGAAATGAAGGCAGTAAGTACAACTTGCCCACTGTCTACAAAAAGCTTGCTTACTTCACCAATTCTTCTAATATTTTCTTTACGATCCTCATCCGAAAATCCTAAATCTTTATTTATTCCAAAACGAATATTATCCCCGTCTAATACATAGCTATTCGTCTGTTCTTCAAATAATCTTTTCGCTACAGCATTGGCAACCGTTGATTTTCCAGAACCAGATAACCCGGTAAACCATAATACATAACTATGATGCTTATTCTTTTCTCTTCTATCTTTCTTTGTTACAGCATGTTCATGCCATGTGATATTTGTACTTTGGCTCAACAGTTCTCTCTCCTTTAAGAATGGATTTTTTGTTTTTGTAATCCTTTGATTAACACTTCCACTACTTCTTTGCGGCTGAATGTGCTTGGTGGAATTTCTCCATTTCTTAAAAGCTCACGAACCTTTGTACCTGATAAAATCTCATGATATTCACTGCCGTGTGGACATGTCTTTGTAGAAGCCATGTTCTCACATTTCTTACAATAGAAACTATGTTCAAAGAATAATAGATTAATCCCTAGTTCATCCTGTGTAAATTGATCGAAAATTCTTTGGGCATCATAGGTTCCATAGTAGCTTCCTACTCCAGCATGATCACGACCTACGATAAAATGGGTACAACCATAATTCTTTCTAACCATCGCATGGAATACAGCCTCTCTTGGTCCAGCATATCGCATAGCCGCTGGGAATACAGCTAGGAAAACACGATCTTCTGGATAGTAGTTTTTCAATAATACTTGGTAGCTCTCCATACGCACATCTGCTGGGATATCATCCGACTTCGTTTCTCCTACTAACGGGTTTAAAAATAGACCATCGACAATTTCAAGTGCTGATTTTTGAATATATTCATGGGCACGATGAACAGGATTTCGCGTTTGGAATCCAACTACGGTCTTCCAGCCTTTCTCCGCAAACACTGCTCTCGTTTCAGCTGGGTCCAAGTAAAAACTACTAAAATCTGTTTTTTCTACTTTCTTTACTAGTTTGATTGGTCCACCTAGATAAATATTTCCTCGGTCAAACATTTTCTTCACACCAGGATGTGCTAAATCATCTGTTCGATAAACAGATACTGCCTCTTTATCTTTATTTGGAATGTACATATCTTCCACTGTCAGTACACCATAAACTTCTCCTTGGTATACTAATTTTACTGTATCATGCAGTTCGATTTTTTCTGATTGTTCCTTTGAAATAGGTAGTGTAATAGGGATACTCCACACTTCTCCTGTAGATAAGCGCATGTTTTCAACAACTGCTTCATAATCTTTTTGTGATAGAAATCCTGTTAGCGGGCTATAAGCACCATTTCCAATCAGCTCTAGATCACTAAGTGCAATTGTATCAATTTCTAATTCTACCTTTAGTTCGGATACATCAAATTTAGGATCGTATAAATTAATTAATTTTCCACCGTGTGGTTGACTTAATGACATTTTTTTGGCACACCTTTCTTTGGCTGTTTATTAGTAGTAACTTTTTTAAAAGGTAGCAAGATTAAATCCCGCCACCATCTTCATAAATGGTACTGTTATCTTCGCGTATGGTTTTCATCAAGCTAATAATTCCAAGTGTAGCAATACAAACACTAAGTATTATGAGCACATTGTAGATATCTGCCTCAATGAACAGTTGAACTAAACTATAGGAAATGACTAGAGATAGGACTGGAGAAACAATCCATACCTTAAATATTCTGAGCACTAATTTCTTTTTCAGCATTCCATAACCATTCTTCGATACACCTATCCCGATAATGGCGGAACTTGTGACCTGCGTTAATGGCACTGGTAATCCGAATATAGAAGCAATCATTACTAATGTTGCACCTGTTCCTGAAATGAGTCCTCCTTCAAGCTTGCTAAATTGGACAATTTTCTTTCCATTTGTCTGTAGTACTCTTCCGCCTAACAAAAAAGCTCCGATTGCAATGAAAAATCCACCTACAACTACTCCTGTTTGCATGGATATCATATTAGCGCCAACTAATGGACCAATAGAGTTTGCAACATTGTTCATCCCAGCAGAGAAAGCTTCAAAGCAGCCAACGATAATAACAAAAATAGATAAATATTTTTCATTGCCTGGATTACGAATCCATTCATTTTGACTTTCAAGCTTTCTTATATATTTTCCAGCCCCTAGCGCGATTAGAAATGAAACGATTGGAACTAGAATCCAAAAGAAAACAATCCATAATATATTCGCTATAAATAAGCTTTTAAAGGCTACACCTACTCCTACTACACTACCAACTGTAATTTCACTTGTTGATAGGGGGATTCCCATTATATTAGCGATAAATAATGAGAGGGCAGCTGACGACAATATAATTAAGACTATTTTGGCATTAAGGATATCACTTGGAATTAATCCTTCCCCAACTGTTTTTACTACTTCGCTTCCCCCAATAACTGCCCCAAGAAAGATCGCAACTGCACATATCAGTAGAGCAACTCTCTTTTTGGGAATGGCGCCTGATCCATATGCAACACCAAGACTTGCTGCTGCACCACTTGCGCCAATGTTCATTGCAAAAAACAATGACATAATACCTGCTAAAATAACAATCATACCCCTATACCTCTACTCATTATTGTAAATGTAACCCGCATTCTGTTTTTCCTTTTCCTGTCCATCTTCCAGAACGTAAATCATCCATATTAATGGCTGGCTGTGTGCATGTTCTGCATCCAATGCTAGGATAGCCCTTATCATGAAGAATATTGTAATCAAGAGAATTCTTATGGGCATATCTCCAAACATCTTTCCATGTCCAATGAATAAGTGGACAAACTTTAATGGACTTGAATTTATTATCTTTGTTAAGGTATTGTGTATTTTTTCTTGATTCAGACTGTTCTCTTCGAAGGCCAGAAATCCAAGCAACCGGCTCAGATAGCACTTCATTTAAAGGAATTACCTTCCGAATTTCACAACACTTATTTGGATTGGATAACCAAAGCTCATCCCCATACTGGGCAGCCTGTTCTTCCAATGTTATGGCCGGTTTTTTCATTTCTATTTGCAAATCCGGATAACGTTTTTTTACTTTTTCAATCAATTCATAGGTTTCATTAAAATGTACATCCGTATCTAAAAAAACAATTTGAGCATCTTTTTTTATTTTGGAAATTAAATCGATTAGCACAATTCCTTCAATTCCAAAACTACAAGCATAAACAATATCATCTTTATACGTATCATAGGCCCATTTTAAAACCTCTAATGCACCCTTTGTCTCCGTTTCACTTGAAAAGTCAACCGGAGGATACGTATCAATCGTTTCATAGGTTAATAACTCACTCATAAACAATCCTCCAATACCATTATGAAATGTAGATTATGCGCCATTTTATATAAAAAGGCAGCTTTAACCCACTTTCTCAGTTAAAGTTGCCTCTAGTTTGTCTAGTCAGCTTCTTTTATAACGCCTTATACAAGAATGCTTCCTTTTACTTGCCTAAGCGTATTTTTTCATTTTTTTCAATTTGAATTATTTTCCCATCCTGTACCACTAACGTGACAGATCCATATTTCATTGTTTTTAAAATTGCCTCTAATTGAGTTTTCACTTTGTCCAGCTGATTTGTTTCCCCCACCAACAAATCCCTCCTTAAAAAAGGTGAAATCTTATAAAACATTTGAATAGCCCTTACACCAGACATATTTTAAACCTGAAAACTCTTACCAAATGACTGCTCGAATTATTTTTGCTATTTGTAAAATATCCTGTCTAAACGATAAAAATATCCTTCCATTTGGAAAGATATCAGGTAATTATTCCTTACCTTATCTTTCAAAATGGTTATCCATTTTGTTGGATTTGGCACCTTGCATTTTAGCAGGTTGCCGGACTTCCTTGGGCCAATTCCCTCAGTCTCTCTTGATAAGCATTGTTATTTTCTAAATTTTATCATAATTGCTATTATTGTCAATAAGTTTTTCTAGTTGTTTAGTCGGAATTATATTTATTAACTCCTACTTTGTTAGTGGGAATACCCTCTCTTTAATATATAGAGAAATATTTTTCCGGTGCATGACCATTATTATAAAAATAATTCCTTTTTTTCGCAAAAAAATAGCTGACATTTACATCAGCTATTTCCCATTTCTTTATTTTCTTCCTATTTTCAATAAGGGCTTTGCAATGATTGGCGTAAGAATGCCAGAAATAATTGCTTCTGGTACTCCGTTTGTACCCACTATTGCTAATATTGCTGGAAGTAAATCCTCTACATTTACTCCAATAGCATTCGCATACGAATCGCGCACGAATAAATAAACAAAGCCTAGAACAAGAATCGTATTCGTTAACGATCCAACAACACCAGAAATACTCATCGCGACCGTCTCATTCACTCTATCCTTCAGCACTTTATAAAATAAAAGCCCTGCCACTACTCCAATCATTACTCTTGGAAAAACAGATATTAATGGGTTTGTAAAAATGATTGGCGCAATGGGACTTGTTGGAGAGGTAAACGCACGTACAAATGTAATAACTCCCCAAACGCCTCCAATAATTGCACCATCTACTGGTCCTAATACGATAGCTGCAATAATAACCGTAACCTGAATAATCGTTAAGCTAAGTATAGGAGTCGGAATATATCCTAATATCGGAACAATGGTTTGAATAATAATAATTGCTGTAAGCAGCCCTAATAGAACTAAGCGAGTTGTTTTGTTTCGTTTCTTCATAGGCAAGTAGTTCTCCTTATTTAGAAAAGCTGATGCACCACTTTTCCTTCTTTTAATAAAATCCTTTGTTATCATACTACAAACACTAGTATTTTTTCTATGATATAAGAAGGATTTTCCGCTTTTTCCTTTAGGATGATGTTAATTACTTGCCGTTATACATATGTCCACTTTAAATAATATGGCTATTTTCGTAAAGTTTGTTCCGATTACCCGCAGCCAGAATACACTTCGCTTTCCGTGGGGCTCGCGCTGAGCCTCCTGGGTCTCAGGCTGTCTCGCTAATCCCATAGGAGCATTCGTGTATTCCGGCTGCTCCATTTTACCAACTAATTCTTTTTTCCTATTGAAAAAACAACAATCCTTTAGAAAACAGCCAATGATATTAATCATTATAGGGGAAAGTCTCCTTTAACGTCTCTATAAAGGTAAGAACATTTTGTTTTTCCTTCATAATAGGGGCAAATAAATAAGACAGTCTTCTTGTGAATCGAGTGTTTACTACTGGAATAATACACAGATTCCCGTTCTTTACATCTCGTTCAATCACGCTTTTAGATAATAGTGATAAGCCATTTCCATTGATTAATGTTTCCTTAATTCCTTGATTACTACTAATGGTTAAGAAGGATTGGGCTCTTAAGCCATTGGAACGAATGACATGGTTTAAGTATTCTCTCGTCCCTGATCCAACCTCCCTTGTAATCCATGCTTGATCATGGAGTTCAGAAATCGAAATTTCTTTGCGGTTTGCTAATGGATGATTCCTAGAAGCGACAATATATAGCTCATCTTCCATAAAAGGAATAACCTGCAAATCCTTATCATTTGTTTGTCCTTCAATTAAACCAATGTCTACTTCATATAGTCTTACTGCTTGAACAATTTCTTCTGTATTTCCTATCGTTACTTGTATTTGCAATTCTGGATGCTGCTTTTGCAAATCAAGTAATAAGGAAGGAAGAATATATTCACCAATCGTAAAACTAGCCCCTATTTTCAACTCCCCTTTGATTGCATGGTGGTGCTCCATAATATGCTGTCTTGTCTGATCATATAAGCGAATCATTTGAACCGCACAATCATAGAGCATTTGACCTGTTGGCGTTACCTTTAAATACTTAGGGGACCGGTCCAGTAATTTTGTTTGAAATTCCTTTTCAAGATTTTTTATATGTAAACTAACGCTCGGTTGAGACATAAGCAGCATTTCTGCTGTCTTTGTAAAATTCTTCACTTCAACAAGGGTCACAAATGTTTTTAATGCGTCGTACTGCATGTTTTCTCCCTCCATTAATTTCAAACTAGATTTGACAAGTAGAATCCTTTGTATTTTTCTGGATATTAAACAAAATAGAACGGTAGCTTTCTAATTATTAATATTACTAATAGTTACAATAATTTATATGTATTTTACTAATTCTTTCATTTACAGTAAAGTACAATTAGTATACGTGTAATATGAGGATGGTTTGGGCGTTTTTCTTTTGTTTAACGCCTATACAGTATTCCGTCACAAGTTATTGTTAATCCACTATTAGCATTAATTTTATCTATTAGAAACAACTTAAATCCTTTAGAAAACATATTCCTGACTTTGTTCTAAATAGAAACAGGCCCTTTTGATTTTCTAATCCGATTTGTCTGATGGGATTAATAAAAATACAGTGACAATCCTCTTTTTTCATTATAAAATAAATCTCAAGAATTATCTTACTAATCAAACTTCGACATGAAATGTTATTATCCTTGTGAGGTGAAAGTGTTGCAGCTTCAAGTAATAAACAGTCCGTTTAATCAAGAACAAACAGAATTATTAAACCGCCTTTTACCAAATTTAACAGAATCACAAAAAATTTGGCTGAGTGGCTACTTATCTGCTTCCACGACAGTTGTCGCAACAGAGGGGACACCTAATTTAGCTACAGAATTAACGGAACAAAAGACAACTGATCCAATAACAAAAGACATTACCATTCTCTTTGGATCACAAACAGGTAATGCACAAAGCCTTGCCAAAAATCATGGCAATCGCTTAAAAGAACTAGGATTTAATGTTACCGTGCAGTCAATGAGTGACTTTAAACCGAATAATCTTAAAAAAATACAAAATCTTCTTATTATTGTTAGTACACATGGGGAAGGTGACCCACCAGATACTGCAATTGCCTTCCACGAGTTTCTACATGGGAAGCGAGCACCTAAACTACAGGATTTTCATTATTCTGTTTTGGCGCTTGGCGATAGTTCTTATGAATTCTTTTGTGAAACAGGAAAGCAATTTGATGAGCGTTTAGAAGAACTAGGTGGAACTAGACTTTATCCACGTGTTGATTGTGATCTCGACTTTGATGAACCCGCAAGTGAATGGTTTGAAGGAATAGTTGGTGGCTTGAATCTCCAATCGAAATCAACAGTATCTACTGCCATTAGCCCAACAGCACTTTCCATTCAAGATTCTGGCTATTCTCGCAGTAATCCTTATTATGCTGAAGTATTAGACATTATTAATCTCAATGGCCGTGGTTCAAATAAAGAGACCCTACATGTAGAGCTTTCTATTGAGGATGCAGGAATTTCCTTTCAGCCAGGGGACAGCCTAGGAATATTCCCGAATAACGATCCTGAGCTAGTAGAGCTTTTAATAACAGAATTAGGCTTCTCTCCAACAGAGAGTGTAACAATTAACAAACAGGGAGAAGTTCTTGCTTTTCGTGAAGCTTTGTTAACATACTACGAAATTACTGTACTAACAAAGCCACTATTGCAAAAGTTTTCCGAAATAGCCTCCAATCCATCTTTAGATGAACTACTAGCTAAAGGGAACGAGGATAAATTAAAAGCTTATTTGAATGGTCGTGACCTACTAGACCTTATCCAAGATTTTGGACCGATACAAATAGATGCACAAACATTTGTATCCTTGCTTCGCAAACTGCCGACGCGTCTTTATTCAATCGCTAGCAGTTATCAAGCAAATCCAGATGAAGTACATTTAACTATCGGTGCTGTTCGTTATCATGCAAACGGTCGAGACCGCAATGGAGTATGCTCCGTTCAAATCGCTGAACGTATTCAGCCTGGTGACAAACTACCAATTTATGTACAAAACAATGAAAATTTCAAGCTTCCTGAAAATCCAGATACCCCGATTATTATGGTTGGTCCTGGAACAGGGGTAGCACCATTCCGTTCATTCTTACAAGAAAGAGAAGAAATCGGCGCTACAGGAAAATCATGGCTTTTCTTTGGAGACCAACATTTTGTGACAGATTTTCTTTATCAAACAGAATGGCAAAATTGGCTTAAAGATGGTGTATTAACAAAGATGAATATTGCTTTTTCCCGGGATACGGCAGAAAAAGTCTATGTGCAGCATCGCATGCTTGAACATAGTAAAGAGCTATTTGAATGGCTAGAAGAAGGCGCGGTTCTCTATATTTGTGGAGACGAAAAGCATATGGCACACGATGTCCATCAAACACTTCTTGCTATTATTCAAAAAGAAGGTCAAATGTCATTAGAAAAAGCGGAAGAATATGTAGCAGCTATGAATCAAAACAAACGTTATCAACGTGATGTTTATTAATAAATTTTTAAAGGAAAGGAGTTTACTAAAATGGTGAAACAAGTATTGAAAGCTCCAGATGGACCACCAAGTGATGTGGAACGAATTAAAGAAGAAAGTAACTATTTACGTGGCACTTTGAAAGAATCCATGGAAGAGGAAATAAGCTCAGGTATATCAGAAGATGATAACCGCTTAATGAAGTTCCACGGAAGTTATTTACAGGATGATCGTGATATTCGAAATGAGCGAGCAAAACAAAAATTGGAGCCTGCCTACCAATTTATGCTCCGTGTTCGAACTCCTGGTGGAGTAGCGACACCGGAACAATGGCTAACAATGGATGATTTGGCACAGAAGTATGGTAATAATACATTAAAATTAACTACACGCCAAGCTTTCCAAATGCACGGCATTTTGAAATGGAATATGAAACAGACAATTCAAGATATCCATCAATCCTTACTAGATACGATTGCAGCTTGCGGAGACGTAAACCGTAATGTGATGTGTAACCCGAACCCTTATCAGTCTGAGCTTCACGGAGAGGTGTATGAATGGTCTCAAAAATTAAGTGATCATTTATTACCTCGTACACAAGCTTATCATGAGCTATGGCTCGATAAGGAAAAAGTTGCTTTCACTCCAACTGTGGAGGAAACAGAAGTAGAGCCAATGTATGGAAAGCTTTATCTACCTAGAAAATTTAAAATTGGGATCGCAGTTCCTCCTTCTAATGATATCGATGTATTCTCCCAAGATCTTGGGCTTATTGCGATTACAGAAGCTGAAAAATTGGTTGGATTCAATGTGGCAATTGGCGGTGGAATGGGCATGTCGCATGGCGATAAAGCGACCTATCCGCAGCTTGCAAAAGTAATCGGATTCTGTACACCAGAACAAATTCTTGATGTGGCAGAAAAAGTAATTACTATTCAACGTGATTATGGTAATCGTTCTGTTCGTAAAAATGCTCGTTTCAAATATACTGTGGATCGCCTCGGCTTAGAGAATGTGGTTGAAGAATTAGAAAACCGTTTAGGCTGGAAGCTTCAAGAAGCAAGAGAATTCCATTTTAACCACAACGGTGATCGCTATGGCTGGGAAAAAGGTATCAAAGGAAAATGGCATTTCACTTTATTTGTGGAAGGCGGCCGTATTAAAGACTATGAAAATTATCCTTTAATGACTGGATTACGGGAGATTGCCAAGGTACACACTGGAGACTTCCGATTAACCGCTAATCAGAATTTAGTAATCGCCAATGTTTCGACACGCAATAAAAAGCAAATTACTAACTTAATAGAGCAATATGGCATCATGGATGGAAAACGTTTCTCTGCCTTGCGCCGTAATTCGATTGCCTGTGTATCTCTGCCAACATGTGGTTTAGCAATGGCAGAAGCAGAGCGATATTTACCAGTCTTAATTGACAAGATTGAGGAAATTGTCGATGAAAACGGATTGCGTGAAGAAGAGATTACCATTCGCATGACTGGATGCCCAAATGGCTGTGCTCGCCATGCTTTAGGTGAAATTGGCTTTATCGGGAAAGGTCCTGGAAAATACAATATGTACTTAGGTGCTGCCTTCAACGGAAGCCGTTTAAGTAAACTTTATCGGGAAAATGTCGGCGAGGAAGAAATCCTTTCTGAGCTTCGTGTATTACTCCCTCGTTTTGCAAAAGAACGCTTAGAAAATGAACACTTTGGTGATTTTGTTATTCGTGCTGGCATTGTGAAAGAAGTAACGGATGGAACCAATTTCCATGATTGATAGATAAGTAGATTGCACCACTTTAATCGTTTTTTGATTGGGTGGTGTTTTTTTGTGTGGAGGTTGGTATGTTGGAGTTGGGATTATATATTCAGAGTTTGGATCATATATTCTGAGTTTGGACCATATATTTAGAATTTGGATCATATATTCTGAGTTTGGATCATATACTCGGATTTTGGATCATATATTCTGAGTTTGGACCATATACTCGGAGTTTGGATCATATATTCAAAGTTCGGACCATATATTCAAAGTTTGGATTATATACTCGGAGTTTGGATCATATACTCGGAGTTTGGATCATATATTCGGAGTTTGGACCATATATTCTGAGTTTGGATCATATACTCGGAGTTTGGATCATATATTCGGAGTTTGGATCATATACTCTGAATATGGATCATATACTCGGAGTTTGGATCATATACTCGGAGTTTGGATCATATACTCGGAGTTTGGACCATATACTCGGAGTTTGGATCATATACTCGGAGTTTGGACCATATACTCGGAGTTTGGATCATATATTTAGAATTTGGATCATATATTCTGAGTTTGGACCATATACTCTGAGTTTGGATCATATATTCAAAGTTCGGACCATATATTTAAAGTTTGGATCATATACTCGGAGTTTGGATCATATATTCTGAGTTTGGACCATATACTCGGAGTTTGGATCATATATTCTGAGTTTGGACCATATATTCAAAGTTCGGACCATATATTTAAAGTTTGGATCATATACTCGGAGTTTGGATTATATATTCGGAGTTTGGACCATATATTCAAAGTTCGGACCATATATTTAAAGTTTGGATCATATACTCGGAGTTTGGATCATATATTCGGAGTTTGGATCATATATTCAAAGTTCGGACCATATATTTAAAGTTTGGATCATATACTCGGAGTTTGGATCATATATTCGGAGTTTGGACCATATATTTAAAGTTCGGACCATATATTTAAAGTTTGGATCATATACTCGGAGCTTTGGCTGAAATTTTCAAATTCCACTCATCTACAATCATACTTTCACTCCGATATCCTCATCATCCCCCACACTTTTTACCCAACTAACATTACTAAAACTCTCCCCTTACAAAACAAACTAATTTTCCACTCATAGGCCAACCTAGTTTTGTATATATTTAAGCTAGTAATCCATATTAAAATTTCTACTCGAAAAATAGGAGGCTTGTATCATGTCTGTTCATCCAGCTTCTCCTTCCTTTCAGCTTTTTGGTGATTCAACCCAGTCTGTTAATTATAGAAGGGATCCTTATAATTACATTACCCAACTTTTTTCTGATCAGATGCCGGCTATACATACTGGGTTATTCAATGTGCATCTTAATCAGGGTATCATCGTTCAGCCGCATTGGCATACTAATGTGAATGAACTTGTATTTGTCATAAGTGGGGAAGTTATGACATCTGTTTTCAACCCTTTTACACAAAGTATTATGACTTATCATGTAAAACCCGGGCAGGCATCTCAATTCCCAAAAGGTTGGTTTCACTGGATAGTAGCATTGCGAAACAATACACATTTCCTTACTATCTTTGATCAACCGAAACCGGATATTGTGTTTGGTTCCGATTTTTTACGCTTTTTACCGAAAGAGATTGTTAACAGAGCTTATTGTGTAAATGAATCAGCCTATGCAAATGCAATAGCACCAATTAATCAATCTTCTATTCTAGGACCACCACCAGGGTGTGAGCAAAACGGAGGAAACATGAACACTACTTATCATTCCACGCAGCCTTCACCTACTATGCATCCTTATCTCAACCTTTCCTCACCACCTTACCCATATTAAAGCCTAAGTTTACTAAGTACTAAGTAGCCTAAAAAAGAATATGGAGGTTAATTCTGTGAAGAATAAGAAGCATTATGGATCTGAAACAAAATGTGAAGAAATCGAATGGACTTTTCCGCCACAGCATCAAACTAGGCAGCCTGGTTTTGAATATCTGATGGACCCTCTTCCTATTTTTGATAATCCTAAATATATCGGAACAGGAAAATTAAAAGACCGAACTGCGATTATCACTGGGGGCGATAGTGGAATTGGTAGAGCTGTTGCAGTGGCATTTGCAAAAGAAGGAGCAAATATCGTTATCGCTTATTATGATGAGCATATAGATGCTGAAACAACGAAACAAGCAATCGAACATTATGGTAGTTCTTGCTTCCTTATTCCAGGAGACCTGAGAAGAAAAGAACACTGTGAATTCATTGTTCAGAAAACACTCGAAACGTTTGGAAAAATTGATATTTTGGTAAATAACGCAGCAGTCCAATTTTTCCAGGATGACTTAACAGAGATACCAGATGAACAATGGGAATTAACATTTGATGTCAATATCCATGCCTACTTCCACTTAACAAAGGCAACATTACCTCATTTGAAAAAAGGAGCTAGTATTGTCAATACAACCTCCCTCGTTGCCTATATCGGTGTAAGCCAATTGATTGATTATACAACGACAAAAGGTGCCATCGTTAGTTATACACGAGCACTAGCTAACAGCCTTGTCAGTAAAGGTATCCGAGTAAATGCTGTAGCACCTGGCCCATTCTGGACTCCCCTCCAGCCTGCGTCACAATCAGCTGAAAGTATTGCTACATTAGGTTCAGATGTGCCGATGAAGCGTGCTGGCCAACCATACGAAATTGCACCTGTCTACGTACTGCTTGCCTCTGATGACGGTTCTTATATGACGGGACAGACAATCCATGTAAATGGCGGTGCTATGGTTACTACCTAAGGTACAAAAAAGACCACAGCATCTGTACACCCCGAAAGAAGATTGCAATAAAAACAGTAGTCTAAGGAATCATCTGTAATAACAAGAATAGCATTTAACCATTTTTTGCTTTTAAATCGGAATTAATTTTCCTTAAAAACGCATTATAAAAAGAACTGAGGCGGAATCTTTCTCTCCCTCATATTAAAAAGCATCAATTCAGATGCTTTTTTTTCATATTTTTTTGCCCTTTGGATAAAATAAAAAAATCCTATTCCTACTACAAGAAAGGATAATTGTTAACTAGATGGGTGATTAAAGTGGAACGGAAAATATTAAGATTCCTTTTCCTATTAGGAATTGGGCTTTTACCAGTTATCTTTAGAAAAAAACCAGCAAAAGATTGGTTTCTAGTCTTCTTTTTTAAAGGATATTTGTCCAGTTTTGTTGATAGCATTGTTACTTCTGAGAAATGGCTTAATTTTCCTGTTCGGTTTTTGCCAAAGCATTTTCAAATCAATGTTTTATTTGATTATTTATTATTCCCAATCACTTGTGTTGCTTATAATCAAATAAGCTATCATTCCAAATTCCCTGGAGTTATACTCAAATCATTTTATTTAAGTATCCCGATGACCTTCGTGGAGTTTCTATTAGAAAAATACACAAAATTAATAAGCTATAAAAAAGGTTGGCATTGGTATGATACTTTGTTAACAGAAACTTGTACTTTCTTGCTTTCTAGAGCTTGCATTGGCCTTGTTCGAAAATTAGACAAGGATAATAAAAAACAATCGATCCATTAATGATTAATGGTTCGATTGTTTTTCTCTCTCTAGAATAATAAGGAGCTCTTCTAGTTTGGCGATTTCATATGTTGGTTGCACATCTGTTTTATTTTCCTTCTTTAATGGATTAATCCAACAAGTATCAATTCCCGCATTATATCCACCTTGGATATCCGCACTTAATGAATCACCAATAATTAACGTTGTCTCCTTGTTAAATAGAGGAATTCGATCAAAGCAATAATCAAAGAACTCTTTCATCGGCTTTTGATAGCCAGTATCCTCCGACACAAAAATAGCTTTAAAGAATGGATATAGTCCAGATGCCTTTAATCGCTTCTCTTGCGTCGCTGACATGCCATTTGTCACAATATATAAATCAAAATGGTTTGAAACCTTCATGATTAATTCCATCGCTCCATCTAGCAACTGGTTTCCTTCTCCTAAATATTCGCGATAGCTTTGCTCTAATAAAGCTCCATCTACTTTTTTACCCATCTTCTCAAAGAATAAGGTGAATCTTGTATTAACTACCTCATCACGCGTAATTTTTCCTTCTTCAAATGCTTTCCAAAGGCCTTGATTTAGCTGTTGATACTGTCTTTTCCATTCTTCACTATATGAGACTCCTTGCTCCTGCATCAATAACCGAAAGGCATTGTCCTCCGCAGCTGCAAAGTCCAGTAATGTATCATCTACATCAAAAAGCAAGGTTTGATAATTCTTCAAGTTTGATTCTTCTACAGTTGTTTGAAAAGTCTCTGAGATAGCTTTCCCCTTATTATTTATTATCCCTTGCATACAAAACCCACTCCTATCTTTTCGCCAATTCTTTCACTGGCTGCTTCTTTTCTGATGCTCCACCCATTTTGAAAACAAGTATTCCACCGATAATGACCACTACCCCGATTAACTGCTTTAGAGTAAATGGAACCTTTTCTAATCCCAATAAACCGAGGGAATCAAAGAGTAAGGCAAAAACTAGTTGGGAAGACAAGGAAATCGAAACGGCATATGTTGCTCCTAAATGCCTAATCCCTTTTGTCATACAAACAACAACACCAACACCGATAATCCCACTGAACCAGTACCATGTCTGCATATTTTCTAAATGAAAGAGTCCTGTCCCCTCTGAAATAAAGCCAAGAATAAAGGAAGCAATAAATCCTAACGCTAATACTAAAGTAGTCGTAGCCCAAAGGCCTGCCTTCTGATTTACACGATTATTAAATATGTTTTGCACCCCAACTAGACTACCGCTAATAAAAGCAATAAGTAAGCCATATATCATATTTTTATTCACCCAATCCTTCTTCATAAATACTTCTGCCAGCTAAACTCGTTAAACCCTCGCGATTTTTCACTATCATATATCCTTTTTTCCGTTCAATCAGACCGTCCTGACAAAATTGCTGTATCACTCTATTTAAATGACGGTAACTAGTGCCAATTAAATTCGCTGTATCCTTTAGATTAATTTCGTTACGCTCCGTATTGTATAATGGATCCTCCTCATCAAAAGAAACAGACAATAAATAACTAGCAAGTCTCACTTCCACTGGATAGAACAAATTGAAGCGCATCGAACTTGATTTAATATAGAACTTCTTTGTGATTATATCCAACAGGAACTGTAAGAAGGGTGCATAGTCGCTTGCGTATTGCTTTAAATGTCGTTTATGAACACCAATCATGATTACATCCGAGATGGCCTCTACCGTATTAAGGATATCAGTATCTCTTACATATTCCACATCTCCGACCATTTCCAGAGGAGTTTTAAAGGAAAGAATTAGCGTTTTTCCTTCTGCTGTAGTTGTATATATCTTCATTTTTCCATCCACCAATATATAAAGATATTCAGCAGCCTGTCCTTGTGTACAAATAAATTCCCCTTGTTTGAAGGCATAAAGATGTAGATGCTCTTTTAACTTTTCAGGAAAAATAGCTTCCAGTTGAAAGCTTCGAATATACACTTCTAACTGCTCTAGGTTTTCAATCACTTTCATGCACGGTTCTCCTTACATTTTTAATAAAAGAACACCTATTATCATCATGCCAATTCCAATAAACTGCGGAGTTTTCATCTGTTGTTTTTCCAATCCGAACCAGCCATAGCTATCGATTAGAAAAGTCACAAACAGCTGGGCAATTAAAGCAGTTGAAATCGTTAACGTGGCGCCAACTAAATGCATCGCTGTAATTGTGCTGAAAATAATAACCGATGCAAATGATCCTCCCGCTAAATATAGCGGCTTTACTTGTTTATATTTTGAAAATGCTTCTTCTTTGGTAATCAGCAAGATGAGAAAGGCAAGTACAAACCCAGTAAACTGTGTAATTGTTGCTGCCTGCCAGGAACCAATATCCTGGCTAATTCTTGCATTCGCTACTCCTTGCAGGGTTATAAATGCTCCACCCATAAACGCAAATAAAATACCTCTCATTTGTTCGACTCCTTGCTATTTAATTTCCTTTTTAAAGATAATCGATTTCTAATAATAGGAAAAGGACATATGTCCTAAAACTTCACTTTTCCTAGTATACTCCTTTTTCCCATTAAAAAACTCCGTTTGAAATAATTCAGACGGAGTTTTTTTATCTTATCTATTTAAAATTTATTAAACAGTTTGAGCTACTAATTTATTTGCAACAGCAGCTACCTTTTGTAAACCTTCTTCAACGATTGAAGCAGCTTTATCAGGCATTGCGTTATGACCTTCAATAATTACTTCATCAATGATTTCCATTCCGAATATGCCACCGAAAACAGTACGCATATAGTTAACAGCCATTTCTGATGGTGCAGCTTCAGGAGTAGAATAGATTCCACCGCGAGCATTTAAAAGGATCGCTTTTTTATCTGTCATTAATTGAATCATGTTACCTTCTGCATCAAATTTAAATGCAAAACCTGCAGCATATACATAATCAATAAATGTTTGTAATTTAGCTGGAATTGTTAAGTTCCAAAGTGGGAATGCGAAAACTACTAAATCAGCAGCTGTTAAAGCATCCATAGCTTTTTGTTTTGCAGCTAATAGGCGTTGCTCTATATCTGTTAATTCTGCTCCGCTTTGTACTTTACCGAAAGCATCGAATAATTCTTGACCAAAGTAAGGAGTATCTTCTGCGTATACATCGTATACATTTACATTAAGGTTTTCAGCACCTTTAATAGACTCCATAAACGTTTCATACATTTTGCTTGATACAGCTTCAGAAGCTGGACGATTGTTTGCTTTTACTACTAATACATTCATTTATTACATTTTCCTTTCCCTCATGCAAATTTAAAACTAATGTGAATATCATAACAAACAAAATGCCTCAAAGGCAATTATTTTTAAATAAAGATATTTTATTAAATATTTCCAATCAAAATGCAACTAAGCTATTCCACTAGAATAAGGAAATTAGTAGAATAGTAGTTAAAATAAATAAAAAGGATGATGAGGATGAACATTATAATCGACCCTGTTACATCGAAAGAGGTTATTGCTTTATTAGAGGATCATTTGCATAGCATGACCCTCCATTCTCCTCCTGAGAGTATCCACGCTCTTGATGTAGAGGGATTGAGAAAACCAGAAGTAACTTTTTGGAGTGCATGGGAAGACGGGGAATTAACCGGCTGTGGGGCGTTAAAAGAATTAGATGACAAGCATGGAGAAGTAAAGTCGATGAAAACCTCTCCTAATCACTTGCGCAAAGGAGTAGCGAGAAAATTACTGCTCCATATTATGGAGGAAGCAAAAAATCGAGGATATAGCCGATTAAGTTTAGAGACAGGTTCCATGGATGCTTTCCTTCCTGCCAAAAGACTGTATGAAAGATTAGGATTTGAGTATTGCGGCCCGTTTTCGGATTATGAGGAAGATCCGAATAGTGTGTTTATGACGTTAGAATTGTAAGTTATAGTTTGGAAAGGATGGATTTGTTCTCCACTCAGTTACCCTTTTTGAGGATAATACGTTGAGAAATGGAGGACCTACTCCATCCCCATGAACCTTTATTAATGTTATAAATCAATCACAATGCCATATCTTTTTCCGTGCTTAAATTGCTCCTTCACCTTCTCTGTATAAAGATTTTGGTCGATATAAAATTGTGCCGCTTTGTCTTTATATTTAGGAGCAACACTGTATACAAGCGTAATTGGTATTGTTGTATTAGGAGGTAATTCCTTTACTTGCTTTACATCAAACTCACCATCCATCGTCTGATAATAATCCATGCCGTAGGAAAGCTTTGATTCTATTAATTTCGAAACAGATATCGTTTCTTCAGACGTATTTTCTACTTCCATTTTTACAGTGGCAGGAACATAAGAATAATCTTCATCCCCTTCTATTGCTCCATATGACAAGTCTATAACAGTAAATCTTAACTTATCATCTGCAATCCACTCATCTTTTTGATAAATATCCAAGTCATATTTTATGGCAACTCCTTTATTTACTTCATATACTCGATATCCCCATATACCAACCCCCACCAAGAAAAGAACCAATAAAAAAAGCTTTATTTTCATTCGTTTTCTCCTTTTCGTTCATAATGCTCGATAATTTTCCCATTCTCCATTACAAAAATTTCATCGGATAAATACTCCAAATCTTCCTTATCATGACTTGCAATAAGGATGCATTTATTCTCTTTCTTTAGCTCTAACAGCAGCTTTTTGAATTCTTCAATTCCATCTGTATCTAAGGCGTTTGTTGGTTCATCTAATATAATTAAGTCTGGTTTTTCCATTATTGCTTGTGCTAGACCTAGACGTTGCTTCATACCAAGGGAATATTTCCGATATTTTCGCTTGTCTTCTGGATCTAATCCAACTTGACGAATTGCTTCCTTGATTCGATCATCGGTAATGGTATTAGTTAGACTAGCAAGCATTTTTAAATTCTTAAATCCTGTATATCCTGCTAAAAAACCTGGATACTCAATCAGCACACCAACGCTTGGCGGGAATGAAACATCTTTACCCAGTTTTAATCCATCTACCATTACCTCTCCCTCCGTTGGCAAAATTAACCCACAAAGCGCTCGAAACAACATTGTTTTTCCAGATCCATTCTTTCCACGAAAACCATAAATAGCCCCTTTATGTAAACGGAGATTAATATCCTTTAAAATCGGATGATTTTTTATTTCTTTGGAAACATGATTTGCTGTTATGTAAACCGCCTCATTCATTCCTTCCACTCCTTACAGATTATTTTTTTTGTTAAAAACTAGATACGCGATTATTGAGGAAACAAGGAATACAACAAAAGAATAGACAAGCGAAAATGTCATGCTAAGCTGATAATCACTTGCAAAAATGCTCTGCTTCAATATCATCGAATGAATACCTGGAAGCCATTTACTGTCTAAAATTGTTGATACACCACTTAAAATAATTATTCCTAAAAAAGCAAGAGCCGGTGATAGCAATTGCATCGTTAAAAACAAGAGGCCTGATAAAGCAAGACTAGTTACCAAGTAACCAACTATTATTCTTGTAACAACTTCACTAGCTGAAACAGGTATATCCATTAACGGAATGACAGTATCTTGAAAGTATTGAGACGTCTCAAGTGAAAATGTCCTAAGAGTAATACTCGAGACAAGGTAAATGCTCAAAAATAAGCCAATGACAAATCCAATATTTTGCATAATCAACCATCCTATTTTCGCTAGGAAATAGCTTGACTTGGAACGACTTCGCAATAGTAAATAGATACGATTCTTCTGAAAATCCTCTGATAAGAAATCACCGATCAGAAAAATGATAAAAAACTGTGTAAAAACCCAGTATATAGGCACCTCATATTCTGATAAGAATTGAAAGTAGCCTTCATCTTTTAGTAACATATAGATAATATCAGCACTATTGACACCGTATTGATTTAAACGAACACTCATCATCAGCGTTAAAAAAGCGAAAAACAGAAACCAAGCACCGTACTTCCATTTTCCATATAATAGACTATACTTCCAATCTCTTAAAAATAGACGATAGATGATTTTCATTAATAAAAATCCTTTCTCTCATATAGCCATCCGGTTATTGCATAAAGAACCATTGAAACAACCATTAAATAAATTACATGATAGATTGTCTTCATCGGCTCTAACCAGTCTGCTATGCTAACCGTTGCATTCATCGTATAGATAAAGAATGGAAGTATCCCGAGGTGATCTAATCCAGTGATTGCATACATAATAATAAGTACAAACGCACTGTTTTTTAGAAGCTGTTTTAAAAACAAGAAGGAAAAGGAAATCATTAAAAATCCGAAAAACTTCGTAAGAAAAATAGTTCGAATGATTTTATAGGTTACAAGATTAGTAGAGATAGCAGCATACTGTTCTTCATTATTTAGATATTCTCCTACCGTTCCTGATGGATTTAACCAAGTATTCTCCCAACCGACCAATACTCCCCCTAGTAATAAGGAAACAGCCATAATAAATATCGTGAACACAAGCGAAAGAAGTATTGCTGCCACTACTTGTGTATGCCAGATAGAAAAGCGCGATTGATAGGTTAATACGGAAATGGGATTTTCCATTTGTTCCACCATATGTGTTAATAGAATAACTAATACTGGAATTGCGACAACAATCAACATATAGTGATTGGCACTACCATTTATTCCACCTACATCGACCACTACATCAAATATTCCTCGATTAGACCACTCACCTTGTCTTGCTAATATTAATAGACACCACAAGAGAATAGTCGTACTAATTGCTATATATAACAAAGTTTTTTTATGCTGAGCAAAACTTTTCTTAACAATAAATAGGAAATTAGATTGTTTCATTTTTCCCACCTAATAATCGATACCATAGGTAACTTCCGATTAACCCAATAGCCGTTATGCTTGGTAATTGCCAAGTTGAATTAATATTTCCGAGAAAATGTAAGGACAATCCAGCCCATCCAAATGTACTTAACAATACGTCAAGTGCTAATACAATTAAGAATGGAAAAATAAGAACGATATATCTATTTTTAACTACAGTAGAAAATGCTAATCCTAAGGATGCGAGCATACCACCAAAGATAAAAATCCAAAAAATTCTTAACAAAACATATATAAAAGGAGATTGATAGAACATATCAGCTAAATAGGATTCTTGGGTAACGAGCGGCATACCAAAATAATAGTTATTTTCAATCAATGGAAAGGCCATCATCTCCCCTAAAAAATTGATAATAAGCGGAAGTACCGCCACACCCCCGCCAATGAGAAAATTAACAAGGTAACGGGTATTTAAATATTTTCGCTTCTCTACCTTAGTAAGAATACTTTTAATTAATCCTGTATTGAAATCTTCCGCATAAGCATCTGCATATACCAATGTTGCAAGTAAAGGAAAGGTTAATGTATAGATATAATACGTTTCTCCTGTGAAATACATCCAAAAGACATAGGGACTCCCTGGATAAAATATGTAATCATCGATTGTCATTCCATGTGGCCATTTCTGAACCACAGGAAGTAAAGCAAATATGAGCCCAATTAGAATCAGAATCCAAAAAACTGGTCTTCGCATAACCCGGTTTATTTCCATTCTAAGCATTTAGACACCTTCCTCTAATAAAATTCTTTTTTTTCGTATCGTTTGAAACATATGTACCAACATATTGTAATGCCAAGTAGGAAGTATATGACATTAAATAACTTCTCTTCTACTGATACCCATGTATCTAACGTAATTTGCATTCTTCCTAAAAAAAAGCTAAAATCATTTGGTAACAAGCCGTCGACCCCAAAAAGGAAAAGAGCTAAAAAAAAGATAAAAGTATTTTTCTTTATTATCGTTTTTAATAAAAGTATGAATAAAGACATAAACAAAATACCCAAAAATCGTGAAGCAATTATGTAAAGCCAAACTTTCCAACTAACAAAATATGGAATATACAATTCGAAAAAATCTTTCTTTTCAAGCAGGAAGTAAACTGTCCCTTCTCTTGTCTGCCATAAGTTGTTTATATGTCCATTTATAACGAAAGAAGAAATTACTCCACATGCTACCATCCAAATCGTGATAAAAATACTAATAACAGCAGAAAAAACAATATGATTTTTTAACAACTTTTTTTTGTCTTGAATTCTTAATATAAACATTTCCTGTTCCATTTGATCTACAAGCATAGGTAATATCATTGCTATAAGTGGAAATACACCTATTAATAGAACAAACGTGCTAGCAGTCCCACCAAAACGTAAACCAACAATATAATCAAATAAGGAATTCCCCCCATCGCGTTGAGCAGAGGCTACACTAGCAATAGTAACGATTGCTAAATAGATCAATCCCATATAATACATTCGCTTATTGAAAAAATTAAAATTAATCTTTAATCTTACCTGTTGTATCATGTACTCCACCTGACTTCTTTTCAAAACTATCTACGATATCTTTGAAATAATCCTCAACTGAAACTTCCTGATAACCCTTAAGATCTATGTTAAAAGCACCTTCTGGCACCCCTTCATTAATATGTATCTCTTCCAATGTAGTACTTCTTTCTGCCTCTTTTCCTTTCCCGTAGAATTTAGTATCTAAAACGACTCCTGTGTCTTTTGCAATCACCATAGAAAATGGTCCATTAAACAATTCAGAAGTACCCTTAGGTATATTTCCTTCTACAAAATAGGCAGGCAAGTTGAAGCTTATCCCTTCTTCGATTTTCCAACTTGAGTAATTATCGTAAATAAACATCCAATCTTCACTATCTACAATTCTTTTGATTGCATCTTGTATGGAGTCTTTTTCTTCCTCGTCCTCCCAAACCGCATATACTTTTTCTTTGGGCTTTTGAGCCGTATATACTCCATTTTGGAACAGTCTCATTTCATCAGCTATCACTTTACCATTTTGGATTTCTTTTGTACGTGTGTAACTCCAGTTCCGGTTATAATCCGCATAAAATTCAACGTCTTGAATATTATCTATTTCAGACATCTTAAACCGAAACTTCCCGTATATAGAATGAACATTATCCCAAGAATAGTAGATTTTTTCTACAATTTGAAAATGGTCAGGGTATTTCTTTGCTAATTCCTCTTGCTCTTTTAATACAAAAGGAAAAGTTTCTTGTTTGTAAGGATTGCGATGGAAAACATTCCCTTTTATTAAGGTTTCCTTATCAGCTTTAGATGTCGTTTCCTTATCAACCATCAGTAATTTTTCTTCATCCCTCTTAATTTTTACGGATGGATATAGCTTTATTCCGATCATTACTAGAACCATTACAGTAATAACTATTGCCGGGAAGAATTTTTTGGTCATCTTTGTCTCCTTTTTCGAATAATAGATATTTTGCATTTAATTGTTAGTTAGTACCTATTTATTTTTACGATAATATCTCACTGTTTATCTACATCTTAACGAAAAAATTGATTGATACCTTAATTCAAATTAATTATTCTCCTAAAGTGGTTATTATCCATCTCACAAAATCTTTGCAGTAAGTCCTTCTATCCCCTTACTTATTATTCTCATTTATAATCTCTCCTAAATATTCCTCTGCTGAAATCTCTTTATTGTTTGTTAAATCCAGTTGAAAAACATCCTCTGGATTACCTTCATTGAGATGGATTTTTTCCACTTCAATATTAACTATAGGTTCCTTACTTTTCCCGTAAAATTTTGCATCTAGAATAATCCCTGTTTCTTTTGAAACAACCATCGTAAATGGTCCTTCCAACATTTCAGAGTGTTCCTTTGAAATGCTTCCTTCTATCATATATGCATCCAACCCTAATTTTTCTCCTTCCGTAAACCCCCAATCGTCATAGTTATTATAAATATCCATCCATAATTCACTACCAATAATCCAAATCAACTTCATTCCAAAAGAAACACTATTATCCAAAATATTGTATACTTTCTCATCTGGTTTCTGTCTTATAAACTTTATACTTCCAAATCTATCTTCCATTCGGTTTTCTCTAAATAATCCTGTTTCTGTTTGTGTCTCTTCCTCCGTATAACTAATAAACTTTTCATAGTCTGCATAAAAATTAATATGATGTGTATCATCCAACTCGGAAATCTTATACTTGTATTCCCCATTTACTGTATCAACTTTATCCCAAGCATAATAAATGCTATTTACAATATGAAACTTTTCTGGATTTTGTTTGGCATACTCTTCTTCTTCCAGCATGCGAAATGGAAAAATCTCGTCTACATAAGGGCTGCGATGTGATACATTAAATCTGTTAGTTCCTGTATTCTTCTCTTTCGTAGATAAGTCTTGATTCTCGGCTTCCAATTTTCCTTCTGCATTCCACCAGTTACTTTTAGCAACTGGAGATACTTTAATAGCAACTAACACAAAGACAAGTATCGTGATTAAAGTTCCCGCTAACCATTTCTTTACCATCAGAACCCTCCTGTATTCTACCAATTAGATCCTTTATTCCGACTTAGCTCATCCTTAATAAACATCTATTATTCACTACCAATAACTTAATGGATTTTCCTTTATTTACCTTCGTAACCAGTTAAGTCACTGATATTATATTCCAAATTTGGTAACTCTCTACCATCAGAAACATCTAAATGAAATACATCTTCTGGCAGCCCTTCATTTATTTTTATGTCTTCCACTGTAACAGTAAGGGTTGGCTCATCTTCTTGTTGATAACACTTTAAATCTAGCAAAGCACCGGTCTCCTTCGATACAATCATTGTAAATGGCCCCATTAAGGATTCTGATATATCTTCTTTAATATTTCCTTTTATTAAATAAACCGGTAATCCGAATTTCTCCCCCTCCTTAAATTCCCAATCTGAGTAATTATTATAAATTAACATGTACCATTCACTATTCGTTACTATATTTGCATAAACGGATGTGCTTCTATCTTCCAAAGGTTTACGATTATATATTTTTTCTAATGGCTTTTGACGCAATAGCATTGAATCTTTAAGTAGGATTTCTTCTGCTTTTATAGCTTCCTTCCCTATTTCCTTATAACTCTCTCTACTCCGCTTCTGATCATAATCCACATAAAATTCTACATAACTCATATTGTCCAGTTCAGAGTTTCTAAATTGAAAAGCACCATAGGCATGATGGATAGTACTTAATGAAAAATACATCTTTTCGACTATCTTAAATTTATCAGGGGAATGACCTGCTAATTCCTCTTCTTCTTTTGTCCGAAAAGGGAATGATCTTTCCTTTCCTTCTTTTATAGTATTTTTATTATGATTCTCATTTACGTGCGTTGTTTCTTGTTTCAATCCAGTTTCTAGCTTCATTTCTAAATCTGGGTAAATTCTAATGCCTACTAAAATGAACGCAAGTAAAGTAATGACCATTATAGAAATCCACTTTTTTGACATCTTATTATTCCGCCTTATCTTTTGGTTCTCCTGTTTTTTATTAATCTGCTAGATTTTCACTAAGCATTTCTTTAATTGAATCTCTTTCTTCATCCTTTATTACTTAATCAATCGAAAATATATTCTCCGGGACTCCTTCATTTATAGATATATTCTTTACATTTACCATTACCCTTGCTGGACGATCCAAGTCTCTGTGATCATAATAGGCAAGGTTGAAGACTGTTCCTGTTTCTTTATCAATTGTTACAGAAAATGGTCCACCCACTGTATCATACTCGGAATCAAACGGATAATTCCCTTCGATTTCATAGACTGCTCGGTTGAATTTCTTTGTTTCCTTATAGCTCCAATTTTCATAATTGTCGAGAAGCAAAACATACCATTCATTGTTAAAAATAACTCCAGGTAGACCCGTATCTTTAAACTTTTGTTTATCTAATTCTTCCACATAATTTTCTTCACTTGGTCTCTCTATTGTAAAAATTTCATCTTTCCATAGGTATTTTAATAATGTGTAACTACCCTTGTCCCAATAATTCAAAGTGGACTTATATAGACCTTTATCTATATCCAAATAAAAGGATACTGTGCTTGGTTCATCCCTATCACTATTCCTATATTCAAATTTCCCATACGCGGAATGGATATTAGAGTATGAACGGCACATTTTTTTTACAATAGCAAATTTATCTGGATACTGCGTTGCTAAACTTCGGTTATATTGCATCTCTATCTCATTACTTTCGACATCCCCTATTTGATTACTTAACTCGTTATAAATGGACACTTCATTTCGTACATTACCTTCTGATATTTTTGATTGGCTTCCGATAAAGGGGATTATTTCGGTAAAGAAAATTACAATTAGAACTACACTAACAGCCACCGGAAAATATTTTCGAACATAAATTATTCCATTCGTACTTTTCTTAGAGTAATTAATCTTTTTCAAAACCCTTTGTTTATTTACTTCAGAAAATGTTATCTCCTTTAATACGGTTTCATTCATTTTTTCATCTAAATTTTTTAATTTTTCATCCATTTCCATCTCCTCCATCAAGCAGTTTTTTTAGCTTCTGACGTGCACGATGCATTCTGGACTTTACCGTATTCTCACTCAATTCTAGTAACTCTGCTATTTCGTATTGGGATAAACCTTCATAATAATACAGGATAATCACTTCTCGAAGTGGGACAGATAAAGAAATGACTTGCTCGGAGATGTAACGATTCTCCTCATTTAAAAGAATTTGTGATTCTACAGATTGTTCTTTACTATCTCTTTTAAAAGAAAGAAAATCTGCGAACAGGATATTTTTATAAGACCAACTTTTTAAAACATCTTTGCAGCGATTAACGGTAATCCGATATAACCATGTCTTGTAAGATGACTCCTTTCGAAAATCATCGATATTTTCATAACATTTTATAAATACATCTTGAGCAATATCCTCTGCCCATTGTTTATGACGAACATATGTATACGCTAATCGGACAACACTTTTTCCATACTCATCCATTAACCAAATAAGGCGTTCTTCCTTTTCAAGAGGATCATTAGAGCTCATTTGCTCTCTCTGTTGCATACTATGCTTTTTCTCAAGCATTTCAACCTCCTCCTTTTTCTATTAGGTTTAGACGACACAAACCTCCTTTAGGTTCTTTTTTTCTCACTATTTTTTTTAATTTTGTATTAGGCAATTTCTAGCGGCTTATTGTATTTGTGTTTTTAAATACAATAAGCCGAGAAAGTATCCATCTTCCTTCTCGGCTTAAAAAATCAATATTTCATACTTCTTCTTTCCATCAATACTACATCTCTCCACTCACCGTCTAGCTTTCCAATTTTTTCACGAATCCCAACACTTCTAAATCCACAGCTTTTATGGAGCTGGATACTTGCAATATTTTCTGGAAAAATACCTGATTGTAGTGTCCAGTAGCCATTTGATTCAGAATGTTCAATTAATTTTTCTAATAAAAATCTCCCATATCCTTTACGATGATAATCCGGATGCAGATAAACACTATGCTCTCCAACTCCTTGATACACCCTGCGATTCGATACTTTGCTGATAGCAGCCCAACCAATCACTCTATTCACTTCTTCATCCACTAAAACAAAGCTTGAAGATAAATCTTTACTACTGCTCCACTTCTCCCAATCTGGAACACTAGTCTCAAATGTTGCATGTCTGGATTGAATGCCCAATCTATAGATAGTTGCTATCTCTTCCCAATACTCCTGCAAAATCTTCTCAAGCTTTACGCTCATCCTTATTCTCCTCCTTCACCTCACAGCAGTTCTCTTGCTTTTCTCCTACTTCTTCTATCATAATGTTACAGCAATCATTTTTCTGCTCTTTTTTGATTATTTTTTTAAAAATGTTCATGATAAATCACTCCTCCTACTGATTGGTTTCCCTCTATATAAAATAAAACAAAAAGCCTGAAATCGTAGACATCGAGATAACCGATAAAACAAACGCAAACACTAATTTTCGCTTAAAGATACTATTTAATAAACTTAATTCTGGAAGGCTAGCTCCTGCTGAACTAATCATCATCGCCATAACCGGTCCAAGTGCCATGCCTTTTGCAATAAGAATCTGGGAAATTGGAATCATCGATGATAATCGAATGTATAAAGGAATTCCGATAATCGCTGCTAGTGGAACCAACCACCAGTTTTCCCCTCCAAGGTATGTTGCCACGAACTCCGTTGGTACGACTCCCCCTATCACCGCTCCAATCCCTGCCCCAATGATCAGAAATGGATAAACAGTTTTCATTAATGTCAGAATTTCCGAAAACGTATTTCTTAAGTTAAATCCCTTTTCTTCCTGAAGAGCATTTTTAATGATGACATTTTTCACTTCTTTTTCAAATCCCCATTTTTCCAGCACAAACCCGAGAATAATCGAAAGAATCGTTGTAATCAACGTATAATAAAGCGCTACTTTCCAACCCATTAAAACGGTCATCACTGTTAAAATAGTCGGGTCTAGAACCGGAGATGAGAAAAGGAAAATCATTACCGTACTAAAACGAATATTATTTCTCAGTAGATTTACGACAATTGGTATTGTCGAACAGGAACAAAAAGGTGTGATAAAGGCAAAAAGCACAGCAATTAAAGCACTAACAATAGGAGGTGCCTTTTTCATCCATCCCTTCACCTTATCGTAACGGATAAATCCTTGAAGAAGGCTTATAATAAAAGAAACAATAATGAATAGAGCTGTTAATTCAATTACAAGCCATATAAAGCTTTTCAATACCTCATACCACATTTCTTCCCCCTCCTTTTATTTGCAAAATACAACTATTATATCAAAGGCTATGTTACCTACTTCTCTATTCCACAAATCATGGAATGGAACATAGCGACTCTCCTTGCCATTATTACTTAACCGGGTGACAGCACATAGTACTTTTAGCCATGGAACTATTTAATAATTTTAACGAACGGATTACCATATCCTTTTCAAAGTCTGTCATAAAGGAAAAAACTTCATCTAAATATTGATTCATTTGATTATCAATAGAAGTCGCAATGGCTTTTCCTTGCATTGTTAATTGGAGTACATATACTCTTTTATCATTCATTGACTGTTGCTTATTCACTAACTCCATTTTTACTAAAGATTGAATTTGCCTGCTAAAGGTGGTAATATCCATTCCAATTACCTCTGCGATTTCTTGCATCGACGGATTATTTCTTTTATCAATTTCATATAAAATGTGGCTTTGGACAAGGGATATTTCCGTATTGCCAATGGAACAACAATTTTTATCAAGCACCCCGAATCTTCTCATGGTAATTTGTAAAACCTCGCGGAGATTTTCCATCAAAAATCCTCCTTCCTTTATTAAAATATTGAAGCTATTTTTATTATAGCTAATTATTTGCATTTTGCAACTATTTTATTCGAGACTGCTTCCATTAAACAGTCCTTCATAATACTTCTCGGCTAAAAATGATGAGTGCCCCTTTTTTTCCCATTACCTTTCTTCCAGTATCCTCAAATCCCGCTTTTTTATAAACATATTGTGCACGAATGTTATGCACATTTACGGCCAAAATCACTTCATTTTTAACTGGAAACTGTTCTTTTATAAAAGGAAATAACTGTTCCATTGATTCTCTTCCAATTCCCTGACCCTGATAGGAATGATGAATAGAATAAGCTCGTAAAAGAATGGCATCCCTGTTCTCACTATAATCTTTTACTCCCTCCCATCCATGAAGGACAAAAAAGCCAGTAACCGTACCATCTTTTAATATAACGATAGGGTAGCGCTCCTCTTCTACTAAACATAGTTCTAATGCGTCAAGAGGGATACTTGTATAATATAGCTGTTCCCCCGATAAAAGATAGTTTTCTAGCTCCGGTATATATTTTTCTTCGTAAAATGCTAATGTTATCGTCAAATTTCTCACCTCAAAAATATTTTATTGTACGTTATCTGCTAACTTCTTTACAAGCACTATTTCATCTCTAATAGGAATGCCGTCATTTCCAAGGAGAGGAATCTCTGGTTTTATTTTTCTGGCCTCTTTTACTGCACCCACTAACAATTCTGAAAAGTAATAGCCTCTTTTTTGATAAAACTTTAATGCTAATAAATTATCATTTGTTGTGATTAGTTTGATTTTGTTACAACCCATTTTTCCAGCTATCTCTTCCACCATATTTAGAAGTGTTGTACCAATACCTTTTCCCTCTATTAAGCTGTCTAAAGAGATAATTTCGCACTCTGAATCTCTTATTATATAGGTAATCAGGCCAATAATTTCTTGCGTTTCATTACATACCATGCATCCTTCTAGGGTGCTACAGTCGTATATACCAGTGGAAAGTACCATTTCTGGACTCCCCCAATGAGCTTGAAAAAACAACTTTACTTTTTCACGATTCGTTTGGTTAATGGTTGTTATGGTCATTTTTATCCTTCTCCATACAAAGATATTTTCGATGCTCTTCCGTCTTGAATGGAAAGAAAATCGTTCCTTTCTTTTCATTTCTTTTATCTATTTTACCATTACACTTCCTTGTATTGATTGTTTTTTCTTAGACTCCCCTGAGCATAATGACCACATATTTAACGAGAAAGAGGTAAAATTATACATATATATTGGGAAAGAAAGAAGTGGATGATGTGTTTGAAAAGACTGTATATAAATCTATTTTAAGCAATTCCTTCACCATTCCTGTAAAGGTTACTTATTGGGATGGAAAGACGACTGTTTATGGTAATGGTAACCCCACAGTAGAGCTTATTTTTAAAAAACCTATTCGGATTAAAGACATTTACAACAACGCGTCACTAGCTTTAGGAGAAGCGTATATGGATGAAAAAATAGAAATAAAGGGGAGTATCAAGGACTTAATTGCTTCTGCCTATGAAAATGCATCCAGCTTTATGCAAAGTAATAAGTTTAGAAAGTTTATTCCCAAACAGTCCCATACAAAAACGAAGAGTAGAGAAGATGTACAAAATCATTACGATATTGGCAATGATTTTTATAACATTTGGTTAGATCGTTCCATGACCTATTCATGTGCCTATTTCAAGAATTCTGAAGACACTTTAGAAACGGCACAGCAAAATAAAGTGGATCATATCTTAAAAAAATTAAATCTCTCTCCTGGCCAGCACCTTTTAGACATTGGCTGTGGGTGGGGGAATCTTATTTTTACTGCTGTACAAGACTATCAGGTAAAGGCAACCGGCATCACTTTAAGCCAAGAACAGTATGACTATGTAGTGCAAATGGCAAAAGAAAAAGGAATATCGGATAGTGTAACCGTCCATTTAATGGATTATCGTGATTTAAAGGACGTTACATTCGATCGTATCACTAGCGTGGGGATGTTTGAGCATGTGGGAAAGGAAAATCTTCAAGCTTACTTCCAACAAGTACACTATTTGTTAAAAGATGATGGTGCTGCCTTAATCCATGGAATTTCTCGCCAACAAGGAGGGGCAACCAACGCGTGGATAAATAAATATATTTTCCCTGGGGGTTATATTCCTGGTGTTGCGGAGCTTGTTAGCCATATGACAACAGAAAATCTGCAATTAGTAGATTTAGAAAGTCTTCGCCGCCATTATCAAAAAACATTAGAAATGTGGCATGCAAACTTTATCACTCATCTAGATGAAATTCGCAAAACAAAGGATGAACGCTTTATTCGGATGTGGAATCTATACTTACAAGCATGCGCCGCTTCATTCAAAGCAAGCAATATTGATGTCATCCAATATTTACTCGTTAAAAAAAGCAGCAACCAATTGCCGATGACAAGAGGGTAGGGAATCATTGGCTTGGGGGGCGGAAGCAGTAGAACCGTCCCTCTACTTCCATTAAAAGCGCTCCACCATAAGGTCTGTATTCACTGCAACTGCGGTCTTACTTCCGTCTGCTGCGGACATGAGAATAGTGGAGGCACCTGCTTTTTCTGCTTCTCCTGCTACATAAACATTTTTACAGGTGGTGCGACCAGATCCATCTGTTACTACTACTCCATTAGGGTGAACTTCCAATCCAAGCTGCTCCACAAATTGATTGGAACGATAATAAGAAGGAACAATAAAACCACCTGTTCTTGCGATTCTTTTCCCAGATTTAAATTCTATTTGCTGAAGATACCCATTTTCCCCTAATAGATTTTTTACCGGTTCTGTTATTATAGGAATATTTCGGTTCTGAAAAATCTCTTTTGTTTTCGCTGAAACAGCTGCTCCATTTGTTGCGATTACTAAATCCTTTGACCAATGGTAAATTAATTTCCCCATATGTAAGGCTTGTGCTTCCGTATGGGCAATAACAATGAGAGCTTGATCCTTTAACTCCCATCCATCACAGTACGGACAACTGAATAGACTCTTCCCATAATATTGCCTTGCATTTGGAACAGGAATTACCTCTTGGACACCTGTCGCTAAAATTAGCTTTTCTGTTAAGTATTCGTCTTGATTCTTTGTTTTGACAAGCAGTAGCCCGCCTTTCCCACTTACCTTTTCAACGTCCGTTACCGTCGCTTTAAAATAAGAAATGCTTGGATATTTCAATAAATCATGTATGCCTAATTCTTTAAACATCTGAGGACTTATCCCATCTCTTGTAATAAAACCATGGGATTCATGACTAACCCTATTTCGATTCGTCCCATCATCCAATACAACGATATTCCGCTTAGCTCTCCCTAGCATAAGCGCTGCACTCATTCCCGCTGGACCTGCACCAATAATTACGCAATCAAGAACATTCATCTATCCGGACCCCCTCCGCTTCCTTTTTAGATTATATGAACGTTTCAGAACTTATAGTGCTAGAATTAATTGGGATAAATTAAATTCATAAAATCTTTGAAAATAGAAACCGTTCTTTTGTTTGTTTTGTCTAATCTGTAGGTAGAAAGGAGAGGGGAATTTGGAAAAGCAAGAAAGAGATAAATTGCTTACAAACGCGATGGATGCCTACGGTCACTATTTAACACGGCTTGCTTATGCTCTTGTAAAGGACAAAGAAAAAGCCGAGGATATTGTGCAGGAAGTGTTCATCCGTTATTACTTACACCTGGATCAATTTGAGGGCAGATCTAGCGTTAAAACATATTTATACCGGATAACCGTAAATGAATGCAGAAATTATTTTAAAAGCTGGGCCTTTCGAAAAATAGAAGTATCCAAGATTGTTAGTACTTTTCTTATTGAAAAAGAGACTCCTGAAGAAGCTTATTTAAAACAAGAAGACAAATCGTATATTGCTGCCTTGCTTAATAAACTTCCAACGAAATATAAGGAAGTAATATGGTTATATTATTATGCTGAATTATCCGTTAAAGAAATTAGCGATATATTAAACTGTTCCAGTAACACAGTAAAAACTAGACTAGCAAGAGGACGAAAAAAAGCCCAATTAACAATTAGTGAGGAGGAGACGGACCATGTCAAAAAACGTTAAACAATTATTAGATGAAACAATCCCTAATGAGATAACTCTTTCCGAAGAAAATAAACAAAGAATTTTACAAAAAGCAAATACTACTAAGATGCAAAGTTTGACTCCTCCTAAAAGAAGATTGCTCCGTCCCATTTTTAGTACACTCGCTATCCTTGCTTTACTTATGCTTTTAGTTGGCCCTTCTTTAATAGACCGGCTTTCATCTCATGTAGATTTTGACACTCCATTGGAAAAGGTAACCATTCCAAGCGTAGATTATTCTTCTTTAATCCGTTCTATTTTTATAAGAAGTACGAATGAATTAATTTTTGCCGATAACAAAACCATCTATTCCTATTCACTGACATCCCACTCACAGCAAGTACTTGTTGAGTCTACGGAAGATATTGATATTTATACGATGGCCGCGAATGAAAATTGGCTTGTTTGGGGAGAAGAAAACGACAACGTTTATATTTTAGATCGAAAAACACAAATACAGCCAAAACAAATAAACCATGTTATTGGGGATATTCAGCTTAAAGACAATAGGATGATTTATAGTGATTCTTATGGGTATAAGCGGCTAAACTTAACAACCATGGAGGAGGACATTATACATGAAAACATAGGAATTGGAAGAAATAGCAAGGCTGATTTATATGATACCTTCCTTGTTATTCCTGAACAATTCACAAAAAATAACAGCAATGTTACAGCTTTCTATGTTTATGATATAACGACTCTAGAAAGGATTGGAAAATATGGAGTTCCTTATAAGTCGGCCGAAAATGTTACTTTAATAGATAATAGGATATATGCTTCCTTTTCCAATGAAGATGAGGACCCATCTACTTTAGGGTACATTGATATATCTGATGGCAAATTTCATAAAATAAAGACGCCCCCCTTTAGCACTTATGCCATATATAAAAATTACATTGCTTTAAGTGTAATAGAGAAAAACTCCGATACAGTGAAATTATATCAATTAGAGGACGATGCCTTAGGAGAACTACCCATATTCAATAAAATAAAAGAACGATTAGTCGTTCCACGTTTCACTGACGATGGAACCTTAATCGTAAATGGAGAATCAGCAGATTTTTCCATTTATGTGCAGGATGTAGAATGAAACAAGGGGACGGTTCTTATGCTGTTCTTCCCACCAAAACGGAATTTGTAGAACCGCCCCTTCTGTTTTTCTTAAATTACGTATTCTTGATATCTATTATAGTCTTCTTCTCTGCATTCAATCGAAATGGTTACTCCATCTTCCTTGTATTCTGTTGATAGGATGTTTGCCTTTTCCTTTAAATAAGATAAGATATTTCCTTTATCATATGGGATATTCATTTCACAGGAAATATACTGTTTAAAGATATTTTGAGTAATGGCTTCAACTAGCTCATTTATTCCGATTTGTTTTTTCGCAGAAAGGTAGACTGCCTCTGTTCCTGCCATTGAAACTTCGCCATTTGCTAAATCCACCTTATTAAAGGCATATATAGTCGGGATATTCTCTGCACCGAGCTCTTTTAGAGTCTTTTCTGTAACATTTATTTGCTCTTTATAATTCGGATTAGAATAATCTACAACATGGATAAGCAAATCTGCTTCTGCCACTTCCTCTAAAGTGGACCTGAATGCTTTTACTAATTGGTGCGGCAATTTGCTAATGAATCCGACTGTATCTGTTAATAAAAAGGATTTATTATTTGATAAAGTAATATTTCGGACAGATGTTTCAAGTGTCGCAAACAACATATTCTTTTCGAACACTTTTTTCTCTGCCGCAGCTTGGTATTTTTCCATCAGCACATTCATTAAGGTCGACTTTCCAGCGTTCGTATAGCCAACTAGTGCAATACTTGGCATTTCTTTCTTTTTTCTCATTTTTCGTTGATTCTGACGTTGGACAACAAGTGTATCCAACTCCTTATGCAATCGACTGATTTTGTCCTCAATTCGTCTTCGATCTAATTCTAACTTTGTTTCCCCAGACCCTCTATTTATGAGTCCAGATCCTCCTCCTTGGCGTCCTAATGATTCGCCTAAACCTGCTAACCGAGGAAGCATATATTGCAATTTTGCAATTTCCACCTGTAGCATCGCTTCTTTTGTCTTTGCTCTTTGGGCAAAAATGTCTAAAATCAATACTGTTCGATCAATAATTCGGCAATTTGTAGCTTCTTCTAAATTACGAACTTGGGAAGGCGATAGCTCATCATTGAAAAGAACTATTTCCACATCCTTCTCATCTAGCAATACCGCTAATTCCTGAAGCTTTCCCTTTCCAATATAGTGACCTGAATGAACCCGATCTAATTTCTGTGTTACTTCACCAACTACTTCTATATCACAAGCCTCTGCTAATTGAGCGAGCTCTTCCATCGAATTTGAAAAGTCTTCTTTCTTATCATAATGAACACCTACTACTATCGCTTTTTGTCTTTCTTCCATTTAGATTCCTCCATTCTGCTTATAAAAAAACACAGGTCTGTTCTGCCTGTGTTTTGAAATAATCGGAAAAAGGATATGAAAAAACTATGCCTTGTTTTCTAACAGAAAAATACTTCGTTAAGAAACAACCCTAATTTTATAGAAAAATAGGTGCTCAAAAATAAGTATTATTTCTAGCTAGAAGACACGAAAAGAGAGTAGAATTCTCTCCTCCCTTTACACCATAACAATTATTTACAACCGTTAATGAAAGGTTTATTTAAAAATAGGCATACTAATCCCGATTACTCTACACACAGGCAGAGCCTTTAAGT
Organism: Niallia sp. FSL W8-0635; assembly: GCF_038007965.1. Taxonomy (GTDB): domain Bacteria; phylum Bacillota; class Bacilli; order Bacillales; family Cytobacillaceae; genus Niallia. Next base: position 224,098 of record NZ_JBBOYD010000001.1, on the reverse strand, counting down.
ACTATTAAATTAGTTACATAAAGTATAAAATCGAGATAGAATTCCACATCTTAAAGCAACCCTCCATTCATCTAATTGTTATTATTATACCATAAATGGGAAGCAAAAGGTCAGTTCTTGAATCACTTATTCTTATGAAAGGTGCAAGTGATAATATGGTCGTTGACTATTCCTATTGCTTGAAGATAGGAATAGATAGTTACGGGTCCTACAAATTTGAAGCCTCTCTTTTTCAAATCTTTACTTACTTTTATAGACAGCTCACTTTGTGCTGGAATTTGGCTATCATACTGCCAGTTGGATATGATTGGTTTTCCATCTACATAGGACCATAAAAATGAAGCAAAGCTGCCATATTCTTTTTGGATGTCCATAATAGCTAAAGCATTGCTTTTAACCGATTTAATCTTCAATGGGTGTTTAACAACATCCGTATTCAATCGGATATCTTCCATTTCTAATTCTGTCAGATTTGCACAGTATTCTAAATCGAAATGATGAAAAGCTTTCCTGTAAGCTTCTCTCTTCTTTAACACAATAGACCAAGATAACCCTGCTTGCGCACCTTCTAAGACTAACATTTCAAACAAATATTGATCATTATCGTTCGGAACACACCACTCTTTATCATGATATTCTCGCATCAAATCACTGGAATTTGCCCAGGCGCATCTAGTTTCCATCTAACCATCCTCTTTTATATGAAATCCTAAAATTATTCTTATTCATTAGTATAAGCCAATTAACCTGACAACAGCATGTCATATTAAAGTTTCATCCCTTTGTTTTGAATGATAAACTAGTTCTAATAAAAATTTATTATCTATTAGGAGCTTTTCAATGAAAATAAGTCGATTATTTCAAATTTTATATATTTTACTAGAAAGAAAATCCATTACCGCAAACGAGCTAGCCGAAAAGTTTGAAGTTTCTGTTCGAACAATTTACCGTGACATTCAAACACTTACTGAGTCAGGTATCCCTATCTATACAACCCAAGGCAAAGGCGGCGGAATTACCTTGATGGACCAGTTCATCCTAAACAAATCGCTTCTTTTGGACAAGGAACAAGACGAAATATTATTTTCACTCCAAAGTCTATCTGCCACAAATTATCCTGAAACAGATGAAATAGTAGCAAAACTGAGTCATTTATTTCAAAAAAGTGAAACGAAATGGATAGAGGTAGATTTTTCGGCATGGGGCAGTGATACAAAAAGAAAGGAATATTTCACCCTTTTTAGAAAAGCTATTCTAGAGCGTCATGTCCTCTCTTTTCACTATATCAATTCAAATGGCGAGAAAAGCCAACGACGAATTCTTGCGACAAAGTTATTGTTTAAGGATAAAGCCTGGTATTTAGAAGGATTTTGCTTAGAAAAGGCAGCAAACAGAACCTTTAAAATAAACCGGATGTCTAAAATAGCTTTAACCAATGAAATGTACGACAACATTAAAAAAATGGAAGAATCGATTCTAAATGATTCGTTGGACGGTAATCATTTAGATTGGGCAGACTTAGTACTCAGAATTAGTTCTAGGGTAAGCTACCGCATTTTTGATGAATTTGAAGAGAAGGATATTTCCAAAGAAGAGGATGGATATTATAAAATTTCAACCTCTCATATAAAAGGAGAATGGCTATACAGTTACCTATTATCCTACGGAAATTATTTAGAAGTGATAGAACCGAAAGACATAAGAAATGAAATAAAAAATAGGATCCAGCAGATGATGAATCAATATTAAAGGAACCTTCTTAATAACATGACATAGTGTAGTCAGGTATCTGGGGTTAAAGTAACCATGATATAAAAATAAGCTCAATCTATTTAATAAAGTGAGGTTTTTAAACAATGGACAAGCTACCCAAAATCATTTACAGCTATATAAACGCATTAAATGACTATGATATGAAAGGTTATCTAAATACCTTTTCTCATGATGCTATTATAAAAGAAAAGTCATTAGGACAAACACTAGTTGCTAAAAGGGAAATCGAACATTATTTTGAAACATATTTTATAAACTATCAAACACAAACAGAAATAATAGAATTTGAAGTCTCTCAAAATATCATCCATATAAAAGTCCAATTTACAGGAAATTTCCCAGAAGAACAAATTAATGGTCTATTTAAATTTACACTCAACCATTCTGGCCTTATTTCGATTTTAGAAGCTGACTTAGAATAAGCAGAGGGACGGTTCTTCTGCTTCCCAAAAGGGTAGCAGGAGAACCGTCCCTCCGTATCCTTATACTTTAAATCTACTAATTAGCTCTTGCAAATTCTCGGCTAAGTTTGATAAATCTGATGCTGAGGCTGCGATTTCTTCCATGGATGCTAGCTGTTCTTCTGCTGAAGCGGCCACATTTTGAGAATGCATGGAAGTATGATCGGAGATGTTGATGATACCAGATACGGTTGCTGAAACTTGCTGCGTGCTAGCAGAAATTTGCTCAGAGGTTGCTGCCATATCATTCGTCAACTCTGTCATTTTTTCCATAAATTGATAAATCTCTTGGAAATTATCCTTTGTTTGGTTAACAACCGCTAATCCTTCCTTCACATCTGTATTTACTTTTTCAATGGAACGATTGGATTCGATCATCTCTTCTTGTATCGTCTTTATTAACACAGAAATCTGAGAAGAAGACTGCTGGGATTGCTCTGCTAATTTTCTCACTTCATCTGCGACTACCGCAAAGCCTTTTCCATGTTCTCCAGCTCTAGCAGCTTCAATTGCTGCATTTAATGCTAATAAATTCGTTTGATCTGCAATATCTGTAATGACCTTTGTAATTTTCTCAATCTCCTGGGAACGGTTATCGAGATTTTTCATCACTTCTCCGCTCACTGCAACGGAACGATTGATTTCATTTATTTGGTTTACAGTCTTTTCGACAAAGAGGCTACCTTCCTTTGCCTTCTCTGTCGCATTTTTACTCACGTCGGAAATTACGATCGCATTATCAGCGATTGATTGAATCCCTTGTGACACTTCTTCTAAAGCAAATGAGCTTTCTTGAACACTAGTAGTAGATTGTTCCGCACCATTTGCAACTTCCTGTATAGATTCTGTAATGGTTTCTGTTGCTTTACTTGTCTCTTCTGCGCTTGCTGTTAATTCCTCAGAGGAAGATGCCAGTCTTTCAGAAGTCATAATTACGTTATTAAACATCGACTTCAAATTCTCTGCCATTTTATTATAGCTTTCGGATAACAGGCTTAATTCATCTCCAGTATTGTCTTGGATACTCTTTGTAAAATCCCCTTCTCCAGCTAATTCCAAAGCAGCAGTCAGAGTGGATAATCTCTTTTTCATTTGTCTAGTAAAGAAATACACCGCAACGGATGCTATTAAAACCATAATCACTGTTACAACGATAAATTTCGTTAAAAAGGCAGATAGAATACTATCAATGATTGCTTGAGAAGCTCCAACGTACAAAATACCGATAACTTCTCCTGCAGGGTTTTTAAGAGGCATGTATGCCGTTTGATATAGTTGTCCAACTACATTTGCTTCCCCATAAAAGCTTTCTCCTTGATTTAATACAGTACTTACAACGTCTGGGGATGCTTGTGTACCAATTGCACGTTCTCCATCCATCATAACATTTGTCGCAATACGAGTATCCCCTTGGAAAATTGTTACGGTATCTCCAGTATCCTCGCCTATTTTATCTACTACTTCATAATTATCATTAAGAACAGTAGTCCCTTTATAAAGCTTATCTTCTCTAATTTCCCACTCACCTGGATACTTATTGTTTATATAGCGATAAGCAAGTCCCATATCCCCTTTTGCTTTCTCTGTAGCAAACTGTTTAATTCCACTTGTAATCTCCTGATTTACTACAAAACCGATAACAACAGACAGAACAATAATAATTGCAAATACAATAATATTAATTTTTGTCCCTAGCTTTAACTTTAGTTTCATCTCTTTCTCCCTTACTTTCCCTGTTCGTTTTCTCTATAGCTCTATATAATTTCCGCAATTAGAATTGTTAAAATAAAGCTCTTCATTAAGAGCATTCTATACACTGGTTTACAAATTCACTTCGTTATAGCCGCAACCCTACTTTCTTCCAATCGAAAAACTATATTAGCTAGCATTATTATATCGGTCTCTTATTTAGAATGTTTATTAAATAAAAATGAAAATAGAGGGACGGTTCTTCCGCTTCCTTATGGGAAGCAGGAGAACCGTCCCTCCTTGTACTATTTTCGAACAAAATACCCAATCACCGCACCAACAAATGCTGGTAAAACCCAGCCCAATCCTATTTCATAAAAAGGAAGGACATTTTCGTAAAAATTCCCGATTTCCTCAAAGAAGCCAAGCTTAGCTTCTGGAATGCTATCAACAAGTGCCTGGTAGCCGTCCAATAAACTTACAAACAAAGTTAAGACGATTGCTGTTAAGTACACACTCTGCTTTCCTTTAAATAATGGTGAAAAGAGTGTGAGCAAGATAAGCACAATCGCTAAAGGATATAAAAACATAAGCACAGGTACAGCAAATTGAATAATTTTGTTTAAGCCTAAATTTGCAAACAGGAAAGAAACAACACATAAGACAAGCACAAAGCTCTTATAGCTAATCTTCGGGAATGCTTCATGAAAAAACTCGCTACAAGATGTAATCAAACCGATACTTGTTTTCAAACAGGCAAGTACAATAATAATCGCAAGTAATATCCCGCCAAATGGACCAAAGTAGTGCTTAGCTACTGCCGCAAAAATAAGTCCACCATTTTCAAACGTTCCAACAGCTTGTACACTAGATGAACCCATATACGTGATAAATCCATAGATAAGCATCATTAACAACATCGCAAATATTCCTGATTTCAAGGTTGTTTTGGCAATGCTTTTTACATCGCTAATTCCCTTTCCTTTGATTGCGTTAATTACAACAATCCCAAAAGCAAGAGATGCAAGAGCATCCATAGTATTATAGCCCTCTTTAAATCCCGTCATAAATGCATTATTTATATAAGTCCCTTGTGGCTCCTGAAAGCTCCCCATCGGATAAATAAGACTTACAATAATCAAAATAAATAAAAACACCAAAAAAGCTGGAGTTAAATACTTGCCAATTACATCCATAATTTTCGCTGGATTTAGCGAGAAATAATAAACCAATAAAAAGAAAAGAAAACTAAAAATAGCTAGAAAAAGCGAAATATATCCATTCTCTACAAACGGCTCTATTCCAACTGCAAATGGAACCGTTGCTGTACGAGGAATAGCAAAGAATGGTCCAATTGTTAAGTAAAGAAACAGAGAAAAGATAAATCCGAATGTTGGATGTACTCGATTCGAAAGCTCGCGCACACCGTTGCTTCCTGATAATCCAATTGCTAATATTCCGAGAAATGGCAGACCAATAGCTGTAACCAGAAAACCCGCTAACGCTAGCCAAAAGTTCGTACCAGCAAGCTGTCCAAGCTGGATAGGAAAAATTAAATTGCCTGCTCCAAAAAACATACCAAAAAGCATCGTACCAATCAGAGCATAGGTTGAAAAAGAAATTCTTGATTGCATGATCTAATACTCCTTTATAAAAATACATATAAATTAGATAATACGTGAACGAGGAAAAGTTCTCAACCACTTTTAATGAATTTTCTAACAATAGGTTCCTTATTTCTAGATAGGCATCATCCTAATTCCTTTCTTAAAACCTCTCCAGGCAACCCATCCATTTCCCCTATCCACACTGAAGTAAATCCTTGATTAATTAATATTTTCCTTGAAGGAAAGTTAGCTGGATCAATAATCGCTTTTACTATCTTTACATTTGTTTGCTTCGCTAATTCCATTAATATCTCCGCAATCTCACTGCCATATCCCTTGCCCCACACTTCTGGCAAAAGCATATAGCCAAGCTCTACTTCCTCCTTTTTATCTTCATTTAAAGTCAAATGTCCTAGCCCAATAAACTCTTTTGTTTCCCGATGAAAAAAGGAATAAGAACCAAACATATGATATTTTTCATTGCGATATAGCAATTTCTCATAATTTAATTTCGCCTCTTCTACTGGGATTACTCGCTCTGTAATTTGCGCCATCACTTGTTCGTCACTTACTAGCTGATAATATAACGCAAAATCATTTGCTGTAAATTTTCGATACAACATTCTTTTTCTCTCCCTCAAGCATTGATTTGATTTTGCACCTGTAACGTAAGCACAGCTTTATTTCTGACGAGAAAAAGGCGGTCAATCTGCTTATGCAAAATAACCGCCCAAACCTTTAATATATTTCCGTTGCATTAGGCTGCAGCTTGTAAACATGGTTTAAATAGCTTTTTACCTTTTCTGCCTCTTCCAATGAATAATCATATGCGAACTGTTTTCCAACTTCTAAAGCCACTCTTTCAAATAATGCCGTCATCGATAATAATGCCCTCCAGACTTGGTCATATACTCCATTAGGATAGGTCTCCATCAGTTTATGCCATGTATGCTCGTCAATATATTTTTTTAAGTACTTACTATTTTTCCCCACACTAAGTGAGAACTCTGTTTCGATGCCAACTTTCCATTCTAGCATTTTTAAAAGCATCGCTCTTACTATATTCATATGATCAATAGCATAAAGGATTTCTTGCCTCCATAACCCTTTGACCACATAGGTGGAAACCCACCAGAATTCATTCACACAGTCAGCAAATTGTTCCGCTGACGGCTTTTTTACCCAATAATCCTTATCCGTACTTAGTGGCACTAAAGGAAGACTACCATCTTTATCTAATAAAACCTTTGTCAGCCCATCCTCTTGGCAGTAACTCTCCTTTTCCTCAATCGGAATAAGCATTAAATCAATCCGATTCCCATCTGTAAATAACATAAGATACGTAAATCTCCCACCAAGCTCAGGAGAAAAAAGGGAGGAATCTTCTGGTGTCTGCATAATGATTCGCTCTCCAAAGACATCCACCCAATCAGGCTCATTCAAAAAAGACTCCATATTATCCACTATATATACAATATCAAAGTCCTGAAAAGCATCTTTTGGTACATTGGGATTCGTTCTTGAACCATTCATACAAACAGCTCTCACTCTATTATCCTCATTAGCCACTTTCAGTACTAAATCTAGCATTTGCTTCTCTGTGCGCATCCTATCCCCCTCCAATTATATTTAATCGTTTATTCCATTATAATTGGTGGTGCTCGAATCCAAATAGAATCTCGTTATATAAAGTACTCAAAATAGCTCATCCGCTTATCACTCCAGTTAATAAATAATATATGGGCCAAAAAATATAGTTAATAAAATAATATGTACACCAACAAAATAGATAATTCTTGGTGCTCCTATCCATTCATTCACACGTTTCGTCAACATAGCTAAAAGGTATGCAATAACTGCAAATAATATTAGATAGAAATAGGAACTACCTGTAAAAGTTAAATATCCCGGTGCACTTGATAATATATTGGGTACAAAGAAATGATCCTTAAATATTACGGCGGCAGCTAAATAGATAACGATGCCCGTATAAAAAATCCATGGTCGATCATAATCTACGGTTCTACTGAAAAATACATACATAAATATCACAAATAGAATGGGCCATAGTAACCAAATAAAGGAAAGAGCAAAGGCGAAAAAGGAAGTGGAAATCATTCCAAATGTCTTTCCAAGCGCCTGTAGCCAATCTTCAGATGTACTTTTAATTTCCTTGTTAATCTTAGACAGCTCATTAGAAGAGACATAAACTTTATTACCATCTCCATCAAGATCCATCCAAACAACCGTATTCTCATTTAACCATTGTGGAATAGTGGAAATCGCTGCTGTATTACTGCGTCGTTCTGTCTTGGTGATTCCCTCTTTTCCTATTTCCGCTTCATAAATATTGAATCCACTCTTCTCATTATATTTCGTTTCCGTAAAACCATTCGCCTTAAATAAAAGACGTGGCTTTCCATCTCTATAAGTAAAAGCAACATCTGAAATTTCCTTTAACTTTCCGTTCTCTATTGCAGGATCCTGAAAGGCTAACTCATACTGCTCAGGCTGTTGTGTGCTTGCAATATCAATTTCTGCAAAGTAGTTAAAATACTCTGGTTTACCTTGTGTTAACTCCAGTTCTTCTAGAAGCAACAATGCTAGCTTCTGCTCTTCAAAAGTGAAGGAAATCCCATTTACTATCTTCCCAGGATCCACCTTTATCTTTGTTTCATATAAAGGATTTATTTTCCCTTCCTGGATGCTGTATAAGGTCAGATCTACATCACTTTTTCCCTTTGTAAACAACAGCAGATGAATGCCATCCTCATTCTCTTCAATAGAAAGCTTTTCTTTATCTAGATTAATCTTCATCATCTCAGAAGATTTTTTTGTTTCAGGATTTAATTGAAAAAGCGTATTTTCTTTTACATACAGAATAGACGAATCCAGCGGGTAGAATTCCTCTACATCAGCAACTAATTCCGTCTTATTTTGGTCATAAATATTTTCATAGTCAAAATAAATAAGCTGATCATTCCCCTGATATATTTGTGTCCATTTATCTACCGGAATATCATAATCCTTCTCTTTCTCTATATGAAACTCCCTATTCAGTGTGGCCGTATTTAATTTATTTTCCTGAAAAAAGGAGAACAAGTAATTGCCATCCTCTGTTTCTTTTATTGCTGGTAATTTATTTACTTCCGATTGTCCAACTAATAATCCCCTGCTCCAATCTGATTCCGGCTGTGCTGTCACTTTAGAAAAGTTTTGGACAAACAATAATAACAGTCCTAATAACATCAGCACACCTGGTATCATCCAATATAGATTTAGTCGTATCCAGGTCTTCATCTTATTCCCCCATGTTGTTTCAAATAAATTCTCTTTGTATTGCGAATAAAATAATAATAGCATATTTTCTGACAAAATATGCTATTATCCTACTATTAAAATGTTATAACAACAAATTTGATACGACCATAATCTACAATGAGATTCTCTACTAAAATGATTAGGTAATTTTTTTATCATGAAGAAGTCGCAGTCAAGATTACGGCCATCCCGTTAAACAGCCCATGAATAATGATACCTGGCATAACAGACCCACTCTTTTCATAGGACCAAGCCAATATCACCCCAGAAACAAAGTTAACTGGTAAAGTGTTATATGTTGGAATGTGAACTATCATAAAAATCAAGGAACTTAAAAATATGCCTGAGACCTTTCCCCACTTCAGTCTAAACCATTTGTATAAAAAACCACGATATAAAATTTCTTCATATATAGGCGAAATAATAGCTGCGGAGATAAAGGCTATACTTAAAGTAAACCAAGTGCTTTTATCCTTCAATGCTTCCGTTTTGCTATTATCTACCCCTATTTGTATTGCATCCATTATGATTAAAATAATAATGCTCATAACTAATAAGAGAAGGAAGCCACCTACTATCACTTTCCAATCCTTCCTTGAAAGTGGTCTTAGCCCAACTGCTATCCACTTTAATTGTTTTGGCCTTAATGCAATTATATAGAGACTATACATAAACACCACTGCCATTACTAACCCGGTCAATGTCCCAGCATACAAGCTATTTTGGAATACAGCCTGAAGAAGGCTTTGTCCTATATTTTCAATAACTATTGGAACAGCCACAAGAATAAGCAAAAGCATCGCGAACAGTTCCTTATATCCCCAATCCATTTTTTCCTGCCTCAATTGATATTCCTCCTATCCAGTTGGTTATGTTACATTTAGTTTAAATGGTAACGTTACGTAACCTGCAAGCATTTATTAGGAGGAATTATAATGAATTTTTATTCGACTGGGGAAGTTTCCAAAAAATTAACTATTTCATTGCGAACGCTACGATACTATGACGAAATTGGATTGGTTGTCCCTTCTAAGAAGGAAGATAACGGAAAAAGATTGTATAACGATGAGGACATTTTTTTACTTGAAAAAATCATTTTACTAAAGTCCGCCTCTATCTCTTTAAACGATATAAAGCAGATTATTAACCACATCACGATTTTTGAAACACTCACCATTCATAAAGAACAATTAGAAGATCACATCCAACAGCTTCAACAATCCATTAATTATACGAACACACTACTTAATATTCTTAAACTAGAAGAGGAGCTACAATGGAAAGAGTTGATTCCTTTATTTGCAGAAGAACAGCCAGCATTAAAAAAGAAAGATAAAATAATCAAGTCCATTTTTAATAAGGAGGAACAGAAGATCCTAAAAGAAAAGCTACCAAAATTAGAAAATGATCCTAGAGAATTAACGAAATGGATTCATCTCATTAAACGAATTGAACGATGCCTAGAAGAACAAAGAGCACCCCATTCAAAAGATGCACAAATGATTGCAGAAGAGATTCTCTTACTATCTGCAGAAACATTTAATGGAGAAAAGGAATTGGAAGCTAAATTTTGGGAAGTTCGTAAATCAGAAAAGGCTTCATCCAATCTAAATCTCTATCCTATAAGAAAAGAAATTATCGATTTTTTGGAAGAAGCCATTCTTATTTATGAAAAAGAGAAGCTTTAATGAGTAGGAGAGTTCTCTTTCCATAGATATGAACTCTCCTCACCCTGTTAAAATATCTTCTTTCGGATAACGAATCTTTGATTGATTTGGTTTTGCTAAAGAAAAGGCTAAGGTTAACGGTCCTATTTTTCCGACGAACATGACAAAAACAATCACCATTTTCCCAATCGACGTTAATGTAAAGGTTAATCCCATCGATAAGCCTGAGGTTCCAAAAGCAGATACTACTTCAAACACGATTGCGAGGAACCTTGCATTCTTCTCGGTTACATCCAAAATAAAAATGGCTATAAAAATGACAGAAAGACTAATAATCGTAATGGCTAATGATTTTACAACGGTTCTATCATCTATGGATCGATTAAAAACAACGATTTCGTCTTTGTTTCTTAAGAACGAAAGAACAGATAATACCATAGCAAGGAAGGTTGTTAGTTTAATCCCCCCGCCAGTAGAACCGCTTCCTGCCCCAATAAACATAAGCAAAATCATTAAAAACAAGGTTGATTCATTTAAGCTTCCAATATCCACTGTATTAAAACCAGCTGTTCTTGGTACTACGCCTTGAAAATAAGCAGCTTGGATTTTTCCAGACCAGGATAAATCTCCTAATGTTTGAGGATTATCATTTTCAAAGCTGAATACAAGAAGCACGGCAATGACATTGATGACAATCGTCCCAACTACCATCAGCTTTGTATGCAGAGTTAGTTTTCTAAACTCCGATTTCTTCCACAAATCAAACACAACTGTAAATCCTATTCCCCCAACAATAAAGAGAATGGAAATAACGATATTAACGACAGGGTCTGCAACATACCTCGATAAATTATCCGGCCAGATTGAAAACCCAGCATTATTAAAGGAGGAAATAGAGTGAAAAATTGCTGCATATACACCTTTCCCCCATCCCATTTCCGGCACCCATCTAATTGCTAAAAGTATAGCCGCTACACTCTCGAGAATAATAGAAAATAAGAATAGCTGCTTCGCTAATTTAATAATTCCCCCCATAGACGTTTGACTTAAAGCTTGCTGAATGAGAAGACGTTCTTTAAATCCAATCTTTCTCCCTAAGGTCATGAAAATTAAAACAGCAAACGTCATGATTCCTAATCCACCAAGTTGAATTAAACATAATATCACAATTTCTCCAAATAGAGTAAAGGAGGCTCCCGTATCAATAACTGCTAAACCAGTAACTGTCATAGCAGAGGTCGCTGTAAATAACGCATCTGTCCATGAAATACTTCCTGTTGTAGCTAAAGGTACTTTTAAAAGGAGTGTACCTAGTAACGTGAAAGCTAAAAATACCAAAATAAGAATCTGAGGCGGACTTAAAGCAATTATATCCTTTTTCTTAGGAACCCTCATTTTTTCCCCTTCTTCCTTCCAACATAACGTCCTACAAAATAATCATTGTATTTTCATAGCTTGTGCAAAAATCCATTTCGCATAATTTATCATCCCGAAATTTCAAATGAAAATCCGCACACAAAAAAACCACAGAGGTATCCCCCCTGTGGTCCATTAATTAAGCAATGAGCACAAGTTTCGATTCACTCTTCTTACAACGCTTACGAAGTTAGCAGTCGGATTCGGGTCTAAGAATAACCCTACCTTTACAAAAAGGATTCACCCCAAGTGATTACTCACAAAAAAATTGGGTCCTCCGTTCCTCATTCATTGAGGATTCAGCGATTTGAAATTTATTATTTTTTTGTATCTTACTCCTGAAAATAGAGGTTTGTAAAGGACTATTTAGGTTAAAATTCAAGCAAAAACAAGGAGAAATATCCTCTTCTCATTCGCATTCTTTCTTTTTCAAATCATGGCTATTATTTATGCTTATTAAGACATCCAAGCAGCATAATCTAATTGTCCTAACTAACTGATACCTAATATTGTTCCTCACCATAGTCTTTAATCATTCTATAAAAGATTACCCAAATACTAATTACTAATAAATAAATAACAAAAGAATAATAGATGGTATATCCATGTTGATAGTGAAAAATACCAATGATACCGCAAAGCCGCTCTACCCCTACACTTACAAGTGCCCATCCTAAAATATACACCAGGATAAAATTGGGTTTGATGGTAAAGAAATCGTATAAATAAAAGAAAAGATAACTGATTGGTGCATACATCACATGAGATAGAAAATCCATTAGTTCAAAGGAAGAGCTGTCATTGATTACATAATAACGAACTGGTAATACACTTAAAGTATGATCAAACAAGAAACCAAAAAAGACACCACACATGAGATAAACACTTGTTGTCTTTTTGGAAAATCGTTTTGGAAGTATGAACACCACCAAGAATCCAACGATGAGTGAAATGATAATAATCCACTCATTCGTATTAAAACTACTATCATAACGTATTTCATTCATTATTTTGACTTTCTCCTTTATCTAGACCAATAAACCAGCGAGCTACCCACCATACTACTAGCATAAACACCACATACATAAGAGCTGAGTAAAATTCATTCCATTTATGAAAAGTTAGGATTCCGGTCCACAAATATATTTGGTCTTCCAAACATAAGAACACAAGAATGGTTGCCGCTCCTCCCCATCGCCATTTTGCCTGCCAATTAGAATGAAATACACATACAGACAAAAGAATCTGAAAAGGTATCACAATAAAGCGACATATATACATGGCAAAAGAGCCTTCTACACTTCGAGTAAGTGGCACCCATTGCAAATTAACATCAAGGATTGTGAATAGGGTAATAGTCGATATTCCGATGATAAAGTACAAAAAAATCATTTCAGTAAGTGTTAACCCTTTGGGAACAATAGCAAATACAATCAACACTAAACAAGCTAACAATGCTAGAATAGCGAGGGACATGATAATCATCCTTTAAGTTGGCATATAACAGGTATTATTCCCAAAAACCACACCAATATTTATAAAATAAAGACTTCTCTAGAGAAATGTTCTAAAGACCTTCATTCCAAAAGTGCATTTGGATTAAATACGACATCTTAAGCATATGAAAAACCCTTCAAGCTTTAAAACATTTGAAGGGTTTTATCCATAAAATACGACTATATTTGAGAACCTATATTTTAACGTGATATCTTCCTTTAGGAACAACCAAAGGAGTACCAGAAACCGGATCATTAATCACCGTACAATTAAGACCAAAAATATCTTCAACCAATGTACTTGTAATAATATCTTCCGGTTTTCCTTCCCCTACAAGTTTGCCTTTTTCCAGTGCAAAAATATAATCCGCATATCGCGCCGAAAGATTAATATCATGCAATACCATCACAATAGTTGTCCCATATTTCCGATTTAAATCTGTTAATAGATCTAAAATTTCTACTTGATAAGTGATATCTAGGAAAGTTGTCGGCTCATCAAGAAATAAAATATCTGTTTGCTGGGCTAATGCCATCGCAATCCAAACACGCTGCCTTTGACCGCCTGACAGTTCATCAATATCACGATTAGCAAATTCTGTTATCTTCATCATTTCCATTGCATCAGCAACCGCTTCATAATCCTTTTTTGACCAACCACTTAAGAACGTTTGATGAGGGAATCTCCCTCGACCAACTAAATCTGCTACTTTTATTCCTTCTGGCACAATAGGCGATTGCGGTAAAATACCGAGAATTCGAGCTAATTGCTTTGATGGAATTTTACTAATCGATTTTCCATCTAGTGTAATAGTTCCAGACGAAGATTTAATGAGATTGGATAGGGTTTTTAAGAGGGTTGATTTCCCGCAGCCATTCGCTCCGATAATAACACTGATTTTATTATTCGGAATTTCAAGCTCAATATCTTGTAATATCATTTTATTATCATAGCCCGATGTTAACTTTTCCGCTCGAAATTCATGTATCTTTTCCATTACAATTCCTCCTTTCGATTCATTCGGATTAATAGCATGATTAAGTATGGAGCACCTAGAATACCGGTGATAACACCTACAGGGTATCTCGCAACAAACGCAAACTGTCCAATAAGATCAGATGCCAAAACTAAAATGATCCCTACAAGACCTGCTGGTATAACACTAGAAAATCCAATGCCCACTAGTCTTTTTGCGATAGGTCCAGAAAGGAATGCGACAAATGCAATAGGCCCTGTTGTAGCAGTAGCTAAAGCAATGATTAGTACCGAACTAATAATCAAAATAACCCTTGTTCTATCTGTATTAACACCAAGAGACGTTGCTGTTTGTTCTCCAAGCTCTAACATATCTAATCGCTTTCCGAGGAAAATGATGATAGGTGCAAAGATAAGAACGGTAATCATAAGGGCATAAAGATTTTCCATTTTGGCTCCATTTAAACTACCACTTAACCACCTCATTGCTGTAGGAACATCATGATGTTGTCCGATAAGCAATAAATAAGATATTACAGCATTTAGCATTGCTTGAATTCCGATTCCAATTAAAATTAATCTACCAATGGAAAAGGAAGTACCTTTTGATAATAGAAAAATAACAACTACTGTTGCTAGTCCACCGATAATGGAAGCAATCGAAACAAAAGCACTACTTGCATGCAGAACAATAATACAAAAAACAGCAGCAGCACTTGAACCCGCTGTTATTCCGATAACATTTGGATTCGCTAAAGGATTGCGAAGCATCGTTTGAAACACATATCCAGAAATACCAAAAGCAAATCCCGCAAACACTCCCGCAATCATTCTTGGAAAACGGATTGTTCCCACTGCAAAGGAGGCTCCTTTTACTTGCTCACCTAACAATACACTGATTACATCCCCAACAGGATAAATCGTGTTTCCTAGCATAAGCATCGTACCGCATAGCACAAAAGCAATGACGGCAAGGAAGCAAGTCACAAATATAAAACGACGACGTCTTTTTATTCTACCTACCATAATTAGATTAATCGATTCATTCATCATAACGCACGCATTTTCGCTTTCATAGTAATTAAGATTAGTATAGGAGCACCAATAAATGCCGTAACAACGCCTACTTCAAGCTCACCAGGACTGCCAAGAATTCGACCAAATACATCTGAAATGGTTAATATAATTGCTCCTGCCACAGCTGACATAGGGATAATATAACGTAAATCAGGACCAATAAGGAGTCGAATCACATGTGTTGCAAGCAGACCGATAAAGCCAATTGGACCCGCTAGTGCTGTTGCTGCCCCACACAATAATACGCCTCCAAATGCCGCAATAAGTCTAAGTGTTCCCGTCCGTACACCTAATCCTGTAGCTACCTCATCCCCTAGTGCTAAAGCGTTTAAGGCAGGAGCAGAAAAAAAGGCGATTAGAATACCTACAATTAGAAAAGGAATGAAAATAGAAATAGAATCCCAATTTCCAGCTCCAACACTGCCTACCTGCCAAAATCTAAATTGATCCATCACATTGGAACGCGGAATCATAATGGCCATTACAAGCGATGATAAGGCTGCACTTGTCGCAGCTCCCGCCAAAACGAGTTTAAGGGGGGTGGCACCGCCACTCCCCATCGAACCAATTCCGAATACAAAAATGGCAGTTAAAACCGCTCCTGCTAATGCAAACCAAATGTATTGACCAGCAGAACCAATATGAAAAAAGGATATTCCACAAACAACGAATAGTGCCGCACCTGTGTTCACTCCTAATATGCTAGGATCTGCAATCGGATTACGCGTGACAGATTGCATAAGAGCCCCAGAAACTCCTAATGCAGCACCACACATTAAACTAAATACAGTTCTAGCAATTCTTTGGCGAACAACATTTGCCCCGTGGGACTGCACTTCTGGATGGAATAATCCATCCAGTATTTCATTCCAGCCAACTGCACGAGATCCAAAAGCAAGAGACGCCAATATACTTATACCAAGTAAGACAATAGAAAGTAAAAGTACACTTATAAACTTTCTCGGTAATACTAACTGCTTATTTTTTAAAACGGATGTATGATCCATTTAGTTCACTTTACTTACAGCTTCTGAGAGTAATTTTAAGTATTCATCTAAAGTGTATTCAATAGAGAGTGTACTTGGTGTTCCTGCTGCTGCAAGTGGAGTATTATCCTCAATAATGACAACAGACCCTCTCTCTACCGCTGGAATTTTCCCATAGATTGGATCAGCCTGTAAAGCTGCAAGTGTTTCGTCATTTCCATACGATACGAAAATATCTACATCATTTAATATATCTGCGTTTTCAGCACTTACTTCCAAATAGAAACTAGCTGGATCCGTAATTTGACTTGTCATACTTTCCGGATATTCCATTCCTAACTCTGTAAGGAATTCACCTCGTGGATCTGTTGGTGAATAGATATAAAATTTCGATAAGTCAGCACCATTAACACTTACGAATGCTGCTTTTTTTCCTTTCAATTCAGGAAATTCATTCGCTTTATCTGCAATGAATTTTTCTGTATCTGCAATAAGCTGCTTTCCTTCTTCTTCCATGCCCATTCCCATTGAATTGTACGTTACTTGTTCACGCCAAGACGCTACCCAAGGACTAGTTTGATAGGCAACAACTGGTGCAATTTCACTTAAAGTATCATAGTCTTCTTGTGTAATACCGGAGTAAGCTGCAAGAATGACATCTGGATTAGAATCAGCAATTGCTTCAAAATCTAAACCATCTGTATCCTGGAAGATATTCGGATTTTCTTCCCCTAATTCTTTTGCTTTCTCTGCAGTCCAAGGTAACATTCCGCTATCATCTTGAACACCATAGTTTGCTGCGGAGAAACCTACAGGCACAACCCCAAGAGCAAGAGCAACATCTTGGTTAGACCATGCAATCGTCGCAACACGTTCAGGCTTTTCTTCAATTATACTCTCCCCAAACGCATGTTTAATCGTTAGTGGATATTGGGAATCTGTATTTGAATCATTCGATTTTTCTTCATCCGATTTCGAGGATGACTGACTGGAACAACCTACTAGTAAAAGAATGGCAACAATAGAGAATATGAAAATATGAATAAATGGCTTTCTTTGTTTTTTAAACATATGTATGTCCCTCTTTTTCTAAAATTTTATAACAACAAATGATTATCATTCTCAATTATAATACTTGTTTTCTATTTTTCTGTCAATTAAAAACAGTAAGTTATAGTAGAATTTTGCAATCTTTTGGCGAGAATTTTCAATAGCAAATAAAAGAGGGAATAAAATCAATAGATTACTAGTGGGATTATAATGATTTTAGACATAATTAAAGAGGATAGGACATAAGTTCCCAGCCAAATATTGGCTATTTCAATTTATCCCATCCTCTTTAAATGATCATTAGCTTTTACCATATTCCATTCCGTTTCTTGCAAGCGGAATGGAATTTCTTAATGATTGTTCACTTCAAAAAGATCATAATAGCGTTCTTCATCTAGTTCTTCTAGTTCTAGATCTAAATCAAACCACTTCCGTGTTTCTTGATCCATTTCACCTACAATAAAAGGAATATTATTTTCCTGCGATATTTTCTTTATTCCAACCATTTCCTCTAAACCAGACTCTGTCACTTCTGCAAACTGATAAACTACATCCTCTTTTTGATTACTACGTTGAAAGGTTACTTTCCATGTGAACCTAGTTTCATCGGAACGCCTATTCAAGTTTGCATAATGAACATGCGGTTCCACAAAAACACTTTCTATCTCCTCATAAGCTATAATGTCTTTCTCCCCTTTCCAGTTGCTTGATACTAATCCCTTTTCTTCATGTATCCCCCTATAATCAGAGAACATGAAATAATGGAATGCACTTAAGAAAATAACAGTCCCTAAAATAATCATATTTAATAATCTTTTTCGTTTTATTCCCGGGCTAAGAAATCGAATAGCAA
This sequence comes from Niallia sp. FSL W8-0635, assembly GCF_038007965.1. GTDB lineage: Bacteria > Bacillota > Bacilli > Bacillales > Cytobacillaceae > Niallia. Next base: position 205,726 of record NZ_JBBOYD010000001.1, on the reverse strand, counting down.
ATAGGACGATAAGAATCATAAAACCAACAAGCGCTAACACTCCTAAATCACCTGATGCTGGTTCATAAGTAATAAACTGTTCATCTATAAAAGTAGTTTCCTTCAAATCCTGATAACTATCAAATAAAACCATTAGTAAAGGGAGAATAAAAAAGAAAAATAGGTAAATGGAGACCCAACGCTTGCCTCTCTGTTTAAATGCATATTTTGAAGTTCTGATTAGTTGACCACTAATAAAGAGCGGGAAACTAATCACCCATAACAGGATATTGGCAAAGATAAAATCATCTTTAAAGCTCAAAGCACTGGCAAAAGCTAGAACTAAACTAATAATAATCATTACTATCCCACTGATTTTTCTCATACAATCCCCCTGATTGTTAGTTGCACTTATCGAACCTTACTACAATTATCTCCCATCTTGATTTTCAGATACATGCGGTCGTGAGCTAAACAGCCCTTCTATCTTTTCCAGATAATATTCATCAACCCAATCCCTATATTTTCTATATAGAGGGTGTAATGTTTCGATATTCTCAGCAATAACTTCGCACCCTCTATCATCATAAATGAAAAAGATAATATTCTTTGTAACATTTATTAAAAATATATCTGGTTCATAACTATAATAAGGATTACTTAATCTCGGTTTTAATGAAGGGAAATCCTGATTACAAATTGCCTGAATAAGCAATGGATAAATAATATCTTGCTTTGTACATTCTAATGAAAACTGAGAAGTGCAATAATCAAGTGCCTCTTCTTCTTCAAATAGATAAGGAAGCGTTTCTTGCTTTAAGGAAAATAGTACATCTTTGCTTTTTATGTAATAGTTATAAGCCTTTATTTTCTTCTTTCTTCTTCTTGCATCATCTTTGTACCAATAAATATTGGTAACGAAAAGGAACTTATCTTCCAATGCGAAAAGATGATGAAAAAGGGAGATTGCTTGATGATAGACAGTGCGAAAATAAGCAGGATTTAACTTCTCTTTCCCCTCCTTCAATGGATAAAGTTCTTTAGCAAATTCAAAATGAATGCCTCTGTTGTTCCATTGCTGATTAAGACCTGGCTTTAAAACAAGGCCAGGAAAAGTAGAATCTATATATTCTTTTACGTTCATTATTTCTGCCCTCCACTTTATTACACTCTATTTCTATAGTTAAACTTTTCTAATCCAAGCATATATAATGACGCTTCTCTATTTCTCTACGAAAAACTTAATCATTTGGTCTCATTTTATTTTAACTTTTTACCAAAAAGAAAACTCGCCATATAGGCGAGTTAGTCTATTCAACCAATTCTTTTATCATCAAAAGAGATTTAAGCTCTAAAAAATATTAATTAGCCAATTTCACAAGCATATGGGCTAATTTATGCCGTTCTTCTTCATTTCCTACCTTCCAAAGTTGCTGAAGAAGCGCTTCCTCCCGATTTTGCGGTTCCGAATTTTTAGCAAGATAGCCAGCAACTTTTTCTGCACCCTTCGCTAATTGTTCTTCATCCATGCCGAGATTTTTCCCTAATTCTATTTTGCTGCTAAGATAAGATTTGAACTCGTTAAAATTCACTAGCTTATCGTGGATTGCTTTTCTGTCCATATCCTTCACTGTTTCTTCTACCTTGTTGGGATCTGCATTATAATTATTCATCAATAATCCTCCCTCCAATTGTTTTAGTCCCTTATCTATTCCCTCGAGAGTCATATCGAAACTTTATAGTAGTTTAACAATAAGTTCCAATTTCCCATTGATCTCCTTCCGTTTCCTTAAGCACTACAAAAAACGAAGGTATAGCAGGATATGCACTGCCAAAACCTTCGTTTCAAAAACTATTTATTATTCGATTTAACATTGCCTACATATTGATTTCTAGCTGCTCCTAACCCAAATACAAAGAGTAATAACGACGCACCAACCAAAATAAACAGTGTCGTATTCCAGCTATTTGTTACATCATGTAAATAACCGAAGAGGGTTGGACCGATAGCAGCGAGTAAATAGCCAACTGATTGAGCCATACCAGATAGTTCTGCAGCCTGCCTAGCATTCTCTGTTCGTAAGCCAAAAAACATCATTGCTAAACTGAATGCAAAGCCTCCTCCAATACCTATCATGACAATCCACCATACAATTAAACTCGAACTTCCGTAAATTAATCCAAGTGTTCCCGATAATAGTAAGACAGTAGTTATAATTACCAAGGAATGCTGGCTTTTCATACGCCCTGCAATAATTGGAACGATAAAAGTAAATGGAAGTAACGCTAATTGCATAACAGAAAGCAACCAGCCAGATTTGTCTGAACTTATTCCTTGTTGTTGTAAAATCTCAGGCAGCCATGCAATAAGTATGTAAAACACCATCGATTGTAATCCCATAAAGAGTGTCACTTGCCATGCTAGTGGAGAACGCCACAAATTCACTTGACTATCAACTACTTTATTTTGAACAGTCGCTGTTTCCGTGTTGAGATGTTTTACTTGAGGAAACCAGAATAAAATGGATAGGAAGCTTAGCATCCCCCAAATCCCCAATCCACCTTGCCAACCAAATCCTAGCCCAATGGCAATTGGAACACTAATTCCAGAAGCAATAGCACCTAATAGGTTCATAGAAATGGAATATACTCCTATCATTAATCCGATTCGTGTTGGAAACTCTTGTTTAATAAGACTAGGCAATAATACATTAGAGACAGAAATGGCCAACCCTAGAACAGCAGTACCAATATATAAAGGAGCAACCCCTCCTGATAGGGAACGTAAAATAATTCCTATCGTAAGAAAGATGATAGACGTCATAATCATGACTTCTACACCAAATTTACGAGCTAATTTAGGTACCATTGGTGAAAAAAAGGCAAAAGATAACAATGGCAACGTGGTAATCATACCTGCCATTGTGTTGGAAATATGCATATCATCCCTTATAAATCCAACTAAAGGACCAACTGAAGTTAATGGAGCTCTTAAATTAACAGCAATAAATATAATGCCTACAATAATCATCCAAACTGCTGATTTACGAACACCTGGATTTGATCGTATATGTTGATTAATCATAATTTCCCCCTGATTTTTAATATCCATATGAATATTAATGGTTTTTCATTCATTACTTTGTAAAGTTAGCTACTTGAATATAACGATATATTAAAATATATTTTATATGAGATAATGAATAATATAATATACCAAACAGTGATTGTCTATTCTTTTCTCAAGGAAATTGGAGAGACAGAAAATACCCCCTATTTACTTAAGCAATAGAGGGTCACTATGGGCGGAAAAAGAAATAGTCACTAAATCCCGTATTTCAATAAAATATGGAGAACAACAACTTTATCGGTATTATTTATATAGGAATGCATTCCATTTGCATCAAAACTAATAGAATCATATTCATTTAAGGTGTATGACTTATTATTTACATTAATAGTTATGGTTCCCGACATTACCGTAGCAAGTTCAGTCGTATTATGGTGATGCTTTTCTGAATGATAGGAACTATTCGGCTGTAAATAGGCACGATACATTTCCATCCCATCATTTGGATTCTGGAAAATTGGCTCCACTGCCCAATTTCCGCCAGCCCCTGAAATTCTTAACCCGCTCCCAGCTCGCGATACAGTCACACTGTTTCCCGATGAAAATAAAGCCATGAGAGGGATAGATAAACTTTTCGAAATCTTCCATAATACACCGATTGTTGGATTGGTTTCTCCCCGTTCAATATTTCCCAGCGTCAGCTTACTCACACCTGATATCTCAGATAAATTTTCGAGACTCAACCGCCTCTCTTTTCGCAATTTTTTAAGAACTGTTCCAACTTGAATAACTACCTGCTTTGAATCATCTTTTTCTAAAGTCATTTTCATCCTCCATTGATACTTTATAGAAAATATATAGTGAAAGTATTATCAACAATTTATATGTTATAGGTAACTATATTGTATATTATTTTATATAATTATCTGTATTCACAGTAATAATATTTTCTATTTCCAAAAAATTAAGTAAAATCTAGATATTTGCTATTAGGGGAAAAAATTAATTAGATGCACTGTGGAGTTCCGGGAAATCATATTAAATTTTATGATCTAATATCACCATTTTGGACAAAAAAACCGAAGGCATGCCCGAATAATACCGGACAGACCTTCGGCTATAAATTACTCCACCGTAACACTCTTAGCCAAGTTACGTGGTTTATCTACATCACAACCTCTATGAAGTGCTGCATAATAAGCAATTAATTGTAATGGTACTACAGAGATAAGGGGTGTTAACAGGTCGTGCACAGCTGGTACGATGTAGCGGTCGCCATCCATTTCTAACCCTTTCATAGAAATGATGCAAGGATTTGCTCCACGGGCCACTACCTCTTTTACGTTACCACGTATGCTTAAGTTAACACTTTCTTGTGTTGCTAATGCGATAATAGGTGTTCCATCTTCAATTAAAGCAATCGTTCCATGCTTTAATTCTCCACCTGCGAAGCCTTCTGCTTGGATGTAAGAGATTTCTTTTAATTTTAATGCACCTTCTAAACCAACATAATAATCAATTCCACGTCCGATAAAGAAAGCGTTTCTTGATGTTTCAAGATATTCCTTGGCGATTGCCTCAAGCTCTTCCTTATCTTCAAAAATAACCTCCATTGCATTTGCAATGATGCCTAATTCATGAATAAGGTCAAGATCTACGTCATAGCCTTTGCTTTTCGCTATTACTTCTGCAAGTATAGATAGTACAGCCATCTGCGAAGTATAAGCTTTAGTAGAAGCTACAGCAATTTCAGGACCAGCATATAATAATAAGGTGTGGTCAGCTTCACGAGACAGTGTGGAGCCTGGTACATTTGTGATTGTTAGAGTTGGATAACCCATTTCTTTCACTTGTACAAGTACGGCACGGCTGTCTGCTGTTTCTCCACTTTGCGTAATGAAAATGAATAAAGGTTTTTCCGAAAGCAATGGCATATTGTAGCCAAATTCACTAGCTACATGTACCTCTACTGGAACTTTTGCTAATTTCTCAATAAATTGCTTTCCAAGAAGACCGGCATGATAAGATGTTCCAGCAGCAACAATATATAGACGATCTGCAGCATTTACTGCTTCAACAATCGCGGGGTCAATTGTTAGCTTGCCATCTTTATCTTGATATTCTTGAATGATTTTACGAATAGCTACTGGCTGTTCGTCAATTTCTTTTAGCATATAATGAGGGTAAGTGCCTTTTTCAATATCACTAGCATCTAATTCAGCCGTATATGCTTCCCGGGAAATAATTTCTCCCTCTAAAGTCTCGATTGTTACACCATCTTTTGTCACGATAACAATTTCTTTATCCACTAATTCTACATATTGATCTGTTACTTGAAGCATAGCCATTGCGTCACTAGCAATAACATTGAAGCTTTCTCCTAAGCCAATCAATAGGGGACTTTTATTTTTTGCTACATATATCATATCTTTGTTTTGCTCATCTAATAAAGCAAAAGCATAAGACCCTTTTAATAAGTTTAATGTTTGAACAAAAGCTGCCTTTACATCACTTCCAGCTTCAACAAAATGTTCAATAAGTTGAACTACTACTTCTGTGTCTGTATCACTTATTAAAGAAACATCAGCAAGATATTCTTTCTTTAATAAGTCATAGTTCTCAATTACTCCATTATGAACAATTGTGAAACGTTCTGAAGCACTTTTATGTGGATGAGCGTTTAATCTGCTTGGTACACCATGTGTTGCCCAGCGTGTATGGCCAATTCCTGCTGGTGCAAATACATCTTCGTCCACAATATTACGAAGGTCTGCAATTCGTCCTTTTTCTTTAAAAACTTGAACTCCTTCTCCATTGCTTAAAGCAATACCAGCTGAGTCATAGCCTCTATACTCTAGTTTTTCTAAACCTTTTAATAAAATCTCTTTCGCATCCTGGTTTCCAATATAACCAACAATTCCGCACATACTTCTTTTCCTCCGTTCTAAGGGAGCAAGAAGTCACTATTTAGGGAACAAACTTGCTCCCTTATCTCTGATTATTTTTTTCATAAGTTGTATTACTATCATTGTTAAAGTTTCCATTCATGCGTTCATATTCCCTTTGGAAAAACAGATAAAAACGAAACAATGTAAAATAATACTACTTAAAAGAAATGCTCTTGTTATTAGCATGCCCTACTCTTTGTGCATTAAGTTGCCTTAATGTTTTAAAGTAGTACTTACGATTGGCTAACACAACCGGGAGGCATCCGCCGAAAAATCGATTAACCTCCTCCTCGTCAACTAGTTTCGTGTCGTCCATCACTAGTTCAGGCGCTTCAATTCCTATTTTCACTCCAATCCTCCTTGTTAACAGGTTTGCTTTTCAAAAAGCAATTTAATCATACCCTACCTAGAATCTTTCCGTCAAATACATTCCTATGACAAAATCGTAAATTTTTATTTCACTAAGTGAGGTAGGATACATTCCCGACACGAAAGCGGAAAAAATAATAGGGTAAAAAACATTCCATCTAAAATGTCTTTCACCCTAATAATGTATTCTACCGTGCTAAATTCGTTCCTAATTGCATAGAAATTAGAATAAGCTCTTTATTGTTAAGCTTATTCTTCTGGTAAACCCATTTCATCTTTCACTACTTCCGAAATTACATTTACATAGGCTTCACATAATTCCTCTGTTGGAGCCTCCGCCATGACGCGAACAAGCGGCTCAGTACCAGAAGGTCGAACCAATATTCTACCATTTCCATTCATATCTTGTTCCACTTTAGCAATAACTTCTTTTACTTTTTCATTATCTGTTACATGAAATTTATCTGTTACTTTGATATTCACTAATTTTTGCGGGAATTTTTTCATTTCTCCTGCAAGCTCAGATAATTTTTTCTTTGTTACTTTCATAATGTTAACCAATTGCAATCCAGTTAAAAGACCGTCACCTGTTGTGTTGAAGTCAAGGAATATAATATGGCCAGACTGTTCTCCGCCAAGGTTGTATCCATTATTACGCATTTCTTCTACTACATAGCGATCGCCAACAGCAGTAGGAATACTCGTGATTTGGTGCTGTTCTAAAGCCTTATAAAAACCTAAATTACTCATTACAGTAGAAACTACTGTATTGTTCTTTAGTCTTCCGGTCTCTTTTAAATACTTAGCACAAATGTACATAATTTGATCGCCATCTACTATATGTCCATTTTCATCAATAGCAATCAAACGATCTCCATCGCCATCAAATGCTAATCCGACATCCGCTTCTTTTTCCAGAACAAACTTAGATAGGGCCTCTGGATGTGTCGAACCTACTCCATCGTTAATATTTAAACCATTCGGCGAAGCACCCATAGTAGAAATATCCGCATCTAAATCTGCAAATAAATGCATTGCTAAGGAAGAAGTGGCTCCATGTGCACAATCAAGTGCAATATGAATTCCTGCAAATTCTTCATCCACTGTTTGTTTGAGAAATTGTAGGTACTTCTGACCGCCCTCGAAATAATCATCGACTTGACCAAGGTCAGCACCAGTTGGTCTAGGCAATGTATCTTCTTCTTTATCGATAAGTGCTTCAATTTCTAACTCTTGCTCATCCGAAAGCTTAAAGCCATCAGGACCAAAAAATTTAATTCCATTATCTGCGACCGGGTTATGCGATGCAGAAATCATTACTCCCGCCTGTGCTCCTAAAGCCTTGGTCAAATAGGAAACACCTGGGGTTGAAATAACACCTAAGCGCATTACCTCTGCACCAATGGAAAGTAATCCTGCTACAAGCGCACCTTCCAGCATATGTCCGGAAATACGAGTATCTCGTCCGATTAATACTTTTGGTCTATCGTGGTCTTTTGTTAGGACGAAACCACCATATCTTCCTAGCTTAAACGCTATTTCTGGTGTCAGCTCACTATTTGCAACACCTCGTACTCCGTCCGTACCGAAATATTTACCCATTTCTAAATCGCTCCTTCTAACTAGTATAGATCACGTTTTATGTTAAGCTTCTTTATTCGTAATAGACACACTTGCTGTATCAATCGCAAGTTCCCAATCTATATCTTCAGGTCCATCTACTTTAATAGGAACTTCATGGTCCCCATCATCCATTCCGGTTAAATCTAAATAGAGATTAAAATCAGAGGCACTTAATTCCCTTATCCTGTTTTGTTCCCCAGAAATACGAAGACTTGTACTACTACTTCTCGGATTATCAATGGTTGCTTCCAAACTACTATTCAATCCTTGAATACTAATTGGAACACTGCTTAACGTTTTTGTTTCTATATTTTCTCCCGCTGCAGTTTCCTCCGAATCTGGATCCTTCTGCTCTTCCTCATCCTGTTCTTCTTCCCCAACAGTTACTTTCACCGTTACCTTGACAAGCTCTGGATCGACAGCTGTTACACCATTAGATATGATGACGGGTAACGTTAATTCCTCATCTTTTTCAATGCTACTTAAATCAACCTCAACTCTTGTGCTTTCCACTTCTTTCAAAACATCCTCTGGTCCGCTGATGGTTGCTTCCTTTTTATCTAATGTGATGGAATCAATCGTTATATTTGCTGGTGGCGTACCTTGCTCCACAATATTGATAGGTACTGTTTTACTCGTTCTTTTAACAGGAATATTCACTTCTACTGTTTCTGGTTCCACTTGCACATTCAATTTATTTAAACTACTATCCAAAACGGAAACCTGTGCTTGCTGACTAACCGTCTCATTTGTGTTTCCATCAAGATTTACATTTGCCTTTACATAAGCAATTTTTTCAATGTCTTCCTTTGCTCCTGTAACCTTAACTGTTTTAGGTTCAATTTTCGGTGTTCCAGCTGAGTAGCCCTTCTCAATAGCATTACTACTATATTCTGCTTCTACTGTAAATTCTTTTGTAACCTTTTCTTTTAACGTAACTTTTATCGTTTCAGGATCAATTGTTGCTTTCACTTTATCTGATAAATCCTTTATTAAAAGTGGAACAGTTTTACTGCCTAATTCTGCATTTGCTAAATTAACATATACTTCAAAGTCTTTTTTCAGTTTTGCCTGTTGTATATGAACTGTTGGTCCTCTTAATGTTACTGTTACTGTTTTTGGAATACCTGTCACGACAACATTTTCTGTATCGTAATAGGCAGTTACTGGAATATCCTCTAACACGGCTGTTTCTGAATCACCAGGAACGTTAACATCTGTTGAACTTTCGTTGGGATCATATGCATAGGAAAAAAGTAAAAGGGCAAAAGCCAAAGATAATACTTTTGTAAACCAATTTTTACCTATCACATTATTAAACAGTTTATTCATTTTTCTTCCCCTTCCAGCTCCACTTACTTGAAGTGGTTTGTTTGGTAGAAGGTGTTATCAGGGCACTAGATAACATTTCTCTGAAAGCATCTAGTTTCAATTCTCTATGCAAATCACCGTTTTTCGTTATAGAGATAGCACCCGTTTCCTCTGAAACAACAACGGTCAAACTATCCGTTACTTCACTAATACCTAGTGCAGCTCTATGTCTAGTTCCTAGCTCTTTTGAAATAAAAGGACTTTCCGATAGAGGAAGGTAACATGCAGCTGCAGCGATATTCGATTTTTGTATAATTACCGCTCCATCATGCAGTGGAGTATTCGGAATAAAAATATTAATCAATAACTCTGAAGATATCTTTGAGTCCAGAGCAATTCCTGTTTCTATGTAATCACTCATCCCTGTTTCTCTTTCAATCGTGATTAATGCTCCAATTCGTCGTTTAGCCATATAGTCTACAGCCTTTACAATCGATTCCACTAATTGCTCTTGTAGTTCATGTTCCTGAACTACAGACCTAGAGAAGAATTTTCCTCGCCCTAGTTGCTCAAGAGCCCTTCTTAATTCTCCCTGGAAAATAATAATAAGTGCTAATGCACCCCATTGTATTACCTGTTGCATCATCCAGCCTAATGTTTGTAATTGAAAATAGTCACTTAACATCTTTATGATTAAAATAACAAATATTCCGTTCAACAACTGGACAGCTTTCGTCCCACGGATAATTGTAATAATTTTATAAATGACATACCAAACAAGGATAATGTCTACTGTATTCGCTAAATATTTTAAAAAAGGGAAATCTGCAAACGACATTTTCCTTCCTCCAAAGTATATATTTCAAAAGTTGCTTCCTACTACACAGAAATAAAATCTTCTATAAATAAGTTTTTATATAATCATCTATATAGAATAGAGTGGGATAAAAAACCTACAATTATCATATTATAACACAATTCAAATTAATACAAAGAAAAGCACAAGCAAGATCTAGAAACTGTTGATTGTCCATATTATTAGTATATGTGTCTCCTTTGTAATTAGCCCTCTTTTTAATGGAAAGAAGAATAGACTAAACCAGGAAGGGGAAATCTTCAAGACGTAATATCTTTGACGACTATTTCCAAATTTCCCCTATCCTTTTATACAAATGAAAAGAACCCTGCAATCGTTAAATTGCAGGGAGGCTATTTTTTTCTTTATTATCTTCTTTACTAAATAACCCCGTAAAATCGGTTACTGTTTTCTTTATATGATACCATAACCATTCGAATACTTCGTTCACTTCTTTTATTTCTCCGGTCACTTGGCTAGCAGAAGCCATGTACTTCTTCCCATTAATTACTGTTACATTTCCGTCAACTTGTCCCTCTATTTTAATATCACCATTTCGAACGATAATATCACCTTTTACCGTTTCTCCCTCGGGTACAATAGCCGTATTATTTTCTACTATTAAATTGGACTGCTTCGAAACAGAAAATTGATGATCTTCATTCCATGCCGACATTAAGCTTGATACCATTAAAATAAAGAATAGAGAAGCAGCAGCAAGCATAGGATGATGCCGCAGCCAACGTTTCACTTTTACTCGTTTTGGCTCTTCCGGCAACCTTGCAAGTATAGATTCCGTAAAGTTCATAGGCGCTTGGATATGAGACGTACTTTGGACCAGTGCGATCGTTTTCTTCAGTTCATGAAAATGTGTTGCACATTCTTCACACTGATCTAAATGCTCCTTTAATTCTTTTAAATGAGCTTCTTCTATTTCTTCATCAAGATATTGATGCATATAGGAAATAATCTTTGTTGAACAAGTCATATAATTCACCTTCTTTATCAGACATACCGTAATTGTTTTCTTAACGCTTCTCTTCCCCTGTGGATGCGCGTTTTAACTGTTCCTAAAGGAAGCTCCAGAATTTCACTTATCTCGTTTAAAGAAAGCTCTTCGATATACTTTAAAACTATGACTGCTCGATACTTTTCAGGAAGCTTTGAAATTTCCTGTTGTATCATGGCTTGTAGTTCCATGCCTTCTACATCTTCCTCAGGCAATCTACCATCCGATGGAATTTGTGAATACATATTTAGGCCGTCTGTACCTGGAACTTCCGCATCAAGATAATAATCCGGCTTTCTTTTTCTAATACGGTCAATACATAGGTTTGTTGCGATTCGATATAACCATGTCGAAAACTTATATTCCATATTATATCGATGGATATTAACATATGCACGAATAAAAGCTTCTTGTGCTAGATCCTCCGCTTCATGCCTATTTCCTAGCATCCGATAACAAATTTGAAACACTTTATCTTTATATAGCTCGATTATGTCACCAAATGCATTTTTGTCCCCTTTTAAAACTTGTTGAATCCTTTTTTTTACGATTGCTTCCATCTATTTACCTCCGCTCTAGTGCGGCTAATCGATTTACGAATCGACAGCAGGAAAGGTTTCATTTTTTCTCAAAAAAAATTTTTTATGTATTTAAAAACACGCTATTTTCATTATGTATGTTTTAAATAAATTTAAAAATATGCTTTAGAAAACAGCAAAAAATAGATCCCTTTCAAGAAGTGAAAATTCTCCCTATTATGCACATCTATCTTTTTTAGGATACTCATTCTTATTTTAACAAATAATGCCACATAATGTTTAAAATTTTTAGAATTGGTTATAAAAAAAGTAATAATATGCTAAAATCAAGACAAGCAATATTTGGATATTTGAAGCTCTATAAAAAATGAAGAAAAAAATTAAAAAACATATAGAGGGTGAAACAAATGAGTGATAGAAAACTTTTAAAAGACATTGAAGAACATCGTGAAATGATGATCTATTTGGCAAACACCACTTCTTTTTCACACCCAAAAGTTGTTGACTTAAGTACAAAATTAGATTTGTTATTAAATAAATATGAAAAATTATGTAGTGAATTATCTATAAAATAATAATAAAAAGGTAACTTTAATCCACTTATCATATGAAAAGTAGCGCACTTCCATTCCTACTTTTTTAGATTTCCGAATAAAGTTACCTTTATGAACATTATAGTAGTTTCTCCCCAAATAAAGAGCCCATCAATGCTACTGCTAACGATGCCGTTTTATTTCTTTCATCTAGTATAGGATTGACCTCTACGAATTCAGCAGAAGTAATTAGTTCTGCTTCCGCTAACATTTCCATGGCTAAATGACTTTCCCTATAGCTTAGTCCTCCAGGTACTGGTGTCCCAACACCTGGGGCATCCTTGGGATCAAGTCCATCTAAGTCTAGAGATAAATGTACCCCATCTGTTTTACCCTTAAAAAAACTAATTGTTTCCTCCATCACCTTCGTCATCCCTAACCTATCTATCTCGTGCATTGTAAATACTTTTATACCCAATTCTTTTATAAGCCTGCGCTCACCTTCGTCTAAAGACCTTGCCCCAATGATCACTACATGCTCAGGTTTAACTTTAGGAGAAATCCCTTGTAAATTAGTTAAAAGTTCATGTCCATACCCTAAACTAGCAGCAAGTGGCATTCCATGAATATTTCCAGATGGCGATGTTTCTGCTGTATTTAAATCACCATGTGCATCATACCAAATGACCCCTAGATTTTTATAATGCTTAGTCACACCTGCTAATGTTCCGATTGCAATACTATGATCGCCACCTAGGACAAGCGGAAAAGACTTCGATTGAATAATTTTATCCACCATTTCTGCAAGCATTTGATTTTTTTCAGCTATTAAATGAAGATTTTTAAGATTGCTCTGTTTATCTATTATTGTTTCTGGTCTCCCTACAGCAATATCGCCCCAATCTTCAATAGAAGAAAATAGCTTCGATAATCTTTCAAAAATACCCGCATAGCGAATAGCACTAGGTCCCATATCTACACCTCTGCGCATTTGTCCAAGATCCATAGGCATCCCAATAATAGTCAGCTTTCTCATAAAAATCCTCCCCATCCCTCGTGTCTATTTTCCCTTTATTGTACCTTTTTCCAAATCGATGACTCAACTTGACATTTTTATGTATATATATGCGAATATTCAAAAAAGATAGTGAGGAAATCTCTCCTTTATTTCCTAAGAAAGGCAGAGAAGGTATGAGATTATTGGATTTTTATTCTAGTGTTATCCTTGTTCAAACTTTTGAAGCAATTTCTTCAAAAAATCCAATATATAAAAATAGTTCTGTTATATCTATAAGTCAATGAACAAAAAAACCAAACACTAATGTGCTTGGTTTTAAGATGAGCCATGGAGGATTCGAACCTCCGACCCTCTGATTAAAAGTCAGATGCTCTACCAACTGAGCTAATGGCTCGTGGCTGGGCTAGCTGGATTCGAACCAACGAGTGACGGAGTCAAAGTCCGTTGCCTTACCGCTTGGCTATAGCCCAAAAATATAAAAAGGACATATATTTTAATATTGTCCAATGATAAATGGTGGAGGGGGACGGATTCGAACCGCCGAACCCGAAGGAGCGGATTTACAGTCCGCCGCGTTTAGCCACTTCGCTACCCCTCCGATATTCAAACTAATGACAATTTTTTTAATAAAGTGGTGCCGGCTAGAGGACTTGAACCCCCAACCTACTGATTACAAGTCAGTTGCTCTACCAATTGAGCTAAACCGGCAATACATTTTATAAACTTTTTAAAAATAATGGTGGAGGATGACGGGATCGAACCGCCGACCCTCTGCTTGTAAGGCAGATGCTCTCCCAGCTGAGCTAATCCTCCATAATGGTGACCCATACGGGATTCGAACCCGTGTTACCGCCGTGAAAGGGCGGTGTCTTAACCGCTTGACCAATGGGCCATATTTTGTTTTTGTAAGCTTCCAACCGGGCTCGAACCGGTGACCTCTTCCTTACCATGGAAGTGCTCTACCTGCTGAGCTATGGAAGCACTTTGGCTAACATATGAATAGAAATAATGGCTCCGCAGGTAGGACTCGAACCTACGACCGTTCGGTTAACAGCCGAATGCTCTACCACTGAGCTACTGCGGAATAATATGGTATGCCTGGCGACGTCCTACTCTCACAGGGGGAGAACCCCCAACTACCATCGGCGCTGAGAAGCTTAACTTCCGTGTTCGGTATGGGAACGGGTGTGACCTTCTCGCTATCGCCACCAGACTTTTCTCAAGACATATTTCATTATACATGTTTTTGAGATTTTTTCAAGTGTAATTTTTAAAAATTATTCCCTGAAAACTAGATTATGAAGTAAAAGAAAGAATGAGTAATCATTATTGTCCAGCTCCAACGCCTATCGCCTAGCAAACTTCCGATCATCTCCCTACGATAAGTCAACATCGATTCACTTGCGTTCATCGTGTTTCCTTTATCTCAGTCGAAGCTCCTCCAGTTTGTACGCCGATAAACAGGCGTTTCCGCTTTTCGTTTTAGTTAAGTCCTCGATCTATTAGTATCAGTCAGCTCCACATGTCGCCACGCTTCCACCTCTGACCTATCAACCTGATCATCTTTCAGGGATCTTACTAGCTTACGCTATGGGAAATCTCATCTTGAGGGGGGCTTCATGCTTAGATGCTTTCAGCACTTATCCCTTCCGCACATAGCTACCCAGCGATGCCTTTGGCAAGACAACTGGTACACCAGCGGTGCGTCCATCCCGGTCCTCTCGTACTAAGGACAGCTCCTCTCAAATTTCCTACGCCCACGACGGATAGGGACCGAACTGTCTCACGACGTTCTGAACCCAGCTCGCGTACCGCTTTAATGGGCGAACAGCCCAACCCTTGGGACCGACTACAGCCCCAGGATGCGATGAGCCGACATCGAGGTGCCAAACCTCCCCGTCGATGTGGACTCTTGGGGGAGATAAGCCTGTTATCCCCGGGGTAGCTTTTATCCGTTGAGCGATGGCCCTTCCATGCGGAACCACCGGATCACTAAGCCCGACTTTCGTCCCTGCTCGACTTGTAGGTCTCGCAGTCAAGCTCCCTTGTGCCTTTACACTCTACGAATGATTTCCAACCATTCTGAGGGAACCTTTGGGCGCCTCCGTTACTTTTTAGGAGGCGACCGCCCCAGTCAAACTGCCCACCTGACACTGTCTCCCACCCCGATAAGGGGTGCGGGTTAGAATGTCAATACAGCCAGGGTAGTATCCCACCAATGCCTCCACCGAAGCTGGCGCTCCGGCTTCCAAGGCTCCTACCTATCCTGTACAAGCTGTACCAAAATTCAATATCAGGCTGCAGTAAAGCTCCACGGGGTCTTTCCGTCCTGTCGCGGGTAACCTGCATCTTCACAGGTACTATAATTTCACCGAGTCTCTCGTTGAGACAGTGCCCAGATCGTTACACCTTTCGTGCGGGTCGGAACTTACCCGACAAGGAATTTCGCTACCTTAGGACCGTTATAGTTACGGCCGCCGTTTACTGGGGCTTCAATTCAGAGCTTCGCGCGAACGCTAACCCCTCCTCTTAACCTTCCAGCACCGGGCAGGTGTCAGCCCCTATACTTCGCCTTGCGGCTTCGCAGAGACCTGTGTTTTTGCTAAACAGTCGCCTGGGCCTATTCACTGCGGCTCTCTCGGGCTTTAACACCCAAAAGAGCACCCCTTCTCCCGAAGTTACGGGGTCATTTTGCCGAGTTCCTTAACGAGAGTTCTCTCGCTCACCTTAGGATTCTCTCCTCGCCTACCTGTGTCGGTTTGCGGTACGGGCACCATAAATCTCGCTAGAGGCTTTTCTTGGCAGTGTGGAATCAGGAACTTCGGTACTATATTTCCCTCGCCGTCACAGCTCCGCCGTATGGTAATGGGATTTGCCTCATTACCGGCCTAACTGCTTGGACGTGCTAATCCAACAGCACGCTTACCCTATCCTCCTGCGTCCCCCCATTGCTCAAACGATTTAAAGGTGGTACAGGAATATCAACCTGTTGTCCATCGCCTACGCTTTTCAGCCTCGGCTTAGGTCCCGACTAACCCTGAGCGGACGAGCCTTCCTCAGGAAACCTTAGGCATTCGGTGGATGAGATTCTCACTCATCTTTCGCTACTCATACCGGCATTCTCACTTCTAAGCGCTCCACCAGTCCTTACGGTCTAGCTTCAACGCCCTTAGAACGCTCTCCTACCACTGACATCATAGATGTCAATCCACAGCTTCGGTGATACGTTTAGCCCCGGTACATTTTCGGCGCAGAGTCACTCGACCAGTGAGCTATTACGCACTCTTTAAATGGTGGCTGCTTCTAAGCCAACATCCTGGTTGTCTAAGCAACTCCACATCCTTTTCCACTTAACGTATACTTTGGGACCTTAGCTGGTGGTCTGGGCTGTTTCCCTCTTGACCACGGATCTTATCACTCGTAGTCTGACTCCCAAGAATAAGTATTTGGCATTCGGAGTTTGTCTGAATTCGGTAACCCGATGGGGGCCCCTAGTCCAAACAGTGCTCTACCTCCAATACTCTAAATCTTGAGGCTAGCCCTAAAGCTATTTCGGAGAGAACCAGCTATCTCCAAGTTCGATTGGAATTTCTCCGCTACCCACACCTCATCCCCGCACTTTTCAACGTGCGTGGGTTCGGGCCTCCATCCAGTGTTACCTGGACTTCACCCTGGACATGGGTAGATCACCTGGTTTCGGGTCTACAACCACATACTATTTCGCCCTATTCAGACTCGCTTTCGCTGCGGCTCCGTCTTATCAACTTAACCTCGCATGTAATCGTAACTCGCCGGTTCATTCTACAAAAGGCACGCTATCACCCATAAAAGGGCTCTAACTACTTGTAGGCACACGGTTTCAGGATCTATTTCACTCCCCTTCCGGGGTGCTTTTCACCTTTCCCTCACGGTACTGGTTCACTATCGGTCACTAGGGAGTATTTAGCCTTGGGAGATGGTCCTCCCTGCTTCCGACGGGATTTCTCGTGTCCCGCCGTACTCAGGATACACTCAAGAGGGAACGAAGTTTCGACTACAGGGTTTTTACCTTCTACGACTGACCTTTCCAGATCGATTCGTCTACCCCGTTCCTTTGTAACTCCATATAGAGTGTCCTACAACCCCAAGAGGCAAGCCTCTTGGTTTGGGCTAATCCCGTTTCGCTCGCCGCTACTCAGGGAATCGCGTTTGCTTTCTCTTCCTCCGGGTACTTAGATGTTTCAGTTCCCCGGGTCTGCCTTCAGTACCCTATGTATTCAGGTAAAGATTCTATCCCATTACGGATAGAGGGTTTCCCCATTCGGAAATCTCTGGATCAAAGCTTACTTACAGCTCCCCAAAGCATATCGGTGTTAATCCCGTCCTTCATCGGCTCCTAGTGCCAAGGCATCCACCGTGCGCCCTTTCTAACTTAACTAATTGGCTTAAAAGCCTTAGTTTATTTCAATTCTTCTATTAAAATAGAGAATCTAAGATGGCGATTACTCGGTTTCTTTCTTGTTTTTACTATTCATAATCTAGTTTTCAAGGAACAATTGGCTTATTATAAGCCTACTTTTGAGGAATTGCTCCCTCAAAACTGAACAACAAATCGTCAACAATCTTTGATGGAATGTAAATTCCATTTTCCTTAGAAAGGAGGTGATCCAGCCGCACCTTCCGATACGGCTACCTTGTTACGACTTCACCCCAATCATCTATCCCACCTTAGGCGGCTGGCTCCATAAAGGTTACCCCACCGACTTCGGGTGTTACAAACTCTCGTGGTGTGACGGGCGGTGTGTACAAGGCCCGGGAACGTATTCACCGCGGCATGCTGATCCGCGATTACTAGCGATTCCAGCTTCATGTAGGCGAGTTGCAGCCTACAATCCGAACTGAGAATGGTTTTATGGGATTTGCTCGACCTCGCGGTTTTGCTGCCCTTTGTACCATCCATTGTAGCACGTGTGTAGCCCAGGTCATAAGGGGCATGATGATTTGACGTCATCCCCACCTTCCTCCGGTTTGTCACCGGCAGTCACCTTAGAGTGCCCAACTTAATGCTGGCAACTAAGATCAAGGGTTGCGCTCGTTGCGGGACTTAACCCAACATCTCACGACACGAGCTGACGACAACCATGCACCACCTGTCACTCTGTCCCCCGAAGGGGAACGTCCTATCTCTAGGAGTGTCAGAGGATGTCAAGACCTGGTAAGGTTCTTCGCGTTGCTTCGAATTAAACCACATGCTCCACCGCTTGTGCGGGCCCCCGTCAATTCCTTTGAGTTTCAGCCTTGCGGCCGTACTCCCCAGGCGGAGTGCTTAATGCGTTTGCTGCAGCACTAAAGGGCGGAAACCCTCTAACACTTAGCACTCATCGTTTACGGCGTGGACTACCAGGGTATCTAATCCTGTTTGCTCCCCACGCTTTCGCGCCTCAGCGTCAGTTACAGACCAAAGAGTCGCCTTCGCCACTGGTGTTCCTCCACATCTCTACGCATTTCACCGCTACACGTGGAATTCCACTCTTCTCTTCTGCACTCAAGTCCCCCAGTTTCCAATGACCCTCCACGGTTGAGCCGTGGGCTTTCACATCAGACTTAAAGGACCGCCTGCGCGCGCTTTACGCCCAATAATTCCGGACAACGCTTGCCACCTACGTATTACCGCGGCTGCTGGCACGTAGTTAGCCGTGGCTTTCTGGTTAGGTACCGTCAAGGTACAAGCAGTTACTCTTGTACTTGTTCTTCCCTAACAACAGAGTTTTACGATCCGAAAACCTTCATCACTCACGCGGCGTTGCTCCGTCAGACTTTCGTCCATTGCGGAAGATTCCCTACTGCTGCCTCCCGTAGGAGTCTGGGCCGTGTCTCAGTCCCAGTGTGGCCGATCACCCTCTCAGGTCGGCTACGCATCGTTGCCTTGGTGAGCCGTTACCTCACCAACTAGCTAATGCGCCGCGGGCCCATCTGTAAGTGACAGCGTAAACCGTCTTTCAGCTTTTCTACATGAGTAGAAAAGGATTATCCGGTATTAGCTCCGGTTTCCCGAAGTTATCCCAGTCTTACAGGCAGGTTGCCCACGTGTTACTCACCCGTCCGCCGCTAACTTTAAAAGCAAGCTTTTAAAGTCCGCTCGACTTGCATGTATTAGGCACGCCGCCAGCGTTCGTCCTGAGCCAGGATCAAACTCTCCAATAAAGAGTTGATTAGCTCATTGCTAAACTCTAGCTTTTTGTTACTTTTTTTGTTTTACAACTAAGTTATAAAACGATTATTGTTGACGTTTGTTTGTTCAGTTTTCAAAGAGCAATTTAATCAGTCACTCACAAAGCGACTTTATTAATTTAACACATTCTCCTTTAAGAGTCAACAACTTTTTCAACTTTCTTTTTCATTGTTTTCTCTCACGTCGAAGTGACGTTTACTAATATACCAAGATAAATAAAATTCGTCAACCGTTTTTTTATATTTTATATTTTTTCATCTAGCATCTTTTTTTCTGGAAGGATATAAGCTAAACAATCCTTTGGAGATGCAACTCTTTTTAGCAATGCAAACAAATCTTTATACCTTTCTATCATTGCTTTTTTTACGGATAAATCAATTCTTTTATCCCCTAAGTCTAGTAATATTTCGTCTAATTCCCTTTTAATTAGATATTCAACCTCTTTTACCTCTTTTTTATTTAAAAGCAAACCAATCATGACAGTCCCTCCTGATGCATAACCTTATTTTAGTCTCTGTATTATGTACTAGTTTTCCTCTTTTTATAAAAGTTTTTGTAATTATTTTTCGTTTTCCCACATAAGAATGAGACGAGCAGTAAAGTGGACGAGGTGACAAACAGATGAATTTCTTTTATGTTCTTAACAGTAAATCCTTAAAGCAATTTGCATTGATTCTTGTAGTATCTTTCTTTACAGCCTGGTTTTTATATGTAGAAAATATTGTCCAAATTCCTGTGTTTTCTTCCAAGGATGGACCAAAGGCTGTATATAAAGGGGAAAAGGGAGTTGCCCTAACCTTTAACATTGGATGGGGTGACAAAAAAGCAGAACCTATTCTTGATATTTTGAAAGAAGAAAAAGTAAACGCAACGTTTTTCCTTGCTGGATCCTGGGCAGAAAGACACCCTGATTTAGTAAACAGAATGGTAAAAGAAGGTCATGAAATTGGGATTTTAGGCTATGACTATGTTGATTACTCAGAAGTAAAAGAAGAAAAAATACGGCAAGATTTATCCAATGCGAAAACAG
This sequence comes from Niallia sp. FSL W8-0635, assembly GCF_038007965.1. Lineage (GTDB taxonomy): Bacteria > Bacillota > Bacilli > Bacillales > Cytobacillaceae > Niallia. The sequence goes on along the minus strand of NZ_JBBOYD010000001.1, from coordinate 185,230 downwards.
CATTTGAGAAATTAAAAATTGATAATATCGTTCTTGCTCGAGCCCCAACTGGTCATTTTAATCAATCTGCTTTAACCATTGCCGATCAATATAATTACACATTAGTTCACTGGAGCATTGACTCTAAGGATTGGACAAATCCTGGATCAGAACAAATTATTAAGAAAGCCGCATCTGCTAAAAAAGGGGATATTGTATTATTGCACGCTTCTGATTCAGCGAAACAAACGGCAAATGCACTACCAGAGATTATAAAGAAATTACAGAAAAAGAATTTAGAATTTGTTACTGTCTCAGAGATGATTTCTAATGCTGAATCCAAGTCAAAAGAAGTACATTAGGTATTAAGCTGTTTCTAAAAGGGTTAAACGATTAGCGTGACACCAAATTTAAGGTAGTTACTTTTAACCGTCAATTAACCCTTTTCTAAGGAACAGTTTTTTTCTTTTTTATCCCAATATCTTTTCCTTTGCATTAGGAATAAAAAACGAAAAAGAATCCATTCTACTTAATAGATATCTTTAACGAAAGAGGTAATTATCATGCTAAAAAAAGGGATTACCCTCCTACTTGTCATTTCTTTATTAAGTGGATGTTCAGATAGTGAAAGTTCTCAACAAATGGACTATGACCAAACAAAGAAAATGGTTGTAGATATACTAAAAACTGACGATGGCAAAAAAGCGATACGGGAAGTAATGGATGACGAGGAAATTAAACAAAATATAGTGATGAATGAAAAAGCAGTAACAAGTACTATAGAAAAAACACTAGTTTCCGACAAAGCGGCTGATTTTTGGCAGAAAAAATTTAAAGACCCCGAATTTGCTGAAACAATGGCAAAAAGTATGAAAACAGAAAATGAAAAATTAATAAAGGATCTCATGAAGGATCCTGGATATCGGAAAATGATGGTCGAGCTTTTGCAAGACCCTTCATTAGAAACAGAAATGAAAAACATTTTAAAAAGCACGGAATACAGAGAGCATATTGAACAAATATTGCAAGAAACAATGGAAACACCTGAATTTAAGTCCAAGTTTAAGGAAATGCTCGATAAAGCTGCAAAAGAAGCCTCTTCCTCTTTCCTGTCAGAAAAACACAAAATATAAAAGGGTACCTTCAGAAAGGAAAATATTTTCCTTTCGAAGGTACCCTTTGTTTGATAATCGACTAGATTTTAGTTTTCAACTTTATCTCCTGTCTTCTCTAGCACCTTTATTATTTGTTCAGCAATGTCTTTATATCTTCCGCCAATAGAATGAGTTTCTTGATAAACTGATGGAGCAAAATCCTCTTCATTCCAGTCCGGTTGTCCTAATGGAAGCTCTCCTAGCATCGGAACTTCTAAATCATTAGCTAACTTCTTGCCTCCACCTTTGCCAAATACATATTCTTTTTCCCCTGTTATGCTACTCTCAAAATAAGACATATTTTCAATAACACCTAGGATTTCATGTTCCGTTTTTAATGCCATCGCTCCAGCACGAGCTGCCACAAAGGCTGCAGTCGGATGCGGCGTAGTAACGATAATTTCCTTACTTGTAGGGAGCATCGTATGAACATCTAGCGCAACGTCCCCGGTGCCTGGAGGTAAATCTAAGAGCAAATAATCAAGCTCTCCCCACTCTACTTCTTCCATGAAGCTAGTCAGCATTTTACCTAACATAGGACCTCTCCAAATAATTGGCGTATTATCCTCAACAAAGAATCCCATTGAGATAACTTTCACTCCAAATCTCTCAACTGGAATAATTCGTTCATTTATTATTTCTGGTCTTTTTGTTATGCCCATCATATCCGGAACACTAAAACCATATATATCCGCATCTAATAAACCAACCTTTTTTCCTAATCTAGCTAAAGAAACTGCTAAATTCACTGAAACGGTTGATTTTCCAACTCCACCTTTTCCACTAGCAACGGCAATAAATATAGGCTTCTTTTCTGTAGATTCTGTTTCTATCATTTCGGCAACTAATGCACTTGATAGTTCGGTAAATCGTAATCCTACACTTTTTACCCCATTTTCTTTAAGCACACTAACGATTTCATTTTGCAACTCGATTTGATCAGCGGAACCAAGCTTCGCAACAGCAACCTTTAAACTTGCATGTCCTTTATCTTCATTCCATTTAACATCTTTCACTGCCCCTAATTCAAGCAATGATTTATGTAAAAAAGGATCGATCATATTCTCCACTATCTTCTCGATTTCTTCTTTTGTTATCATGACACAATCCCCTTTCTTGTTTTACTAACAGTATAGCACAAAAATAGATATCGTTTACATTCTGAAAATTCGAACGTGCATGTAAAAACATTTATTTCCCGGGAATAAAGTTAATCTGCAAAATAAAAATAGAGACATAATTAGTCTCTATTCTGCTACTTCTAGTTCTTCTTCATTTGTAAAATAACGATTAACCCCTTTATAAATGGATGCTGCAATTTTTTCTTGATAATCTTCCTTCATTAGATTTGCCTTTTCTTGTGGATTTGATAGGAAACCCACTTCTACTAACACTCCTGGCTTCTCTGCATATTTAAGTATGTATACACTCTCTAGTGGTTTCGCCTTGCGAGTAGTATTTTCTAAGTTATCAATTAACTCATCTTGAATAAATTTAGCTGCTCTGGCATTTCCTTCCATCTGAGATGAGTAAAAGGTTTGCGCGCCGCTCCATTTTGATGAAGGAATAGCGTTTAAGTGAACGCTCAAAAATAAATCCGCATCCGATTTATTGATAATATTTATCCTTTCCTTTAAATCCTCCACTTTTCTATTACGATATCCTTTTGTAGTTTCACTTGCTAAATCCTTATCTTCTTCTCTTGTCATAATGACTAATGCACCTTGCTCCTGTAAATAATCACGGAGCTTTAAAGAGACCTTTAATGCAATATCCTTTTCCAATACTTCGTTATCTCCTGCACCACCATCTGGCCCTCCATGTCCCGGATCGATAACGATTACTTTTCCGGTCAACGGTAAATTCCAGGCATCCCATGAATCATCATTCGAAAAATCAAATTGCAAAATAAAGAAAAGGAGTGCTAACCCCATGATATATATGCTTATCTTCCACTTTTTACTCACAGTCTCCCTCATTCCCCCTATGCCCGTCCTTATTCTTACTATATGGGGGAACAAGAAATTTTAGAACAGCAAGTCCTTCTTTAAAAACAATTACAAAGAAAGATGGCAACTAAATGCCATCCTTAATGAAGTCGTAGCTTTCTTCTCTTATTCGCTTTCGTAAAACCTTCCAACCACCACTCATCTACAAATTGCTCACAAAGATATAAAAGGGATTCATTTCTATTTCCTTCTTCACTGCCCCAATAAAGGAGAAAGTGGAAGAGCGTTTCTTTTAAATGTGTATCTTCTTCTCTGCATCTATTTTTAATTAGTTGAATATCTTCTCCATATTCACTAAATTTACTGTAATTTGCCCCTAATAGAAAGGCTTCGATTGCAACATCATAACAAGCCTCTTCTATTCCCGAGTTCATTAAAACGCTTGAAGTCAGGTTAGAGGAACCAAAGTAGCGAGCTACCTTTTCTTTTAACTCTTTAATAGATATTTCCTTTAGGACAGCTTTTTCGTATTTTATTTGTTTTTCGCGTTTTTTTATATCAAAGCTTGTAATGACTGCCAATTGATTTCACCTCTTGTTGTTATTTTTCAACCAACAGGAAGTGAGCATACTAGCCCAACAAGCCTTTTACTATCCAATTGAAAGAATAGTTGCTATTTGAGTGTTTTCTTACCATTTTTCATCTCGTATATATACCACCTAAATAACTATAAAAGTCTGATCATCACAGACAAAAAACTCTCCTTAAACTCAAGGAAAGTTTTATGTACCTATCTTATTTGCCCATTACCACTCATCATGTATTTTACCGTCGAAAGCGCAGGAAGTCCCATTGGTCCACGCGCATGAAGTTTCTGTGTAGAAATTCCAATTTCTGCACCAAATCCTAATGCTCCTCCATCAGTAAATCTTGTTGATGCATTATGATAAAGGGCAGCAGCATCTGTTAACTGCATAAATTTCCTTGCTGTTTTTTGATTCTCTGTAATAATCGCCTCAGAATGTTTCGTACCGTACCGATCAATATGTTCTACTGCCTCTTCTAAACTATTCACTGTTTTTACGGCAATTTCTAAGCTTAAATACTCTTCAGCCCAATCCTTTTCTGTGGCTGGTATTACATCAGGCAATTCCTTACATGCTATTTCATCCCCATGAATAAGAATGCCATTCGCTAATAGCGTTTGAGCTAGCTCCAATTTATATTTAGCTAGAAATTCCTGATGAATGATTAACGTTTCAGCAGCATTACATACCGCAGGTCGATCCGTTTTCGCATTGACAATAATATCGAGAGCTTTTTTCAAGTCCGCTTCTTTATCTACATAAAGATGGCAATTCCCTACACCTGTTTCAAGCACTGGAACGGTTGCATTTTCCACCACGGTTTGAATAAGAGAACTTCCTCCTCTTGGAATAAGTACATCTATATGCTCTTTCATCGTAAATAATTGTTTTGTCGCTTTTCGATCCGTTGAAGAAATAAATTGGACAGCCTCTTTTGGAATCGCTGTTTTCACCAATGCTTCATGGATAACCTCAACAATCGCCTTATTAGAATGAATGGCGGAAGATCCTCCTTTTAAGATGATGGCATTTCCCGACTTAAGGGCTAGCCCTGTCGCATCAACTGTAACATTAGGGCGAGACTCATAGATCATACCGATAACACCAAGGGGAACACGTATTGTTTCCACTTTAAGACCATTATCTAATGTCCAATTAGATAAAACATCCCCTACCGGATCAGGAAGCTTTGCCACTACTCGAAGCCCTTCAGCAAAATCCTTTATTCTGCTTTCATATAGAGCCAAGCGATCCATAAAGGCTTTCTCAAATCCACTCTCTTTGCCATTTTGCAAATCTTTTTCATTGGCTTCCAAAATAAAGGCTAACCGTCTTACTAACTCGTCTGCAATCACCATTAACGCTTCATTTTTTTCCGTTGTATGAAGAATACTAAGTTTTTTCGCTGCCTTTTTCGCAGCGATTGCTTGCTTTTCAACTATTGGGTTACCTTCTACTATAGATGTCACTCATCTGCCTCCTCTTTTTATACAACCTCTGATGTTATATAGTTACGAGAATAAACAAAGGTTGATTGCTCGACTGCAATATGTTCGTTTTCAGTCTTTTCTTGTAGATCTAAGTAAGTATAATTTACCCTACCTAACCCGATTTCTTCTTGATGTTCATCTACAATTCTCACAACCGCTCCCTGGTCAAATCGTCCATCCACCTGCACAATATTTTCTATAAGTAGATCCAGATGTTTTTCAATCATAGCCTCTTTTCCTTTAGCACTAACAATAATTTTCCCCTCTGGTCCAGAATGGAAAGCAATCCATTGCTGTTCATCGCATAAATTATACGCATTTTGCTTTTGTCTAAAATAAGTTCCTTTTGCAGTACCCTTTACCGCATCCATTAATATGTTGGGTTTACCTGCTCTTCCTAAAAAAGCATCTATGCCAGAAGCTAATGCAATTTTCATTGCTGCAATTTTAGACTTCATTCCACCTGTTCCCACTTCACTATTTGCCCCGCCTGCTGAAGACTCAATTTCAGAAGTAATAGTTTGAACCTCTTCCAGCATCTTTGCTTGTGGGTTCCTATGCGGATTATCGGTATACAATCCATCTACATCTGATAAGATAATGAGTTGGTCCCCATGAATAAGAGCTGCTACTTTAGCCGAAAGTGTGTCGTTGTCCCCAAATTTCAAACGATCAATTGTCACCGTATCATTTTCATTAATGATCGGAATAATTCCTCTATTTAATAATACATTTAACGTATTTTTCATATTGGTATATCGCTTTTCATCCGCAAAATCACCTCTTGTGATTAATATTTGGGAAGCAACGTATCCATGAGATAAAAAGAGTTCTGAGTAAGATTCCATTAATAGGCCTTGACCGATTGATGCCGCTGCCTGTTTTTCTGGAAGCGAGGTTGGACGCTTTATACACCCCAGCTTTCGATACCCTGCAGCTACCGCACCTGAGGAAACCACTGCTACTTCATAACCAGCATCCTTTAGCTCCACAATTTGCTCTACTAATTTCTCGAGTTTTTTGCGACTTATTTCTCCATGCATGCTAGTTAGGGAACTGCTTCCAATCTTAATTACAACTCTTTTTATCTGTTTATCTTGCTCTTGCAAATCCTCTGTTAACATTCTATTCCTCCTATTTTTCCATTAAGAATTTAATTTTGCACCACCAAGCTCCACGCTTATTTGTTGGGACCGACTTGCTGCATGTTTGATTGCTTGGGATATGGCCTCACCGCCTTTATAATCTGCTAAAGCTTTTAAGCCAGAGGCGGTTGTTCCATTTGGTGAAGTTACATTTTCTCTTAGGATAGTAGGTGATGTTCCTTTTTCCATTACCATTTTCGCTGCTCCATAAACAGTTTGTGACACGATTTCTCTAATTAGTTCTTTTGGCATCCCATATTGCAAACCAACAGACTCCATATGTTCCATCAAGTAATAAAAGTATGCCGGTCCACTTCCTGCAATTCCAGTAAAGAGGTCCATCTGCTCTTCTTCTATCACAAAGACTTTTCCTAAACATTGAAGCAACTCTTTTACCGCTTCGATGTTTTCTGGTTTGGTGTGTTGCCCACTTGTTAAAGCTGTTGCCGATTGCTGTACCATACTTGAAGTATTTGGCATCACACGAATCACTTGCTGTCCTTCCTGTAAATGGTCTTCCATGAAAGTTGTTGTTATACCAGCTAATACAGAAATTACTACTTGATTTAGATTTAGCTTATCCTTTAACGACCGAAATGCTTCTCTCGCTCCTTTCGGCTTCATTGCCAAAATAAACAAATCAATTTCCTTGTATGGTAATAGTTCTTTTTGAAGAGTTCTTACTTCATATTTATTCGCTAATTCTTGTAAACGATCATTATTACTATTATTGGTTACTATTATTTGGTTGGAGGGAAGTTTCTCAGCTTGAATAGCCCCAGCGATCATTGCTTCTGCCATCGAGCCCGCCCCTATAAATGCTACTGTCTTTCCCTTTAACATCCACATCCTCCTAAATTTTCATTTTCTCTCTACATTCACTTTAGAACATTTCTTATCGTAACATGCTCAAATTTTGTTTCAAGGGGAGAGAGTCAATTGATGAGTATAGGGGCGAGATAGTGAAAAGGATGTAACATTAATTACCTAAGTTCATCTAAAACGGGTTAATCCTGTTTCTCGGCATGAGAAGAGGAATTACAGATTTTAACCAAATTCTTGAGTGACACCATCTGACATATACTATCAAATATCGATTTCGCTTCTTTACTTGACGAATTTTATTTTTATTAAAAAATAAAAAACTCCCAAAGAATTGAGAGTCTTCCCTATAAAAACCAATGGCAATGCAAGGATACAAATCGATTGTTGCCTTTATTCTTTAATCCCATTAATAGGAAAATACATTTTAAGAATAAACCACTTATCCTGTAGCTCCGCTTCCATTTTCCCATCCATCTTTTCAACTAATTTTTTTGATAAATAAAGACCTAACCCACTTGCTTCCGTGTTAGTTCTACTACTGACCTCTGTATAGAAACGCATAAAGACTTTTTCTATTGCAACTTTACTATCTCGTTTGATATCGTTTTTGATGCATAAAACAAGGAAGTCTTTTTCCATATCATAGCTAATGATAGCTGTACTTTTGGCATAACGAAGTATATTTTGAATAATATTATGAAGGACACGTGTAACCATTAATTTGTCCGCAATAATTTTTCTATCCTTTCTTTCATCAGGAAATTGGAGTTCGATTTTCTTCTCCTCCAATTGCTCATAAAAGGATAAAAAGATTTCTTCCACTAAATTAGATAGAGAAATGGATGTTAATACTATTTCTTTTTGATTTGTTTCAATACGGGCTAAATCATAAAAGTGTTCCGTCATTTCAATCAGTCTTTTTACAGATTGTTCGATAATCGCTACATAGTGTTTCCGTCGCGTCTCATCATTAGTCTCATGTAAAAGTTGCACATAGCCATTAATAGATGTGAGCGGTGTCCGCAAGTCATGAGAGAGCCCCGCTATCGATAACTTCACATTTTCTTCCATCTGTTTCGCTTGACGATTCTTATCTTCAAACATATTAATCATAAGATTCAATTCATCTACTAACTCTAATAAAGTTTTTTCCCGGAAATCGAGAGAGAGTCTACTTCCAAAACTGGCACGAGAGGGAAGGTTATGGACGTCCTGTTTCAACTTTCGCAGTTCTCTTTTTAAAAAGTAAAGATAAAAAAGAAGCGCCAATGTTAGTAAGAAAAATACCCAGCCCCACATAACATTCACACCTCCTTTGTTAGTCAAATTTGAAGCCTATGCCCCATATTGTTTTAATATAATTTGTATCTCTTAAGTTGAGCTTATTTCGCAAATTACTGATATGCATATTAATCGTTTTATCACTATCAAAATATGGTTCATCCCAAACACTTTCATAAATATTGGCACGACTAAACACTTTTTGGGGATTTTCTAAAAAAAGTAAAAGTATTGCATATTCACGTCCAGTAAGGTGAATAATTTGATCATTTAGTTTTACTTCACGTGTATCCAAATCAATGCTGATGTTCTTGTATTGAATTTCTTTCTTATTATCATCTGAAGTCTTGATTGCATGACGTAACTGAATGTGAATCCTTGCAAGTAGCTCCTTCACATCAAATGGTTTTGTCAAATAATCATCCGCTCCACTTGTCAAAAGCTCTAACTTCGTATCTTGATCATTTTTAGCTGAAATCACTATTACAGGAATGTTTGTCTTATGCCGAATTTGTTGAAGAAATTCTTCCCCATTCATACCTGGAAGCATTAAATCTAATAAGATTAAATCTATTTGGGCTTGTTCGAATAGTAATTTCCCTTCAGTCCCTGAATATGCGCTAAGTGTATTAAAACCATTCAATTCCAATGCTTCTTTTATAAGTGAATGAATGGCCATATCGTCTTCCATAATTAATATTGTTGCCATATCTACCTACCTACTTTATGTCTGCTCGTTTAAACAGAAGGATGCCTATAATGGATGTAATCACGATTGTGATGATACTAACTACTATCATCTCTGGGTATTTTACAATATCTGCTGGTTTTGCGAAATCAGAGTAAAACAAGAAGGATTCTGAAAACCAGAATGTTAATTGCTTAAAATGCTCGGTTTGTTGAAAAATCCCAGCCCCAAAACCTGTTGCTATCGTATAAAGAAAACTCCATATTAGAGAAACTGCACTGTTTTTTGTTAAAAAACTAATCATGACATAGATAGATACGTTTGACAAAATTAGAAAATAAAGTGTAATGAAAGCTTTTATAGCAAACCAAAGATAATTGCTAATTTCTGCTACCTCTCCAAAGCCAAACACAACGGAAAAGCCTATTATACCAAATACAGTCATTAATATGACACCAACAAGGGTAAGTAGTGCAGCAACCACCAATTTTGTCATATAATAATAGGTCCGACTTCGCCCTAAAGACAATGCATTTCGAATCGTCCCTTTTTGAAATTCTTCCCCAATAAAAAAACAAATAAAAGCACTTATAACCAGTAAAACGGTCAATCCGTTTTTCTCCATCATTAAAATTCCTGTCGCTCCATTGATCACTGTATCAATGGTTTGATTGAGCTGAGCCCCATTATTAACAGAAATTTTACTATTCACTACTTGCAAAATAGGAAGTATAGATAAAATCCCAAGGACAATCCATAATTTTTTACTTCGAACTAACTTAATTTTTTCAGCTGTTAAGAGATTAAGCATGGATAGTTCCTCCTGTTAATTGTAAAAAATAATCTTCAAGCTTTTGTCTTGTTGTTCCTATTCTCGAAACGTTCACATTAGCTAATACTAGTGAACGGTTAATAGAAGCTACATCCTCTAAGCGTTCATAAATATTAATCTCCGTTCCATTTACAACTTCGTATTCCTTTATCCCCATTTTATCTAGTACAACAACTGCTTTATGAATCTCGCTTGTTTCTAACTCAATATATTGACGAGTTTCAGAAGCTAATTGCTCTCTTGAAAGCTCACTAATGAGTTTCCCCTTATGCAAAATCCCATAATGGTTGGCAATCTGTGATAGTTCATCAAGCAAATGTGAAGAGAGTAAGACAGTAATCCCTCGATCTTTCACCAATCGTTGAATGATTTCGCGCATCTCCACAATCCCTGATGGATCAAGACCGTTTGTCGGCTCGTCTAATATTAAGAATTCAGGATTTGTAATCAGAGTTGATGCAATTGCTAAACGTTGGCGCATCCCTAATGAGAAATTTTTAACCTTCTTCTTCCCTGTATCTTCAAGGCTCATCAAGCGAAGTAAATTATCTATTTCTCGTTCACTTACGCCACCGTTTGCTGCTTGTACTCTCAGATTTTCTCGAGCTGTTAAGTCAGGATAAAGTGCTGGTGTTTCAATCGATTGACCCATTTTTCTTCTTGCATGTTGCAATCCCTTCGTGCTGCTTTCGCCAAATAGCTCAATGTCACCCTCATCAATTGAGATTAACCCCATAACAGTACGCATAAATGTCGATTTTCCCGCACCATTTTCCCCAATTAAACCGTATATCATCCCACGCTTAATTTCGATTGATACTTTATCAAGCGCTTTGTGTTTTCCATATATTTTTGAAACATTCATTGCTTTAAGAATTGTTTCTGACATAACCATTCTTCCTTTCAATGTTGATTGATATAGAATAAGGGATAGATATAAATAATTTGCCTAGAAAAGTATAAAGAAAGTATAAAGAATGAGAACTAGCTCTAATTACATTGATTTTTAATATGTTTTTCAACACTTTTTTATTTTGCTCCGTTTTGCATTAAAAAAAGCGGACTAATCATTCTAGTCCACTTCTCCATTTAATTTTATACTACATCTGTATCTTTCTTTTTATAAATTATTCCTACCTTGCTTATTCCAATCAAAAAACTAAAATAACCTCTAAGACAAATATATTCAGGAACTTCGTCTCTCTATTTATCATACCTTAATTGAAAAAGCTCGTAATAACGTTCTTTTTCTAATCCTTCATATTCTAAATCAAAGTTAAACAACTCCAATGTTTCTTGATTCATTTCTCCCACATTAAATGGTACATCATGTTCCAGTGCTAGTTTCTTAATCGCAATCGTCTCTTCTAAACCAGTCTTCGTCAACATCGAAAAACGATACACTACTTCTTTTTGGTGACTCGGATAAAACGTCACTTCCCAAACAAACCTCATCTCGTCGGATGTATTAGATAAGCTTGCATAATGAACATAAGGTTCCAAATATACGCTTTCTATTTCATCATAAGGAATGATCTGCCTTTCACCCTTCCAGTTACTTGATACCAATCCCTTTTCTTCATGTACACCTCTATAATCAGAGAACATAAAATAATGGAAACCAATCAAGAAAATAATCGTTCCGATAATAATGGAATTTAATAGCCCTTTTCGCTTTAAATCCGGATAAAGAAATCGAGCACCAAATAGAAAAATCAAAATAACAACAAAGCCCCCGAGAGAAAATTCTCCTAACTTCCCAGACGAAGGTTCATAAAGGACAAATTTTTCATCTATAAATGTCGTTTCTTTTAAATCATCATAGAATATATTCAAATAAATTAGTACAGGGATGATAAAGAAGAAGAAGAGATAGTTGGCTATCCAGCGCTTTCCTTGCTGTTTAAATTTAGCCTTCGAAGTTCTGATCATTTGACCGCAAATATATAGAGGAACACTAATAATTCACAACACGATATTAGCAAAGATAATATCCTGAGGAAAAGCGATTGCACAGAAAAGACCCAATAATAAACTAAAAGCTATAATGACTATCCCAACAAATTTCCTCATGTTATCCCTCCACTTTAACGATAATGGTTATCTTCTTTACACATAGGTACTTACAACCTAAATTCCATTTCTTTTTATACGTCGTACCATATAAATGGTTTCATTTTGTTACATCAACATATTGCGGCAAGTTCCAAAAGTATCTTGAACCATAAATGATAATGCCTAAAATGGGAACAAAAGAAACTTTATTACATAAAAAAAGACCCTCTCCATAAATATGGAAAGAGCCTTTGAAACGCCACAAATTAACGTTTTGAGAACTGAGGTGCACGACGAGCGCCTTTAAGACCGTATTTTTTACGTTCTTTCATATGTGCAGATAATATAAAGAAACACAAAACCAAACAGTTCCTGTCACATCAAGGTTTGTCCACTTTTATTCTCTAAAAGGAAAACAGAATAATATACAATTCTATATGTTTAGTGGTCAGATTGTGGTCAAAGAAACAGGGTGCCTCAAATAAAATGGGGCATCCATTTACGCATATTATTACATCATGCCGCCCATTCATGTTTAAATAAAATATTAAAAAAATAGGATAAAAAAAGACTATATATCAATATTTTGCAAGGATCCAAAACAATAATTTTAAATGGGACATTATCAAGTCGAGGACAAGCTCGAGGACAGAAAAAGCCCTTCCACTATCCAATGAATTAAATATTAGAAAGCTGACGTTGAACATTCTATTGTTCCGAAGAGACTTTGACGAACAGAAGATTAACACCTAAGTAATGTAAAAGGCACGTAGCTCCCTCAAGTATATCTTTAAACACTTCCGATAAAGGTCGCTCTTCTAGTTTAAAGTAAGCAGCATCCCCCTTTCGGTGACTACCGATAAGTTGCGTCATCGCAGTTCTTGCGGATGAGTTCGTGAGCACAGTAAGAACGTAGGCAAACGGGCAATCCCCCCCTCTTGGAGAGCCTGTTTTGTTATAAAATAATCGAATTGAACACCCCCTAGAAAGTAAGTCGATTCCTTCAATACCATCAAATATCACTAGACTTTACAGCTATCTGATCAGGGAAAATGCCACATTCATTGGCCTTTTCCACAATAATCAATTTTATAATTTCTCGATATTTTCCATATTTACAAGATAGAGAAAGGTTATTTGGTATGAACATATTTAGTAATGAATGTTTTTATTTTAAAAAATTCATAAACTAATAGCTGGTTTTCTTTAAGTATTATAATTCACAATAATGAAGTCCATATCCAATAAAGGACTGAGCTTCTCTTTATCATAAAATTTCTATTTTTTGTACTTTTCCGTTCGTCCTAGATGACACCGTCCCAGCCTAACCCAAAGCAAAATCAAAGGTATTGCCTTAGAATTTACGTGTACCTGCATATTAAGTGAAACGTCCTCAAAAACTGGTCTTCGACTGTCTTCATATAGCCACAGCCCTAGCTACATCCTATAGTTACTGGCTCAGAGTTTGAATACCTTCTAACTGCTTCCTTACCTTGTGCATTTTTCCCACAAGGAGAACAGAAAGTAACAAAACCAACTCATTTATATGACAAATCATTTATAAGTTTCCCCCTATTGCGAAAAGAATAATTATTTAATAAAGCTGACTATCAAAATATTCGCCCTTTTTTTGAATGTGGACTATTTGTCCATTCATATCATTTCCTATTACCATATGATACTACTGAAAGGTGGTGTTACTTATGAGTTTTACCAATAGCGATAGCTATGGATTATGTAAGGGGTGCTTTAAACAACAAAGGTTTTGCACATGTAAAGACTCCTACCATTCGGACACAGTTAACCAAGAAGTAACCGAACATTGTGACCAAACATTCTCTGAGCATAATCCACAATGCCAATCCATTGGGGAACAAGAACAGCAACAACTACAACAACAGGGTGGGCTTGAACAGGCACAAGGGCCTCAGAATCAAGAACAAATCCAAGAAGGGCAAAGTCAAGGGCCTCAAACGCAAGAACAACAACAAGGCGACCAAACCCAAGGAAATCAAACTCAAGGGCCTCAAACACAAAGCCAAAATGAGATACAAGAGCAAACGCAAATCCAGGACCAAACCGAAGACCAGGACCAAACTCAAGGACCTCAGTTACAAGCCCAAAGACATGGCGATCAAACTATGGAAAATAACCAGACCATTTCAACCCCGGTGGACGTGGATGGAGTCAATGTGAATGTTCAGTGTGGAGACTGTAAGCCTACTATAATTTTTCCAGATGACTTCTTTGAGAAAAATAAGAAGAAAAAGGATCACAATCAAAGGGGGGACGACATGGAAAATTGCAAATGTAAGGAAAATAAATGTCCAAAAGATTGTGATTGCTGTGTCCAAAATCTTGCAGACCTATTAAGAAAAGTACAAAATTTCCAAACTACTTTAACAAATCCAGCAAATCGAGCAATCGACATATATTTCAGCACAGTGAACGGATTGCCGAATCCATCTGAAGGACAAGTCATTTCAGATATAGTGGATTGTTCAGTCCTTAGGTTTAGACCTGCTGACCAGATTACGATTGTTCCGAATACAGCCGTACAATTATGTGATGTTGCAGGTATATGCGCGACAGATACAGATGCTACTCCTGAAATTTCCAATGTTTATGAATTTCTCCTCCAACAGGCTTATGAAGACACTGAAGATTGTTCCTACCAAAAAAGGAAGAAACCATGTAATTGTCCTTGCTGTGCTTCAGGTATTGGAGAAGAGTTAAGGTGTACAGCCAACTTCGGACTTCTCCTTGATGTTTATCTCAAGGGGCAGACCACAGCACTTCCTCTTTATGTGCTTACGGTAAAAGACTGCCTTGCTTACTTTGTAAACGATATTACTGATCTAGACTCGATTTGTGTCTTCTCACTATGTGCCATAAGTGGATTTACCGTTGTTAGTCAAACATTGGGCACAATAGATAGTGCCTAGAATTTATGCACTAACATGCTGCATTAAAAATCAATTATCTATCAGAAGATTTTAAGGCACGAATATTACTACTAACACCTAATCAGCCTTTTTCTTTCCCTCCAAAAATGGATGTTTGTATTAGTTGATTAACCTATACGCAAAAAACCTAGAAGCATATATTATTATTGAATTTAGAAACTTAATCTCAAGGAGGAAGTAATTTGATGATATATCATTCAGAAGGTAAACATTGCGGCTGTAAAGAACAGGAAGAGTGCACTTGCAAAAGAAGAATGGGAAATCATCCGAAGATGAATCATCATGGATATGATCATCATGGATATGAAAAATGTGAAATGCCTAAAAAAAATTGGTACGAAGAGAAAGAGCCTTGCCCAGACCGTGTAAAAGGATTCAATTTGTGCAAACAAAGAAATGAATTAAGGTGCTTTAAACATTGCGAGCCAATTTCCCAGCCATGTGATGCATTATTCTATAACTATTTTACCAGCAGGACTAATTTTGAATTTAGCGGGTTAGTTGTGATTAAAAATACAGGGAATCCAACTAGCGGCTGTTCTATGCAGATCCGTGTTACAGATAGAGCAGGCACTGCAATTGTTGCAACAGTTAGCGCTGGAGCATCAGTTCCAATCTTTGTTGAAGGGTTAACTTCGCTTGATATTGCTTGTCTTCCAAATGAACCAGAGCTTCCTGTACCAGCAACTTGCAGTGGCGAAGTCATCTTTGACCTTGAATACTGTGCGACAAGACTTTGTCTATAAGTAATGAACTTTGACAAAATAATTCATCAGTGTGAAGAATCCCTCTTAATGTTCATAATTAACTAAGAAATGATCCCACAAGAATTTAGTTAATCCCCTCCAATGTATTTTTCTTTAATATTTTTAAAGAAGAATCCCTGTTTATTATTTATGAGGAATTTCTGAAAAAAAGCATAGCTAATTTTGAACTAAATTTGTATTGTAGGTGAATTAACCAATATAAACACCCAAAAATGGGTGTTTATATTGGTTAATCAGCCCATGCCAAGAAACCCAATATACATATATTGATAGTATCTTTCAAGAATATGGGGAGGAAGCTTTTGTATGTTTTTTATAAATAGATCCTGTGGGTGTAGGGGCTTCCAACGATGCAATCAATGTCATAGAAGCGTTGGGGGCCCAAAAATATACATTAACGAAAGTATATGTACTGGAAAGTCAAAATCCGTGTTTAAACTTAAACACAGTGAAAAGGGAAAACATTATTTTGAGCATCATGGAAAGCATCATTGCAGATCGGATGACTGTGAAAAAGACAAGTGCAAATGCGATGACTGTGAAAAACACAAGTGTAAATGCGTTGACTGTGAAAAACACAAGTGCAAATGCGAGGATTGCGGGAAAAACAAGTGCAAATGCGAGGATTGCGGGAAAAACAAGTGCAAATGCGAGGATTGCTGGAAAGACAAGTGCAAATGCGTTGATTGTGAAAAACACAAGTGCAAATGCGAGGATTGCGGGAAAGACAAGTGCAAATGCGTTGATTGTGAAAAACACAAGTGCAAATGCGAGGTTTGCGGGAAAGACAAGTGCAAATGCGTTGATTGTGAAAAACACAAGTGCAAATGGGATGGTTGTGAAGAATTTAATGGTGATTCCAATATTTTCGAAATGATGCTAGGTGAATCTGATGATATTCCCAAAGACAATTGTAATGATGATCATAAACTCTGCCCAGAAGAAATCAAAGGATTTGATTTCTGCAGAAAGGAAGAAGAACTAAGATGCTTTAAACATTGCGGCCCTATCTCACAACCCTGCGATTGTAATTATTACAACCATTTTACCAGCCGTTCGAACCTTGATTTTAGCGGGTTGATTGTGATAAAGAACACAGGCAATTCGGCTAGCGGCTGTTCCATGGAAGTCCGCGTCACTGATATTGCAGGTTCAGCAATAGTCGCTACAGTCAGTCCTGGAGCATCCGTCCCAATCTTTGTCGAATGTTTAAGATCACTTGATATTGCATGTTTTAAAAATGAATCAGTAACAGAAACGTGCAGCGGTGAAGTCATCTTTGACCTTGAATACTGTACCACAAGATATGTTTCACATCGCTATAAATGATGGGTTCCTATAGACTGAAAGCTTTCTTAATATATTTTGTTGGAAAACATGTAAAGAAAATCATCCCATTCACATTACTATAACGTACACCATAATGAAATTGAGTAGGAGGGGGTGACTAACCCCCGACCTCCCACACTCCTGTACGTCTCGTTCGAACTGTTCTATGAAATATCACCCTTATATCTATTTTGGGCTGATTTTGGATTTGTTATGGTTTCCATGTAACTGTATTCATAGTGCTTACTAAATCCTCCAACGTATCGCCCTCCCCTCTGAAAGTGATTTCTATTTCATCATTCTTTAACTGGATTAGCGTTTTATTTAACGTATCTAACAATTTGTCCGACGGGACATCTGAAAAGTCTCTATTTTCAAGTTCCTTTTTCATGCGCTCAACTTGCCGTCCTAATAATTCGATACGGGCTTTTTTTGTCATATAAAATTGCTCCTGTAACGATTCAATTTCAACTGCCTTCATATTTTCTATTTCCATGAGATGTTCCTTTGACCACGCAATAAGCGTTGACTTCGATACGTTAAGTTCCTTGGCAATTTTACTAAAGCTGATCCCTTTCGCTCTTAATTCAATAAACTTTTGCCTTGTTTTGTTGTCCTTCATTCTCAATCCCTCCACGAAATAATTATTTTATCCGAAGTTTTTTTCGGTAATCTTCTGTAAATAAGTCAATGAATTTTGTATTATCGTATAGACGGCTAAAGACTCTTTCTCCTACGACCATAGGTAAGTCTTGATCCGTCAAATTACTCGTGTAGATTGTCGGTTTACCACTCCGACTTTCTACTATTTCAAAAATTATACTCTTTCTCCAATCATCATTTCCTCCCGATGCTTCCGCACCCAAGTCATCCAAAATCAATAAATCTAGCTTTTTTAAATCCTTAAAGATATTTTCTTCTGTTATGATAGATGCTTTGTTATACGTAGATTTAATTTTTGAAAGTAATTGTCCTGTGGTTAAAAACCCAACTATAAAACCTTTTTCTTTTAGCGTTCTGGCAATAGCTACACACAAATGTGTTTTTCCTGTTCCCGGATTGCCTTGAATTAAAAGGTTGTAGCGATCTTGTTCGGAAGCTAAAAATGTTTTCACATAGGAAATTGCCCTTTGTTTTGCAACAGTAGTAACGGGATTAGTTTCATGGTAATCCTTAAAACCTGAACCCTTTAATTTTTCGGGGAGAAGAAAATAGTCGTTCATAAGCCTTTCAGATATGAGCTGACTTTGCTCCTTTAAACCTTTTTCCATAGAAAGATTAAGCATATCCCTATCCCTACATCTACAACATTTGAATGTTTCACCTAACTGCTTCCAACTGTCATTATTATTTAGGCGGTAAACCAAAGCGGATGCACTTTCTTGTCCACACTGCGGGCATACAAGTTTTTTAAGAAAATCCGCTTCTAGCTCATGCCCTTCTAATTCTGGCATGAGTCTAAAAACAGCCTTTTTGTAAATGTTATTCTCATCCTCAGGTAGAAAGCTACTCGCAACTCTCATAGTTTAACCTCCTAAAATGGGAGTTCATCTTCCCATTCTTTCATTTTCTCAAATTCATCTTTTGTAATTGGTTTTGGTTCTTCCCAATGACTAGGGCGATCTAATGAAAAATGCTGTTGGCTCTTTTTCCTTATTACATTTCTGCTTGTTTGAATTTTCAGAACCAATTGATCATACTGTTTTCTTAATTTTGATGGAGAAAGTATATTTGTCTTCCAAAAGGAATCTTGCTGACACCAATCAATCACGGTGGATATTTCTTCTGGTAAACGATTGTCCCTTTCTATCATTAAACGAAAGTCATCCGACCATTTTTGAAGATTTGGTTCTTTAAATCCCGGATTATTTTCCCTAATGTTATTTAAAAGTCTTAATGCTAATTGATACGGTATGCTTTTTTCGTCGTAAGTTTTTGACTTGCGACAATAAGAATCTTTTACTTCTTTATCATTCTTTAATTTTTTATCATTCTTGTTAGTTGTTAGTCGATTGTTAATTGATTGTTGGCCGCCTGTTAAGTTGCTTGTTAATCCATCTCCATTATTCTGATAATCCTCCCAATTATTAATGGTTATAAGCCTATTTTTGTTTGTTGATTCATTTGTTAGAAAACCGAATTTTTCAAACCGCTTTATTGCAGTTCTTACGTTTTGAATTGAAATCCCCTTACCGCATTTTTCAACAATGGATTCCAAGCTTGTAATTACCTGGCCAGCGGTAACGTTATAAGGTTCCCCTTGCCATTCCCATTGTTTTTCTTGATGATTAACCATCAAAAGAAGTGTTATTAGAATGGTTTTTTGTTCCGGTGTGGATTCTATCCAAATAGGCTTATGCAATAAATCCCGATAAAGCTTAACCCATCCTAACATCACACTTCACCCGCTTCAGCCAGAATTATTTCGCAACCATTTCTGTACATCCCAGCGATTTAAACGAATGATTTGCCCTCTTTGAAAAAAAGGAATTTCTTTGCTTGAAATCATGTTTCGAATTGTGGGTACACTGACCTTTAAATAATCGGCAGCTTCTTTTATGGTTAATATTTGATCATGCCCGTTTTCTTCTTGTAATTCCATTAGAAGCTCCTGTAATGCATTTTTTAAATCTGTCCGATTTATGATTAGCGTTTCTTCTGGGAATTCTAGCTTTATATTCATTTATTTATCCCCCTTTTTCAACTTGAGTACAAAGATCCTCTACTTCTTTATTTAGGTTTTCAGCAATCTGTTTGATTGTAGAAAACCGTACCTTTTTTTTAGTCCCCTTTTCGATTTCACCAATGGTTTTTCTATTTACACCAGATACATCAGCCAATTTAGTGATTGTCCACCCCATTTCCGCTCGAGCAAGTTTAATTTTTTTACTGTCAATTTTCAGGTGATGCTCTTGTTTTATTAGTTTTGTACATTTCATCTTTTAAACATCTCCTAATTACTCATATTGGGTACAAATAAACAATATCATCCCGTTTTGAGAAATTCAAGTTGATATTTGTATTCATTATGTGTAATATTGATTTGTAATTACTCATTGGAGGTTGATAAATTATGTTTGGAGAACGAATTAGAACGTTACGAAGGGAAAAGAATATGACTTTAAGAGACTTAGCCGACAAGTTGAATATTCCCTTTACTACATTAGGAAATTACGAGCGGGAAGACCGGGAACCGAATGTTTCAACCTTTTTAGCATTGGCTGATTTCTTCGATGTAAGCGTCGATTATTTAACCGGAAAACAAGACATAAGAACATCAGATCAATATGGTTTCCAAAGGGATTTTAGCCTGCTTGAAGATCTACTGAAACAAGCTACTCCTGATATTAGGAAAAAAGCAGAAGACATCATTAACCAGTTGACTATAATCATTGGGGATGAACTAGAAGCAACAGATGTAAGAGAAACATCTAAAACATTTGAGCATCTATTCCAAGTTGTGGATTTTATTTTTAGTATGAAAATGGGATTTAAGTATAATTACGGGCAAGACCCTTCAACACCTTATGAATGTATAAAACTATATCTAGAGCACAAACCCACATTAGATATGAACTTAAATAACTTATGTGAAATTTACGCTAATAAGAAAAACGGTTAAATGAGGTGAAAAAATGGCATCATTTCAAAAATACACAACCAAACAAGGTCAAATGTGGTTATTTAAGACGGACACTGGAATTAATCCCGAAACAGGAAAAAGACAAACTACAACCCGAAGGGGCTTTAAAACCAAAAAAGAAGCACAAATAGCTGCTGCCAAGCTTGAACAAGAAATAGCGAGCGGAAGATCAATAAAGAATGACAACCTGACTTTTCAGAATGTATACGATCAATGGTTTTCCAATCATTCGAAAACGATTAAATTAAGCACAAAGAAAGCCATTGAATCCAAATTCAATAGGCATATATTGCCCCGCTTCAGCAAATTGAAAATAAAAGAAATAACAAGACCATATTGCCAAAAAATGATCAATGAAATCGCTCAATTAATTAAATCGGTAAATGACATAAAAATACAGGCTAACCAAGTATTCAAATATGCTTTAAAAATGGAGATTATTGAAAGGAATCCATTAGAGCATGTCACCATACCAAGACAGCAAAATGAAATTATTAATGAGGATAATGAAACGGATGAGCGGAATTATTGGAAAAAGGATGAGATACGTAATTTCCTTTCAATAACGAAACATGAATTAGATTTTCGAGATCATGTACTTTTTCATCTGTTAATCTATACCGGTGCACGCAAGGGAGAAATTTTAGCCCTTACATGGGATGATATTGATTTCGAAGCTGGCTCCATACGGTTAAACAAAACGTTATTTCATCATGATGGTAAATTCATCTTCCAAACGTCCAAAACAAGGGAATCTAAGCGTTTAATTAGCTTGGATCCTCTAACCCTCTCTCTGCTTAATAAATGGCGTATAAAGCAAAATGAAGCTTATTTAGCCGGGAAAGGTTATTTGAATAATAACAAGGTGGTTTTTGACAGGGATGATGGCTCTCCGATGCGGTTAGCCTATCCAAACGAAAAGCTGGCCGCTTTAATCAAAAAACATAACCTACACAAAATTACAATACATGGTTTACGTCATACTCATGCTTCCCTTTTATTCGAAGCAGGAGCCAGTATAAAAGAGGTTCAGGAGCGGTTAGGCCACTCTGATATACAAATGACGATGAACATCTATACACACGTAACAGATACGCTAAAAGAGCAAACTGCACAAAAGTTTCAAAGATATATTGAGTTATGAGATGTGGTCAGATGTGGTCAAAAATATTTTCGTGGTCAAAGTGTGGTCAAAAGCACTTTTCAGACATAAAAAAGACCCCCAACCAAATCGGTTGAGAGCCTTTGAAACATTGATAATTAACGTTTTGAGAACTGAGGTGCACGACGAGCGCCTTTAAGACCGTATTTTTTACGTTCTTTCATACGAGCGTCACGAGTTAATAATCCTGCACGCTTTAATGTTGGACGGTATTCAGGATCCACTTGAAGTAAAGCACGAGCGATACCATGACGGATAGCGCCAGCTTGACCAGTATAACCTCCACCGTTAACATTTACTAAAATATTGTAGCTTCCAGTAGTTTCAGTAGCTACTAATGGTTGTTTAACAACTTCGCGTAAAGCTGCAAACGGGATATAACTTTCGATTTCACGACCATTGATGATGATTTGTCCGTCACCTGGAACTAAACGTACACGAGCAACAGAGCTTTTACGACGACCAGTACCGATATATTGAACCTGTGCCATTTGTTTTACCTCCCTTAATTAATTATCCACGAAGTTCGTAAACTTCTGGTTGTTGAGCTTGGTGCGGATGTTCGCTACCAGCATATACATGTAATTTTCTATACATTTGACGACCAAGAGAATTCTTTGGAAGCATACCTTTGATTGCAAGTTCTAACATTTGCTCTGGATAGTTAGTACGCATTTCTAAAGCTGTTCTTTGTTTTAATCCACCTGGGTGCATAGAGTGACGGTAGTAAATTTTGTCAGTTAATTTTTTACCAGTCAATTCGATTTTTGAAGCATTTAAAAGAATAACATGATCACCAGTATCCACATGAGGTGTGAAAGTTGGTTTATGTTTACCACGTAGAATTGATGCTACTTCACTAGCAAGACGACCTAAAGTTTTGCCTTCAGCATCAATCACGTACCATTTACGATCAACAGTGTTTGAATTAGCCATAAACGTTGTACGCATGAGTTTCCCTCCTGAAATGTTTAATTATAATTTTTTTAAATTACGAATGTTCTGTTCTTACGTCTATATGTTCACACAATTAAGTTCCGGGGCTTAATGTGGGATTAAAATACATACCATATTATGATATATCCTAGACTAGTATATGTCAAGGGAATGTTACACCAGGTTTAGTTGTTATGAGAAAAAAATTATCTTTCTATTTATTTTCACTTACTAAATAATGATTTTTACATATAAATAAGCTATTTTGGCATTCCAACTTCATAGAAATTATAATTGTGGCTGGACATATACGGCATTCATTCATACATTACTTCCCAAAGATACAATCCATTCGCAGAAGCGGTTTTCCCGGCCGCTTTTCTATCCTTTTTCTCAATAATCACAGGGATATCCTGTGGGGATTTCTTTCCTCTTCCAACATCTAGTAATGTTCCAACCATAATGCGCACCATATTATAAAGGAACCCATTCCCTCGGAAGGAAAATATTAGCATATTTTCTTCCTCTATTAACTTTACCCCAGTTACAGTTCTTACTTTTCTTTCTTTATCTGTCTTAGCAGAGCAGAAACTAGTAAAATCATATTCTCCAATAAAATAGGTAAGTGCCTCTCTCATTGCCTCTACATTTAGAGAATATGGATAATAATAGGCATAATGGCGTTTAAATGGATCTCTCCGCTCCCCTAATTGAATAAAGTAACGGTATTCTTTTGCTGTTACATTATATCTTGCATGAAAGGCTTCAGACACTCTCACAGCATCAGCAACTACTATATCATGGGGCAACAAGGTATTTAGTGCAATAGGCCATTTTTCTGCTGGAATATCAAGCGAGCTATCAAAATGAATGACTTGTCCCTTCGCATGAACACCAGCATCTGTCCTACCTGATGCCTGAATCTTTATCTCTAACCCTTTATGAAGCTTTCTTAAAGCCTTTTCGATTTCACCTTGCACCGTTCGATCCTTTGGTTGAATCTGAAAACCACTATAATTTGAACCATCATAGCTTATTGTACATTTGTATCGTTGCATCTTATTCTCCACTATGTTCTTAATAAAAACAGCAAAGCTGTTACTAGAATCAAAATAATAATCATGATTGTATCGATTGGATTCCATACTAATTGACGATACTTTGTTCTTCCTTCTCCACCTTGATAACCGCGTGCTTCCATCGCAATAGCGAGCTCTTCAGCCCGTTTAAAGGAGTTAACAAATAAAGGAATCAATAAAGGAATAATTGCTTGAATTCGGCTTTTAATCGAGCCACTAGAGAATTCCACACCTCTTGCCATCTGAGCCTTCATAATCTTCTCTGTTTCATCCATTAAAGTTGGAATGAAACGCAAAGAAATAGACATCATTAGTGCCAATTCATGGACAGGAAATTTCACTTTCTTTAATGGTCCTAACAATGTTTCAATTGCATCTGTTAATTCAATTGGTGTCGTTGTTAACGTAAGCAAGGATGTCATGATAATAAGCAGGAAGAATCGAATCGAAATAAGAATCCCCATTCTCACCCCTTCTTCATAAATCGTAATCCATCCCCATTCAAACAATAATTCTCCATTCTTCGTAAAAAACAAGTGCAAGATAAACGTAAAGATAATTAACCAAAATATTGGCCTTAATCCTAAATAAATATACTTAATTGGTACATTGGAAACAGCTACTAACGTACCTACATATACAATTAATAAAGAATAACTCCAAATATTGTTAGCTAAAAATACAATGCAAATAAATAGAAAAACAAGCAGTAATTTTGAACGGGGATCCATTCTGTGCAATATCGAATCAACGGGAATAAAACGGCCAATAATCATTTTTCCCATCAACTACTCCCTACTTTCTTCTTTAAATACACTGCCAATTCTTTAGTAAAGTCTTCCATCTTTAAATGCACTTGTTCCATCTTCATCCCAAATTTTGCTTCTAATTTTTTTTGAAATCGCACCACCTCAGGTACATTCAACCCAATAGAAGCCAAATCTTCTGCATCCTTAAATATCTCAATCGGTGTTCCCTGACGATGCACTTTCCCTTTATTCATAATGACTATTTGATCAGCATAATGAGCTGCATCTTCCATGCTATGCGTAACTAAAATGGTCGTTAAATTTCGCTCTTTATGAAGCTTGTAAAACATATCCATTATTTCTCGTCTGCCTCTTGGATCCAAACCAGCTGTAGGCTCATCTAAAACAAGTACATCCGGTTCCATTGCTAAAACACCCGCAATGGCAATTCTCCTCATCTGACCACCAGATAAATCAAAAGGAGACTTCATAAGGAACTCTTCTGATAAACCGACTTCACGTAATGCCTTTACCGCTCTTATCTTTGCCTCCGACTCTGAGATCCCAAAGTTAAGGGGACCAAAGCAAATATCCTTTTCAACTGTTTCTTCAAACAGTTGCTGTTCTGGAAACTGAAAAACAATACCTACTTTTTGTCGTATACTCCGTAGATTTTTGTGCTTTTGCCCACCTTCAATTCTGCGATCACCAATTACGATTGTCCCTTTAGAGGGTGTTATAAGTGCATTGAGATGCTGTAAAATGGTCGATTTGCCAGATCCAGTATGCCCTATAATTGCAACATAGCTTCCTGATGGAATGTCAAAACTTACATCCTCTATCGCTAAACGTTCAAACGGCGAATTTTCCTGGTAACGATACTCTACTTTTTGAAGTGAGATGTCCATATGCCTGTCACCAACTCTTCTTCTGTTAAATATACTTCTTCTAATGAAATACCCTGGTTCATTAAACTTTCTCTTAATTTAATTGTAAAAGGAATGTCTAAACCAATTTCAACAAGTTCCTTCTGAAGCTTAAAAATTTCTTTAGGACTTCCCTCTTTATACACTTTCCCCTTATTCATCACAATGATACGGTCTGCTTTAGCAGCCTCATCTAAATCATGAGTAATGGAGATAATCGTCATATTTTCTTTTTGTAAATCTCTCATGATTTCAAAAACTTCTTCTCTTCCTTGCGGATCAAGCATGGAGGTAGCCTCATCTAATATGATTATTTCAGGTTTCAATGCAATAATTCCTGCAATAGCGACTCTCTGCTTTTGTCCACCAGATAGATGGTGCGGCTCTTGATCAAGAAAAGACAACATCTTTACTCTTTCTAAAGAGCTCTCTACTCTTGTTACCATCTCATTCCTTGGAACAGCGTTATTTTCTAAACCAAAAGCCACATCATCCTTAACCGTTGTACCTACAAACTGGTTATCAGGATTCTGGAATACCATCCCAACTTTTTTTCGAATATCCCACACAGAATCTTCCGTTATCGGAATACCATCTATTATAATTGAACCTTCATTAGAAAATTGTAATCCATTTAATAACTTAGCTAACGTAGATTTACCGGAACCATTGTGTCCAACAATAGCAACCCATTCTCCCCTATTAACATGAAAGGAAACATGATCTAGGGCACTCTCTAATTGCTCCTCATATTTGAAGGATACATCTTCTACCTTCACTAAAATTTTTTGGTCCATTACAACCCCACCATTTACTTACTAGATATTGTCGATAATAAATTACATAGAGCAATTTATAAACAAAGTATAAATTGCTAGATAAAAAAATAAACTCGCCAATTGGGCGAGCTTTGAATTGGTTTAACATAAGATTATTTGAATAATCTTTGATATCCTATTTCTATGCTTGTTAAAATATATCTTATGGTATTCCACTTCTTAGCACCCTACAGTCCTAATTAAACATGAAAAAAGCCCGCACCTCGTTCCAACACTAAATGAAAGAAGAGGTGCACGAGCTAGACGAGTCATTAATAAAAACCAATGCTCATCGTAACACTCTATATTGGCTTGATCAAAAAAGCGAGAATTAAAGAAAAAGGGCACTTGAACAAGTTTCATAACAATATAAACTGTCCCGCACCCTAAATTTCTTTGAAATCCTATTACACTAACTCGATAATTACCATTGGTGCTCCGTCTCCACGACGAGGTCCCATTTTCATGATACGAGTGTAACCACCTTGACGATCAGTATAACGAGCAGCAACATCACTGAACAATTTTTGTACAGCATCTTGTTTTGTTTCAGCGTTAGCTACCTCGTGACGTACATAAGCAGCTGCTTGACGACGTGCATGTAGATCTCCACGTTTACCAAGTGTAATCATTTTTTCTACAACAGAACGAAGTTCTTTTGCACGAGCTTCAGTTGTTTCAATGCGCTCATTGATGATTAAGTCTGTAGTTAAGTCACGTAACATTGCTTTACGTTGTGCGCTTGTGCGTCCTAACTTTCTGTAACCCATGTGAGATTCCCTCCTTTTGTTAAAGTACAAGCTTTATAGACATAGTCATGAGACTAATCAGTCATCTTTTCTTAAGCCTAATCCAAGCTCTTCTAATTTATGTTTTACTTCTTCTAGAGATTTTCTACCTAAGTTTCGAACTTTCATCATATCTTCTTCCGTCTTATTTGCTAATTCTTGTACGGTATTAATACCAGCACGCTTTAAGCAGTTATAAGAACGAACAGAAAGATCTAATTCTTCGATTGTCATCTCAAGAACTTTTTCTTTTTGATCTTCTTCTTTTTCTACCATAATCTCAGCATTTTGTGCTTCATCAGTTAAACCAACAAAGATATTTAAATGCTCAGTTAAAATCTTTGCACCAAGTGCAACAGCATCTTGAGGACCTGTACTACCGTCAGTCCAAACGTCAAAAGTTAACTTATCATAATTAGTCATTTGACCAACACGAGTATTCTCTACTTGATAAGAAACACGAGATACTGGTGTAAAGATAGAGTCAATAGGAATTACACCAATAGGCTGATCTTCACGCTTATTTTGCTCAGCTGGTGTGTACCCACGACCACGCTTTGCTGTTAAACGCATACGGAAGTTTCCGTTGCTGCCTAAAGTTGCGATATGAAGATCTGGATTTAAGATCTCTACATCACTATCATGTGTAATATCAGCTGCTGTGACTACCCCTGCACCTTGCATATCAATCTCTAAAGTTTTTTCATCATCAGAGTATATCTTCAATGCTAGTTTTTTGATATTTAATATGATAGCTGTAACATCTTCTACGACGCCTTCAATTGTTGAGAACTCATGAAGTACCCCATCAATTTGAATGGATGTGACAGCGGCACCTGGCAGTGAGGATAGTAGAATACGACGTAAGGAGTTACCCAAAGTAGTACCATATCCACGCTCAAGTGGCTCTACGACGAATTTACCATATTTGGCATCATCGTTGATCTCAACCGTTTCGATTTTTGGTTTTTCTATTTCGATCATCAAGATATACCCTCCTTCAAAACGTCGAAACCTCGGTATGGTTTACCGAAATTCCCCATGTTTACGTTCCCGCTTGTGCACAACAACTGGGTTAGTTAATAAATCTGTACGGGTTCTAAAAGTTTTAGTCATATCCCATTATAGACAAGGATACAAAATTTATACAGAAAAATTAAACTCGGCGACGTTTAGGTGGTCGACAACCGTTATGAGGAACTGGAGTTACATCTCTAATTGCTGTAACTTCAAGACCTGCAGCTTGAAGAGAGCGAATTGCTGCTTCACGACCTGCACCTGGTCCTTTAACTGTTACTTCTAAAGTTTTCATACCATGTTCAATAGATGCTTTCGCAGCAGTTTCTGCAGCCATTTGAGCAGCGAATGGAGTAGATTTACGAGAACCTCTGAATCCAAGTGCGCCTGCGCTTGACCAAGCAAGAGCATTTCCATGAACGTCTGTAATAGTTACGATAGTATTGTTGAAAGTAGAACGAATATGAGCTACACCAGCCTCAATATTCTTTTTAACACGACGTTTACGTGTATTAGTTTTACGTGCCATTATATTGTACCTCCTTTACCGATTATTTTTTCTTATTAGCTACAGTCTTACGAGGACCTTTGCGTGTACGAGCGTTGTTTTTCGTATTTTGTCCGCGAACTGGTAAGCCACGACGGTGACGAAGACCACGGTAACAACCAATTTCCATTAGACGCTTAATGTTTAGAGAAATCTCACGACGTAGATCTCCTTCAACTTTTAAACGGTCGATAATATCACGAATTTTATTTAATTCATCTTCTGTTAAATCACGAACGCGTGTATCTTCAGAAACACCTGCTTCTGCTAATACTTGTTGTGCAGTATTTTTTCCAATACCGTAAATGTATGTTAAAGATATTACTACACGTTTTTCACGTGGAATATCCACACCAGCAATACGTGCCATCTATATGCGCACCTCCTTGTTATTAACCTTGTTTTTGTTTGTGTTTAGGGTTTTCACAGATAACCATAACTTTTCCACGTCTGCGGATAACTTTACATTTTTCGCAGATTGGTTTAACAGATGGTCTAACTTTCATTATCCTAACCTCCTTGATAGTACGGAGTGCAATCAGATTATTTAAAGCGGTAAGTAATTCTTCCGCGAGTTAAGTCATATGGAGATAACTCAACCGTTACTTTATCACCAGGTAAAATACGGATGAAATGCATGCGAATTTTACCAGAAACGTGAGCCAATACAGTATGACCATTTTCTAATTCTACCTTAAACATGGCGTTCGGCAAAGTTTCAGTGATTGTGCCTTCAATTTCGATTACATCGTCTTTAGCCATCGAATATCTCTCCTTTCCTAAAAAATACGAGATCCATCTTAACTAATATAGCAAAGCGTAGCTCTTCTTGTCACACGATCGGTGCACATTAAACTACTCTGAACTGCTCCTATAATATAATAAAACTGCATGAAACTGCAACTAATTGATTATACCATAAGAGTAGGCACTTCGTCCGCTATTAATTATAAAAATATAATAATAGGGAAGAAATAATGAAAAATTTAATGTTACCAACTAAATTTAGTATTGCTAGATCATCCATTATTGGAAAAGAAATAATCTTTCCTCTGATTACGAACTTTCTATCAACAACGTGTGTCTTTTCGTACAGAAGTACGCATGTAACGTAAAGACTATTTCAAGAAAAATTCATCCTTCAAGAGTTTAGCCTTAAATCATTCCCTACATACTCTTTTCACTTGAAAAGCCACATAGATTTCGTATTACAGGATTTCGTAGAGCGTTCGACAACTGCACACCTGGTCTAATACCAATCGTCATAATAGAAAGAATAATAGTTACATTACCTTCTTCACTACTAGATAAAAAAGCAATTTAAGCGGAGTTACCATGAAATCCAAAATACTCTGCACCAATTATCTAAATTGATTAATCTTTTAACGAAGATAAACATGTCAAAATAACACGGTTATGCTTTTTTTGTTACAGATATAACCATGAAAATTATTATACCTTTTGAAAAAAGGAAATGCATCATGTTTAGGAATAAACTCCTCAGCCATTTCATCCCAATTCTTCTATTTATTATCTCTGATTTATGTCCATGCTAGATAACAGATTAGTCCAAGCAAAAGTCACTCTTATTTTAAAGTACTTAGTAATTCATCAAGATCTACGAATACTTTATTAATATCTTGTTGACCATTTATGTTACGAAGATAACCTTTTGACTCATAGAAATCAAGTAATGGTTGGGATTGTTTAATATTAACTTCTAAGCGATTTTTTACAGTAGCTTCATTATCATCAGCACGTTGATATAATTCGCCGCCACAACGATCACAAGTATCTGGTTTAGATGGCGGATTAAATACTAAATGATATGTCGCACCACAGCTCTTACAAATGCGGCGTCCTGTTAAACGCTCCATTAATATCTCTTGATCCACTTGAACATTGATACAAAAGTCTAACTTCTTATTTAAATCAGACAAAATAATTTCTAAAGCTTCTGCTTGAGGAACTGTACGAGGAAAACCATCTAAAAGAAAGCCTTTTTCACAGTCATCCTTGCTAAGTCTTTCGCGAACTATACCGATTGTAACTTCATCAGGTACAAGTTCACCTTTATCCATAAAAGATTTTGCCTTAAGTCCAAGTTCTGTTTCATCTTTCATAGCCGCACGGAACATGTCGCCAGTTGAGATATGAGGGATGTCATATTTCTCGACAATCTTCTCAGCTTGAGTACCTTTACCTGCGCCAGGGAGCCCCATTAAGACTAAATTCATGCGTATTCCCCCTCAAGTTCTCTTACATAAAATTCAAGGGACTAATGTCCCCTAAATTATATTATTTAATAAAACCTTTATAGTGTCGTTTAACTAATTGAGACTCTAATTGTTTCATCGTTTCCAATGCAACCCCAACTACAATTATGATACTTGTTCCACCAATCTGTGCAGATTGTGGAAGCCCTGCAATATTTATAAAAAATACAGGCAGTATAGCAATAACAGCTAAGAATAGAGCTCCAACCAATGTCAAACGAGATAGAACACGTGACAAATAATCTTGCGTACTTTTACCAGGACGAATACCTGGGATATATCCACCTTGTTTTTTCAGGTTTTCAGAAACTTGTTCTGGGTTTACCTGAATAAAAGCATAGAAATAAGTAAACGCAATAATTAATACTGTATATATAATCATTCCTATTGGATGAGTATAATCAAATACTCTTTGTATCCAGGAAGTAACGTCATTTTGCGGTAAGAATGATGCAATTGTTCTTGGAGTTACCAAGAAGGAAACTGCAAAGATAACTGGAATAACACCAGCAGAGTTAACTTTCAACGGTAAATGAGTTGATTGACCACCTGCGCTGCTATTTCCATTTACCATTCTTTTTGCATATTGAATAGGTATCTTTCTAAGAGCTTGCTGGATAAAAATTACCCCAACAACAATTGCAACGACAGCAATAATAATTAAAGCTAGCTTTACAATATTAAGGAATAATTGATCTCCTGGGTTGTCAAACTGCTGTGCATAGATTTGATTGGCCATAGAAGGAATTCCTGCAGCAATACCAGCAAAGATGATAATAGAAATACCATTACCAACACCTTTAGAAGTAATTAGTTCTCCTAACCACATTAAAAAGGCTGTTCCAGCTGTTAATACAATTGAAATAACTAAGTATGACGAAAATCCAGGTTTTGTAATCAATGCACCACCTGCAAGATTATTAAAACCGTAAGACATACCAAAACCTTGGATAAGAGCTAGAACGATTGTAAAGTAACGCGTAAATTGCGTTAACTTTCTACGTCCAGCCTCACCCTGCTTTGACCATTCCGTAAATTTTGGAACAACATCCATTTGTAATAAGCTTACAATAATGGACGCTGTAATATAAGGCATGATCCCCATTGCAAGAATAGAAAAGTTTTGTAGTGCCCCACCACCGAAAGTATTTAAAATTCCGAAGGCACTAAAAGCATCTTGTGCTTTTAAGAAGTCTGCATTTACATAAGGTACAGGAATAAATGTACCTAAGCGAAATATAATCAACATTAATAGGGTGAATATGATTTTTCGTCTTATTTCACCCACGCGCATAAAATTGGAGATTGTCTGAAACATCAGATCACCTCTGTTTGACCGCCGGCAGCTTCAATAGCTTCCTTAGCAGCAGAGGAGAATTTATGAGCTTTAACAGTAAGCTTTTTCTCTACGTTGCCTTTTGCAAGAATTTTGATTCCTGCTCTCTCGTTACTAACTACTCCTGTTTCGATAAGAAGTTCTGGAGTTACTTCCGTTCCATCTTCAAAGCGATTTAGAGTATCTAAATTAACAATAGCGTATTCTTTACGGTTGATATTAGTAAAACCACGTTTTGGTAAACGACGGAATAAAGGAGTTTGACCACCTTCGAATCCTGGTCTCACACCCCCACCTGAACGTGCGTTTTGACCTTTATGACCTTTACCAGCAGTTTTACCATTACCTGAACCGATACCGCGCCCTTTGCGTTTACGTTCTTGACGAGAACCTTCTGCAGGTTTTAATTCATGAAGTTTCATTTTGGCACCTCCTTATTGAAGAAGAATGATTTTTAGTTTTCTGATACAGTTACAAGATGTGATACTTTATTGATCATACCGCGAATAGCAGCATTATCTTGCTGAACAACTGTTTGATTTACCTTACGTAATCCTAAAGCTTTAACTGTTTCGCGTTGGTCTTGCGGACGACCAATTACGCTTTTAGTGAGGGTAATTTCCAGTTTGTTTGCCATCTAATTTCCCTCCTTATCCTAACAGTTCTTCTACTGATTTTCCACGTAACTTCGCTACGTCTTCAGCACGTTTTAATTGTTTTAAACCGTCTAAAGTTGCACGAACCATGTTAATTGGTGTATTTGTACCTAATGACTTAGATAAAATATCTGCTACACCAGCTAATTCAAGCACAGCACGAACTGGACCACCAGCGATAACCCCAGTACCCTCTGAAGCAGGTTTCAATAGGATTTCACCAGCTCCAAAATGTCCGATAATTTGGTGTGGAATTGTTGTACCAACCATTGGTACTTCAATAAGATTTTTCTTCGCATCTTCAACCGCTTTGCGAATTGCATCTGGTACTTCTTGAGCTTTACCAGTACCAAAACCAACGTTACCATTTTTGTCCCCAACTACTACTAGAGCAGAGAAACGAAAACGACGTCCACCTTTAACAACTTTCGCTACACGGTTAACTGTAACTACGCGTTCTTCAAGTTCAAGTTTGTTTGGATCAATACGACGCATCTTTTTATGTCCCTCCTTTGTCTATTAAAATTCTAGGCCGTTCTCACGAGCAGCATCAGCTAAAGCTTTAACGCGACCATGATATAAATATCCTCCGCGGTCAAATACTACTGATTTAATTCCTTTTTCTACAGCACGTTTAGCTACTAATTCACCGATCTTAACTGCAGCTTCTAAATTACCAGTAGATTCAAGGTTAAGCTCATTATCTAAAGAAGATGCACTTGCGATTGTTACACCGTTAACATCATCAATTAATTGAGCGTAAATGTGTTTGTTTGAACGGAACACATTTAAACGAGGACGAGCTTCAGTTCCGCTAAGTTTAGAACGCACACGTGCGTGTCTTTTTCTACGGACTTGATTTTTATCAGCCTTCGTAATCATTTAGGTCACTCCTTTCGTTTACCTATGCGGCATTACTTACCAGTTTTACCTTCTTTTCTACGTACATATTCGCCTTCATAACGGATACCTTTACCTTTATAAGGTTCTGGTGGGCGAACGTCACGAATGTTAGCAGCTAGTGCTCCCACACGTTCTTTACTAGTACCTTTAACAACTACTTTCGTAGCAGATGGTACTTCGATTTCGATACCAGCTTCTGGTTCGATTTCTACTGGATGAGAGTAACCTACGTTCAAAACAAGCTTGCTTCCTTGTTTTTGAGCACGGTAACCGACACCGATTAATTCAAGACCTCTTTCAAAGCCTTTTGAAACACCCTCAACCATGTTAGCTAACAATGCACGAGTTGTTCCATGTAATGCACGATGTTCCTTCGAATCAGAAGGACGAGTTACATTAATCACGTTTTCTTCCAAGCTGATTGTAATATCAGAATTAAAAGTACGAGTTAATTCACCTTTAGGACCTTTCACCGTTACAGTACTGTTATCCATTGAAACTGTAACGCCTGCTGGTACTTCGATTGGTTTTTTACCTACACGAGACATTTAGTTGCACCTCCATTCATTAAACCTATTATTACCAAACGTATGCTAATACTTCTCCGCCAACTTGTTTCGCACGAGCTTCTTTATCAGTAAGTACTCCTTGAGAAGTAGAAACTAATGCAACTCCAAGACCATTTAATACACGAGGTACTTCTGTTGCTTTCGCATATACACGAAGACCTGGTTTACTAATTCTTTTAAGTCCAGTAATTACACGCTCGTTGCTTGAACCGTATTTTAAGAAAATGCGGATAATACCTTGTTTGTTGTCTTCGATATATTCAACATCACGTACAAAACCTTCACGCTTTAAGATTTCAGCGATCTCTTTTTTGATGTTAGAAGCAGGAACTTCTAATTTTTCGTGACGAACCATATTCGCATTACGGATTCTTGTAAGCAAATCTGCAATTGGATCTGTCATAACCATTTGTATTTACCTCCTTCCCAATATCGGGTTTTACCAGCTTGCTTTTTTCACACCAGGAATTTGTCCCTTATACGCTAATTCGCGGAAACAAATACGGCAAAGCTTAAATTTACGGTACACAGAATGTGGACGACCACAACGTTCGCAACGTGTGTATTCTTGTACTTTATATTTAGGCGTGCGTTTTTGTTTCGCAATCATTGACTTCTTAGCCACATCTTCGCCTCCTAATTAGAGATTACTTTTGGAACGGCATTCCAAATTGAGTTAACAGTTCACGAGCTTCTTCATCTGTTTTTGCAGTTGTAACGATAACAATGTCCATTCCTCTTACTTTGTTTACTTTATCGTAATCAATCTCAGGGAAAATTAATTGTTCTTTTACACCTAAAGTGTAGTTACCGCGACCGTCAAATGACTTTTTAGATATACCACGGAAGTCACGTACACGTGGAAGAGAAACAGATACAAGTTTATCAATGAATTGATACATGCGTTCTCCACGAAGAGTAACTTTTGCTCCGATTGGCATTCCTTCACGTAGACGGAAACCTGCAATTGATTTTTTTGCACGAGTGATTAATGGTTTTTGACCAGTAATTAGTGCTAATTCTTCAACAGCAACATCTAATGCTTTCGCGTTTGCTACAGCATCACCAACACCCATGTTAACAACGATTTTTTCCAGTCTTGGAACTTCCATAACTGATTTATAATTGAACTTGCTCATAAGAGCAGGAGTAGTTTCTTTAACAAATTTTTCTTTTAGGCGGTTCATTCATTGTACCTCCCTTCTTCTTGTACTATTTATCTAGAATTTCACCGGATTTTTTCGCTACGCGTACTTTTTTTCCTTCAACAGTTTTTGTACCTACACGAGTAGGTTCACCAGTTTTAGGATCGATAGGCATAACGTTGGATACATGAATAGCAGCTTCCTGGTCGTTGATTCCACCTTGTGGATTCAATTGGGATGGCTTAGAGTGCTTCTTAACAATATTAATTCCTTCGACGATCACGCGATCTTTCTTAGGGAATGAAGCAAGAACAACACCTGTTTTGCCTTTATCCTTACCAGAGATGACCATTACTTTGTCACCTTTTTTAACATGCATCTGTTCGCACCTCCTTAAAGGCAATTAAAATTTATATTATAGTACTTCTGGAGCTAATGATACAATCTTCATAAAGTTATTGTCGCGAAGTTCGCGTGCAACTGGTCCAAAGATACGTGTTCCACGTGGACTCTTATCATCACGGATAATTACACATGCGTTTTCATCGAAACGAATGTAAGTACCGTCTGCACGACGAACACCACTTTTAGTTCTAACGACTACTGCTTTAACTACGTCACCTTTTTTAACAACGCCACCTGGTGTTGCTTGTTTTACAGTAACTACGATGATATCACCGATGTTTGCAGTTTTACGTCCTGAACCACCAAGAACTTTAATAGTAAGTACTTCACGAGCACCAGAGTTGTCAGCAACTTTCAAACGTGATTCTTGTTGAATCATGTGTGTAACCTCCCTTCGGGATGCTTAATTCCGAACAATTATATAATAACTGCTTTTTCTACTACTTCTACAAGACGGAAACGTTTTGTAGCTGATAATGGACGTGTTTCCATGATGCGGACTACATCGCCAATTTTTGCTGTGTTTTGCTCATCATGAGCTTTATACTTCTTAGAGTATTTCACGCGTTTGCCATATAAAGAGTGTTTTTTGTATGTTTCTACAACAACTGAAATGGTTTTATCCATTTTATCAGATACAACACGACCAGTATAGACTTTGCGTTGATTGCGTTCGCTCATTCTACGAACCTCCTCTCAACTTATCGATTGTTAACGCCGATTTCTCTCTCACGAATGACAGTTTTCATTCGAGCGATCGCTTTGCGTACTTCACGAATGCGAGCTGTATTTTCAAGTTGTCCAGTCGCTAATTGAAAGCGAAGGTTGAAAAGCTCTTCTTTTAAGGATTTAACTTTTTGTTCAATTTCAGCAGTGGTAAGGTCACGAATTTCATTAGCTTTCATTAGTTTCACCACCAATTTCTTCACGTTTTACAAACTTACATTTAATAGGAAGTTTGTGCGCTGCAAGACGAAGTGCTTCACGAGCGATCTCTTCAGATACACCTGCTACTTCGAACAATATTTTTCCAGGCTTAACAACTGCAACCCAACCTTCAGGAGCACCCTTACCGGAACCCATTCGGACTTCAAGAGGCTTAGCAGTGTAAGGCTTATGTGGGAAAATTTTAATCCAAACTTTACCGCCACGTTTCATGTAACGTGTCATTGCAATACGAGCAGATTCGATTTGACGGTTTGTAATCCAAGAAGCTTCTAAAGCTTGTAAACCAAATTCACCGAATGCTACTTCTGTACCACCTTTTGCTTGACCACGCATTTTACCACGGTGTACACGACGATATTTTACACGTTTAGGTAGTAACATATTATTTGCCTCCTTCCACAATTTTCTTCTTAGTTGGAAGGATCTCTCCACGATAGATCCAAACTTTTACACCTAATTTTCCATAAGTGGTATCAGCTTCTACTGCAGCATAATCGATATCTGCACGTAGAGTGTGCAATGGAACAGTTCCTTCACTATAAGATTCAGAACGTGCGATATCTGCGCCGCCTAAACGACCTGATACCATTGTTTTAATACCTTTAGCACCAGCGCGCATTGAACGTTGGATTGCTTGTTTTTGAGCACGACGGAAAGATACACGGTTTTCTAATTGACGAGCAATGTTCTCAGCAACAAGTTTTGCATCCATATCTGCTCTTTTAATTTCTAAAATATTGATGTGTACACGCTTGTTAGTAAGTGAGTTAAGAGCTTTACGTAAAGCTTCAACTTCTGTACCACCTTTACCAATAACCATACCTGGTTTAGCAGTGTGGATAGTAACATTTAAGCGGTTAGCAGCACGCTCGATTTCTACTTTAGAAACAGAAGCATCGCTTAGGCGTTTTGTAATATACTCACGTACCTTTAGGTCTTCGTGTAAAAGATCAGCATAGTCTTTACCTGCGAACCATTTAGATTCCCAGTCACGAATGATCCCAACACGTAAACCGACTGGATTTACTTTTTGACCCACTAATTACCCCTCCTTCTTTTCTGATACAACGATAGTGATGTGGCTAGTACGTTTGTTGATTTGACTTGCACGACCTTGTGCACGTGGACGGAATCTCTTTAGAGTTGGTCCCTCATTAACGTATGC
This sequence comes from Niallia sp. FSL W8-0635, assembly GCF_038007965.1. Taxonomy (GTDB): domain Bacteria; phylum Bacillota; class Bacilli; order Bacillales; family Cytobacillaceae; genus Niallia. The sequence continues at coordinate 147,115 of NZ_JBBOYD010000001.1, read as the reverse complement.
CTGTTCAACCACTAGGTTATTAATATCCATTTCGTAGTTATGCTCTGCATTAGCAACAGCAGATTTTAAAACTTTCTCTATGATTGGAGAAACTGCTTTTGGAGTTAACTTCAAAATAGCTACCGCTTCACCAACTTGCTTTCCTCGAATTAAATCTACGACTAAACGAGCTTTACGAGGAGCAATACGAACTGTATTTGCAACAGCTTTTGCTTGCATAGGAATGCCCTCCTCTCATTAACGTCTTGTTTTCTTATCGTCACTTGCATGACCTTTGTAAGTACGAGTTGGAGCAAATTCTCCAAGTTTGTGACCTACCATGTCTTCAGTAACATAAACTGGAACATGTTTACGACCATCATAAACAGCGATTGTTTGACCGATGAATTGTGGGAAGATCGTAGAACGACGAGACCAAGTTTTAACAACTTGCTTCTTATCACTATCACTTAGTTTTTCGATCTTTGTTAGTAAATGATCATCAACAAAAGGTCCTTTTTTTAAGCTGCGCCCCATAATGGAACCTCCCTTCGTGATTGTTCTACGGTTCTATCATTGAACCGTAGTTCAACCCCGTTATTTTTTACGGCTACGTACAATAAATTTATCAGATTTATTTTTCTTGCTACGTGTTTTGAAACCAAGAGTTGGTTTACCCCAAGGAGACATTGGTGATTTACGTCCGATTGGCGCACGTCCTTCACCACCACCGTGTGGATGGTCATTAGGGTTCATTACAGATCCACGTACAGTTGGGCGCTTACCTAACCAACGATTACGACCTGCTTTACCGATGTTGATTAATTCGTGTTGTTCATTACCAACTTGACCGATAGAAGCACGGCAAGTAGCAAGAATCAAACGAACCTCACCAGAATTTAAACGTACTAGTACGTATTTACCTTCTTTACCAAGCACTTGAGCGCTTGTTCCAGCAGAGCGAACTAATTGTCCACCTTTACCTGGTTTTAATTCGATGTTGTGGATAACTGTACCCACAGGGATATTAACAAGTGGTAATGCATTCCCTGGCTTGATATCAGCCTCAGGTCCTGACATAACTTCTAATCCAACTTCTAAATTTTTCGGTGCAAGAATGTAACGTTTTTCACCGTCTACATAATTGATTAACGCGATGTTAGCAGATCTATTTGGATCATACTCAATTGTAGCAACGCGTCCTGGAATGCCATCTTTGTCACGTTTAAAATCGATAACACGATATTGACGCTTATGACCTCCACCTTGATGACGAACAGTTAACTTACCTTGGTTATTACGGCCGCCTTTTCTGTGTATAGGAGCAAGCAATGACTTCTCTGGAGTACTTGTAGTGATTTCACTAAAGTCAGATGACGTCATGTTACGTCGACCATTGGAGGTAGGTTTGTATTTTTTAATCGCCATTTGTGTTCCCTCCTCTTCTAAATATTATTATTAAGCTTCAAAGAATTCGATTTCTTTGCTGTCAGCTGTTAATTTAACAATTGCCTTACGACGTTTATTTGTATATCCTACGAAACGTCCCATACGCTTGAACTTACCTTTGTAGTTCATGATGTTAACTTTTTCAACTTTTACGCCAAAGATTTCTTCAACAGCATCTTTAACTTGAGTTTTATTAGCTCTTACATCAACTTCAAACGTATATTTTTTATCAACCATTAAATCAGTAGAACGTTCAGTGATAACGGGGCGCTTAATCGTATCGCGTGCATCCATTATGCAAGCACCTCCTCTACTTTTTCAACCGCTGCTTTTGTCATGATTAATTTATCATGGTTTAAAACATCTAAAACTGTAATACCAGTAGCAGTAACAACAGTTACACCCGGAATGTTGCGAGCAGATAATGCTACGTTTTCATCAAGGTCAGCTGTAACGATTAACGCTTTCTTCTCAACAGAAAGATTACCTAGTACCGCTTTAAAATCTTTTGTTTTAGGTGCATCAAAAGCAAGGTTTTGTAATACTAAAATATTTTCTTCTAATACTTTAGTAGATAGTGCAGATTTAATTGCTAATCTACGAACTTTCTTAGGTAATTTGTAGCTATAGCTACGTGGAACTGGTCCAAATACTGTTCCACCACCACGCCATTGTGGAGATCTGATAGATCCTTGACGTGCACGTCCTGTACCTTTTTGGCGCCATGGCTTACGTCCACCACCTGCAACCTCAGAACGAATTTTAGTTTTATGAGTTCCTTGACGTAAAGAAGCTCTTTGCATAACAACTGCTTCAAATAAAACATGTTTGTTAGGCTCGATACCAAATACAGATTCGTTTAATTCGATATCTCCAGCTTGTGTACCGTCTTGGTTGAATAATGCAACTTTAGGCATTCTTATTTCCTCCTTTCCAGATTAATAATTATGCTTTAACAGCAGTTTTAATTTTTAATAATGCTTTTCTAGCTCCAGGTACGTTACCCTTAATTAATAGAAGATTGCGTTCTGCATCTACTTTAACGATCTCTAAATTTTGAACAGTAATTTGTTCTCCACCCATACGACCAGGTAATGCTTTCCCTTTAAATACACGGTTTGGTGCTACAGGTCCCATTGAACCTGGACGACGATGATAACGAGATCCATGGGCCATTGGTCCACGAGATTGTCCATGGCGCTTAATTGAACCTTGGAAACCTTTCCCTTTAGAAATACCTGTTACATCTACTACATCGCCTTCAGCGAAAATACTTACATTGACTTCTTGACCAACTTCGTACTCTTCCACGCTAACATCTCTGAATTCACGAATGAAGCGCTTAGGAGCAGTACTTGCTTTAGCAACGTGTCCTTGTTCAGGTTTGTTAGCTAGCTTTTCACGTTTGTTTTCAAAACCGATTTGAACTGCAGTGTAGCCATCAGCTTCGACAGTTTTAGTTTGAAGAACAATGTTCTCAGCAGCTTCAACTACTGTTACAGGGATAAGGTTGCCGTTTTCAGCGAATACTTGAGTCATACCTACTTTTCTTCCTAAGATTCCTTTGGTCATTTAAGTCACACCTCCTGATAGTTTAAATGTTTATTTCAATTATAATTTAATTTCGATATCTACACCTGATGGTAAATCCAGACGCATTAGTGAATCAACTGTTTGTGGAGTTGGGTTCACGATGTCGATTAGACGTTTATGTGTACGCATTTCAAACTGTTCACGAGAATCTTTATATTTATGAACCGCACGTAGGATTGTGTAAATAGACTTTTCTGTCGGTAACGGAATCGGTCCAGATACAGCAGCACCAGAACGTTTTGCAGTTTCAACGATTTTCTCAGCTGATTGATCTAAAATTCTATGATCATACGCTTTTAAACGAATACGAATTTTTTGTTTTGCCATTACTTTCCCTCCTTTTCGCCTATTTTAGAATAGACATTCTCCGCAGGAATTTCCCACACACTCGCCATGGCAAAGCGGCCGGGTGTGTCAGCAACCTCCCGCATCATCGCAGTCAAAGACCAACATTGTTTATTATACATAAAAACGCCTAGAAAAGCAACAACAATTATTATTTTTCTTTCGTTTTAGTACACTCAGATTATTATACATATACTGTCATGATATTTCAACCCAATGTATAATAGTCAGTCAATTAAATACTAACGATAATTTGATTGAACTCATCTATTAATACGACTTTTTTATTCTAACAAAAATGGATTGTAGATTATATAGTAAGATGTTGGAAATCTCTTATCTTCTATATTAAATAACTCTAACTATTATAACTGATCTCTATACTCTTTAAACCTAATCGACTTATCTATTTCTTGCGTACGCAATCCGATTTCCTACATATAACTTTATAGGATTGCTGCAAACAAAAAACAAGCTGACGAATCAGCTTGTTTTTTTAAAAAAGTTATTACTCAACGATAGTAGCAACTACACCAGCGCCTACTGTACGGCCACCTTCACGGATAGAGAATTTAGTTCCTTCTTCGATAGCGATAGAAGAAATTAATTCAACATCCATTTCGATGTTGTCGCCAGGCATAACCATTTCTACGCCTTCAGGTAAGTTACAAATACCAGTTACATCAGTTGTACGGAAGTAGAACTGAGGACGGTAGTTTGTGAAGAATGGAGTATGACGTCCACCTTCTTCTTTTGATAATACGTAAACTTCTGCTTTGAATTTTACGTGAGGAGTAATTGTACCTGGTTTTGCTAATACTTGACCACGTTGGATATCTTCACGAGCAACCCCACGAAGAAGTGCACCAATGTTATCTCCAGCTTCTGCATAATCAAGTAATTTACGGAACATTTCAACACCAGTTACAGTAGTTGATTTTTTCTCTTCAGCTAAACCGATGATGTCTACAACGTCACCAACTTTAACTTGTCCACGTTCAACACGACCTGTAGCAACTGTACCACGACCAGTGATTGAGAATACATCCTCAACTGGCATCATGAATGGCTTATCAGTGTCACGAGCTGGAGTTGGGATATACTCATCAACTGCAGCCATAAGCTCAGTGATTTTTTCTTCCCAAGCAGCTTCTCCTTCAAGAGCTTTAAGAGCAGAACCTTTAATTACAGGAATATCATCACCAGGGAATTCATATTCTGTTAATAGGTCACGTACTTCCATTTCTACTAATTCTAATAATTCTTCATCATCAACCATATCACATTTGTTTAAGAATACTACTAAGTGAGGTACACCAACCTGACGAGAAAGAAGGATGTGCTCACGAGTTTGTGGCATAGGACCATCAGTAGCAGACACTACTAAGATTCCGCCATCCATTTGAGCAGCTCCAGTGATCATGTTTTTAACATAGTCAGCATGTCCTGGGCAGTCAACGTGTGCATAGTGACGAGTTTCAGTTTCATACTCAACGTGTGCAGTTGAGATTGTAATTCCACGCTCACGCTCTTCTGGAGCAGCGTCGATTTGATCATAACCGCGTGCTTCACCACCACCGACTTTTGAAAGTACAGTTGTGATAGCAGCTGTTAATGTAGTTTTACCATGGTCAACGTGACCAATAGTTCCGATATTTACATGGGGCTTAGAACGATCGTATTTAGCTTTTGCCATTAGGAAAATCCTCCTTTGATTTGTAAAAAATTAAGTATTTTTATAGAGCTGTGATTATTCATCACAGCTTTATTGCTTACATAGTAGTTATACTTCATTAAAAAGGTAAAATCAACAATTACCCTTTATTTTTTTTGATGATCTCTTCTGAGATTGATTTTGGTACTTCTTCATAATGGTCAAACACCATTGAGAATACTCCACGACCTTGCGTGCTTGAACGTAATGTCGTAGCATAACCAAACATTTCAGAAAGTGGAACCATCGCACGAACTACTTGTGCGTTACCACGAGCTTCCATACCTTCAACACGTCCACGACGTGAAGTAATGTTACCCATGATATCACCCATGTATTCTTCAGGAATGATAACTTCTACTTTCATAACAGGCTCAAGAATTACAGGACTACATTTAGATGCTGCATTTTTTAATGCCATTGAAGCAGCGATTTTAAACGCCATTTCAGATGAGTCAACATCATGGTATGATCCATCAAATAATTTAGCTTTGATGTCAACCAATGGGTAACCAGCAAGTACTCCTCTTTGTAACGCATCTTCTAGACCAGCTTGGACTGGAGCGATGTATTCACGAGGAACAACACCACCGACGATAGCATTTTCAAATTCAAATCCTTTACCTTCTTCATTTGGAGCGAATTCAATCCATACGTGACCATATTGTCCACGACCACCAGATTGACGGCTGAATTTCCCTTCAACTGCTGCAGATGAACGGAATGTTTCACGGTAAGCAACTTGAGGTGCACCAACATTAGCTTCAACCTTAAATTCACGACGCATACGGTCTACAAGAATATCTAAGTGAAGTTCACCCATACCAGCAATGATTACTTGACCAGTTTCTTGGTTTGTATGTGCACGGAATGTTGGATCTTCTTCTTGTAATTTTTGTAGTGCAGTTGTCATTTTATCTTGGTCAGCTTTTGATTTTGGTTCAATAGACAATTCGATAACTGGTTCTGGGAATTCCATGGATTCTAAGATTACTAAGTTCTTTTCATCACATAGAGTATCTCCAGTTGTAGTATCTTTTAAACCAACTGCAGCTGCAATATCACCAGCATGTACTTCTGTAATCTCTTGACGGCTATTCGCATGCATTTGAAGGATACGTCCAACACGCTCACGCTTGCCTTTTGTAGAGTTTTGTACATATGAACCAGAGCTCAATGTACCAGAATATACACGGAAGAATGTCAGTTTACCAACGAATGGATCTGTCATTACTTTGAATGCAAGAGCAGCAAATGGCTCGTCGTCACTTGAATGCTTTTCGATTACTTCATCAGAATCAGGAAGATTACCTTTAATTGCAGGTACATCTAATGGAGATGGTAAGTATTCAATTACAGCATCAAGCATTTTTTGAACACCTTTGTTTTTGAAAGCCGATCCACAGATTACTGGATAGAATTCAACGTTTACTGTACCCTTACGGATAGCAGCTTTTAACTCATCAGTAGTGATTTCTTCACCACCAAGGTATTTTTCCATTAGATTTTCATCAAGTTCTGCAACTGCTTCAACCAACTTTTCATGGTATTCATCAGCTAACTCTTTGTATTCTTCTGGAATTTCACGTTCTTGAATATCTGTTCCAAGATCATTACCGTAGAAAGTTGCTTTCATTTCAACTAAGTCAATGATACCTTCGAATTGATCTTCAGCACCAATTGGTAGTTGAATTGCATGAGCGTTTGCTTGCAAACGATCATGTAAAGTTTTTAATGAATAAAGGAAGTCTGCACCAATTTTATCCATTTTGTTTACGAATACCACACGAGGTACGCCGTAAGTTGTTGCTTGACGCCAAACAGTTTCTGTTTGTGGCTCAACACCTGATTGAGCATCAAGTACTGCAACAGCACCATCAAGTACACGAAGAGAACGTTCAACTTCAACTGTGAAGTCTACGTGCCCTGGAGTATCGATAATGTTTACACGGTTACCTTTCCATTGTGCAGTTGTAGCCGCTGATGTGATGGTAATTCCACGTTCTTGTTCTTGCTCCATCCAGTCCATCTGAGATGCACCTTCATGAGTTTCACCAATTTTGTGGATACGACCAGTGTAATAAAGTACACGCTCGGTTGTAGTCGTTTTACCAGCATCAATGTGTGCCATGATACCAATATTACGAGTGTTTTCTAAGGAGAACTCTCTTGCCATTTGGTCTTTCTCCTTTCATTATGAAAGTATTTTTGTAAATAATAATCTTACCAACGATAGTGAGCAAACGCTTTGTTTGCTTCAGCCATTTTATGTGTATCTTCACGTTTCTTCACAGATGCACCAGTGTTGTTAGCTGCATCTAAGATTTCGTTAGCTAATCTCTCTTCCATCGTTTTCTCTCCACGAAGACGAGAATAGTTAACTAACCAGCGAAGACCTAAAGTTGTACGTCTTTCAGGACGAACCTCCACTGGAACTTGATAGTTAGAACCACCAACACGGCGTGCTCTTACTTCAAGAACTGGCATGATATTCTTTAATGCTTGATCAAATACTTCAATCGCTTCTTTTCCAGAACGCTCAGCAACGATTTCGAATGCTGAATATAGGATAGCTTGAGATTTTCCTCTTTTACCGTCAATCATCATTTTGTTGATTAAACGAGATACAAGCTTAGAATTGTAAATTGGATCTGGTAACACGTCTCTTTTTGCTACAGGACCTTTACGTGGCATTTGATTTCCTCCTTTCGATTATGCTATAAAATCTAATTTATTATTTTTTAGCTGCTTTTGGTTTTTTAGTACCGTATTTAGAACGACCTTGCATACGGTTTGTAACACCAGCAGTATCAAGCGCACCGCGTACGATATGATAACGTACCCCTGGTAAGTCTTTTACACGTCCTCCACGGATTAGTACAACACTATGTTCTTGTAGGTTGTGACCAATACCAGGAATGTATGCTGTTACTTCAATACCGTTTGTTAAACGAACACGTGCATATTTACGTAATGCAGAGTTTGGTTTCTTCGGTGTCATTGTACCAACACGAGTACATACCCCACGTTTTTGAGGTGCAGATACGTTTGTTTGTGCTTTTTTGAAACTGTTATAACCTTTGTTTAACGCAGGAGACTTCGACTTTTCTTCAGCAGATTGACGAGGCTTGCGCACTAATTGGTTAATTGTAGGCATTTCTTTTTCCTCCCTTCCTTTTATGTTTGAAGCCCACACATCCAGGTGGTTCATATTAGGGCAAAAACAAAGTTTTCATGGTATTTTCCATAAAAACAGTTTTAATTAATTATGGCAACAGTTACTGCGCCTACTTCTATTCCACATGATTCGCCGAGCTTCTTCATGGATCCAACAAGTATAATTGGAATATTAACTTCATCAGCTATTTCAGATACTTTTCTAATTAACATTGGATCAGCATCTTCTGCAACAATAACTTCAGTCGCTATTCCTTTTTTTAACGCCTTTACTGTTTGCTTTGTTCCTACTACTATTTTACTTGCCTGTAGTACTTTTTCATAAGACATTTTTTATATCCTCCAAAGTAACAGGTGAATAGGAGCACCTTTGATATAGTATCATCTATAAAATTATATGTCAATTATTTTCCTGAAAAACTTTAATAGGAATACATTTTATTGTCCTAAAAGTCATGGTATACGAGGGTTCTATCGATCATCTTATAATGATATAGTCGATAGAATCCCCGCAATAACCACATTCTTTCTTTTTCAGAAATAAATTTATTTATTTACTCTACAGTAACCGACTCTTCTGTTTGTTCTTCTACAGTAATTGGCTCTGCATAGCGATATCTTGGCATACCTGTTCCAGCTGGAACCAACTTACCAATAATTACATTCTCTTTTAATCCTAGTAATTCATCACGTTTTCCTTTAATCGCAGCATCTGTAAGAACTCTTGTGGTTTCTTGGAATGACGCAGCCGATAGGAATGAATCTGTTTCAAGAGATGCTTTTGTAATACCAAGCAATACTGGTCTTCCTGTAGCAGGAAGTTTACCTTCTCTTAAAGCTTTTGCGTTTGCATCAGTAAATTGGTGAATATCTAATAGTGTTCCTGGTAATACATCTGTTTCACCAGCGTCCACTACTCTGATTTTACGAAGCATTTGGCGAACCATTACTTCTACGTGCTTATCACCAATTTCTACCCCTTGCATACGATATACTTTTTGTACTTCGCGAAGTAGATATTCTTGTACTGCTGTAACGTTTTTCACTTTAATTAATTCTTTCGGATCAATAGAACCCTCTGTTAATTCCTGTCCTTGTTCTACAACATCATCAATTTTAACTTTCAATCTAGCTGTGTAAGGAGCAGTATATGTTCTAGTTTCTAATTCACCTTGAACAACAATTTCATGTTGTCTGTCTCTACCTTCATTGATACCAACAACAACCCCAGCCATTTCAGTGATAACCGCTTGCCCTTTTGGATTACGAGCTTCGAATATTTCCTGAATACGAGGTAAACCTTGTGTGATATCGTCTCCAGCCACGCCTCCTGTATGGAATGTACGCATTGTTAACTGTGTACCCGGCTCCCCGATGGATTGCGCTGCAATAATACCAACAGCTTCTCCTACTTCCACCTCTTGGCCAGTTGCTAGGTTGCGACCATAACATTTTTTACATACTCCATGACGAGTATTACATGTAAACGCAGATCTAATCCATACTTCTTCGATGTTAGCTTCTACAATTTCTACCGCTAAATCTTCTGTAATAAGACCATTTTCAGGAACAAGAACTTCCTTCGTTTCTGGATGTTTAATGGCTTTTCTTGCATATCTTCCAATTAAACGCTCATCAAGTGATTCGATAATTTCTGTTCCCTCTTTAAGAGCAGAAACCAATAATCCTCTATCTGTTCCACAATCATCATCACGGACAATAACATCTTGTGCAACATCTACTAGACGACGAGTTAAGTAACCAGAATCTGCTGTTTTCAGTGCTGTATCGGCAAGACCTTTACGCGCACCGTGAGTAGAGATAAAGTACTCTAGTACCGTTAATCCTTCACGGAAACTTGAGATAATCGGTAACTCGATAATTCTACCAGCCGGGTTGGCCATCAAACCACGCATACCAGCAAGCTGTGTAAAGTTAGATGCGTTACCACGGGCACCTGAATCACTCATCATAAAGATTGGATTTCGTTTATCTAAGGACTTCATTAGCTTAGCTTGGATTACATCTTTCGCTGAGCTCCAGATAGAAATTACGCGATCATAACGTTCTTCCTCTGTAATTAATCCACGTCTAAATTGTTTCATTACATTATCTACTTTGCCTTGTGCTTCTTCGATAATTTCTTGTTTTTCACCTAACACAACGATGTCAGCTACACCAACAGTAATACCGGCTTTCGTAGAATGTTTGAATCCTAAATCTTTCATTCTATCCAACATCTTAGAAGTTTCCGTAATCTTGAATCGTTTAAATACTTCAGCGATTATATTCCCTAAAATTTTCTTTTTAAACGGATCAAGTATCGGCAACGCTCTGATAGCAGCAGGAACATCTACACCCGGCTCCACAAAGTATCTTTCAGGAGTTTTTTCTTCTAAGTTTGTTTTAGTCGGTTCATTAATGTATGGGAAAGATTTTGGTAAAATCTCGTTGAAAATTAATTTACCAACTGTCGTTAATAACAATTGCTTATTTTGCTCTTCTGTAAATGTTTCATTATTTAAAGAGCTAGCACGCACTGCTACACGTGTGTGTAAATGCACATAACCATTTTGGTAAGCCAAGATTGCTTCGCTCGTATCATTGAAGATCATTCCTTCTCCAACTGCACCTTCACGCTCTAATGTTAAGTAGTAGTTTCCTAACACCATATCCTGTGAAGGAGTAACAACCGGTTTACCATCTTTAGGGTTCAAGATGTTTTGAGCTGCAAGCATAAGTAAACGCGCTTCCGCTTGTGCCTCAGAAGATAAAGGAACGTGAACCGCCATTTGGTCTCCGTCAAAGTCAGCATTGTATGCTGTACATACTAGCGGATGAAGACGAATCGCACGGCCTTCTACTAAAGTTGGTTCAAACGCCTGGATTCCCAATCTATGTAGAGTAGGGGCGCGGTTAAGCAATACTGGATGCTCCTTAATTACTTCTTCAAGTACATCCCAAACTTCTGGTTGAAGTCTTTCAATTTTTCTTTTTGCAGACTTAATATTATGAGCAATACCTTTTTCTACTAACTCTTTCATAACGAAAGGCTTAAACAATTCGATTGCCATTTCTCTAGGCAGTCCACATTGATACATCTTTAAGTTCGGACCTACAACGATAACTGAACGTCCAGAATAGTCAACACGTTTTCCTAGTAAGTTTTGACGGAAACGTCCTTGCTTACCTTTTAACATATGAGATAGTGATTTTAGTGGTCTGTTACCAGGACCTGTTACTGGGCGTCCACGACGACCGTTATCAATCAACGCGTCAACCGCTTCTTGAAGCATACGTTTTTCGTTTTGAACGATAATACTAGGGGCTCCTAAGTCTAATAATCTTTTTAAACGATTATTACGGTTAATAACACGACGATATAAATCATTTAAGTCAGAAGTTGCAAAGCGGCCACCATCTAACTGAACCATCGGACGTAATTCTGGAGGAATTACAGGAAGCACATCAAGAATCATCCAAGAAGGCTCATTTCCAGAACCACGGAATGCTTCTAATACTTCTAGTCTTTTAATAGCACGAGTTCTTCTTTGACCTTGTGCAGTTTTTAATTCTTCCTTTAAAGCATCTACATCTTTATTTAAATCAATGTCAGATAGTAGTTTTTTGATTGCTTCAGCTCCCATAGAAGCTTGGAATTTCACACCATATTTGTCACGGTATGCTCTATATTCTTTCTCAGAAAGAAGTTGTTTTTTCTCAAGAGCAGTATCACCTGGATCTGTAACCACATAAGAAGCAAAATAAATAACTTCTTCTAAAGCACGTGGAGACATATCTAAAACAAGTCCCATACGGCTTGGGATTCCTTTAAAATACCAAATATGTGAAACTGGAGCTGCTAATTCGATGTGACCCATACGCTCACGACGAACTTTTGCACGAGTAACTTCTACTCCACATCGATCACAAACTACGCCTTTATATCTAACACGCTTGTATTTACCACAGTGACATTCCCAGTCTTTTGTAGGACCAAAAATACGCTCACAGAACAAGCCATCTTTTTCCGGTTTTAAAGTACGATAGTTAATTGTTTCTGGCTTTTTAACTTCACCAAATGACCAAGAGCGGATTTTGTCTGGTGAAGCTAGACCTATTTTCATATATTCAAAATTATTAACATCCAACAAGGGTCCTACCTCCCTTTCGATCTTCAGGCTTTTGCCTTACTTAAAACTTCATAAAAAACATTTATAATCAAAGACAGGCCGTCACAAAAGGGTCTGACCTCACATGAACAATCTATTTATAAAAGATATATCAGGATCTTCTATCTAGATGTCTTCGCAGTGTAGTCTGACCCTTTCGTTTTTAGACAGGCCATGTTCCTTACTTTATTATTCTTGCATGCCTACCTTTTCTGACTCAGGCTCTTGTGTTTCCGAAACAATAGTTAGAGATTCAGCTTGATGAATATCATCATCATCATCTGTGTCTCTCATTTCAATTTCTTCTTCTGTGCTAGATAAGATTTTTACATCTAAACCTAAGCTTTGTAGCTCTTTCATTAATACGCGGAATGATTCAGGTACTCCTGGTTCTGGAACATTTTCCCCTTTAACAATTGCTTCGTACGTTTTCACACGACCAACAACATCATCTGATTTAACAGTAAGAATTTCTTGTAAAGTGTAAGCTGCTCCATAAGCTTCAAGAGCCCAAACCTCCATCTCTCCGAAACGCTGACCACCAAATTGAGCTTTTCCTCCTAATGGCTGTTGCGTTACCAATGAGTATGGTCCAGTAGAACGTGCATGTAGCTTATCATCAACCATGTGAGCAAGTTTGATCATATACATAACACCTACAGATACACGGTTATCAAACGGTTCACCAGAGCGTCCGTCATATAGTACCGTTTTAGCATCCTGTGCCATTCCAGCTTCTCTAATAGTTTCCCATACGTCTTCTTCACGAGCACCATCAAATACCGGAGATGCAACATGGATGTTCAAGCTTCTTGCAGCCATTCCAAGATGCAATTCTAATACCTGACCGATATTCATACGTGAAGGTACACCTAGTGGGTTTAACATGATATCAACTGGTGTTCCATCTGGTAAATAAGGCATATCTTCTTCTGGTAAAATTCGAGAGATAACCCCTTTGTTACCATGACGTCCCGCCATTTTATCGCCTTCATGGATTTTACGTTTTTGAACAATATATACACGTACCAATTGGTTAACACCTGGTGGTAATTCGTCTCCATCTTCTCTATTGAAGACTTTAACATCATGAACAATACCGCCGCCACCATGTGGAACACGTAAGCTAGTATCACGAACTTCACGTGCTTTTTCACCAAAAATTGCATGTAATAAACGTTCTTCTGCTGTTAATTCTGTTACCCCTTTAGGCGTAACTTTACCAACTAGTAAATCTCCGTCTTTCACTTCTGCACCGATACGAATAATACCGCGATCATCTAAGTTGCGTAAAGCATCTTCTCCAACATTCGGGATATCACGAGTAATTTCTTCTGGTCCTAACTTTGTATCACGAGACTCTGATTCATATTCTTCAATATGAATAGAAGTATATACATCATCTTTTACTAAGCGTTCACTCATGATGATAGCATCCTCGTAGTTGTATCCGTCCCATGTCATAAAGGCAACTAATACGTTACGACCAAGTGCTAATTCTCCAAGCTCCATGGAAGGTCCATCCGCAAGAACTTCCCCTTTAGTTACTTTATCACCAACAGCAACGATTGGGCGTTGGTTATAGCATGTACCTTGGTTTGAACGAACAAATTTAAGCATTTTGTATTTATCAAGATTTCCTTTTACCTCTTGACCATCCACTACTGAAATACGTCTAACCCAAACTTCACGTGATTCTACATGTTCAACAATACCAGGATGTTTACAGATAACTGCTGCACCAGAGTCTTTTCCTGAAACGTACTCCATTCCAGTTCCTACTCTTGGAGCTTCTGGCTGCATTAGAGGTACTGCTTGACGTTGCATGTTCGCCCCCATTAAGGCACGGTTAGAGTCATCGTTTTCTAAGAATGGGATACATGCTGTCGCAGCAGATACAACCTGCTTTGGAGAAACGTCCATATAGTCTATACGCTCACGCTTAACAACAACGTTCTCATCACGGAAACGCGCAACTACATCTTCATCTAAGAAAGAACCATCTTCTCCTAAACGAGAATTCGCTTGGGCAACAACATAGTTATCTTGTTCATCAGCAGTTAAATAATCAATTTGAGATGATACTTTACCTGTTTCAGGATCAACACGTCGATATGGCGTTTCGATAAACCCGAATCGATTTACTTTTGCATAAGAAGATAAAGAGTTAATCAAACCAATGTTTGGACCCTCAGGTGTTTCAATCGGACACATACGGCCATAGTGAGAATAGTGAACGTCACGAACTTCCATTCCTGCACGTTCTCTTGTTAAACCACCAGGTCCTAATGCAGACAGACGACGTTTATGCGTCAATTCTGCTAATGGGTTTGTTTGGTCCATAAATTGAGAAAGCTGAGAGCTTCCAAAGAACTCTTTAATAGATGCGATAACAGGTCTAATATTGATTAACTGCTGTGGTGTAATGGTATTCGTATCTTGAATAGACATTCTTTCACGAACAACACGTTCCATTCTAGATAAACCAATACGGAATTGGTTTTGTAACAATTCACCTACAGAACGTAGACGTCTATTACCTAAATGGTCAATATCATCTGTTAAACCTACACCATGTAATAAGTTAAAGAAATAACTGATAGAAGCAATAATATCTGCAGGAGAGATGTTTTTTACAGCTTCTTCTACATATGCATTACTAATAACATTAATCTCTTTATCTCCCTCATCTAGTGGTGAATAAATTTTCACCGATTGAACAACAACGTCATCTTCTAAAACACCACCATAAGGGCTTAGTTTTTTAAATCCGATATTGTTTTCTAGATTTGGAATAATACGATCAAGCGCACGGCGATCTAAAAGTGTTCCTTTTTCTGCAATGATTTCTCCTGTTTCAGGATCCACTAGTGTTTCTGCCAAACGTTGACCAAACAATCTATTTTTAATATGAAGCTTTTTATTAATTTTATAGCGTCCTACATTCGCAAGATCATATCTTTTTGGATCAAAGAATCTTGATACCAATAGACTTTTTGCGTTTTCAACAGTAGGCGGTTCGCCAGGACGTAGTCGCTCATAAATTTCTAATAGCGCTTTGTCTGTGCCTTCGGTGTTATCCTTTTCTAAAGTATTGCGTAAATATTCATTATCACCGATCAATTCAAGAATCTCTTGATCAGAGCCAAATCCTAACGCACGCAACAGAACAGTAACTGGAAGTTTACGTGTACGATCAATACGCACATATACAACATCCTTTGCATCTGTCTCATACTCTAGCCATGCTCCACGGTTGGGAATTACAGTTGCAGTAAATCCTTTTTTTCCGTTTTTATCGAGTTTCCCATTATAATAAACACTTGGAGAACGCACTAACTGAGAAACGATAACACGTTCCGCACCGTTAATAACAAAAGTACCAGTTTCAGTCATAAGCGGGAAATCACCCATGAATACATCTTGGTCTTTTACTTCTCCTGTTTCTTTATTCACAAGACGGACTTTCACACGCAAAGGTGCAGAATATGTAACATCTCGCTCTTTTGTTTCTTCCACTGAATACTTAGGATCACCTAAGCTATAATCAATGAAATCAAGTGATAAATTGCCAGTAAAATCTTCAATAGGTGAAATGTCCTGGAACATTTCTCGCAATCCCTCATCTAAAAACCATTGATAGGAAGAGGTTTGGATTTCAATAAGATTTGGTAATTCTAAAACCTCACTAATTCGTGCGTAGCTTCTCCGCTGGCGGTGTCGTCCATACTGAACAAGTTGACCTGTCAACTGATTCACCCCTCAAATCAAACGTTATAGTACATCTATTAACATCTTACAAAAAGGATTATACAACCCATTTTTATAAGACAAAAAGAAAAAGGGTTTTCCAATCAAAAAACCACATTTTCATATTTCTAATATTATTCTGTTAGTTTTTCCTTCTCACACCAATTTTATACAATAAGTTGGATAAAATTGTGAGTTTCAGAAAAATATTATATTGGCATTATACAATGCTATCACAACAAAAAGGGCTAGTCAATCTTTTTTGCTTGAATTATAAAATACCC
The DNA here is from genome assembly GCF_038007965.1 of Niallia sp. FSL W8-0635. Classification (GTDB taxonomy): domain Bacteria; phylum Bacillota; class Bacilli; order Bacillales; family Cytobacillaceae; genus Niallia. The sequence continues at coordinate 130,652 of NZ_JBBOYD010000001.1, read as the reverse complement.
TTTTTTCTTTTCTACTATATTTACCTCTTTAAAAAGTTCCTCTAATCTCGCAATAGCAGATGGTGCTCCTTGTTTCTTTTGAATCACAATCCAAAGCTCTCCATTTACAGCTAACCGTTCATAGCTTTGCTCAAAAATATCATGAACGACTTTTTTCCCCGCTCTAATCGGCGGATTAGTTAAAATAGAAGCAAATTTAGTTCCCTTCACTTGAAGAAGTCGATCACTTTCATAAATTCGAACATTTTCAATACCATTTTGCTGTGCATTTTCTTTCGCCAATTCAATTGCACGTAAATTAACATCGACCATATGAATCATTCTTTCTGGAGCAGTTTTTGCGACAGAAAGACCTATTGGACCATAACCACAGCCTACATCTAAAATATCTCCATCTATACTCGGAAATGTATAGGTTTCTATTAATAGTCTAGAGCCAAAATCAACTTCTCTTTTGGAGAAAACCCCATTATCTGTTTTAAAACGTATTGTATTACCTTTTAGCGTAAAATTCCAGTAATTCGGATCGCTATTTACATTCTGGGTTCGGGAATAATAATGTTCTGTCATACGAACACCTCCTTAGGAGAATTTATATAAGGAAGACCACTACTTGAGGATTAATTACAAAGCAAGACAAATCTCGCAATGAATTAAAAAAAGCGCAGATGACTTTTAAGCTATCACATACAGTTAGTAGACTTCCCCATAACTTCTTACATAATTACCTTACACAAAAAGATGGTTTAAAACTCCATTCAACTGAACTGATTGTGACTTGATGCTTTTAAGCCTCATACACTTTAGGAAAAAAAGCCCGCTAATTTAGCGAGCTTCTTTTTAACTAACATTACTTAACTTCAACGTTAGCTCCAACTTCTTCAAGTTTAGCTTTGATTTCTTCAGCTTCTTCTTTAGAAGCTCCTTCTTTAACTGCTTTTGGAGTGTTGTCAACAAGTTCTTTTGCTTCTTTAAGACCAAGACCTGTGATTTCACGTACAGCTTTGATAACTTTAATTTTTTGATCTCCAGCAGATGCAAGAACTACATCAAACTCAGATTTTTCAGCAGCAGCTTCTCCGCCACCTGCAACTACAGCTACAGGAGCAGCAGCAGTTACTCCGAATTCTTCTTCAATTGCTTTTACTAAATCGTTTAATTCTAAAACAGTCATATTTTTAACTGCTTCTAAGATTTGTTCTTTAGACATTATATGTTTCCTCCTTGTATTTTGGGTTTTTTATGATACATTATCGTATAAAATATTAAGCGCCTTGCTCTTCTTTCTGATCTGCAACTGCTTTTGTAGCAAGAGCAAGATTGCGGATTGGTGCTTGAAGAACGCTGAGTAACATAGAAAGTAAACCTTCGCGTGATGGAAGTTCAGCAAGAGCCTTCACTTCTTCAACGGTTGCTAAGTTTCCTTCGATTACTCCTGCTTTAATTTCTAACGCTTCATGTTTTTTAGCGAAGTCGTTTAAAATTTTTGCTGGTGCAACAACATCCTCATTACTGAATGCAATAGCATTTGGACCAGTTAGAGATTCGTTTAAACCTGCTAATTCAACAGATTCAGCAGCACGGCGAGTTAAAGAGTTTTTGAAAACCTTGAACTCAACTCCTGCTTCACGAAGTTGTTTACGAAGTTCAGTTACTTCTGAAACAGTCAAACCACGGTAGTCAACAACGATTGTTGATTTACTTGCTTTGAATTTTTCAGCAATATCAGATACTACTTGTTTCTTTTGTTCGATTACGATGCTCATCTTTACACCTCCTGTAGAATTTCTACATTTATACCGACAAATAAAATCCTCCATATCATTTAGACATGGAGGTGTATACAATAGTTGTTCTCACAACTGATCAAATAATCTATCGTATTACCTCGGCAGGAAATTAAGCTAAAAGTTAGCACCTACTGTCTACGGTACAAATGTTATTTATTTTTTTCAACAAGATGAAGTATATGCTATCTATCTTGTTTTGTCAAATACCAAATTTTATCAAACAGTAGAAGGATCTACTTTTACGCCAGGACCCATTGTTGAAGTAACTGCTACGTTCTTCATGTAAGTTCCTTTTGCAGCTGCTGGTTTTGCTTTTGACATTGTATCAAAGATAGTTTTGAAGTTTTCAACTAGTTTAGCATCATCAAATGATACTTTACCGATTGGAACATGTACGTTACCAGCTTTGTCTACACGGTACTCTACTTTACCAGCTTTGATTTCGTTAACTGCTTTCGTTACATCAAAAGTAACTGTTCCAGTTTTAGGGTTTGGCATTAAACCTTTAGGTCCTAATACACGACCAAGTTTACCAACTTCACCCATCATGTCTGGAGTTGCAACGATTACGTCAAAATCAAACCAACCTTGTTGGATTTTAGTTATATAATCAGCATCGCCTACAAAGTCTGCTCCTGCTGCTTCTGCTTCTTTTAACTTTTCGCCTTTAGCGAAAACTAAAACGCGTTGAGTTTTACCTGTTCCGTTTGGAAGAACTACTGCTCCACGGATTTGTTGGTCAGCTTTCTTAGGATCTACGCCTAAACGGAAAGCAACCTCAACAGATGCGTCAAATTTTGTAGTGCTAGTCTTTCTCACTAACTCAATTGCTTCTTGAATTGGGTAAGCTTTAGTACGATCAACAAGTTTGATAGCTTCTAAATACTTCTTACCTTTTTTAGCCATAACTATATTTCCTCCTTGAATTGTGGTTTTAGCGGAATTACCTCCCACGAATAAAGGTTGCGACTAAAGATTTACCGTCGTCACAACCTTAATCAACACTAACCATATATAGGTTTAGTCTTCAATAACAATACCCATGCTACGGGCAGTACCTTCAACCATACGCATAGCTGCTTCAACGCTAGCTGCATTTAGATCAGGCATTTTTGTTTCAGCAATCTCGCGTACTTTATCACGCTTAACAGTTGCTACTTTATTACGGTTTGGTTCACCAGAACCAGACTCGATACCAGCTGCTTTTTTAAGTAAAACTGCAGCAGGTGGAGTTTTTGTAATAAATGTAAATGAACGGTCTTCGAAAACCGTAATCTCAACAGGAATGATTAAACCAGCTTGTTCGGCTGTACGAGCGTTAAACTCCTTACAGAATCCCATAATGTTTACGCCAGCTTGACCCAATGCAGGACCAACTGGTGGTGCCGGATTCGCTTTAGCTGCTGGGATTTGCAATTTAACAACTTTAATTACTTTTTTAGCCACGAGACACACCTCCTTAAAGTCCGTGATGTGGTAATAGGGGTTTCCCCTCCCACTCAACTTATCGTCTTTATATGAAATAAAGAAATTTGACAATATCCTATCTCTTTATGAGATATACTGACCTATGAAATAGTAACACTTTTTCAAGATCATTTCAAGTTTTCTGGTTAAAATTTTTCAATTTGTGTAAAATCGAGTTCCACAGGGGTATCTCTTCCAAACATATTTACTAATACTTTAACCTTCGCTTTATCCTTATCAATTTCCTCAACAGTCCCAGTAAAATTAGCAAATGGTCCTTCATTTACTTTTACTGTTTCTCCTAATTCAAACTCAATTTCTATTCTTTGTTCCTCTACACCCATTCTCTTCAGAATCACTTGGACTTCTTCCGGTAAAAGTGGAGTTGGTTTAGATCCAGAACCAGCAGATCCTACGAATCCCGTTACACCAGGAGTATTACGTACTACATACCAAGAATCATCTGTCATAACAATTTCTACCAACACATATCCTGGGAAAACCTTTCTTTTCACTACTTTTGTTTTACCATTTCTAATATCAGTTTCTTCTTCTTCAGGTACAACAACGCGAAAAATTTTATCTTGCATCGCCATTGTTTCTACCCGTTTTTCTAAATTGGCTTTCACCTTATTTTCATATCCAGAGTACGTATGCACTACATACCAATTTTTTTCCATAAAAGAGGACTACTTCGTCCGTCCCTCCCTGTAAACTTTATTTTTCGTACTGTTTTTTATATTATCTGTAAGGAACAACTCATTTATTTTTCAGCAAATGAAAAAACCCGTTACCGGGCTTTTGTAAATGTTTCCTATCGTTTTACCATTATACCATGAGTAGACAACTGTTATTCAAGTATTAATCGAATAAGTTCAGAAATTCCTAAATCAACAACTGCAAAGAAGATAGCAAAAAAGACAACAGTTATAAGAACTGTGAGTGTATAATTAGTTAGCTCTTTCTTTTTTGGCCAGCTAACCTTTCTTAATTCTCTACCAACTTCGCGAAAATACTTAACAGCACTTTGCATTTTGTTACCTCCATCTTTAACCGCGGGCAATTATCTATACAAGCGTTATTTTGTCTCTTTGTGAACGGTATGAGCATTACAATTTTGACAAAATTTCTTTATCTCCAAACGCTCTGTTCCATTGTTATTCACAGTAGAATAATTTCTTGACCCACATTTTTCACACGCTAACACAAGCTTTTTGCTCATTTTTATTACACCTACTACGTCCTTTATATCTTTCCAAACTGTATCATGGACACGCATAAGATGTCAATATCAGTAAATATTTGTTATTTCAAAAAAACATTTACACTTAGAGCGAAAACTCTCTTATTTCTAAATATCGCTCAAGCTTTCTTTTCACCCGTTGAAGCGCATTATCAATGGACTTCACATGTCTATTCAATTCCTCAGAAATTTCCTGATAGGATTGACCATCCAGATACAGTGACAATACTTTTCTTTCTAAATCACTTAATAATTCAGACATTTTTATTTCAATATGATCATATTCTTCCTGATTAATGATTAATTCTTCTGGATCAAGCACTTTTGCTCCAGATATAATATCCATTAATGTTCGATCAGATTCTTCATCATAGATGGGCTTGTCCAAAGAAACATACGAATTCAAAGGAATATGCTTTTGCCTGGTTGCCGTTTTAATAGCTGTAATAATCTGTCTTGTTATACACAATTCAGCAAATGCTTTAAACGACGAGAGCTTGTCTTCTTTAAAATCACGAATCGCCTTATAAAGGCCAATCATTCCCTCTTGAACAATATCTTCCTTGTCCGCTCCGATTAAGAAATAGGATCTGGCTTTAGCTCGCACAAAGTTGCGATACTTTTGAATTAAATAATCTAAAGCGTCACTTTCTCCTTTATGCACCAATTCCACTAACACTTCATCTTCAAGTTCCATATAATTTCCAGTATAATCGTTACTCTTAGTCCAGTTGTCAGTACTCATACAGATCCCCCCGACCGTGCAATCATGGATAAATCCATTATACTCTAGCTTTTTTTTGAGCGTCAACAACTCATTTTTCTCCACGACGCCATTTTTCGAAAATTTCTTCTACTTCTCTTGAAAGCGGAATCTTAGCAACAGGCTTTTTTTCTTTTATTTTTTTTACCTTTTTCCCTATTTCCTGCTCCATTCCGCCCATCTCTATCCACAATTCTCTTGCAGATTTCCGCAAGGCACCTTGTCCAAAAATGGCCCATTGTTCCGTGAAATCCGATGTCGCAACATGTATTTGCGTTTTTCTGTTATTTAACTCAATCGCTAGTTTTTCGATCCGTTCATCAGCCGTTTCGTTTTCACGAGTAAAAATGACTTCTACTTTGTAATCTTTAAACTTTTTCTCTGTTCCCTTGACATAATAAGCATCAAAAACAACAATAACTCGGTATCCTGAATACCCTTGATACTCCGCCATTTTACCTACCAAAGCATCCCTTGCTGCTGCAAGATCTTTATTCTTTAGCACATTTAGTTCTGGCCAAGCCCCAATAATGTTATATCCGTCGACGATTAGAATATCCATTATTATCCCTCAAGTGGATGGCGTTTCCGATATACCTCATACATTAAAAGTGCAGCTGCAACAGAAGCATTTAGAGAAGTAACAGCTCCGGACATAGGTAAATGAATAAGAAAATCACATTTTTCTTTAATCAGTCTTCCCATCCCCTTCCCTTCACTTCCAATCACTAATCCCAATGGCATTGTTCCATCAAACCTGCGATAATCTTCACTTCCCTTTGCATCTGTTCCTGCAATCCATATCCCTCTCGTTTTAAGTTCATCTATTGTCCTTGCCATATTTGTCACTCGAACAACTGGTATATGTTCAATCGCACCTGTGGAAGCCTTCGCAACAGTAGCGGTTAACCCTACTGCCCTTCTCCGAGGAATAATTATCCCATGAGCACCTACTGCATCAGCAGTTCTCATAATAGAGCCTAAATTATGCGGATCCTCAATTTCATCAAGCAATAAGAAAAACGGCGTTTCTTGCTTCTTTTCCGCTAAATCAAATAAATCATCAATTTCTGCATATTGATATGCAGCAACTTGCGCTACCACCCCTTGATGATTCGCATCTACTAAACTATCCAATTTCTTTTTGGGAACAAATTGAATAAGCACATTTGCCTCTTTAGCCAAACCGATTACTATTTGCATTTGCCCCTTTTGAGAACCTTCTGCAATCAATATTTTATTTACGTCTCTTTCTGATTTCAACGCTTCAATTACTGCATTTTTTCCAACAATAAAATCACTTGACACTTTTCGCTCCTCCTATTTGCTTTCAATGACCGAAAAAGCTGCTTTGATTATTTCCTCAAGTCGCTCTTCTTTCTTCGCTAAATATAAATTTCCTAATACCGCTTCAAATCCAGTACTATATCGATAGGTCTGTACATCCGTATTTTTGGGAACAGTGCCTGATTTGGCATTTCTCCCCCTTTTTAATACCGCTATTTCCTCTTCTGAAAAAAATCCCTTTTCAAGAAGATAATGCACTACCTTTGCTTGCCCTTTGGCTGAAACGTATCTAGTAGCTTCTCTATGAAGCTGATTTGGTTTCACTTTTCCACTATACAATAAATGTCGTCTCACATATATTTCAAGAACAGCATCGCCCATATAGGCAAGGGCAAGGCTGTTCATTTGCTTTTCATCTATTTTTTTATCATAGAGAAGCATCTTTTACCCTCTTTTCCATCGTATACCTTGTGCCGTGTCTTCTAAAATGATATTCATAGCCTTTAATTGATCTCTAATTTGATCTGCAAGCGCAAAATCTCTATCTTTTCTTGCCTGCGTTCTTTTTTCAATCAACGCTTCTATTTCTTCATCTAATAATTCCTCATCAGAAGATAAAGATAGACCAAGGACTGCAAATAATTCTTCAAATTCTTTCATGAATGCATGAATAACAGCAGGTGAAGTAGTTTTTTCAAGTAGGTAATAATTTGCTTGCTTCGATAATTCAAAAAGAACTGAAATTCCGTTCGCTGTATTAAAATCATCATCCATACTTTCAACAAATTGTTTTCGAAGATCAGCAATTTTGGCAATCCATTCGTCATTTGTATCAGTAAGATCTGTACTAGCTGTACTGCGATGTTTTAAGTTTTCATAAGAAGTTCGAATTCTTTCTAAACCAGCTCTCGTATTTTCCAATACCTCTTCACTATAATTAATCGGATTGCGATAGTGAACAGATAACATAAAGAACCTTAGCACTTGTGGATCATGAATTTTAATAATATCATTTACTGTGATAAAATTCCCCAGTGATTTTGACATTTTCTCATTATCAATATTAATATATCCATTATGCATCCAATAATTAGCAAAGGTTTTCCCCGTTAATGCTTCTGACTGCGCAATTTCATTTTCATGATGAGGAAATGCCAAATCCTGCCCGCCTGCATGGATATCGATTGTATCCCCTAAATATTTACGTACCATAGCAGAGCATTCAATATGCCAGCCAGGACGCCCCTGACCCCAAGGACTTTCCCAGAAAATCTCGCCATCTTTCGCCTTTTTCCATAAAGCGAAATCTAATGAATCTTGCTTTTTCTCTCCTACCGCAATTCTAGCCCCTGAGCGCAGTTCATCAATGGATTGATGAGAAAGCTTACCATATCCATCAAATGCTCTTGTATGATAATAGACATCGCCTTCTGACTCATAGGCAAATCCCTTTTCAATTAATGCCGCAATAAAACCAATAATAATATCCATATTCTCTGTTACACGGGGATGCGAATCAGCCTTTTTGCAACCTAACGCGGTAACATCTTCAAAGTATGCGTTGATAAAGCGGTCAGCAATAACAGGCACCGTTTCTCCAAGTTCGTTTGCTGCTTTAATTAGCTTATCATCCACGTCAGTAAAATTAGATACGTATTGTACGTCATAACCACGAAACTCTAGATAACGACGTACCGTATCAAAAACAATTGCAGGTCGCGCATTCCCAATATGGATATAGTTATAGACAGTTGGTCCACATACATACATTTTTACTTTTCCCTCTTCAAGTGGAACAAAGTCCTCCTTTGCTCTTGTTAATGTGTTATATAATTGAATGGGCATTACTTATAACTCCTTTCTTCTTGTAATTCTTTTAATTGTTCTCTTAATTGGGTAATTTCCATTTCCATTTCTTTTAGTCTATCTGCAACCGGGTCTGGTAAATCACAATGATTTAAGTCTTTCTTTATTTTAATACCATCTTGCACTTTAACTCTTCCCGGAATACCTACTACTGTTGAATTTGCTGGTACGTCTCTAAGTACAACTGAACCAGCCCCTATCTTGGCATTTTCTCCAATAACAATGGATCCTAATACTTTGGCTCCAGAAGCAATAAGGGCATTATCTTTAACGGTTGGATGTCTTTTTCCCTTTTCTTTGCCCGTTCCTCCAAGCGTTACTCCCTGAAAAATAGTAACGTTATCACCAATTTCACATGTTTCCCCTATAACAACACCCATTCCATGATCAATAAACAATCGATTGCCAATTTTTGCGCCTGGATGTATTTCAATACCTGTCAGAAAGCGACTAAATTGAGAGATCACCCTAGCTAGAAAAAATCTTTTATGTCTAAATAAAAAATGAGCAATTCGATGAAACCATATGGCGTGTAATCCTGAATAGGTTAAGATAACCTCTATTGAACTTCTTGCAGCAGGATCTTGTTCAAACACAACAGCTATATCCTCTTTTATGCGCCGAAACATACTAATCTCCCCCCATTTATGACTATATTCTGCTTTCTAACAGTCATACTCTAAAAAAGTATCTCCCTCTTTATCTTTATTTCCTAAATCATCCTTAACTCTAAAAAGTTCTATTTTAGGATTAAGATTAACATTCCCCTCGGCTCCAATCAGAAAATCCCCCTTACCTCTTATTGGATAAATGGATAATTCCAATAAAAAAAGCGCCTCTGTCTAAAAAGACAGAGACGCTTTTAGGGCGCGGTTCCACTCTGTTTAGATTACTGCTCCACACAATAATCTCCACTCATCCCTGTTAACGGATAGGTTCCGCCTCTATCTACTAATAAACCATTTATTTCGATATAGGACTCTGAGGCGCACTTCAAAAAAGAGGTTACTTGAATCACTTTCAGCCTGGTGATGATTCTCTCTAATAAGCTTCTCTTTTTTTACTTTTCCTCATCTACGATTTTTCTATATAGCTTTCCTACTACTATATTACATTTCCCCAGAAATGTTAACTAATTAATGCCGTTAATCTCGCATCAATTTTTTCTTTTCCCAAAAGCTCAATGGCTTTTGGTAAATCAGGACCATGAGTTTGACCAGTTGTTGCCACTCGAATTGGCATAAATAAGTTTTTGCCTTTTTGACCAGTAGCCTTTTGAACTGCTTTAATGGAAGCCTTTATTTGATCCGCACTCCATTCTGGCATTTCAGCTAACGCTTCCTTAAACGCTTCTACTACAGCAGGAACTTGTTCCCCAGCTAAAACCTCTTTTGCTTCTTCATCATATTGGATTTCATCACTAAAGAATAAAGTTGATAAGGTCACAATATCTGCTCCACAGCTCATTTGCTCTTGATATAAACCAACCAGATTATTTACCCATGCCTCTTCTTCAGTCGAACGGCTCTCGCTTACTAAACCGGCTTTCTCTAAATGAGGAACAGCTAGACGAACAACCGTTTCTAGATCTGCCTTTTTAATATATTGATTATTCATCCAAGCTAACTTATTTTGATCAAACAACGCTGGAGATTTAGACAATCTAGCCGGATCAAAAATACGGATAAACTCTTCTACAGAGAATATTTCTTCTTCTCCCTCTGGAGACCACCCTAATAAAGCAATAAAATTGAATAACGCTTCAGGTAAATAGCCCAATTCTTCATATTGCTCAATGAATTGAATAATCGATTCATCACGCTTACTTAATTTCTTTCTGCTTTCATTAACAATTAAAGTCATATGTCCAAATACTGGTCTTTCCCAACCAAAAGCATCATAGATCATCAATTGTTTCGGCGTATTTGTAATATGATCATCTCCACGTAAAACATGGGTAATCTCCATTAAATGATCATCAATTGTTACAGCAAAATTATACGTAGGAGTACCGTCCTTTTTAACAATGACATAATCGCCAATTGTTTCTGATTCAAAAGAAACGTCTCCTTTAACCATATCATTAAATTCATAAACAACATTTTCTGGTACAAGAATTCGAATACTAGGCTGTCTTCCCTCAGCTTCTAATTTCTCCTGCTGTTCTTTGGTTAAATAACGACATTTCCCTGAATACTTAGGTGTTTCTCCTCTACTTACTTGCTCTTCTCTTTCTGCTTCAATTTCTTCTTCCGTACAATAACATTTATAAGCAAGTCCTTTTTCCAATAATTCTGTGTAGTACTTTTTATAAATATCATTTCTTTCAGACTGACGATATGGACCATATTCTCCACCAACATCCGTGCTTTCATCCCAGTCCATTCCAAGCCATTTCAAATATTTCAACTGGCTTTCTTCTCCGCCTTGAATATTTCTTTTTTTATCCGTATCTTCAATGCGGATGATAAACTTTCCGCCTTTACTACGTGCAAATAAATAATTAAATAATGCTGTACGCGCATTCCCTATATGCAAATGTCCTGTTGGACTTGGAGCATAACGAACACGAATTTCGTTAGACATGCTTGTGCCTCCTTGATTACTTACGCTTTTTCTAATCTATTCTATCACTTTGTTTTTTTCTTTAAAAGGTGTACGTCCTTATAATTACCAATCATTTATATATTTCTTTTTTGAAGCAACACAACTGCTTGTGAAGCAATCCCTTCTCCTCTTCCAGTAAACCCTAATTTCTCTGTAGTTGTCGCTTTAACATTTACATTCTCCTGCTCTGTTTCAAGCAATTCTGCAATCCTCGCTTGCATCGCTTGGATGTGTGGTGCCATTTTCGGTTGCTGTGCCATTATCGTACAATCAGCATTTACTAATTCATAACCCTTTCCCTTAACTATTTTCCAAACATGTTGTAATAGTTTTGCCGAATCAGCATCTTTAAATGCTTCATCTGTATCAGGAAAGTGTTTTCCGATATCCCCTTCACCTATAGCACCTAAGCAAGCATCTGCAATCGTATGTAATAAAACATCTGCATCAGAATGTCCTAGCAATCCTTTTTCATATGGTATTTCTATTCCTCCTATAATAAGTGGTCTTCCACTTACTAATTGATGAACATCAAACCCTTGCCCTATTCGAAACATCTTTACTCCTCCAGTCTTATCCCATTGTTATAAACTATTTTCTCCGAACCTCATTCTTGTTTTACGCTTCGCCACTATTGCCTCCGCAAAGTATAAATCTTCTGGCGTCGTTAATTTAATATTGTCATAGTTTCCTTCTACGATTTGTACAGTGTGTCCTAATCGTTCCACCAAACTAGCATCATCTGTTCCTATATATGTATCTACAACCGCTTTTTCATGTGCTTCTTTTAAAATGGAAATACGAAAAGCTTGTGGGGTCTGAATAGCCCACAAGCTTGAACGCTCAACTGTTTCCACTACCAAATCACCATCAACTTTTTTGACAGTATCTTTAATTGGAACTGCTAAAACAGCTGCGCCACTTTCCTCTGCAACCTTTGTCAATTTTGCTATTTGCTCTGTTTGAATAAAAGGTCTAGCTGCATCATGAACATGAACAATTGTATCATCCGGTATTTCCTTCACTGCATGGTAGACACTGTGTTGTCTTTCTTTGCCACCTTCAATCAGTGCAGATACTTTCGTAATTGCATATTTCTTTACTAGTTCATTCATTTCTTTTTTATCATCTGAACTAACTACCAACCAGATCCCCTTACAATTCGGATCCTTTTCGAAAACAATTAAAGTATGAATAAATACTGGTAAACGGTCTAACTCAAGAAACAACTTGTTCTTCCCCAGACCCATTCGTTTCCCTTGTCCAGCTGCTGGAATAATGACTTCATAAGTCATGTAACTAACCCCTATTCTTACAATGCTTTTTCTAATAATTTTGGTTTAGCAAAAATCATTCGACCTGCAGATGTCTGCAAGACACTTGTTACAAGTACATCTATATGTTTTCCAATATAATTGCGTCCTTCTTCTACAACAATCATTGTTCCATCATCGAGATAGGCAACTCCTTGATTATGCTCTTTCCCATCTTTAATAATTTGAATCTTCATTTCTTCCCCTGGAAGAACCACCGGCTTTACAGCATTTGCCAAATCGTTAATGTTAAGAACCGCAACCTTTTGCAGTTCGCAAACTTTATTTAAGTTAAAATCATTCGTTACAACCACGCCATTTGTTAGTTTAGCTAATTTAACTAGTTTACTATCTACTTCTGCGATATCTTCAAAATCACCTTCGTAAATTTCCACCTTAATTGCTAATTCCTTTTGTATCCGATTAAGAATATCTAAACCTCTTCTTCCTCGATTACGTTTAAGCGCATCAGATGAATCAGCTATATGCTGAAGTTCTCCAAGAACAAATTGTGGAATAACAATTGTACCCTCTAGAAATCCTGTTTGACAAATATCAGCTATTCTTCCATCAATAATAACACTAGTATCCAATATTTTTAAATTACTTTTCTCAGCTTTTAAAGGTTCTTCTTCCACTACTTTTTTCTTTCTTGCTGTGAAGAGGGTCAATAGTTCATCTCTCTTCTTAAACCCAACTTGAAAGCCTAAATATCCAAAAAGTAATGATAAAAGGATTGGAGCCACAGTATTAAGCACAGGAACAGAAGTTAAAGCATACCCTACTAAAAAGGCTAAAGTTAACCCAAATCCTATTCCAACACTCCCAAATATAATATCCGTTATTGGGGCCTTTACAATCGATTCTTCTAAAAACTTGATAAAGTTGACAATATAATCAATCGCCCAAAAAGTAATAAGATAAAAAATAATGGCACCAAGTATTGCTGACACATATGCGTTATTAATAAGATCATGATCGATAGACATTACTGAGAATAATTCAGGAATAAATAAAAATCCTATTGTTCCTCCAATAATTAAAAAACAAACTTGAACAATGCGTTTTAACAATACTTCCACCTCCTCTTTCACATTATAAACAAATTCCCAGTTTTGAAACCTAATATTACAGGAATTTTTTATTTGTAATGAAAAAGTTATTTTTATAGATATGACTATGCCTAATACTAGTGTTAATATGATGCGCTCAAAATACATTGCGCGGGAAATAATAATATACTTAAAAATTCTACCTTCTTATCCATCTATAAAAATTCTTAATTAGGAATATCCATAGAAAAAGCACATAATTCCCTACTGTAAATTGGAAATATAACACAGACAAAGAGATAAATACCTATTTTAATTGATAAAATAAGATTAGCATTAAAAATAATTCTCTGTCAAATAAATAAATATTCCATTTTAACACAACTAAAAAATCACATCAATGTATTTTTTCTAAATTAATCCCCAAAGGCGGCTGTTAATGCCTCTGCCACTGAACTAACTCCCACAACCTTTATCCCCTTGGGTACCTTTAAACCGCTTAAATTATTGTTTGGAATAATAACACGTTCAAACCCAAGTTTTGCAGCCTCTTGTACTCTTTGCTCAATACGAGAAACTCTTCTAACTTCCCCTGTTAATCCAACTTCTCCTATAATGCAATCCGTAGCTTTAGTAGGTTTATCTCTAAAGCTTGATGCAATACTCACTGCGATTGCTAGATCAATAGCAGGCTCATCCAGTTTTACCCCACCAGCTACTTTTAAATACGCATCCTGATTCTGTAATAACATGCCGACTCTTTTTTCTAATACTGCCATTAAAAGAGGGACTCTGTTATGATCGATTCCCGTCGCCATCCTTCTAGGATTTCCGAAGCTAGTCGGTGAAATCAATGCTTGAATTTCAACAAGGACAGGTCTCGTCCCTTCCATTGATGCTACAACTGTTGAACCAGCGGCACCTTGCGAACGCTCTTCAAGGAATATTTCTGATGGATTCTCTACTTCTTCAAGACCAAATTCTTTCATCTCAAAAATTCCCATCTCATTAGTAGAACCAAATCGATTCTTTACTGCTCGTAAAATACGATATGTATGATGTCTTTCTCCTTCGAAATACAAAACTGTATCCACCATATGTTCTAACAATCTTGGTCCTGCAATGGAACCTTCTTTTGTTACATGCCCTACAATGAAAATCGCTATTCCTTTTGTTTTTCCAATTCTCATTAATTCAGCTGTACATTCTCTAACTTGAGAAACACTTCCTGGTGCAGAAGTAACTTCTGGATGATAAATGGTCTGAATAGAATCAATAACAACAAACTCTACATTTGTATTTTCAATTGTTCTACTTATATCTTCTAGATTTGTTTCCGAATAAACAAGCAAATGGTCAGAAACAACTCCTAAACGGTCTGCTCTTAACTTTGTTTGCTTTTGAGATTCCTCTCCAGATACATATAAAACAGAGTGTTTTTTCTGTGCCAACTGAGAGGATACTTGTAATAGCAGTGTTGACTTCCCTATTCCTGGATCTCCCCCTATTAATACAAGTGAACCACGAACTATGCCTCCCCCAAGAACTCGATTTAGTTCGATTAAATCTGTATATATTCTAGGCTCATTAATGGTTTCGATACTTGTAATAGGAATAGGCTTTGCAGCAATCGTACTAGTAGCTGAATGAGCAAACGCTCCTTTTCGTTGCACCGCGCTTTTCTCTACTTCTTCTACCATTGTATTCCAGTTGCCACAACCTGGGCATTTCCCCATCCATTTTGCAGATTCATATCCGCAATCTTGACAAAGAAATTTTGTTTTCCTCTTGGCCATCTTCAGCACCCATTTCCTTTCATTTACTAATTCCTCCCACCTTTTAGTATGTATTTGCTGTTTGTGCCTATTTGCATACTTAGATTAGAGGGTTCCTTTTTTCACCATTTTATATTAAATAAAGAAATGACACACGTAAAGCTGTAATACGTGTGCCACTTATATAGATGTTTTTGCTTATTATTTTTGCAGATTCACTACTGGCTCTGCACCATTTACTTTCACAGTAAACTCTCCATTTTCTACATCTAATTCGATTTGCTGGCCAGTTAATACGGTTCCTTTTAGAAGCTCTTCAGATAAACGATCTTCTATATGCTTTTGTATTGCACGACGAAGTGGTCTTGCTCCATATTCTGGATCATAGCCTTCTTCAGCAATTTTTTCTTTTGCTGCTTCCGTAATCGTTAATTGAATATCTTGCTCTGTCAGACGTTTAACTAACTGATCAGCCATTAAAGTAACAATTTCTTTTAGATGCTTCTTCTCTAATGCATGGAATACAATTGTTTCATCAATACGGTTTAAGAACTCTGGACGGAATGCTCTTTTTAGCTCTTCCATTACTTTGCCCTTCATGTCTTTATAATCTTGATCTCCATCTTGTACATTAAAGCCTACATATTTATTTTGTTTTAATGCTGATGCTCCAACGTTGGAAGTCATGATTAATACCGTATTTCGGAAATCCACTGTTCTTCCTTTTGAATCCGTTAGACGACCGTCTTCTAATACTTGAAGCAAAATATTAAATACATCTGGATGAGCTTTTTCAATCTCATCTAAAAGCACGACAGAATATGGCTTTCTTCTAACCTTTTCTGTCAATTGTCCGCCCTCTTCATATCCTACATATCCTGGAGGTGATCCTACTAATCTGGAAGTAGAGTGTTTCTCCATATACTCAGACATATCGATACGAATCATTGCATCCTCATCGCCAAACATAGATTCTGCTAAAGCACGAGCAAGTTCCGTTTTTCCCACCCCTGTTGGTCCAAGGAAGATGAAGGAACCAATTGGTCTCTTCGGATCTTTCAATCCAGCTCTTGCACGTCTTACTGCTTTTGAAATTGCAACAACAGCCTCTTCTTGACCAATTACTCGGTTGTGAAGAATACTCTCCATATTCAATAGCTTATCCGTTTCTGTTTGTGCAAGCTTAGATACAGGGATTCCAGTCCAACTAGAGACAACACTTGCAATATCTTCTACTGTTACTTCTGTATTTTCCTGTCCTTGCTTCTCTTTCCAATTTTTCTTCGTTTCTTCTAATTGTTCTCTTAATCTTTGTTCTGTATCACGTAAAGATGCAGCTTTTTCAAACTCCTGACTTTGAACAGAAGCATCTTTCTCTTTACGTACTTCCTCTAACTTCACTTCTAACTCTTTTAAATTTGGTGGAGTTGTATAAGATCTTAAACGAACCTTAGATCCAGCCTCATCAATTAGATCAATTGCTTTATCTGGTAAGAAACGATCAGAAATATAACGATCAGATAATTTTACAGCTGCATCAATCGCTTCATCGGTAATGGAAACACGATGATGTGCTTCATATCGATCCCTTAGCCCCTTTAAAATTTGAATAGATTCTTCACTAGTAGGCTCATCTACAGTGATTGGCTGGAATCTTCTTTCTAAAGCCGCATCTTTTTCAATATATTTTCGATATTCATCTAATGTAGTGGCACCAATACATTGAAGCTCACCTCTAGCTAAAGATGGTTTTAGAATATTAGACGCATCGATAGCCCCTTCTGCCCCACCTGCACCAATTAAAGTATGCAATTCATCAATGAAAAGAATAATATTACCCGCTTGGCGAATTTCATCCATTACCTTTTTTAAACGATCCTCAAATTCACCACGATATTTCGTACCAGCAACAACTGTCCCCATATCTAATGTCATTACTCGTTTATCCCTTAAAATTTCTGGAACTTCATTCTGAACAATTTGTTGTGCAAGCCCTTCGGCAATAGCTGTTTTACCAACACCAGGTTCACCGATTAAAACTGGGTTATTCTTTGTTCTTCTACTTAATACTTCAATAACACGTTGGATTTCCTTACTTCTTCCGATAACTGGATCCAGGCTTCCTTCTCTTGCAATTGCGGTTAAATCACGAGCTAAACTATCAAGTGTTGGTGTATTAGCACTAGCAGCCGAGCCACCTGGATGATTTCCTGACTCACTACTTCCAAGTAACTGAAGGACTTGTTGGCGAGCCTTATTCAGACTTACCCCTAGATTATTTAAAACTCTAGCAGCTACCCCTTCTCCTTCTCTAATTAAGCCTAAAAGAATATGTTCTGTACCAACATAAGAATGACCTAATTTTCTTGCTTCATCCATCGATAGTTCAATTACTTTTTTAGCTCTTGGAGTATAATGAATCGTTTGTGCTGCATCTTGACCACGACCAATTAAGTTTTCTACTTCTTCTTGAATTTTTTCAGCACCTAATCCAAGTGCCTGTAAAGCTTTGGCTGCGATTCCTTCCCCTTCACGGACTAACCCAAGTAAAATATGCTCTGTACCAATATTATTATGTCCTAATCGAATTGCTTCTTCCTGGGAAAGTGCTAATACCTTCTGCGCTCTTTCTGTAAATCGGCCAAACATCATACTTTCATCCTCCTTAGAATCTTTTAGTCTGTTTCCAATTTTAATCTTTCTCTTATCAAGGACGCACGACGTATATCGCGATCATTGGGATTCATCTGTTCTCCAGCATATAGTTGTAAAAATCCTGGCTGGGTAAGAATCATTAATTCATTAAGGATATTTTTGGATACATTCTTAATATATCCCATATCTATACCTAATCGAACATCAGATAGACATTTAGCTGCTTCCTTTGTTTCCATAATGCGACTATTGCATAAGATTCCGTAAGAACGGAAAACTCTATCTTCTAATTGTATGTTCGAGGTTTGTGCTAATGCATTTCTTGCTTCTTTTTCTCGATCAATTAACTGAGTAACAACACTTTTTAGTTCCTCTATTATGTCTTTTTCAGATCTTCCTAAAGTTATTTGATTAGATATCTGAAAAATATTTCCTAGAGCCTCGCTACCTTCTCCATAAATGCCTCTTACCACCAAACCAAGCTGTTGTATAGCTGGAATAATGCGATTCATTTGTTGAGATAACACCATTCCTGGTAAATGCATCATTACAGAAGCTCTTAAACCTGTTCCAATATTAGTTGGACAGCTTGTTAAATAGCCCATTTCTGCATGGTAAGCATAATTAATCTTTTTTTCTATTAAATCATCAATTGTATCAGCCTCTTTAAACGCTTCTTCTATTTGAAGTCCAGGCTTTATACACTGAATTCGAATATGATCCTCTTCATTAATCATGATACTTATCTCTTCATCTTCTGATAAAATAACAGCTCCATATGGAGATTGCTCTGCTAGCTGAGGACTGATTAAATGCTTTTCCACGAGAACTCTTTTCTCCAATGTATTTAATTCATTCATCGCAAGCAATTCCATCTCACCAAAAGGTTGATTAGAATCCTTTAATAGTGAATTTTCTACCTGTTGAATCGTATTTTCAGCTGCTTCTTTTGAAAATAAAAGAGGAAATTTCACATCCTGTATATTCCTAGCCAATCGAATCCGAGAGGTTAGAACAATTTCAGAGTCCGGTCCATCTGAACTCATCCATGAAGTTCGTGCTTTGCTTATAAATTTTTCTAAAGACACGTTACTCCCCTCCCTCAGTAAAAGAAGTTAACTGTTTTTCTTTATGTTTTATCTCATCTCGAATAACGGCTGCTTTTTCAAACTCTTCCCTATTAATTAGTTCCTTAAGCTCTGTTCTTAACTGAGTAATTTCCTTTTTAATAAGATAATGGCCACCTATTCGTTCTGGAATTTTTCCTTTATGCTCAATATTCCCACCATGCAATCGCTTAATAAACGGCAGCAATTGCTCCTTGAATGTATCATAACAATGTGGACATCCTAATTTACCTATTTTCCTGAATTGAGAAAATGTCATCTGACACTCTTCACACTGTAAAGGCTGTTGTTGTTTATAAGTATCCTCTGTAATATGTTGAAAACTCGGCTCGATATTTAGCAATCCAGCTAATAAACTGTTTAAAGATAAACCAGATGAGCCATTTACCATAAACATATCGCCATTTTCTTTTGCACAATGCTCACAGAGATGAAACTCTGTCTTATTCCCATTAATATTTTTGGAAAAATGTAAAGTAGCTGGTCTTTGATTACATTCAGAACACATCATATTTCTCACCTCAATTTAAAAACTGGGATGTTATTTATATTTTAATGATGTTAACATCGCCTTTAATAATCTTGCTCTTAATTCATCTCTATAAGGTAATTCTAAATATAATACAGAGCGATCAATTACACTTAACATAATCTTTGCTTCTCGCTTATTAATAACATCTTCTTCTACTAGTCGAAGAATTAAATCTTCTGCACTATTTTGAGGTATGCGACTGTGAATAAGGGATAGTAATTGATCAATTAAATGGGCATGATCATGTGTTTGAACTTTCATAATTCGAATAAAACCACCGCCACCACGTTTACTTTCCACAACATACCCCTTTTCGATAGTGAAACGAGTATTAATTACATAATTAATTTGTGATGGTACACATTCAAACTTATCGGCGATTTCACTTCGCTTTATTTCAACTAATGATTTTTCGCTCATTTCTAATACTTCTTTTAAGTAAAGCTCAATTATATCCGAAATATTTCTCACCAAGCCTCCCCCTTCTGACTTTGACTATATTTGACTATAATTATACACGATAAAAATAATATTTAGCAAGGAAGACGTTTTATTAATTTTCCCATTTTTTAGTCATTCCAAACCTACTATCATCATTCTTTCATGCCTGAGAGGAGAGTATGTATAAAGATTATATTAACTATAGTCTGATTTATCACAATTTTCAAGTTTAAATAATTCATAGATTTTATCATAGCTAGTGTAAATAATGGAAAAAAATAAGGTGTCCTTATATTTATCATGGGGGAAAGGAATTAAGAAGTTGTACTATCTATGGGGGAAATTAAAAAGATTGTGTATTAAATAAATATAAAAAAAGCCCTAAAAGCATTAAGCCTTTAGAACTTTTTGATAGCCTGGCGACGTCCTACTCTCACAGGGGGAGAACCCCCAACTACCATCGGCGCTGAGAAGCTTAACTTCCGTGTTCGGTATGGGAACGGGTGTGACCTTCTCGCTATCGCCACCAGACTATTTATTTTTGAGAGTTATTCCCTCAAAACTAGATTATGAAGTAAAGATAAGAAATGAGTAATCTTACTTAGCTTACGCTAAGATTTTTTTAGTTAAGTCCTCGATCTATTAGTATCAGTCAGCTCCACATGTCGCCACGCTTCCACCTCTGACCTATCAACCTGATCATCTTTCAGGGATCTTACTAGCTTGCGCTATGGGAAATCTCATCTTGAGGGGGGCTTCATGCTTAGATGCTTTCAGCACTTATCCCTTCCGCACATAGCTACCCAGCGATGCCTTTGGCAAGACAACTGGTACACCAGCGGTGCGTCCATCCCGGTCCTCTCGTACTAAGGACAGCTCCTCTCAAATTTCCTACGCCCACGACGGATAGGGACCGAACTGTCTCACGACGTTCTGAACCCAGCTCGCGTACCGCTTTAATGGGCGAACAGCCCAACCCTTGGGACCGACTACAGCCCCAGGATGCGATGAGCCGACATCGAGGTGCCAAACCTCCCCGTCGATGTGGACTCTTGGGGGAGATAAGCCTGTTATCCCCGGGGTAGCTTTTATCCGTTGAGCGATGGCCCTTCCATGCGGAACCACCGGATCACTAAGCCCGACTTTCGTCCCTGCTCGACTTGTAGGTCTCGCAGTCAAGCTCCCTTGTGCCTTTACACTCTACGAATGATTTCCAACCATTCTGAGGGAACCTTTGGGCGCCTCCGTTACTTTTTAGGAGGCGACCGCCCCAGTCAAACTGCCCACCTGACACTGTCTCCCACCCCGATAAGGGGTGCGGGTTAGAATGTCAATACAGCCAGGGTAGTATCCCACCAATGCCTCCACCGAAGCTGGCGCTCCGGCTTCCAAGGCTCCTACCTATCCTGTACAAGCTGTACCAAAATTCAATATCAGGCTGCAGTAAAGCTCCACGGGGTCTTTCCGTCCTGTCGCGGGTAACCTGCATCTTCACAGGTACTATAATTTCACCGAGTCTCTCGTTGAGACAGTGCCCAGATCGTTACACCTTTCGTGCGGGTCGGAACTTACCCGACAAGGAATTTCGCTACCTTAGGACCGTTATAGTTACGGCCGCCGTTTACTGGGGCTTCAATTCAGAGCTTCGCGCGAACGCTAACCCCTCCTCTTAACCTTCCAGCACCGGGCAGGTGTCAGCCCCTATACTTCGCCTTGCGGCTTCGCAGAGACCTGTGTTTTTGCTAAACAGTCGCCTGGGCCTATTCACTGCGGCTCTCTCGGGCTTTAACACCCAAAAGAGCACCCCTTCTCCCGAAGTTACGGGGTCATTTTGCCGAGTTCCTTAACGAGAGTTCTCTCGCTCACCTTAGGATTCTCTCCTCGCCTACCTGTGTCGGTTTGCGGTACGGGCACCATAAATCTCGCTAGAGGCTTTTCTTGGCAGTGTGGAATCAGGAACTTCGGTACTATATTTCCCTCGCCGTCACAGCTCCGCCGTATGGTAATGGGATTTGCCTCATTACCGGCCTAACTGCTTGGACGTGCTAATCCAACAGCACGCTTACCCTATCCTCCTGCGTCCCCCCATTGCTCAAACGATTTAAAGGTGGTACAGGAATATCAACCTGTTGTCCATCGCCTACGCTTTTCAGCCTCGGCTTAGGTCCCGACTAACCCTGAGCGGACGAGCCTTCCTCAGGAAACCTTAGGCATTCGGTGGATGAGATTCTCACTCATCTTTCGCTACTCATACCGGCATTCTCACTTCTAAGCGCTCCACCAGTCCTTACGGTCTAGCTTCAACGCCCTTAGAACGCTCTCCTACCACTGACATCATAGATGTCAATCCACAGCTTCGGTGATACGTTTAGCCCCGGTACATTTTCGGCGCAGAGTCACTCGACCAGTGAGCTATTACGCACTCTTTAAATGGTGGCTGCTTCTAAGCCAACATCCTGGTTGTCTAAGCAACTCCACATCCTTTTCCACTTAACGTATACTTTGGGACCTTAGCTGGTGGTCTGGGCTGTTTCCCTCTTGACCACGGATCTTATCACTCGTAGTCTGACTCCCAAGAATAAGTATTTGGCATTCGGAGTTTGTCTGAATTCGGTAACCCGATGGGGGCCCCTAGTCCAAACAGTGCTCTACCTCCAATACTCTAAATCTTGAGGCTAGCCCTAAAGCTATTTCGGAGAGAACCAGCTATCTCCAAGTTCGATTGGAATTTCTCCGCTACCCACACCTCATCCCCGCACTTTTCAACGTGCGTGGGTTCGGGCCTCCATCCAGTGTTACCTGGACTTCACCCTGGACATGGGTAGATCACCTGGTTTCGGGTCTACAACCACATACTATTTCGCCCTATTCAGACTCGCTTTCGCTGCGGCTCCGTCTTATCAACTTAACCTCGCATGTAATCGTAACTCGCCGGTTCATTCTACAAAAGGCACGCTATCACCCATAAAAGGGCTCTAACTACTTGTAGGCACACGGTTTCAGGATCTATTTCACTCCCCTTCCGGGGTGCTTTTCACCTTTCCCTCACGGTACTGGTTCACTATCGGTCACTAGGGAGTATTTAGCCTTGGGAGATGGTCCTCCCTGCTTCCGACGGGATTTCTCGTGTCCCGCCGTACTCAGGATACACTCAAGAGGGAACGAAGTTTCGACTACAGGGTTTTTACCTTCTACGACTGACCTTTCCAGATCGATTCGTCTACCCCGTTCCTTTGTAACTCCATATAGAGTGTCCTACAACCCCAAGAGGCAAGCCTCTTGGTTTGGGCTAATCCCGTTTCGCTCGCCGCTACTCAGGGAATCGCGTTTGCTTTCTCTTCCTCCGGGTACTTAGATGTTTCAGTTCCCCGGGTCTGCCTTCAGTACCCTATGTATTCAGGTAAAGATTCTATCCCATTACGGATAGAGGGTTTCCCCATTCGGAAATCTCTGGATCAAAGCTTACTTACAGCTCCCCAAAGCATATCGGTGTTAATCCCGTCCTTCATCGGCTCCTAGTGCCAAGGCATCCACCGTGCGCCCTTTCTAACTTAACTAATTGGCTTAAAAGCCTTAGTTTATTTCAATTCTTCTATCTAAAATAGAGAATCTAAGATGGCGATTACTCGGTTTCTTTCTTGTTTTTACTATTCATAATCTAGTTTTCAAGGAACAATTGGCTTATTATAAGCCTACTTTTGAGGAATTGCTCCCTCAAAACTGAACAACAAATCGTCAACAATCTTTGATGGAATGTAAATTCCATTTTCCTTAGAAAGGAGGTGATCCAGCCGCACCTTCCGATACGGCTACCTTGTTACGACTTCACCCCAATCATCTATCCCACCTTAGGCGGCTGGCTCCATAAAGGTTACCCCACCGACTTCGGGTGTTACAAACTCTCGTGGTGTGACGGGCGGTGTGTACAAGGCCCGGGAACGTATTCACCGCGGCATGCTGATCCGCGATTACTAGCGATTCCAGCTTCATGTAGGCGAGTTGCAGCCTACAATCCGAACTGAGAATGGTTTTATGGGATTTGCTCGACCTCGCGGTTTTGCTGCCCTTTGTACCATCCATTGTAGCACGTGTGTAGCCCAGGTCATAAGGGGCATGATGATTTGACGTCATCCCCACCTTCCTCCGGTTTGTCACCGGCAGTCACCTTAGAGTGCCCAACTTAATGCTGGCAACTAAGATCAAGGGTTGCGCTCGTTGCGGGACTTAACCCAACATCTCACGACACGAGCTGACGACAACCATGCACCACCTGTCACTCTGTCCCCCGAAGGGGAACGTCCTATCTCTAGGAGTGTCAGAGGATGTCAAGACCTGGTAAGGTTCTTCGCGTTGCTTCGAATTAAACCACATGCTCCACCGCTTGTGCGGGCCCCCGTCAATTCCTTTGAGTTTCAGCCTTGCGGCCGTACTCCCCAGGCGGAGTGCTTAATGCGTTTGCTGCAGCACTAAAGGGCGGAAACCCTCTAACACTTAGCACTCATCGTTTACGGCGTGGACTACCAGGGTATCTAATCCTGTTTGCTCCCCACGCTTTCGCGCCTCAGCGTCAGTTACAGACCAAAGAGTCGCCTTCGCCACTGGTGTTCCTCCACATCTCTACGCATTTCACCGCTACACGTGGAATTCCACTCTTCTCTTCTGCACTCAAGTCCCCCAGTTTCCAATGACCCTCCACGGTTGAGCCGTGGGCTTTCACATCAGACTTAAAGGACCGCCTGCGCGCGCTTTACGCCCAATAATTCCGGACAACGCTTGCCACCTACGTATTACCGCGGCTGCTGGCACGTAGTTAGCCGTGGCTTTCTGGTTAGGTACCGTCAAGGTACAAGCAGTTACTCTTGTACTTGTTCTTCCCTAACAACAGAGTTTTACGATCCGAAAACCTTCATCACTCACGCGGCGTTGCTCCGTCAGACTTTCGTCCATTGCGGAAGATTCCCTACTGCTGCCTCCCGTAGGAGTCTGGGCCGTGTCTCAGTCCCAGTGTGGCCGATCACCCTCTCAGGTCGGCTACGCATCGTTGCCTTGGTGAGCCGTTACCTCACCAACTAGCTAATGCGCCGCGGGCCCATCTGTAAGTGACAGCGTAAACCGTCTTTCAGCTTTTCCACATGAGTGGAAAAGGATTATCCGGTATTAGCTCCGGTTTCCCGAAGTTATCCCAGTCTTACAGGCAGGTTGCCCACGTGTTACTCACCCGTCCGCCGCTAACTTTAAAAGCAAGCTTTTAAAGTCCGCTCGACTTGCATGTATTAGGCACGCCGCCAGCGTTCGTCCTGAGCCAGGATCAAACTCTCCAATAAAGAGTTGATTAGCTCAAATGCTAAACTCTAGCTTTTGTTACTTGTTTTTCGTTTTATAACGTTAGTTATAAAACGTTTATTGTTGACGTTTGTTTGTTCAGTTTTCAAAGAGCAATTTGTTTGTTGCTATCAGAAGCAACTTATATATAGTAACAGGTATTAAAATCACTGTCAATATATTTTTTTGGTGGAGCCTAGCGGGATCGAACCGCTGACCTCCTGCGTGCAAGGCAGGCGCTCTCCCAGCTGAGCTAAGGCCCCAAATAATGAAATAATGGTCGGGAAGACAGGATTCGAACCTGCGACCCCTTGGTCCCAAACCAAGTGCTCTACCAAGCTGAGCTACTTCCCGAAATATAATG
The DNA here is from genome assembly GCF_038007965.1 of Niallia sp. FSL W8-0635. Taxonomy (GTDB): domain Bacteria; phylum Bacillota; class Bacilli; order Bacillales; family Cytobacillaceae; genus Niallia. Next base: position 105,048 of record NZ_JBBOYD010000001.1, on the reverse strand, counting down.
GCGCGCCCGAAAGGAGTCGAACCCATAACCTTCTGATCCGTAGTCAGACGCTCTATCCAATTGAGCTACGGGCGCATTAATTTAAAAACAATGGTGCCGAGGACCGGAATCGAACCGGTACGGTAGTCACCTACCGCAGGATTTTAAGTCCTGTGCGTCTGCCAGTTCCGCCACCCCGGCATTGTTTTATGGAGCGGAAGACGGGATTCGAACCCGCGACCCCCACCTTGGCAAGGTGGTGTTCTACCACTGAACTACTTCCGCGTATATTTAGTTTTTGAATGGTGCGGGTGAAGGGAGTCGAACCCCCACGCCTTGCGGCGCTAGATCCTAAGTCTAGTGCGTCTGCCAATTCCGCCACACCCGCAGACAAAAATAAGATGAGCCATGGAGGATTCGAACCTCCGACCCTCTGATTAAAAGTCAGATGCTCTACCAACTGAGCTAATGGCTCATAAAGTGGTGCCGGCTAGAGGACTTGAACCCCCAACCTACTGATTACAAGTCAGTTGCTCTACCAATTGAGCTAAACCGGCATATAATAGTTTGTCCAACAATATAATGGTGGAGGATGACGGGATCGAACCGCCGACCCTCTGCTTGTAAGGCAGATGCTCTCCCAGCTGAGCTAATCCTCCATATATAACGCCTGGCGACGTCCTACTCTCACAGGGGGAGAACCCCCAACTACCATCGGCGCTGAGAAGCTTAACTTCCGTGTTCGGTATGGGAACGGGTGTGACCTTCTCGCTATCGCCACCAGACTATTTATTTTTGAGAGTTATTCCCTCAAAACTAGATTATGAAGTAAAGATAAGAAATGAGTAATCTTACTTAGCTTACGCTAAGATTTTTTTAGTTAAGTCCTCGATCTATTAGTATCAGTCAGCTCCACATGTCGCCACGCTTCCACCTCTGACCTATCAACCTGATCATCTTTCAGGGATCTTACTAGCTTGCGCTATGGGAAATCTCATCTTGAGGGGGGCTTCATGCTTAGATGCTTTCAGCACTTATCCCTTCCGCACATAGCTACCCAGCGATGCCTTTGGCAAGACAACTGGTACACCAGCGGTGCGTCCATCCCGGTCCTCTCGTACTAAGGACAGCTCCTCTCAAATTTCCTACGCCCACGACGGATAGGGACCGAACTGTCTCACGACGTTCTGAACCCAGCTCGCGTACCGCTTTAATGGGCGAACAGCCCAACCCTTGGGACCGACTACAGCCCCAGGATGCGATGAGCCGACATCGAGGTGCCAAACCTCCCCGTCGATGTGGACTCTTGGGGGAGATAAGCCTGTTATCCCCGGGGTAGCTTTTATCCGTTGAGCGATGGCCCTTCCATGCGGAACCACCGGATCACTAAGCCCGACTTTCGTCCCTGCTCGACTTGTAGGTCTCGCAGTCAAGCTCCCTTGTGCCTTTACACTCTACGAATGATTTCCAACCATTCTGAGGGAACCTTTGGGCGCCTCCGTTACTTTTTAGGAGGCGACCGCCCCAGTCAAACTGCCCACCTGACACTGTCTCCCACCCCGATAAGGGGTGCGGGTTAGAATGTCAATACAGCCAGGGTAGTATCCCACCAATGCCTCCACCGAAGCTGGCGCTCCGGCTTCCAAGGCTCCTACCTATCCTGTACAAGCTGTACCAAAATTCAATATCAGGCTGCAGTAAAGCTCCACGGGGTCTTTCCGTCCTGTCGCGGGTAACCTGCATCTTCACAGGTACTATAATTTCACCGAGTCTCTCGTTGAGACAGTGCCCAGATCGTTACACCTTTCGTGCGGGTCGGAACTTACCCGACAAGGAATTTCGCTACCTTAGGACCGTTATAGTTACGGCCGCCGTTTACTGGGGCTTCAATTCAGAGCTTCGCGCGAACGCTAACCCCTCCTCTTAACCTTCCAGCACCGGGCAGGTGTCAGCCCCTATACTTCGCCTTGCGGCTTCGCAGAGACCTGTGTTTTTGCTAAACAGTCGCCTGGGCCTATTCACTGCGGCTCTCTCGGGCTTTAACACCCAAAAGAGCACCCCTTCTCCCGAAGTTACGGGGTCATTTTGCCGAGTTCCTTAACGAGAGTTCTCTCGCTCACCTTAGGATTCTCTCCTCGCCTACCTGTGTCGGTTTGCGGTACGGGCACCATAAATCTCGCTAGAGGCTTTTCTTGGCAGTGTGGAATCAGGAACTTCGGTACTATATTTCCCTCGCCGTCACAGCTCCGCCGTATGGTAATGGGATTTGCCTCATTACCGGCCTAACTGCTTGGACGTGCTAATCCAACAGCACGCTTACCCTATCCTCCTGCGTCCCCCCATTGCTCAAACGATTTAAAGGTGGTACAGGAATATCAACCTGTTGTCCATCGCCTACGCTTTTCAGCCTCGGCTTAGGTCCCGACTAACCCTGAGCGGACGAGCCTTCCTCAGGAAACCTTAGGCATTCGGTGGATGAGATTCTCACTCATCTTTCGCTACTCATACCGGCATTCTCACTTCTAAGCGCTCCACCAGTCCTTACGGTCTAGCTTCAACGCCCTTAGAA